>JBMFSQ010000017.1:0-68606 GCA_049967475.1 Chthonomonadales bacterium | reverse complement strand
CCGGGCCATCGTCCGTCGTGTCAAGTATAGCGTACTGCCCCAAAGGCGTCAACAGTTCCGCAGGCGGCCCAATACACAGGAAAATCCGATGCCATCGGCAAAAATGTGTCAAACTCGGCACCCATAAAGATCTTGCGTGAATGTGGAGGAAACAACCCATGCTCTTGCCTCTGGCCCTATATGCTGCCGGAATATTGCAGCCCTTGTCTGCCGGGCAACCGCAAATCATCCGCACCCCTTTCGGCGGCATGGTGCCCTCGGCAACCCTCTTCCGGCGCACTCTGTACGTGGTCTTCGGTAAAGGTTCCAATGCATTCTGCACCCGGTCTGAGGATGACGGGGACACCTTTTCCTCTCCGGTGCAAGTCAACCACCGCCCGGACACCGTAACTGTTGGCGGCGAGCGCGGACCGAAGCTTCTCGTAACGCAGGACGGCACGGTGCATGTGCTCTGGCTGGGCGATTACCGCAAGGGCGGCGGCGTTTGGTACACGCGGAGCCTCGATGGCGGCCGCAGCTTCGAACCGGAGCGCAATCTGGAGGATCGCCCCTTCGGTTGCGACGGCGCGGCTATCGCCGGCAATGATCGTGGGTTGTATGCCTTTTGGCTGGATGGCAGGGGTGGAGACGATCCCCAGAACCCAGTTACCGGCACACTGGTCATGGCAATGTCCCGAAACAATGGCGCGACGTGGTCGCCCAGCAAGGAAGTGCGCTACGACTTCCCCGGGCGGCCTTGTGCGTGCTGCCGCCTGGAGGTTAAGGTGGGTCCCGGTGACACCGTAACTGTAGTGTTTCGCACGGGTTACCACAATATCCGCGACTTCTACGTACTTCGGTCCACAGCCGGTGCGCTGCCTCAAATGCGCTCCGAAAGCGTAAGCGTAGACGACTGGAAACTGGAAGCATGCCCCATGATGGGAGCCTCCTTCATCGCGTTGAAGGACGGCAGCTCATTCGTCGCATGGATGACGCGGGGCCGTGTGTACTGGCGCCAGCTTTCACCCCGCGGGCGCTCGTCGAGCAAAGTGCCCGCTCCCGGGAGCGCAGCCCAGAGGTATCCCCTGCTGGCCGCTCTGCCGCAAGGCATGCGGGCGTTGCTCTGGAGAGAGGAAGGCAAGATCTGTTGGGCGTCGTATTCAGGGGGCGCTCAAACACCGGTGCAGCGCGGCAGTTTCCCGAGTGCAGGAACCCATTCCTTCGATGCCCTTGCAGACGCACACGGCCGGCTTCTCATTCTGGATTAGCCCTCGGTACCTGCACCCGCCACCGCCTGCCGACAAAGCTCGGCGAGAAGCAGGCGCCGAGCGGTAGACCAACCCTTTCGGGCCGATGCCTCGGACGCCGCCTCTAGCCCGCAGACGGAAGGGTTTGCGGAGGCCCGCTGGGTGGCCCACCCAACCGGATCGCCAGCGAAGATGCCTCGAGAGTGATGGTGAGGCGGCCGGGATCTGCCTTGACGCCCGTGATGCGTGCTTCGGGGAACAGGCGACCAACGTTCGTAGCCTGCCCGACACGGGCGTTGACCAGCGCAGCAACCCGGTCGAGGCCGTAGCCCGGAATGGGGAACCCCACCACATTTGCCTCCACTACGTCGAGCCCCAGACACGTCCCCGACACTACAACGGGCTCGGCAATCAATTCAAAAGGAACCCAGCCGTATCTGCCGGTGATGCGAAGCCGGCCGCTATGGAGTTGGGCTTGCAGATGGGTTACAGCTCCCTCCTGAACTTCGGCCAGCAGACAGTTGAGGGCCGGCTCGGCCAAAACAGCCTGGATGGATGCGCCGCCCACTTCCATCACCGGAGGGGATCCCGGCCGCCAAGACAATCCGGAAGCCGTGAGGTTCAACTGTTCCAGGCGCACCCGGCCGACCACCAATGCCTGAAGGGCACACGTTAACTTCTCGGCCGCAGCCGGCGGCGTTCCGATTGATCCCAAGGGCCGATCCCTTCTCCTGCTCCTTCTCCGGTGCGCGCCGTAGGTGCCTGGTTCTCAGCGCCGCCGGATTGTGCTATAATCCATGGGTTCAGTGGACCTGGCACCAGGTTCGTGCCCGTTTCCTCGCCTCATTACCCGCAAATTCACAGGAGCAGGTTTCGCGAATGAACATCCTCCGGAGTGTCCTGGGGCGCTTCTCCCGAGACATGGGGATTGACCTGGGCACTGCCAACACATTGGTTCACGTTCGGGGCCGGGGGATCCTGCTGCGCGAGCCCTCTGTAGTGGCCATTGATCGCGAGAACCGCAAGATCCTGGCGGTAGGGGAAGAGGCTAAGCGGATGCTGGGCCGAACGCCGGGCAACATCATCGCCATCCGCCCCCTCAAAGATGGCGTGATCGCCGATTTTGAGCAGACCGAGCGGATGCTGCGCTACTTCATCGGCAAGGTCCATCGCCGCTCCGGCTGGGTAGCTCCGGTGGTGGTAGTGGGCATCCCCAGCGGCATCACCGAGGTGGAAGAGAGAGCGGTAAAGGAGGCTGCCAAAAAGGCTGGGGCCAAGGAAGCCTTTGTCATCGAAGAGCCCATGGCGGCCGCGATCGGTGCGGGGCTGCCTGTCACCGAGCCTACGGGTTCCATGGTTGTGGATATCGGCGGGGGAACCACCGAAGTGGCCGTCATCTCCTTGGGCGGCATCGTCACGAGCCGATCCATCCGCATCGCCGGAGACGAGATGGATGAGGCCATCGCCAGCTACATCCGCAGGACCTATAACCTTTACATCGGGGACCGCACGGCTGAAGTAGTGAAATTCGAGATAGGGTCTGCCTACCCGAGCAATCAGGAGCGGTCCATGACGGTGCGCGGGCGTGATCTCATCTCGGGATTGCCGCGATCCCTTACCATCACCTCCAGCGAGATCCGCGAAGCAATTCAGGAACCGCTGAACGCCATCGTAGAAGCCGTAAAGGTCACGCTGGAGACGTGCCCGCCCGAATTGGCCGCCGATGTGATGGAGAGGGGCATCGTGTTGGCAGGAGGAGGCGCTCTCTTGCAGGGTCTGGATATGCTCTTGGCGCGGGAGACCTCCATGCCGGTGCATGTTGCTAATGACCCGCTCTCGTGCGTGGTCGTCGGCACCGGCCGGGTTCTGGAAGAAATCCATACCAACCCGGCGCTGCGCAAAGTACTTAAGAGCGGTTAGGCGGCTCAGCCGTGCGTTCGCTAAACGACATGCGTCAGGAACGGCGGCGGCGGGCACGCCGATATGTCGGAGCCGCGACATGCGTCCTGTTAGGCGTGTTCCTGGGCGTGATGCACGACCGATCAGCTCGGAAGCAACATGTGGACCCCTTTACGTCAGCGATCCGCACGGGAACGGCTCCCTTTGTTGAAGGCGCCTACTCCATCCGCCGGTGGTTCAGCAGGCAGCTAGGTTGGATCTTCCACGGCCGTACCCTGGATGCAGAAGTCCAGCGGCTTCGGGCCGAGAATGCGCGCCTCACTGCCGAGAACGCGCGTTTGCGGGAGGCAGAAATCACCGCCCGGCGCCTCCGCAGCCAGCTAGGGTTCGTTCAGCAGCTTCCCCATAGCCACGTGGCCGCCGACGTAATCGCACTCTTTCCCAACCCCAACTTCCGCACCCTCGTGATCAATCGAGGTTCGCGCGCAGGCGTTCGCGTCCACTCGGTGGTAGTAGCTCCGGAAGGACTTGTCGGCCAGGTATACGATGTGGCGCCCACCACGTCTGCGGTCCTGCTTCTCACAGATGCCGCGTCCGCTGTGGGCGCCCGGGTCCAGCGGCCTACATCCCGTGCGGTGGGGGTGTGCAAGGGGAACGGAACCGACCTGCTTACATTGGCCTATCTGCCGCAGGATGCCGACGTGCGGATAGGCGACACGATTATCTCTTCCGGTCTCGGCGGGTCCGGCGGCGTGTATCCGGCCGGGCTGGTAATCGGTACGGTGGCGAGCGTCAGCACCAATATTGCCGGCGCCGAACGCATCGTGAAAGTGAAACCCGCGGTGGATGCCTCCCGGCTCGAGGAGGTCTACGTCATTAAATGAACCGGAACCATCGCTGGCTTCCGCTGGCAGTGTGCGTTACTGCGGCCTCGGTCCTCAACCTGGTGATATCGCCGGAGTTCGCATCGCGGTCCTTCCGGCCCAACGTCGGACTGTGCGCTCTGCTGGTGTGCTGCCTCTTTGTGGGTCCCAACACCGCCTCGGCGCTTGGGTTTTGGGCAGGATTGTTGGAAGCGTCGTTTACGGCAACAGATATCGGGAGCCTCATCGTGTCGCGTACTGTTGCCGGGTTCGGGGTAGGCATCCTGGAGGAGCGCATCTTCCGGGACCATGTTCTGGTAGCCGTAGCAGCAGCGTTCCTCGGCACCCTGGGCGCTGAAGGATGCTTCTTTCTCTTCGCACCCCAAGCCCATGTGGGCGTATGGGCGGCCGCCACTGCAGGGGAGGCAACGGCCAACGCGCTCTTTGCAGTCCCTATGTACTATGGGGTCCGTTGGGCCTGCCGCGCGGGATCCATCCGCTGATCACAGATCCTGCTTCGTGTCGGGCGGAGCCATCCAATGCCGCCCCCAATCGGCCAGTGCCTCGAAGATACGGTTCATGGCCTGCCCCTTTTCGGTGAGTTCGTATTCCACGTAGGGGGGCATCGTGCGCACCACCGTCCGCCGGACCGCGCCTTCCCGTTCCAGAACGCGCAGGCGGGCGCGCAGCGTTCTCGGGTTCACGCCGATCTCCCGGGCTAGTTCATTGAACCTCCGCTTGCCGGCCAGGAGGCACCTCACGATATGCAGGGTCCACCGCGCCGAAAGCAGATCCAAGGCGGCGTTCACCGGGCATGTGAAAGCATCATGTTCTTTGGGCGCACGCTTCATGGCTCGTTCGCTAATTCGACGCTCCAAAGCGCGATCCTCCCACGGATCCCTGCATCCCCGTTCATGATACGCGGCCGGCGCCGCCTTCTGCGCCAACGGAGGGAACCCGGCCCCAGCCGGCAACGCCTTTCTTTTTGCGTCTTGACGGAACCGCAAACGGATTGACCCCGTAATGGGAACTGCGCTATACAAACAATAGCGCTATATTCCATATTGCAGCGCACAGGAGGATGGGAGCGTGAACGCAGCGCCCAGAGTGTTGGTGGTTTTCTACAGCAGAACCGGCAACGTAGCGAAGCTCGCGGAGGCCGTCGCCGAAGGAGCAGCATCCGCGGGGGCAGAGGTGCGCCTAACGCGCGTAGACGATTTGGCTCCCGCAGAGGTTATCGAGAGCATGGAAGCATGGAAGGCATCCCGAGAAGCTCAGCGGAAGCGCTATCCGGAAGCGCGACTGGAGGATCTGGAATGGGCCGATGCGATCCTCTTCGGCTCCCCTACACGGTATGGGAATATGGCCGCCGAGCTGAAGCTCTTCCTGGATAAGACGGGGCCCCTATGGGCCGCGGGCAAGCTCGCCAACAAGGTGGGCAGTGTATTCACCGCCACAGCCACCCTACACGGAGGCCACGAAGCGACCCTCTTGACGATGCTGATCCCCTTGATGCACTTGGGAATGATCCTGGTGCCTCCGGGATATACCGATCCCGTCTACTTCCAGGCCGGCTCTCCGTACGGAGCAGGCGCTGTGGTCGGCGGGAATGCAGATCAGCCGCCTACGGCCCAGGATCTGGCGGCTGCGCGTCACCAGGGAAGGCGCGTGGCCGAGATTACCGCTCGGCTTCTTGCAGGAACCCCCGCCCGGTAAGAAGGAGGCATCACTATGGCATCACAAGCTACGACCGATTCATCTCGCCCATCCCGGATAGGAGCGTCGGACATCGGCCTTTTGCTGCTGAGGCTTGCGGTAGGCATCGTGTTCGTGGCACACGGGAGCCAAAAAGTGTTGGGAGCCTTCGACGGCCCCGGTCTCCCGCGAACCGTAGCAATGTTTGGCCATATGGGCATCCCCGCTCCCTTGGCCTACCTTGCCGCCTTCACTGAGTTCCTTGGAGGCCTCGGGCTGATCTTCGGGGTGCTGAGCAGGCTCTCGGCGTTGGGGATTGCCACAGTGATGGTCGTGGCAATTCTCAAGGTGCACCTGGCCAACGGCTTCTTTATGAATTGGGCCATGGTGCCGGGCCGCGGTGAGGGATACGAGTACCACCTGCTCGTAATCGGCATGACGCTCGCACTATTGCTTTGCGGACCCGGCCGACTGGCCATCGCCGATGTGGAGGCGCGCCTCTTGAGTGGAAAAACCGGGTAGGATGCGTCCCTACCCGGTCTCTCCGTTGGAGAGTGTGCGGGAAATGCTATTCCGAGTTCCCGGCCGCGAGCTGCACGGGCCGGTAACCTCCTTTTGCTTTGAAGTAGAAGAACACACCGCCATACACAAAGAAGACGATGGCAGGCAGCACAGACACGGCCCGGAAGGAACCTGCCGCACCAATCGCTTTGGCCTCCTTGAGGATCTGAGCGTCCTCTTTATCCTGAGGTGTGGCATCAGGAGAAGCTGCTTTCTTTAGGATGGGATCCGCTTTATCCGGGCTGTACTTGCCGTTGTCCACCACCATCTGAGCGAGCCGCGGGGACTTTTCCTGAAGGGTCTGGATGATTCCCCGGTCATAGATCCCACCCATGATGGGCCCGGCGAGACCTGCAGCCACCATCCCGGCAGCTCCCATAAGGGCCATCGCCAGGGATCCGCCCCGCGGAAATTGCTCGGAGGTTACTCCTAGTGTGGTGGGCCAGAAGTACGTTTTGCCCACGGCAAAGACGGTGGCCGCTGCGAACGCAACGCCGGGAACAAAGGCGTGGCTCAGCCAGAAGAGGCCGATGGCCGAAAGCAAAGCCGAGAAAGTAAGGAGCCCGAACGGCGAAAGTTTGTGCACAAGCGGCCCTGCAAAGAACCTGAGCACGAACATGAAGCCCGAGGTATAGGCCAGGAAGATGACCCCTTGAAGCCCTACCGTATCCGTAAGGACGGAGCCCACCCACTGATCGGGGCCTAGTTCCGTAATTGCCGTAAGACACATGCAGAGCATGAGGCCGATAAAAGCGGGCCGGAGGACGTCGGTAAGCATCTCCTCGCTGGACACGCCGTGCTGGACCCTCTCAGTGGCAGGAAACTTTTGGCCCACGAGCAACACGCCGTATGCCAGTGCCGACACCATGATGAGGGCGTACTTCACCTTCCAGCTTAGACTGAGGATGTGCGCCGGTGACGTCTCACTTAGGTTGAAAAGGCGGCTGATGAGCACGGCGAGCAATCCGCCTATCACCAAGCCGCCTGGCCAGAAGGCATGAAGCACGTTGAGCTTGTGCGTCTTCTGATCTGAGTATATGGTGGCCGTAAGAGGGTTGATGACGCCCTCTACGGTTCCGTTCGCTAGCCCGATGAGGAGTGTGGCTGCAAGCAGCATCGGGAAGCCTACGCCGGGCGAGAGGATGGTAAGCGCCACGCCCAGGATGTGGCTGAAGCATGCCAGATAGAGCAGCCTTCCCATTCCAATGGCATCGCACAACGGCCCCACGAATACGATGGCCGCGGGAAAGCCCCACATCCCGGCAAGATTGATCCACCCCTGCTGCTCGTGGCTCAGGTTGAACTCCTTACCGAAGGCCCCTAGAACATCGGTTCGGATCGCAAAGAACATGGATGTGGTGACCAAGGCGAGGCAGCTCGCTACAAAGATCCGGGTGCGATTGTACGGAACGGGCGCCCTGCCGGCACCCATGGACACAGTCTGTTCAGTACTCATTACGACCTTCCTCCTTGTGCCCGGCGGATGAGGAACCGGTGCAGCCGACACACCAGCATCTGCGGCGGGCGGCACACTGCCGGTAAGCCCGCTCGCTGAAACGTTCCTTATACACGCAGCACCCCAATTCCTGCACGGCGCCGTGCCGCATATGGCGGACCCACGCGATACGGTAGAATGGTAAAACCATGAACAAACGCCTTTGCAGATGGAGCCCCGTTATCCCCTTTGTTTGCGCCGGCATCGCGTTCCTAACAGGAGGCTGCGGCGCGGGATCGCCGCCACCATCGAGCACCCTATGCCCAACCGATATCTTTGTGCCCAATTACGCGGATCGCGTTCAGCATCTGCTCACCTGGCAAACCTTTCCTGTGACGATAGCCTTCGCGCATGACGCCCTTTACACCCCTCAGCTTCAGGCGATCGCTCTGGAGGGCTTCAACCAATGGACACAGGCGCTCGGCGGGCCGATTGCGTACCAAGTTGTGGCCGATCCTCGAACGGCGAACATTCAGGTGCGCTTCGATGACACCGCTCAAAACGGCGCCACGACGCTCACCTACAACGGCAGCGTCATGGCAAATGCCGCGATGCGCATCGGCACCCACGCGTTAGCTCCTGCCGACATTCAGTGCATCGCCGCCCATGAATTCGGTCACGCTCTCGGCATAGACGGTCACAGCCCCGACCCCGCCGACTTGATGTATCCCACCCATAGGGCCGGAACACCCTGCGCGGTGTCCCAGCGGGATGTGAATACTCTCAAGACGGGGTATTGCGGGATCTTCCTGAAGAATGCAGCCCTCCCAGCCGGGCGCCTCGGCAAAGTTCGGTGCGTCGGCGCCACCTAGTACAGAAAGGACATCCATGGATCCCATCGTACTCTCCACCCATATACCCAATCTACCCAAGCGCGGAAGCGGCAAAGTACGCGACATCTACGATTTGGGCGCCAATCTGCTCATCGTAACCACCGACCGCATCTCGGCTTTCGATGTGGTGATGCCCAACGGAATTCCGCACAAGGGCCGGGTGCTCACCCACCTTTCGCGGTTCTGGTTCCTGCAACTGCGCCCCTATGTGGCGAACCACTACATCACCTTCGACACCCACTACATCTGCGCCCAGCTGGCAGAGGTTGGGGTAGATGTAACGCCGGAACTCCGAACCCAGCTTCACGGGAGATCCATGCTTGTACTGAAAGCCGAGGTGTTTCCCATCGAGTGTGTGGTACGGGGATACCTCTCCGGGTCGCTATGGGCGGAATACCGGCAGGCCGGCGGCGAGCAACACGCGGTGACCCTCCACGGCATCGAACTTCCGGGAGGCATGCGCGAATCCGAGCGGCTTCCTGAACCCCTATTCACTCCTGCTACCAAGGAGGCTACCGGGCACGATATCAACATCGGGATGGCCGAGATGCGCCGCATCGTGGGAAGCGAAGATGCCGAAACCCTGAGGCATTTGAGCCTGGAGATCTACAGGCTCGCCGCCGCCCGCGCCCTGCGTAACGGCATCATCATCGCCGACACCAAGTTCGAGTTCGGCGTGCACAACGGCGGGATTATCCTGATAGATGAGGTACTGACCCCCGACTCGTCCCGCTTCTGGGATGCGGCTACTTATACGCCCGGCCGCCCTCAGCCTTCCTTCGACAAGCAATATCTGCGCGATTGGCTCGTCCAAAGCGGATGGAACAAGGAGCCTCCCGCCCCGACGCTTCCAAAGGAAGTGGTGGAGCGGACATCGGCGAAGTATCTCGAAGCCTATCGCCGCATCACCGGCGAAGCCCTCCCCATGAATTAGACCGGGAGAAGTTCATGCCTAGCGCAGGCGAACCCGAATCAGATCGATGCGGGCTATGGATCCTGCCTTCCGAGCTTGCAGGTGCACTGGTCCGCCTGGAAGCGCTCCGCTGGAGCCACCTGCCCGGGCTGGCAACGGCCGCGCAAGCGGAGGAGATCTGGACCTGGATGCCCTGCGATCTGCGCCCCCAAGCGTGTCTGCGCGCATGGATGGAGGAAGCCTTCGCGCAACGAGCTGCGGGATGCGCATGCCCCTTCGCCATCGTGTCCCAATGGGACGGCAGCGTTGTGGGTTCTACACGCTTCATGGAGATGGACCCCGCCAACCGTTCGGTAGAGATCGGCTGGACGTGGCTGCATCCGTCCGCTTGGTCTACCGGCATGAATACCGAATGCAAATACCTGATGCTGCGGTATGCCTTCGACGAATGGAAGGTGGTGCGGGTTCAGCTCAAGACGGATGCGCGCAATACCCGTTCCCGGCGCGCCATCGAGAGGATCGGCGGCGTATTCGAGGGCGTCCTGCGATGCCACCGGCTTCTGCCGGGGGGCGGACGGCGTGACAGCGCCTTCTACAGCATCCTAGACACAGAATGGCCTGCGGTGAGCCTCCGCCTGGCAGAGATCCTGAGCGGTGAATTCTCAGGAGGAGCGGGCCGCCAGAGTGGTGCGGGGTAGCCTGCAAAGCTGCGCCACGAACGGAGCGGCGCCCTCGGCTATGGCTTCCAGGGCTTGTGCGTCCGCCGGGCGGAAGGCCCAGGGCTGCTCATGGGCCACGCTGATGGCGCCCACAGCCGCTCCCGCATGAACCATGGGCACAGAAAGGAACGAGCGCACCGAGGATGGAACGAGGTTTAGGCCGGCAAGGTCCTTCTGCGCCGCAAGATCCGGCACTAGGACGCGCCGCCTCTGGCTCGCGACCCATCCCGACACACCGGAGCCGATGCCCAAATCCAGGTGATCCACCGGGTTGGTCACACCGCCCAAGGAAGCCCTCGGGACGAGGCGGCCGGAAAGCGCATCCAAAACGAAGAGGGTAGCCTGCTGCGCCTGAACCATGCCGGAAGCAACCTCCACCAAGGCTCGGCACAGCTCACCCAGATCCCGGCACGAGGAAACCGCGTCCCAGGCCAAACGGGTCCCCTCGGCATAGCGCAGGCGGCGCTGCGTGTTTTCCCGGTCCACCAAAGCGTAGGCCGCCGGCGCGAGTTCCTCTGCCAGCCACGCAGCCCGGGCCAGCTCGTCATCCCCGAAGGGCGCTGTACGGGCGACGGCCACCACGCCTAAAACACGTTGCGGCTTACGCAGAAGAAGGCCGTGCGCGCACACGGGTATGTCCTTAGATGCGCCCGCTTCATCCCTGGAAGAACCCCTCGGAACTGGAGACCGCGGCGCAGCCGATGCCAGGCGTTCCTCACAGATGCCCCGTACGGCGGACGCAGACAGGTATGCATCCAGGCGAATGGGCGGATGAAGCAAGGAAGCAGCAAGATCTCCCTTCCACCTCCGCAGCCAAAGGAGCGGTTCACCCTCATCGGCAAGCCATAGGGCTGCGCAGGGCGCGTTCAGCTCGGAGGTCGCCACACGGAGCAGATGCTCCATTCCCTCTTCAGCCGTAGCCGCAGCCAATGTACCGGCCAGAGCGTCGCGCACAAGGGTGAGATCCGCAATCTGAGATTTCTGGTTGCGGGCCAGCGCTGCCGTCTCGCGGAAAACGGCTTTCAACCTGTGGTGCTCTTCAACAAGGAGGGAGAGTTGGCGTTCTACTTCCTCGGTTGTGCGCGGCTGGAGCACCGTGCCTGCCCGGCCGCCGGCGCCTCTCCCGTGTGCGCCCAGGAGCACAGCAGCTAAAAGGAGCAACCCTGAGGCTAACCCGTATCCCACTGCGGCGCGCACGTCTACACCGGCATGGAGGTTGACCAGCCCCAAAGCCGATGCCGCGATGGCCGCCAGGACCGCTCCCCGCGTGGAAAAGAGAACCAACGCCTCACCCGTGGTGACGAAGTAAAGGGCGGCGTAGGGGCTCGCGAAGCCTCCCGTCAGCAAAACAAGGAGGCTGGCTGCCGCCAAATCCGCCGCAAGGCCCACGATTGCAAGAGGACGCCATAGGGCCGGACGGCGCGTCGCCAAGAAAGCAGGAAGGGTCAGGCAAGCCGCAGCAAAGGCGATGGGCCAAGCTCCGGTTCGAGGATAGAAGAAGTATGCCCCCACCGATGCGGCGATCCACACCGACAATCGGATCGAGGGGATGCGCACGTCCGCCGCTCCTGAAGCAGGCCGGAGCGCATCATCGTGAACATCCTGGAGCGCCGTACGATCGAACATTCGAGACTACGCAGATCCCTTCAGTGAGCAGAGAAATCCCGAAGAGTGAACTCGTCAATCAGCGTTCCATCGGGCTCAACGGCCCGCACGTGCATCATGTGGCCGGAGAGCTGGATCTCACACTCGTTGTATGCCTTCTTGGCGACCTTCACGTACGGAGTGTCGGGGCGTACATCGTATAGCGGCGCTCCGCCGCCCCCCGTCACAACGTAGGTGATGCCGTGGACCTCGTGGCGCTGGTAGTTGTGGTCATGTCCGCTGAATACTACCTGCACGTGGCCGTTCTTCAGGATGGGCTCGAGCCGAGCCAGAAGACGCTCTGCAGCTACCCGCCGCCGATCTTCAGCGATGCAGGTAACGGGAGTGTGGTGGCAGATCAATACGTGCCATGCTTGACGGCTGCTGCGGGTGAGATCCTCCTTGAGCCACTGTTCCTGGGCCTCGTATTCCGAAGGCGGGCGGTTCGTGTCCAAAACACTGAAATGGACGTTCCCGTAATCGAAGGAATAGTCCCGGGCTGGTCCAAAGAAGGTGTAGTACCATCGTGCGTTGCGCTCATGATTGCCAAGAGCAGGCAGGAATGAGATGCCGGATGTGAGCGGCTCCACCACCCGCCAGAAGTCGGACCACACCGCCTCGTCGCGCCCGTCGGCAACCAGATCTCCCGTATGCACCACGAGTTCAGGGCGAAAGTGCAGGATGCGCTGAATTACCTGGGCGTGTACGCGCGGCTGGGATCTGGTATCGCCGTAGACTACAAAGCGGAATGGCTTCCCCGGCGCGGGAGCCGTGTAGAACGTGTACCAGGAAGAGCGCCAGCCTCCTATTTCGATCCTGTATCGGTACGCAGTTCCGGCCTTCAACCCGGCCAGCCGCACGTGGTGCTCCTGCGTCACTGCCGGGTCTTCTGCAGAGGCCAAAGCACTCTTCCGGCTATCGGCGCGCTCATATTCCACTTTGCCCGGTTGCGCTGTGGACGCGTACCACGACACCACCACCGGCGCATGGGATGTCGCCCGGATCCAAGGCCCGAAAAGGATCGGGGATGTTTGCAGCACTCCGGCGCGAGGCGCGGCCGCGGTCCGACAACCGGCCGGCAACACAAGCGCCATCCAAGCTGCCGCCAGCGCACTGAGTGATAGCCTGCCCAGCAATCTCATCAGGTACCTCCACGTTAATATCGGCTGGAGAAGGTTCATTGTCCAGCCCCAAATCGGCGGCGGCACTCTTGAAGGATCTCCTCCGTGCGGGAAGCACCTACGCGTGCCACACCTAGATTGCGCACCTCCAGCAATTGATCCAGCGTTCGGATGCCGCCTGCGGCCTTGACCTTAACTCCTGGGGGCGCGTGCTCCAGCATCAGTTTGAGGTCATGGAGCGTTGCACCGCCTGGGCCAAAACCGGTAGACGTCTTGATGAAATCCGCCCCGGCTTCGCCGCTCATTTCACAGAGGCGCTCCTTATGGTAATCCGTTAGGTAGCAGTTCTCGAAGATCACCTTTACAAGGCCTCCTCGGGCATGGGCCTCGGCGACCACAGCAGCGATCTCGCTTCGGACGTAGTCCCAGTCTCGAGAGAGCACCTTTCCGATATTGACCACCATATCCAATTCGCCGGCCCCATCGTCCAACGCGATGCGTGCCTCGGCGACTTTGGCGCTCGTGGAGTGGCTCCCATGCGGAAACCCAATGACGGTGCTTGGGCGAACGCCCGATCCCTCGAGGATGCCTGCGCACCGCTTGACAGCGTAGGGTTTGATGCACACGCTGGCCACCTTCAGGCGCCGCGCGACATTGCAGCCTTCGTCCAGGGCTTCATCGGTAAGGGTGGGATCGAGGAGCGAATGGTCCACCATGGCAGCGATTGCAGCGCACAGGTCACTCATTTCGGCGACACTCCCAAAAGTGCGCGGCCCCTACCCGAAGTTTGTTGGGCAGGGGCCGTTGGTCCTAGGGCTGGTCGTATCCCTTGAGGGGACGGTACCAGATGTTGCGGAAGCGCACCAGATCACCGTGATCCTGCAGGCGAAGCGGGCCGATGGGAGGATGCGGCTCATAGTGAGGAAGCTGGCGATGCTGCGTCGGACCCAGAAGGCTGGTGGCGTGGTGCACGACGACACCGTTGTGCAAAACGGTAACGCGCGCTTCCCGCACCACACGGTCTCCCTCGAAGCGTGGCGCCTCCCAGATGATGTCGTAGGTCTGCCACTCACCGGGTTTGCGGCAGGCGTTCACGAGGGGTGGATATTGACCGTATATGGCGGCAGTGGTTCCGTCGGGATAGGTGGGGTTGTCGTAGCAATCCAGCACCTGGATTTCATAGCGGCCCATCAAAAAAACGCCGCTATTGCCCCGCCCTTGGCTCTCACCCTTGATGACGGTAGGCGCCGCCCACTCCAGGTGGAGCTGGCAATCGCCAAAGTGCTCCTTCGTTTCGATATCACCGGTTCCCGGAACCACCTCCATGTACCCGTTTTCAACCTTCCAGCGCGCAGGTCCGCCGCCGACAGACAACCACCCTTCGAGGCTGCTTCCGTCGAAAAGGATCACAGCGTCCGATGGAGGCTTACCCGGCGCATCTTGAGTACTCGGCGTGCCGGGCTGCACCACTCTCGGTTGAGGGCGGGTGCCGTCGTGCACGCGGTATCCAATTCCGGGCAGCACCGGCGTGTCATCGTATCCCAGGTTCTTCTGCATGGCAACCTCCTTGATGCGGTATGAGCGCAGGCGGGCGCCTAGGCGCTATCCTTCCAAGGCAGGTTCGCCGCCATGCGCCCCCAAACCTCCCCCCAATCTTGGATGCCGCGCCACAGGCTTGGTAGGTCAAACCTCGGCAGCGGCACGGTACATGGCGATGATCTTCTCGGGAGGAACCTCGGCTAGGAGGTTGTGGATGTTGTTGAAAACGTATCCGCCGTCCCGGCTGCAATAGGCCACTACCTCGCGCACCTGGCGCTCTACATCCTCGACGGAACCAAGAGAGAGCGTGTGCTGCGTGTCCAACCCGCCTCCCCACATGGCAGCGCGGTTGCGGAGGCGGTCCTTCCATTCACGATAGCTATGCCCGCCGGCAGGCCACTGGATGGGGTTCACGATATCGAAGCCGCTCTCCACCACCAAGTCCAGCAGATCGTAGATGGCGCCGCAGTTGTGCATGAAGATCTTGACGCCGGGAATGAGGCGGTGGATCTCGTCATTCAGGCGCCGGTAATAAGGCAGAAAGAGCTCTCGGTAGGTATTGGGAGATGCAATGAGGGTATTCTGTGTGCCCCAGTCGTCGGCAGTCGTCATGATGATATCTACATTGCCGCGTACCTCGGGCAAGACGGCACGCACGTTGTAGAGAGCATGTTCGATGGTGATGCCGTGCAAGTCGTGCACGTACTGGGGTTCCAACTTGCAGATGATGGGAAAGATGCCGATGCCGCAGAAGTTGCCGATGCCGATGCCGGCGCTGCACCAATCGGTAAAGAAAACAGCCCGGTCGGTGGAGGAGCGGACGCGGCGTGCAAGGTCCGCCGTGGCCTTCACCTGCTCGTCCGTTACCCTCTGCCGGTCAAGATCCTTCTCGTACTGCTTCAGATCCAATAGGGGAAGGGGAGCGTCAAGATCGAGAAGGGGTTGACCACTGTGTTCGGCGTTGAACACATAGGATGTGGGGGGCATAACCGTGTTTCCCCACTGCACGATGGATCCGTCGGGCCGGTTCTCGAAGGCTTCCGGGTACTGAACCAGGGCGGGCAATCGGCCGTTGAAGTCGTATTCGCGCCACTTCTCGGGCTCGTCGAAGGCGTTCGTGACGCCTCCGTCAATCGTCACCACATCACAACCCAGGGCATCCAGCACATCCAGATCCGGAAGCGCGAGCATCTGGCCGGTGTCGTGCACGCGCGGGCGGCGGGGCGGCAGACCAAGGGCTTCAACCAGGCGCGGGTAAGCGAAGGCGCTGATCCCTGTAGACTTCATCGCACCCAGGTCTCTTGGAACCGGGTGCACCTCTATAAAGTTCAGAGCATTGAGAACGCGTTCGCGTGGCGTCATTTCTCCTCCTCCGAATACGAGCGGATCGTCCTGGCGCCAGCGCAAACTCCTACGCGGGCGGAGGAGCGTACCCTCGTCCCACTCCCCGGTAGGCAAAACCGAGGGCCGACATGTGTTGGGGTTGATATACGTTGCGGCCGTCCACGAGCACCGGCCGCTTCATAACTGAGGCGACGCGGGCCATGTCCAATTGCTTGAACTCGTTCCATTCTACAGCCAGTACGAGCGCATCGCACCCCTCTGCTGCAGAATACGCGTCGCGACAGAAAGTAACCTCCCTGAGGATGCGCTTCGCATTCTCCATCGCCACCGGGTCGTAGGCCCTAATGCACGCTCCTTCGTTCTGGAGGATGCGGATAATGTCCAGAGCAGGCGCGTCGCGGACATCGTCGGTATTGGGCTTGAAGGCGAGGCCCCAAACGCCGATGGTTCGTCCGCGAACGGAACCGAGCAGTTCTTTGAGCTTGGTAAGAACCTGCAGCCGCTGGTCGCGATTGATCTCCATCACGGCGCGAAGGAGCTGCGGATGGCATCCGTTGGTCTCGGCCATCCACGTAAGAGCCTTCACGTCTTTGGGGAAGCACGAGCCCCCGAAGCCGATGCCGGCCTCGAGGAAGGCTTTGCCGATGCGCTTGTCCATCCCCATCCCTTCGGCAACTTCCTTCACATCTGCGCCGAGCTTCTCGCAGATCGCCGCGATCTCGTTGATGAAGGAGATGCGCGTGGCGAGGAACGCGTTGGACGCATACTTGATCATTTCGGCAGTGCGCAAATCGGTGATCATGATGGATGCGCGCAAGGGCAGGTAAAGTTGAGCTACCTTCTCGGCGGCCTCGCGGCATGATGCTCCAAGAACCACGCGGTCCGGCTGCTGAAAATTATGAACTGCGGAGCCTTCCTGAAGAAATTCGGGGTTGGACACCACGTCGAAATCTTCGCCGGGCTTCTTGCCCTTGGTGATCAGGATCTCGGCTACGGAGTCGCCGGTTCCCACGGGAACCGTGCTCTTGTTGATGATGATGGCATAGTGCGTCAGAGCGTCGGCGATGTTCTCGGCGGCGAGCCGCACGTATTTCAGATCCGCCTCGCCATCCACTCCAGAGGGTGTACCGACGGCGATAAAGATGAAATCCGCTCCTGGGACGCCTTCGCTGTAGTCGCACGTAAAGGTCAACCGGCCTGCTGCGGTATTGCGCACCACAAGCTCTTCCAGTCCGGGTTCGTAGATGGGCATCTCGCCGCGTCTGAGAGCTTCCACGCGCTCCTCGGACACGTCCAAACAGGTAACCTGATTGCCCAGATCGGCGAAGCAGGTTCCCGTCACCAATCCCACATAGCCTGCTCCAATCACACAGATGCGACGCATAGATCCCTCCTTGGCGATGAGTGCCCAGCCTTCGCGCGCCGGTGCAGCCCTACAGTTATTCCACGTATCCCCACGGGGAACAACCGAAAGATCCAACGATTTTTGCTGGGGCCCAGGCCGCGTCGTCAAAGTCTGCTTTAGCCCACCCCTCCGTAGGTGTGGAGGAAGATTTCCACGCGCCATCCGTTACGAACCGCTGGACCCTTCCATCCGGCATCCGGGCTTCCGCCGCGGCAACCAGACCGGCCGGCGAAGGCGTCGAGTTGGTAACCTCCACAGCGATGACATTGGCGCCGGGTCTGAGGACGCTGCCGATCTGGAATGTGTGCGCCTGCTGCCAGGCATCTCCACGGCCGATCTCGACACCGTTCACGTAAAGCACGAAAGCGTCATCGGCGGTGATGCGGATTACCGCCTCTTCCACACGTTCGTCCAGCCCGTGCCAGGCGGCCCGGAAATACCGGGTGCCCGAGGGAACTTCCTGCCTGGGGTCGCCGGGATCTCCTGGGAACCAAATCCACTGCGCGGCATCCAATCCCGGCGCCGCCGCCAAGTTCAGAGGCTGCTCCAACCATACCCTGAAGCGCGAGCGTGCATCCCACGTGTCCCCGGCGGATGCATAGTCGCAAAGAGCCAGTTCTACCTCTTTCCCCGCTGCATCCGTACATGGGGCGGTAAACACCATCCAGATATCCTCGCCGACGGGTGGTTTGGCGGCGCGCAGAGCGATGCGACCTGCAGCGTCCTGCCGCAAAACCAGGTTTTGACCTTCCGGCGCGCCCAACCGCTGGTCCCAGGCAAGAACGATCGGCCCCCTCATCACGGCCACTGCGGAACTGCCGGCCGGATCCTTGACTACTCTGCCGCGCATATCCAGATCCAGAAGTACCACGTCGCCTTTGGCCCAGGTTCGCGTGATGGGCGCATAGGCGCCTGCGGGAACTTGCGCCCTCGGAGTTCCGCCATTCACACGTAGAACCGTCTTTTCGCTCCAAGCTGGGATGCGCAGCCGAAGGGAGAACTCCTCGGGATGCTCCGGCGACACCGTGATGCGCACGCGGCCGGTCTCGGGGTACCGCGTGTCCTGCACAATGGTTACGCGATTACCCGACGGGAGGGACACGGCGGCCGTCATGGGGCAGAACAGGTTCACCACCACAGCGTTCCCCCCAGTCATCACAGCCCACCGGGGCGTCAGCAGGAGCGCCCTAGGTCCGTTGGTGACGCAACAGCTCAGCCCAACGTCGGCGTGCTGCACGTGGCTGGGGCGCTTGGTTCCACGGAGGGGAGTGTAGTAGCACCACCATGAACCGTCGGGCTTGAGGGCGCCCAACAGCGCATTGTACAAACTCGTCTCCATTTGGTCCGCATAGAGCGGATCCCCCGTAAGGCGCAGCAATTGGTAGCAGAGCTTCATCCATGTTACGGTAACGCACGTCTCCATGGGGTCCGGATTATCCTCGAGCTGCTTTGTGCGCCCGCCGAACCACACTTCGCGGCTCGAGCCCGAGCCTACGATGAAGAGCTCATCATGGATGATGTTTGCGGCGATGTTTCGTAATGCTGTGAGATACGCCGGATCCCCGATGACCCGGTAGAGCTCGCAGAGGCCCTCGTAGCAAGACATCATCTCGTATGCCTTGGGGGCATCAATCTGCCGCACCGGCGTCCGGCTCAGCGCCTGTTCCACGAGCCGCAATCCGTTGGGGCTTAATTTGCTGGGTTTGGACCACTGCGCTACGATGTAACGGGCAAAGGCCAGGTAACGGGGATCGTGGGTTCTACGGTACAGCAGGACCATGGGCTCCAACACAGAACTGGGCGGCAGCCCCTTCCAGCCGGCATACCCTACTTCCGCGATGTTGGCCTTGCCAGGACCGCACTCAGCCAGGAGGGTGTCGGCGTGGCGGCGAGCGGCGGCGAGCACTCTGGCATCTTTGGCAAGGTCATAGTAGGCCAGCAGTCCCAGCAGAACGTACTTGCGCCCCCACACATCCCATCCCAGCAGGCGGTACTGCTTCCGGCGTGTCCCGATGTATCCGTCGGGCCCTTGAGTGGCCAACAGTTCGCGCACCGCCCTCTCCACAATCTGCCGGTTCTGTATCGTGGGGTGGTACTCGCACGCCAGCACGGCACTCGTGAACCACTTGCCCCAATACTCGCATCGCCAATCGCCATCCCCAATCTCTGTTTGATCGCGGAAGGGTTGGATCAGCTTCTGGATATCCTGGGCCATCACACGGTTGCGGATATCCAGGTCCATCATTCGGCCCAAGTGACCGCCCACGTGAACCTCGGAGGAGTGCGCGGGCCGCAGCACGTCACGCACGGCAGCGGCCGAGTTCGCGTTTTCATCGGTCATTGCTGTGATCCCTGCTCCAATGAGTGCAGTCAAGAAGCTCCTGCGAGAACAGCTCCAAACTGATGCCTCCATGCCAAACCCCCACTGTGTTTGCGGCAGAGCCGCTGAATAGGCATCCCCTCATTCTCACTCTTGCCGGTCGTCAACGGGCATAAGCCTGGGTCCGGCTTGCCGCGCGCCACTGCGGACCAGCCGGACCCTGCGGAAGAAAGTGAGTGCGTTATGGGTTCAGCAGCTTGCGCGCGGCGTCTTTCTGTTGGGGGTCAGGCGCTTGGTCTGCCAATGCTGCAAGGGCGGCGCGCATCTGCTCTCCCGTGACGGCGGGAAGGTTGCGGTTGTTGCGGTTGTGCCGAGCTGCCAGATCCAGGATGGTGTCGGCAGCCTCGGCGGCGACTTCGCGGTCCTTTAGGAGATCCGAAGCTACTGAAGCGGCTTCGGGGACGCGGCAGTCCCGCAGAATGCTCAGCGCCTGTACCTTCTCCTCGGGGCGTTCGGCAATGGCCAGAGCCTCCTTGATGCGGCGCACCCGTTCTGCGGGCGGAGCCCCTTGGTCTTCGCCCACCAAGCGGAGGTATCCGCGGAGCGCTTGGACCCTTACCGCCTTCTGGGGATCCGTCCGGGCGATCTGAAGAAGGGTTGGCAGGGCGCGCACATCCTGCCACGTGTCCGCCAGGGCCGACACTGCCGCATGGCGTACCTCATCGTTTGTTGATGCCGTAGCTTGCGTGATCTGCTGGAGGGCGCGTTCGCCGCCAATCTGCGCCATTACGCCCAACAGCGCCGATTGAACCTGGGGTGAGGCCGAAGGGTATGCGTCGAGGAGGGGCCCTAGGGCGCGATCCTGATCGGCCATGCGCTGGGCGGTCGCCACAACAGCAGTTTGGGCAGCGTCGCGCGCGTCGTCACTGCGGGCGTTCACCAGATCCTTCACAAGCTCAGGGTATTGAACTCCGGTCGCCACTCTACCCAATGCGCGAAGGGCCTCTACCGCCACAGGTCCTGAACCCGATGAGGCTGCCCGCAGCATGGCGCGCAACGCCCCTGCCGACGGTCGCTCAGCAAGAACGGGCATCAGTGCAGCGCGCACATCGGGGGAACCATCCGAGGCGAGCCGCAGCAGTTCCGCTTCCGCCGCGGGGCCGCGCATGGTGGCCAAAGCTTCGCGGGCGGCATCGCGCTCGACCCCTGCAGCAATCATCGCCGCCAGGCGATCTACCGCAGCCCTGCCGCCGATGTGCCCTGCGGCCTGGATCGCGGCCACACGCAGCACGGGGTCCTCACTCTTTGTGAGTTCCAATGCAAGCGGAAGGGCGCGGGCAACGTGCCGATCAGCCAAGGCTGTAATCAACGCCGTCTGGGCAGATGGGCCCAGTGAGCCGGCAAGGCGGATGGCATGATCGGTGGAAGCTGCATCGGGGAGCGAACCGCAAAGGTGTGCAGCGGCTACCTGAAGGCGGGGTTCCGGCGCTTTGACCAAACTGAAAGCGACTTGGGCGGCGTGGGGATCCCGCATTCTCACGAGTTCTTCTGCTGCGGCAAGGCGCACCACCCACGGCTGCCCTGCAGCAGTGAGGCGCATCAGGCCGCCGATCGCCTGCCGCCTGCGTCCCGAGGCGATCATGGCGCGCAGACAACTGAGCCGGGCTTGGCCCACAACGAGGTTGTCCTGGGGCAGATGGTTCAAGGCAGCGTACGCCGCGGGCGTGGCGATCTTGCCCAGGGCGGCAATTGCCGCCTCGGCCACACGGCCATCGCGATCATGGCACAATCGGGCCAGCATCGGTGTGGATGCCGTGTCCCGCCGGTCGCCCAACGAATTGATCAACCCCACGCGCATCGTGCCGGTGGCATGGCTCAAGGCGCTTCGGAGGGCCGCACCTGCTGACGGATCGGGGTTTCGCTCCAAACCGTACCGGGCCATATCGGCCAACTTTGGATCGGCCAGCATCCGCGCCAGCACCGGCACCGAGCGGGCCGTACCCACCATCCACAGAAAGCGGCAAGCTTCCCGCTTACCCGCATAGGTAGCCCCGGGATCTTTGAGCACTCCGATGAGGCCGCTTTCCAGGCGTACCGCCAGCGGTCGGTTCGAGTGCGCTTCCTGGGCCATTTTGTAGAGAACAACAAAGGGGCGCCGGTCCTGAAAGTCGTAGTGCTTCAGCGCCTGGAACGGGTCTTCCTGGGCCCACGCGGAGGTGTAAGCCAAAGCCGCGAGGCCGGCAGCCCAAACGAAGTGAGCGGGACGATGGGTTTTCATCGCAAACCATCCTTTCGACCTGGTGCAACGGGTTCATGGGCTGCAGCGTGCGCTACAGGTGCCATGGCGAGCGCATGGGAGTAGAGAGCATCCTGGATGCTGTAGGATCGCCGATTATCTCTTCCGTGTCCGGGTTCCATCGGATACGGCGGCCCAGGAGCATGGCGATTTGGCCCAGGTGCCCTATAGACGCTGCCCGATGGGCGGTTTCGGCGGGAGTAATGGTGGAGCGGCGCGTCTTGACACAGTCCAGGAACTCCCGATGGTGGCCTGGGCTGCGGAAGAGCTGGATCTCGTCGGGACCGATGTGCTCCTGTAGAAGCTTCTTGGGAGAAGCGTCAATGCCGCCGCGGTCCACCCAAACCCAGTCGCCGTTTTCGCCGATCCAGCGTGTTCCCCCGCGGATGCCTCGGTTACCTCCGTTGGCAACGTGCATCTCCACGCCTCCGCGATACGTCGCCACGAAATAGTAAGTGGTGGCCGCATCCCATATGCCCTGATCGGGGTAGTTTCCGCTTCCCTCCACCTGGATCGGACCCGTGTCATCCCAGCCCATACCCCAGTTGGCGATGTCCGCATGGTGGCCGATCCAGTCCATAAGCTGCCCGCCCCCATAGTCCAGTTGCCAGCGCCAATTCCAGTGAGTGCGCAGGTCACAATAAGGCGCCCATCGTGACGGCCCAATCCAAAAGTCGTAATCCAGCTCGGGCGGCGGATCCTTAAATTGCACCGGGCCGCATGGAGATCCGGTGGGAAGGCCCACTTCAATCTTGACTACCTTCCCGATGCGACCGTTGCGCACGAGCTCGCAAGCAAATCGGAAATGCGCTTGGGATCTCTGCCAGCTTCCCGTCTGCCAGATGCGCCCATTCAACTTCTGTGCATTCGCCATGGCCCGGCCCTCCCTAAGGCAGTGGGAGATGGGCTTCTCTCCATAGATGTCCATTCCTGCATTCATAGCCATGATGGCTGGAATGGCATGCCAGTGATCCGGAGTAGCCAGCGAGATCGCGTCGAGGTCCTTGCGGGCGAGCAGCTCCCGAAAATCTGTGTATGCCGCGCAGTCCGTGTTTCCGTAGTGGCGATCCACGATGCTCTTTGCATTGTTGAGGTGGTTGCGGTCTACGTCGCATACGGCCACAACCTGCACATCGGGCTGGCCAAGGAACACGTTCATGTTGCCCGTACCTTGACCTCCCACGCCGATGCAGCCCATAACGATGCGGTTACTGGGCGCCGGCCGCCGTCCCAATCCCAAGGCGGAAGCCGGGATGATTTGGGCTGCCGCGATGCCGGCCCCTGTGCTCAAAGCACTCCGGATGAAGGCACGCCGGCTCATTCTGGCGATGTCAGGCATCTTGCATCCTCCTCCGTTCTCTGACCGATGCCCGGGTCACTTAGATCCCGGCAATCAGATGTTTCTCCACACGAATCCGCGAAACCTCCGGCCGCATCCTGGCTTCGTCAATCATCACCAGGGGGCCGCCCCAATCGCTTACGCATTTCCAAATACTCCTTCCAAAGGTCCATCCGTACCCAAACCTCATAAAGCGCACCAGGGCGCAGACCGTAATAGCCGGTCATGAGGTAGGCATCATTCAGCCGCGGAGCGAGGGCTTCATCGAGATCTGCAGAAGCCACCACAATGGGCGGCATGGGCCCTGCGGGGAGTTGCGTCCAGTATCCTACGCTTTTCAGCGCTCGCAGGTACCATGGAAGCGGCCAATAGTAAGCATCCGTGGACACGACGTACACGGGCGTTCGCGCTCCGTTCGGACCCGCAGCGGCCAATTCTACGATGCGCCGGCCCAATCGCACTGCATCCGGAACCGTTTGCGCGTAGGCATAGGGATTGCCGGCCGCCGTAGAATAGACCACAGAGGCGAGATAGGCCTGTCGAGCCAGCCACACGATGCCGGCTCCAAGGAGCACCCATGAAACCCCCTTCCCTGCAATGCCGGGGATGCATCGTAGGAAAGCATCGGCACCCAATCCGCCCAGCAACGCCATACCCACCAGAATGTCGAGGACGCACCAGGGCGTCTTGTAGGGGATGGCGCTGTAGATGAGCGTGACGAACAGGGTATACAGAGCCAGGAAGAGCGCTAATCGGCGCCCCGGCTCCTTCATTCGGAACGCCGCTATTCCGCCTGCCAAGGCGAGCAGGATGATTACGGCCTCACTGAAGATCGGCGCACGGGGATAGTGGGAATACCCCAAGATGGAGAGATAGTAAAGGAATGGGTGGCGGTGCAGGCCGGTTTCTCCTGCGCGGGTGACCCAGGGAATGTAGGCCCGGATGCTATCCGTTATCCCACGCGGGTTCGTAAAGAAACCCGTAAGGAACAATTCCGCCACCGCCACTGCACCTGCCGCAACGGCGATCCATCCCCGCCAGGAGAGGTGATAAAAAACCGATGGTTCCGCGTCCGGCCGGCCTACCTTCCCACGTGCCCTCACGTTCAGAAGGAGCAGAGCAGCCCCACCGGCCAAGAATGAAAGGACGGCTGTCTCCTTAGTTGCAGCCATGAGGCCCGCGCTCGCTGAAGCACCTGCTGCCCATGGCCACCGGCCGGATCGCACATACCGCCACGCACATGCGATGCACGCAACGGTGAAGAAGGCCAACAGCGCCTCCTGGATGTAGTAGCGGCTGTAGAAGACCATGGCCGGGGATGTTGCGATGAGAATTCCTGCCCAAACCACGCTGCGGCGCCCGAGGCCGTCTGCGAAAAGAGGCAGAAGGAGGATCATGCCGGCTCCGAACAGCACCGTCACCAGGCGATAATCCCCTTCTGTCGTATCGGCAAAGTGGGCCCGGCCCATTGCCCACACAACGGGAAGAGTGGAATAGTAGAGCGTCGGTCCGTGGAATTCGTTTGGATCGTACCGATACGTTCCGTGCTTCCACAACTCGTGGAACTTCACCATGTGCACGGACTCATCTGCGTGCACCGGCCGGGCATCCAAGGACGGCAGGCGCAGCGCCAGGGCGCCTGCCGTCACCAGGAGGATGAGCGCGGCGAAAGAGAGGGAGGTGGTGCGCCTCATTGTGTGGGCAGGCCGTACACCTCCACCTCGGTATAGCGGTTGAGCGGATCCCTGTAGGTGCTCCCCCGACTGTAGAGGCGAACATAGCGCGCCTTGATGCCCTTGGCGTCTATGAGCTTGCCCTCGTACGTCTCAAAGTATTCGCGATCCTTGCCGATGCCCAGTCCCGCAGAGTTGTCTTGGTCGTTGTTGAAGAGGGTGGTGACGCCCTCCACGAAATTGGGGTCGTTGGACACCTGCACGATGACATCGTGATAGATCATCGGCTCAAGGTGGCAATGCCACACGACGATATAGTAGAGGGGATGCGCCGCTCCCAGATCAATCTGGATCCACTGGAGCCGAGGTTTGAGCTCCACACAGGTGTCTTCCCTGGCTTCCTTGTTTCCATCGGTCACCAGATCAAGAGATCCGTTGAACGGAGGCGCGCTGCTCGTGACCTTTTTGTGCAGCGCCAGGTTCACGGTGCCCTTGGGAGCCAACGGGATAGGCCTGGGCTTTCCAGTGCCCCGTTCTACGGTGCTCCCTAAAGGAATGTCCTTCGGCGTCCCGGCAAAAACGGGTTTCGGGAGCTTCAGAGGGATAGGCACCAAATCTTGCGCCGGCGTCTGGGCCGTGCACCGTGCGGTTAGGAGTGCTCCAGCCAAGAACGCCACGACACCTGCAACAAACACCCGGCGATATCCGCGGGAAGTGATGCGTACGTCCAATTCCGTCTCCTCTACAGCTTGCAATGATGGTTTTACAGCCCGGCAGCCAGGCTGTAGCAGCATCCGATCAAAGATTGTACCGTCCCTAACGGGATCTGCCGCTATTTAAGACGTTGAAGATCGCGGCCAAGTTGCCGCACTGCCTTGGGCTAGTGCATCATTCCTGGTCCCGCATAGGGGCGCCCCAACGGGAGCCCGGCGGGTTCATCGAAGGGTCGGAAGGGCACCTGCGCAGCAATCTCATCGAGGCGCGCCAAGATTTCCGGTGGCAGCGGCCCCTTTTCGGCGGCTTCCACGTTGCGTTCCACTTCCGTTGCACTTCTGGCCCCCATGAGCGTACAGGCCACTGCATCGTTGGAGAGCACGAAGCGCAGGGCCATTTCGGTTATAGAGAGGCCGGTGTCGTCCAGCAGGGCGTAGAGCTCGAGGAGCTGTTTGCGCCTCGGCAGGCTCAACCAGGGTGCGCCGCGTGCGACCTCGTCGTCGTAGCGCCGCGCCAAGGCCCCCTGTTGCAGCGGCGAACCGATGACAATGCCCATCCCCTGCTCCATTGCGGCCGGCAGCACCTCGATCTCGGCCTCGCGCCAGAGGAGGCTGTAATTGAACGCGGTGAGCAGCACGTCGAAACGGCCGGTGCGAACGATGCGCGCCATGAGATAGGCGGTTGTGCCGCCCAATCCCGTGAAGCGGATGACGCCTTGCTCCTTCAGCTCGTCCAAAACATCGCAAACGGGACCGGTATAGTTCACCGGGTCGGACCACCAGTCATATTGACCCGGCCGGTCGGGTTCATGAATGAAGAGAATATCCACGTGATCGCGCTTCAGGAGGCGTAAGCTCTCTTCAACGGAGGCAAAGAGATGGTCGCGATTGCGTGCATCGAAGGGCTGCGGCCTGCCTCCGAGTTTGGTGGAGAGGATTAGGGGCCCGCCATAGCCCTCGAGCGCTCGGCCGATAACGCTTTCGCTATCGGCATAGGTGGGCGCCGTGTCTATATAGTTGACGCCCAACTCCAAAGCGCGCCGGATAGCGCTCCTGCTCTGATCGTAGGAACCTCCCACCGAAGACACGAACAATCCGCCCAGCCCCAGCTCGCTCACGCGGCTACCGGTCTTCCCAAGGGTACGGGTTCGCATCAGCAGAACCTCCCATCAGGCACGACGATACACGCGGACGTAATCTACATCCATCGTGGAGGGGAAGGGAGTGGAGGCATCAGGGTTTCCGGGCCAATCCCCGCCGACGGCCAGGTTTACCAGCACGTACATGGGCATCGCCGGCACGCCTCTAGAAGACCGGAAGCGCTCCACGCCATCTACGTACCAAACGATGGTGTCTGGGCTCCAATCCACTGCGAACGTGTGGAAGTCTTGGGAGAAGTCCGGTCCTACCCAAGCTCCTCCATTGCTGAGGTGGCGGCCCTGGGCATCTCGCCAGTGGTTCGTCATGTACACCTTGTTCGGTTCGTGTCCCAATATCTCCAGCACGTCTATCTCCGGCGGCCACCGTTTGTCCGCCGGCAGGAGCCAGAATGCCGGCCAAAAGCCCTTCCCTTTGGGAAATCGTGCGCGGATCTCGAACCAGCCGTACATCTGAGAAAACTTCCCGTAAGTGGTTACGATGCCGGATGTATACGGCATTCCGCCCATGGAGCGCTTCTCTGCCCGAAGGCGCAGAAGCCCTCCGCGCACTTCATATCCGTCGGGCGCGTAGTATTGCTGCTCGTTGTTGCTATGGGTGCGTACTCCGTCGGGGTAGGAGTCGATCCACTTCGACGTGTCCAGGTGATCGCCGTTGAATTCGTCGTGGAACGTAAGTTTCCAACCGCGCTTCCGCCACCCCTGGCCCCAGGTGCGCCCGTCCAGTGCTCCTACTGCTGCCCCCGCCAGAACCGCAGCGGCGCATCTTCCCAGGGTCCTGCGTGTCATACGTTGTGCCATAGTGGTCCCCTCCTGATCCAACCTTTTTACCTCCCAGCCGTCTTCAGCGCCGGGCGTCCAGTCCCCTGAAGCGCGCTTCCCAACCGGAAGGCGCCGTACTCCATACGACGAAAGCATCTGGTTCACACCGCGAGGCCAAGGGGATTAGGTTCTCATCCCGAAGATAGCGAGGGCTCATGATGCCGGAAGCCGCAAGCTCCTCGAGGGAGTGGGGCAAACGGTGGTGGGCAAGACGGAAGGCATATACTGCCCTGCCCACGCCCAGCCGGATGAAATGGGCTTCGTTGTGGGTGCGCGCCGGCCGATCCACCTCCGGAGGCAGGTGAAGCACGCGAAGGCGCTCTACAAACAGGTGTACCCCCTTATTCGAGGGCCCGGAATACCGGAGCGCAAGCATATGTTCAGCGGCGGAAAGCCTTACTTCGCCAAGGCGCACATCGGCTGCGGGAAGGCACTCCAGTTGCACCCAATCTACCTGCCAGTACAGGCCGGTGGAACGGAAAGGGTTCTCGTTGGCCACTTCGATGCGGGCGGCGTGGAGGGACGGCATGCGCCAATAGCAGGTGAGGCTGCCGCTGGCGGACACTTGTACTGGGATGCTCTCCACTACGGCGGGTCTGCTGCCTGTGGCAGAAAAATGGCCCAAGGGTACTTCCACCCCCGGCCGGATGCGGTCATCCCACCAGATGCGCAAGGTGAGCCCATCCAGCTCGTCCATCGTGCCGGAGTGACTGGTCATCCATATGTGGTGGATGAAGCCCGGGCCTTCGAGGCGCGGCATCCTGAGCACTTCGCCGGGCTCGAGGCGCGTCATGTCGAAGTTGCCGTCGTGCCAGTTGGGCTGTTCGTTGCTGGAGATGCGCCGCGACCGCCCGGGAAGCATCTGGGCTAGAGCATGGAGGCCGGCAGCTTCGAAGTTCATGGCTGCGTCTTTGGGCGGGACGAGCCCCGGATATAGGCGGCATCGTTGCCGTACGCCTCAACGAAGGCGAACGGGAGGATGCCTTCGCGTTGCGTTCCTCCGGAGTTCCAAATGAGGAAGCCCCCGCCCCCGGGCAGCGCCTCATCCTGCACGAAGCCCACCAGCAAAACGCTGTGCCCGTCGAAAACTTCGGAGGGCGCGCACATTTGAAGCACCTTCGCGTTCCATTGCTCGCGCTTAGGCCAACGCAAACCGCAGAACACCGGCTTTCCGGATGCCAGCACATTGCAAATGCGCTCAAGCTGCTGCCCAGTGAGGCCCGTTGCGACATCCCATGCCTTGATCCACACGATTCGTAAGGGGAGGCGTCGGGTACCGGCCGCAGCATCGCGCGCTGATTGGGAAGGCTCGGGACGTGTGTACTGCGGCTGGTACGGCATGAGAACCTCCGGACATACGCCATAGGTTTGGAACCCTTTGCAAATCTCATGGAAGAAGCCGCCGTCTGCCGAGCGACCAGCCGCTTGGTGCGCGGCCCAGTTGAGGTATTCCACGCTCAAAGCTTCGCACTTTTCGGCCGCCACCGCCATGGCGTATTCCAGGGCAGCCGTCACAGCAAAGACAGAGCAGGTACCCCGGCTCCCTTGGCTGCGGGGCGAAAGCCCGCGCTGCCTCATCCGGGGCCCCAGGTCCACAGGGGACGCGCCAGGCACACTCGACTTATGAGGCAACGTCACCAAGAAAGCCGCCAATACCAACACAGGCGTACACCCTTCATCGTTAGGGACGTCAATCCTTCACTTCCACGATCCCCACATCCACGCCCTGGCCGCCCTCGGTTTGACGGCAGTGAACTGCCAGCAGATGAGGGCCCGGAGTAAGGAGTTTGAGGGCAGCCGGCCGGATGGGGATTAGCCCGTAGGAGGTAACGAAGCCCGAAGCGCGGCCGCCCAGCACGCCATCCACGTAGATCTCCACGTCTTCATCGTGATAGGCGCGGAACATGAGGCCGCGCTGCAATCCCTCGTGCTTCAGCGAGATGCCCGGAGGTATGGTGATGATGCGCCGAAGCCATATATCGCCCGTATGCCATTCCGTTCTGGGAGCGATGCCGGGTGTGCCGGTTGTTCCGAAGGGAGCCGGCGCTTCAGCCCATCCTGCATCGCGGTACTCGGGTTGCATCCAATCCGGGCCCGGCTGGGATGTTGTACACCGCCAGAGGACCGCATCCTTCTCGGCTGTGGGCACGACCACCTGTTCCGCGGGCGGCTTGGGAAGAGGAGCCCACCGCGCGTTGAGGTCGTTGGGTGCCTGGGATGCCCATTTCTTCCAAATTTCCTCATTGCAAAGCATCCGTATGAACACGCCGCCTACCACGGGCCGCGCATGCATCCCCACCTCCCGGCCCGTCTTCGTCCAGTAAAGGTCCGTCATGGGGGTGCGGTCGGGCGTAGAATCCAGGAAGTCGTAAACCGGGTCCACCAGTTCCTGGAACTGCCTGCGTGTGGGCGCCAGCGACGCCGTCCAAACAGCCCAATCGGTCTTTGCGTAGGGCTGGCGGTTATCCAGTGCGAGGCCGTAACGGTCCTTCGCAGCGAGATAGAACGCCAATTCCTTATTGCGCACCTGGGGACCAAACAGGTCGAGGCCCAGGATCGTATCCCAAACCATGTTGTACTTCTGGCTCCATGTGCCGGGTTTGTCGAAGGCAAGGCGGAAATGGTCGCCGTCGTCGGCGGCCTTCACCCATTGAGCCGCCATGCGCCGCGCGAGGGACTGGTAATGCCCGGCCTCTTCCCGCTCGCCACGCATGGAGCACAACAGGGCGTAGGCGCCGAGCGCCTCGATAGCCTTCACCGAAAGGTTCGCGTTATGGGCAAGGTGGCCGGTGAAGTCATCGGTGCAGAGCTGGTTCTCGGGATCGAAGCCTTTCTCCTCCAGATAGTGCGCCCACTGAGTAACCTGGGGCCAATAGCGGGATGCAAACTCCGCGCTGCCTTCCACCTTGGCGATGGCAGCAAGGAGCAGGATCATGTTCCCGCTCTCTTCAACGGGCATGCGGTCGCCCTCGTGGGCAGGATCGTCGCCGCCATAAACCTGACGAGTAGCCTGAGGGTAAGTCCCCAGATCATGGGGCGCATAGCGGAAGTGCCACATGGGGGAAGCAGTGTAATTGAGGACCGGCGCCACGGATGCCTTCGCCAACATGGGGCTCAGCAGCAGGAAGATGGGATCCATGGGATAGATGACATCCACGGTGCTGATGCACCCGTTGCTCGTGTTCTCTTTTGGGAAGAGCATAGGCATTCCCGACCGATCGGCAGCGAGTTTGCATGCGGCGATGCACTGGCGGTATGCCAGGGCGCACAACTGGGCGTACTTGGCGCCGCCCACACGGGAAAGGTCCCCCATGAGATCTCGGTCGAAGGCGGTGCACCGGCGGGCCAGCCTGGGATAATCGGCCACGGCCGCTTCGAGCAACTGGGCTGCATCCCGTCCGTTCCTGCGCCAGTATCCTCGCAGCCAGGTCCCAAAGTAATTGATGGAGTAGAGGTCATCGTAGGCAAGTACGGCAAAAACGCTCTTGCCTCGGACGCTCACCCGCCCGGGACGCATCACCACCGCCAGGGCAGGCAACCCGTCCCGCACTGCTTTCGGCATCCGGTTATCGAAGGGAGGCAACCGGTCTTCCTCTGCGAAGAGGTTGAGGCAATCGGCGAGCGGGGCCACTGTGGATGCGGATGCCTGGGGTGCCGTGAGGTATGCATATCCCCAGTCTATGCGCACCCCGTCCCCTGAACGCTCAAGGATCGGCTGCTCCACCGTGCCTACGCGCAAGGCTGTAAGGGAGGGAGAATGTTCTGCAGCCCACTCCACCTGCTGATCGGGGGTGTTGACCGCCAACTCGGAAGAAGCCGCCATAAGGATGGACACCTCATGCGGTCTTCCATCCGCCGAGCGAACCTTCCATATGAGGTAGGTTACCGGCCTAGACAAGGCATCGAGATCATCCGGGAGCGCTGCATTCATGAATGTTAGGGTCACGGCCACCTTGGGCGAGCGGAACTCGTAGATGGAGCGCGTCGGCAGCACCTGAAGGCCTACTTGAGGCATAGGAGCAATGCCAGCGGGCGCCGTTCCCATGAGGCGATAGGCTGTGCCATCTACGCGGATGAGGCTCGCCAGCGTGTGAGGCGCGCCGGTCCAATGGACCGTCGGCGCGTCGTACAGGTGATCTGCCGGAGACCAGATGCTGAAATAGGGATCGCACGCCACGAGGGGAACCGAGGGCGGCCGGAACTTATGTTGTGCCAGAGAGGGTACCGAACACGTTACGGCGAACACCGCAGTGAGCCCCGCGAAAGCCACTGATGGCCAATCCATTGCAACAAACGCCCTTCCGGAGAATGAATTGAAGATACAGAAAGGGCCGAGGAAGAAACGATCCCGGCCCTCAACCGATCAAAGCATGTGGCCTGCCGCCAATTCGGTAACGGCGTCGCTGAACGCCTTGCAGCATTTGGCCACGTTATTGTAGAGCTCCTGCCCAGAACCTGCCTCATACTCGATGGAGAATACACCGCGGAAGCCCTGCCGCTTCAGCTCATCGAGCATGCCCTTGAAGTTACACTCCCCGGTGCCCCAGGGCACATCTTCCTTGTTGGCGGAGAGATCCTTAAAATGGAGCTCGATGACGCGCCCCCGAAGCTTCTTGAGGCACTCCACAGGCACTAAGCCCGAACGGTACCAGTGGCCTGTGTCCGCACATGAGCCGATGCGGTGCGAGAGCCCCGCACACACCTTGAGGACCGTGTCGGGGTTCCAATAGTGCGAAGGCTGCGGGTGGTTATGGATCGCGATGTTGATTTTGTACTCGTTACAGAGCCGGTCCAGCATGGGCACAGCATCCTCGGTGGGCTCTGCAGTGATGTTGAGGAGGCCCAATTTCTTAGCGAATTCGAAGAGTTTGCGGGCAGCAGCCTCATCGTTGCCGATGCCCACCACGCCGAAGGACACAGGCGTTACGCCGGCACTCTTGCATTTTTGGAGCACTTCCTGAATGAGCTCGGGGGAGGCATTCTGGTCGAAACCTGCTGGGTTCTGGGGAGACACTCGCTGGCCGGGGAACATCTCGATATACCGGATACCGAGGCGATGCAGCGTGTCTATCGTCTCGAAGAGCGTCATCTCCCGGAAGGTCCAGGCTTGGCAACTCAGCTTCCAGCCCAGCTTGTTCATTGCGGCGTAATTGAGTTTCCCGTCCTCACTCTGTGTGGGTGCTGCCAGGGCGCCTGCTCCAGCCAGGATCATGGCAAGCACGGTCAATGTGTTACGCATGGCTCATCCCTCGTTTCTCGTTTGGCACGGAATAGGGCGGCGGTACCATCCCCGTCAGCCCATGGCTATATTACCCAACCTAGATCCCCGGACGGCGTGGAACAAGGCTATGGCCGCGGCCGCGCGTCCAGGCGAATTTGGGCGCCGTCGAGCCCGGCAGAGTTTGCCTTGAGCACGATTTCACCGGGGCGTGTGCCCGCCTTCACTACCACCAGGCACCGTCCGCGAAAGGCCCGGCGCTGGTGTCGCTGGAAGCTCTCCAGGCTCTGGGGATCCCCGTTCCCCACGCCGGCGATCGTGCCCGGACCCCCTATGGTGAAGCGGATCATATTCTGTGCGTTGGGATCCACCACGCCGTGGTCATCTGTCACCTCTACGGTAACGTACGAAAGATCCTGGCCGTCTGCGAAGAGAAGCTGCCGATCGGCTCGGAGGCGGATGCGGGTGGTTTTGGAGGCCGTCCGCAACTCCCAGCGGCAAAGTTCTGCTGCACGTTCGTCCATCCCCACAGCCACGAGTTCACCGGGCTCGTATGGAACCTGCCACTCCGCTGTAAAGCGCTCCCGCCGTGTAGTGGCGCGCGTGCCGAGATCCCGCCCATTGAGAAGCAGGCGCACTTGGGGACACGAGGAATACACGCGCACGGTAAGCGGTTTCCCCTCCAGCCCTGGCCACGTCCATGAGGGCCGCTCATCCGGCCAGCCCCACCCTTGTACCCGTTGAGGTTTGCCGTCGGGCCCAAGGGCCTCTACAAAGCACGCCACCATGCGGCGCAGGCCCCAAACGACTTCGCGGTAATACGAAGGAGGCCGCCGGAACCCGCACAAATCGAGGTCCCCGCAGTTGGACACGGTGTAGGGCTTCTCAACCCAGCCCTCAGGCGGATTTTGGGGGACCACCCTACCGATGCCGGCCTCCCCTAAGTAATCCATGGCCGTCCACACAAAGTCGCCGATGACCCACGGATGGTCTTGAGCCTGGGTTACGGCATCAAAACAGGCTTGCGGAAAGGACTCCGTGCCCACCATGACGCGCTGCGGATGGCGTTCGTGGTCCGGCACATAAGAACCGGGCATATAGTTGTAGCCGCATACGTCCAGGCGCCGGAACAGCCCATCCAGTTTGGCGGTGTCATCTACAGGATACGCCGCCTGGGTAACAGGGCGCGTGGCATCCAGCGAACGCACAAACGCCGCAAGGGTCTCGGCCCGCTCCGCACCTTCGGGAGAGGTTTGTTCGGGTATCTCATTACCGATAGACCACAGGACCACGCAAGGATGGTTCCGGTCGCGAAGGATCATGGCGGCAAGATCTTGCTTCCACCAATCGTTGAAGAAGCGCCCGTAGTCGTCGGGGTTCTTGCCGTGTGCCCAGCAATCGAAGGCTTCATCCATCACCAGCATCCCTTCGCGGTCGCAGGCATCCAGAAATGCCTGAGAAGGGGGATTGTGGCTCGTGCGGAGGGCATTGAACCCGGCTGCCTTGAGGAGCTGAACTCGGCGCTCTTCTGCACGATCATAGGCACAGGAACCGAGGCACCCGTTGTCGTGATGGATGCAGCCTCCCCGCAGCTTCAGTGCCCGGCCGTTGAGAACAAAACCGTGGACCGCATCTACGTGCACCGTTCGCACGCCAAAATGCGTGGCTACCTGGTCCAGCGGATGCTGCCCGTCGGTTACTTGGACCTCAAGGTGGTAAAGGGCCGGGTCGTCCGGCGACCACAACCGGGGTTGCGGCAAGCGCACTAATTGTTCGGTGGTCCGTTCCTCTCCGGGAGGAAGCGTCAGCCCGACTGAAGCTTCTCCCACCGGTGCGCCGCCGGCAGAGCCGATCTGCGCACGGACCGTTAGGGACACGGAAGCTGCAGATCCATTGCGGATGCGCGTTTGGATGCGGACGAGGGCGGCTTCCCGATCCGCCTGGGGCGTTGTGACGAAGACGCCATTCTGGGGAATATGCACGGGATGCGTGATGACGAGCCTTACGTGGCGGTAGATGCCCGATCCGGAGTACCAGCGACTGGTGCGCCCGGAGGTGTCCACGCGAACGGCCAGCACATTCCGCTCGCTCCCAAAGTGCAGGTACGGCGTGAGGTTCACGTGAAACGGCGTATATCCGTAGGGATGCCTGGCGATGGGCTCTCCGTTGAGCCATAGCTGGGCATCCATATAGATCCCGTCGAAGGCGAGCTCCACCAAGCGGTTGCGGTAAGAGGCAGGCATTGTGAAGGATTTGCGGTACCAGGCGACGGCCCCCATCGTGTATCCCTGAGCCGAGCCGCCTTCCGCATCCAGGTCGAAGGGACCGCTGCGCAAAGGCGGATGCGCCGCTTCGTAGATGCCTCCCTCGCCCTCCCCGTTGTAAACACGTATCGCCACCACATCGCGGCCGTCGCCCTTCAGAACGTTGGCGGGGATCACGTACCTGCGCGGCATCTGCCACGCGCTGGAATAGGCAGGCGGGAAGGACCCCATTCCACCCACCTTCACGCCGTTCACAAAGGTTTCATCCGCGTCATCTATCTTCCCAATGAGCAGGAGGACGGGTTTCCCCAGCATGGAAGCCGGCACCTGGATGCGGCGGCGATACCATCCGAAGGCGTGGGTGGCCTGATCCCCATGATCGCTCCAATGGGCCGGCAAGTGCACCACCTTCCATTCCGCGTCCGGCACGGAGGGGTTTTTCCACTGCAGATTGTCTCCGCTGTGGAAGCGCCAGTCTCCGGGCACCACAGCGAGGGAAGGCGCCGAAGCGCCGGCGGAAGGCGGCAGATCTTCAATGCTGAAATCATGAGGCAGCGTCACTTTCCGCCAATGGCGGTCATCATAGAGGGTTTGCCAGGCATCCGGCACGTCGCCCCGATGGAAGCGCCAGCCGTCATCGAAATTCGCTTCTATGCGCGGAGATGCGCCGGCAGCCACTGCAGCGGCCACCGTCAGGAAAATAGATGCAAAGAACAACGCGACTTGCATGGAGCCACGACCTTCTCGGTGGGCACGCACGGATGCGTCACCTGGTTTCAGCACGGCGTACCCACGCACGGTTGGGATGTATCTATCCTTCGCCGCGCCTCGGCTCCGTACCTTCCACGAAATTTCTCGGCGCCCGAGGCAATGAACCCGATGTCCGCGTGACTCCGGCGCATCCGTGCAGGAGTTTCGGGTAACTGCGAGGAAAGGTGGCCCGTTATGTGAACGGGAGGACGATGCCTCATGCACCCAGTTGTCGCCGGGATCGCCCTTGCAGCGTGCACCTCCGTTGCATGGGCCTTGGACCATGGGCCGACGAAGGCTCACCTCGCTCCCAACGGCATGCTCGTGGTGAACGGCGAGCCGCGGTTCCTTATCGGGTTGTATGAGAACCCCGAAAGCGACGCCCGCCTTCGGGAAGCGATCTCAGGAGGTTTCAACCTCATCCGATGCCCATCCGTGCGGGCGGCTCTCGACCGTGTACGAGAGGCCGGAGCCTGGGCGTGGGTCAATACCGGCGACGCCATGGATCTCAGCGCAGACACCGAAGCCCGCAAACGCACCTTGGCTTCCATGGTGCAAGCACTGGCAGACCATCCGGCACTCCTTATCTGGGAAGGGCCGGACGAGGCCCTCTGGAATTCGTGGTACGCAACGATGCAGGAAACCGATGCGGAGATTGACGCCATGCGTCGCGAAGCCCAAGCCAATGCGTCGCTCCGGCAGATCTTCGACGAGGCTGTGGACCGGTACCACCGCGCACTTTGGCCCGAGTGGCAGGAGCTCAGAAGCCGGTTCTGGGCGAAGGCCGGCAAGTCGGACCCCCATCCCAGCGCCCGCATAGATCAGGCTGCCCAGCGCGCGGCCCGATTGGCACGCGGATTGGCCTCCGGGATGCGCTACCTGCGCCGGGCAGACCCGCGTCATTTTATTTGGCTGAACCACGCCCCGCGCAACAGCGTGCGAGCCCTCCGCGAGTTTAACCGTGAGGTGGATGTGGCTGGATGCGACATTTACCCCATCCCGTACAATCTCCGTACAGCCCATAGCGATCTGGTCAACATGCGCCCCAGCAGCGTTGGCGACTACACGGACCGCATGCGCAAGGCCGCCCCCGGCAAAGCGTGCGCCATGGTGCTTCAAGGGTTCGGATGGGCGGATCTGGAGCAGACGCCGAATGAAGCGGCCTCCAAATTGGGTGTCGGCCGTCGGCCCACACAGCAGGAGCAGCGCTTCATGGCGTGGGACGCCGTCATCCACGGCGCCAATGCCATCCTCTATTGGGGCACGGATTACCTCAAGAACCCGCAGAGTGACGATGCCCGGCGCTTTTGGCAGGAGCTTTTGAATGTAACTCGCGAGATCCGATCCCTGGAGCGTTTCCTCGTAATGCCCAACGTAGCGCCGGCGCCGTCGCTTCAAGTGGAGGAGCACTATGCCTCCAACGACGGCACCGGAGTACGGATCGCAATCAAACAGGCAGCCGGGCAGTTTCTATTGGTCATCGTCAACGAGAACCCCTATCCCGTCGCCTTCAGCGTACGCGGCTTACCCGCAGAACTGGAAGGCACTCAGCTCGCGTTGGTAGGCAACGGCCACTCAGGCGCGGTGTCCGTCCGCGAGCACGCGTTCCGGGACGGCCTGGAAGGGTTCGGCGTGAGGCTCTACTTGGGCGCTGCGAACCGCGGCGCTCCGAAGTAGGAGCAATCGTCATCCCTGGACGCTTCGAGCTCTGCCGCTGCGCCGCAGGCAAAACGTCCGGCGGCCTCGACGAGTTTGGCCGATTGTCGCCAACGCTTCTGCTCCCACGGACCCCGCGTCGTTGTACGGCGTTCATGCTGATTCAAGCTGTACGGACACGTTTCGCATCCAACGGCCGGATGTGCGCCCTGAAGCGGTGGCGGCTGGGATCTTTTCATACATGGCGCGGGAGCCTAGGCACAACGGAATACGGGCGCGGCAAGCACCGCCGCACCGTATCGCCCGGCGGCACCTCACCGCGCCTCGCCTTCGGGCCGCAGCGTGGCGCACCCGAATACGCCTCCGGCTGTATTTCCAGGGTGGGGGCGAAAGAGAACCGTAATCTTCTTCTTGCCGCGGGTCAGTTCATCGGGAATGGGCACGAGCACGTCAAAGAATTCCCCAGGGTGGTTGCGGTCAACGGATTGGGTTGCAACCCGCTGACCATCCACTAGGATATCAAAGGTGCGCGGCCCCACGTCGCTGCCCCAGTAGGTGCACAAAAGCGTCATGGGGACGTTGGGCAGCACGGCCAGGTCCCAACTGAACCATCCGTCCGGAGCGGCGTGGCGCCATCCCCGCCTGCCGAAGGGTCCTGCAGCAGTGTGTTCGCCTCGAAGATTGTGTGCAGCCTCGCTCCGGGCATCGTTGGGCACCACACGATCCACGATGCGGGACTCCATCCTTCGCCTTGCCTCTTCCTGCTGATGGATGCGGGCAAGACGGGGACTTCCTTCGGGCAACACCAGCCAATAGACGGCATACGGCTCGTGGACCACTTTGTAGAAGGGCTCGAGAACGATGTCAGGCCGGCTCTTCAGGCGGTAGGTGAGGGGCCGGTTGGGCACCGCCTCCAGCCAATCCTGAACGCTCGACGGATCACCCACCAGGTACTCGGGAAACGCGCCGGGGGATGCCGGGGCGGACACGGGGTTGTATTCCAGCGCAACCCCTGGCTGTGTGGAGGGCAGCACTCCTGCCAAAACGATGGGGCCCATCATCACTGCTACCATATTGGCATCGTCGGGCATGGGCGCACTGTGAAGCTTCATGGGCAGTCGGCACTCCACGCGGTCGCCGTTATGCCAGAGGCGCCTTAGCGTAAGGATGGTGCCCGGCGCTGCAACGGAACCCGCAGGCGCGCCGTTTACCACAGCTTTAACCGGGCCGGCCACCCAGCCGGGGATGCGGATGCGCAAGTCGAAGCGTGCCGGGTGATCGGCGCGCACCAAAATCTCCGTGCGATCCTCCTCGGGAAACCGGGTGTGCTGCTCCAGAACCACCCCCTTCTCTGCCCACGCTACTTTGGATGCAATGAAGAGGTTCACATACAACGAGTTGCCCGAGTGGAAGTAGATACTGTCGTTGAGTTTGGAGAAGGACTCGATGCCGGTTCCGTAGCAGCACCAGAATGAGTTGAAGGGGGTACCGAAGGGCCTCCGGAAGCCCGAGGCCAGCGGCACGTAGTACATGAGCATCCCTGTTCCGGGCTCCTGGGTGCCCAAAATGCCGTTGAAGAAGGCGCGTTCGTAGAAATCGCCGTAGCGCACTGCGCCCGTCCATCGCAAGAGGTATCGGGTCACCTTGAGCATGTTGTATGTGGTGCAGCACTCCTGGTTCGTGGCCGAAAGGCTATCGGCCAGATGGTCCGGATCCCCCCAGGCTTCGCCATTCGTGCACCCTCCGGTGGCGTAGGTGCGGTGGTTTACCACGCGATCCCAAAAGTAGCTCACGATGTGGCGGTATCGGGCGTCGCCGGTCACTTCGTAGCGCCGTGCGGCTCCACAAATCTTGGGGATCTGCGTGTTGGCATGGATGCGGCTGAGGTCGTCGTGGTCCAGGCCTAACGGCCCGAGAAATGCCGCCTGGTCAAAGCGATGGGCAAGCTCCAGATGCGCCGGGTCTTTCGTAACGGAATAGAGGTTGTGCAGGACCTCGGACATGCCTCCGAATTCGGTATTGAGCACGCGGTCCATGTCGGCAATGGGCAGTCGGTCTGTGCGCTTCTTGAAATAGGCGGCCATCCCTTTGAGGACCTCCAGCGCTTGGTGGTTGCCGCAAAGGGCATAGGCATCGAAGAGGCCCGCCATGATTTTGTGGATGGTGTAGTACGGCGCCCAGGGGATCTGGCGCCCGCTTTCGAGACGGTCCCAGAAGGAGGAAGGGAAGGCGCTCAGATACTCGCCTCCCAGAGCCTTCTGGCATTTAGCCAATTCGGCCACGAGAAGATCCACCCGACGCTTCAACAGCGGGTCTCCTGTAGCCCGATACATGAGGGAACAGGCCGAAAGATAGTGCCCGGTAAAGTGGCCGCGCACCTCCACATCCGGAGCCTCCCATCCGCCCAGCGGCGTTCCGGGTGCCGGAAGCCCTGCATTCACGCGGAAGTTGTAGAGCAGCCGGTCTGGATCCAATTCCAGCAAGTACCGGCGGTTGGTGTCCATGGCCGTTTTGCACGGTCCGTCCAAAAGCTGTACCACGCGTTGATCGAAGGGTTCCAGCGCCATACGCACCTCCCCAGCTCCGGCCCAGGATCGAACAAGGGTCTCCATGAGCGCTACCGCGCAGGCCGTCATGAAAGTTCGCACAGAAGCCACCTCCTCATTCCCGTGCCCTGTTCGCAACAGCGGAGGCAAATTCCTTTGCGGATCCGGCTCCATCCGCAGCTCGAGGTCTCCGGCCGGCGCGCAGGAGACGGCGGGCAGCGCGGTGAAGTTTGGCATGATGATGAAGTCTGTTCGAGGCGGCCGATCAGGGCCGGACATGCCACGCAGCCTTTGGCAAGGGATGGGCGTTTGGAGTGTGCTCATCGCCTTGTATGTGCTGCTCGCCATCCGCGAGCCCAGCTTCCGCGGCTGGGTCAACCTGCGCAATGTCCTCACCCAGATCGCCATGGTAGCCGTGGTGGGCGTGGGCATGACGTACGTGATCCTCACCGGCGGCATTGATCTTTCGGTGGGGTCGGTGGCTGCTCTAGCCGGATGCGTGAGCGGCACGTTCATGGTGGATCATCACATGAGCGGGGCTTCGGGCATCTTACTGACGCTTCTGCTGGGAATTGCCGTAGGGCTGGTGAACGGGCTTGCCGTAACGTGGGTGCGGCTTCCGCCCTTCATTGCGACCTTGGCCACCATGGTGATTGCACGCGGGCTCGCCTTCATCATCAGCGGAGGAGGCGCGATATACAACCTGCCCGATGCCTATCTTTGGCCGGGATCGGGCAATGTGTGGGAGGCGTGCCCGCTCATCGAGAAACTCCCGTTCATGGTCGTGCTGATGGCGGTGCTTTATGCTGCGGGGCACGTGCAGCTTCAGCGCACCCGGCTGGGCCGCTACGTTTACAGCGTAGGGAGCAACGAAGAGGCAAGCCGCCTCTCCGGCGTACCCACAGGGTCGGTGGTCCTCTATTGCTATGTACTCTGCGGGCTCCTGGCAGCCGTTGCCGGGATGCTCATCGCTGGATACGTAGGAGCCGCCGAGCCTACAGCAGGAGATGGGATGGAACTGGACGTGATCGCAGCCGTCGTTATCGGTGGAACCAGTCTAAGCGGAGGCGTGGGCAGCCTGCCAGGCACCTTCGCCGGAGCGCTGCTCACGGGCCTCGTTCGCAATGGCCTCAACCTGATGCAGGTGAACTCCAACTGGCAGAAGGTAGCCATCGGCGCGATCATATTCCTGGCGGTTACCCTCGATCGGTTCCAAAAGAGAAGGAGGCGCATATAGGATGCGAAGCGCTTGTGTATTTCTTTGCGTGAGTTCCCTCGCCGTGCTCTTCGGATGTGGGCCCAAGCCTCAGCCGGCTGGAGCACCTCCCGCATCAAAATCGGCGGGGGAGAGCATGTCGGTAGTGGTGATTTCACCAGCCCTCACCAGCGTATTCCACCAGCAACTGGTTCAAGGCGCCGAGGCGGCTGCGAAGGCGCGTGGATGGCAGTTTAGCCACCTCGAACCGGACAAGGAAACCAACTCGGCCATGCAAGTAGCCCAGGTTCAGGATGCCATCCAAAGCGGCGTGAAGGCCATATCCATTTGCGCCGTGAATGATGAGGCCCTGGTTCAGGCCGTGAAGAAAGCCAACGATGCCAACGTCCCCATCTTCGTACACAACTCCATTACGCCTGTGCCGGGCGGCAAGGTGGAGGCGTATATCGGCTACGACGAGCGCGAGGCGGGCCGTAAGGCGGGCGAAAAGGCCGTAGAACTCCTCAAGGCCAAATACGGCACAGCCCGCGGCAAGGTCGCCATTTTGGACGGCACCGCAGGCAGCCATACGGATGAGCGCGCCGGAGGCTTCAAAGATGCCCTGAAGGGTACCCAAATCCAGGTAGTGGCCGAACAATCCGCCAATTGGCTCCGCAAGGAAGGTGCCGACCGAACCACGGAATTCTTGCAGAAATACCCGGACCTGGATTTGGTGTTCGGATGTTCCGATGCCATGGCCCAGGGAGCGGCGCAAGCCGCCAAGCAGGCAGGGAAACAGATCTTTACCATCGGGCTGGACGGCAATCCCGATGCCCTGGAAGATGTTCGGAACGGGAACCTCACGGCCACGGTGGTGGTGTTTCCATACGAGATGGGCGAAAAGGTGATTGACACCATCGCCCGATTTCATTCCGGGGAACATGTTCCGCAGGTAATCAAAACCGACACGACCGTGGTGGATCGCACCAACGTAGAAAAGTACATGAAGCATCCGTAGGGACACCGTGCCTGCTGCGCCGCCCCCTCAAATCGAGGAGCCGCTCCGCATGCTCATCGGGCGAAGAGCACGCACACGGGCCGAACCACCTTCACCGGAGGCCCTGCAGGCTCCAGCCTTCCATCTTCCTTGCGGATGTGGAAAACGACGAGGTTGTCCGTGTCCTGGTTGGCGGCGATGAGCCACTTGCCGGTAGGATCTACGGCAAAGCCGCGCGGCGTCTTGCCCTGCGTACTCTGCCATCCTATGGGAACGAGCTTTCCCGAATCCGTGTCTATGCGGAACACCGCGATGCTGTCGTGGCCCCGATTGCTGGCATAAAGAAAGCGGCCGCCGGGATGCACTTCCACCTCTGCGGCCGTATTGGCGCCGTGAAAGTCCGGCGGCAACGCAGACACCGTTTGCAGATGTGCCAGCGTGCCTTCGCGCGCATCGTACTTGAATGCGGCAATGGTGGAAGCCATCTCGTTGAGCACATAGACGAAGCGCTCATCCTTGGAGAATGCCAGATGCCGAGGGCCGCTTCCCGGAGCAACCGTGGCCTCGGAATGGGGCAGCAAGCGGCCCTCCCCACCATCGAAGCGGTATACCACCACCCTATCCGTGCCCAGATCCGCCCCCAGGGCAAAGCGTTGCGCCGCATCCAAGTAAATGGAATGTGCGTGAGGCCCTTCCTGCCGAGACGGGTTCGGCCCTGATCCTCGGCGCTGCACGACGCAGGACGCCGGCCCGAGCTCGCCATTGGGCAAGACCGGAAGCACCACGAAGCTGCCGGAACCGTAGTTCGCCGCGAGGACGTGCCGGCCGGCCCGGCCCACAACAAGGTGGCAGGGGTACGTGCCTTGGGAGGATTGTCTGTTGATGAGGGTGAGAGCGCCGGTCGCCGCATCCACGCGAAAGGCACTCACCATGCCGTAGGGCCCTGGGAGCCCCGCCTCATTGACCGCATAGAGAAAGGTGCCCGACGGATGAAGGGCGAGGAAGGACGGATTGGGACCGCTCTGATCCACGCCAAGAAGCGTAAGCTGCCCTGTATCCTCATTGAAGCGGAAGCGATAGATGCCTGCTTCAGAGCCCTGAGTGTAGGTGCCCACATAGATCATGCGCGTCCTCGCCGGTGCGGGAAAGGTTGCCCCTGACGCAGAGGGGTTCCCGCCGATGAGCATCCACGCAGCAACCCCTGCCACCACAGCCGACAACATCGTTCCGCCTCGCTTGCTTGCAATCTGTTCCCTCCTTCCACATTCCGCCCGCGGATCCCTCCTGCAGGATGCATGCAGATCCGCACCCGCCCTCTCATTCCAGCTCTGCCGGGACGCCACAGGCAAGGAGCCCGCCGTCCACCACGAGTGTCTCCCCGGTGATGAAACCGGCGGCCGGAGACGCGAGGAACACTGCGGCGCCGGCAAGCTCGTCGGGGATGCCGAAGCGCTTCATGGGAGTATGCTGCAGGAACCACCGGCCGCGCTCGGTACCCTCCACGAAGCGGCGGTTCAAGGGTGTAGGGAAGACCCCGGGCGCTATTGCATTGACGCGGATGCGGTACCGCGCCCAATCGTTTGCAAGGGACTTTGTAAGCTGCACCACCGCCGCCTTCGACGCTCCATAGGCTGCCACGTGGGAGAGACCCACGAAGCTGCTGATGCTGGCGATGTTGATGATGCATCCGCCCTCTTCCTGTCGGCGCATTACGCGGGCCGCTTCACGACAACAAAGGAATGTACCCGTGAGATTGATGCGCAAGACACGCTCCCAATCCGCCAGGTCCAGCTCCAGACTGGGGCATCGGTGGAGGACGCCTGCGGCGTTCACGAGGATGTCCATCCGCCCTGATTTTTCGACCACCTGCGCGATGCCTCGCTGAACCGAGGCTTCCTCCGCAACGTCCATCTGGAGGCCGTCATTCCCTGGGCCGATATCGGCCAATTCCCGCCGCATCGCTTCCACGCGCTCGCGGTCCCTGGAGGCAGCGAACACGCGGGCGCCGCACCGCGCATAGGTCAAGGCGATCGCCCGGCCCAGCCCACTCGTGCCGCCCGTTACCAGAGCGGTTCGCCCGCTGATGTCAAACCCGTCAAAGATCATCGTGTGTCCCTCCGCAGGGCCTAGTGCGGCCCGCAGGCCAAACGCCATTCAGCCGGAAGTATACTATGCCCGGCATGAGATAAAGTACGGCATGTCCCCGAGATTGAAGGAAACGGCGTTGCGTGCGCGGAAGGACCCATGGGGTCAGCGATTGCGCAAGGCCAGTGAGGCGGTACGGGCTTATGGAGATGGGGAGAAGAGAGATGATACGCAAATGCTCAGCCCTGGGGGCCGTGGCCCTCGGCTTGGACGCATCGGAAGGAGCCATGCGCTCCGGAGGCGGCCACAATTGGCGGTACTGTCTGAACACCAGCACGATCCGCGGCCAGAAGCTGCCGCTCCTCGAAATAATCGATATCGCCGCACAGGCGGGTTATGACGGCATCGAACCGTGGATCGAAGAGATTGAAGCCCACGTCCGGTCCGGCGGCTCCCTCGAGCAACTGCGGCAGAGCATCGTGGACCATGGGCTTACGGTAGAGAGCGCCATCGGCTTCGCTGAGTGGATCGTGGACGACGAAGTGCGCCGGAACAAGGCGCTGGCGCAGGCCAAACGCGAAATGGAGATGGTAGCAGCCATCGGGGGAAAGCGCATCGCCGCGCCTCCTGCGGGCGCAGTAGACCGAAGCGACCTTGCCCCTGAAGCCATTGCAGAACGCTACCGGGCCCTTCTCGAAGTGGGGGATCAGACCGGCGTCGTGCCGCAGATAGAAATTTGGGGCTTCAGCAAGACGCTGCATACCTTGGGAGCGGCGGCTGAGGCAGCTATTGAAAGCGCGCATCCCAAAGCCTGCATCCTCGCCGATGTGTACCACCTCTACAAAGGCGGCTCCAACATAACCGGTCTCGGCCTCCTCAATGCACGCGCCTTGCAGGTGCTCCATATCAACGATTATCCAGCTCAGCCCCCGCGGGACACCATAGACGACAGCCACCGGGTGTATCCCGGCGACGGGGTCGCGCCGCTCAAAGAACTGTTCGCCATCCTGCGTGCGATCGGTTTCTCGGGCGCACTCTCCCTGGAGCTCTTCAATCCAACCTACTGGAAACAGGACGCCCTCACTGTAGCCCGCGTGGGACTTCAGAAACTCAAATCGGTTGCTGCGCTTTGACCGGTGCAATCCGGCGGGATTTGCCCCCCATGCCCCTTCGCCAAACGGGCAGGATCCGAGAGCACAACCGAAGTACGAAGCACGCCGGGCCATCAATATGAAACAGAAGCGCTCTCAAACCTGTAATGGAATAGGGTAGTTGCACGAACCTGCGCGTTTCCCAGGCTTCGGCCGGCCGTCAGGATAGTGGAGCACCCAAAGTGGGCCGTGTATGCGGACAATGCGCCCGCCGCCGGCAAAGGAAGCACTGTGATGGAGGGATGGAGTGGACGACGTTCGACCGAACCTGAGTACTTTGCGCTTCTTCAGCGATGATGGGAAGCGATACCGCATCTACGTAACTTTGGGTGGCGCCATCGCGTGCGACCGCTTCGATGACCGCTCCCACCGGTGGCTTCATATGCCTCTCAGCGAGGCTACAGAAGCCGATGTCGCCGAGGTATTGCGCCTGCGCTACAGCACTGAGGACGAGCAGATTGCCCGGGCGGTCGCTAGTCAGCAGAGCGATTAAGCCGAACATCGGGCGGCAGATGCGTGCGCCGAACCCGGTTCGCGTTGGGTTCTGAGGGTGGCGCCCCGCCGTTCCGGCCGCTGCGGGCAGTGCAGCATGGAAGAGAGGAGGAACAAGCAATGGCAGGGACACGAATGGCAGCCGTTGCCGGCCTGTTCTATCCTGGAACCCGGGAGGACCTGGAACGATTGGTGACGGCTCTCCTCAAGGAGGCAGATTGCTCGCTTTATGACCCTCCGAAAGCCCTCATTGCGCCCCATGCCGGGTACATCTACTCCGGTCCCGTAGCTGCTCATGCCTATGCGTGCGTCGCTCCCCTGCGGAACACGGTGCGCCGCGTGGTGATCGTCGGGCCAGCGCATACCGTGCCCATACGCTTCCTGGCAGCAAGCTCAGCCGATTACTGGGACACTCCCTTGGGCCGCGTTCCCCTGGATGGTGCAGCCAATCAGCGCCTGGCAGAAGTTCCTGGGGTGCAGTTCTTCGATCGCGCCCACTCGAGCGAACACAGCATCGAGGTGCACCTGCCGTTTCTTCAGGTGGTCCTCGAGCGCTTTACCCTCGTTCCCCTGGTAGCCGGAGACACTACCGAGGCAGATGTGGAACTTGCGCTGGATGCAGTATGGGGCGGTCCTGAGACGCTCATCGTGGTGAGCAGCGATCTTAGCCATTATCACGACTATGACACGGCGCGGAGGTTGGACCTTGCCACGGCCGAGGCCATCGAGAAGCTCTCGCCCGCGCAGATCGCTCCCGACCGCGCCTGCGGGAGCATCCCCATTCGAGGCCTCCTCCGCTTGGCCCGGCGGCGTGGCCTGCGCGTGCACCGATTGGACCTGCGCAACTCCGGCGACACCACAGGCACCTACCGTAGAGACAGGGTGGTGGGCTACGGAGCATGGGCCTTCACCCCCGCTCGCGAGGCTTCTGCTGCCTAGGGGCGCTTACCGGTTCGCCGGGCGCTATCCCGTGCGCGGCGTTTCGCGTCCATCAGGCGCTCCATAGAAGCATCCACGGCTGAACTTCCTTGGGGCGAAGCAGATGGCGAGGAGGCCCCCTCATCCTCCCGCATCCCCTGCCCGGGACCGCGCGCTCCCTCTGTAGGCAGGATGGGCCGCATCTCTTCTTGCGGAAGCACCGGTCGTTGGGTGCGCCGCTTAGCCGTCTGCAGCCGCTCCAAACTGGGGATCGGAGGCTGCCCGTGCGCTCGGCGGCGGAGCCTGGCTCCCAACCAGACCCGCGCCCGCTCCAGATCCTCGCGCCGAAGGTTGAGGCGCCGCACCGCAACATCCAAGGGGAGCAGAAAGAGCGCCAGTCCCAGTAAAAAGGGAACCAGATCCGCGGTGCGGTACGAAGCCGGCCGGTTGGAGCGAAACGCGTCGGCCGGGCGGGTGAGGACCGCGCCCCCGGTAAGGGAGGCAAGCTGCGTCATCAGATACGGGTTGGAGCGCACGTCCCTGTATTCCAGAGGATAGGGCGTGACCATGGCTACGACGGAGCTTTGGGGCGGCGATCCCGGCTGCTCGCGCATCACATTGACCACGTAAGCACCCGGCTCTTGTGCGTCGAACCATGCTTCGTAGCGGCCTGGGGAAGTTTGCCGAACCGCAAGATCCGCAGGCGCTGCACCGTTCGGAGAAGGGCCCACCACGCGGGCTTTCAGGACCAGGCCATTGACGAAGCGTCCGGACCGGTCCACCGCATCCACTGTGATGTGCGCCCGGCTGCCCTCCAGAGTTACGCGCGGCTGGTAGTCCGATGAGGGAAGGCTCCGCATGGTCCACCGAATGACTTCTGCCCAGAAGGGTGCGAAGCCCTGCCAGCCCAACCATCGGGCGGCCCAGCGGTTCCGGTCATCCGAGGTGAAGGCCACGGTCCGGCCCAGACCGTACCGCCAAGCGGCCAGGATGGGATCGTTCCGATGAGACACCAGCGACACGCGCGCGGTGGGCTTTGGCGTGGTCACGTTGTATCCCAGGAGCGGGGGCATTGCGGGCAGGTTGGCCACCAGCTCGTCTCCCGGCACCCTGCGGGGAAAGAACGGCTCTTCAATGATGGGGGGCGCGGAATAGGTTTGTTGATCCTTGAGGAGGATGCGGGGGAGTTCCTCCGGGCGGTCGGCTACATAGGCGCTTCCGCCCCCATCGCGGGCGATGGCGGCCATGAAGGCGATGCCTTGATTATCCGCCCCCGATGCGACTGTGGAGACCGTGATGCCCATATTTCGGATGCGCTGGAGAGTTGCCGTGATGCCGTACGTTGAGGCTTCCCACATGGCATCGCCATCGCCAAGGAACACAATGTGTTTGACCTTGGCTTGGCTCTGTTGAAGCACCCGTGCGGCTTCCAGCAGAAACGGATCGTAGTTTGGGGGATCACCCATGTTATCCAACAGGTCTATGGAACGTTGGATGGCGGCGCGGTCCGTAACGTGCTGAAGCGGGATGCGCCAGCGCCCTCCTGTTCCCGAACCTCCCGCCCCAAAGCCCACGCAATCCAGCACGCCTACTTCGTCTATGGGATCCAGCAGATCCACCATCGCCTTGGCAGCCTCCTTGGACATGTTGACGCTGGTGGGGATTTCCAGATCCTCGATCACCAGAGCTACAGCCACCGAGGGCATGCGCTTTTGCTTCTTGATCTCCAGGCTTACCGGGAGCATCTCTTCCACAGGGGTATTGCGGTACCCCCCTGCTCCGAAGCTCTCTTCTCCGCCGATCATCAGGAAGCCCACACCTAGGTCCCGCGTTGCTTCCTGAAGGGCGGCCATCTGCCCGTCCGAGAGATCGGCGCGGGCAACGCCGGAGAGGATGATGCTGTCGAATTGCTGGAAGGAAGCCGGCGTGGCAGGCAGGGCGGCAGGAGGCACGTATCTTAGATCCACATGGTAAGGCGCTAGGGCCTTTTTTAGGTACGTTACCGCTGCAGGGTCCTTCGCGACATACAGCACAGCGGGAGTACCGCTCACGTGAACAAAGGCTTCCCCTCGGTTGTTGCGCAGGATGGTGTCCATCCCAGGATCCGTTTGCATGAGCGCCTCGAAGCGGTAGAAGCCGGGCTTTTGCGCCTTTGCTTCAAACGCAAAGACGCCGCGGCCTGGAGGGATTTGCACCCTGCGCTCGGCCCCACCCGGCTGGTCTACACGCCTCAGGCTGAGCACTGCCGGCTGCGCGTTGAGAGCCAAGGTAAACACCCGGATCGTAAAGGGTTCCCCAATCTTCACACGGGCTGGTGCCACCACGCGGTCTATAAGCGCCTCCCGGTGGAGATCAGATGGGAGCAGCACGGTGTCTACGGGAATGTGGCGTGCGGCGAGTTCGGGCACGCGGGAGAGGGCCGAGGACACGTTTTCGTTTCCGTCCGACACGAGCACGATCTTCCCCGCACTCGTTGGAGGTACCACAGACGCGGCGGCGTCCAGCGCCTCTGCTATGTTGGTGGCGTCGGCATTGTCCTCGGAGGAGAGATCCGGAAGAGGCGGGGCGTGAGAGGGGAGCGCGGCAACGTGGGCGTGGGAGGCGAAGGTGACGATGCCGGCAGTGTCCCCAGGGCGTTGTGCCTGGAGCGCCTCTTTGAGGACCTCTCGCGCCTTTTCTCGAGCTGCCGGGCGGATGGAACGCGACACATCTACAGCGAATACGGCCACGAAGCCTTCGCGGCGTGTGAACCATCGCGTTTGAGCTGCCGCCATCGCGGTTACGATGATGAGGAGACACCTCAGCACAAAGGCCACACGCTTGCGGGGTGCAGCCAGGTCTGTTAGGGAGTGGCGGTGGCACCACCACGCAAAGAGCAGCGCGGCCGGCACCAATACCGCCAAACCCAACAGCACCGGCACGGGAGCATTGAACCGAAGCGGCATGGCACCCTCAGTCTCCCCGAAACGCCTACAGAGCCGAAGCGGGGGGAGTTTATCACGGCCGCAGCGCCGTGTCAACGCCGCGGTGGGTCTCAAGGGAATGGATCAGGATGCTGCCTCGGCCCGCGCTTTGATCGCCTCCATCTGGGCTCGCAGGTTGTCGGTCATCTTCTTCTTGATGAGGGCCTTGATCATAGGCCCGATGAGCGGCACGTTGTACTCATAATCCACAACAGACACGAAGCGCGTTCCCCCATCGGCTGGGGTGAATTGCCAATAGCCGCTCATTTGGTCCAGATCACCCTGAAGCATTCGGAATTCGTCCCTGAAGGCGGCCTCGTCCCACCGATCCTCCTGCGTCCATCGCACGGTCATCTTGAATTCCCGGATCAGACCTACCCATTCGGTTACGGTGCGGCTGCCGTCGGGACTGCGTTCCAGTACACGCAGCGATTGCAGGTCTTCCATGTAATGCGGAAATTTCTCCACGTCCCTGGCTATGGCGAATACGCGCTCTATGGGAGCATTGATGTGCAAATCCAGCTCGATGCGCGGCATATCCCCTCCATCACCCCGGCGGCGGCGCACCGAGCAGAGCTGCCCGCTGCCCCCCGCCCGAGGCTCGATTTGGGTACAATTCGGCAAGAAAGAAGCAAACCCCTTGCCATGGGACCAAGACCGCAGGAAGCCATGGGCCCTATCGTTACCCTTACCACAGATTTTGGTGTGGAAGATGCGTACGCGGGGATCATGAAAGGCGTGATCCTCTCCATTGCGCCGAAGGCCAGGATTGTAGACCTTTGCCACGGGATCTCGCCCCAGAATGTTGTGGCCGGAGCGCTGGCCCTCGAGGCCGCCGTGGATTGTTTCCCTCCCGGCACCATCCACGTGGCCGTGGTGGATCCCGGCGTGGGGACTGAGCGGGCGGCTGTTGCCGTGCAAGGGACACGGCACACCTACGTTGGGCCGGATAACGGCGTTTTGACCCTTGCCTTGGAGGCGGATCCCGTGGTCCGCGCCGTGAGCCTGACGAACCCGCGCTTCCACCGCGTAACAGTGAGCGCAACATTCCATGGAAGAGACATCTTCGCTCCGGCGGCGGGCTCCCTGGCCGCGGGGGCCGATTTGGGAGAAATGGGTGAGCCCCTCGCGAGCCTGACGCCCATCCCCTTGCCGTCCCCCCGAACTACCGGCGGCGCTGTGGAAGCCCAGGTAATCCACGTAGACCATTTCGGCAACCTCATCACCAACTTGCGGGCCCAGGAGCTGAAGAGGCTGAAGGAAGAATGGGGTCCCGCGGATTTGGTAACGCATGTTGGGTTCGCCCGCATACCAAGTATTTCGCGAACCTACGCCGATGTTGCACCCGGGTCCCTCGTCGCGTACGTGGGGAGCAGCAATCGCCTGGAGATCGGCGTGCGCAATGGGTCCGCTGCCCGTTTGTTGGGTGTTGGTGTGGGCTCTTCGGTGGTGGTTGCGCACTCTTGACGTTCCGGCGGGCGGATCCTCAGCCATACCGCGCAGATCCACAGCCCAAAGGTCCGGTTTCGCGGATTGGCCTATCCCCGGCGGATCCTGTTTCCGGAGGACGATGAAGACATGGTTAAAATGTTCTAATGGTAATTTAAGAACGGTTTAAGCTGGCTATGCTATCCTGTACCCTTGAGATGTTTTATCAGTTGTTGCCGTGTCTTCTTTCAGATCAGGGAAGGGATCGCAATGCTTCGATCAATTCTAGCCAAGCGAGCACCCATGCTCCTCCTCATTCTCCTTGCGCTGCTTCTGGTCAACAGCGCCTACCTCGCCGTTTCGGACCGTCTGCCCAACCCGCCCAGGAGCATCGTCGCGGCATTCACGTATGAAGGAAACGTGCTGCTCCATCTTGTACTCGGGCTGGCCGCATTAGGGGTCGCTCTGCGTTGGGGGCTGGCGTGGCTCCGGGCAATCCGGGCTTCCGCCGGCGCGGCGAAGATTGCGGGAAGGGTGGCGGCGGTGTCTGTTGCGGTGTGTTTCGCCACCGGCGCCGCCTTAGTGATTTGGGGGAACCTTCGCCCCATGGCGCCCGTCCTCACCGCCCATGCGGTAGGTGCCCTGGCGGCAGCCCTGACCGGCGTGTCGTGGCTCCTGGCGCAGCGCGTCCCAAGCGGATCCGCCGCGCAGACACCCCGCGCGTACAAACAGGCCGCAGTCATCGTTGCGGCCGTGCTGCTCCCGGCCTTCGGGCTCATGTGGATGGCATCACGACAAGTGGATGCAGAGGCGCGCATCCTCAACCCGGCCTTCGCTCCGGCCAGCATGGACCAAGAGGGAGACGGCCCCAGGGGCAAGTTCTGGCCTGCCTCGGTGCAATCCGTGGACAACCGCTTCTTCCCGCCCCAGTACTTCACCGATAACGAGTCGTGCGGAGAGAAGGGGTGCCATCCGGACATTTACGAACAGTGGCGCTCGTCCGTGCACCACCGCGGGTCCTTCAACAACCAATGGTACCGCAAGGCCATCGAATACATGCAGGAAGTGGTGGGGCCCCAGTCCTCCAAATGGTGCGGGGGATGCCACGACATGGCCATCTTGCTTACCGAGATGCCCGGCACCGGCAAGAGCCGGATGGATTTTCCCATCAAGGACCAAATCTGGCCGCGAGAGAAGCATCCCGAGGCCTGGGCCGGCATCGGATGTGCCGCCTGCCATTCAACGGTTCACGTAAAGAGCACTATGGGAAACAACGACTACGTTGCCGATTACCCGCCCATGCACCAGTTTGTGCTCACCCGCAACCCCGTGCTGCGATGGACCTACAAGTTCTTGACGCGCATCGCGCCGGATCCGCACCGCAAGACCTTCCTTAAGCCTTTCCACACCATGGACACGGCCAAGTTCTGCTCGGCCTGCCACAAGGTCCATCTGGACATGCCCGTAAACCATTACCGTTGGTTCCGCGGATTTGACGAGTACGATGCGTGGCAGGCCTCGGGCGTGTCGGGTTTTGGAGCGCGTTCCTTCTACTACCCGCAAACCAACGGCCGCCCCGACTTCAAGAAGTGTGCCGACTGCCACATGCCGCTTGTGCGCTCCAACGATGCTGGAAACATCGGAGGCTTTGTCCATTCACACCGCTTCCCTGGCGCGAACACGGCGGTGCCCTATGTGTACCACGACCAGAAGCAGCTCGAAATCACCCAGAAGTTTCTGCGGAACGGCGCCCTTTCCATAGACATCTTTGCCCTCCGGCGCGAGGGTCAACCCGGCGGCGCGAACGTGAGGGCGGCGACGCCTGCCCCGGGGCGACGGCTCATCAGCGATAACGCTCCTCGAGGCGCGAGCCTATTTGGCGAAGCCGCTACCACGGGCGACACGGGTCCCTTGATGGCCGCACATACCAAGGTAGGGCCCGAGGTGGTCATCGCTCCCATTGACCGGGGGCCGGTTGCCGTGCAGAGGGGTACGGACGTCCTTCTTGACGTGGTGGTGCGCACCCGCAAGGTGGGCCACGCATTCCCCGGCGGCACGTTCGACGCCTTCGACGTATGGGTGGAGCTGCAAGCTAAGGATGAACGCGGCAAGATCCTCTTCTGGAGCGGCGCGCTGCAGGGTCAGGGCGGTCCGGTGGATCCGTCAGCCCACATGTACCAGGCCCTTTTGGTGGATGGACACAGCAACCCTATCAACAAGCGCAACGCGTGGCAGGCCCGCGCCCGCATCTACGCCCGCGCCATTCCACCCGGCGCCGCCGACACGGTGCACTATCGCTTGCACATCCCCAAGGACTGCGGCAACCGGATCACCGTTACCGCAAAGCTGAACTACCGTAAATTCTCCTGGTACAATACCCAATTCGCCTTTGGCGGCCGGCCGCAGATGCCCGGCAACCCCGGCTACAGCCGGCACGGCTTCATCGAGGGAGTGGCCGTGGGGCTCCACGCCACTAAGGGTCCAGTGACGGCATCCTGGGATGACCGGCCCATGCGCTTCGACGGCGACCTCGCCGTAGTCGCAGCCAAAGACCAAAAGATACCGGACCTCCCCATAACCGTCCTCGCCCAGGATGAAGTGACCCTAAACGTGGTGGATAAAGACCCCGCCCGCGCCACAGCTCCGAGAAAGCTGGACTTGGTGCGCGACAGAGAGCGGTGGAACGACTACGGCATCGGGTTGATGCTCCAAGGGGACTTCTTCCGGGCAACGCGCGCCTTTCAGAAAGTAGAAGCCATCGCACCCGACTGGCCGGAAGGATACGTAAACTTCGGCCGCGCCAGGCTTCAAGAAGGAAGCATCACGGAGGCCGTGTCTGCATTGGAGCGCGCCCTGGCCCTGTACGAAGCGCACCCCACACCCATGACCCCCTACCTGAAGGCGCGCACCCAGTTCTTCTACGGATTGGCCCTCAAAGAGCTGGGGCAGTACGACCGCGCGCTGCAGGTGTGGCAACAGGTGCGCCGCATCTTCCCGGACGACCGGGAATTGCGCAACCAGATGGGCCGCGTCTACTTCCTGCAGGCCCGCTTCGACGAAGCCATTGCAGAGTTCAACCACGTCCTCTCCATAGACCCCGAGGATCTTACGGCCAACTACAACCTCATGCTCTGCTACCGTGGCAAGGGGCCCGCCTTCGCTGCCCTCTACGAAAGATATCGGACGCTTTACTACCGCTTTAAGGCCGACGAGACGACCACCTATCTCGAAGGCCCTTACCGGCGCAGCCATCCGGACGACAACAATGAAGCCATCGCCGTCCACGAGCACACGAGCGGGCCGATACCCGCAGCGGCGCGCCCCTACGTGGGCGCCCGGCAGCGCGGCCAAGGCGGCATCGGAAGGCCGTCCTGATGTTCAGCCGCATCCTATACTCCAATGCAGGGGATCTCACACAAATGATGCAGCGACCCGCCCATACAACCGTGCCGCACCTGCGGATGTGCCGTGGACGTGTCCTCTGCCGGCCGTTCGCCATAGCCGCTCTTGGCCTCCTTTGCGCCTTGGGGGCAGGATGCGGCCATCGGGCGGAGGCACCCGCCCAGAAACCGCAGGCCAGCGCCCTTCCTGCCGCGCCCATACAGTTTGTGGACGTGTCGGATCAGGCGGGCATTCACTTCATCCACAACAACGGGGCGTTCGGGGCGAAGCTTCTGCCGGAAACCATGGGCAGCGGATGCGCCTTCATTGACTATGATGGCGACGGATACCAGGATATCGTCCTGATAAACGGCCGCGACTGGACCGATGCCGAGATCGCTGCCTTCGAGAAGGGGACGGGTAGAACCATGAAAGCGGATCTCCCCGCCCATCCCCCCAAAAGAGGCGGCACCTGTCGCCTCTACCACAACAATGGAAACGGCACCTTCACCGATGTAACCGCGGGATCCGGCCTCGATATTCCGATGCAGGGAATGGGCGTCGCCGTCGGGGATTATGACAACGACGGCCGTCCCGATATCTTCATAACCGCGGTGGGCCGAAACTACCTGTTCCATAACGAAGGCCGGGGTAAATTCCGGGAGGTGGCGCGCGAGGCGGGGCTCGCCGGCTCCGGATGGTCCACCAGTGCAGCGTGGGTGGATTATGACAAAGACGGCAAACTGGACTTGTTCGTATGCCATTACGTGGATTGGACCCCGGCAACCGATATCTTCAATTCCCTCGACGGAGCACACAAAGCCTACACGACGCCGGAAGCGTACGTGGGCCAGGTGAGCCGCCTTTATCACAATGAAGGCAATGGAAGGTTCAAGGACGTGTCTGCCGAGGCCGGCATCCTGGGTGGGCGCACCCCAGGCGGTCAGTACCGCCGATATCAGGGCAAATCCCTGGGCGTAACCATCTGCGACTTCAACAACGACGGCTGGCCGGATATCGTGGTGGCCAACGACACCGAACCCAATTACCTCTTCCAAAATAACGGGAACGGCACCTTCACCGAGATCGGGAAAGAAGCCGGCATCGCCCTCTCCGAGGCAGGGACAGCCCGGGCGGCCATGGGAACGGATGCCGGGGACATTGGTCATTCCGGAAAGGAAGCACTGCTGTTCGGCAACTTCACCAATCAGATGCTGGGTCTCTACCAGAACCGCGGCAGCGGATTGTTCATAGACATCGCGCCCTCCTCCGAGGTGGGGCAAGCCAGCCTCCTCTACCTTACGTTCGGATGTGTTTTTGCAGATCTGGATAACGACGGCTGGCTGGATATCCTCACAGCGAACGGGCACCTGGATGACGACATCCACCGCGTCAACCAAGAGGTAACCTACGCAGAACGCCCCTTGCTCTTCCGCAATCTAGGCAATGGGCGGTTCCGCGAGGAGGGACTCCAGTGCGGCCCGGATTTCGCCAAGCCCGTTGTGGCCCGAGGATTGGCATACGCCGACTATGACCTGGATGGCGACCTAGACGTGCTCATGACGACGAACGGCGGGCCGGCGAGGCTTCTTCGCAACGATGGAGGAAACCGAAATCACTCCATTCGCCTCGTTCTGGAAGGAAATCCCAGTAACCGCAGCGCCATCGGAGCCGGTGTGGAAGCCAAGGTAGGTGCCGAAGTAATCCGCCGCACGGTCCGGAGCGGGTCTTCATACTGCTCCCAGAGCGAACTTCCCGTAACGATAGGCCTCGGCAACGCCGCACGTGCCGACGACGTAACCATTCATTGGCCGTCTGGATCGGTTCAGCATCTAGGACCCGTAGACGCAGGGCGCATCCTCTACGTGTCCGAGGGACGCGGCATCACCAGGCAGCAGCCCTATCCCCATCGGTAGAAGACCTCAGGCAACTAGCGAGCCGTCCCACAACCGAATAGGGGCGCCCGACACCGCGCGCTCTAGCTTCCACGCCCCGGGGACAGAGAAGGCCCGGCCTCGATAAAGCGGTACTCGCAGGGTCTCAACTGCAAAGGCTCCCTCGCCTCAGGAACCCGCACCTCTATGGGATGATCATCCCAGTTATAAACCAGGTTGCCGGTCCTTCCGGCGAGGATCTTTTCAGCGTCAAAGTCCAGGCGAATGGGTACACGGTTGCGGAGAAGCGCCCGCATCTGCGATCGCGTAAGAGGATGGTCTTGGGTTGGGATGCCGATGACCCGGGGGTCGCGCGCCAGCCTGGCTGCACCTTCCTGCCCCAGGATGCGGGGCAGCAGGTCCCAAAGGGGTACCACCACCAGCCGGTAGGGCTTGAGGGTTGCCGGGTTCTCCAGGTCCCGCTCCGTAACCAGTTGATAGGGAATGCCGAAACTCTCCACGAGGCCAACCATCTTGGTTACATAAGTGGAAACGGAGGCCTTTGGCAGGAACGGTTGCTGGGCGCTCCGGCCCGGGATTGCTGCAGCGCCCCAGGTGGGCTGGTAGAGGGCCAGCACGGGCCTCTCGGCGCGGACACGTTCAGAGATGCGCTGCGTTTTGAGAAAGCGGGCAATCTTCTGCTGGATGTTCTTTTCCCACCGCGGATCGGTACGGTATTCCCGCACCCACATCATGTGGTACACCCCGCCTCGAGCCATCTGCCGCGCCTCATCCCGTTCCATGCACGCCGCCGTGAAGTTCCAAGTGCCGTCGTGCAGCCCCGCATCCTCCCAACCTATGCCCGAGTCGATGAGCGTCCGGTGCATATCATAGGTCGCTGCTACACCCGCAGTTCGGTAGAAATCTGCATTGGGAGCGTCGGTCCAATCCCGGGCGTAACTGTCGGGACTGGCGGGAAGATACGCAAAGATGCCCACAGGATCGCTCGTGAACTCCTTGACGGCTTGCAGGATCTCCTTGTGGAACACAGTGCGGATGAACTCCGAGCGGAAGCGGTGGAAGAGGATGTAGTCCTGCGTCTGATGGATGGGAGAGGGGAGGGGTAAGCGGGTGACCGGTTCCAGATGATGCTTCCGCCGCCAGGAGTTGAACGCCTTCAGAGCCCACGTTGAATAGCCTGCGCACACGCTTCCCAGAGACGCCGGGTTGGTGATGAAATCGCCGTGGAAGAAGCCGGTTTCGCCCAGGTTCCCCCAACCCAGCACGAAAGCCGCCACACGGGGATCCTTTCCGTACCTGCGTGCCACACACCGGAACCAGTCGCAGATTTTGCGCCTCTGGCCTGGGTCGAAGATATCCGCCAGGGCATAGTTGGGGTTCCGGTTCCATATATTGGGAAGCGTTGTTCCGTCGCTGAGGCGATCGGACACTCCTTCATCCTCCAGAAAGCGCGGCGAAAGGTGAAGCACAACCCGCTGGCCCCGCCTGGACACGGCATCAATCGCCTGATCCAAAGATGCGAAATCCATATGACCGCCGTTGTACGGCCCCACGAAGGAGATGCCTACCGTGTCGAAGTCGAAGCGAGCCACCTGGAGGATCTCGCCAAGCGAGGTCTCCGCAGGCAGGGCGTAAGGGCACCACGAGTGGCGCAAGCTTCGGAGGAAATGTTGGGTTTGCGCCGGTGTAGACGCCTTTATGGGCGTGACCGAAAAACATGCCGCAAGAGCAAGGATGCTCCCCATGGCATTCCCCGAACAACTACAAATGAGCCGGATTGCACGCCGGCCATCGTTTGCCATTGCGCTCCCCTCCATGCAGGAACCGGGCCGGGCTTGGAGGAACCATCCGGCGAAAGCGCGGCGGTTCCAGCCCGCCTGGCAAGGAGTGTACCATGCTGAAGCATCCCCAAATCACCCTGGCGCGCATCGAACGTTGGGTGGAGCGAGACCTGGCGCAGCGCCTCTGGGAGCGGCAGGTTCCCATGGCGGCCCAAGCGTTCCAGCCGCCTTTTCCCAATATCCACGTTCCTGCTCCCCGCACCGCGGATGTCTCGACGCTGACGCCGGGGCAGGTTCGAACAGCCGCTGATGCCGGGACGATCCCGTGGCGGGATGTAGCGCCGGGGTGGCAATGGGGACCCATCTGGAGCGATATGTGGTTCCGCTTCCGCGGGCGCGTTCCCAAAGACTGGCGGGCTCAGGAGGTGGTGGCACTCATAGATGTTGGAGCTGAGGGCATCGTTTGGGAAGGCGACGATCCGCTTCAAGGCATAGACGCCAATCACCGGGAGTTCCTGGTTACCCAAAATGCTGCGGGCGGCGACGACGTGGAACTGTATGTACGAGCAAACGGCATGAACCCTGCGGTGACGTTCGACCGCGACCCTCCTGAGCCTCCTGCGCTCCCCTTTACTTTCGGGGGAGCCGTGTTGGCGGTACTGAACCGGGAGCTCGTAGGGCTGTACCTCGACGCGAAGGTCGCGTTAGGCGTGTTGAAGGAACAGCCCGCCGACAGCCCCCGCTATGGGCAGCTCCTTTCCGCTCTCAACGAGGCCGTCAATCTCTACGACGAAAGCGATAATGGTTCCGTAGCCGCTTGCCGGGTCACTGTCCGAAAGGCTTTGAACCGCCCTGCATGCCCTACCGCCCATCAGGTGAGTGCAATCGGCCACGCTCATATAGACACCGCCTGGCTGTGGCCGCTGGAGCGGACGCAACAAAAGTGCATCCATACCTTCGCCACGGCGACCCGATACATGGACCTTTACCCGCAGTACCGGTTCCTTTGCTCGCAGGCTCAGCAGTACGCGTGGGTCAAAGAACTGGCGCCAAAGCTCTATGAGCGCATCCGCAGCAAAGTGAAGGCGGGTCAATGGGAAGTCGCCGGATCTATGTGGGTGGAGGCGGATTGCAACATTTCCGGCGGCGAGGCGCTCGTGCGGCAGATCCTTTACGGGAAGCGCTTCTGGATGGCGGAGTTCGGCATCGAGACAGAGGATCTTTGGCTCCCAGACGTCTTCGGATATTCCGCCGCGCTCCCGCAGATCCTGCGGAAGTCCGGAGTGCGCTACTTCCTCACGCAGAAGATCAGTTGGAACCAAATCAACCGCTTCCCCCACCACACCTTCCTTTGGCAGGGGATTGACGGCACACAGGTGTTCACACACTTTCCGCCTGCGGACACTTACAACGGGATGATGACGCCCAGAGAGCTCGCCTACAACGTGCGCAACTTCAAAGATCACGACCGGGCAACGCGTTCCCTCTACGTGTTCGGCTTCGGCGACGGAGGCGGGGGTCCCACCCTGGAGATGATCGAGAACGGCCTTCGCCTTCGCGACGTGGAAGGCATGCCTCGCGTGGAGTTGGAATTCGCCCGAGACTTTTTCCGCAAAGCAGAAGCAGAAGCCCGCGACCTGCCCGTATGGGCGGGCGAGCTCTACCTCGAGCTGCATCGCGGGACCTACACCACCCAAGCCCGCAACAAACGCGCCAATCGAAAGAGCGAGTTCCTTCTGCGCGATGCCGAAATGTTGGCTTGCCTATCCCCGGCGGGCCTACAAGCCTATCCTTCTGCGGATCTGGAGCGGGCGTGGAAGCTTCTTCTCCTCAACCAATTTCACGATATCATCCCGGGCTCCTCAGTACGGGAGGTTTACGTAGACTCGGCAAAGGATTACCAAGAGATCGCATCTATCGGCGAAAGCATCGTTGGGAGATGCCTGGAAGGGATCCGAGCCGAGTTGGACACCCGCGGGATGAACACCCCTGTTCTTGTGGTGCATACGTCGCCTGCGGGTATCTCCGAGGTGGTGCAGGTTCCGGTTCCTCAAGGCGCGGGCATCGCCTCCGCCCGGTGCGGCGACGTACAGGGACCGGTGCAATGGATCCAAGAAGACGGCGCATCTTGGGTTCTATTCCAGGCGTCGCTACCGGCGGGCGGATACGGCTATTCCGTCTATGATCTAAGCGAAGCCCCCTGTGACGCAACCAACCCCTTTGTGGTGACGGACACCGTGATGGACAACGGGGTCCTCCGCGTGGAGTTGGACGAAAACGGCCTTATCCGCAGCATTTGGGATCATTCCGCCCGGCGCGAAGTAATCGAACCGGGAGCGCGTGCGAACCGATTGGAGCTCTACGAGGATAAGCCTCTCTCCTGGGACGCCTGGGATGTAGACATCTATTACCGTGAGAAGGGCCGCACCATCACAGAGCTGGAACATGTAGAGGTATTGGAAGCGGGTCCGGTGCGGGGCGCCATCCGCATCAGCCGACGCTTCGGGAATTCGCGCATCGTACAGACGGTGCGGCTGGCCCGACACAGCCGGCGTATCGAGTTTCAAACGGAAGTGGATTGGCACGAAGCCCACAAGATGTTGCGGGTGGCCTTCCCCGTGGCGGTCAACAGCACGCGCGCAACCTACGAGATCCAATACGGCCACGTCGAGCGGCCTACCCATGCCAACACCAGTTGGGATCTGGCCCGCTTTGAGGTTGCCGCCCAAAAATGGGTGGACTTGAGTGAAGGGGACTACGGCGCAGCACTCCTCAACGATTGTAAATACGGCCACAATGTATGGGGGAACACGCTCAGCCTCACGCTTCTGCGGGCGCCCAAGGCCCCAGATCCCACTGCAGACATGGGCCTCCATCAGTTCACCTATGCCCTTCTGCCCCACGCAGGCGACTTTCGGCAAGGGAACGTACCCCACCAAGCGTACAGCCTCAACGCCCCTTCTCGGGCGCTCCTGGTGCCGCCTCACCAAGCCGGCAGTCTCCCCGCACAGCACAACTGGTTCAGCGTAGATCGCCCGGGGGTGTTCATCGAGGCGGTGAAGAAGGCAGAAGAAGAGGATGCTGTTGTGGTGCGGCTCTACGAGGCATTCAATACGCGCGGTTCCGTATGCCTGAAGACCTCGCTGCCCGTGGCTTCGGCGCATCTGTGCGACCTGCTGGAGCGGGATCAAGAGGACCTGCCCGTCACAGGGAGCCAGGTGTCCTTCGCGGTCAAGCCCTTCGAGATTGTTACCATCAAGCTCCGCCTGGCGCGGTAACATCTCCGCCTGCTCTTACCGCGCGCATCGGAAGCCTGTAGGCAGATAATAGAAGAGCTGAGGCCCAGGCGAAGGGTGCGGCTCGGGCGCTTCAAGGGGGATCTCGCGCCCCATCTCCCTATGGAAGTGGCGTGGCGTGCCCTGCCACACAGCCAGCCCTGCCGGCGGCCCCAATAGTGTGGTAGCCTTGGCGCCGCGCGGCCACAAGACGGCATCCACCTCTGAAGCGCCGGTCATGAAGAGCCGCCATCCTGAGAGGGGCTGAAGCATTTGCGCCGTCTCATCCAGGTTGGACCACAGCAGCAGATCCGGCGTGGAGGGTCCCAGGATCTTCCTGCGGTAAAGGCGTGAGAGGGGTTGAAGCGGGAGGCCGTTGGTGAGGGCTTCGATGTGGATGGGCATCCAGGGATCTGCGGGTGTAGGGACACGGGGGAGCCACTCCACCCCCATGTATCGGGGTTGTCCTCGCACCGGCGGTCCCGGATAAGGAACTACTTGTTCCATACCATTCATCACCATGTCCGCCACGCCGTATTCGCTTACGTCGTACTCCCGCGAGCCGACCGGCAGCACGTAGATCGGGTCCTTCCACATGGCCCACAGAGGATCCAGGTAGGTGTCTATCGTCTCCTTGGACCATATGGATGCGTCACGAAGGAAGGCGGGTATCGCGATCCACGGCAATTGGTTCCAGCCGCCCAAAAGCGCGCCGCGCTGGCCGAGTTCGGGATGCCGTTGCAGATACTCGCCATGAAGAAGGCAGATGCGCCGCCATGCCATATCCCGATCGGCAAGATATCGGCGGATCCATGCCGGGCCTCCCGTTTCGCCCAGGGGGCCGAGTGCGGCGAAGGACCATTCGTAGGGTGTGGGGAGGCGCTTTCCCCTCCAAGCCGCATACCCTTGAGCGCCTTCCAGCGGCACCCCCAGAACCGGGAGCCGAGCCAGCTCCGCCGGGAAGGGGGGATCCGCCGGCCATGGCGCCCAGGTGCGCGGATAATAGTTGCTTCGGAAGCCCAATTCGCGCCGCTTCTCCTGGGGGAGCGTGCGCCAATAAGCGTAGTACTCCTCATTCGTCACCTGGTAGCGGTCCAGCTTAAAGGGCGCTACGGTCGCTGTGGCGGAACCTTCCAAATCGGGCTGCTGCGCCGAGAGTGCAGGGCTCACCAGAAAGCGCCCTCCTGGGATCTCCACCATGGGAGGAGGCGGGGGTGCCTGCCGGCGGGCAAGTGACTGGTACGGACCATCGGGGAGAGGAAGCGGGGACACACAGTTGGTAACGCGATTGAGAGCCGCCATGGTTGCAAAATCAACGGCTTGGTTGTTCTGGAGCGTGTCCACCATCCCTGCTACCAAGCCCTCAGGGCCTGTTACCACGGCTCCGAGGGGCACTCCATCCGACGGGTGGTCGAAGCCGACGCGGTCTGCATCCGCAGCGTGCTCGGCAGGAAGTGCGGCCACGTCACGATGCTGGGCTAGCTGGAAGCCGCCGGCATCAGTCCATGTGCTCCACCACACGGTGAGCGGCCCTCCACCGGCGGGCAGGCCGCTCGGTAGGAGGGTGCGAACCGCCGTCAGAGCCGCATCGTCAATCTTGACGACTGTGTAACCGATCCCCTTCGGCAGATATCGTGGAGCATGTGCCCCCAACCGAACGGAGCGCGGCGTCCCGGGCCATGCGGTAACCGTTATAGACTGGGCGGCTGCCTCTTCACGAGAGCCCGCCACCTCCATCCTGGTGGAGAAGAGGGCGGCCGGAGCCAGCACGAAGCCGTCTGGCCGCAGGACGACCCCGTTGCCTCTCCGTATCTGGCGGACGGCATCATCTTTGGAACGGTTCACCACTTCTATGCCCACCAAGGCATCGGCAACGGATCCCTGCAACGGGGGCGGTTGTGGAGATGCGCCTTGGAAAGCGCCGGCAACCGCCGCAAGGGACGTAAATACACCGATCCACGCCGCCGTACGTTCGTAGACGCCCCGCCCAGTCATTCCAAGAACCCTCCACATCCCAATAACGTACCCATTCGACCCCTGCAGCGCCCCATACGTTACACCGGCCTCCCGATCATCCGGGAACTGAGTGTGATCAAGATCACAAAAAAGTGTGATGGAGATCACAGATTGCCCTCCCGCCACACCGTAGAATGGCGCTGGCCAAGATATGGCTTCCTCCGGAGGGATTGCAACATGAAGGTTTTCAGGTTTAACCTGGGGTATCTGGACAACAATACGTATGTAGTGCTGGACCCCGCTACGGGAGATGCGGTGGTGGTTGATCCCACGGCGGGCAGTGAGTGCGTCGCCGCAGAGATCGAGCGCAACGGGTGGCGGCTCCGCGAGGTCCTCAACACCCACGCTCATGCGGACCACGTGGCAGCCAACGCCCACTTCGTACGCCGCTTCGGCGTGTCCGTGGCCCTCCATCCACACGACGTTCCTCTCCTGGACACACTGGAGGAGCAGGCTGCGTGGATGGGCATGGATGCACCGCAGCCCTTCCAACCGAGGCACTTTCTCAAAGAGGGCGAGCGCATCCGCATCGGCCGGCATCATCTCACCGTAGTCCACACGCCAGGCCACACGCCCGGTGGGGTATGCTTCCTTGGGGAAGGTTTCATCCTTACGGGTGACGTGCTCTTTGCGGGTTCAATAGGAAGGACGGACTTGCCGGGAGGCTCTATCGAAGAACTTATCGCCTCGATCCAGAAGCGCCTGCTGGTATTGCCGGACGACACCCGCGTGTATCCGGGCCATGGACCAGAAACCACGATTGGGTGGGAGCGCGTTCACAATCTGCATATTCTGGGGATCGAACGGGGTGCTGCCGAGCACCGTGTGGCGTAAGGATCAGCCGCCTGCCGCGCGCGATCCATAGCCCTAAGGAGGTAGACCTATGCCGCTGCTGCGCAAAGGGCTTGTGAAGCTCACGCTGGAGGGTGCCCGCGTGATTCTGGAGGGAGCCGTGCGGCGGGCGCGGGAAATCGGCGTGGATATGGATATCGCCATCGTGGACGAAGCCGGAATACTCCTCGCCTTCTACCGAATGGATGGCGCCAAGCTCACGAGCGTAGAGATCGCCATCAACAAAGCCTTTACGGCGGCGTCCACCCGCATGGCGACCCATCAATACGCGGAAGTGGGCGGACCCGGCGGCCCCGCATTCGGCATCCACGCGAGCCACGGCGGACGGTTTACCATCTTCGGCGGTGGATTGCCCATCTTCGTGCATGGCCTGTGCGTAGGCGGAGTGGGATGCAGCAGCGGATCGCCGGACCAGGATCGGGATGTGGCCCAGGCCGGGATTGACGCCCTCATGGAGGCGATTGATGCTTCAGGAGAATAACCGCGCCTTCAAGGAATGGGCGGTGGTTTGCGCCGCCCTCGCCAGCGGCCGGCAGATTGTTTTGCTCCGCAAAGGCGGCATCCATGAGGAAGACGGCGCCTTCCGGGTATCCGACACGGAATTCTTTTTGATGCCCACATACGAGCACCAGAATGCGGACCTTCTGGCGCCGGAAGCAATCCGCGATCTGGAGTGCATCCAGTCTGCCGGCTATGATGCCCGTATCGTCACCCTGGAGAGCTATGCGGTGGTCCACTCCGTAGGCCAGGCGGCTTCAGAAGAGGCGCTTTACCGGCTTTCGGACCATCACATCTGGAACGACCGATACATCCGCACGCGCCTGGATTTCAATCCCTACGACCCGCTCTTCGTAATCGTTCTCCGCGTCTATCGCCTTCCCCAACCATTCGTACTGCCGATGCAAAGCCGGTACGGCGGATGCAAGTCCTGGGTGACGCTGGAGCGCATGCTCCCCACATCGGGAGCGGCACCCGTTTTGGACGACCGGGAATTCCACCACCGAAGCGAATTGGTGCGCCGCACCCTTGGGCTTTAGTTCGAGTCTTTGGTCCCGAAGCGCGCTGATTGGAGCGCAGCCGCAATCGCCGGCTCCGGTGCCTCCGCCGGATGGGTGGAAAGGGGAGCGCATCCATTTGAAATGAAGGACCTGACGGCGCCGTGATTGGGAAACCGGGCGCAGTGCGGATGCGTCTATCTCGTGAAGAGCGCTGTGGCCAAACGATGCCATGAGGGGGTGGTATATGGTGGGTTCCTTACTCAAAAGATTGATCGGCGCTGCAGTCGTCGCCGGCGGTGCGGCTGTAGCCTCGGCAGGGGTACGCTACGCCGCAGGGAAGCGCATGAACGCCTCGGAGCGCCTCGCCGAAGCCCTCTTGGACACGGCGCGCCTCACCGAGGCACTCCGGTACTCCGAGGCCGAGCCGGAGGCTGCCCTCGCTGCTTGCGCCGCATATCTTCTGAATACGACGTACGTTGCCGCAGAGGGCGTCACCACCATCCCCGCGGTAGACCCCGTGGGTTATGAGCGCACAGCCGGCTCTCCGGGGTTGAGCGCCACGGCGAAGGTGATTACCACTGCTCATGAGCCCGAAATGCGGTGGCAATTCGAGGTGGAGATCCCGGGGGTCGGGCGCGCCACGGGCAGCCGACGGCTCCTCCGTTCACGCTTTACCGGGCTGCAGAACTGTATGCGCACCCCGGACACCCTTTCCGTACGCCTAGACAACGGCTACACGGCGAACATCGAGACGGATTTGGAGTTTGCGAACAGCCTCGTTGCCTTGCCGGGACGCAACCCTTCGCTGTTCGGAACGGCGGCGCTCTCCGATAACCGCGGGAATGTGGGGCGATTGCGCATCGAACCCTCCGGGGAAGTGTCGGGCACGGTTACGCGGGGGACGGAAATCGTGGGGCGCTTCGAGGGCTCTTTGGCTGGAGGAATGTCGTTTCGCCAGTATCTGGCGCGGTAGGACGTCACGAATGCGCATGCTGTAGTTGCGGTGCGGCTGATGCGGCGGAAGCCCGTGAGTATAGCCACGCGGGCCTCTAGCTGCAAGGCGCACTCCAGGCGTTTTGGGGACGGTCTATGTAGCGAGCCTCAGCCATGTGCGGAGAGTATCCCGAGCGTTGGCAGCCTCGGCCTGGCGGCCAACGAAATAGAAGCTACGCCGATCCACCAACGCATACTTCACAAGCCCTACCACTAGGCCGCCCACAAGGCACCACGGCGCCAGCGGAAGGGTCCTTCTGAAGAAATGGGGCACGGGTTCCCAGAGCAATAGAAGCGTTGGCTCACCATGAAAACCCCGCCCCTGTAACATTCCGTCGCGGTACCGGATCATGGCATCGCCCAGCCCATGCGCATCACGGGTACTAGGTTTTGGCTGGTAGTTCCCCCCTACCGCAGGAAGCAGAGGGCTGGGCCATGATCAACACCGCTGTTCAGTCGAAATAGTCACATACCGTACGTCGCAATCAATCGCCGCGGTTAGAAGAAGGGCCGCCATTGGAGCTGCGTCCTTCTTATCCGCTGATTTGGGCAGCGGTGTTGATGATGGCCCCTAGGCCATGCGCCGCGATGCAAGGATACACGGAACGCGTGATTTTGAACAGTACCGCTTGAAGGACGCCGAGCCAAAAGAGCCACCGAAATTGGCTGCTCACGGAGTGGGAGGCGGCGAAGAGTGACGCGCTGAACAGAATGGCAAACCAATCAGAGTAAAGCTCACTCAACCGAGCGTAAATCACACCGCGGAAAAGAACTTCTTCACCGGGCGGTATCATCAATCCGTTTCCGATCAACGGCAATCCGTGGGATGGTTGCAGCACAAAGGCCCAGGAAAAAAGCTTCCGGATGGCGCCGGGCAGATCAGCGGCGAATGCCTCCGTCATGAACACAATGAGCGAAACGGCCAATATCGCCCGCCATAGCGCGTTCCGTGGAGAAAAGGCACGCGGCTCGCTTTCCGACTGCAGGCTTGGGCAACCAGGTGTCTCCCGACCGGGGTTAGGGAGGGTGCGAGAGAAAAAAGCAGCGATCGCAAGCATCGCCAAGGACCACATAGGCATCGCCGCACTGCGAACCACCAAATCTGAGTGCCTGAAGGCCGCGCTGGCGCCCGCATTGCCGTAGATTATGGCACTTAGCACAAGGGGAAAGCCGTCGTACGTCAGGGCAAGGCACGCAGGAACGCAGGAGAGCAGAACAAGCTGGAGAATGCGCTTCCGCTGATCGCGCGTGCCGGGTGTCGAAAGCAACCAGAGTAGGGCCCAGGCCACACAGATTGCCGTCATGGGGAGAAGCGAATGGACGTACCTCGGCCAGTCAGCTCGAACAAGGTAGTACGTGCCACCCGCCCAATCCCCCTGTTCTGCCCGGATTGCGAAAAGACGGTAGTTCGCCCATTGCTCCCAACGAGCCTGCTCAGACGGGGAAGCTTGGGCCGAGCGCATTAGCTGCGTGACCGTATTTACTGCGCGCTCTGCATCAGGCCACTCCCGCAGTTCTGTGCCGGCGGCAGCGACGATGGCGGCTGCTTCCACGCGATCGGCGCGCGGGTTCGTGGCCAGTACCATTTCGCCTTTCATGCGGGAGGCAAGGGCGCGCAGGCGGAAGGCATCTGGGCGGAGCCATACGTCAAAGCACTGTTGGTACTCACCCCACCATTGCTGCACTTGACGATCGTCTGCCAGCGAGGGTTGGCAGCCGCAGAGGAGGAACAAAACGGCCCCGGTGCGAACACCGGCCCACATGCCGCGCAACAATCCGTCCGCACGGCGATTGCATGGATCGAGAATGAAGGACATTGACACCCCTCGCATACGGTACCGTGATTTAGCGTCGTCGGTCAGCCCGATCACTCACCCTGCTTCGGGCCTCCATGTGAGTTCTTCCCGCGATCGCCTTCCGAAGGTTCTGGCCAGTCCGGGGGCGATGGCGGCGGGCTAGGCATCGGCGGGCCTGAAACGCCCGGATGTTCGTCAGGGTTGGGGTTGAAGTCGGGTAAGCGCCTGTGATCGCCACCGTCTCCGCTATTGGACCCATCGCGGTACCCACATCCTGCGCCCCCGATCAGGAGCAACGCTGCCAACACGAAGAACCAGAAATGTCCCCCAGGATCCACCGCGTTCACCGGGTCGTGGTCGCAGTAGAGGTAGGGGTGCT
>JBMFSQ010000016.1:61980-82613 GCA_049967475.1 Chthonomonadales bacterium | reverse complement strand
TATACCTATGGCAACGGGCTCCTCCGCAAGGATGGGGAGTATCCGCTCTTTGATGTGTGCCTTGTGGCCTGGTGTGGTTTGGTGATGCGTGCGGAGGTATCCTTTGGACGGGGCTGGGCCCACGCGTAATGCCCCTGTGTGCCGCTGTATGCGCCGATGAAGGATCGTCTGAGGGGTATCTATTGAGTGCGGATGACCACGCTGCGAGCGCAAGCGATGGTCCTCTATGCAGAGCTGCTCCCTTGCGCACACAGCCGTCTGCCGCCCACCCGCCGGACGGGCAGAGCCGAGCAGGCGCATGATCTCGTTTGGTCGGACGACACCCATTCCAAGAACCTTCCGTAAAGTGAAGGGTATGTCGAAACGACAGCGGATCCGCAGCGGCAAAGTCCGAGAGTGTCTCAACAAGGGTTCCTTTGATGGCCAACATCTTCGTGGTTCGCTTCGCCGAAACGCTTCTTAATTATTCGTTGAGTGTCCGCGAGGGAGACATCTTTCTCGTGCGCACTTCACCGCTGGCGACTGAGCTCCTTACCGAAATCTACCGGCTCGCGCTGCAGGCTGGCGCCTTCGTGTCCCACGAACTTTCATTCGACGGCCAATCCGCCCTTTATTACGGCCACGCCCAGCCGGAGCATCTGGACTGGGTGGCACCGTGGGAGCTTCTACAGGCGCAGACGGTGACCACTCGCCTTACGATCAATGCGCCCTACAACACGCGCGAAGCCGCCGGGGCCGACGCGGCAAAGCTTTCTCGACGCGCGCGAGCCCTTGGTGAGTTGGGGCGCATCACCCGCCAACGCGCAGCGGCGGGCGATCTCCGCTGGTGCAGCACACTCTTTCCTACCCACGCCTTGGCCCAGGAGGCGGGTCTCTCGCTACGGGAGTACGAAGACTTCGTCTACCACGCCATGTTTCTTACCCAGGAGGATCCCATCGCAGCGTGGAGGGCTTTCTCGGTGCAGCAGCAGGCGATTGCGAACCGCCTCGAGCAGGTGCGCACCCTGCGCATCGTGGCACGGGACACGGATCTGGAGCTCTCGGTGGCGGGGAGAAGGTGGATCAACAGCGACGGGCGGCGCAATTTCCCTTCGGGGGAGGTATTCACGAGCCCGGTTGAAGACACGGCTCGCGGGCACATACGCTTCAGCTACCCCGCCGTCGCCAATGGGCGCGACGTGGAGGATGTACACCTCTGGTTCGAGAAGGGTCGTGTGGTGCGAGCAGAAGCGGGGCGGGGCGAGGAGTATCTTCGCGCAATGTTGGACACGGATCCCGGCGCCCGATATCTGGGCGAAGTCGCTGTCGGCAACAATTACAATATCACCCGCTTCACCCGGAACACACTCTTCGACGAGAAGATAGGCGGAACGTGCCACCTGGCCCTCGGGGCCTCCTATCCAGACACAGGCGGCCTAAACGACTCGGCCATCCATTGGGATATGGTTTGCGACCTTAGGCAGGGCGGCGCGATCTATGCAGACGGCGAACTGATACATAAAGACGGCCGCTGGCTCGTACCGTGATGCTTCCGGCTTCTCCCCAGCCGTCCAATTGCCCGGCAGATCTGCGTAACCTTAGAGCCCGAACTACGTCTCTCCTTTTGGAGAATGATCCGGCGGGGATGTATCGGGAGCGGCAGCAAGGGAGGAGACGGTACGGTGTATACCTTTGAACAGCATATCACGGTGCGCCTGCAATTCGGCGCCATGGAGGAGCCGGTGGAGATATCCGTGCCCCTGCAGGTGCTTCGCTACCTGGACAGGCACGCCGACCGCCGCCTCGCGCCCGACGGAACTGTGGTCTACATGCATCCGAGGGACGTTTTCGATGCCGAGATGGATCGGCGCCAATCGGTTTGTGGTGCAGCAGTCGCAGCCTAATCCGAACACGTTTGGGCAAGCCCCGAGGAAGCCGTACTTGCGCAACCTCGGGGCTTTTTGCTTCACACTCGCTTATTAAGGCGGCGCCTGCCACGGCACCGGCTTCCCTAAAAGACGGGCCGCGTACACCAATTCGCTCTGATGCATCTGCTGCAGGATCCGAACGGTACGGTTTTCCTGCCGAACAATGAGGACGCACACGAGCCCGCAGGCCAAACAGTAACCGAAGGCCGCCGCTGCGAGCCCTAGGGCTGCACCCCGCATCATGCCGGCGCTCGTAAACTTGCCCGCGAGCACCCCGATCACCGCGGGCAAGATCGAACCCAACACTACCAGCGTGCCCGCCGCGCCTGCCATTAGGGACGCATGGCTGACCCAGCCTTCTTTGGCGGAGGCCTCCAACAGGCCGTAGACGTCAGACAACATCGTGAGAATGGCGACGTTGGCGTATACACAACGCGCCAGCCATGCGGCGCTTCCGATCGCAATGAGCCCCAACGCGGCAATCTGCCACATCTCCTTCCTCGTCCGCAGAAGGATCTGCGTCAGCACCGCCATTCCAAGGCACCATAGGCAGCATGCGAGCATCGCGGCGCCCAAGGACCACCCTATGGCGATCGCCCTGTATGGAGGTTCAAAGGCCCCGTGTTCTGCTGCAGCGCGAGCGACCTCACGGACTTCATGGGCGTTGCGGATCTGGCTGGCGAACCACGCAGCGGAAGCCGGCCCTTCCTGCGTGCGTACAAACCCAAGGAAGGCAGCCTCCCGGCGCCGAGCCAATTCATCGGGTGGCAGCCTGGAGCCCCCTAAACGCACCCTTCCTGCCGGCCAGGTGGCGGCGGTCGTTGTTAGGGCCGCAGCCACCAACGCCTGGATCATTGTGCGGCTGCTCCTACCCATGACCATGGCGCATTGCGCTATGTCTTTGCGTATTGCCAGGCCGGTGCGGTAATCACCCTGTTGTTCCGCGCGCACGGCGTGATACAAGGCCACTCGGATGGCTTCGCGGAAGCGTCCGAGGTGTGGCAGCAATACGGCCGCGCGCTCCAGTTCGCTCACGACGGCAGGCTGCCGTCCAAAAACGAGCTGCTGCAAGCGCATGTGCTCTGCGGGTTCTATGAAGACATAGTCGTCCCAGCGGGCGGAGCCTCCGGCACGATGCAGTGCTTCGAGGGCTTCCTGATCCCGGTGGCCGGCGAACAGGGCGACGGATAGCATGCTCGGGAAGAACCCATTGCCGGGATCCGCGCGTTTCCCTCGGCGGGCCGCGCGCAGCAGCATTTCAAGGGTTTGCTCGTTTCGAGCGCGCTCCAGCGGCGAAAGCTGAAAGGAGCGTATGGGAGATGGTTGCGCCGACAACGCCGCCTGTTCGGCTTCCCGATCGAAGCGCAGGATGTCGGTGCATGCAACGCATAGGGCTGCGGCGGGTTCCGGACGCTCGGGGAAGCCCTCTGCAAGTCGCTCCAGAAACGGAAGAGCCTCGCGGGGCGGTCGCCAGTGCCCTGTGCGGGGATCATATTGGGCAACGAAGAGCGCGTCTGCCGGATTGTCCGCGCGGCGCTCGGCCTCCATCAACACCCGGGAGACAACTTCTTGTGCTGCGTTTGGCGTTTCCCGCACAAGGTCGCTGCGGATCCCGAGGCTGCGCGCCGCCGTGAGCAAAACGGGAGACTTGGCAACGGCGTAGCTCCAGCATACTCTTGCTATCCAGCCCGTGGAAGGATGGGTGCATAGAATGCCCAAAAGGAGAACCGCCAACCCAATCAACCATGCCGCCGCGCGACGAGCGCCCACATGCCTTCTCCGTCGAAGCGTAACTGCCATTCAGTTCTCTATGCGCTCAGGCATTCCTGCCTTTTTGGGGCTGCCGAGCGTGGACTGTCTCGCGCTGCCGGACGCGGTCCGTGCAGCGATTACCAACGCAGAGGCACCGGCTTGACAGGTATTCTTGCCAGGCGTATAATTGCGGCCGAACAAATGGAGCCTCCCATCATGCCTGAAGTCACGCGCTCCCGTCAGCCGGTGGGGGAGCACTCGAAAGCCCATCGTTCCGCGGCTCTCAGCATCCTCGTGGTAGACGATGACGACGCAGTGAGAGATCTGCTGGCCACGGCGCTGGGCGAGCTCGGCTACCGAGTACGCACGGCATCCAACGCAGAGGATGGCATCATTCGCCTCCTTTGGGAGCCCTTCGACCTGGTTTTGTGCGACGTCGTCCTTCCGGGAATGGACGGTATAGGCTTTGCACGCAACGTGTCTCAAGCCCATCCCGGATTGCCCATCGTGCTCATCACAGGGTACGGGGGATCCGGCCTTGCCCGCACGGCCCTGCGTGACGGCGCCGCCGACGTCATCTCCAAACCGATCAGCATCCGGGAGCTGCCGGTGATGATCGAGCGGAATGTCGAGCGCAGTCGCCTCGAGCGTGCGCGCCATTCCAACGAAGGGCAGCGAGTGATGTCCCAGTCCATCCGGGCGTTGGCGGCAGCAATTGACGCAAAGGAGGCGTACACCGCCGAGCATTCGCGCCGCGTGGCGGCTCTGGCAGCTCCTGTCGGCGCCTCACTGGGTCTACCCGCATCGGAGATAACGTGTTTGGAATTCGCTGCCTTGGTGCACGACGTGGGCAAAATCGCAGTGCCCGACGGCATCCTCAACAAGCCGGGCGCCCTTACGGCGGAAGAGTGGGAGATCATGCGGCGCCACCCGAGCAAGGGCGCCGAGATCCTCAACCACGTTCACGAACTCGCCTACGTGGCCAACGTTGTGCGTCACCACCACGAACGGCCAGACGGCAGCGGTTATCCGGACGGCCTTCGAGGCGAAGCGATCCCTCTGCTGTCGCGCATCATCGCCGTGGCAGACGCCTACGAAGTGATGACGAGTGACCGGGTCTACCGCGCCCGCCGGTCCCCCGAAACTGCCGCTTCGGAACTGAGGAACTGTGCCGGAACACAATTTGACGGGACTGTTGTGGAGACATTCTGCAGCTTGCTGAAAGGCGGCGTCGTGCAGTGACGCTCACCAGCCGTACCGTTCCGGACCCCACGGCCGGGACACGGTATCCTGCTTGAGTAAGAGCAGGGTCCTGCTGGGTACGTCTTCGTACACTACGATGCCGGCTCCCACGCACGAATACGCTCCAATCTTCGCGCCCGGCATGGTGATCACGTTTACGCCGGTGCGGCTGAAATCCCCGAAATAGGAAGCGTTGGCTCCGAATGCGGGGCGTTCACGCCGGCCGCCGATGCGATGTTCCGCCGCGCCGTCGTCGAAGCGCAGCGTGCCGCACACCGTTGCCGCCCCGATGTCCACGCTTTGGCCCACCACGCCGGATATCTCACAGTAATGGTAAAGATAAGCACCATCCAGCAGCACTCCATCGAGCTCGGCGCCATGCCCAACAATGCATCGGTGCCCTATAACCGATCCTTCGCTTACGAGACAATAGTCACTCACTCTGCACCGGTCCCCGATCACGTTGCGCCCACGCAGGATGGCTCCGTTGGTGACTGTAGTGTCGGTGCCGATGATGGTGTTGCCGCCGATAATCACGCGGGGCCCAATCACACTGCGCGCGCCCACCTCTACGAAGCCGCTAATCTCGGCGCTGTCGTGGATGCGGGCAGTGGGGTGAATGCGGTTCTCGGGCAATCTCGATGTAACGTCGTGAGCAACCTGCAAGTTCGCCTCGAGCCCATGCCACGGCTTGTCCATATCCACCACGAAGTCGGATGCGTACACTGCAGCTATGGTGCCGGCCCAGTCTGCAAGGGATTGGGCTAGATCGGGCTCCAGGGGAGGCATTCCGCCGACGGGCACACGCCCCATGAACCCCGGGTTATCCACGAGGTACGGCTCGATCTCGCGCGGAACTACGAACAACCCGCACAGGCGCGTGTCCGCATCGGCATCATGGGCCACGATATCGCGCACAACGCCGCCCTCTACATGGGCACCATACCATAGCGTCCCTTCCCCGTTGGGCATGGGAGTCACCAGAGCTGCTGCCGGAGCTTCCGCTTGCCGCACCGCCTGAACCGAAGCCTCCGTGAGGACTGTGTCCCCGTACGCTACCAGAAGCTGCCCATCGTCCAGCAGTCGAAGGCCGGTCAGCAAGGCGCCGGCAGTACCAGCCGTTGCCCCGGCTTCTGCGATAGCCACTGTGCGGTCCAGACCTGCCAAGGCGGCGCGCACCGAAGCGCTGTGGTGCGACACCACAACGACGACCCGTTCCACCCCTGCGGCTTGGAGGATTTGAACGACCCGACGCACGTTCGGCACATTTCCCACGGGAAAGGCGCACTTATTCCGGACCTCACTGAAGGGCCAAAACCGACGACCCTGGCCGGCAGCGAGGACAATGGCAGAACGAAGGGGCGGTCGGTTGCTCATGGAACGGATCCTCCGCTTCCGTTGGGCACTTCTTCGACCCCCGCGGCGGCAAGCTCCCTTTGCAACGCCTCAAAAAGTTTGCGCGGGCTCCGGCCGTTGGATCGAACCGTGCGATCGTCATGGGCGCATAGGGAGTGGGGCGTAACGACAATCGCCCTTCGCAACGAGGCGCGCCGGTGGTTGCGCAAGGTCTCCACAAACGCGCGCGCTTCATCGGCATCCAGAAGGGGACTAAGGATCACGGCATTGGGAACGTAGACCTCTGCTAGGCGCAATCCTTCTGCAAGATCCCCGGCACTATATACCCGATGCCCTGCCAAAGAAGCCGCCACCTCAACCTGCACGCGCTTGCGCCCATCTGGACAGATCAACAGCAGCTTCGCCATAGAACGTTACCTCCGGAGCGCATTTGCCCGTCCGCCGGCCAAACCCTCGACGGATGTTGTGTGGGGGAGCCGGACACTCTGCACTGCCTCTGCGCCGCTTGCCCGATCGTGGAGCCGAGCCCCGGCACACGTACTCGCCCCTTGGGTGGCCAGGCAGCCCGCATTCTCGCGCAAACTATTGTACACTGTTTGCCCGCGGCCATGGTGCCGGCAGCTTCGGGGCACATCAGCGCCATGCCATGCGCAGAACTACACCGTCGGGATTATTGGGATATTGCGCCAACAAGGTGTCTCCGGCGGGAAGGATGGTCACGGGTACCGGCTCTCCATAGTAGGTGAAGGCCTTTGCGCCCAACAGATGCCGGCCGCCGGTCCAAACACGGCAACAGCCAATCGTATCGGCCGGCGCCTGAACCAGCACGGACGTAAGACCTTTGGTTTCCAATCGGGCGCGCACCCGTCCTGATGCGGCCAGCAGCCTGGGCGATCGCGCAGCCAACGGCCCTGTTGCCAGATAGAGACCCCAAGAGTGTGCGGAGACCGTGGGATTTTGAACCAACGGGAGGGAGGGTTGCAGCAGGTCCACATAACTTCCTTCGAGATCCACCGCCTTACCCAGGGACCGCACTGCCTTGACTGGGCCTCGATCGGCAACAAAGCCGGACGCCTCCCGGTAGGTGTCGCCGTAGCAGTACCGAGCCAAAGCTCTAATGAACAACGATCCCTGTTCTGCGAGCGTAAGCCAGCCGGGAGCGATACCGGCGAAAACCAAGCGTCCCTTCCCCACGGGCACCGACCACACGACAGGAGTGTTCGTCCCAGTAAGGCGATAGAGCACCGTGGCTCCGGAGGGTTGGGCACAGGGCGTAACCTCGTACCCGCCCTCCACGCGGATATGGGCCAGTTTCGCACCCAGCGTGTCGGAGGCAGCTTCCAGCACCGGACCTGCGGGGGGTGACGGCGAAGCCTTCACCAGGAAGCCGTTACCCATATCTACTGTAAGGGTGATGCGTTGATTGCGCGGCAGGTTGTCAAACCGGTACACCCAGTAGCTGTTTCCGTCGGCAAAGCGGCCTGCGGTGTTGACCATGCTGCCGTGGTCTTCGGAAAGGAAGCGCGTTTCCAATTCCGAACCTGCCGTGAAGGCGGCAGCGAGGCGAGAGCCGATGCGCAGCTCCGCCGACGCTACCAATGCTCCCCACCCATCGTTGGGAGTTGCATCACCAAAGAGCACAGACACCGAACCGGTCTGCTGAACGTACGGAGTGAGATCCAGCGTGTACTTCTTTCGGTTCTCCAGATTGTGGTACGTTCCCGCAGCCGCGAGCAGCGTCGCCATCTCAGAAGGATGCACTCCCGGTGCGGCCAGTACTTCGTCCGACAGACGCGCGGCAAGGCCCATCTGCGCAAACAGCTCATCTACCGGCGATGGATATCCGGCTTTCTTCCACCACGCGTCGGACACATCGCTGTAGGGATCCTTCCCTCCAAACACTACAAGAGACCCTCCCTGCCGCACCCAAGCGGCCAAACTGCGGTTGATGGATTGGCTCGCGGGCTTCAGGAATTCATAGGATAGAAGGAGCACCTTCATCCGGTCTAGGTAACCAGGTTCCGCGGAACGATCCAGCGAAAGCAGCTCCACAGGCACTCCGCGAAGCACGAAGGGCAGGCAAAGCCCATAGAAGCCGTCGTAGTCGCTCGGCGACGGATCGCCGCGCTGCCAGCCCATGCTGTCGGCGTAGAAGGTCCCAACCCCGGGACTACCGGCAATCAACGATCCTGCCGGATAACGCCAGAGATCACAGAGCGTCCCAACGACGGTGTTGATCTCCGTTGCGTAGGCGGGAGGAACCCTTCCGTAAACACGCTGAGGCCACGGCATCACTTCATAATTGTGCACTTGAGGAAACATCAGGGAAGCGATCAGCGTCTGCTCGTAGTTGATGTGGTAATCCTGCATGGGCCGATCCGGATTATCCTCTACGGGGTCCATCAGGAACCACATCCGCTTGCCCGTACCCCGCACGAGATTGTATAGGGACGAATATTCCAGGTATCCCACCTCGAAGGTGCGCTCCGAGCGGACACCGGCCACGCGGGCGGGGCTGCGAGCGGTGCCGGTCCACACTTGGCCGATCATCTCCTGAAGGGAAGGGATTTGGAGGAGCGCGTAGTGGGGAACGGGTATTCCCCATTGGTAATAGGTTACCGGGCTGTGGACGGCAACCATCCTGGTTGCAGAGGGCTTCACCCGCTGTGCATCGTCCAAGATCGCTTCTATTTGGCGCCGTTCCAGATATCCCTTGAGCTGTTCGGCCTTCCATCGCGCATCCACGCTGCTGTGGGGAGGCTGCCAGGGTGTGCCGTACCGAGCCAACCACTCGCGCTTGAATGCTTCGGAATAGCCGGCTGCGGTGAACATTTCGGGCTCCTCTGGGCATACTGCTTCTGAGCCGTTCCTCAACGCCTGCTCGAAATATCGAACCGCCCAGTCTACCCGGGCTTGGGTGGGCACCATGTAATAGCTATTGCCGCCGATGACCAGCGCGTTGCCGTTGCGATCCGTCTGCACTTCGTCCGGGTGGGCTTTGGCATAGGCGGGCCCATCCCGAAATCCGCCCATCGTCTGAAGCACATAGCCGGCGTCTGCCCATGTGCGCATGATGTCCCCTGCGTCTGTGTAGGCGAGCACAGCGTCCGTGGGGACTGCGATGCGCGATTGCCAAGGCTCTCCGGTTTGAAAGGACGTGTGGGGTCGTGTGGGCCCAGTTGGGATGGAAGGGCGCAGGGCGGTACCCGCGTTCATCATACGAACGATATGATCCCCCAATCCTGTGCGGTCGCGATCCGGCAAGTGCAGCGTGACCTTGGCGTCGCGGATCGTCACGGTGCCCCGTGGCGCACGAAAGATGAACCGCATCAAACCGCCCACCGGTGCGGTCTGCGGTATGGTCGTGCGAACGAACCCCACGGAATCCCGGCGCACCCACTGTATCGGGATGTGCTTTCCGTTGGGCAGCGACACTGCAACGGCAGGATCACCGGTAACGGTGAATTGCAGCTCGACTTTCGCCCCGGGAACGAGCGGCAAGCGATAGAGGAAGCTTCCGCCTTTTTCCATCTGCCTTGCGCCCCCTACTTCGGTGCAGCCGCTGGGCGCATAGAGCGCGGCCTGCTCCATTGCGCTTCCCACAGCTAGGGAAATCGCCTTGACGACATCGGCTCCGGCAGGCGTAATTGCCGCCCCCAGCAAACCCGCGAGCAACACGACTTTGTAGTCCATCGAATGCACACTCCTATGCCGCATGGTCCGTCTTTTGTGGGCACAACCTGTGCCGGCTCTGCTCCCTGATGCGGGCGTTACACGGCTCGGGCAACGGGAGGCGCTACGAAATCCAGATACCGCCCCGCCAAATCTGCTGCATCCGGTTCTCCGGTGCAAACGAGTACGCGGTACCTGAAACCCAGGCGGCTTCCAGCCTGCAACACGTAGTCTCCCCGTATGCGCCCTCCCGTGTAGTCGTGCCATGCGAAGGGGTTGGCAGTCATGAGCCCGTAGTCCCGCACATGCCAATATGTGGGATGGCGGAAGCTCACAGGATGATCCATCACCGCAATCCCCACGGGACGGTCTTGAACCGTTCCCCAGTAGCTGCACCAATGCGCCGGTCGTCCCCAGGTTTCCTGCTCATTTATGCCGCCCCAGGAATTGAGGATGCGCCCGCCGTTGCGCACATCCATGGGTGTGGCCACACGAACGGAGAGAATGCCGCCCTCCTTTGTGTCCCCAAAGAGGACGTCGCCGTAGGAGGCAATCAGCGTTACGTCCACATCCATCATGCGATACTCCGCGCTCCCTCTCCATACGGTAACCGAGAGCTTTTGCTCCAAGATGCGGCGGCCCTCACGGTCGGTCCAAAACGAGGTCGTAGCCATGCGCCCAAAGACCGGTCCGCTCACCATCTCGTCGGTTGTATCGTGAACTGTGAAGCCGTGGCCGGGCTCTTCGCTCCAATTGTCTGTGCCGTTCACGCTTCCATGAGCTATGTAAAGCGACCGGTGGTGGCGGTGGTCCGAGGTTTCGCCGGGAACATCGCTGCGCATGGGGTACGCCCGGGTTACCGGTATACCTCCCGGTGCCAGTACCGGCCAGAAATAGGGCCGTGCTTCCACGCCGGCAAAGTGATACACGGTGAACAAATCTCCATCCACCTCGATGCGGATGGTTCCCCCTTCTTCTCGAAGGGTTACCCCGCCGCCCCCTCCATCCGGAGACCTGGGCAGAACCAACTCCTTGGTTGCGTCCGCCGAAGGGAGTATGAACACGAGATCCTCTCCATCGCGTTGCGCTGCGATCACACCGCTTGGCCCTACGAGGCCACCGACCTCCTCTGTACCTCCGGATGGCACCCGTACAGGGCACGCTCTGCGTCCATGCATCCCCGTGCTTATATGCACCCCAGAAAGCCTCATGGCAGGAACCTCCACGATCCCGGTATTGTTTCCACCGACACCTTGCTCCATGCAGACCAGATTTCCTCTGCACATGAGCCCAAAGGCAACGCCGGCCCGTTAAGGACAATTCTGCGTTTGCTTCAGCGATGCCTCCGCAGGGAGAGGCGTGCTGAGCGTCGAATTAGCCGATAACCTCTCCACAAGGACATTGGAACCATGAAGATCGGCGTCAACCGCTGGACCATGCCGGCCGACTGGAGCCTGGAGCAGTGCTTCGAGGCTGCGGCGGAAGCCGGCTTCGACGGAATTGAACTCAACCTGGCCGAGGACGGCCCCATAACGCCCGAAAGCACCGAGGCACAGATACACGACGAGGTAATCCGCCCAGCCCAGCGCAATAACGTTGCCCTTACAAGCCTGTCTACCGGCCTCGGCTGGAAATACCCCATTACATCCAATGATGACACGATCCGCCGCAAGGGCATCGCCGTGCTTGCGGCGGGGCTCCGCATCGCGCATTGGATGGGCGTGGACGCTCTCCTTTGCGTGCCGGGTGTGGTAACCTCCGACGTGCCGTACGACGTAGCGTACGAGCGCGCCTTAGCCGCACTAAGAGAGTTGGCCCCGCAAGCCGCAGACCAGCACGTAACCATCGGCGTAGAGAACGTTTGGAACAAGTTCCTGCTTTCTCCAATGGAGATGGCGCGGTTCCTAGATGAAGTGGATAGCCCGTGGGTCGGTGCTTACTTCGATGCGGGAAATGTTTTGGTTTATGGCTACCCGCAGCACTGGATCCGCATTCTTGGACCTCGCATCAAGCGGGTACACGTGAAGGATTTCCGTACAGGCATCGGCAACATCACCGGTTTCTGCAACCCCTTGCAGGGAGACCTCCCGTGGCAGGAGGTGCGCAGCGCCCTTGACGCCGCCGGATATGACGGCTTCGTTACCGCAGAAGTGGATGGCTACAGGATCGAGCCGAGATTGGGCCTGAAGCATATTGCCGAGGCCCTGCGCGCAATATTCGCGTAGACCGGGGACCGCTGGCACTAAGGAAATTGGCACCATACCCACGCGCCTGTGCATGCGTGGGTGGCCCGGCCCGTTGCCTGCCGCGCTTGGCGGGTATACTATGTGGGCTTATGAAGGATACTTGTTTCGCTCACCAATCCCGCCTCCGCAACGTCGCCATCATCGCCCACGTGGACCACGGCAAGACGACCCTGGTGGATGCCATGCTTCGCCAGGGCCACGTACTGAGGGCCAACCAAACGGTAGCCGAGCGCGTACTGGACTCCCTGGATCAAGAACGCGAGCGCGGCATCACCATCGTAGCCAAGAATACGGCGGTGTGGTACGTGCCCGATGCGTCCAAGGCTCGAGATGCAGGCTGGAAAATCAACATCGTGGACACGCCCGGCCATGCCGACTTCGGTGGCGAGGTCGAACGGGTCATGAGCATGGTGGACGGAGCGCTGCTTCTGGTGGATGCCGTCGAAGGACCGATGCCGCAGACACGCTTCGTTCTGAAGAAGGCTCTGGAAGCAGGGCACCGCGTGATCCTGGTGGTGAACAAGATAGACCGGGCGGACGCTCGACCCGAATACGTTGTAGATGCTGCATTCGATCTCTTCGTGCACCTGAATGCCGATGACGAGCAACTGGACTTTCCCGTGGTTTACACCAACGCCCTGGCAGGTACGGCGGCCCTGGACACCCGCGTGCCCGGGGGCGATCTAGGCCCGCTCTTCCAAACGATCGTGCACCACGTACCTGCGCCCTCTGCGCCGGCTGACGCTCCTCTCCAGCTCCTCGTAAGCACGATTGATTACGATGAATACCGCGGCCGCGTGGCCATCGGGAAGATCCACGCCGGAAGCATCGAGGAAGGCGATGGCGTGGTAACGGTGTCCCACACGGGTGATCACCGGCCGGGACGTGTGGCGGGCCTCTTCGTATTCGACGGCCTTCGGCGCGTTGCGGTGAAACGGGCGCCGGCGGGAGAGATCGTAGCGGTGACGGGCATCCCCGACGCCACCATAGGCGACACCATCACCGATCGGATGAACCCGGCCCCGATTTCCATCCGCCCGATTGATGAACCGACCCTCCGCATGACGTTCGCCGTGAACACTTCGCCCTTCGCGGGTACGGAAGGCATCTACTGCACGTCGCGCAAGTTGAGGGAGCGCCTTCTCAGAGAGTTGGAGACCAACGTGAGCCTGCGGGTTGAGGAGGGGGAGGGGTCCGAGGCGTTCATCGTGTCGGGCAGGGGCGAACTCCATCTAGCCGTGCTCATCGAGGCCATGCGCCGCGAGGGCTACGAAATGCAGGTGTCGCAGCCCGAGGTAATCTACCGCACGGTAGACGGCGCACTTTGTGAACCGATGGAGGAAGCCGCGATCGAAGTGAGTGAGGAATACCAGGGTGTGGTCATCGAGCAGATGGGCCGGAGGCGCGGGGAACTCATAGATATGAAAGCGCCGGGCAATGGATCCATCCATTTGCTGTACCGGGTGCCCACCCGGGGGCTCCTGGGCTTTAGGAGCGAATTCGTGTCCGCCACGCGCGGCACCGGCATCCTCCACTCCGTATTTGCAGGATATCAGCCCCTCGCCGGAGACATCAACCTCGAGCGCAGCGGATCTATGATCGCCACGGAGACCGGCGTCGCCACCACCTTCGGCCTGAATAACGCCCAGGCACGCGGTACCCTCTTCATCGGTCCCGGCACTCGTGTCTATGGCGGCATGATCGTGGGAAAACACTGCCGTGAGACCGACCTGGAAGTAAACGTGTGCAAAGCAAAGCACCTCACCAACATGCGCAGCTCCAACAGCGATGTAGCGATACGCCTTACACCCCCCACCGTTATGAGCCTCGACCGCGCCATCGAGTACATCGGTCCCGATGAGCTCGTTGAAGTGACGCCGCTTTCCATCCGAATGCGCAAGCGCATCCTGGACGCCGCCCAGAGGCGCAAGGCAGGCAAGCGCGCGGAAGCCTTGGGCTTGTAGCACGCCCCAGACGGCAAAGCTTCGGCTTACAGGAACCGCACCGACGCCCCTCGAAATAAAAGCTGCCGTGAAGGGCAAGAGCGGCGGCGCCATAGGCTCTCCCAGCGCAGAGGGATCTCGTGCTGCGCCCGTTGACCGCCACAGGACACCTGGCTTGTGTGGCGCGCGTCTATTCTGTTCGAAACCCGGAATGGCTGCCAAGTCGCCATCACCAAGGAGGCTCCATGAAGCTGATCCATGCCTGCATCGCTGCGTTGACCGCCGCCGCGGTTGCACACCCTGCCTGGGCCCAAGGGAAACTGCTCCCTATCTCGGCTCCCGAGCCCATTCGCGGCATGACCTTCCCATCCCTCTCTCCGGACGGCAAGACCCTGTGCTTCACCTATCTGGGCGATCTTTGGACCGTCGCAACCGCCGGAGGCACAGCGACGCGCCTCACGGTAAACGAGGCTCAAAGCGCCTATTCACGGTGGTCTCCAGACGGCCGTTGGATCGCCTTTGCGTCCAACCGTTACAATAGCTCCACGCCTTCCGGGGGCTACGCCCTCAATTACGACATCTTTGTGATCCCTGCGACTGGCGGAGAGCCCCGGCGCATCACATACTATACCGACAACGATTTTCCCAGCGACTGGTCTCCAGACGGAAGCCGCATCCTGTTCCAGTCTCGCCGCAACGCCGTTTCGTGGCAGGCTTACACCATAGACGTGTCTACGGGCGTTGTGCACACTCTCACCGCGGATCCACAGGAGGTGCGCTTCGCCGTGTTCTCGCCTAACGGCAAGACGATCGCCTATGATCGAAGCGGCGACACAGCCATGTGGTGGCGTCCGCGCTACCATGGTTCCGCCAATATGGATATCTATACAAAGGATTTGGATACCGGTCGCATTAGCCGCATAACCGATTATGACGGCATGGACCTTTGGCCCATGTACTCCCCGGACGGCCGTTTTTTGTACTACGTCACGGACCGCCTTACCCCCGGCACTCCCAACCTTGTGATGACACCTGCCTCGGGCGGGCGCCTCGCCTTGGTCACCCACTTTACGGAAGGTGAGGTACGCTTCCCCAACATAGCCCGGACCACGGGCGAGATCGTTTTTGAACATGATGGCGACCTCTACCTCGTCAAACCCGCGGTGGGTGCTCCGCGGAAGATTGCTATCTATGCCTTCAGCGACGAGAAGCGCAACAATCTGGTGCCTGTGGAAATCACCGGGGGCGCTACTGAAGTGGAGATCGCCCCGGACGGCAAGACGCTGGCGCTGGTGGCTCGGGGCGAGATATGGACGATACCCGCTGCAGAGGGTGGGGAGGCCAAACGGCTGACGGATAACCCCGCCAAAGATTACGACATCGTATGGTCGCCGGACAGCACCCGCATCGCCTTCGCATCGGATCGGCGCGGGAACTTCAACATCTATGTTTTGGATGTGGCCACGGGCCAGGTCCATCCCTTGTCCACGGATCCCAACGATGAGAACGCTCCAAGGTGGTCTCCCGACGGGCGATGGGTGTCGTTCCTCAGGAGCGGACCTCAGGGCGGCCTCTACATAGCGCCGGCGGATGGGTCCGCACCCCCGCGCCGCCTCGCCCCCTCCTATGGCAACAATCTCAACCTCGACGGGATCAGCAGCTACTCGTGGTCGCCCGACAGCCACTGGCTGGCCTTCTCGCGGCGGGACGTCCTTCAGACGGTGGATCTGTGGCTCGTGTCTCTCGACGGAGGCGACCCGGTAAATATCACCCTCTATCCTGGAACGAACATCGAGCCGGAGTGGGCTTCCAACGGACGGTTCATCGTGTTCCTTTCCGACCGGGACCGCCCGCGTGCGGGAATGGATCTCTACACCCTCTCACTCCAGGCCAGCCCTTCCGACCCGCCGAACACGGAGCGAAACACCATCCGGATTGATCTGGCCGGCATCTCGGAACGCGTTCGGCGCATCACGACCCAGGGTGCAGGGCCCTTCGCCATCAGTCCCGATTCCTTGGCGGTCCTCTTCGCCTCATCGAGTGCCGGCCAAACGGACTATTATGCCACGGGCCTCCTCGGTGGACCCGTCCAGCGCCTCACCACTTCCGGCGATGTGTCCGACCAGCCCAAGATTGCTCGGGACGGCACCCGCTTCTACTACCTCACCACAGCCGGAACCGTGAAGATGGTCCCTCGATCCGGAGGATCTCCCACGGCCGTCGCCTTTAGCGCACACATGACGGTAGACCATCAAGCGGAGATCCACGAGGCATTCAACGAATTCTGGCGCCGCATCAAGGTCGGCTTCTACGATCCCACCATGCACGGGGTGGATTGGGAGGCTGTGCGCCGGAGGTACGAACCGCTCCTTCAGGCCGTAGGTACCAAAGAAGACTTCTGGTACCTGCTCTCTGAGATGGTGGGCGAACTCAACGCCTCTCACACCGAAGTGAACCCTGCACCCGGTGCGCCTGGGCCCGCCGTGGCCGAACTCGGCATGACCTTCGACGAAAACTATCCCGGACCCGGCCTTCGGCTCATGGCCAGCATCCCCAAAGGCCCCAATGACGATCCGCGGGTGGCGATCAAACCCGGCGAATACATCTTGAAGATAGACGGCCATGACGTTCACTGGACGGAAGCCTACTACAATCTGCTGCTGGGCAAAGCAGGCAAACCCGTGGAACTCGTGGTCAACAGTAAGCCGTCTCTTGAAGGAGCGCGCACGGTAACCGTCAAGCCTATCACACGGTCGCAATGGTTTGACCTGGAATATGAGCGGCAGGTGCACGAAGCCGAAGCCAGCGTCCAAAAGCTGTCTGGAGGGAAGCTGGCGTATATTCGCATTAAGGCTATGGATGTACCGTCGCTGCGGAGGTTCGAGCGAGACCTATGGGGTGCTGCGTTCACCAGGGAAGGGCTCGTTTTGGATATCCGAGGCAATGGTGGCGGCAACACCCACGACACGATCCTCTCCGAGCTTGCTCGCCCGATCTATGGATACACCCAAGCACGCGACGGGCTGCGCGCTACCCAGCCTTTCCGTCGCTGGAGCAAGCCCATCGTCCTGCTCATCAACCAGGATTCGGCCTCGGATGCCGAAATCTTTACCAGCGGGTTCCGCGCATTGAAGCTCGGCAAGATCGTCGGTACGCCTACGCCAGGATATGTGATTGGAACCTATGACAGCACCCTTCAAGACGGCACTGCCTACCGCATCCCGACCCAGGGCTTCTTCGATGGCGAAGGCCGCGATATGGAGAACCGCGGCGTACGGCCCGATGTGCTGGTAGAAATTACCCCGCAAGACAGTGCGGACCATAGGGATCCTCAACTCGAGGAGGCCGTCCGGATTTTGCTGGAAGAAGTGCGCCATCGCCACGCAGACCAGGTACCGTCGAAAGATGCCCGGGCCGTGCTCGGCGGGCCTGTGCCTGCGGGTGCCCTGTTGCGGAACTGAGGATCGTGTGGCCAAGGAGGCAGAGAACGGCGGAGGCTGGGCCATTCGCAGCCCTCGTTATTTTGCAACGATCAATTCCGCCGGAATGCTCTCGTCCTGGAGGATCCATGGGCTCCTGGGCCCACATGCCGACCATTACAGAGATGGCCGCTTGCGCATATCGGAAGCGGAGGTGTACGGGCCGCTATAGTGAGCAATGGCGGTTCTGCTTCAATCCGTGCCGGTGAATGCGCCATGGTATACTAAATTATCGTTACCTTTGCGAGGCACATGGATGCCGTGAGCCACGCATGCCAGAAAGGGGAAGCCGGCTTCATGCCAATCGAAGACACGCGCAGAATCGTCAAGGAGTTGCACAGCCGAACACTGGAACTGGGAGACCACCTTTGACCTTGCCGGCAAGCGCCTAGAGATCGAAGACTTGGAGCGCCAGGCCGCCGACCCCCAACTTTGGGAGGATAGCGGCACGGCTACCCTCATCTTGCAGAAGCTCACTCGTGCGCGCGAAGCGGTGGCTCCCGTTGTAGAGTTGCAGCGCCGAGCGGAAGACCTCCTGGAGTTGGCCGAGATCGCCGATGATGAAGACGCCGCCCTCCAGCGGGAGCTGGATGAAGAAGTACGGCGCCTCAACGCCGACGTGGAGCGAATGGAGCTGGAGATGCTCCTTTCCGGCGAACACGACGGCGCCAATGCCATTGTCGAGATCAATGCAGGCGCAGGCGGAACCGAGAGCTGTGACTGGGTCCAGATGCTCCTGCGCATGTACCTGCGCTGGGCCCAGGAACAGGGATACCGCGTGGAGCTTACAGACCAGACCGAGGGGGAAGTAGCCGGCCTCAAGAGCGTTACGTTCATCGTTCAGGGTCCCTTTGCATACGGTTATTTGCAGAGCGAGCGCGGTGTGCATCGCCTCGTGCGCATCTCACCCTTCGACGCAAACAAGCGGCGGCACACTTCCTTCGCGTCGGTAGATGTAATTCCGGAGGTGCAGGAAGCAGAAGAGATCGCGATCAACCCCGAGGAGCTCCGTATAGACACGTTTCGGTCCAGCGGCGCTGGGGGGCAACACGTCAACAAGACGGATTCCGCCGTGCGCATCACCCACCTTCCTACGGGCATCGTGGTTACATGCCAGAACGAACGCTCCCAGCACAAGAACCGTGCCATGGCTATGAAGGTGTTGCAGGCGCGGCTCATGGAGCGCGAACGCCGGCAGAACGAAGCCCGAATGGCGGAATTGCGGGGCGAACAGGCTGCCATCGAATGGGGGAACCAAATCCGTTCCTACGTCTTCCAACCGTATACCCTTGTGAAGGATCACCGCACGGGTTATGAAACCGGCGATATCCTCCGCGTCATGGACGGGGCGATCAATCCCTTCATTCAAGCGTATCTAAAGTGGAAGACGGGAAAGAGCTGAGGTGCACCATGAAGCACTGGCATGTATGGGTTGCTTCGGCTGGCGTGTTGTGGGCGGTTACTTTTGCTGCCCGCCCCCTCGCAGCTCAGGCTACGCCCGCATCCATCAAAGTGGCGAATGAGCTCACCACAAAGGATGTCGGCGCTCAGGAAAGTAACCTTGCCGAAGTGATTGCCGATGCCGTACGCGACACAACGGGGGCTGATGCCGCGTTCCTGGCAGCGTCGGCGTTCAACGAGGTCACCATTCCGAAGGGAGTGACCACCACGGATGAAGTGCTCAAAGCTCTGGCGTTCAAATCGGACAGTGTACGCATCGTGCGCCTCAAGGGCTCACAGATACGCCAAGCTCTGGAACGGGCTGTTGAGCTCTATCCCCAACGGAGGAGTGCCTTTCTGCAAGTGTCCGGCATCACTGTTACCGTGGACCCCAACGCGGACCCCGGCAAACGCATCGTGTCCGTAAAAGTGGGCAAGAGCGACTTGAATGAAAGCACTATCTATACTGTAGCCATGCCGGCCCCGCTCGCCGACGGGGCGCTCACTTACTACAAGGTTTGGTCCAAAGCCGATATTGACCGCGACCACGACCCAAACATCACGCTGGAAGAGGCCGTGACACGCTACCTTGCCAGCCATACCACCATCGGCGAGAAGGGTGAGGACCGCATTGTTTTCAAGAAGTAACGCCCCCGCGGCTCCCAAAACGAAGATCGGGGCCTATCGCCGTAACCTCTTGCACCATCCCCAACCCTGGCTCGCTGTCGCCGGTGTTGTATTTACCTTGGCAGGATGCACCTGCTGTTCCGCACGGTCCATGCCCCCCAGCGCGCCGGCATCGCCTACCCATCCGAAGGTGGATGGCGATCGAGCCTATCAGCTTCTGGTGAAACAGTGCGATTTCGGACCCAGGCCCGTCGGCAGTGCAGCCCATCAGAAGACGCGGGACTTCCTTTTGGCCGAGATGAAGAAGTACGCCGACCGCACGGATGTGCAGGATTTTACCTACCGCGGAATGCCGCTTACCAATATCATCGGCGTCTTCAATCCCGATGCCCCGCGTTCCATTCTCTTCTGCACCCATTGGGACACACGCCCTACTGCCGACGAGGAGGTAGATCCTCTGAAGCAGCGGCAGCCCATTCCCGGCGCCGATGATGGGGCCAGCGGCACTGCCGTTCTGCTGGAGCTCGCCCGCATCTTCCACGAGCAAAAGCCTCGGGTGGGAGTGATCCTCGTACTTCTGGATGGCGAAGATTACGGCAACTTCGAGACCAACGAAGGGGTTTTTTTGGGGTCCACCTACTTCGCGAGGCATCACGATGCCTACAAGCCTTCCTTCGGCATCCTCATAGATATGATCGGTGACAAGAACCTGGATATCTACCGCGAAGCGAACTCTCAGCGCTTCGCTCCCGGCACCAACGATAAGGTGTTTCGCATCGCCCGGGAGCTTGGCTACGGGAGCTACTTCATTGACGAGATGAAGCTCAACATTTCAGACGATCACGTTCCTCTCAGCACCATAGGGCATATCCCAACGATTGATTTGATAGATTTCAACTATGCTCCGTGGCACACCCTCGACGACACGCCCGATAAGTGCAGTCCCCAATCCCTGGCGATCGTTGGGAA
>JBMFSQ010000016.1:0-61880 GCA_049967475.1 Chthonomonadales bacterium | reverse complement strand
CTAGACGCTCTTCGGCAAGCTGCAGGTTATTGGCAGCTTCGGCAAGGTTGGGTTGCAGGCTCAAAGCTTGCCGGTAGGCAGCAGCAGCCGCCGCAAGCTCCCCGGTGCGGAAGTAGCAGTTCCCTAACACCAGGAAGCCTTGGGCGTTGTGGGGATCGCGTTCCAGTCCGGCATAGAGTGTGGAGATTGCTTCCGCATAGGCTCCTAGCCGGTAGAGGAGATCGGCGGCGCTGAAGTACCCGTTGGCATAGGCCGGGTCCAGACGGATGGCCTCGGCGAAGCGCTCCAAGGCGTCAGCTTCTTCGCCTGCTGCGCCGAGGACACGACCCCAATTCACCCGGATTTCGGCTGAGGCAGGAGCCCTTCGCGCTGCGGCAGCATAGGCGTCCGCCGCTTCCTGAAGCATCCCAAGTTGTTCGCAGCAATAACCAAGGCGGAACCATGCGTAGGCGTCGTCCGGATGGAGGGCAGCCACCCGGCGCAGAACCGGGAACGCTTGGGCAAACTCCCGTGCATCGTAGAGCAGCTCGCTCAGCTCCAAATTGGCGGCATCATGATCCGGAGCCTTGGCCACCACACGCTGCAACTCCTCGACGGCCTCACGAGCCTTGCCCAGTTTGCGCAGGCAGTGGGCGAGGAGGTACCGCGCATCATGAAAGTCTGCCATTTCGGCCAAGGCGGTGCGGCAGTGGCCGGCGGCCTCTTCGTAGCGGTCCCTCCCGGTAGCGGCTAGGGCAAGGCCGTACCACGCTTTGTACCCGTAGGCTCCGGTGTCGCCAGTGTGGGCAAAGAGCCCCGTCCGGCCGCGTTCGATGGCTTTGGCAAAGGCTTCCTCAGCGAGGGCGTACTGTTCGCGATGGAGGTACGCATGCCCTTTGGCAAACTCGATGGCCGGGTGCCGGATCCCCAGGCTCTCTGCACGTTCACACACCCGCAAGGCATCCTCGGCCCGCCCGGTCGCGTAGAGCGCGGTTGCCCACTCCACATAAAGCATAGCCGTGTACTCTTCCGTGGGATCCGGGTTCTCGTCGGCCTGTTCGAACCACGCGATGGCTGCGTGCAGATCTCCGGCGGTGTAGTACGCATTGGCCAGATTGAAAAGGTGAAACGTTCGATAGGCGGGGTCGCGGTTCTCTTCTACTTCCCGCCGAAGCATCCGGATGAAGCGCTCATGCTTGTTGCGTTCCGTCATCACCTCCGCTGCATAGCCCACGTGGTCCAGCACAAGCTGCGACATGGCGCACACGTACCCCGCAGATTGCAGGGCTTGCATATTCTGCTCATGGACGCGGCCCGTAAAGCGGACGGTGGGGAGGTTGCGGAACAGCCGGCATGCGCGATGCCAGCACACTTCGGGGTCGCTGCGCATTTGCATCACGTTGCGGATGTTCACCATGTACCCGCCCACATTGGGCTCGGCTTCGGCGATGAGGGTTCGCAAGAGACCCACCTGATTGGGCGCTAGGCGCTCGTCGGCGTCAATCCACAAGGCCCAGTCGCCGGTTGCATGATCCAGAGACACGTTGCGTGCAGCGGAGAAATCATCGGTCCACTCATGGTGCACGACCTTTGCTCCGAAGTCCTTTGCAATCTCCACGGTACGATCACTGGAGCCGGTGTCCACGACTACGATTTCGTCGGCGGCATCCTTTACGCTCTGAAGGCATTCTTGCAGATACCGTTCTTCGTCTTTGACGATCATCACCACGGAGAGGCGGGGCCGCGGCTTGGCCACAGGGGATGCCTCACCGGAACCTGCCAAAGCCGCGTCGGCAGCGGTTACGAGCTCTTGCATCTCTGCCAGACCCTGCCCCATCGGACAACTGTGGGAAGCCGAAAGGCGGCGGCGCTTGCGCTTGGCATCCCTCCGGACGTGCGCGGATCCGTGCACCGGAAGTTCGCCGGCCTTGCGCAACCTTCTGAGCGCCTTCACCACAGCCTGCCGGGACCGTTCCACCATTCTGCGTATCTCGGGCGCATCCGGGGTGAAGCGGAGGGCCGCCAGAGCGTGCTGCAGTGCCTGCAGAGGTTGCCCGGTCTCGAGAAAAACGAATGCCAGATTGTGGTGAAAATCTCGCGGCAGCGGCGCCCTGCGAAGTCCGTCCTCCAGGGTAGTACGCGCCTCGTCGGTTCGGCCGAGCCGAAAGAGGGCCACACCCCGGGCATTCACGAGGTCCCAGTCCTCCGGCCGCTCTGCAAGGCAATCCTCGATACCCTCCAGAGCGCTGCGCCAATTTCCCGCGCGGGCGCATCGGAGGGCGGTTTGTTTGCGTTCCTCGTAATCGGATGCATCGTGAGCGATCCTGCGATGCACGCGGGCGGGGCTCCACGACACAAGGGCATCGAGCCGGCGCGCAGCAACGGCGGCCGCCTCCTTCCAGGTGAGCTTTGCCGCCACGTCGCGCGCCGCCCTGGCGCCTACCTGCTTGGCTTCTTCCGGGTTTTCGTAAATCCTCCGCAGCGTGGCGGCAACGGCTTCGCGATCCGGTTCAGCCCAATACGGATAGTCCACAGTCTCCAGGTCACCCACGCGCTTTTCGGCGAGGCGCACGACTTTGGCAGGAACTAGAAACGCATTGTTCTCGTTGGCGTAATCTAGGGCAGCCCCGTAGCGCGTCACGACGACAGGCTTGCCGCAGGCCATAGCCTCGGCTATGGGAAGGCCGAAGCCTTCGCCGCGGTAGGGATGCACCAGGCAATCGCATGCGGCATACAGGCTTGGCAGATCAGCTTCCGAGAGATCGTCGGTCAAATAGACGATTTCAGGAGCGTTGGGGAGCGCCTTCACGGCCGCAATCAGCCCAGCCGCACCTTGCCCAGCGTAAAACGAATGCGTTCCGAAGTCTTTGATGACAAGGGCTACATCGTCCCGTGCAGTGAACGCCCGAACGTAGGCATCCAGCAAGATGTCAATTCCTTTGCGGGCGATCGTACCGCCTACAAAAAGGAACTTGTAGCTCTTGGAAGTAGGCAGCGCCATCGGCAGAACGCCGGGATGAAATCGCTGAGTGTTGACCCCATTGGGCACTACGGTGACTTTGTCGCCTGGAACTCCGCTGTTGAGATACTCCTCGCGCACGAAGAGAGACGGCACCCAGATTTCATCCACGGACTTAGCCAGTGCGTCTACCCACACTTTCGGCAGCGCGCCGAACTCCCAAGGTTGTATGAGCACGAAGCGGCCCTTGACTGGAGGGGTAAAATCCGGGGGCCAGAAATGGCGCACCGTGACCGCCGAATACTGCGGCAGGATTTTCGAGGCCGCAGCGAGGCGCGCAAAGCGAACGTCCTCACCGGGATCCATTGCCTGTGCGCCGTGATGAAGGATGCCTATATCGAAGCGTGCATCCTCCATGAGAGCCAGCACGAGTTCTCGGTTGACCAAGGCGAGGCTGTGGCGGGCGAAGAAAGCGCCGTGCCACACAACGCCGGGCCGCTCCGAGGCAATACGAAGGGGCATAAGGCAATATCCTTAGGCTGCAGCGACTTCCGCGGAAGGCGACGCCCCCAGCAGATCTACCGGTATTATCGGTACGCCCATGGCCTTTGCAAGAGACCGATAATCTTCCTCGGATTGCCCTTCGCCGGCATCCCACACGACTAACAAATCAGCGCCGCGCAGGAGGAGCCACCGGTCCTCAGCGTCCAGCGGACCATAATCCAATATGACCTCCAGCGGTTCTTCAGGGCGAAGCTGCAATACTCCCTCGAGGTAGACGGCCAATTGGGAGGCGAGTTCATCGGTGCGGGCCACGCTTTGGCCCTCCACCCGCAGAACCATTTCGATGGAGTCGGCACGAGGGCCCCGGCCACCGGCATCCCGTTCAATCATGCTGCGGGAAACTTCCACCAACCGGGCTACAAAGCCGCGCCAGGCTGCTTCGCGGGACCAGTCCGGGCACGCCACGATGCGCAAGATGCCTCCCTTGTCCACACCGGATGTGCGTCTTCGCGGCACGATGCGGCAGATGCGCTGCGGCATTCCATCCCAAGGCGGGCATCCTTCGGCGATCCTTTCCACTTGTGCCGCCAGCTCTTGAAACTCATCTACACGCCCCAAATCCGCTAGAAGCTGGGCATATTCCACCCATATCTGCGGGTACATGGGCCCTACAGCGATGGCATTCCGGTATTCCTCCCTCGCGTCGGCGCTGCGGCCCAAGGCCCTAAGCGCGCGGGCCAGGCGGAAGCGCGTTCCGGCAAGGTTCGGCTGCGCCTCTGCTGCCTTCTGCGCCCAAATGCGCGCTCTCTCGAAGTCGCCGCAGTTGAAGGCAAAGTCGCTCAAGATCTCCATTGCGCGCCAATGGAACACCCTGGCCACGCCGGCTGCCCACTCCTCGCTCATGAACGGATGCGCAGCCCATGCATCCTCGAGCTGGACGTCAAATGCGTCGTACCGGCGCGGGTACACGGGCAGGGCGAGATCTTCTGGAGCTACGTGCCGCCCGAGGAACGCGCCGCGCTCGAGGCGAGCAACCACTTCTTCGAATTCCTGCCGCGCCCCTGGCTCATTCCCTTGCGCCAGCAGCACCTGCGCCAAATTCCACCGGGCAACGATGCAATTTGGGCGCTCCTTCAGCACCCGCTTAAGCACGGAGCTTGCTTCGGCCAGAACGCGGGACCTTTCGCCTGCGTCACTCAAAGCCTCGGCAACACGTGCCAGAAGCACGGCCCGGCCTACCGACGGAGCCACTGCCGCTTCGTCCGACACGCTGTGGAGATCTGCGTCGGCTGCCGCTGCCGTCGCGACACTCCCCATCGTAAGCCACTGATGCGTCCGAGCCAGAGCCCTCGCTTCGACGGAGACCGCCACCCATGACCGGGCAGGCGTCGGCCGGGAACGGCGCATCTCATCGGCTACAATGTCCAGCAGGATGCCCAAATGGTGCCGGTTGGTGTGGACCTGGACACGCCGCCAACCTGCTTCTGCGATGCGCCGGCGGGCTTCTTCATCCGTCAGATACCGTTCCAGGAGGTCTTCCAAATCTTCGGGCCCATAGAGGATGCACTCCTCGCCATCCATAAAAAGCTGCCCGATTTCGGGGTTGTCTCGCTCATAAAAGAGCAGCGCTCCACATGCCGCGGCCTCATAGGCCCGCATATTGATCTCGCCGCGGATGCTGCGGTTGAATACGATGCGGGCCCGGCACAGAAGGCGCACATACTCTTCTCCGTACACTCCCGTAGTGACGCAGACCCGGTACTTGTGGGAAAGGCGGGCGACGCGTGCAAGCCACGGTGCTCGCTCCCGCTGGATGTCGTGGTTGAAGTTGCCCGCCATGACGATGTCGAGGTCCCGATGCACTTCCGGCAATCGGCGGTGAAGGCGCGGATCGAAGCCCCACAACGGGGCATAGCGCACTCTAGGGAAGTTGAGACGCTGCAGGCGCCGGCAGCCGCATCGGTCCGCGATGAGCAGATCGAAGGCTCCCCCACAGAGTTGGGCCGCCTGCCCGCCCAGGTTCCAGTCGCCGACCACCGCTGCGGTGAAGAACGGCGCATCTTCTATGCCCACCGGCACAGGGTGGTATTCGATGGACCAATAGACAAGGGCGTCCGCATCGAAGGACTGGGGAAGCATCTTCAGCACATCCTCGATGCGGGTGCGCTCCTCCGGTCGCCAATATGCCTCGGCAAGGGCATCTATCTTGCGTGTTTCTTCGGCATGCAAGGGCTGAGCGCGCAAGAAAAGAACCTGGTGGCGTTCTCCTGATGGGCCTTCCACCTCTTCCAGCCCGCTATATTCGTATGGCGCTACGATGGCTCGCATAACTCTGGGATGATGGTAAGGGCGAATGCGCGCGGCTTATCCAGTTGCCGCAGCCGCCGTTGCCCGCGCGGTAATGAGGGCATCTACCTCGTTCAAGATGATCTGAGACACCGCAGAGTAGCTGAAATTGCGGGCAATGTGCTCCCGAGCACGTGCTCCGCGATGCGCCGCTTCATCCCGATGCGTGAACACGTGGCGCATGAGTTCGCGAAGGTGCATGCCGTCGGGTTCTGCCCATTGATGCCCCAGGAAGGCTGGAACCTCTCGGCATGCCTCCGCACCCACTGGAGCCAGCACATAGTCCAGCAAATAGGCGGTCTCGGGAGTCATGAACGCGGTGTTGCCGCTCCAGTTCGTGCCGATGACCGGCAAGCCCATGGCCATTGCCTCCATGAAGGGACGTCCCCATCCTTCGCCGCGCGTAGGAAGCACAAAGCAATGAGCGGCACGGTACAGTGCGGGCATCAGGGGTGCGGGGATATCCGCCGCCAGGAGGATGATATCCGCACACGCATCGAGGGTCCGGCCGGTGCGTTTGCGCACGTGGCCGGCGATCATTTCGGCGATAGCTCCCATGCTGTATCCCAAAGAGGAATGCACCTTGAGGACCAAGGCAACATCCTCCTTAGGATCAAACTCCCCCACGAATGCCTCAATCAGCACGTCCCAGCCCTTGCGCAGAGACCAGTCGAACACTGAAAGGAAGTTGTATCCCTTCGCCCCTTCGATGGGGAGGGGCTGGGTCGCAGGATTGTACCGGGCTATATTGAGGGCGCCTGGGATTACTGCCAGCTTCTCGCGCGCTACCCCCGCATCCGCGAACGTGCGCACATTGAACTCGCTGGGGACCCACACGCGGTCCATCCAGTTGCAGGCAGCCACCCATTCCTCCGGGAGGCGGTCCGTCTCGAACATGGTTCTGCCTACATTCACTGCAGCCCCCGCCCATCGCTGAAAGTGGACGGCGAACGTATGGCTCACGTGAACCGCTCCGGGCATGTCGGGTCGCGCCGTCAGAGCCCTCAGACGCGTGTCATCCATCGGGTTGAGATCGGCCCGCCGTGCGCTCCAAGCAATGGGCCGCGCAGCTACGCGCACATCGGCGCCGTCTAGGGCCAGCAGGAATTGTCGCGCTTCGTCCGCATAGCCGCTGGGGTCAAAGATCGGGCCGTGCCATACGATGCCTACTCGATGCCCCGGTCGCTCGGATGCCGCTGGTTCCCCATAAGATTCCCGTGTGCTGTGGTGCAGCGCAGCCCCATGCATCGCCGAACCCTGCCTTGCGCGCATGATGCGCTCAGCCAGATGTGTCTTGGCAAGCTGGGCCGCCAGGTGATCCAGCGGTTTCTTGGCACTTCCGCCCGTGGAGGCATCTCTCTGGAAGGTCGGCTCTGTTATGATGGCCTCGATGAGGCGGGCCTCCCATACGCATCCGGCTCTCCGCAGGTCCCTGATCCTCGCATCACCGAGCTTCCAACCTGCAATACTCTCCGCAGTGGGAACGATCATTGCGAGCGCGGGATCCGGTTCCGCAGCGAAGGGGAGTTCCGCCTCGCAATAGAGATCATACAGTTCCAGCCAATCTGCGTGGTCATACAAAGTAAAGTCGGCGAAGGCCCGCCCCGTGTCCGGATATTTGGGGCAGAAGATGCCGAACTGGTCGTAGGCGTTTAGGACCACGAGGTTGTTGGCGAAGCTGAGTTCCGTCTGATACAGGGACAGCGGCGTAAGATGGAAGAATTGCTCGAATGCCACGTGATCGAAACGCTTGCGCAAAGCGCTCACCCAGATGTACTGCTCGGGAGCAGCGTATGTGCACTCTTCAGACCACCACCAATGGATACGGCTTAGCGGATCCGGCGAAACTGTGCACACGGCCCGGCTCGGCGTGAGCAGGGGAATGTCAAACAGCAGCTCCACGTCCTCCCGAAGGCCGAAGAAGCACCAATCGCTGGGATGGAACGCCGTGGGATAGAGGTAGGAGGGTCTTCGCTGATACACGTGAGGCACCAGGATGCGCTCGCTTGTGAGGCGGAGCCCCTCCGTGCGCTTTGTCCATTTGCCCCAGTAATCGAGGACGGAGCTGGAAGTGAACAAGAGATCTGTTCGGGTCTTCATGAGCATCGGGCGAGTGGCTTTCTCAATGCCGGCCCAGGTGCTGACGATTTGGCGGTTCGTGTTCTGGGCGAAGGGAAGCGGTCCGGGGTCCTTGGAAAGGACGACTTGGTCGCAATCCACACCGCGCACATCGGCGCCCTCCCACGTGGAGAGGATGATCTCGGCGCCGGAGAAGTGAGTGCGAATGGAAGCGCAAACGTCGGCCGTGTTGACGTGGGGCGACCGCACAATCGGCCCTTGCACAACGAACGATATGTCTTTGGGCCGGCAAATCCCGCGCATGGCGTTCGTGTCTCTATGCTGCTAGAGCCAAATCGGAGTCCGAGGGCTGTTGGCGCGCGACATGGCTGCGGAAAGCTTCCAGATCTTCCGGCGTTCCAAGGCCGTGCATCGCTTCAGCCGGGATGGGGTAAATGTAGACGCGTTTGCCGTCGGACAGAAATTCGTTGAATACGGGGCAAACGTAGAATTCGTTGTTCACTCGGATGTTCTTGCGGATCATCTCCCTGGCGTACCGCACGAAGTCCTTGCCCCGGCGGTAGTAATAGATGCCCACGGTAGCCTGATCGCTGATAACCACCTTCTCGGCCACCTCGGTTACGGCCCCAGTTTCGTCGTACCGGGCGTAGCTCCATTTCGGGTGGTCGCTGGGGAACGTGAGGATGCCGCCGTCGGCGTTGCGGCTGCGCATCTCTCGAACGAACTGCGTTATGTCCACATCCACATATTGATCGCTGTTTGCGATGATGAGCTCACTGTTGTTGTCAATGAATGCTTCCGCCAGGAGCACCGTGCATGCAGCGCCTTCCGTAAAGCCGTGAACCTGAAGAACCTCGGCTGCGGCATCCATTTGCTTCACGTGGTAGTCCGCGCAATATTGGTCTACGTGGCGGTCCTGCATGAGGACGATAGGCCTTCCCACGTTGCGGAAGTTATCCAGGACCCACGCGAGCATGGGGCGGCCGTTTACGTCAATGAGCGGCTTGGGATATTGATATCCTGCCTCAGCGAACCGGCGGCCTTGTCCCGCTGCGGGGATTACGATGTTGATGCGCTCGGCGTCCATGATCGTGCGGAGGACGCGGTAATAGTTCACGTCGGCCGGGTCATTTACCGCGCAAAGGAAACCGCCGGATGCCAGAGCTGCCTGCTTGCCCACGTCGCTGTCTTCGACAATCACGCACTCCTCGGGGTTCAGTCCGAGCTTCTGGAACGCCCTAAGATAGATATCGGGGGCGGGTTTGGGGTGCGCCGTCTCCTCATTCCCCAAGAAGAAATCTACATATGGAAGCAGCCCGCTCTTGCTCAGCATGAGTTCGACCGACGACCGGATGGCGTTGGAACAGACGCCGAGCGTGTAATTTCGCGCCAGAAGCCGCATCATCTCAGCCTTTTCGGGATCGGGCCTGCAGAAACTGGCGATGATGTGCTGCGTAATCTCTTGCTTGGTCTGATGGATCCTTGGCCACAGGTCGCGGGGCAAGCCTTTGCGCTCTGTAAGGATCTCCAGTTTGCGTTTGGTGGGTACGCCCTTGTAAACCGCGAGGTGCTCCTGCCAGGAAATCGGCTCTACATCTGCATGCTGTAACGCCACGTTGAGGGCGTTGAAGTGCCATTTGTCGGCGTCTACCAACACTCCATCCAAATCGAACAGAACCGCCTTGATCATGATGCGCCTCCGTACAGGCTCGCAAGCTGTAATGGGTAATCGGTACAGATGCCCTGAACGCCCCATCCTACAAGATCTTCCCAGCGCCGGTGTACGGTGTCTCTATCGCGTGCACCGTGGAGTTCGGGGGACACGTAATAGCTTCGAATTCCGCGGTCGCACAACGATTGCACCACGTCCCGGGTGACCCACGGCCGGTCGAATTCGTCCAGCCACACCTCGCGTACGGAAGGATCCCGGAGATAATGATCCAAAAAAGGCTCGCGGTCGCTCAGCCGGTATCCCACACGGAAGCCCTCGTCTTGAAGAGACCGCATGAGGAAGCGACAGCCGGGCAAGTCGTTTGTCAAGAGTTCAAAGTCGAACAGAAAGAAGTTGTGCGCGCTTCCAGCAGCCCTGAGCACATTCAGGATAGCCGGGACTGCATAGACGCTCTTGATGTTGAGTGCGTGGCACGGAGGACCATCCGGATTGCGTAAGAAGGGGTAAGGATCCCGCGCCGACGACCATGCGCAAGGGTCGTGGGCTAGAACCAGGCGGCCATCTGTGCTGACGCGCACATCAAATTCTACGGAGAGGCCGCTGGACGTCGCCCCACGTATGGCTTCCAGCGTGTTTTCGAGGCGGGCATCGGGTCCGTTGACGCACGCCCGGTGGGCAATGATGGTGAGTGTCCGCGAGTGGTCTTCGCAGGATATTTGCCTGGTGAAGCTTGGCGCACCCAACACAGGCTCTGCGCTCCTTGGGTACCGGCGGGCTCGTCGGCCCGGGGCTCTGCCTCAATTCTCGGAGGAAACCGGTAAAATCCTCAGGTAAGTACACAAGGGCTGGCTCGACGATCGTGCATGCGAAGCATCACGGCGGCTTCTGCGCCTCTCAGGCGAAACCAGTTTGCACGGTTCGTGTGATTAAGAATGGAAGGAGGATCTATGCGCACCATCATCTGCTGTGTGGTTCTACTGGCAGCCCTGCCCATCAACGCGTTCCCCCAAGCCGATCTCGCGGGGAGGGACCGCTTTCCCCAATTCCGCAATCTCTCCGGGCTAGGATGCGGAGGATATGGGCTGGATGCCCAGGGGTTCGCATCCCTCTCGGGCCCTACGGCCTTTTCGACACCGGTGGCCTATGTGCTCGGGCATGACCAATTCCGCATCCAGTATGCCTCGATCAGCCACAACATGAGTGCCAACGTTACATGGGGCAAGTCCAACAATAAGCTCGTGGGTGTCTTCGGGCATACCTTCGGCCCAATCAACGTCGCCGTGTCGGATATTGTCCTCAGCCGCGTTTATGATCAGGCTTTCAACATTCAGGCAGAACTCATCCCCCAGTCTCACAGCCGATACGCGGTGTCGGCGGGCATCCAGGATATCGGAGGAGGCGGGGGATCCTCCGGAACAACCCTGCCCGGTGACGACCACACCAGCCGCTCATTCTTCGGCGTCGTCACCTACCGGGCAACAGAGAGCCTCCACCCGGTCTACGTGAGCGCCGGCATCGGGTCGCGTCGGTTCCGCAACGGGTTCATCAATACGAGCGTGCAAGTTGCTTCTCCGGTGCGTCTGTGGACGGAGTGGGATGGCTTCGGCCTCAACTATGGGGCGCTCGTGGCCTACCAGCAGCATTATGCCGGCCATGTGGTGGAACTCGATTTCATTGCGGGCGTAGTGGACAGCCGGTACATGACCCTTGGCTTCGGCTTCGGCTTTTGAGGGAAGCAGGACTCTGCGGGGCGCCGACGTTCACCGGGATCTGCCATAGGGACTCCGAGCTGGGTATAGGAGGTTCGAGGAGGAGATCGTGCAATCCGCAGGCAGTGGAACCGTCCGCTGTAGGGACGGCGCCGTACCGGGTGTTGGAAACCCCAGCCCAATTTGCCGAGACGTACGGGAGCACTGGGGGCGGCGCCTCATACGCCCGAGGCTGTGTTGTGCCGCCCGGCTCCTGCCCGTCATTGCGTGCTTCGCCGCGCTGGCAGGGAAAGCCGCGCATAGCTCCCCGCCTGTGGCTGGGCAATTCCCGGCGCCCACGTGGCCCGCAGACCTGGCCTGGGCGGCCTCTGCACCGGCAATCCACGTAAAGACTTCCGAAGACCTGCAGCGCACACTGGCGGACGGCGGTATTGCTCCGGGGACCGTCATCTGGGTAGAGCCCGGACGCTACAGGCCCGTGGGGACGCGCATTTTCCAGTGTCGCCTCAACGGCACTGCAGACCGACCCATCATCGTACGCGGCGCATTCACTCCACCCGCGCCTCAATCTTCCGTAATAGAGGGAGGGATCTGGGCAGATCCCAGTTCCTATGTTTGGTTTTGGGGACTGGAGATCACCAATTCGACATCTTCGCGCCTTGTGGCGGATCGCCTGTGCGGTCTCAATCTCCTCTTTGACAATAAGCGCGGGAAACGTGCCATCAACTGCATGATCCATGACACAGGGCAGCCCGGCATCGGCTTCTGGAACCAGGGACCGGATGCTGAAGTGTATGGGTGCATCGTGTACCACAACGGCGTCTACGACGACCTGCACTACCGGGATGTAGGAGGCCATCCCCGCGGACCTGGCATCTACGCGCACAACGATCAAGGAACGGTGCGCGTGGAGAACAACATCTTCTTCGGCAACTTCGGCGAGGGCATCCATGCCTACGGCGCCACCGGATATGTGAACGGTTTCCAGGTCACCAACAACATCGCGTTCATGAACTGGGGAGACCAGATCTTCCTCGGCAGCGACAAGGAGAACATGAGCGGTGTCCTGGTGCAGAACAATGTGGCCTACCGGGACCCGGCCTCCGGTGGGAAACACTGCCTTCGCGTGGGGTATACGGTACCGGTAACCGATGCCACCATCAGGAACAACGTGGTGATAGGCGGAACGTGGGTGGTGCAGATCGAACGCGTACACAAGCTTACCCTGGAAGATAACCAAGTGTACGGCATGGGCGACGGCGCCCTCTTCATCAGGTCCGCTCAATCTGCCGAATACACTGTAAACCACAACACCCTGTGGTTCCCCAAGAGTGCCAATGCCTTCGCATGGGCACAGGGTGAGGGGGGTGCCACGCTTTACCTTCAGAGCGACCTCACGGCATTCCTTCACGCTTCCCCTGTTGCGCTGAAACGGTCCCCGGAGAATGGACCCGCCGCTCCGATCTATCGGGTCTATCGCAACCGCTACGAACCTTCCCGATACCACGTGGCAGTGTGGAACCCGGCGGCAACGGACACGGTAGCCATCCATCTACCGATGGTTACGCCTGGGGCACGCGTCCAGGTTTGGGACGTCCAGGCTCTCAGCAAAGGACCTGCCGATGCCCAATGGCGCAAGGTGGACGGCGAATGGCGCATCGTACTCCCGATGCGTTCCACAGCCTACGATCCCCTCATCGGTTCCGCACCCCACATGCACCACCTGCTGCACCATACGGGCGCAGATTTTGGCGCCTTCCTGATCGTGGTGGCGCCATGATGCGGTGAGCCCGCGTGCGAGGGATGGCGCGCAAAACTCAGGAACCTGTGAGGGTGAGGCTCTTGCAGTTTATCCGTGCTCTTGGAGCTTCTGCAGCCAGCCCGTGGTTTTGTGGGTGCCGTCACAGAAGGGCTTAGAGGAGGATCCACCGCATCGGCAAAGAAATACCTTGTCAGGATCGGGAATGGGGATCTCGTTGCCGTCGGCATCTACGAGCTTCACCCGGCCGATGATTTGGTATGGGCCGTTCTCGCGAACCTTGATGGTGACATCTGCCATATTCGAAAACTCCTTTCCGGGGATGGCCCCGGGTTTTATGCGGCGAGGAGCGCACGGCGCGTGCCTCTTGGATTATGGGGTGAGCAGGCCGGCGCTCTAGTTAATGTACCTCCGGAGGTTTCAAGGCTTCAATGTGCCCGAAATACAGAACATTCGCTATTGCAGCGCTCCTGCTGCTTGCCCATAGTTGGGGAACCACGGCTACTGCCCTCGTCCCCGAGGATCAACATCCGGTCACTGTTGACGACCTGCGCCGCGCGTTTTACGACTATGACCGCGCCCTGCCGCTCAATGCAGAGTTGAAGCAACTGCCCGATGCAAACAGCGCCGAAGCAGCCCTTCGTACGCGCTGGCACTTAGTTTACGATAGCGCGCACGACCAGCGCGTCACCGCCATCTTTACGCTGCCTCGCAAGTTCGCACCTCCCTATCCGGCTGTGATCCTCCTTGCCGGATCGGGCGGTCACAAGGACAGCGACTACGTGCGCTTCGCCGCCGAGATGATGTCCACGCTTGGCTATGCCACTCTTTCCATAGACGCGCAATATCACGGCGAGCGTGCGCGGCCTAACCGCTCTGATGACGTTCATGATATGGCTTCGCCTACCGTTCGAGATGCATGGGTGCAAACGGTGATTGACCTTCGGCGTGCCGTGGATTATCTGCAGTCACGCCCAGACATAGATGCCGCCCACATCGGGTACCTGGGTTTCAGCCAAGGAGGCATTCTCGGAGGCGTTTTCATTGGAGTGGAACCGAGGATCTCCTGCGCATGTCTAGCAATACCGGGCGGAGGATTTGTTGCATGGGCGAAGGCTTTAGGGTATTATACAAGACTCAATTCACGCGCGATAGAAGTGACGGCAGCGATTATAGATCCCGTGAACTTCATAGGCAACTTCGCACCCCGCCCATTGCTGATCCTCTCGGCACGGAAGGACGAGCTGATCCCGAAGTTTGCCACAGAGGCTCTCTACAATGCCGCTCGCAACCCTAAAACGATCATCTGGTATGACAGCGGGCACGTCCTTCCTCTTAAGGCGCTCCTGGTAGATGCCCGGGCATTCTTTCTACAACATTTGGGCCACCGTCGGCCCCTGCCCAACAGCCAGGGAGCTACGCACTAGACTTTGACGGCGCAAGAATCGGTTTCCGGTTTTGCACCACAGGGACAGAGTGAGTCTACAGGGCATGACCCAAAACACCTTCGATGACGCAAATGGTAACAAGAGCGATTGGACGCCCGAGCCGTTGCCCCGCTATGAGCGGCGACAGGAAGTGGTCGAAGAGATCAAGGAGCTGCACAGCGTCTCAAAGCGCCAGCTCGTGCGGATCCTGTGCCAACCTGGCGGCCCAGTGCACACGGAAACCCTGGTCTACTTCGTGCGCCATTTTCGCCGCGCCGGGATGGAGAAGGATGCAGATAGCATCCTCGAGACCATCAACGCCAGGATCGCCCCCCGCGTGGTGCGCTTCTTCGCCGGGGTTTTCGGTTCCAATGCCGAAGACCGGGAAGATCTCGTGCATGACGCGCTGGTGGATGCACTTGCCGCGATCGTCAGCACTGAACCCCGCAACGCGTTCTGGGAAGTCCATTTCAACTACTGCCTTAAGCGCCGGCTGCAGGAGCGTCTCCGCGCGTACATACAGAGCACGCGCCGAACGGGTCCTGGCAAGGACGCCATCGAAGATATCATGGGAGACAACGGGCTCGACCCATTGCTTGCCGAGTGGATCGTCGAGTTGCTGCGCCGCCTGCCTCCGCAGGAAGAGATCGTGGTGTATCTCCACGTGATTTGTGAGTATACAGAGAAGGAGATCGCAGAGATGCAAGGATGTTCGGAGCGCACGGTGCGCAACCGCCTCAAGCGCGGGCTTGCACGGTTGCGCGAATTAGCCGACGACGAAGGGCTTTCGCCATGAGTACAGGTCGAGACCCCGCCGAATTGGATGAGATACTTGCCCAGTGCGAAAAGGAGATACAAGATGAAGGCTGCCCCAACTTGAAGAAATGGCTCACCCAGTACCCTCAATATCGCGACGAGATCATGGAATACTGCGCCTTCTCCCAGGCATTCGAAGCTGCGCAGGAATTGCCGGTAGATCCCGAAGTGGAGGCGGGTCTCCTCGAAGCGGCTCAACGAGCGCTCCAGGAGGTGCGCTTGCACCCTTTTGGTGGCGGCCTCGCAGGTCTGCTGCAGCGGGCGCATGACCTGCGCATCACTGCAGCAGACCTCGCCGCCAGATTGGGCATCGGGCGCTCCGTCCTCGCTAAGCTGGACCGGCGGCTCATCCGGCCGGACACGGTGCCGCGGGCCCTCGTAGATCGCCTGGCAGTGCTCCTGAGGGAGCCCGTCGAATGGATCCTCGAATACCTGCAACTGCCTCCGGGGCCGGCGCGGAACTCGAGCTACCGTGCCTTCGATGAGCCGAGAGTATGGGAACCTGCGCAGGAATACCGGCTCCTGGAGAGCTGGGCTCTCCACTTCGAACGGGCTGAGGCTTACACGGCGCGGCAGCAACATTGGAGCGTGCAGGAACCTTTCGAGAAGGCCGTTCGCTCGGCGAGGGATATGACAAAGGAGCAGAAAGCCCAGTGGCTTCCTCCTGCGTGAACCCCGGCACCTTGCGATGGACCGATTGACTGCAACCACGTCGGTGAGGCAGCTTGCATGGGAATTTCGGCGCACGATCCTGCAAGGAACTTCAGCCGGCACGCCGGATCCCCTGTACACGCTGTTCTCAGCCGATGAAGTCATCTCCGCGGGAGTGCGTCACTGCGGGCTCACGGTTACCACCCTCGACCCCAAGGATCCCCTTCTCGCCGGCGCGGTAGCCGTGCTGGACCGGGACGTCCAGGCGATCTGGTGCAGCGCAGTGCGATCACCGGAGGCCAGCCGCTTCGATGTTGCCCATGAACTCGCGCACTGCGTCCTGCACCCCACCGAGCCCCTTTCGGCTCCCTGCACCATCGCCTCTGAAGCCGCTGAGGTGCCGCCGCCCTATGGGGAGGCATACATCACAGGATATAGTCCCGCCCAGCGCAAGGAGGTAGATGCCAACACCTTCGCCGCGGAACTGCTCCTGCCCTGTCCTCTGGTGCGCACTCTGCAGCAGCAGCATGTAAGTATTGGCGAAGTTGCCGACCGCCTCGGCATCCCTCAGAGCGTTCTCCATTCCCAATATGCCTACGCCCTCCTGATAGACACGCCCCACCAGCCCGCACCGCATCGCGAGACAGAGGGGGCTCATTCGCTGCAATCCCCCTTGGATGGTCTGGATGCGTGGCAATATGCCGCTGCAACCGCTCTCGACCGTCCTGTGCTCGTGTCCGCAGGCCCTGGAACAGGCAAAACGAGGACCCTGGTAGCGCGGGCGCTCTATCTGATCCAGAACGGGGCTCCGCCGGAAGGCATCTTGGCGCTCACCTTTTCAAACCGCGCAGCCGATGAGATGCGCCGGCGCCTGGCCGAAGTAGCTCCTCATGCTGCCCACCGCATGTGGATCGGCACCTTTCACGCCTTCGGGCTGGAGATCCTTCGTCGCTTCGGAAAGGTGATTGGGGTTCCGCCAACCTTCCGCGTGCTGGATCCTGTGGACGCCGTGGCCCTCATGGAACGCCACCTCGGCCGCCTGGCAGTGGATGATTTCTTCGATTTGGCCAATCCGTTTGCCGCCGCCGCCGACCTTCTGCGCGCCATCTACCGCGCCAAGGACGAGGTCATCGCACCCGAAGACCTAAGGAACATCGCCACGAACCTGGAGGGCCAAGAGGATGCCGACCGCGTTCAGGCCATTGTCGCCGCCTACGCCCAATGGCAGCGCATCCTCGATGAAGAACATGTGGTGGATTTTGGTGACTTGATTTACCGCCCTGTGCAACTCCTGCGCAGCCACCCCCAGGTGCGGGCTTCGCTCCGGAATGAATACCGCCACATTCTGGTAGATGAGTATCAGGACATCAACCGGGCAAGCGCAGAACTCGTGCGCCTCATCGCAGGGCAGGGAAGAGGCCTGTGGGCGGTAGGGGACCTGAGGCAAGCCATCTATGCCTTCCGCGGCGCCTCGGAAGACCACATCCGAAGCTTTAGGGAGGTTTACGAAGGAGCGGAAATCAAAGAGCTTGGGGTGAATTACCGGTCGCTGCCCCGCCTCGTGCAGATGTTCAACGGTTTGAGCGCCTCCATGGAGGGCATTCACCAAGGTTCATGGTCGGCGAAGCGCCCCGGAGAAGCAACCGTTGTGGTAGCCGTGGCCGATGATGAAGACGCCCAGGCTGACGGCATCGCGGGTGCCATACGGGCCTTCCACGAGCAGGGCATCCCCTATCAACAACAGGCCGTTTTGTGCCGCACCAACGCCCAAGCTGATGACTTGGCACAGCGGCTGGCGGATCGGGGGATCCCCATTTTCTACCTGGGCAACCTCCTCAACCGGAACGAGATACGCGACCTGCTTTGTCTCATGGCCCTGGCGGCGGAGCAGGATTGTATAGGACTGCTTCGCGTTGCCTCTTTTCCGGAGTACCACATCCCACGGGCAGAACTCCAGCCGATATTCGTTCGGATAGCTCAAGGGACGCCGGTGGTCGAAGCGCTTGCAGCGTCGGGCAGTGAAGGCGCTCGAACGCTGGGAGCGCACCTCATGATGCTTGCTTCCTGCCATGACGCCTACGATCTCCTCAACCGGTATCTTTTTCAGATCTCGAGGTATTTGGATGGGTTGATCGAGGATAGCTCGGCCGGCGCTCGCCAAAGACGCATGGGGATCTACCAGCTCCTAACGCTTGCGGCAAACGAGGTGTACCGGCGCGGGGCCGCGGCGCCCGGGGCATTCCTGGCACATCTGCGGAGGTTGGCTGCCACCGGTGAAGACGTACGGGCGCGCACTCCCTGTGTCGCCGAAAGCTTTGAGGCCGTGCGCATCCTCACCGTCCATGCAGCCAAAGGCACCGAGTTCCAATGTGTGTACGTCGCGAACCTCGCCGCGGACCTGTTTCCCGTGAAGCCCCGAAACAGTAAGCCGGTGCTCCCAGGAGTGGAACTCGCCGGCCCTGGAGGTCCGTCGTTCCACAATGAAGAGGCCCGCCTTTTCTTTGTGGCTGCGTCTCGCGCCCGGGACCACCTGTTCCTGTGCTGTCCTCGAACGATACGCAGCAAGGGTCGAGCCGTTTCACCGCTGCTGGCCCGCAGTTTGCCGGGCTTCAAGCATCTGGCGCAGCACGTACTTTGGCGTGCCGAACCGAGCCCCCACCTAGAGACCGGCCCGGCGACCCGGGCGGTAGAAATCTCGCCCGTTACCGAAGAGATCGCGTTCCACGAGCTGGAGACGTATCTGGATTGCCCCAGGCGCTTCTATTACCAGCGGCTGGTGGGAGGATACGCCATGGTGCATCCCAGCATCGCCTCCAGAGTGCGGGATTGCGTCTACCGCGCTCTTGAACGGGTGTATTCGACGGTGGCGACCGATCAGAGAACAGCCGAGGCCATCGAACCCATCTTCCAAGAGGCTTGGAATGCCTCGGGCCTCGATAACCACCCTGCTGCAGAGCGCCTTCGGCGGCGGGCCATCACCATGACCCTCAACGCTGCGCAGATCCAGGCCCGCCCCATCACCTTCAAGACAGAGCTGGACGGGTGTACCGTGCGGATATTGGCGGACCACGTTGAGCAGAAGGACGGTTGCGCTACCGTGGAGCGATGGAGCATCCGTTTGGGCAAGACGAAGGTGCGCCCGCCGGCCCGATATGCGTTGTTGCGCAAAGCTGCACGGGACACATTGAGCGGCGCATCCATCCGCCTTGTGGAGAGGGATTTGTACAGCGGTACCGCAGCGGAGATCCCCGAACCACCGCAAGGAGAACCGTTCCACATCGAACGATATCGCAAAGCATTGGCCGGCATCCGCGAAGCCTCGTACGAAGCTCATCCTACCAACTCTACCCGGTGCCCCCTCTGTCCCTTCTACTTCGCGTGCCCGGCATGAGGCTTCGGAATGCCGGTTGACCGTGGCGCCACGGGCTCGTTCTGGCGGGACCCCGATGTTTGGTCCATCGTTCCTCCCAGCCGTCCTGCGCTGCCATGCTCGGCTTGCATCATCGCGGCCTCGTCTTTGCCGGGTTTCGTCGCGCCAATGGCAAGCGGGTTCGCCAATGTGCCGCACTGGGGCGGCGCGGTTTGATCGGCGAGGGTGGGGCGGATGCATCCACGCCCACGCGCGGAGCGTCTTGACAGGGCAGGCCGATTGGCAGTAGAATGAGGAGCGAACTGCGCCAAAGGAAACGCTTAGGTGCAGGGTCGGATGCGGGGGTGTAGCTCAGTCCGGTTAGAGCGCCTGCCTGTCACGCAGGAGGTCGCGAGTTCAAGTCTCGTCATCCCCGCCAAGGCTTCGCCTTCCACTCGCAGCGCCTGATCTCCGTTTCGCCCAGAGCCATCCTGTTCGGTAGTGCCTTCCAAGGCGAGCGCCCGGCGTCATTTCCCCGTCCTTTGCCGAAGCGGCTCCGATGCGCAGACGAGGATGATTCCTCATAGCTCAAGGAAAGCTCGTGCTATCCTCCCGTGTCCATCCGCCAATGCGTGTCGGCAATTGAGCAGCGTGCCTCCGTTTGCCCGAAGTACGGTTCAGAACCGGCGTTTCCCCTGCACGGAGACCTTCCTTGCAGGGTTCGGGTGGGTGCATGGAGACGCGCCCCCGGTTGCGGCAACGCTCCGTGCCGGGTGCGCCGTATATTGAATATCTCGATTTTTAAGGAGAGATCATGCGTGCCGGCACACTCCACAGGGTTCTTGCTCCGAGCCTGTCCTTGCTGTGCCTGGTCATTCTTGCGGCAGGCTGCAACAAGGCTCCCGCATCTGCCGGCGGGCAGGAGACCGCCGCCGGCGCCGGCATGGCTGCGTTCCAAAAGTACGGATGCCGCCGCTGCCACTCCCTCGCGGGCACAGGCGGATCACGCGCTCCCGATCTTTCCCATGTTGCCTCGGATCCCACGCACACCAAGGGATGGATCATGGAGCAGATCCGCAACCCGGCTTCCCATAACCCCAGTACCCGGATGCCCGCCTACGGCAACCGCATTCCGGATGCCGACCTGCAAGCTCTCGCGTCGTACTTAGCCGGCCTCAAATAGCCATGGTTCCCAGCGCTTGACATCTTAGCCACGGCGCCTTCACAATACGGGCGTCGTTTGCGTGATTGCTGCGCAAATCCCCAAGAGGTGACCGGTGACGAAAACCCGCACTCTGCTTTCGTGGTCCACGGGCAAGGATTCCGCATGGGCCCTTCACGTGCTGAGGTCTATGCCCGACATTGAAGTGGTGGGGCTCCTCACGACGTACAATGCCGAATTTCGCCGTGTAGCCATGCATGCGGTTCGGCTGGAACTGCTGGAAGCCCAGGCAGAGGCGGTGGGCCTGGAGGTATTAGCTGTTGCGCTTCCCTGGCCTTGTCCTAACGACGCTTACGAAGAAGCGATGCGCCAGGCTCTGGACGAAGCCCGGAGGCGTTTTCGTGCCACGGCAGTGGCCTTCGGCGACCTTTACCTGGAAGACGTGCGCCGCTACCGCGAAGAGCGCATGGCCGGCACAGGCATCGAACCCCTATTCCCTCTCTGGGCGATGCCCACTGGAGATCTGGCCCATACAATGGTGCGCGCCGGCCTCAAAGCCTACATAACATGCGTGGATCCGCGGGTGCTGCCCAGCCAGTTCGCCGGCCGCACCTTTGACGAGGGGTTTCTGGCCGATCTTCCACAAGGCATAGATCCCTGTGCGGAACGCGGCGAATTTCACACTTTTGCTTGGGACGGGCCCATGTTCCGCCATCCCGTCGCCGTGTCCCCCGGGGAGATCGTAGAGAGGGACGGCTTCGTCTTCGCCGATCTCCTTCCAACGCCAGGCTAGGTGCGCTTCCCAACTTAATCGAGGCGGAAGTGAACGCCGGGAATGGGAATGCCTTGCTCGTTCGTAATGCGCAGGGCAAACGTCAGGCGGCCATGGGAATTCAAGCAGGTAACCACCATGGCCGAGCGCCCCTTTGGCAGGATGATCGGCACGCGCTTGGCGAACCGGTACTTATCCCGATAAAGGATCTGGGGCGGCTCCTTTCCCGATGCGAAAACCATGCGGCCGCCGATCCTCACAATGATCCCACTGTCCCATGCAACATTCAACACGGCGCGCCGGCGGGTCGGGCTGTAGATCGCGCAAGCAAAATGCGCGCTGGACCCTGCAATGTTCCGATAGTCAAAATGGTATCTTCCGCTGGTGATGCCTCGCGGATCCAGGTTGTCTACTTGGAACCATCGAACGGCGCTATCACGGCCATGGTATACAGGGTGCGGGTTTGGCTCGCCAAAGGTGGCCTCGGGGGCCGCAAACTGGGGCGCATCGTCGGGATGGGCCAGCAGACCCAGGACCCACCACTTTCCCGGTGTGCCGAACAGATCGCACAGCTCTTCCGGCTTCAACCGGCCGGCGTCCAGTCTGAACACCCCGTGGAGCAACCGCCGTAGAGGTGAAGCTGCAGGCATCTGCGGCCTCTCAACGAGGATATCTCGGAAGAGGGTCGGATCAACGTCCTGCCGCCCCAGACGCGGGCGCGTGAGCCCGTATCGCTGCTCCAGTTCGGCGCTCCATTGATACCAGATTGGCTGGCCCGAGAACACCCACATCCATCGCCGAGCAGCGGTATTCAGCACGGCAAATTGGTCTCTAAGCTCCTTCACTTCTTTCGCCCACGGCTGCACAGGGTAATCTTTTCCGCCGGTCTCCACCATATGCAGCGGCCAGACCCCGGGAGCCACGCTTCCCCGGCGCCGCCAGTAGCGGGCGATGGCGGGTCCCGCAATGGCCTCGATGCTGCAGTCTATGGACCGGCACGCTGCGAGATTAGACACGCCGTCTTGCAAGCAGTAGGTGTATTCCGTGGCGAAGTGGAAGCCGCCCGGCGCCTGGCGGCTGCACATCGCTTGCATGAGCCCGATCATGTATTCGCGGCCGATGGGGCGGGTGGCTAATTCTCCGGGGAGGATGAGGAGCGCTGCATCGGGAAACGCATCTAGGAGAGCGAGGGTGTTCCGATATCCCTGCCGTCGTGCCGCACGAAGCAGGTCGCCAACCGTGTATCCGTCGTACGTGTATACGGAATGAGTGATCGAGTAACGCTCGTAGGGATACTCCAGGTCTACCGCTACTCCCCGGAAGCCCAAACGGTGTGCCACCCGCCCAAGCGTGCCGAAGTCCGAGGCCATTCGTTGGGAGTACTCGGGCGAGAGCAGTGTCTTCGGGGATGGCCAGTCCCCGTCTTGTGGGAACGACACCGTTAGGAAGTTTTCGGTGATGCCGGCCCGCCGCAGGGAGGCAAGGTTTCGGGCCATCTCATCCAGGAGCGGCGCCTCTTTGGGCTTCTCAGCCTCGCTACCCTCGAAGCGCACCTTGGCATCTTCCCAACTTCCCACGTTAAAGAAGAAACCGTCCCACCATCTTTTCAGATCCGCCGCGTGATCGGTGAGGTAGCGGTTGGGGCGAACGGCATAGTAGATCACCGCAGGCACTCTGTGCTCTCTTCGTTGTGCGGATGGATGCGGAGACCCGGCCGCTGTCATTTGGGAAAGAAGCACAGGTCCGATGATCCATCCGTATTGCCGGCTTGCCTTCATGAGCAATTGTCTCCTTCCTCGGCGCCTTTGGCGGGACGCCACTCGGCTGCGAAGTTCGGTGTGGCCGCCGCGTCCTCCTGCCCTTATGCGCCCGCCTGGGCAGGCATCACGGCCCAACCGGGCAAGAAGCGGGTATAACAAATGCCAGATCCGGCTGCATGCTAGGAGGTCTCCGCAACCCATGCGCCACCCGGTGACGCGTTTCGCATTCCGAGTTTCCACCTGTGCCAAGGTCCTTCTTGTGACTGCAGGATGCATCACGGCTTTCTTCCTTCCCGTTGCTTCGGCTCCCGCTTCACCCATAACGGCGACCGACGCCCGTGGGAAGCGCATTTCGCTGCCTTCACCCCCTCGAAGGATCGTGTCCTTGGCTCCCGCCATCACCGAGATCCTCTTCGCTCTGGGTCTGAACGGGCGCATTGTCGCCGACACCACCTACTGCAACTATCCGCCCCAGGCCCGTTCGCTCCCCCATATTGGGGATTACCGTACCTCCCTTGAAAAGGTTGTTGCGCAGCGGCCGGATCTCGTGGTCGCTTCCCTGTCTGCGAACCACCAGGCAGTGGATGGCCTGGATCGCCTGGGCATCAGGGTCTTTGCTGTAGATCCGAAGACGGTCGCCGGCACCATGGATGCCATACTCCAAATCGGCCGCATCACTGCATCCGAAGCGCAGGCGGAGCGCGTGATCCGGCAGATGCGGGCGCGCCTCGCCGCAGTAGAGAGACGGCTGGCTCACGATCGCACACGCCCGAAGGTGCTCATCGTTCTGCAGGCGCAACCCCTTTGGGTGGCAGGATCGGCCAATTTCATGGACGATGTCGTTACACTGGCCGGCGGGGTCAACGTGGCTCGAGACGCGGGGCCAGGCTTCAAAACATACTCCCTGGAGCGCGTTGTAGTTGATCAGCCGGATGTAATCCTCGCCTCTAAAGAGGATGCCGCCCGCCTCCTCGCCACACCTTCTCTGGCGAGCGTGCCTGCTGTGCGCCGGCACGCGCTCTATTCGATAGATGCGGATCTCATCGCCCGTCCAGGACCGAGGCTGGTAGAGGGTGTGGAGATCGTCGCGCGATTGCTCCACCCCCGCGCCTTCAGCCGATGACCTCGCAGACACACTGGGATCGGCCTGCTCACCGCGCTAGAGCGGTATCCGCCACCGGTGCGGCCTGCGCAGCACTTGCCGTACTCCTGGTGCTGAGTGTAGGGCTTGGTCCCCAAGGCGTGCATATCGGCGTGCACGAGGAACTGTCGGTCCTTGTGAACCATGTGCCCTTCTTGAGGGGCATCCCTCACGTTCCCGCGTCTCCCGAAGCCGACGTCATCGTCTGGCAGATGCGGCTTCCCCGGGCTCTTGCAGCGGTCCTCATCGGCGCCCTGCTTTCGTATGCGGGTGTGGCATTCCAAGGCCTCCTCATGAACCCCCTGGCGGACCCCTATACCGTGGGCGTATCCGCGGGAGCAGCCGTCGGTGCGGCCATCGCCGAAGTTGCAGGCGTTGGCGCCATCGGGATGGGTTTGGGAAGTGCCGGTGTCGCCTTTGTGGCTGCCCTCGCAGCCGTTGCCCTCGTTTATTCCATCGCCCGCGTGGGTCGCCGGGTTCCGGTTCAATCGTTTCTTTTGGCAGGAGTGGTGGTAGGAACCTTCCTTTGGGCCCTCATCCCGCTCCTATTGGTGGTGACGGGCCGAGCCGACCAGACCTCGCGCCTCCTTTTCTATCTCATCGGCAGCGTTCAATACGCCGACTGGACGCGGGCCGCGCTTCTTGCGCCTTTCGCCGTTCTGGCTGCGGGGTGCCTTCACCTGTGGGCCCGCGAGCTCAATCTGGTAACCCTTGGAGAAGAAACTGCCGCGCATCTGGGTGTGGAGATCGAACGCTTCAAGGTACGTGTGCTCGTGGTGGGCTCTTTGGCGACGGCGGCGGCGGTGTCCGTGGGAGGCATCATCGGTTTCGTTGGGCTCGTGGTGCCTCACCTTGCGCGACGGATTGTGGGGCCCGATCACCGCACCCTTCTCCCGCTGGCGGCGCTCTTTGGCGCCATCCTGTTGCTGGCGTCGGACACCATTGTCCGCGTGTACCTCAATGAAATGCCCGTGGGTGTGGTGACCTCCCTTGTTGGGGCGCCGGTATTCTGTGCCATCCTCCGCAGGCGCCAGGCAGCCGCATGGTGACCTACGCGTAGAGGAAACGCTGAGCGGCCCCAAACGAGCGCGCCACGACACGTGGGCGTTTGCAGCCCCGCCGGCCATGCATCGCAGGCAGCCAGGACGCCGCTGGGGCGTGACGGGCGTCACCGAAGGGGCGCTATTTGCGCGCCGGCGACCAAACGGCGTCGAAGTTGTCGCCTACACCTTTCGTGAGGTTTACCGGGTTGGAGCCGTCGGCCCGGCATACCCACAGATCCCGCCCATTCTTCCCGTAGGTCCAGTAGAGGATGCGGCTGCCGTCTGGGGACCACTGAGGATTGTGGGCATCGCCGCGCACCACCAGAGGGATTTTCGCCATGTCGGCCTGGGTGCGGATCACCAGGGTAGCCTCGGGAGGTTTGGGATCGGCGGGCAGCACCGCGATGCCCAGGAGTTCTCGGTTCTCGGGCCCCTCCATGCGCCAGAGCTCGAAGGCGATTCTGCTTCCGTCGGGGGACACGGCCGGGTTCTCGGGCGCCACGGTATAACCTACGCTGCGGTAGATGCCATCCGGCATTCCGTGAAGGTCATCTGTGCGGTAGACGGCGATGCCGTGGGCATTCCGGCTGGTACTGAGAGACACCGCCAAATGGATGCCGTCGGGGTACCAAGCAATGCCTGCATGGTTTGCCGCTGCACCGGGAAGCATCACCGGAGCCTGGGCATCCAAACTAGGAAGGACTACTACAGACTCGGCCTCCATGATGCCCGAAGACGCATGTCGGCCTGCCGGCTGTTCGTCGCGATGCCACCATTCCGGCCGGCCTTCACCCAACAGGGTCTCGCCCTCCAGAACCTGCACCGCGGCGATTGCCTTGCCGTCGGGCGACCATTTGAACTGGCTGATGGGCGGCAGCTTGAACTGTGTGGGGTCGGTTGCAGCCTCGTCGCCGGTTTCCGTGTCGCCGGATGAGCTTCCGCCTCTATGGGGCGGAGGATACACCTGGCGCAGGTCCTTGCCGTTGGGCGCGATGACCTTTATTACACCGCCGGAGAGGAAGGCAATCACCTTGCCGTCCGGCCGAAACTGAGGGGCATCTTTGCCGATGGACCCATACGTGGCCATCCGCGGGGCTCCGCCCCCAAGTACGAAGATCTGGAACGTGCGCCCGGACTCCGATGCCGCCGTCGGCTCGCCTGCGTAACAGAGTACGCGGCCGTCCGGCGACCACGCTGGGGCGCGCTTGGCGGCTTTGTCGTCGGTTAGCTGGCGCAGGTCGCTCCCGTCGGCGGCAACGAGGAAGATGTTCGTTCGGCCGCCGTCCTGGCGCACGAAAGCGATGTGGTCGGCCGTTGTGCCAGGCAGATCGCTTACGTGCCCGATGCGCCCGTAGCTCGATTGCCAGTAGAAGAAGCCCGCCAGAAGCGCCAATACGAAGAGCAGAACCAGATACTTCGTACCGGCAGCACCCTTATGAATTCGCAGCATGGACACCTTTCTTGATTGCGGATAGCGCCTCCAGATTGGTTACGGAGGCTTGCCGCCGAGGCGTTCCCAAGACGGATGCCGCCAAATCGTCCGCAGCCGCAAGGGAAGCCTCGGCCTCTGCGGAGCTAGAGTCAGGAAGCCCGCCGCTGCTGCAGCGCCGACACCAACACAGCAAACAACAGTACGCCTCCCACTACCGTGCCGCGCCACAGATCCGGCTTGCTGAGCGAGAGGTTGATGGCGCTGAAGATCACATAGAGGAGCGTCGCGCCTAGGACGGTACCGAAAACGGAACCCTGCCCACCCGAGAGGCTCGCTCCGCCTACAACCGCTGCCGCCACCGCATCCAACTCGTACCCCTGTGCAGCCAAGGGGTCACCCTGGCCTCCATAGCTGGCCCACAACACCCCCGCCAGTCCCCCCAGCAGGCCGCTCATCCCGTAGGCGAACAATTTCACGCGATACACGTTCACCCCCGAGAGGGCGGTAGCCGTCTCGTTGCTTCCCACGCTGTACACATATCTCCCCATTTGCGTGCGCCCAAGCAGTACTCCCGCTACAATCGCCACCACCGCGAGGATCACCAGAGGCACCGGAATGGGGAGCCGCGAATTGTCGAACAAATTCCCGTTCGCCAGGTAGAGGAGGCCGGAGTACTGGGCAAGGGGAATGGGCAGTTGGTCGTTCATCACCCGTGCCTGGCTCCGCAGTACCAGCAGGGAAGCCAAAGTCACTACAAACGGCGGAAGCCTGAGACGATGGATCAGTGTGGCGTGCAAGGCTCCGATGAGGAGTGCCACCGCAAGGGCGATGCCGATGCTCGCTACGGTCGCCGCGCTCGTAATGAGGCGGGTATCCAGGCGGACCAATGCGAAGGCCGTGACCATGCCGCTGAAGGCAATGAGGGAGCCCAGGGAGAGATCAATGCCCCCGGTGATGATCACGACGGTCTCGCCGATTGCAAAGATCGCCAATAGAGACAGGTTGCGCAGAATGTTCTGCAGGTTCCGCCCGCTGTAGAATGCGCCCGCAACCGGAGTGAAGTACATTGCAGCGCATAGGAGCGCCAAAACGATAAGCACCCCGAATTCGCGGGAAGTTAGTAGGCGGCGCAGGCTCAAAGGTGTTCCTCGGAAGCCGGGGCGGAGGCTGCTCACGGGCAGCCTCACCCGCGGATCTATCGCCGTGCTGGCGTCTACGTGGAGGTCAAGCCCATCTTCTGGAGCTTCTCCAGGAATGGCTGTGCATTCTGGGGCGTGATGACTTCCACTCCCGTGTCAATGATGCTGCCATTCACCTTCATGCCCTGCTTCTCCAGGTCGGGCTTGAGCTCTTCCATTGCGGCTTTGAAGCCCTTGCGGTTGATCAGATACAGCAATCGGGTAGAGATGCGGCCAAATTCATACGGCTTCTGAACGACCGTTACATCCACGAGACCCTTGCGCAAATTCTCCAGGGTCTTGGGTTCCCCATCGAAGCAGATGATCTTCACTTTGGAGCGAAGGTTCTGCTTCATGACTTCATCCACGATGGCGGGCCCATTGTAGCTGTAAAGGCCAAGGAAGCCGTTGATCTTGTCGCCGAACTTGGTGATGGCCTCCGCCACATTCTGGCGGGCTTTGCCGGCGTCTTTGTTATCCTCGAAGGGATCTTGCAGCATCTCGATGTTGTGGCCCTTCACGGCATCCAGAAAGCCCCGGTATCGGTCATTGGCGTTCTGTGCGCTCATATTTCCCACGAAGGCCACGAGCTTGGCGCCGTTCGGAAAGAGCTTCACGGCTGCTTCGCCTGCGCGCTTGCCGGCTTCGTAGTTGTTGGTGCCTATGTATGCCAGGCGCTTACTGTTGGGCGAATCCGAGTCGAACGTGATGACGGGGGTACCGGCATCAATGGCCTCGTTGATGGTGGACGCGAAGGCATCCGCTTCAATGGGGGACACGGCGATGCCGTTGGCTCCGGCGGCGCGGGCGTTCTCAAAAAGCTGCTTCTGGGCGTTGTTATCGGCCGGATCGGGGGCGCTCCAGGATGCGTTGCAGCCCGGGAGCTCAGCCTTCTCAGCATCTACCCCTTTGCCCATAGAGTCCCAGAATGGCGAGATGCCGTTCGTAATGATTTTGATGGTTACGTCCCCCTCGGGCTTCAGGGGCTTATCGAAGGAAGCAAGAGACGCTGCTGCTGCGGGCGCCGCCGGAGGTGTGCCCGGCGATTGAGAGTTCTGCGCGTTCCTGCATGACGCCAAACCCACCGCTACGAGTATTGCGGCGGCTACGTATCCAAACCCTGGTATTTTGCGTAACGTGGCCATACCGTCCATCCTCATTCTACCAAGATGGCATCCCGAAGCCCTGTTGCAGGGCGACGCCGCATCCGGCCGACGGAGGGCTCGGAACCCGCACACGTCATTCGCTAGGACCGCCCCCGATTCCTCCGCGCCCTCTCGCCACGCCTTGCAGACACCTACAATTTACAAAGGCGGCGGCATGGGCTATAATCACGTGGTCAACGCCTAAGCATCGAGGCGACGTGGGGGTTCCCGGGATGTCCATTGTGGATCAGGAAGCGCTGCAACATCGCATCACCGAACTGGAGCAGCGCATCGCCAGTCTGGAACAGCAACTTGCAGAGAAGAACCAGGAGATTGCGAACCTTCAGCGGGGCCTCAAGGCCTCGGAAGTCGTAGAAGCCCCAGTCGCCATCACCGAGTTTGAAGACACCCTCAAGCGCCTCGTCCAGCGCATCGCCATGATCCTCCAGGCAGAGAAGTGCGTCATCCAGATCCTGGACAAGGAGACCGGCGAGCTTGTCGGTCGAGCTCCGGCGTTCGGCATCAGCGACAACGACCTCAAGTTGCTTCGCGTCAAAATCACGGAGGGCGTAGCGGGCGAGGTGTTCCGGAGCGAGCATCCGGCCATATTCCACGACGCGATACACGATCCGCGCACCATCAAAGAAAAGGTAGCGCTCCTGCACATCCGCAACGGCGTGATCGTTCCGCTGGTCGTGGAACGGCGCGACGAAGAGAACCGCGTTTTGGAGCGCATCCCGATCGGTGTGCTTAGCGTCTTCAACAAGCGCTACGGCGGAGAATTCATTGACGAAGATGTACGCCTCCTCGAGCGCCTGGCGCGCAATGCCGCGGCCGTTATCGCCAGCGCCCAGATGTTCCAAGAGGTACTCGAGGAGCGCGAGAAGCTGGTCCACACGATCGAGAGCCTCTACGCCGGCCTCATGCTGATCGCCGAGAACGGCAAGCTCATTCAAATGAATGCGCGGGCCAGGCAGATCTTCGGAGTTTCCGGCGATCCCATCGGCCGGCATTATGCAGATGTGATCAAGCACGAAAAGGCCAAGGAGATCCTGGCCCGCATGCTCACGGAAGAGCCCGCCAACAACGGCGAGAATGGCGAGGAGGACGGCAAGGCTGCCGAAGAGATCGTTGTACCCGATCCTGAAACTGAGGAAGATCGCATCTACCAGATGCACTCGGCCATGGTGCGGGGGGAGGATAAGCGCCTCATAGGCACTGCGGTCATTCTAAACGATATTACCGAGATCCGCAACCTGGAGCGCATGAAGACGGAGTTCGTGGCCATCGCAGCACACGAACTCCGCACGCCGATGACGCCCATCAAGGGTTTCATCAGCATGCTTGCCCAGGACGAGTTCGACTCCTTCAGCTTCGAGGAACGCAAAGAGTACTACCAGATTATCGAACAGAATGTGGATCGCCTCGGCCGCCTCATCAATGATCTGCTCAGTGTCACGCGCATCGAAAGGGGCATCGCCCAGCAGCTCTTCTGGGAAGATGTGAACCTCACGGAGCTCGCCGAGGCCGTACTCGAAGTTCAGCGTGGCATGACCAATACCGAGAAGCACCCACTAGTAGTGGATTCCCAACCGGAAGTCGTGCGCGCCATAGTAGGCAAGGATCAGATCGAACAGATCCTTCAGAACCTTGTGAGCAACGCCATCAAATACTCCCCCGAGGGCGGCGAGGTGCGTGTGATCATCCGGGAAGAACCCGAAACCAACACCGTTCTAATCGGCGTGCAAGACCATGGCACCGGCATCCCCGAGAGCGCCATGAGCAAGCTCTTCAAACCCTATCGCCGCATCCACAACCCTCGCACCGCCAGCGTAAAGGGCACGGGCATCGGCCTGTTCCTTGTGAAGAACCTGGTGGAGGCCCATCACGGCACCATTTGGGTGGAAAGCAAGGTGGGGCAGGGGTCTACCTTCTGGTTCCGCATCCCCAAGGCACCGCCAGAAGACGGCGCGCAGAAGAGCGCCTAACTGGCAAAGGGGCCTTTTCGGGAACAACGGCGCACGCCGCAACGTCACAGTGAATGGGACACATCGTGGATCAACCGTCGGCCGGCGATGGGGTGCGCGTAGGCATAGGCGGTGCCGGGAGCGTGAAGGTACGGGTTCACCGTTTGCCCCACGGCGCGGGCCTCCCGCTTCCTGCTTACGCTACACCTGGAGCTGCCGGGATGGATCTGCGGGCAGCGGTTGAAGAAGCTGTGACGCTTCGGCCCGGCGAACGCTGCCTCGTACCCACCGGCATCCGCATCGCCCTGCCTGAAGGGTTCGAGGCCCAGATACGTCCCAGGAGCGGCCTTGCACTGCACAAGGGCATCGGCATGGTCAATGCGCCCGGTACGATAGACAGCGATTACCGGGGTGAAATCAGTGTTATCCTTGTAAACCTGAGCGGCGAGACGCAAACGATCCAGCGCGGCGACCGCATCGCCCAAATGGTTGTGGCGCCCATCGTGAAAGCGCAGTGGATCGAGGTGGCCGACATGGACGACACGCAACGGGGAAGCGGGGGCTTCGGTCATACCGGGCGCTGACTGCTCCGCGACGCTTCGGTCGCCGCATGCCCGGGAACAACCCGATGAACGCTATGACGGATGCCATTGCACAAACTCCAGACCCTGCGCTTGAAACGGCTCTCGCGGAGGCGAACCTCTACCGCATCCGCGGCCTCTGGTCCCTTGCGGAGCAGCAGTGCATTGCGGTGTTGCGGAAGGACCCCAACAACGTCCACGCACACTCTCTTCTTGGCGACACGTTCTTTGCCCAGGGCAAATATGAAGAAGCCGCCGCCTGGTACCAGATGGCCCTGGATCTGGATGCAGACAGCGAACCTGATCGTCTGAAGCTGCAAAAGGCGCGAGATCTTGCGGCCAAACAACAGGCTGCCGGCTCCGGCGGCGCCGGCGCAACGGCGGGTACCGGAACGCAGAAGCTGCTGGGGCTCAAGCCCGCCGTGTGGGTGAATGCGGCAACTGCAGTAGGGGTTCTGTTTCTTGTAACGATTGGCGGCGTCCTTCTGTTCAAACCCGTTCCGGAAGGCCGTCAAGCTCCGGTTCCAGCTTCTCCTGCACCCAAAGGCATCCCACAAGGGCAAGCACCCGGCCCACCCCTTCCGCCTCCGGCAGCCCGTACCTCCGCCGCCAGCCCCAAGCCGGTGATGCCCGCGGAAAAGCCTCACCCGAAGCGGTCCGAGGCGAGCGCCGCCAACACGCTTCCAGGCTCCGGCGACGGCGCAGCCTCGCTAGAAAAAGAGCTGTGGGCAGCCATAGCATCGGATCCCTGGGTTCAGCCCACCGCCGATGTGTCCGGCGTTCATCTGGATCCGCAGATGCAGCGGGTTACCATCGAGCTCATCTACCGCGGGCCTCAATCCACGCCGCAGGAGGCACGCCCCGCCGCCGTTTGGGCAGCGCTGGGTGCAGCCAGAGGGGCCTTCCAAACGCAGAACCCCACGCTTCAGGAAACATTGGATGCTGCCACGATCCTCGTGTACGCCTTGGATGGGCAAGGCAAACCTTCCCTGATGCTCACCGCTGAGACAAATCGCGGCGCCATTGCCGGTCTGCCTCCTGAGCCCGATTTGGGTACGGCGCTTCAGTTCGGCTTTAATTCTTTAACATGGCAAAATCCGCCTACGGGTAATGCTGCGCCGCCATCGGGCGGGTACACTGGGCAGCAATAGCCTTAACGGGCCAGGCGCTCTTATCCTTGCTGGGAGCGCGCCGGACCTATCGCGATGGAGGGGGCGTTGCTTGCGCGTGCGATCCTGTTGAGGCTGGCCGAGAGCCCCAATCTGAAGCGCATTGCCGGCCGTAACGGTCTGGCTGCCCGTTTGGCCCACCGCTTCGTTGCTGGAGAAAGTCTGGAGGACACGCTAGAGCCCGTGCGCTCCCTCAACGCGACGGGCATTACGGCCTCATTGGATTACCTCGGAGAAAACGTGCATGACCGGGAAGAGGCCGGGAAGTATGCCGAGGCCTATATGCGGGTGGTTGCTTTCATCCGCCAGAATGGCCTTCAGGCGAATATCTCCATCAAACTCACCCAGCTTGGCCTGGATTTGGGCCACACCGTGGCGCTGGAGAATGCTGAAAGGATCGTTCTCTATGCCGCGGAGCATGATTGCTTCGTGCGGATAGACATGGAGGGCTCCCGGTACACGGAGGATACGCTGAACATCTTCTACGCGCTCTGGTCCCGCACTCGCAACGTTGGCCCGGTGATCCAGAGTTACCTTTATCGGAGTGAAGGCGACGTGGAGAAGCTCATCGCCGCTGGCGCCCGGGTGCGGCTGGTGAAAGGGGCGTACAGCGAACCTGCGCAGGTGGCCTACCAGCGCAAATCTGAGGTGGATAGCCAATACGCCCACCTCATGAAAGAACTATTGCGCCGCGGTACGTACCCTGCCGTCGCCACGCACGACGAACGCCTCATCCGGATGGCCCAGACCTATGCCCGCGAGAACGCCATCGCCCCCAACCGCTACGAATTCCAGATGTTGTACGGCATTCGGCGAGAACGTCAGGCGAGCCTGGTTCGTGAAGGGTACGGGGTGCGCGTATATGTGCCCTTTGGGCATGAATGGTACGGATACATGATGCGGCGCCTGGCGGAGCGGCCCGCCAACCTCTGGTTCGTCTTGAGGCACCTGCTGCGCCGGTAGGTTCCCTCAGTTATTGTCTACCCCCGGCGCGTACACGCCGTGACCGGCAGCCGAGCATTTCACGATCACGCCTCCGGACGGCACGGGAAGGCCGTTATTCCCTACATCGGCGCCGCTGCCGGTGGAGATCACAACGGAGTAGACGCCCCCAGAGGGGCATGTAGGCGTCGCCCCCAGGTCTCCTGAAAGATCGCTCAGCGCTGTGGTATACACATGCGCCGTTGTCCGAGAGCGGTAGGCCTGCTCTGCTTCGGCGATGGACCACATATTCGCCCGGCACGTTTGCACTTCGGACTTTGTGAGTGCCCCCAGATAGAGTGGAAGGGCGACCGCCATGAGGATCGCCAGTACCAGAAGCACTACCAGCATCTCAATGAGCGTAAAGCCAGCCGCCTTCGCGCTGCGTCCATCCTCCATGGAATAAGCACCTCTCGCGTATATTGCCGAACCGGGTTCGGGCCGCTTCGTTTTTCCACAATCGCCTTCCCCATAGGATACCGGTTTTGCGCGTCACACCCGTACGGGGAAGGCGTTCATTATGAACAGGACATCGAATTTCCCAGCGCACCCGCCGGCAGAGTGGTTAGGGCGGGTAAAGGAGGCCGCCATGCGGAACGCAATCTCTTGGCTTGCGATTGTGGTCCTTGGGGTCACAGCAGGCTGTGGAAGCGGCATCTCCACCGTGCAGACCGATACGGGTTTTGGCGGAACTTACTGGGGATCCAAAACGATCACACGCACCTTGGAGAACGACACCTATGCCGCAGCAGACGTAGACTTGTATGTGAATGGTACGGATTATCTGGACACAATCCATTTGGATCCGTATGACATAGTTACAATCACGGTAGACAACCTGTATGCCGACGATTACGTGTATTTCTCTGCAGTCTTCGACACGGGAGACGTCATCACGGGCGCTTTCAGCCAAGATGGAGACACGGTCTTCACCTTGAGCGGCCGGAGCCACATCGCCGCCCAAAGCCGCAACGGAAAGGCTGAGGTGCGCGCTGATGGGAAGCGCCTTGCGCTCCACGGGAGGCACCAAAAGCATTAGGCGTCGGCAGGACAAAGTGTCTGATTAGTAGAATGAAGGCGATGGGGCGCCGTGCTCCATCGCCTTGTTGTGCGTCTGCATCAGTCGGGATGGAATCCGCGTGGCACGATCAACGTAAGTGGGAGCGGAGGCGCGTTGCCTGGGCGGTTACTCTTGTAGTTTGCGCCAGTCATGCGCCCTGGGCGTTGTTGCGCGCCTTAATCCCGATGGTGGCTTACGGAGCGTGGTTCCTCCACCTGCTGGATGTGCAGATGGGCGGAGTGAGAGAACGCCGCCGCGTGCCCTTTACCGCAGGTTGGCCGCTCCTGTGCGCCGCCACAGCGGCTGCCGTTAACGCATTGGAACCGCCGCTGGTTCTGTTCGTTATAGGGGATGTCGCTCTCTTTGCTTTGGCGGCTGTGGCATGGATCGAGGTCCGGCGCATCTGAACCGGAAGGGGCATTCCCAGCGTCATGATAGTGATGATGAAAGTGCGTCGGTCTCTATCTGGAGCAAAGCCGTGGGCTGCCGTGGCATCCATCTGCCTGGCCGGCGCAAGCACTCTGCTGCCTTGGTCGCGCACAACAGCGGCGGAAATCTCGCCGGGAGGAGCGGCGGCCATGTATGTGTCCGATGCATGGGTCAGCCAAACCGCCTTCGACCTGAGCATCGGACGCAGCCGGGTAGGCTGGTTCGTCATAGCGTGTGCCGTTGGTTACGGCATCGCGGCTCTTGCCGGGTCCTTCCTGGGGGCGCTGGAGACGAAGCTGCTCAAGAATGTGCTCGCTTCTGTGATTCTTGCGCTCGCGTTGACGCACCTGGGCCCATATCCCGGAGTGTTGACGGCTCTGTTGAGCGGATCCGTAATGATCTGGGCAGCCTCAAGCAATCCGATTACTAAGGAGACGGTGGAATGAAAGCAGTTGTGATGGCCGGAGGAGAGGGTACGCGGTTGCGTCCTCTGACCGCCCATCGTCCCAAACCCTTGGCGCCTGTGCTGAATAAGCCCATCATGGAGCATATCATCGTGCTCCTGCGCAAACATGGCATCACCGATATCGTTGTGACGCTCCACTACCTGGCCGATGAAATCGAAGGATACTTCGGCGACGGGTCGGAGTGGGACGTGCGCCTAATCTATTCGGTGGAAGACACCCCGCTCGGCACTGCAGGCAGTGTGAAGGCGGCCGAAGAGTATCTGAAGGACGATATGTTCGTGATTGTCAGCGGGGATGCGTTAACGGATATAGATCTTACGAAAGCCATTAAGTACCACTGCGACAAGAACTCCATGGCCACCATTGTTCTTTCGCATGTGGACAATCCCTTGGAATTCGGAGTGGTCATCACCGATGAAGAAGGCCGCATCCGCCGTTTCCTAGAGAAGCCAAGCTGGGGAGAGGTCTTTTCCGACACGGTCAACACGGGAATGTACATCCTGGAACCGAGCGTCTTCGAGTACATGAGGCCGGGAGCCAGTTACGACTGGAGCCAGGACATCTTCCCGCAGCTTCTGAAGGAGGAGAAGCCCATCTACGGCTACGTAATGAGCGATTACTGGTGCGACGTGGGCAATCTTACCCAGTATCGCGAGGCCCAATACACGGTTCTGGACCGGCGCACGAAGGTGGCCATTGCCGGCAACGAGAAGGGCGGCATTTGGGTCGGCGACGGATCGGAGATCTCTCCGGATGTGCAGGTGATCGCGCCCACCCTCTTGGGCCGCAACGTCAAGATCAAGCCGAGCGCTACGGTGGGCCCGTATGCTGTGATCGGCGACAACTCCATCATTGACAGTGGCGCCGTTGTGCATCGCAGCATTCTTTGGGACAACGTGTATGTAGGCGCCAATTCCCGCCTCACAGCGTGCACGGTTTGTTCCCACGTGACGATCGAGAACGATTGCGACATTCAGGAAGGGGCCGTGATCGGCGAGCGTTGCCGCATCGAGCGGGAAAGTACCATCCGCACCCAAATCAAGCTCTGGCCCGACAAAATCATCGAGGCGGGATCTACGGTCACCATGAGCCTCATTTGGGGGCAAAAGTGGCTCGGCGCTCTCTTCCGCAACCTAGGTGTGACGGGCATCGCCAATATCGAGATCACCCCGGATTTCGCCACAAAGCTGGGATCCTGCTATGGAGCGTACCTGAAGCCCGGTTCCACCGTGATCACCGCAAGAGACTCCGGGCTTCCTGCCCGCATGATCAAACGTGCCATCATCTCGGGGCTCATGTCCGTAGGCTGTGACGTGTTGGACCTGCGGTCCATGCCCCTGCCCATCGCTCGCCATACAATCCGGGGTGCAGCCGCGGCAGGGGGAATGTACGTGCGCGTGGCGCCTAACAACCCCCGCAGCCTCCTCATAGAGTTCCTGGATCAGAACGGCATCTACCTCTCCAAGGCTGCCGAGCGTAAAGTGGAGACGATCTTCTTCAGGGAAGACTTCGCCCGCGCCGATATAGACCACATCGGCGACTTGGAGTTCGCTTCACGCAGCGTGGAACAGTACAACGAAGATTACGCCCGCCATATAGACGCCGCTGCCATCATCCAGAGACGTTTCAAGGTCGTGGCGGATTTCACGTTTGGCCGCGTGGCCAGCATCTTTCCTGCCGTTTTGGGACGCCTCGGATGCGACGTTATCGCCCTCAACGCCTATGTGGACGCCTCGCGAGCGCCCCGGGGACCTCAAGCGTACAAAACGCTTCTCCCCAACCTCGCCAACATCGTCCGCACGCTCAACGCAGATATCGGCGTCCTGTTCCATACGGATGGAGAGCGGCTCACCCTGGTGGACGAAACCGGCGCCGTAATTGACGGGGACAAGCTCCTCGCCCTCTATGCTGTGATGGTTGCGCGTACGCGGGAACATGCGCGCATCGCCGTTCCCGTTATTGCCCCGTCCCTCATCGAACACCTGGTGGCCTTGCATGGCGGCTCTGTAATCCGCACGAAGGCGGACGTACGGTCCCTCATGGAAGTAGCGGTTCCATCTGATAAGAAGCGCCCTACTGCGGATCTCTCGGGCGACACCTCCGGCGGCTTGATCTTCGGAGAATTCCAGCCAGGTTTCGATTCCATGTTCGCCTTCGGAAAGATGCTGGAGATGATGGCGCACACAGATCTTACGGTAGGCGAAATTGCGCGTGAACTTCCCGATGCCCATGTAGCTCAGGCCCAGGTGCGCTGTCCATGGGAGATCAAGGGGCGCATCATGCGCGAGATTACCCAGGAAGCGCAGTCTCAGGACCGCGTCGAATTGATTGACGGCATCAAGATCTACAAGAACGGAAGCTGGGCCTTGGTCCTTCCCGATGCTTCGGAGCCCTATTTTCACGTCTACGCCGAAGCAGACACACCCGAGGCATCCCAGCGCCTGCTCCATCAGTACGTTGAACGCATCGAGCGTGCCCGCGGATAGAACGGCACTGCCGCCAGGAAGGATCCCATTCCATGACCAAGGAACGCGAAGTTGAAGTGCAGATCTGCTGCGATGTACTTCTGGATGCCATCGAGAGCGGCGGCATTCAGGTGGTGGAGGTAGCGCCGGGCATTTACCGCGAGGTGATCCCCGACCAGGAGGGCGACCGAGGCATCGCCATCAACTTCTGCCCTTTCTGTGGGCAAGAGCGTGTTCCCCAAACCGGCTTCATCGTGCGGGCCGATAATGCCTGACTACGCACAGGGCTGACAGGCCGCGCTTCGGCTGCGTCCGGGGCTTGGGTGTCGCAGGGGAGCTCCTCATCCGGCTCGCACGCGGCTTCATCCCCGAGCATCACGAGCCTGGCAGCCCGTCCTCCCGTCAGGCGGGCCGAATAGCTGCGAGGAGTTCCTCACAGAGTTCGCGGTTCACCTGATGCCCCTCCCATGGCGCCTCATGCTCGGCGAAGAGCCTAATCGCTTCCCTGTAGTGATGCACCGCGCGCTTTGTGTCGGCAAGCTCATATTGGTAGAGGCCCGCCAGGCGCCGGTGGCATTCCGCCTGTTGCATCTCAGTGCCCTCGGCGTGGCGGTAAAGACGCAGCGCCTCTCGATATCGGCGCTCGGCCTCGGCGAACCGATCCCGCCGGTGCAATAGGGTTCCGATGCGAAACGCACAATCACCACGATCCCGCAGGGAGCCCGGCACTTCAGCGAGGCGGCGCTGCTCCCTCTCCAGATGGGCTACGAGCAGATAGAGGCGCTGCTGGGGATCGCTGCGCAGCAGATTCGCGCCTTGGACGATGTCTCGGGCAAATCCATCAACTTGATCCTCGGCGCCCGGTACATGCGCTAACGCATCTGCCGCCTCTTGAAGAGCTTGCAGCGCCTCGGGCAGGCGACCCTCGTCCCTCAACACCTCTGCCAAGAGGCGGCAGGCTTCTGCATGGCGCGCCGGCTCGCCTTGCCCCTCCGCTTCAAGCAGAGCGTAGAGAACCGCGGCACGCTGGAGGCGGCGGATCGCCAACTGCTTTCGGCCTGCACCCAAGTCGGCCAGCGCCATGGCGCACAGCTCGGATGGATCCTTCTTCTTCGCCACTTGCAGAATTCCCGCGGTAATGCTGCGCATGCGACCCCGAAAAACGAAGCGGGGCCGGCCCATAATACGCCGCGGCCGACCCCGTTCCCTACTCTCAATGGCGCTGCCTAGAGGTCCGTCAAGGCAAAGTACCAGTCCTTCACCTCGAAGTTTTCGTGCACACGTTCCTCTGCGCCGGATGCCGTGAGCGGCGGCTTCACAATCACCTTATCGCCGGGCTGCCAGTTCGCAGGTGTGGCTACGTTACGCGCGTCGTGGGTTTGGAGGGCTTCTACGATGCGCAGGACCTCGGGTATCGAGCGGCCGTTGGTGAGGGGATAGTAGATCATCGCTCGAACGAGGCCCTTGTCGTCAATCACAAAAACGGCGCGCACGGTCGCTGTAGAGTCGGCTTCCGGGTGGATCATGCCGTACAACTTGGCTACGCGCATGTCGCTGTCGGCGATCACGGGGAAGGGGATCTTCACTCCGAAGATCTGCTCGATGTTGCGTACCCAGGCTATGTGGGAATAGACGCTATCAATGGAAAGGCCGATGAGCTCGGTGTTGCGCTTGCGAAACTCATCGTACAGTTTGGCAAAACCGACGAACTCCGTAGTACACACCGGAGTGAAGTCCGCCGGATGCGAAAAAAGCACCACCCATTTGCCCCGATAATCCGAGAGTTTGATGGTACCGTGGGTCGTTACAGCAGTGAAATCCGGGGCGGGTTCATTCAATCGCACGAGCATCGTACCGCCTTGTGTGGTCTCTTCAGCCATTGCAGTGGATCCTTTCTACCCAACAACCAGAAGCTGGAGGGCTCCATCTTTCGGGACGACAAGGATTTTCGACGCATGTGCGCCGGTTCCTTCTTGCCCGTTGAAGGCAGGTCGGGTTGATGGAACCTTCGCGCCTGGCACCGAAGGTTGATTAACGTGATCTATTATATAACATATTTGCCCTTGGGTCAATACTCCCGAATGTCCGCACCTCGCCATCCTGCGCATTCGTGTGCTACCATGATAAGGTTGCCTGTGGCAACGCGGGCGCCATTCCCGCGTTGCCACGGAAATGCGGATCCCGAGGACCTGCGTGAGACGTGCTGCTCGCGAATACGCCCTTAGGGCGTTGTACCAGATAGATGTAGCCCCCCAGCCCCTCAGCGGGGTTCTACAGGGCATCCTCGAGCAGATCCGGATGCCGGTGAACCACGCCATAGACCAACACCTCAGAGATGCCGCGGCGCGCGGGCGTGAGGTCGCCCAAACGGCGCTCAAACAAGCCGGCCCAGGCGACCGCCGGCGCATCCGCAAGACCTTGAAAGGGATTGGGGAATGTCTGGCAGCTTTGGGCACCCGCCTCGGGGAGGTCACGGCCGAAGCAGTGTCGGCGGACCCTATGCCTCTGGATGAGTGCCTCGTGCGCATAGAGGAAGCTTTGTGCGAGGCGAGCCAGCAATTGGATCAGATTGCCGCGAAGGAACCGCTGCATGCACCGCTGGTGGAAGCCGCACGATCGCGCCTCGATGCAATCGCCGACGCATTTCGGCGCCATGCGCCGGAGGCTGCGGCCGTTGCGTCCTTCGCTATCCGTTTAGTGACGGGCACTCGGGATCATATGCCCGAACTGGACCGCCGCCTCGCCGCGCTCTCTGCTCATTGGAGCCTCTGGCGCCAGGCGGCTGTGGACCGCAACATCCTGAGATTAGCCGCCTTCGAGCTGCTCTTCGAACACGAACCCGCGGCAGCCATCATCAACGAGGCCGTAGAACTGGCAAAGAAATACAGCACCGACGAGTCCGGGCGTTTTGTAAACGGTATTCTGGGTGCCCTGGCAGCAGAGATACGCGCCCCTGAAGCATCGCCCTTGGAGCGATAGCCGATCGGGTCAGGCTATTACGCCCCTCGCAAGGAGGTTTTATGACAGCGCAGATACTTGACGGGCAAGCCACAGCCAAGGCTATTCGAGCAGAGGTGGCCGAGCGGGCTGCCGCCCTCACCGCACGCACGGGCGTCGTCCCGAAGCTCGCAGCAGTTCTCGTTGGCGATGACCCGGCTTCGGAAGCCTATGTCAACACCAAAGGCAACGCCTGTAGGAAGGCTGGTATGGCATCCGAAACCTATCGTCTTCCTGCAACGGCGGAACAAGAGGAAGTGGAGGCCCTGATAGATCGCCTCAACGAAGACGCCAGCGTCCACGGCATCCTGGTGCAGCATCCCATCCCCCGCCATCTGGACGAAACAGCCGTGCTGGCGCGCGTGCATCCCCACAAAGACGTGGATGGCATCAGCCGCAACAGCCTCGGCGCCTTGGTCACGGGGGAGCGGGCCTTCGTGTCTTGCACGCCGCTGGGGATTGTGGAGCTGTTGGACCGGTACCATCTGCCCATCGAGGGCAAACGGGCTGTGGTGGTGGGCCGCAGCATCATACTGGGTAAGCCTGTGGCATTGCTTCTTCTGAACCGCCATGCCACCGTCACCGTATGTCACAGCCGCACGCGCGATCTGGCCGCGGTTACTCGCGAGGCTGATATCCTCGTGGCGGCGGTAGGCAAGGCGGAGATGATTACCGGCCAGATGATAAAGCCTGGCGCAGTGGTAATTGACGCAGGGTATAACCGTGTTCCGGGGCGAAGCGGTACCATCGGCGATGTGGACTTTGCATCCGCATCCCAGGTGGCCGGCTACATCACACCGGTTCCGGGAGGCGTGGGTCCTATGACCATCGCCATGCTGCTGCGCAACACCGTGGAAGCTGCCGAACGTTTCGGGGCGGCGCCGGCCGGGTAACCCGCCGACTGAAATCCGGAGCGGTGGCCATGGGTCAAATCGCAACAACAGACTTCTGGGTGCACCTTGCGCGACGCATCGTGGAGGTGGTCCTCACGCGAGGGCTCTCCGTCGTTTTGCTCATTGCAGGGTACTTCGCGGTAAGAGGTGCGGTGAACCGCGTGATAGACGTCGCCATCCGCCGTTTGGATGCCCGTGTGGGTGCTGTTGCCATCTCGGAAGAACGCCTTGCCCGCATCCGCACCCTGCAGGCACTGGTGAAGAGCATCACCGGATATGTGCTCCTCTTCGTGCTTCTGATCATGCTGCTGGATGCCCTGGGCGCCAATGTGAGCGGCCTCGTGGCTACAGCCGGCATCGGAGGCGTGGCCTTGGGCTTCGGAGCACAACGCCTCGTGCGCGACGTCATCTCGGGCATCTTCCTGATTGTAGAGGATCAGTTCGGTGTGGGGGATTATGTAACCATCGGTCAGGCCACGGGGGTTGTGGAGGAACTCGGGATGCGCACAACCCGCATCCGAGACGAGCAGGGCCGGCTTTGGATCCTGGCCAACGGCGATATCCTCTCCGTTACCAACTATTCCCGGTCGCCCATCGAAACCTTCGTGGATGTGGGCATCGCGCCTGTTGCCGATGTGGCTGCAGCCAAAGAGGTGCTGAACCGGGCTTGCCGCGAACTCTACGATGCGACACGGATCCCTGGCTTGGCGGCAGCACCCTCAGTGGTCGGCATCAGCGCATGGGATGCAGGCCGCATCACGTTGCGCATCGTAATCCCTGTAGATCCCAAGCAGGCAACGGCAGCGCAGACGGCGGTGCGCAACGAGGCATTCGAGGCGCTCAAGGAGGCGGCCATTCCCATGGCGTAGGTATGTGTCCGGCCCGTTTGGGCAACAGAGGGCTGACCCGGAATGAGCTCTAGGAGCGCCAAATACCAACAAAAGGAGCCTTGTCATGAGCTTCGACGTACGTTTGGGCAACGGAACGCCTAGGGAACGGGCCGCTGTGGAGGAGTACCTTCTGAGCCTGCCCGACATGCAGCGCAGTGGGGACAAGCTCCTTTATGTAGACCCTGAAGAAGACGTTACTACGGAGATACGCGTCCTTGGAGGTGACCGCGCCGAAGGATTGGACGTGCTCGTGCCCATCACGGTGAGCACCGCCGCCGCCGAACGCATCGCTGCTCTCTGCATGGGATTGGCCGAGAAGTTTCAGTGGACTGTGAAGGATGCCGCAGGATCTTCCGCGTTCACGCATGATGAACTCGTTCGACGCTTCAGCGGCGCTTCGCCCCTCACGGCCCGAACGGGCTGCCTCTCTGGCCTGATGCTGGTGATGGCTACCGCCTTGATCCTGAGGCTTCAAAACTGCTAAACTAACCCGCAAGTTCGTGAATTCCGGCGCAAAAGGAGACCATCGCTTCATGGCTATCGGCAAGATCGTGCAAGTGCAGGGACCCGTCGTAGATCTGGCGTTCCCGCCCGGTCAACTTCCCGCTCTCCTCAACGCCGTTCGCATAGATGACGACGCCCGCAACATCCATCTCACGGTGGAAGTGGCCCAGCATTTGGGCGACGATGTCGTCCGAACAATCGCCATGGCATCTACCGACGGCCTGGTTCGCGGGATGAAGGGTGTAGACACCGGCGGCCCCATCACTGTGCCGGTAGGGAAGGAGACCCTGGGGCGCGTTTTCAACCTGCTTGGAGATCCCATTGACGAACGCGGCCCAGTAGATACGAAGGAGCGATGGCCCATCCACCGCCCTGCGCCCGGCTTCGAAGATCAGGCGGCCACAACCGAGGTGTTGGAAACCGGCCTCAAGGTGATAGACCTCCTGACCCCCTATCTCAAAGGGGGCAAGATCGGCCTCTTCGGGGGCGCAGGACTCGGGAAGACTGTGCTCATCCAAGAGCTGATCACCAACATTGCCACCGAGCACGGCGGCTTCTCGGTCTTCGCAGGAGTAGGTGAGCGAACGCGCGAAGGCAACGATCTTTGGCTGGAAATGAACGAGAGCGGCGTCATCTCCAAGACGGCCATGGTCTTCGGCCAGATGAACGAACCTCCCGGTGCCCGCCTGCGCGTGGCCCTCTCTGGGCTTACCATCGCCGAGTACTTCCGCGATGTGGAGGGCCAGGACGTGCTCCTTTTCATTGATAACATCTTCCGCTTCACGCAGGCAGGTTCTGAGGTGTCCGCCTTATTGGGCCGCATCCCGAGCGCTGTAGGGTACCAGCCCACGCTGGGCACGGAAATGGGCGCCCTTCAGGAGCGCATCACCTCCACCAAGAAGGGATCCGTTACCTCGGTACAGGCCATCTATGTTCCGGCCGACGATCCTACGGACCCTGCTCCCGCCACAGCCTTTGCCCACCTGGACGCCTATACGTACCTGGAGCGGCGCATCGTCGAGAAGGGCATCTATCCGGCTGTGGATCCCCTCGTATCCACTTCGCGCATCCTGGATCCGCGCATCGTGGGAGAGGAGCACTACGATGTTGCCAGGCGCGTACAGGCCATCCTCCAGCGTTACAAGGAACTCCAGGACATCATCGCCATCCTGGGCATAGACGAACTCTCGGATGAAGACAAGCTCGTAGTGGCCCGGGCGCGCCGCATCGAACGCTTCCTATCTCAGCCCTTCCGTGTTGCCCAGCAATTCACCGGCATCGAGGGAAAGTATGTTCCCCTCAAGGAGACCATCCGCTCCTTCAAAGAAGTGGTGGACGGCCTCCACGACGATCTGCCCGAGCAGGCTTTCTACATGGTAGGTTCCATTGACGAGGCAGTGGAGAAGGCAAAGCGGCTGGCGGTAGCAGCTTAGCCGTGTAGGAGCAGGGGGGAATGGCCACGTTCTTGCTGGAATTGGTAACGCCCGAGAAGACGCTGCTTTCCGAACAGGTCCGAAGCGTGCGTGCGCCTGGCGTGGAAGGCTCCTTCGGCGTGCTACCCAACCACGCACCCCTGATGAGCGCACTGGCCATCGGCGTGATCAAGGTGGAGCACGAGAACGGGGACATCGAATACATTGCGACCAGTGGCGGCTTCATGGAAGTAAATGCGAACCGAGCCGTGATCCTTGCGCACACGGCGGAACGTGCAGCCGACATTGACGTGTCTCGCGCCGAGGCCGCCCTCGCCCGCGCCCGGGAACACCTTCGAAGCGGATCTGCAATAGACTATGAGGAAGTGACGCAGGCCCTCACGCGCGCCATGAACCGCCTGCGCGTCGTACAGATGCAGAATGGCGAAGTGAAGGCTCGATAAGGAGGGCAGTCGCGAGCGGAGAGCCCCGGCGCCCGTTCTGCACGGAGTGGGGCATCTGGTGCCGTGGCAGAGCGGCGGTGCCGCAGGCGCGGTGACTCGAGGAACGAATGCAGAAGAGAGGTTCACCCAGCGATGCCTAAAGAAGGGATCACGCCGAGATCCCAGGATTACAGCCAATGGTACCTGGACATCATTGAACGGGCCGAGCTGGCGGACTACTCCCCAGTCCGCGGCTGCATGGTAATCCGTCCCAACGGGTATGCCATCTGGGAGCTGATGCAGCAGGCGCTCGATCGGCGCATCAAGGCTACAGGCCATGTAAACGCCTATTTTCCTCTCTTCATCCCCATGAGCTTCTTGCAAAAGGAAGCCGAGCATGTGGAGGGCTTCGCGCCGGAAGTTGCCGTTGTTACGCACGGCGGTGGGGAGGAACTGGCCGAGCCTTTAGTGGTGCGCCCAACATCGGAGGCCATCATCGGCTGGAGTTATGCGCGCTGGATCCATTCATGGCGCGACCTGCCGGTCCTCATCAACCAGTGGGCGAATGTAGTGCGGTGGGAGATGCGCACACGCCTTTTCTTGCGTACTGCCGAATTCCTTTGGCAGGAGGGGCACACGGCCCACGCCACGGAACAGGAAGCCGAAGAAGAGACGCTCAAGATCCTCAACGAGGTTTATGCCGACTTCGCCGAGAAGGAGATGGCCCTCCCAGTACTGCGCGGCCTGAAAACGGACAAAGAGAAGTTCGCCGGAGCCCTTCGCACCTATGCCATCGAGGCCATGGTCCAAGACGGGCGTGCCATCCAGGCAGGAACCTCCCACAACCTCGGTCAAAACTTCGCCCGCGCCTTCGACATCAAGTATCAAACCCCGGACAACCGGGAGGAGTATGTATGGACTTCGTCGTGGGGCGTGTCTACCCGCCTCATCGGTGCCTTGATCATGGCCCATTCCGATGATGAAGGCCTCGTGTGCCCTCCGCGCCTTGCGCCTCTTCAGGTGGTAGTGGTGCCCATCTACAAAGGGGCCTCTGAGCGAAGTCGCGTCCTCGCCGAGGCGCAGCGTATCATCGCCGGTTGGGAGGGATGCTTCCGGGTGCGCCTGGACGACCGGGATCAGCTCACTCCCGGCTTCAAATTCAACGAGTGGGAGCTGAAGGGCGTGCCGGTGCGCGTGGAGATCGGCCCGCGGGATCTGGAGAAGGGTACCGCTGCAGTTGCCAGGCGCGATCTTCCCGGCCGCGAGGGCAAGAGCATCGTGGCTCGGGCTGCTTTGAAAGAGCATATCACCGCCCTGCTCCAGGAGATCCAGGCCAACCTATACAACCGCGCAGAACGCTTCCGGGAAGATCACACGGTGGCCGTGCGATCGTATGAAGAACTCAAGGAAGCGGTAGAGACCGGTTTCGCCCGCGCCTTCTGGGACGGCACCACGCAGGACGAAGAACGCATCCAGGCAGAGACACGGGCCACCATACGCGTCATTCTCCTTGACGAAACGGATGAGGAAGGCGCTTGTGTGCTCACAGGCCGCCGAACCCGCCGCCAAGTCATTTTCGCCCGCGCCTACTGAGCCCGCCGCAGGAATTCCAGCAATGTCCGGCGCATTTAGCTGTAGCGTAGGACATGGAGGCTGGGAATGCCGGGATCGGAACAGCCGGTAAGACACCTGCAAATAACCGACTTGGAGCGCATCGAGCGCTTTCGGCGCGCCGGGTACGGAGGTTCCGTATCTGATGCTCTCGCCAGCCTGGGAGTGAAGGACACCGTATTTTCGGATCGCTTCCGCCCGCTTCGCGAGGGAATGCAGCTCGTAGGCCGGGCTCTGCCGATCAAACTCCACTCCCTGGTGGAGCCCCGTACGCCGGAACACCAGCGTGAACTGGAGGCGCAATGGGAACGTGAGGGCGGGCATCCTCAGAAGCGCATGATGCGCGCTGTGGCTTCCTCGCCTCCCGGAAGCGTGCTCTGCTTCGATTGCGGGGGCGATATGCAGCCCGCTCACTTTGGCGAGATGAGCTGCCAGCTTGCTTATGCCCACGGGTGCCGCGGAATGCTCCTTGCCGGGAACTGCCGGGACACGCAGTATGTGCTCAAGATGGACGACTTCCCGCTCTTCTCTTTCGGGACACGCCCCAACGCCTTCGGAGGGTGGATCATCATTGAAGTGAACAAGCCCATCTACCTTCCAGGTCATCTTACACACTACGTTCGTGTGAACCCCGGGGACTTCATCTTCGGCGACAATGACGGCGTTCAGCTTATTCCGGCCCACCTCGTAGATGAAGTACTCCTTCGGGTGGAGGCTACCTTCGAGAAAGAGAACGAAGAGCGAAGGGCCCTCGCCTCCGGCATGGATATAGACGAGGTCTATCGAGTATTCGGCGTCCTGTAGGGCAGGCGACAGATCTCTACGCGCCCGTCGGCGGGGGAGAAGGTGGACGCGGCCCCGAGGCGCCGTTACATCACACGATGCTGCTCATTGGGCTTATGTCGGGGACCTCTGCCGACGGCATCTGCGCCGCGCTTGTAGATGTGTTTGGAACAGGCCGGCGCACCCGCTGCCGATTGGTAGCGTGGGACATCTTCCCTTACACTGGAGCAACCCGCGCCGCCATACTGAACCTGTGCCGTCCGGGGCACGGAACTACGGCGGACGTTTGTGCGCTCCACGCGACGCTGGGTGAACTTTTCAGCCAGGCCGCCCAGGCCGTGGCAAACCAGGCCGCAGTACCCATACAGCGCGTTGAAGCCATCTGTTGCCACGGGCAAACGGTGTGGCATCAGCCCGCCTCCCGCCCTGTGGCACGTCGCCGTAACGTGAAAGGCACGCCACAGGAGGGAAGCGAAGCCCGCTGTACGCTTCAGATAGGTGATGCCGCCATCATCGCGTACAGAACGGGGCGCCCGGTACTTTCCAACTTTCGGGCGGCCGATATGGCGGCAGGAGGGCAGGGTGCTCCTCTCGTCCCCTTCGTGGATTGGGCCCTCCACACTTCGCGGAAGGAAGCCCGCGCCCTGCTCAACCTGGGCGGCATCGCCAACGTGACGCATCTGCCTCGTGATGCTCGTCTGGACCAGGTTACCGCCTTCGACACGGGCCCCGGCAACATGGTGCTGGACGAAGCCGTTCGGCTGCTTTCAGGCGGCGCGATGGAGTTCGATGCCGGCGGGGCTTGGGCTGTGCAAGGGTCGGTTCACGGTGCGTGGCTGCATCGCCTTCTTGCCCATCCGTATTTCCGGAAACCGCCTCCCAAATCCACCGGTCGGGAGGAATTCGGCGCCCAGTACGCCCACCGGGTGGTGTCCTGGGCGCGAAAGCAGGCCATCCCCCATGCGGACATCCTGGCTACCCTCACTGCGCTCACGGCCCAAAGCGTCGCTATCGCCTTCGAGCGGTGGCTGGCGCCCATGGGCGGCGTCGAGAGAGTATGGGTCTCCGGTGGGGGCGTCCGCAACGCCACCCTCATGAGGATGCTCGAACGCTGCCTTGCCCCTGCGCGCGTGCAGGATTACAGCGCTACCGGCACTCCGGCCGAAGCGAAGGAAGCTGTGGCCTTCGCAGTATTGGGCGCTCACACTTTGCGGGGGCTGCCTGCGAATGTTCCCGCGGCAACAGGGGCGCGCGAAGCGGTGATCCTGGGAAGTGTTACCATAGCGCGCCCGGAAGGAGAACGCCGCGCCATGCTGCTGCGGAGGTCCCGCGTGGAACGGAAGTAGGGGGAAGTTCGGAACCCGCCGTTGCCGGCTGGGGCACCTCGGCGCATGCCGGGTTATGGGGAGGGCCGATCTTTTTGCACTCGGTCTGCGCCCAGGTTGGATAGTTGGTCCGCACGTGCGTTCTGCTTCCTTGGCACGTGGGTCACCTCAACTCTATCGAACTGACGCATGAGTGCACGTGCTTGGTGGTAAAGAGGCTTCAGGTGGGTGGAACGCACGGCGTACTGCCCGTTCATCTGGCGCGCCATCAGTTCGCTATCCGTAACGATGCGGATGCGCCGGCATCCGATTGCATGGGCTTCATAAAGGGCTCGAATAAGGGCGCGGTACTCTGCCACATTGTTCGTGGCAACTCCGAGCGGTTCTGCAATCTCTTTTAGAACGCGCCCCGCTTCGTCTGAAAGTACTACGCCGATACCCGCCGGCCCCGGGTTTCCGCGCGCAGCACCGTCTACGTGAGCAACGCATTGGGTCATGAGGCCACGGTGCAGAGGATGCGGCCGCAGTTCTCGCAAAGTTCTACGGTGTCCCCAGATTGTACTCGGCGAACCAGGTTGGTCGGCAGCGACGTATGGCAGACACTACAGAGGCCTCCCTCGACCCTAGCGGCTCCCACACCTCCTCGTTGCGCCCTGACGGCTTCATAACGCTTGAGCAGGGTTACAGGTACTGCTTCGGCCGCCTTTACTCGGCGATCTTCGAGTTCGGCGATGCGCTCCGAAATCTCCCGATAAGCCTCTCGGTACACGGCTTCCTTGGCATGAAGGCGACCCTCTGCCGATGCCAGTTTCTCGTGCGCCTCCCGCACCTGTGCCTTGAGCGTTTCCACTTGATCCATCAACACCAGGATGCGCTCATCGAGCCGGCCCCGCTGCCTGCCGAGAGCCTCGATTTCCTCCTGCATGGACGCGAGTTCCTTGGGGTTGGTCACGCGGCCTCCATACAACTTGTCCTCGTACTGCTTCTTCTTTTGTTCAACGGACTGAAGCTCGAGTTCCGCATCCGTGAGGTCTGCGGAGAGGTCGTGCAAGGTGCGATTGACTTGGTCGTAGAGTGTGCGGGCGCTTTCGGCTGCGGCCCGTTCCGCATCACCCCGATCCAACGCGTTCAGTTTCTGCTTGGCGACAGAGAGCGCAGTATCCACCTCCTGAAGCGCGTAGAGGGCCAACAAAGCATCTTTCATCCAGAAGCAGCCTCTCTTGGGAGCCCCGTAGCTTCGGTATGGCGCAACGGCTGGGCGTGGGTAGGGCCGGCGCACTCCGGAGCTCTGCACATTAACCTCGATAGGATTCACCGTACGCCGCGCCGAATCCTGTGTGCGGAGGCGGCCCGGTTCACCGGGGTCCAACATCAGAGGTGACGTTCACGCAACCTAGCCATCCCAAAGGTGTCTGGCGGTCGCGCTGGTTCCTAGGCTGCGCGGTGGTACCTTTCGCGTGCTTCGTACTGTGTGTCGCCGTCGTCGCCGTGCTCTACGTCCAACATAACCGGCCTATCCGAATAGAGGCGCCCGTACCGCAGATGCCCGAGTCAAACGCCTACGACGACTTCGCCCTCGCTGCATCCAAGATTGCCGGTCTCAAGCACGTAGTCGTACTCGCTTCACCGCGCCGTGCGCCCCTCCACGGTGAGGAATTGAAAGCCGCTGTGGAGGAGGCTGCTTCCATCCATGCACTCATACGGCGCGCCCTCCAGGAGCCCTGCATGGTGCCGCCAATCCGGGATCCGTCGGGTATGTTTACGAGGGTGAGCACCTACCCGAACCAAAGAGCCCTGGCGCGCATCCTCGTGGCGATATCTCAATACAATGAGACCCGAAGGCATTTCACCGAAGCTGCCGATGCAGCCCTGGATGGCATGGAGATGTCTCATATGCTTAACAGGGGAGCTTCGGTGCTGGGCCTCCTGGTGGATTACGCCACGTATTCCATCTGCAGCAAGCAACTGCGCCGTGTGATTGATCGCGTTCCGCCGCGAGCCCTGCCCCGCATTGCCGCGCGTCTCGACCGCATCCGCAGCAAAGTCGTTCCATTCGGCGACATCCTGATGGAGGAAGGCTGGGTAATGGTGGAGATGGATCGGGTTGAAATTGCCGGCGCAGCGAACCCGCGTGTCGCCCTGGACACGGTGCATGAGCTCACCGAAGGCTCGGCAAACCAAACCCCTAGCGTCAAGGACGTTCTCCAGGCGGCTGCCTTCGCCTTGGCCGATAAGCGGGCGCTTATCGAGCGGCATCTGCAATACTTCAGAGACGTGGCAGCCGAAACCCGCGGTCCCTACACCGGCCGCATCCACACTCCACCACCCAGGGACATTCTGGGGCGGTTTCTGGCCGTCGAGCCCAGAACGTGGGCCGTGTACCTGGAAGGTGTCGCAGACTTGGACCTGATGCGGGTGTATGTGGCAATCCTCCGCTACCGAACGGATCACGGCGCGTACCCTGCTGCTCTTCAGAGCCTGGTGCCCGGCTATCTCGCTTCCTTGCCTGAGGACCCGTTCGGCGGAGGACGGGCGATACCGTTTCGGTACCACATTGCGCCGCTCCCTACGGGCTTTGTTCTGTACAGTCTCGGGCCCGACCTCAAGGACGACGGGGGCAAGCCCTCGGCGCGCAGCCGGAGATTTGAAGGTCCTGGCGACATCGTGATGCATCCCTACCTCAATACCGAGTAGCCCCTTATGAAGCTGGAACGCCTCGCCATTCCCAGCCGCGGCGCCCTCTTGTGCGGGCTCTTGTACCATCCGCGGCGATTGCTGTGCCACGCGGCTGTGGTGATCGCCCATGGCTACACCGCCTCGAAAGCGTCTGTGGACCTCCTCGCCGCCTATATTTGTGCGCGGGGATATTGGTGCCTCACCTTCGACTTCCGCGGGCATAAGCTGGGAGCTTCCACCGGTACCATGGAGCGGGCCGAAGATGCCCTCGAGGATCTAGGCGCTGCGGCGGATTGGGCCCTCGGGTTGAGCGGCGTTACGGGCTGTGTCCTGGCCGGGCACTCCATCGGAGGGCTCGCCGCACTGGTTTTGGCCGAACGGCGCCCGGACGTCTTGGGAGTTGCGGCCATCGCCGCCGGGCCTGCGCCCACGGCAAGCTTTCATCGTCCCATGGGGCTCGCCATGCTTTCCCAACGAGCGGACTACGTAGAAGGCGCTCCGCCCTTGGAGGTTTTCCGGGGATGGGATCGGCTCATGCAGGAATGGAGGGGTCTGGGTACACGCCCCGCTCTTTTCGTGGCGGCTGCCGCGGATGGAATGGTGAAACCGGTCCGTGTGCGCCTTCTCGCAGACCGGTGCGGGCCTGGGGCGCAATTCGTGGAAATAGATGCCAACCATCTCGAGGCGCCGGATCGCTCGCGGGGTGTCGTTGCGGATTGGCTGGACCGCAGTTTCCGCGGCGTCACGGGTCCCTATGCTACCGAGCGCGGGTGAGCTGAGGATCCTCGCCAAGGGCCCCGCCTTCGCGCAGGGCGTAGGATCGTCGGGCCTCCACCGGTCCGAAGCTTTGGACGCGGCCGCTGGGCCAAAGCACCTCGATGGCGTCCACCCGCTCCACATGCCCCAACCCAAAGAGCAGGCGGCGGTCGCTTTGGGAAAGATAGCTGCACCCGGCCTTCACGGTACCCGAAAGAACTTTCCCGCCGGCCCGTACCCGCACGCGCGCCCCGAAAGCGTCGCGGTTGGAAACGGTGCCTTCCAGACGCAACCTCAGCCAGGCGTTGCCTGTGCGGTTGTCATTCCATAGCAGTCGCGCCTTGCCGTCCAATCCTGTTCGGGCGCCTTCCGGATCCCCCGGGTTGGAAGTGAAGAGTAGGTCGGGGTGCCCATCGTTGTCATAATCGCCCCACGCGGCGCCCCGACCGATTTGTGGCATCGCCAGCGCCCCACCGGTGCTCGTCGTAACGTCTTTGTAGACGCCCCCGCCCGTATTGCGCAGCAGAAGCGCCGGCTCTCGGTACATTACGCCGGTCCGGCGGACTTCCACATCGCCCTGGATGTGGCCGTTCGCCACCAACAGGTCCAGCCATCCGTCGCCGTCGTAATCGAAGAAGAGCACACCAAAGCCCAGATAGTATTGGCTCGCCGTTCCGATGCCGCTTTGCGCGGCTGCATCCAGATAAACGCCGCCGGGGTCTCGGCGGTACAGGGAGGCCTGCTCCCCGGAAAAGTTCGTGACTACGATGGTGTCTTGTCCGTCGTTGCGATCGTCGCCGATATCTACACCCATGCCGGCCTTCGCTCGCCCCATCTCCGACACGGCGATGCCCTTCTCCAACGCCACTTCCTTGAAACCTTTGCCGGTCTGATTGTGGAAGAGGAAGTTGGGCTCGGTGTCGTTGGTCACCAGCAGATCCGGCCAGCCGTCCTGATCGAAGTCAAAGGACACGACGCCCAAGGCCTTGGACCGTTCATTGTAAATCGAGGCGCTTCGCGTAACGTCGCGGAAACGGCCGCCGCCCTCGTTGTGGTACAACCGGCAGGTCTCGCCACGGTATTGCTCCGGCGTCGAGTAAGACTTGTGAACGCCGTCTATGCTGTAGAACAGATTGGTTTGAGGCGACCATTGCACATAGTGGCATACGAAGAGATCCAGGCGGCCGTCGCGGTCATAGTCGAACCAGGTAGCACTGGTAGCCCATCCCGGGCTCTCGACGCCGGCCCGCTTGGTTACGTCGTGGAAGCGCCGGGTTCCCCTTGGGCCCGCCTCATTGTGGAACAGCCGGCTGCTTCCCACCCCGGTTATGTAAACGTCGTCGTAACCGTCATTGTCGTAATCGCCCACGGCAACGCCCATGCCGTACATTTCCACGTCAAGCCCCGCCTCGCGCGTCACATCGCGAAAGTGTCCGTTACCTTCGTTATGGTAGAGGCGCATAGTCGGCCGGTCTGGGTGCGGACGGCCGGGCCAGTAATCTCCATTCACCAGCAGGATGTCCTCCCTACCGTCGTTGTCGTAATCCAGGAAGGCGCATCCGCTCCCCATGGTTTCGGGGAGGTACTTGGCGCCCCAGGCTCCGTTGACGGCGGTGAAGCGGATGCCTGCCTGCTCCGTGACGTCGCGGAAGATCACCGGCGGTACACTAGGTGTTGCCGTTGTGCCTGCCGGCTGGCGCCCGCATCCCACCGTGGCAGCCGCCCAGAGCAGGGCGACACTCCAGATGCGGCGGCGCTGATCGGTGCGGGGTGTCATCGCGACTTCTGAAGGTTCGGTGCTGTGAGGATGTGCTCGTGAATGGGCTGGCTTTCACGATATTCCTCGGGATGGGCGCGAGCGTAATTCTGGAGCAGCGTCACAGGCGCGTCACTCTCTTGAAGGATGCGGTAAATCACCTCTTCCCTTCGTGCATCCGATATATGCAGAAGGCGGCGGCTGCACTGCATGAGGTTGAAATGGGCTACGGCGTCGTTGGGATCCGCATTGAGCATCTGGCGGAAGGCTTCTGCGGCTTGGGCAAGCTGATCCCGCTGAAGCAGGCACAAACCGATATCCAGCCAGGTGAGACGATCCATTGGGAAGTCCCGCGCCAGGGGTCGAAGGATCCGCAGAGCCTCGTCATAGCGCCCCATCAAACGGTATACCCGACCCAGCCAAACCTGAGCCCGCAGATTGTTGGGCTCGAGCTGCATCGCTTTGAGCAGGTGCGAGCGCGCAGCCAGCAAGTCGCCCTCCTCGAGATATGCCCGCCCGAGAGCAATCCAGGCATCCGGCCACGAAGGCGCCTGATCTCGCGCAACTTGAAAGGCTGCCCGAGCTCGAGCCGTGTCCTTCTGCACGAGAAGAGCGGCCCCGTAGGCGAACCAACGTCGTGGAGCTATGCCTACCGCCGGTGTTGGACCTCGCGGCCCGACGCGCAGAGTTACCCGATGCTCTGCTACAACTGCAGCATCCGCACGCGTCAACTTTGCAGCGCGGGCGCCTCTGCCCGCTCCATTCAGGACCCAGGCTGCCAAGACCCGATTCACCGGTCGGTACCAGAGGCGGGCATCCATGATAAGGCTACCGCCGGCGTGGCCGGGGACGCGCAAGCGATAGCGCGCCACATCCCCCACATCGGGCAAAAGGCACCGATAGCGAGGCGGATCCGCCTGGCCTGTACCCCGCACCCGCTGATACGCCGATGCTACCATTTCGAACACGTTTGCTCCATGCAGCCTCTTCGCCTCTCGGTCCAGCGCCACGAGGCCATAGGTATGGGCGTCACGACCTGAGAAGCCGGCCGCGGGCCCCAGACCGCTTTGCAGCACGACACGACCCGAGGGGGTTAGGATCCGCAGATCCAGCCACATTTCACTGAGATCCGGCTCGCCTGTGGGGAACGCATGGCCAATCCCACGGCTCTCCACGAGAACGTCGGCCACAATCTGCTCGCCCGGCGCCACGGCAACGGGAACGCTTCCTGCCGGGGCCGCCACCACCGCCTGCCGGTCCCTCGTGTCGCCTGCTGCCTTTACTGCGAAGATCTCCACGTGCAGAGACTGCTTCAAGCGGGAGAGGCGCTCCTCCATACTGTCGGCTCCGATGGGCGGTCCCAAACCGAACGCGTGGCTGGGAGCGCTTCCGCTCGGATCCTTCACCCGCACGCCGGAGGAGTGGCAATCGGTGCAGGAACGGATGGAAGGCGCGGCCTCGAACGTATGCAGCGTGCGCCCGGACCATGGGCCATTCTGCCAGTCCATCCAGGTGTCATCGTAATGGAGGTACCGGTAATGGTTCTGCGGGATGTTCACCCCCAAGCGGTGGCAAGGGAGGCACGTTACCGCTGCGGCCGGTGAAGGAGAAGGACCCCGAAGCGCAAACCGGTGGGGCTCGGGCCGCACGCGCAGCAGAAAATCGTGCGTCCAGCGCCCGGCTCCGCCTCTATCACCGGCAAATGGGTAAATCGCAGGGGGTGCATACCACGCCGATCCGTTGCCCATGGCATCGGGCACGCGGCACATAGCATGACAGGTGAGGCAGCCCACACCCCGCTCGGAGGGAGCCATTCTCTGCAACGGTGCGTGGCAGCCGCGACACCATCGCACGGTTGCCGCTCCGTCTCTTCGGAGAGCGTACGCCTCAGCCGTGAGGTACGTGGGAGTGGTCGTCGAGAAGAAGTGGGCGGATAACCGCCAGGATTGCCCCACGGCTTCGTGACAGCCTGTGCGCGTACATCCGCCGGCCGGCACGGCCCTGCGCCAATCGCGAGGCCTTGTGATCTCAGCTCCAGAGGGAAAGAGGGCATCCTTTGCTTGCACGGAATTGGTAGAGGTGATGCGCCGGTAATACTCTTCTGCATCGTAGCAGCGTCCCAGTGTGATGCCCGCTGCCAGAAAGACCAATGCGGCCAAAGCAATCCTCGCAACCCCCGGGCCCCTTATGGATGCTCTCCACCGCCAGGCAGCAGCAGCCGAAGCCACTATGCCTGCCCCCAGGTGAAGGTAAAACAGCCCTGGGGCGGTTCCGACACTCCTGCCGAGGAGTGCCATAATTATCAAAAGGCACCCCGTCGCCGAGGCAGCAACGACGGATGCCCAGAGGCAGGCCTCCCGCTGATCCGCCGCATGCCGAGGAGCCCAGGGTCTGCGGAGGGCCAGCCACAGCGTGAAGGCAATGCCTCCGCCCAGGTGGAATAGGGTGATGGCGGCGATAGGTCCGCTCATGAGCGTTCGCGCAAATGCATAGAGGCCGATGCCGGAAAGCGCGACGCACCAGAAACCGAATGTGCCAAGAGTACCGTCCAACATTGCGGCCGGACGAACCATGTCGTCCGGCGCTTGGGAGCGATGCAGGGTATTCCAGTGGCGGCGAAGAAGCGTGAGCATGGGAAACCATTCTTTTAGACTGCTTCACGCGGCAAGCGGCGTACAGATCGCAAGCCGCGCCGTGATCGCCGGATCGTTGGGCGCACGCATCAAGGGGCTGATCGGCCGCACGCGTCTGGAGCCGGGCGAGGCGCTCTGGCTGGAACCATGTAACGGCATCCACACGTTCGGGATGCGCTTCCCCCTTGATGTGCTTACACTGGATCGGACGCTGCGCATCGTGCGCCTGTACCGTGCCGTGCAACCCAACCGCATCCTTCTACCTGCCCGCGGCGGCTATATCACCATCGAGGCGCCCATTGGCACGATTGAACGCTGCGGCCTCCGCGAAGGCGACCTCGTAGTGCGCATGCCGCTTCAATCAGATGCGCGTTAACTCGCGCCACAGACCTTGGTAGCACCGGAGGAAGGGAACTCCGTCCTCCGGTGCTATGGTGATGCCCACCTCGCAAAGGGTATACCCTTCATACCCGGTCTGACGAAGGATTGCGAAGAGTTCACGGTACGGGTAATCACCCCACAAGTCGTTGATATGGCAACACCGGATATAGGGTCTCAGCAGTTCCACGGAAGGGCGCACAGACCCGCCCACTACGTCGGACGGATTGGAATTCCACGTAACCCCTACGCTGGGATGATTGCAGTACTCCATGATCTTGCGCACATTCGGGCAAAGGCTCGTCACGGGCCCGTGCACCTCGAGCCAGATCTCCACGCCGTGGTCGGCTGCGATGCCTCCACAAGTGCGCAGAGCTTCGCCGATCTGTCGAAGGGTCTTTTCAAGAGGGACATCCTTTGGCGCTCCGTTCGGCCGCACCTTCACCCCACGAGCCCCGATATCCCGCGCCAATTCCACAAAGCTGCGGCATGTGGCGATGTTCTGTTCCACCACGTGCGGGTCGGGGGACTGGAATTCGCATACGGATCCCAAACTGATCTGGCGAAGACCTGCATCGCGGCACTTCGCCCGCACTTCGGCCCGTTGTTGTTTGGAGAGTGACGGCTCCACGCCGTGCCGGTGCGAGGTGCGGAACTCCACGCCGTCTATGCCCACTTGCCGGCATACGGTCAGGATCGTGTCCAGATCCCAATTCTTAGCCACATTATAGGTTACGATGCCAAGCTTCATGGTGCTGCTCCCGTTATTGAAGGCGAAGTGCGGGAAGGCTGCTGCTGCCCAAGGTGCCGCAGCCATACGCAGCACGTCCCTTCGAGTTAGTGTTTCGCACCGCATCCGCCTTCACTCCCTGCCGGCCCGTTTGTACCATAAGCACTTATCGCTGCGAAGCGGCCAGCCGTTATCGTGCCGCCGACACGCGTCAATCCACAATACTAGCTCCGTAACGTGCCCTTCGTCACCCGGTTCGTACAGCGTATATCCCTGATGCCGGTAGAAGCGCATGGCCCAATAAGAACCCCGTAAACAGTGGAGCGTGAAGAGGCGGACGGTAGGCTGTTCGGCTCGGGCTTCTTGCTGGTGATGGCGGAGGAGCCTCACGCCGTATCCGCGTCCCTGGTAAGCCGCATCCACAAAGAGCATGTGCAAGTGTGCCAAACCCGGCAGCATCCTCCACATTGCGATCCCCGCCGGCTGTCCCTGGTCGCAGAGCAAAGCCCACCGTGTCGCCGCATCCTCCATACGCTGGGCGTGGTGCTCGGCATGGTAGAGCGGCATCTCGTAGGGAATGTGATCCGGAGGCAGCCGCTGGTACGAGGATCGTACGATGCGGGCGATTGCCTCCACATCGTGCGGCCCGGCTGGGCGTATCGTCACCCCGTGTCCCTCTTCATCGTGTTCCCTCCTTGGCGATTGGGCCGCCTTCATTCGGGCAAAGGCTGGTCTCGTGTCTCGGGTGCGAGCTTGACGCCGATCAATCCCACAAAATAGACAAAGGCGACGATGCTCGCAGCGGTGCGCATGCCTGCTGCTTCATCCGATGGATTGGCGAACACCGTCGAAAGCTTGCCTAGGGTAAAGGGCGCTACGGATGCAAGGATGCGCCCGCAGTTGTAGCAGAAGCCTACGCCGGTAGCGCGCAATCGCGTGGGAAAGAGCTCCGGGAAATAGACTGCATAGGCCGAGAAGGGCGCGAGAGCGCAGAACCCCAGCGGGAATGCCCAGAGATGTGCGGTAACGACCGATCGGGTGCCCCAAAACGCTCCCTCTACCGATGCGAAGGCCAATACGAGGAACAGAGCCAGCGCCGGCCTGCGCCCTGTGCGCTGGCTGAGGGCAGCATAGGCAAACATGCCCAGGAAGGCTCCAACTTGTTGGATGAAAAAACTGGTGCTTCGGTACCATTGGAGCGCATGCTTGACGGCTTCATCCTGCTGGTTTGGTGAAAGCGCGGCGACACCGGGCGCCTGCCGCAGGATCGGTTTCAGCGTGGATCCTACCAGGTCGGGCATGAAGAAGCCCACGCCCCACAATCCCCCTACACCCGCCAGCGCCATGAGCACACCGGCGATCGTATTGGTGCGAAGGGTCGGGTCACGGAACAGTGCGGCGATGCTCCCCAGCTCGCGCTTGGCCGCGTCCGAAGCGGCTGCTTCCTTGGCTTTCCGCCACCGATCCGGCTCTCGGAGGCTCGCTTGGATCCATACAACCAACAACGCCGGAGCTGCACCTACAACGAAGACCCACCGCCAACTGACAGCACTCAGGGCAGCCGTAATGAGGGCCGCGGCCATATTCCCCACGGCAGATAAAGCCTGGAGCGTCCCCAAAGCCATGGGCCGCGATTTTTCCGGCCACACTTCGGCAACCAAAGCGGCGCCTGCTGCAAACTCACCTCCTACCCCTAAAGCAGTAAGGAAGCGGCACAGGGCGTACTCCGCCGGAGTGCGCACCAACGCATTGAGACCCGTGAATGCGGCGTAGGTTGCGATGGTGAGCATCATCGTGCGTGTGCGGCCCAAGCGATCCCCAACGACGCCAAAGAGAAAGCCGCCGGCGGCCCAGCCCAGGAGGAAGATAGCCGTGATTTGGGCCCCGACGTCCTTTGCCGCGGCGTCCAGGCTTTGCGCGGGGACCTTATGGGCGATGAGCTCACGCACGGAGGGCTGGCGAACCAGATTGAACAGGTTCTGGTCCATGGTGTCGAACAGCCAGCCCAACGCGCAGACGATAAGAACCAGCCACGCATACCGGTCCACGCCTTGGTACCACCGTGCAGGCCGGTCCCGGCGCTCGTTCCGTATGTCTGCGCTCATGTGCCTATCCCCTTGGTACCGGCGGGGGCATCTCCGGCATAGGGAACGTTTGCTTGTGTGTAAAGAGGCATCACCTAACGCTCACAGTAGGGGGCTCCGCATAGTCCCACCAAACGTCCGGTACGTGGGCTTGTTCCGGGCCCCCTTTGTGCAGCAGGACCCGGTACCGCAGTGTGAGCTGGGAACCGGGTTGAAGGGTAAAGTCGCCGGAATGCGGTGCGGCTCCCTTTACGAATTCGTGAATGCCGAAGGGATTCGCTGCGAACAGGCCATAATCGCGCACATGCCAGTAGGTTGGGTGCCTCAGGTTCTGAGGGTGGTCCATGATGGCAATGCCGATTTCGGCTCCGCCCACGGGTCCGTAATAGTCAACCCAGTCCGCGCGGGTACCCCACGCCATCCGATCCGTCACTCCGGCAGAAGTGAGAATGTGGCCGTTCCCTCCGGTTACGCGCATTGTGTCGGCCACACGCAATCCGAAGGATCCTTCCTTTGTGTCTCCAAAGGTCAGCGGACCGTTCGACGGATGCACCGTGACGTTGAAATCCATCAGCCATCCCGCCGGAGTGTCGTAGACTGTAACATCGCGCACATCTTCAGCTACCTTTTTCCCGGATGGATCCACCCAATCAGTGCCTGTACGGAAATGCGCGTAAACAGGCCCACTCTCCAGATCCTCGTAACCCCGGCAGCGGGTACTGCCGGTTCCTTTGCCTTCGGACCAATAGTCCACGCCGTTCACATCACCGTGAGTGAACCACAGACCCCGGTGATGGGGATGGTCGTGCGATGATGCCGGGGATCCTTGTTCCACAGGCCACGAGCGCACAATGGTCCTGCCGCCCGGCGCGTTGAGCGGGAAGAAGTACGGCTTGTTGGGTCCGTGGGTAGCATCGTAGCGTGCAATCAATTCACCCCCGGCGCTGATCTCCAGGTCGCGCCCTGTCTGCACCACTGCCATTTTAGGCGTCGGCGGGTGATTGCCGGTGTTCTCCAGCCGCGCCGTGTAATCTCTGCTCTCGCTGGGTTTCAGATTGGCGACAATCCAAGTCAATTCGATCCCACCAGGAGTGCGGGCCAATTGTGCGGGCACAGTCCTGCCTTTTGATGAAAGCCGCACTCCAGCCGGCGATGGACTGCCGGGCACCTCGAGCCTCACCCGTACCGGCGCCGAATAGCATCCATGCGGCCCTGCGGTTACACGGATGCGATACTGTTGCGGCGCAGCGGGAGCGCTGTGTGCAGGCCATCCCGTTGCCAACATGAGCCAAAGGATCGTGCAGATCTTTTCCGTCATGGGGTTGCTCCTTCGAAAAAGGCTGTTCCCCGCCGGAGCGCTGGGTTCCTGCCTCTTCGGCGCTATGTGCCTTCCTCCGCCTTAAGAGGAGCGATGTAGGGCAGGTTTCGATACCGGCCGCGCCAATCCAGTCCATATCCTACAACGAACAGGTCCGGGATCTCGAAGCCTACGTAATCAACAGGGATCTCTGCGATGCGACGGTATGGCCGATCCAGCAGGGTGCAGATGCGCAATGAAGCGGGTTCGCGCACCAGCAAATTCTTGCGGATATATGCCAGCGTCAATCCCGTGTCAATGATATCCTCTACAATCAGAACGTGGCGCCCTCGGATGGAATCGTCCAGATCTTTGGTGATGCGCACGGAACCCCCTGCGCCCATGGAATAGCTGGAGATGCCCAAGCAATCCAGCGTCAGCGGGAGAGGGATCGCCCGCGCGAGGTCGGTCAGAAAGAAGAGGCCGCCCCGAAGGATGGTGATGAGGTGCAGATCCCTGCCGCGGTAATCGCGGGTGATCTGGGCCGCCAGCCGCCGAACCCTCGCCCGCAGCACGGCACGGGCGATAAGCGGCTCCCCTACTTCAGCGAACTGCATACCCTGCATGGGCGGCGCTACCATCCGGGCGCAAAGTGGCCAAAAAAAGTTTGCCGGACCCCTTGACAAATCCCGGCGGATGCATTATGATAC
>JBMFSQ010000015.1:0-86464 GCA_049967475.1 Chthonomonadales bacterium | reverse complement strand
GCGACACCTATACTAGCACATCCCATAACAACCTGTCAAGACCACTACAATGACCATTTCACGGCAACGCCGGCGACACCCGAAGCAATGATCGGCATGGGTGCCGCACACCCGGGCGCCGCAACAGAAACCCGCACTGCACACAGCATGGTCCGCGCCCGGAACTGGCACAATGAGGATGAATGGGTTGGACGCCTCTCCGAACATCGGGGGAGAACGGGCCCGGCAGCGATCTCGTAGGGGGAGAACAGCCGGCAGTCCCCGCAATCACCTCAAGCATCTGTGAGGAGAAGACGATGTACCAATCCATGAACAGGGCCGCAGCAGCGGATCAGGCGCCGCCGCGCGCCGACGAGAGATGGGCGCGGTGGGGTGTGGCAATCACCATCGCGTGCGTCCTTGCTGCCTTGGTGATCATCGCCGGGGCCAGCCCTTGGGCCGCAGTAGCCCTTCAGGCGATCACCCGGTCTGCGGGGAGGTAAAGCACCCTTCCATAATCTGCCGGGACTGCGGGATCCAGAGCTCACTACACGCCTTACCGCGCCGTGAGCCCCCTCCCAACTCCGCATCCTGAGACCGCGGAAACCGCGCAACGCCCCGCCGCCAAAGACCCTCTCTGACGCGGCGGGGCGTTGCGGGAGCGTAGTTCCGCTGATCTAGGCCATGGCGCCGCAGCACTTGCGAACCATGACCTTCTTGCCGTTGGGCGCTAAGGTCATCACCACTTCAACCTTCTTGCCGCAATACCGGCACAATTGTACGGCTGCCTTGGTGTCCTGCCGCGCCGCAACGTTGGTCTTGGATTTCTTCCCTTCTCCTGCCACTTCTGTTCCCTCACTGAGCGTTCACCCGCTGCGCACCGTAGCCGCGGGCCGCGGTATTATACCACAGCCACGTTGCATAAATCGTAGGCTGCTTTAAGCGCCTGCACCGGATCCCCCTTGGGTACAAACTCGTGCCCTACAAAGCCGGTATACCCGCTCTCGGCGATGGCACGCATGATGGCCGGATAGTACAGCTCCTGCGTGTCGTCCATATCCCTTCGACCGGGATTACCGGCGGTATGATAATGCCCGAAGAAACCTCCGTATCCCCGGATCGTTCGGATGATGTCCCCCTCCATAATCTGCATATGGTAGATATCGTACAACAGCTTCACGCGCGGGGATCCCACCATCCGGCACACCTTGACACCCCACTCCGTATGATCACATTGATAGTCCTTGTGATCCACCTTGCTGTTGAGCAGCTCCATTACAAGGTTCACGCCGGCATCCTCAGCCGCCTTCGCCACCCGCCGCAATCCCTCGGCGGTAATCTCGGCTCCGGCCTCATCATCCAAACCTGCACGGTTCCCGCTGAAGCATATGAGGTTGGGTATGGACCATTGCACGGCGAGTTCCAGCTTCTTCAGGATCTCGGCTTCGATGCGGTCATGGTTCTCGCGCCGGTTGAGCCCGTCGGTGAGGGAAGCGTGCGCTCCAACAGAAGCAATCGTGAGGCCGTGATCCTTCACGAGTGGCCAATATTGCTGATCCACCAGTTCTACGGCCTCGTATCCAATCTCTGCCGCGGCGCGCACGAACTGTTCGGGCGTAAAGTCGCCGCGCACAAAGCACCACCATGAAGCAGACTGCCGGATGCGGTTCATCGGTATTCTCCTAAAGAGATTGCCCGGCCGTACGCGAAGCCGGGAGTGTCAGTGGAGTTTGCGCATGATGGCAGTAAGCCGAGGAACATCGTCGGAGAGCACGAGTACCAGTTCCTTGGCGGCGCGCTCTAAAAAACCCTCGGCATCCGGGTGACATGCTGCCGACCTGCGAAGGCACGCCGCAATGAGTTCTTCCGCCGATGGAACTGTGGGAACCAACGCCAGCGTGCGCAGAAAGTCCAGCCGTTCTGTAAGGTGCCGCGTCTCCGAAGGAGTGCACCGAACCACACGCGCGTGGAGGCGCGGAGGCCGATCGGGAAGGTAATGCCGCACCTTTCCATGCTCTACATGTGCCACGACGCGGCATTTGAAATCCGTCACGAGGAGCGCAAAGATCTGAGGCTGCTGCATCCTCAATTGCTCCTCATCCGCCGCACCAAATGCTGCCGGCCGCCGGTTGGGATCGAGGCTGGCCGTAACGCTCTCACAAACCAGCCCATAGGTTCCATCCGGAGGCGCGGATGCAAACGGGTCCGCATCCTCTACAGGTTCCCGTAGTGGGCTGCACACGCGCACGAAGGATCCGAAAGGAGGGGGCTCGTTTACCTGGGGTGACCGGGCCGTAAACTCCGTAGTCGAGGCCGCTATGATCTCTCCGACTATGTCATCCGGTAACGATGTCGCCATACGCATGCTCCATGCAACAGCGTCGGCACCATAGTACCTGTTGGACGGGCTGCGCGCAATCCCAATGGTCCCGAAAAGGGCCCTCCAATGGAGCCGCCGACTGCGCCCGCCATGGACACCTTTCCGCCCCCGATTGCCTAGCGGAGAGCTGCCCATCCAACAGGCTCGGGCGCGGTAGTGTGCCGGCCATCCGGAAGTCTCCGTGCCCGATGAACACCTCCCCGCTGCCGCCTTGACCCTCCACCGAGGCTGCTGGGCATGGGGCTAGAGCTGCCCATGAAGCATCGAGCAGGCAGCAGGTGGGTGCCCTCCGCGCCCTCTGCCGGTGTGGACGGTCCTGCTCCTCGTACGACGCCCCAATCCTGCAGGTTGGAAAACCGGCCCGTTTGCCGCCTCCACCCTGGCAAGCCCGCCAGGGCCAAATATCCGGGCGATCTCACCGGTTCAGTGGACGGTTTGTGCATCCGTCCACTGAACCCGTTCTAGGCCGACCGCGGCGCTCGGTCAGGCTATGTCGAAGCGGTCCAGGTTCATCACCTTATCCCAGGCCGCCACGAAGTCCTGCACGAACTTTTCTCCCGCGTCGGCGCAGGCGTAGACCTCGGCAATGGCACGCAATTGAGAGTTCGCGCCGAAAACGAGGTCCACACGCGTGGCAGTCCACCTGAGCTCGCCCGTCTCGCGGTCCCGCCCTTCGAACAGATCCTTCGCGTCCGACACAGGCTTCCACTCTGTTCTCATGTCGAGCAGATGGACGAAGAAGTCGTTGGACAGCACCCCCGGCCTCGATGTGAAGACGCCGTGTTTGGCGCCGCCGACGTTTGCGTCCAGCACGCGCAACCCGCCCACGAGCACCGTCATCTCGGGCGCTGTGAGCGTCAAGAGCTGGGCCCGATCCACCAGCAGGTGTTCCGCGGACACCGTGCAATTGCCTTTTAGGTAATTGCGAAACCCGTCGGCCATAGGCTCGAGGACGGCGAAGGCGTCTTCGTCCGTCTGTTCCTGAGTTGCATCCATTCGCCCCGGCGTGAAGGGAACCGTCACATCGTAACCGGCATCCTTCGCAGCCTTCTCGACGGCAGCGCATCCCCCCAGGACGATCAGATCGGCAAGAGAGACCCTTTTCCCTCCGGACTGAGAAGCGTTGAAGCCCTGCCGAATCTCTTCGAGTGTACGCAGGACCTTCGCCAACTGAGCCGGCTCATTGACGTCCCAATCCTTCTGCGGCGCGAGACGGATGCGGGCACCGTTTGCGCCGCCGCGTTTGTCGGAACCCCGAAAGGTAGATGCCGACGCCCAAGCCGTCGCGACGAGCTGCGACACCGTCAATCCGGAGGCCAGAACCCGGCTCTTGAGCAAGGCAATGTCCTCGTCATCAATGAGCTCGTGATCCCGCGTTGGGATGGGATCCTGCCAAATGAAGTCTTCCTTGGGCACTTCCGGACCAAGATAGCGCGATCGAGGCCCCATGTCCCGGTGCGTCAGCTTGAACCACGCGTGCGCGAAGGCTTCGGCAAAGGCCCGCGGGTCTTCCAGGAACCTGCGCGAGATCTTGCCGAACTCCGGGTCGAAGCGCAGCGTCAGATCGGTGGTGAGCATCGTCGGCTTGTGGAACTTGCCTGGGATGTGGGCATCCGGAATGATCGCCGGGGCGTCCTTGGCCACCCATTGCTTGGCTCCGGCGGGCGACACTGTCAACTCCCACTCGTATCTGTAGAGGTTCTCCAAAAAGTTGTTGCTCCACAGCGCCGGGGTCTTGGTCCACGTTACTTCGAGGCCGCTGGAGATTGTGTCGGCGCCGTGCCCTGTGCCATAGTCGCTCAGCCATCCCAAACCTTGGGCTTCAATAGGTGCTGCTTCCGGCTCCGGGCCCAAATGGGATGCCGGAGCGGCGCCATGACACTTGCCGAATGTATGGCCGCCCGCAATCAGCGCAACGGTCTCCTCGTCATTCATGCCCATGCGGCCGAAGGTGGCTCGGATATCCTTGGCGGCGGCCAGGTAATCGCCGCTCGCGTTGGGACCTTCCGGATTGACGTAAATGAGGCCCATGTGGGTAGCACCGAAGGGCCCCAGATCCCGATCGCCGCTAAAGCGCTTGTCGTCACCCAGCCACGCCGTTTCTTCGCCCCAGTTGACGTCCTCGTCCGGCTCCCATACGTCGGCGCGGCCCCCGCCGAAGCCAAGCGTCCTGAAGCCCATCGTCTCCAGCGCCACGTTCCCTGCCAAAATGATCAGGTCGGCCCAAGAGATCTTGCGGCCGTACTTCTGCTTGATCGGCCACAATAGCCGCCGGGCCTTGTCCAGGTTCACATTGTCGGGCCAACTGTTGAGCGGCGCAAAGCGCTGCTGCCCGCGGCCGGCACCGCCGCGACCGTCCGTCACGCGGTAGGTCCCGGCGCTGTGCCAGGCCATCCGGATGAAAAACGGGCCGTAGTGACCAAAGTCTGCCGGCCACCAATCCTGCGTGTCGGTCATCAGATGGACCAAGTCCTTCTTCAGCGCCTGGTAATCAAGGCTTTGAAACTCCTTTCTGTAATCGAAATCCCTTCCCATGGGATCGGATTTCTCTGAATGCCGGTGCAGCAGATCAAGCCGCAACTGGTTCGGCCACCAGTCCCGGTTGGTCCGGCCCACGCCGGCCACGTGGGTGAACGGACACGGGCTTTCGTTACTCATCTCACTCTCTCCTTTGCAGTTCGATAGGGGATTGGGTTCCTACGCAAACAGAACGACGGGCATCTTACAAACTGGGCAAACACCGCAGGTACCGATTAAGGATGGGCTCCTCTCGCCGCGCGCTCACGACGCCCCAGCTCCAGCCGGAGAACACGCGCATTCCCATGCCGGTGCTGAGCTCCTGGCGCGGGCCGCAATAACGTCGTTTCGCAATGGATTTGCTTTCGCTACTCCCTCTCAGCAGAGAACCGTTCTCCATTCTGCACGTGCTGAAGCAAAACACCGGCAGCATCCAGGGCTTAGTGCAGTTCCTCGGCGGTACGGCAATCCGGACACACGCCGTAGATATCGAAGCGGTGCCCCACCAACCGGTACCCTGCAGCTCTGGCCACCTCCGTTGGCAGGGTGTCCAACCCGCCCACATCCGGATCCAAAATCTTCTGGCAGCGCACGCAAATCAGATGGGCGTGGGGCTTTGGATTATGCCCGTCGTAGCGGCTGCTGCCATCGGCAAAACCCAACTCCAGAACCTCCCCCATTTCCTTCAATTGGGCAATCACCTTGTAGACTGTCGCAAGGCTCGTTGTGGGGAATTGGGCGCGGATCTTTCGGTAGACGTCCTCGGCTGAGGGATGCGTGGCACTGTCTGCCAGAACGCGCACGATGGCCATGCGCTGAGGGGTGATGCGGCCGCCGCGTGCGCGCAGCTTCTCCACAAGTTCTCGGAAGCGGGCATCGGAGGATTGTTTCATTGCGTCGCTCTAGAGAATCTCCATCTATGGAAAACGATTATCCCTATTCTAACGCCTAGGCGCGCCGTCTGTCAACCCCCAAAACATTTCGGTGATCCCGCACCCTCGACACGCGCTCTGCGCCATGATATAATCGGCTTGACATGCCCCATAGGACGGTGGGGACGATGCCATCCGTAGATCGGGAAGGAGCGTGACACCATGGCCCAGACGCTCGGTCAAGCCCAACAGGGGGGAGCACGCAAGTTCCGCCTCATCATCCGCGAGGGCGGTGCCGCCCGCGAGATGGGAGGAGAGGAATCCACGGTCGGCGTCAGCATTGTGGACCGCATCTTCACCGAGGCGCTGGACCAAGGCGCCTCCGATATTCATCTGCAGCCTGAACGCACCGCCACCCGCATCCGCCTGAGGATTGACGGCGTTATGCACCAGTTGGGCAGCTTTCAGAACGAATATGCACCCAACGTCCTGGCCCGCATCAAGCTTGCAGCCGGCATGCATATAGACGAGCGCCGCGAGCCCCAGGACGGCCGCATTGATATGGAGTACATGAACCGCCGCTTCAGCGCGCGCGTGTCCGTGCTGCCCTCCCTAAACGGCGAGAAGGTCGTCATGCGCCTCCTGGATCCCGCAGGCGTCCACATTGATATCAACACCCTGGGCATGCCCCCGGAAGTCCTCAAAACATGGCTCCAGGCCATTCAGACCCCCTATGGAATGATCATCGTCACGGGACCTACAGGTTCCGGCAAAACGTCTACCCTCTACGCCTCCATCAACAAATTGGACCGGGTGCAGCGCAACATCGTCACCGTAGAGGATCCCGTGGAGTACGAATTCCAGGACAACATCACCCAGGTGCAGGTGACCGACAAGATGACCTTCCCGCGGGTGATGCGCTCCTTCCTGAGGCAGGATCCCGACGTGATGATGGTGGGCGAAATGCGCGACCCGGAATCTCTTTCCATCGGCATCCAGGCGAGCCTCACAGGGCATTTGGTGCTGACAACGCTTCACACCAACAATGCGGTGGAGACCCTCGGCCGGATGGTGGATATGGGAGGCGAGCCGTACCTCATCGCTTCCACAGTCATCTGCATCCTCGCCCAGCGGCTCGTGCGCACCATCTGCCCTGAGTGCAAGGAGGCATACAGACCCACCGATGAAGAAATCCTTGCGCTGGGAATGACACTCGAGGAAGGAGCCCGACAAGTCTTTTACCACGGCCGGGGTTGCCGGAGCTGCCGCGAGACAGGGTACCGCGGCCGCATAGGCGTTTTCGAACTCCTCCGCAATACCCACACCATTAAGGAACTCATCACCCACAACGCATCCATGCTGGATATCTACAAAGCCGCTCGTTCGGAAGGGATGAGGACCATGATGGAAGATGGATTGCAAAAGGTGCTGAGGGGCATAACTACGCCTGCCGAAGTGATCCGGGCCGTCTACACCGCCGACGCAGACCTCCGCAGCAGCACAGCGGCCACGGCCGAACCAGCCGAAACGCCTGCCGAATAGGCCATCGCCATCTGCAACGGCGGAACGCACTCACATGGCATCCGGACGCCTCCGGGCGGGTACACTATCGTAAGAAGGGCCTACCCTTACCCCCTGTCAACGCTGATCACACGCTGAGGAGTTGATGATGCCAGGCGTGGCCTGTTTGGGCATTCTTGTAGCAGACCTTCTGGGCCGACCCATTGACACGCTTCCCCCACGCGGAAGGCTCGGCCTCGTAGACCAGATGACCCTTCATATCGGCGGGTGCGCTGCGAATACCGGCATAGACTTGGCCAAACTCGGCGTTCCCACAGCCGTCCTCGGCAAGGTCGGCGCCGACGGCCTGGGCGACTTTGTAGTCAACACCCTGAGGAAGCACGGCCTGGATATCCGCGGCGTCGTGCAGGACGAAGAGGCCACCACCTCCGCCACGATGGTGCTGGTGGGTTCCGACGGGGAGCGCACATTCCTCCACCATCTTGGAGGCAACGCTCGCTATACCGCAGAGGACGTTAATTGGGATGTGATTAAGGAAAGCCGCATCCTTCACGTAGCCGGCGCTTTGGTGATGCCTGCCCTGGATGGCGAACCGATGGCCGGCGTGCTCCGCCGTGCCAAGGATATGGGATGCATCACCTCGCTAGACACCGTGTGGGACGCCACGGGCAAGTGGATGGCCACTCTGCGCCCTTGCCTGGCTTATGCGGACTACTTTTTGCCCAGCCTTGCCGAAGCCCAAGCCCTTACCAACTTGGAAGCACCCAGGGACGTCGCCCGCGCCCTTCGCGACGCCGGAGTTCGCGTGGTAGGTCTCAAGCTCGGCGAACGCGGCTGCTACGTGCAAACGCCCGACGCCGAACTCACCGTTCCCTCTTTCAAAGTTGAAGCCGTGGACGGCACGGGTACAGGAGACGCCTGGGATGCAGGCTTCCTCTGCGGCGTACTGGAAGGCTGGGATCTGGAGCGCACTGCCCTCTTCGCCAACGCCGTGGGCGCGTTCTGCGTGCAGGGGCTCGGCGCTACCGCTGGAGTGCGAACCATGGGCGAAACCCTCCAGTTCATGGAACAGGCGCTGGGCCGACATCCGCGTGTGCGCCTGCCGTCGCCGCTGCAGGATGCTTGAAGCTACCTTCATCCATTGTCCCGGGGTAGGATCCAAACTGGAACACCGCCTTTGGAACGCCGGCGTTCGAAACTGGCGCGATTTCCTCGACGATCCATGCCGTCTGCCCATCGCACCAGCTCGGCGAGATGCGATCCGTCAACATGTCGAGACTTCTCTGGAACGGCTGGAGGCAAGAGACTACGCGTGGTTCGCGCGCCAGCTCCCCCAACGCGAGCATTGGCGCGCTTATCCCTACTTCAAGGATCGCGCGCTGTATCTTGACATCGAAACCACTGGAGAGCCCGGATACGACACCCTCACCATCGTGGGAGCTTACAACGGCGTCACAGTCCGGCAGTACATACGGGGCTTTGACCTGGAGGATTTCCCCGAAATCTTCGCAGAGGCAGCACTCCTCGTAACCTTCTTCGGGAGCGGTTTCGACTTGCCCTTCATACGCCGAGCCTACGGGATCGTCTTGCCCCACCTCCACATAGACCTCTGCCCCCTCCTCAAGCGCCTCGGGTTTCGCGGCGGCCTCAAGAAGGTGGAAGCGGCCGTGGGCATCCGCCGGCCGGAGGATGTGCGCGGGCTCGTGAGTTATGACGCCGTCCTGCTCTGGCGCGCATGGCAGCGCGGTGACCGCAAAGCCCTCGAGCGATTGCTGGCCTACAACGCGCAGGACGTGCTGAACTTGGAAGCGTTGATGGATTTCGCCTACCCGCGGATGGTTCAGCGCACCCTCTCCGGAACGCGTTGACGTGCCGCACGCCGCTACCGCGCTGCTACGTCATTGACGCCCGCTCGAAACCGATCCGTGTCCAGCGCCTTCACTAGGAACACCTGATCCAGGTGCGTGCTGGCAGCGTAAAGATAGGGGCCCTTCTGCTTCCCGAAAGACACGGAGGCCAGCAGTCTGCCCGAGGCATCCATCGCGGTCACCTTGAGCGAAGGATGATCCAAACCAAGCGACGGATCCGTTTTCGCCCGCCCCGGCACAAACGCCGTCACCTGCAGAGCGCTCAGGCGGCTCAAGATCTCCTCTACCCGATCGGCATCAGCGCGCTGGGCCGTGGGCATCTTGGCCGCTGCAGCCAGCCCCATATTCTCGTCCACCTTCCCGATGTACTGGGCGAGGTGCCAGGTCTCCTCGCTGGAGGCTGTGTCCTTCACCAACACCAGCGTGTGGGCCGGCGTCAAGAGGCGCACCTCCGTCACAGCGCTCTTGTCAAAGTCGGCCACATGCTTGTCCCTCCACTCCGCCAACGACCGTTTGGCCATTCTCAAAAGATTGTCGTTGATCTCGAACACCGGTCCTTTGCCCGGCCTGCAGGCGTAATACCGCGTCAGAGCGCCGAACACCGTTGCCTTTCCAATGGCGATCGTGTCCCTGCGGTTGCCGAATTCGAAGGTAACTTCCGCAACGGCCGGGCGAAGCCCGTAACGACGGAGATCGGCCTGGTCCTCCGAAGCAAACCGCTCAGCCCGCACATCGGACACGAGGTCCAGTGTGCGCTCCACCAATCCGCGGTCTGCAACGACGCCGCGCCCGTCGGTGCCCTGCGCAACGCGCCACTCCGAGCCTGCTGCACCGGAGCGTATAAGCCGCACAAGGCGGCCCCCTGCCCGCAGGCGGAGGGAAGTCACTTGTGCCGGATCGAAGGAAACGGCATCTTTGTCGCGAAGATCATATAGGCTCAGCTTCGCATCATCGGAAAGCTTCCTGTCTGCCAGCACCACCCGTCGTCCTTCCGGCCCCATTCCCACATAGGTGTAATCCCCGGTAGGACTGGTGCTCCCAAGGAACACCGTCAACTCCCTCGCAGGCGTGCCCAAGGTGATGCGGACCGGATGCTCCAGACCTGCTTGCTTGAAGCCGCCGGCATCCAAATTCACCTTCCGGTGGATACGGGCCGTGGTCAGGTCCTTGACGAGTTTGGTGATGGCGACTTCGTCGCCCTGCGTGTGGACGGGTTCCACAATCATCCAGCGGCCGGCTTCCCGCACGCACCGGATGCGGCCTCCCGGTCGCGCCAACACCACGGAAGACACTGCGTTGGGGGGCAGAGGCGCCACGCGAAGGGCGGCTTCCTGAGCTTTACGGCGTGACGCCCCTTCCAAAATCTCTCCGAAGAACACGTAGCAACCGATAGCCAGAGCGAGCAGCGCCAGAACTCCGGTGGTGGAAGCTATGCGCCGCTCGCGCCGCATCGAAGGCATATTCCCCGATCCCTCACTCAAACGGTGATTACCTTCGCCGCCATAGTACGATGGCCCCTGCTGCTATGGCTCCGGCCGGCATCACGAACACAAACCAAACCCGCAGCCAACGCGCTTGCTCGTCCGTAAGAGACACGCGATGGTCCTGCAGGGTCCGCGGCCGGATCGAAATGAGTGCTTCCTGCTCGGCCAGCCAATTGACGCAATTGAGAAAGAAATCTCCGTTGCCCGCCTTGTCGAAGAAGGAATTGCTCACGAAATTGGAACTTCCTATTGCCACTACCCTTGCCTCTCGGCCGTCTCGCGTTTGCCGCGTGGAAGTCACTGCGATTACGAATGGACCGCGACGCGTGCGCACAACGCCCGAGGCTTTGCGATCCCCTCCGCGCGCGATGGCGACACTGCTTGCAGATGTCTGAGCCAGCGGAAGAACGGAGGCATCTCCCGGCTGGTCCATGGGAACCACAGGCCGTACCAAAGGGAAAATGGTAGGCAGCCGAAAGTCCCGCGTAATAGGCTGGCGGGCGTCGTATTCCGTTACGAGAGGCATCTCCGGCCGCGCGCCGTACATCCTGGCGCCTGCGCTGGGATCCAGGATCTGTTGCGCCAGAGGCCGTATGGCCCACTTGCCCAACAAAGTTGCCAACGAAGCAGCCGGCGGGGGATCTACCAGAACCAACAGCCTTCCTGCCCGCTGCAAGTACCCCTGAACAACGGCAGTCTCCGCAGGAAGCAGCTCCTGAGAAGGCCCCGCGATGATGAGCGCGGCGCAGTCCTCCGGCACTTTCCTGACCCTGGCCAGAAGGAGCGGCTTGACCGTGTATCCCTGATCCTCCAGGGCTTGCTTTACCCGCGAGTAGCCGTTGAGCTCCGTACTGTCCGGATCCCCTTCTCCATGCCCTTGGAGAAAGTAGAGTACCCGCTCGCCTGTACGCGTGACCTTCACCAGCGCGTTCGTAAGCTTCTCTTCCGAGAGGGTGAGGTTCCGGCCGCCCGTACTCTCCGCCTCCACGATGAGCGGCTTGCGGGTCCTCCCAGATGCCTCCCCAAGAGCTTCCACCACAACCGATCCGTATTGCGTAACTCCGTATTTCTTGGCGGCTTCGGGGTCCTCGTCGGGATCAATCATCTGATACTGGAGGAGCGGGCTTTCGTCGGCATACCGGCGCAACAGATCCGCTGCCTGCGCGCGTCTGCTGGACGGAAAGAATGCCATCAGGCGCACGCGCACGGGCAGGCTGTGAAGAACCTTGCGCGTTTGCGGCGAAAGCGTAAAAAGGTGCTCTTGCGTGAAATCCCACCGGATGTTGTGCCGGGATGCAACAAAGTTGACCCCGCTGAGGATCGCAGCAAGCAGAACTGCGCTCACCGCCGTCTGAGTGCCGAAGCGGACCCCGCGCGCCCGTGCAGACTTGACAAGCACCGTGCGCCGAGCCGCCATCCATCCAACGACACCGGCTGCGCCCGCACAAAACAAAACGGTGCACAGAACATCCCAAACAGCGTATACGGACCACCGAACCAGGCTACCCAAAATGAGGCCCGCACCGGCTGCCCAAAGCCACAGCGTAGCCACCCGCGGGTTCGCGCTCATCCCCTCCATCGCTGAGACTCCACGGACCTGTGGGTAATAAAGACCACGAATATCAGAAACGTTGCGTAGAAGACCAAATCCCGCATCTCGATTACGCCGCTCGAAAAGTTCACAAAGTGCCGAAGGAGCGACACGTTGGATAAGAGCGAGTTCCAAAAGGAAGTGTCTGCGGTGGTGCGAGGACCGATGACCCAGAACGCAATGGACACGCCGAAACCCGCCACAGCCGCCACAACCTGGCTGCTCGTAAGCGAAGAGATTGCCAGCCCGAGGCAGATCAGTGCCGCGGTGTGGAGAACCAACCCGGCGTACCCCGTGAGGATCTGCCCTAATTCCGGGTTGCCATAGGCGAACAACGCCGCCTGGTAGAACACCGTGGGCACCAGGAACAAAACCAATAAGGCGGTGCCCGCCAGCAATTTGCCGAGAATAAGCTGCATCTCGGTGATCGGCGCGCTCATCAAAAGATCCAGCCTGCCCGTGCCCCTTTCCTCCGCGAGCAGCTTCATCGTGATAATCGGCGCGACGAAGAGCAGAAGTTGGCTCACGATGTTGAACCACGGCCGCACTACGAGCAGGTTCACATTGAGGATAGGCGGCGCCTGCTGAAACATCATGGCTTGTTCTGTTGCACTCTGGGCAAACAGCACAAATTCTACGGTGAGCTGGTAGAAATACCAGCCGGCAAGAGCCAGCAAGGCAGCCAGCACTGCATATGCAGCCGGGGACACGAAATAGGAACGCATCTCACGGCGGAAGACCACGAAGGTGCCCCTCATGCGGCAGCCTCCGTTGTCGTGAGGCGCACAAACACATCCTCCAGGGTCACGCGCTCGGGCTGAAGCTCCAGCAATCCGAAACCGCTGCGCACCACGGCTTCCGCTACCCCTTTGCGAGCATCTGCGCTCCCTCCGCCATCATCGGCATGGCACTGGATGCGATGCCGACTGATGCTGCCCCTCGTCTCGAGCAGGTCCACGCGGGCCACCCCGGGCGCATTCTGAAGCACGGAGGTTACTTGCCGCGCAGGCCCTTCAACTTCCACCACAAAGGCTGTGCCCCGGTTGAATGAAGTCAGGTTCTGCGGGGTGTCCTCCGCCACCACTTTGCCGCGGTCAATGATCACGACCCGGCTGCAAACCATGCTTACTTCGGGCAGTATGTGCGTGGAAAGGAGCACGGTATGGTCCGGGGCCAGGCTCTTGATCAAGCTGCGCACCTCTACGATCTGCCGCGGATCCAGCCCCACCGTGGGTTCGTCCAAGATCAGCACCGGAGGATTATGGATGAGCGCTTGGGCCAGCCCGAGGCGCTGCCGGTACCCTCGCGAAAGGCGGCCGATCGTCTTGTACCGTACATCCGTAAGGCCGCATCGGGGAAGCACATGGTCCATACGTCGGCGCAGTTCTTGCCCGCGCACCGACCGCAGTTCCGCCGCGAAGGTGAGGTATTCCCACACCGTCATCTCGGAGTACAGGGGGATCTGCTCAGGCAGGTACCCGAGATTGCGCCGCGCTTCCAGAGACGCCTCGAAGGTGTCGTATCCTGCGATGGACGCCGAGCCCTCCGTCGCTGCCAGGCATCCCGCCAGGATGCGCATGGTCGTGGTCTTGCCGGCTCCGTTGGGCCCAAGGAAGCCCAAGATCTCTCCCTTCTGGGCCTGGAACGTCACATCGTCTACCGCCGTAACGGCGCCGTACCGCTTGGTGAGGTGTTCAACGCAGATCATTGCACAGTGCAGTCCATGCAAGCAGGTGTCCCGAAGGCAAAAGCCCTGGGGCAACGGAATAGGCCGTTCCTGTTACGGTGCCGCAGCCAGGCACTGTTCCGCAAAGGCAAACACCCTCTCCAGAAGTTCGTCCCAGCGGTAGTAAACGCGCGGCAGATCGCAGAGCGCAACCACCCTCACGCCGCGCGCTTCACTCCCCGGCGGCAGGTGCCCAAACGCGGACACACGGCCTACGAATGCTGGAGCGTCACTGCGCCCGCCAGAACCGTCCTGCAGGATGAAATGCCCGATAGGCCGTAAATCCTCCAACTCTGCCCCGATCTCCTCGCGCGTCTCTCTGCGGGCGGCATCCAGATCCGTTTCGCCGGGATTGATGTGGCCGCTCGGCGTGCACCAGCCCCTCCCAGGGATCTCCGCCAGCACAAAACCCTCGGAATGCCGGGCGAACACAACCACTGCCGCTGCGGCCTCTCCGGCGCGCTCGCCCTGAGCGTCGAACGTCGCCGTCACTCCCAGATCGCTCCACTCAACGACTGGAAACACCTTCTCCCCTCTTCAGCTCTCGAACTTCGATCCCTCGGCCCCAAGGAACGGTGAGCGGCGGCCCCCTGCATCATTGCTGCTCCAGCCCCGCGCACCCGTAATATTGCCCGCCCGAAAACGCCAGGAGTATGGTATACTTTGCGGAATGCGGTTGTACCCGGCGGCGCCGCGTGCTGCCGGTTCCTGTACCGGTCCTGGTGGCCGAAGGAGGTTGAGTTGGTCCGTCGTGCGTCGTGGGGCTTTACCCTCATTGAGCTTCTGGTAGTCATTGCGATTGTCGCAATCCTGGCTGCCGTCATGTTCCCCGTCTTCGCCCAGGCTCGAGAAAGCGCCCGTAGGACGCAGTGCCTCAGCAATTGCAAGCAGGCCGTCCTGGGCCTCACCATGTACGTTCAGGATTACGACGATACGTTCCCCTCCTACTGGGAAACCCCACAGGGCAGCACCCTGGAGATGAACGAAGCCTACCGCGTAATCCAGCCGTACGTCAAATCCACCGACATCTTCTACTGCCCCGATCGGACCGACACGGGATGCGGCTACGGCCTCGCCTTCCAAGCTACCAAGAGTGACCGGTGCATCGGACTTGGCTACAATTTCGGCCCTGTCAACGTGGGCGGGGGTCTCTATTCGCCCTCCGTGTGGAGCGGCAGCACCCTCGTTTTGCCTGGTTCCAGCCTGGCCCGCCTAACCCAACCTGCTGACGTATTCGTATTCGGCGACACCCATGATGCTCCCGCTTACTCGCTCAGCCTCTCCTTCATTCTCTCGACCGATCACATCCGACGCACCAGCGAGCTGCGCCACGGAGGCCGCTTCAACATGGCCTATGCGGACGGCCATGCCAAGAGCCTTCCTTGGCGCGCGGGCCATATCGGCAGCCTTCCTGTTGCCGCCCCAGCCAATGCCGCGGATTGGTCCAAATGGTGCGCCGATCCCCGAGAGAAGATCCCGAGCTTCCACGGGAACCCCATCGCCTGTGGAGATGCAGCGGCGGATGCCCTCGCCGGTGTCACTTGGTACCCGGATTAGAGCCGGCCGGCAGGAAATCGCATTCTCGTCACGAATTTTCTTGCGCGACACATCCCTGGGGGATCAGTAAAGATGCTGGCGCACGTTCTCTCCAGCGCCGTTGTAGGGATTGATGCCATTCCCCTCACTGTTGAGGTGGATATTTCCCCCGCCGTCCCCATGTGGAACCTCGTGGGCTTGCCCGACACCGCCGTCCAAGAGAGCCGGGAGCGCGTGCGATCCGCCATCCGCAATTCGGGCTTCGAATTCCCCCAGCGGCGCATTACGGTGAACCTGGCTCCCGCGGATATTAAGAAAGAGGGGCCCAGCTTCGACCTTCCCATCGCCGTCGGTATCCTGGCGGCATCAGGTCAGGTGCGGGAGGAAAGCCTTGCGGAAGCCGTTATTGTTGGGGAACTCTCTTTGGATGGAGGGGTGCGCCCTGTTGCAGGCGTCCTCCCCATTGCTGCATGCGCGAAGGCGCAGAAAGTCCGCCGCCTCATCGTGCCCAAACCCAACACGCAGGAGGCTGCCATCATTGGGGGCGTCGAAGTTATGCCTGTGTCCACCCTGGCGGAAGTGGCCGACGCCCTCAACTTCCCCGAAAAGGTGAAACCCATCACCCAGGATCCCGCAGCCTTCCTGCCGGACCACCCTGCCTATCCTGTGGATTTCAGCGACGTAAAGGGACAGGCCAACGCCAAACGTGCCTTGGAAGTGGCCGCAGCGGGTGGGCACAACGTTCTCCTCATCGGCCCCCCTGGGTCCGGCAAGACGATGCTTGCGCGCAGGCTCCCAACCATTCTGCCTCCTTTCAGCGTGGACGAAGCTCTGGAAACCACCCGCATCTACAGCGTCTGCGGCCTCCTGCCGCCGAATTCCGCCCTGGTCACCACGCGCCCCTTCCGGGCGCCGCACCACACCATCTCAAATTCCGCCCTCGTGGGAGGCGGTTCCATACCCAGACCGGGAGAAGTGAGCCTGGCCCACCACGGCGTTCTCTTTCTGGACGAACTCCCCGAGTTCAAGCGCGATGTTCTGGAAGTGCTCCGTCAACCCTTGGAAGACGGCACGGTGAGTGTGTCCCGCGTGCAGGCTTCCCTGGTGTTTCCGGCGAACTTCATCCTCGTTGCCAGTATGAACCCCTGCTTCTGCGGGTATTTCGGCGACAATTTCCGCCAATGCACTTGTACACCCACAATGGTCCGCAAATACCAACAAAGAGTAAGCGGGCCTCTGCTGGATCGTATAGACCTGCACGTAGATGTTCCGCGCATCCGGGAGGATGAGCTCATATCCCATCCTGCATCGGAGAGCTCTGCCGCCATTCGCTCGCGCGTTTGTGCAGCCCGCGAGCGGCAACTGGGCCGCTTCCATGGACGCCGCATCTTCACCAATGCCCAAATGGGTTCCCGTGAGATCCGGGAATTCTGCCCGGTGAATGAAGACACTCGCGCACTCTTGCGCAGCGCAATCCAGCAATTGGGGCTTTCGGCTCGCGCCTTCGATCGCATCCTGAAAGTGGCCCGCACCATCGCCGACCTGGACGACGAAGAGGCCATCGCAGCGCGACACGTAGCCGAAGCCATCCAGTACCGAACACTCGATCGCAAAATGTGGATCTAGTTTGGACGGTATGCTCATCATCGGAACCAGTGGATGGACCTACGGCAATTGGGCTCACAGCTTCTTCGCCGGGGTACCCCGCAACCAGTGGATTCAACACTATAGCCGCATCTTCAACGGCGTCGAGGTGAACAGCACCTTCTACCACGCCGTGCGCGCTTCCACCTTCGAGAGTTGGGCCCGCCAAACGCATCCCCAATTCCATTTCGCCCTCAAAGGGAGCCGCCTGGTTACGCACGTGCGCCGCCTCCGAGACGTGCGCGACGTGTTGTTGGACCTGAAAGAGCGGGCCAAGCCGTTGGGGCCCAAGCTCTCGGCAGTCGTTTGGCAGCTTCCCCGCAGCTTTCAGCAAGACCTGGAGCGCCTCGCGTCTTTCGTGGGAGACTTGGCGTCGTGGCCCGAAGCCCGCCATGTTATCGAATTCCGCCACCCTAGTTGGTTCACACCGCAAACCGCCCATCTCCTGACCCAGGCGCTTGTGGCCAACTGCATTTCCGACGCTGCCGACTGGCCCATGTGGCCCGCCGTGACTGCAGACCTTGTCTATGTGCGCCTCCACGGTCACGAGCGCACCTACCGATCCCCTTACACCGAAGAAGAGCTTCGATCTTGGGCGGACCGTTTGCGCGCGTGGCTCGAGCACGCCCATTCCGTTCAAGTGTTCTTCGACAATACCGACGAGGGCCATGCCCCGGCCAATGCGTTGCGCTTAGCCGAGTTGATGCAAAACGAACCCAGGAATTGTGAACATCTGCCTCGCTAGAGCACAGAGCCGGTTCAAGGTTCGCTGCAGCCGAGGGTGCGCGCAATGCCCCCTAGGGCGTTCACGAGAATGAGCACCACCCAACCTGCCGCTGCCCAAGACACAGCCCTTTGGTCCTCCGGTCTCAAGATCGCCGGCACGCGCAACCTCACTCCGGACGAGTGCGCGTGCCTGCGCCGGCGTGCGTTCCTCTTTGCAGCGCAAGGCGGTGGAGCATTAGCCGCAGTGTTCCTCGGCCTCGCGGCTCCCTTCGTGCTGTTCCTGCTCGTACCGGCGCCGGCTTCAGGCACCATACCCGGGACCCTCATCATCGTGTCGTGGACTGTGGCCCTCGCTGCGGGCATGGCTGCAGCAAGAACCAGCATCATCCGAGCTGCGCAGCTGCACCGTGATGCTGCCTGCGGCATCGCCCACCTCTTTCAAGGGCCCGCCGCGGACATCGCCACAGAACGGTTGCTGCGCATTCTGACCCGGCAGAACCTCCTGACGCCTGCATCAGAAGATGCGCAGACGATCGAGGTGCTCCCACACTCCACCTTTGTGTGGCGCGTGAACGGCCAAGCACCCAAAGGCTGGTTCCTATCACCGATCGTTCGCCTGGCGGAGGTGCCTGCCTTCGCCGCCTTAGCCGCAGAATGGGTACAAGCGGGCGAGATGGGCCTGGGCAACCGCGCCCGCTCCGGCATGCGAGATTTGAGCGCCGCAGAGATACAAGAAATCCATCGTCACGCGGGAACCATGATAGCAAGGCCCCTTGGGCCGGCCCTCCTATTCACCGCCGCATCCCTAACCCTTCTATGGATCCACAATGGCCGCATCCCGCCCGCCCTAGCGGGTCCCTTTGCATGGATCGTGAGTATCGCGTGCCTCGCCGTCTTGATCCTAGCCCTCTCGGCAGCCACTGCATTCCAATACCGCCGGGACGCCTCTTTCGGCAGGGTCCTCATCCTTCGCTACGTTTTGGAGAAAGAGCCGGGAGAAACCTCCGCAGAGCAGGTGTCCCCGCCTGTAGAAGTGCTGCCGTTCTCCCGTGCACCTTGGACGGACGACGGGCGGCCGGCACGTTGGCGGCGTTCTGCGGGCCGCTGAATTGCGCGGTACGTTGCCACAGAACCCCCACAAGCAACATGGACCTCCGAGGCGGCATGATCGCTCTCAAGAGAGCAGCGTGGCACAATTAGGTAAGATTGCTACGTTGCAATGCGCGCCTCTGCCGCCGGAGGGACCGGGTGAGCCAGCAGCAGCCGAACTTTCTTGCGTGCCGGCCTGCACATCGGCGGTGGATTGCCGCTGCCTGGCGTGTGACGCCCGCTGCCCTCATCGGCCTCCGCATCCTATTGGCGCCTATCCTGTACGTGATCGCCGCTCAAGGCCATGCAGGGCCCATACTGCTCGTGCTCCTTGCGGCGGGGCTCCTCTCTGATATCTTGGACGGCGTGATAGCCCGCCGGCTGGGCATCGCTACCGAGCGCATCCGCGTTGCCGACACCTATGCCGATGGCTGGTACTGGGCATGGATCGCGGCGGCGGCGTGGCGATCGGATCAAGGCGTGATTTACGCAATGCGCGGGCCCCTTGCCGGCCTTGCCGGCGTCATGATCTTCAACTACGCCTTCGATCTGGTGCGTTATGAGCGCCTCACCTCGTTCCATGCGTACTCGGCCAAGATCTGGGGCCTTACGCTCGCACTTGCCGCAGCAGCACTCCTCACGCATCGCGGGAATACTGTTGTTGTGTGGGTCGCGTTAGTCGCCGGCATCTGCACCAACATAGAAGGGTTCGCCATCAAACTTTTGTTGCCCCGATGGGAGCACGATGTGCCCAGCCTTTTCCATCTCTTGCGGCGGCGAAAGAGCCTCTGACGGGCGGGGAGGCGCCATGCAACAGAGTAACCCGGTGGTGCGTATGAAACCACGGAAGGACAGTTCCTCGGGTACCGCCCGGGGCAACGACATCCTGAAGGGTTTCCCATTTGTACCGGCGAATTAACGGATATGGCGCTTCCCAACCTGCCAGTCTACCTTGACTATGCCGCTACAACGCCCGTGGCGCCGGAGGTGTGGACCGAGATGGTCCCCTTCTTTTCCTCCGCGTTTGCCAATCCTGCCTCGGTGTACACGCCCGCGCTGGAAGTGCGGCAAGCCGTAGAGGACGCCCGCCGGCGCGTGGCAGAAGCCATAGGGGCCGACCCAGGCGAAATCTTCTTCACCTCCGGCGGCACCGAAGCCGATAATTGGGCCGTCAAGGGATGCGCCGAAATCTGCCCTGAAGGCAAGAGGCATGCCCTCGTGTCCAGCATCGAGCACAAGGCGGTGCTGGAACCCTTCCGCTGGCTTGCCGGGCACGGCTTCGACGTGGAATTTCTTCCAGTGGACGCGTGCGGCTTTGTGGATCCCGGCGCAGTGGCCCGCCGCCTGCGTGCGGATACGTTCCTCGTAAGCGTCATGCACGCCAATAACGAGGTAGGGACCATTCAGCCCATAGACGAAATCGCCGTCATCTGCAGGGATCGCGGCGTGATCTTCCACACCGATGCCGTTCAGACGCTTGGCAAAATCCCCCTGGACGTGCGGAGCATGCCCGTGGATCTTGTGAGCCTTTCTGCCCATAAGATTTATGGCCCAAAGGGCGTTGGGGCCCTCTTCATCCGCCGGGGGATGCACCTTCCCCCGTTGCACCACGGTGGAGAGCAGGAACACGGGCTGCGTGCAGGCACGCTCAACGTTCCGGCAATTGTGGGCTTCGGAGCTGCGGCTTCCCTCGCCCGGCGCGAGATGAAGGTGGAAGCGGAACGGCTGGCCCGCCTCCGAAACCGCCTCATCGAAGGCGTCCTTGCCGGGGTGCCCGAAGCCGCCCTCACAGGATCGCGGACCCAGCGCCTGCCCAACAACGCGCACTTCATTATCGAAGGCGTAGAGGGTGAGGCGTTGCTGTTGGCCCTGGACGCCATGGGGGTGTGCGCTTCCGCAGGATCAGCCTGCACTGCCGGCTCCAACGAACCGTCCCACGTGCTCTTGGCGATGGGATTGGGTACCCAGCAGGCCCGCGGGGCCCTCCGTGTTACGCTGGGGCGCCCCACGACGGAGGCCGACGTGGACTACGCCGTCGAAGCAATCGTGCGCGCTGCAGCGGAACTTTCCCGCCTGCGCCGCCCATCCGCAGCCGGGTGGAAGCCGAGCAGAGGTTGACAATTCGGGCAGGATGGGCTTATAATAAGGCACTGAGGACCGGAAACAGGGGTGGCAGGCGCATTTGTGAAAAAAGTCATAATCCAAACACCGTATCACCCCGCGACCAAAGAAGGGATATCCTCAGAAACAATAAGGGCCTAGTTTTACGTACGTGTTACGGGGCCGCTGCCTCAACGCCGAGCCGAACCGTCAGATTGACGCCGTTGTGTCCTTATCATGTCTTCGCCATCTGTCTGACGGCCTCCCCGACTTTAGCAGGTTTACGAATAACGCGTCATGATCACCTGCCGGACGCCGGCAGAGAACGCGAGGATGCTACAACCGACCGCTTGAGGTCACCCAACACGAGGAGGGTTCCCAATGCGTAGCAAGACCGCAGTTATGGACCGCACTGCCGCTCTGGCCAAGGGCGGCGCGGTGGAAGATAGGATAGAAGCAGGATTCGATACCGATGATGCCGAAGTGACCCTCGAAGAGAGCGCCACAGAAGATCTTTTGGCACTCTACGAAGCCGGGGTCGCCCATGAGGACGACCCGTTTCCCGCCGCCGTAGCATTGCCCGGACCGGATGCGCACGAGCATATGGAGGAGGAAATCGTGGCGGACACGAACGACACGGGCCGTGACGAAGACTTGCAGCTTTGGATGAGCCGGGCCCGCGTGGCTCAGCTTCTCACGGCCGAAGAAGAGATACGCCTCGCACGCGCCGTACGGCGCGGAGACAAGCGCGCCAAAGACAAGCTCACTGAAGCCAATCTCAGACTGGTCGTCAGCATCGCCAAGAAGTACAGCGTCCGCGGCATCCCCCTTCCCGACCTGATCCAAGAAGGGAACATCGGATTGATCCGCGCTGTGGAGAAATTCGACCCCGACAAGGGGTACCGCTTCAGCACCTACGCCACGTGGTGGATCCGGCGCGCCATCGCCCGCGCCATCATCAACCAGGGAAGAACCATTCGCATCCCGGTGTACGTAGCCGAGATTATCCACAAACTGGTAAAGGCTTCGGGTAGGCTCCGCCAGCAGCTTCAGCGCGAACCCACCGTAGATGAGCTCGCTCGAGAGATGGAAGTACCTGTAGAGCGCGTCAACGAGATCATGCGCATCGCCATGGAACCGCTCTCCCTGGAGACCCCCGTGGGCGAGAAGGACAACAGCCAGCTCTCGGATTTCATCCAGTCCAGCTCCGCACCCTCGCCCTCGGAAGCAACGCTCAACCTCATCCGGCGAGAGCAGATTGATGAGGTCCTCAACAAACTCACGACACGAGAGCGGGAAGTGCTCAAGATGCGCTTCGGGCTGGACGACGGATACGCCCGTACGCTGGAAGAGGTAGGCAACCGCCTCCACGTAACGCGCGAGCGTGTGCGCCAGATCGAGCTCAGGGCGCTCAAGAAGCTGCGCCATTTGGGCCCATCGGAGCTCATCCGCCACTAAGGAAGCCGACGCAAACAAGCGGGGTCGGGATGGTGCATCCCGGCTCCGCTTTTTTATCCTGCGAACGCCTTCAATCCCGGCCAGAACCGGCTTTCTACACTCCCGCAAACCACCGCAGGCCCGCCATCCCTGCGGATGGCATTGCCTTCCTATGCCGCAGCCTCCAACCTCCCCGAAGCGCTCTCCACGGCAATCGCCGGCACCTGAAGGGTGAACGTCGCGCCGCGCCCAACCCGGCTCACGACCTCTATATCCCCTCCGTAATCCCGCAGGATGCGCCGCGCTACCGTGAGCCCCAATCCGCTTCCCCTACCCGGCGGACGGGTAGTAAAAAACGCGTCAAAGACGTGATCCAGGATCTCCGGAGAGATGCCGGGCCCCGTGTCCGCCACATGCAGACGGACGGCGCCGTCCCCACCGTCACCGCCTTCTCCCCGGATGCGCAGCACACCCCCATGAGGCATGGCCTGAATGGCATTCACGATCACATGCGTCAGCGCCTGCTGCAAACGATAGGGATGCGCCCAGACTTTTGGAAGCGTCCTGGGCACATCTACGTGCAGCCGGATGCTGTGGGCCCTCACTGAGTGCCCAACCCACCCAAGAGAAGCCGACACCACGTCACTGAGATCCACCGGCATCACAGACCCCGCATCCCCTCTGCCGAACTCCAGCACAGCCGTGCATGCCGAACGACACTCGTCCACCAGGTCCGCCAACACGGCAGACCTGCTTCTCACCTCACGAACATCTCCCGAGTTGGCGCACGATCCGGCAATCGCCGCGATGCCGGCCCCTAGATCGGCCAGTTTCGGAGCCAGGTCTGCTGCCAAATCGTCAACCATCTGTCCCAAAGTAGCCAGCCTCTCCACCTGGGCGAGGAACTCTGCCTGGTTCCGGAGATCGTCGCGGGCGTCGCGCAGCTCGATCAAGAGATAGGCGTTGTGCCTCCTTAGAGCTCGGCGCTCCAAAGCACGGATAACGTCACGGTAGAGAGCGCCCGCCGCATCCGGCTGCCGGCAATGAACGCTGTACACGTTTCCAAGCTCGTAGAGCTCCCGAACCACGGGGTTCTGCGGTGTGTGCGAGGCGATGATGCATTCAGTAAAAGGGGATGATGCTGCGAGGCGCCGGATGAGCTCGGCCCCTTCGAACTCAGGGCCATCCAACTCCATCACGACGACGGCGTAGTGCGGCAAAGGCTCAACATGAGCCGGGTCCGGAGCTACGGCTACAGCCGCCTCGAGGCCGGCAAGGTTGCGCTGCATGTCGCCAAGGAAGCGCGCATCACGCCCCACAATTAGAATTGTTTCATCTGTCATCGCAGTCACCCCCTCCATTATCGGCTCATGCTGCCCGCGCGTGCAGGTATAACTACCTGCCGTTGACACGTGCCGGCGCCTTGTGTTATCCTCACGCTGCTTGATTGCCGTCCATCCTACGCTCCCGCAGGATACCATGGCTATTCTGGTTGACCCGGTGGTGATCGAACCCATGCGCCGCACAGACGTGCGGGAAGTGGCCGCCATCGAGAAGCGGTGTTATCCTTCGCCGTGGCACGAGAATGCCTACTACGCTGAGCTGAGCAACCGCTGCGCCCGCTACCTGGTGGCTCGGTTGGACGGGCGCATCGTGGGCTATGGCGGTATGTGGGTGGTGATGGACGAGGCCCACATCACCACGCTTGCAGTGGATCCGGAGTTCCGCCGGCGAAAGATCGCCCAGCGCCTCCTTATCGCCCTTTTGGAAGAGGCCGTGATCCTCGGCGCTGCCAGAGCTACGCTGGAAGTGAGGGAAAGCAACCTGCCCGCCCAAACGCTCTACCGAAAGTTCGGCTTCCACGTCACCGGCGTCCGCCGAGCCTACTACACCGATAATGGCGAAAATGCCTTGGTCATGTGGGCGGAAGGCATCGGCGCCCATGATTACGTCAAGCGCCTGGAAGCGCTACGAAAGGCCCTCTATTCCACTTATGATGCGGATCTTAGGCATCGAGACGAGCTGCGATGAGACCTCCGCTGCCGTTGTGAGCTCAGAACCTCGCATCCTGTCCAACATCATTGCCAGCCAAGCAAACCTCCACGCACGATGGGGCGGCGTCGTGCCGGAATTGGCATCCCGCAAGCATGTTGAGCGCATCCTGCCGGTCCTTCACGAGGCGCTCGACGCGGCCGGCATCCAGTACACAAACCTGGACGGCATCGCCGTGACCAACCGCCCTGGGCTGGTAGGCGCGCTCCTCGTAGGAGTGTCCGCAGCGAAGGCCCTTGCCTTCAGCCTCGGCAAGCCGATCGTTGCCGTACATCACCTGGCCGGCCACCTCTATTCAGGCTTTCTGGCGGATCCTGCGCTTCAATTTCCCTTCCTTTGCCTTCTCGTGTCCGGAGGACATACCGAGCTCGTATGGGCCAAGGGGCATGACGATTGGGTGTCGTTAGGCTCCACCCGGGATGATGCTGCAGGTGAATGCTTCGACAAGTGCGCCCGCCTAATGGGATTGCCCTACCCCGGAGGTCCTCACATAGACCGACTGGCATCCCAAGGAGATCCCGGCGCCGTGCCGTTCCCCCGCGCATGGATGGGCGACAGCCTGAATTTCAGCTTCAGCGGCCTTAAGACCGCCGTGGCGCGATACCTGGCCGGTGGAGAACCAGCCCGCATGGAAGATGTTGCAGCCTCGCTCCAAGCCGCCATCGTAGACGTGCTCGTCAGCAAGACGATGCAGGCAGCGCACCAAATGCGCGCGCGAACCGTTCTGGTAGCAGGAGGAGTTGCCGCCAACAAGGGTCTTGCCGCCGCCATGCAAGCATCATGCTCTCGAGACGGCGTGAAGCTTGTCATACCCCCGCCGCCGCTCTGCACGGACAACGCCGCCATGATCGCTGCCGCGGCTATGCACCGCTTCGCTCAGGGCCGCACCGATGCGCTCGATTTCGACACGCTTGCCATGGACCCCCTGGCGCCGGCCGGCGCTCCGTAGCATGGCCGCACCCGCGCCGCCGCCGGCAATTCGGGTTCGAGCGAGGCCGCCGCGGCCGGCATCCGCCGCCCCAGCGATAGCCCGCGTACCTGACCCGGAAAGGCCTTCGCGGCATTCATTCGGCTCCAGAGGGTTAAAAGCCGCCTCCCTGCTTCTAGGGCGATCAATCCTGCGCCCTATGCCGCCATCGAGGCCGCTTCATGCTGCGGTCGGCACATGCTCCGCGCCCCCATATTCGATGGGCACGCCGGTTAGCGTGTCCTTGACGGGGCACACGCGTTGGATGTGCTCCAGAAGAGCTTCCACCCTATCTCGTGGCGAGGGGGAGCCCACCCGGATCCGATACCGAATTCGCAGAAAGCCCGGCCGCACGTCGGCAAGCTCCTGAAACCCCGCCGGATCGAGATCTCCTTCCACATCTACGGCGAAAGCCTGGAGATCCACACCATGCTTCGGCGCGAAGAGAGCGGCAAGAACGGTAAGGCAGCTCCCGAGCCCGGCAAGTACCAATTCAACCGGGTTTGGCCCGATGTCTCTACCGCCTAGCTCCGCCGGCTCGTCGGCCGACAGCCGGTGGCCGCGCGCGGTGACATCCACGCCGACGCCCTCGCCGCGCCAGGACGCCTGAGCCGAGAAGGTGATTACGTTCCGAGGCGGCTTCGTTACGTTGTCGAAGGTGTTCGTGGTCATAGCGGCCGCATGATAGACTATTCCGATCGTCTTTGTCAAGCATCACTTTGATTTCCGGCTTCATCAGGCGCCGCCGGTCCACCAAGGGATGACCGCGGACGGAGATTGCCGCCAACGGGGCGAATTCGGCGATCTCTGAGATTGGGGGGTGTTCTCTCACGCGGGGGATCAACTCGAAGCAGGGATGCCCGTTCTTCAGGCGGATCTCGATAGAGCGCCGGTCCTGTGCGTCGGCGCTTCCGCCTGCGCTGAGCGTCCGGATGCTGAACATGCCGTTCCACACCGATGGCCGGCTGGGATCGCCGTATAATCCTGCCCCGCCCTGAGCTTCAAGGGCCCCACAGCTATCGAGGAGGCAGCATATGCCGGGAAGAACGAAGCCGTGTCCTTTCTCATTGACCACGGCGTGGATCCAAACGACGGCTTGTGCGAGGCGGTATTGACTAGGCGGTATTCGACCCTCCGGTTGCTCATTGCGCGTGGTGCGGACGTGACGCGTGTGGTACCTCGGTGCGGTAGGTCCGCCCTCCAATTCGAGCGGTACCTTGAGGTGGAGCGGGGATACGCTAGAGATCCCGTGATCTGGAAAATCCTAAACGATGCCGCCGCGCAGCGCTCGAAGGCTTCCCGCTCCTTGCCGGCTTCGGCTCAGAAAGGACGGTAACCCGCGCCGATCAAACAATCACCTGTTCCCTCACCTATGAAGCCTTCGGGCAGACGGTAGCTGCAGCGGGCAACTCCACCAATCTCTACCGGTTTGCAGGGTCTTGGGGCTATTGGTCCGACGGGGATGCGGGGCTGATGCAGGTGGGTGCGCGGTACTACAACGGCCGATTTGGCGCTGCCGAGGCCCTGCGTGCGCCATCCCATCGCGTGCTGATCAACCGAAGCGGCCATCTTTCCAACCCTGGTGCAACGCATGGACGTGAAGAGCAGCGAGCCCAGCACCTCGTTCATCATCCCGCTTCAGCGCGAATGCCCATAGGGCGCCGTCGCCGTGCATTCCACCTCAGCCCCGGCGGGAACCACGCCTGAGCCGATCCGCTCACGTTCCGGGATCAACGCCGAACTTTTGCATTTCAGTTCGCAAGCGATGCTCCGCTGAACGCAGGCGATCCGCGTATGGCTTTATTCTGGCCTCCAGCTCACGGGCAAGCCGTTCTACAAGCTCCCGCAGCTTATTCACTTGCTGGGCACGGCAGTCGAGTACTGCCCGCAGCGCCACATCAACCGCTTCACCCAGTCTCTGCCGGTTCCGCTCTACGTGCTCTCGAAGTTGAATCAGGTATTCGTCCGCTTCGCGTTCTCCATATCCATACTGCAATACGGCGTCGAAGAGCGCTTCCGCCCGCTTCGGCCCAGGCTCAACCCTCTCGAGTATCTTGCGAACGCGCCGCTCGAACTCCCTTCTTCGGTGCTTCGCGGCTCGCCAATGTTCCAGTGTTCGCGCTATTCCTGAATTCGGCCAGAACACCCTCAGCCATATCGGTTGAGCCCGAAGTTCCGCGACTTTCGCTCCAGCCTTTTCCCATTCGGCTGTCATGGCGCTCCGCGCGGCATCGAGTAGTTTGGCCTCTTGCGCAGGTGCCAGAGTTGCAGCGAAGCGAAGAGCTTCCTCGCATTGGCTCGCCGTGTTGACTATTGCTGACTGGCTCGACTGAGCTACGTTCTGCAGTGCACCCGATGCAGCCTGCCTCGCACGCTCGTACGCGGTCTCGGCTTCTTGCCTTGCGGCGGTCATTGTGTCGCTCAGTTGGCCATAGGCCTCCTGGTATGCCTCCTGTGCCGCCCTCAGCGGTGCGTACTTCACTTGGTTTGTAACGTGGCGGCCACCAAGCGCCCCCGCAATCCCTCCCACCACTGCCCCAACCAGCGTACCGACGCCGGGAGCAAGGAAGGTGCCGACAACCCCGCCAACCTTCGCCCCGGTGGCACCTCCGATGCCTGTCCCCGCGGCATCCAGACCGATATTTCTGAGCGCCCGCTCGAAATCAGTCTTTTGATTGAGCAGTAGCTTTCCCTCGCGCCAACCCGATAATCCGAGAGTTATCCACGGCACGTGGAGCGGCACATGCCCGGCAGCGGCATCGAGCGCCGCCCGCGTATGGGACGCGAGGGCATCATGGTCGAGCCCGTTGTCAACGATTACAGCATGGGATCCGTGAACGGCGTCGGGGAACTGGTCCAGTCCAGACGCCGCGTCAATATGCAGAGCATCAATGGGCACACCCTCCGTGTGCGCTCCAACAATCACGGGTATATCGGGATTGTGGGCGAAATGTTCGTAAATCCCGCCCATGTCCACGTGGTCTTTCACATTCACGAGAAAGTGGTGATCTACCACCAGATCGTAGCCTGCCTGGTTCGACGTGGGCGCAAACTCTACGTGGTGGCCGAGTTTCTGCAGGTGTTCCGCTACGACTTGCTCCGCAACGTGCCCCTGGACCTTCGTTACAACCCCCTCCTTCACGCCTCCCAGAAACGTTGACGCATAGTCCGCTACGTGAGCATGAAGGTCCGCAAAGGTGGTGATCTGGTGCCCCGCCAGCTCGGAAATCGCGCCGTAGAAGTGCTGATCTACTGCGAGAAGTCCGGCGACCATGTATCCGGCCGTAACGGCGGATTCACCGAGCGCTGCAACCACTCCAAGTTGGTCCGTGTCGCCAACGCCTCTCTCTGCGACGTTCGGTAAACCGGCGGCCCCGGCTATGGCGCATCCCCCATCAATCGTCTTGTCGTGATGGGCGGGCGGGTTGATGCCCGTGGGGAAGAATTCGCGGAACCGCTCCCGGAATGACCGACATTTCGGAGTAAATATCTCGCGCACCGCCGCACGTGCTTCCGCCAGAACCTTGTGTCGGTGCCACACGATAGGCGCGGCAACCAGCATCACGCCGCCCACCAATGCCAGGGCATCCCAGTACATAGCCGTATCCTCACGGACGTGACATGGCCCATCAAACGCGAAAGGTCCATCCAGCCGGTCCATTATATCTGGCTCCAACACCTTCGTCAATAACTGGCAATTATGCGAGGAGGCAGGACCTCTTTCTCCTGCCGTACAGCCCTCGAGTATGCCCCAAACTGCCGGGCGCTCTCCTTCGCCGCCGGCGCCCTCCACCGCAACAAAGGCTGTGCCCGCACCGCAGCCATCTTTCTGGGCGTGGAACCCGCCCTCGAGGCCGCTTTCCACCTGAGAAGCCTCCGTTGGAAGTTAGTGCGCAACAAGGCGTCGGACGATACCGTCCTCATAGCCTCGAGTGAATGGGAAACCGCCCGGGTTTGGAGCCTCTGGGGGCCGCCACGGTCGGAAGCATCGCGACCGGCATCATCAAGGAGCATCGGCGCCGCTGACCCCCATTTGACGCCCCGCACCGTGGCGCGATACAATAAGAAAGCTCAGGCTGCGGAGACCCCCGGGGAGTACTCTTTCATGGACGTGTTCGAGAAAATCAACCGAGCCTTTGGCGCGTGGTATGAAGGGCTCTTTGGAGCAGGCGACGACGTGCGCCCCAAAGATATCCTCCGCAAGATTATCGTCGCCCTGGAAGAGCACTGCAAGGAAGGGGTGGACGGCCGCGTCTACGTGCCCAATCGGTATATCATCGAGCTTGCCGTAGAAGATGAAGAGGAACGGGACTATCTCTACTCGTTCCTGGATCGCGAGGAACTCGAGGCTGCAATCGTGCGCTACTGCCGCCAGAACGGATATGAGATCCGCGGCCCTCTGGATTTCACCATCCGAGAAATTGACCCGGCGGAGCATCGCGGCCACAGCAAAGTGCGTATTAGGTGCCGGTACAGTCCGCGCCAATCTCCGTCGGGACGGCCGCCTGCACCGGTGCTCGCAGAGCCACCTTCACCGGACGAGGCCACCCTCCCAGCAGACGAACTCTCCGATCAACCTACGGTCCCTGGCGTGCCCATCGCTACCCTTACAGTCCACACAGCCGACCGGCCCCCATTTGACGTACCGATCTATGGCAGGGCCTTCACGATTGGGCGTTCGGCTCACGCAGCCAACGACCTTGTACTGAACCGAGACGGAATGGTGTCCCGCCGACATGTGCGCCTGGAACTGGAGAGGGACGGCAAATTCACTCTTTATGATCTGGACACCACCAACGGCACCCAGGTGAATGGTCACCGCGTAGATAACACCACCCTGAACGATGGCGACGAAATCCGCATCGGCGCCACCCGCATCCAATTCCACCAGCATACTCCCGCCCAGGCAGCCATGCCGCCCGCAACATCATCGGTGATGCATCTGGTGCAGATCGAAGGACCAGGCGAGGCCGCCCGATACCCGATCGCCCCGGAAACCCTCGTAGGCAGGGCTCCAACCAGCGACATTGTGCTTCGGGATGCATCTGTTGCCATGCGCCATGCCCTCATCCGCACCGGCCGCCCCTGCACCGTCGAGGCACTGGATCCCCAGGGTGTGGTCAAAGTCAACGGCGTGAGCGTTCCTCCTGGGGCGGCAGCATCCGTGGAACCTGGGGACCGCATCATCTTCGGGATCCTGGCTTTTCGCCTGGATGGAGAAGGGCCGTGAACGTATTGCTGGGCATAGCTCGGTTCATCTTTCTGGCCATGCTCCTGTTTCTGGCCGCTTACATTGCTTGGCTGATACGGCGCGATCTCGATTGACCCCCATACGCACAATGCAGACGCAGACCCCTCAATTGGATACCGGATTTGCCACAGACACCGGCCGCGTGCGCCGCATGAACCAAGACGCTGCCGGCGTATGGCTGCGCCAGGAGCTCGCGTCACGAGCCGACGGGCTGTTCGTTGTGGCCGATGGAATGGGCGGCCGCGCCGGAGGGGAAGTCGCCAGCCGCATCGCCGTGGACACGGTGGCCGCCACTGTAGCGGGCTGCCTCGAAGAACTTCAAGCCGAAGCGATACCCGAGTTCCTGGTGCGCACCCTCCACAAGGCCCTCGAAGCTGCCAACGAGGCAGTGTGGCGCCGAGCCACCCAGGACCCAGAGTTCCAGGGAATGGGCACCACGTGCGTCGCTGCGCTGATTGTCGGACACGTGGCCGCCGTCGGAAACGTGGGCGACAGCCGCGTATATCGCCTTCGCCAAGGCGTTCTGACCCAGATTACCTGCGACCACTCTTTGGTACAAGACTACGTGAACGCCGGCGAGCTTTCCCCTGCTGAGGCGCGCGTCAGCCGCTTCCGAAACGTCATCACGCGGGTAATCGGAGGGGCTCCTACGGTTCAACCCGATGTAGACCTGGTGGATCTCGCACCCGGTGATGCGCTGCTGCTCTGCACGGACGGCCTGAGCACGATGCTTACGGATCCGCAGATCGCCCGCATCCTAGCCGCCGCGCCCTCCGCTCAAGAAGCGGCTGACCGCCTGGTGGCCTCGGCCAACCTTCAAGGCGGCGCCGACAACATCACCGTAATCGTAGTGCACTTCGGTCCCTTCGAACCCGTTGTACTCCCGCCAAACCTGGACGAGGACGCGTCTTACGTACCGCCCCTGGACGTATTGGCTGCGGCGCCGCGGTCATCCCATCGCCGGGGCCCAACATCCTTCCTCGTGCTGGTGGCGATCCTCTCTGCAGTCACGGCTTACCTCTTCTTGCGCGGCTTCCTCATTCCGCCGCCCGTTCCCGTACAACCGTTGAAGGAAAACGCCGGTGCAGTCCAGGAAGCTGCTGTGGAGTATGGGCCGCCGGAGATCGTTACATCTAAGCCGGTTCAAGGAGCGCCGCTGGCATGTGACACATCCGGCAATATCTACGCCCTCTCCCTCTCCGGGCGCATTCTCCGCATCTCTCGGGCCGAAGGCCCAACTCCGGACTTCGGGCCCCCCGACCCGCGGGCAGCCAAAGCCTCACCTGCTCCGCAATATTGGGCGGTTGATGCCCGCGGCTTCCTCTATGTGTCCGACCGGTACGCCCGCCGCGTTCACAAGTATGACCCATCCGGCACGCGTGTGGCGGAAATCGGCGTCGGCTCCCTGAACGATCCCCAGGGCATCGCAGTAGACGGAGCCGGCAACGTCTATGTTGTGGACGGCCATATCCTCAAGGTCCTGCGACCGCGCCCACTTGCCCCTCGGATAGGTCCCGTTCCTGCAGCCGGCAAGAGCTATGCGCCTAGATAACATCGGCAAATATGAGCGATTGAGCGTGCTTGGTCATGGAGCCACGGGCATTGTGTACCTCGCCCGGGACACACTCCTGCGCCGCCTCGTGGCCCTCAAAGAGATAGACATTCACGCAGGAGACGTCACCCGCTTCCTCGAGGAAGCCCGCCTTCTGGATCGCCTCGATCATCCCAATATCGTGCATGTCAACGGCGTAGACGTGATAGACGGGCGCGTAGTCCTCGATATGGAGTACGTGGACGGCCCTAATCTGCAGCAGATGCTGCGAACCGAAGGGTGCCTTGCTCAGGAACGCGCCCTCTCCATCGCTTCGCAGGTACTTCAGGCTCTGGATTACGCCCATCGCCTCCACGTAATCCACCGAGACATCAAGCCGGCCAACATCCTCGTGGCAGCCGGCGATGTGGTGAAACTCGTGGACTTCGGCCTCGCGGAGATCCTGGCCACCAATTCCTATGCCGGCGGGGCTGGAACGTACGCCTACATGGCTCCCGAGGACTTCGACGAGGAACGGCATTCGGATCACCGCAGCGATCTCTGGGCCGTGGGTGTAACGCTGTACGAGATGCTCACCGGCCACCGCCCATTCTGCCCCGCTCGTCCCAAAGATCCCTTCGCCTGGCGCAGGATCCTCCTCAATGAAGATCCCACCCCCCTCACCCGCTACCTGCCGGATGCTCCGTTGAAGCTCCAAGCCGTCATCGCGCGCGCCCTCGCCCGCGAAAAGACCCAAAGATACTCCACCGCCGCAGAGTTCCTGCATGATATCCAACAATTGGTCAACCAAGAAGTTGCGCCATCGCCCGACGGATCGAGTGTCCGGACGCCGCAGTCTCGCCATATTTCGTACCCGAACCCTTCCTTCCATCCTCAGGCTGTAGTGGATTACCGAAATGGTGTCGGCAACGCAGGGGCGGTTCTCCAAAGCAAAGAACGCGCTGCGGCGCACGCTCCCGTTGTATTGCGCCCTCCTATCCTTTCCGGTTCCGCCGGCTCCGAAGATGCTGCACCCACAATCCCGGAGGCCCGCGCCCCCCAATCTGCATCCGCGCGCCAGGGATTGCTCCAACGCATAGGGATTGTACGCCCGGCCGTGACACCGCCCCTCACCATTGAGGCCGATCCGCCGGCCATCACCGTTGCCGGGGTGCGAAAGGGAGAGGAGCGTACGGCGCGCATCCGCGTTCGCCTCAGGAACGGCAGGCGCAGGGCCATGGCCCGCGTGACCGGAGCGCCGCCTTGGGTTACCGTGCGCCCCCTTGTTCTGGACCGGCGCGCTCAAACCCTGATGATCACAATAAACAGCGGCCTGGTGTGGGAGCCTGGAGAGTACCATGATGCTATCCGCATCGAAGGCGACGGAGCGTCTGTAACCATACCGATCCAAATCGGCGTATTGCCGCCCCGCCGCACTTTTGGCCAGGCTGCCGTGTGGTGGATCCCCCTTTTTGCCTGCGCTCTGATGCCGGCCGCCTTCGTGGGACTGTTAGCCCATGCCGCCACTGCGGCTTATCTTGTGCCGGCCGCCTTGCTTGCCTCCGGCCTTCTGCTGGGAATGCTTCTGCTCGTGAGCATTGCGGCCGACTTGGGAGCCAACGAACGATACGCCTGCGGCGCGATGATGGCGCTGATGCTCATGATGCTGGGCGCAATGTCGGTTGCACACGGCGAGTTCGTGGCAAGCCCCTCCTCGATGGCAGGGGTGGGGATACCTATAGGGATGATGCTTCTGGTGCAGGTCTTTTCGCCCCAGCGGTGGAAGTTCTGGGCGGTTGCCGTGCCGATCCTAGCCATGGTAACGTGCAGCAGCTTTGTGAACGCTTTGTCCCAATAGCACGGGGCGGGGCGTGTCGCTCATTACCGGCAAACCTGCGGAGGTGCTTTATGAAGCAGAAATACCTGGGATACGCTGCCTTCGGAGCCATCGTTGCCCTCGTGGTGGGTCTCGCGGTGAGCCATTCCCTTCACATGCGAGCCCTGGTCAACGCCATGGCCGGACCGGATCCTAAGGCAGCGGCGGCTGCTGCAGCAGAGCTCATCAAGCAAGAACAGTTCGCTGATTCCATAACCGGCGAGCCGCTCTCCACGCGACTCCGCGTGATCAATGCCTTGGTAGCCCTCGGCACCCCGGAAGCAGTTACCCAGCTCGATGCTATGCTGAAGGATCAAGACAAACCCGTGCGTGATCGAGCGCAGGATGCCCTCGTAGAACTCGCCGCTCGCAGCGACAAGAACCTGGACAATCTGGTGGCCGGCATCAAGGAAGGCGACGCCAATCAGAGGAATGGCTCGGTCCGCGCTCTGCAGCGATTGGGCCTCAAAGATCCGCAGGAAGCCCTCCGCATCATCCCCAAGGTCTGTGAGATCATGAAGAAAGAGGCCGGGGCGCGGTCTTCGGCCGGAGACGTGCTCGGCTCATTCAAGGCCCAAAGCGACGTGTCCGTAAAGACACTCATCCCCTACCTCAAGGACCCCGATGAAGGGGTACGCGCGGCAGCGTGCGACGCACTGGGCAAAGTGGGCAACCCTGCGGCCATCCCCTACCTCTTGCCCATGCTCGATAACACGCCCACAGTCCATCGCGTAGCAGTAGGCGCCATAGCGCTCATCGCAGACAAGTCGGGCGAACAGGCACTCATCCAAGCTCTGCAGAACCCCAACGAAGATAACGAGGCGCGTGCCCAGGCAGCCACGGGCCTCGGCAAGATCGCTACTCCCGAGGCGATCACGGCGCTCATCAAAGCCCTCACCGATTATGATCTCAAAGTCGAGTTGGCGGCAGTGTCGGGGTTGGCGCGTGCCGGAATGCCGGCGGTTCCTGCCCTCCTCGCCGCCCTCAAACAGCCGGACACGAGGCTGCGCCTTCGCGCTGCCCAGGCTCTGGCGAGCATCCAGACACAGAAGGCCGACGCAGGCCTCGTCGCTTTGCTCCACGACCGGCATGCCGAAGTGCGCGTTCAGGCTGCGCTGGCGCTGGGCTTCCCCGGGAATGAACCCGCCGTAAAGCCTCTTATCGCACTGCTGAGAGACCCAAACGGCGACGTCGCCGAAGCCGCATCCACGGCGCTGGCAGCCATCGGCGCTCCGGCACGGCCCGCCCTCATCGCCGCCCTCGCAGGGCCCGACACTCAAGCCTACTTTGCAGCCAGAGCTCTTGCGCGCCAAGGTCAAGACACCGTGGAGGATATCGAGCGTGCCGCACAGCGCTCTCCCAACGCACAGCGGTGGGCGATCGTCGCCCTCGGATCCATGGGTGGACCTCAGGCAGCCGATGCCCTCCAGAGGTTCGCTGCGTCACCAAACCCGCAGATCCGTAATAGCGCTGAGGAAGCCCTCAAACGCATAGCGGCCCTCAGCCGCAGTCAGTGAACCCTCGTGCGCCCCAGCGCAACCAATCGTATAGGAGGCGACGCTGGGCCGCGAGGCGAGGATGCGTCGGCCGTGTACGATGAGCAGAGGATCCTGCAACAGTTGCGCCGCGGAGATCAAACGGTCTTCGCACAACTTATGGAGCGGTATGAAGCCCGCATCTACCGCCTGGCCCTGCGCTATGCCGAAACCCCGCAAGATGCCGAGGATCTGACGCAGGAGGTCTTCGTGGCTGTGTACCAGGCGATCCCCAGCTTTAGAGGCGCATCGAGCCTCGGAACCTGGATCTACCGCATCGCCCTCAATCATTGCCTGCAGTACGCCAGAAAGAGACGGCCGGAGAACCTGCCGCTCCATGACCGGCTGCAAATACCCGATACCGCTCGTACTGCGGATCCGCTGGAGGCTGCTTCCCTTCAATGCCTTGCCGGCGATGTGGAACGCGCTTTGGATCAATTGGACCCCCTTCATCGAGATGTGGTAATCCTCCACGAACTCCACGGGCTCACCTATGGGGAGTGCGCTGCCGTTCTGGGCATCCCCGTGGGTACGGTGAAATCACGCCTCTCCAACGCATTCGCGCGCCTGAGGGAACTTCTGAAAGACCTCCCCGGCAAGGAGACCTTGTGATGCGGTGCAGCCAGGCCCAACCCAACTTGAAAGCCTTTATGGATGGCGAGCTCAACCGCTTGCTGGCCTGGCGCATCCGCAAACACGTCGCACACTGCAACGCATGCCGAACGCGAATAGCCGAGCTTCGTTCCATCACCAGAGCGCTTGGCGAGGCGGACCGAGCGACGCCTCCGCCGGGCTTGCGCAGCAGGATCCTCGATGCTCTGCCTCCGCCGGCACCAAGACTTCAGCGATCCTTCCCGCGCCGCTATGCCGTGCCCGCCGTTGCCGGAGCCGGCCTCTGTGCAGTGATCGCTGTATGGGTGGTATGGCGCCACCCAGAGCTGCCCACCCAAGCCGTCACCAAGGCAGCCGGCCCTTCCGCAGCAGGCAATCGGTACGCGAGCGAGCACTTCTCTAAGGAAGCGCCGCTTGCAAAGACGAGGATGGCAGAGGCAGCCCATGCAACCCAATCTCGGCCGCAGCCTCCTGTCGCCGGCGCTGCGCCTCCACCTGTGGTCGCACCTTCGCGATCGCATCGCCCGCTGCCGCCCGAGCAGCCTGTGATGGTAGCCGCCCTTCCCCAGCCTCCTACAGAACACCCCGAAGAACGCTTGGCTGAAGGAATGGGTGGCGCGTATACCGCCGGCCCGCAGGCTCTCCGAATGATGAAGGCCGCCGCCCCTGCCTCCATTGCGGAACCAACCGCACCTGGAGGAGCTCCGGAAGCTTCGCCCGCCCTAGATTTTACGGTTGCCGACCTTCCTGCCGCAGAAGATGCCGTGCGGCGCATCGCCCATTCTTTGGGAGCGCACCTCGACACGGCCCCGCCCCTTCCCCAGCAATCTGATGGGATCCCTCCGGGACGAGCGGTCAGAACAAGAATGGAAGGCAATGCATCCGGATCCCCCGGCAAAGAGGCGGAGGTGCGCATCGTAGCGGTACTCATACCGGCGAACCGCTTCGACGCGCTGCGGCAAGAGCTTGCAAAGGGGCTGTTACAACTCCAGAACCGGTTTGCCCCTGAGAACAAAGGCGCCGGCAGGTCCTTCGGCGGGAGCGGCGGCGCCTCTCCGACGATCCGCGTCCTCGTGCGGCTGCACCCCATGCATGCGGCGCCGAGTGCTCCGCCGTCGTCCAAAGATGGCGCAAGCTCCACGCCTTCCAAGTAAACAAGATCCGCCGCAGCAAAGGGTTGGCCTCGGGAACGCTGCCGCCCCTTTTGCCGGTAAACGTATTGATCGGCAGCCGCGACCCCAGCCAACGCGAACCCCGCCGTCACGCGTTTGCCGCAGCTTCGTCCGTTACAGGTGGAGATACGCCGCCGGAGCCTTCCGGCGCAAACGATAGGAGATACACGCCCCATGGTGCCCGTCCGACCTCGTCCTTCCGCCGCCATCGCCTGGATTGCCGCTCTGCTCCTACCTGCCCTCATCGGCTGCGGAGGCGGATCGGGTGGCGCTTCTTCCGGCCCGGTGCCCTTCGGTCGCTCCTTCCTTTTCACCTCCAACAGCCAAGTCGTCGCCCTGACGGTAGACCCCCTCGGCCGATACACCATCTTTGCCCAGGATCCCGTTGCATTGCCGGCCGGCACTGCTGCACAAGGCACCGAGACTACCGACGGTAAGCTCTATTCCCAAAATTCAGACGGCACAGTGCAGTTCACTGCTACCGAGGCGCCCGACGGCTCTACTGTAACGGGTACGGTCCGCACAGGAACCGCTACCATCCCGTTCACCGCGATACTATCGGCCGCAAGGGCGACTACAGCCAACCTCGCCGGCACCTTCCTGGATATCACCGGAGCTACCACGCTCCTCCTCACGGTAGATCCGCTCGGTAGCGGTACACTCTACGGGATTGTAGGAAGCGTGTCGGGAGGCGGTCTCATCCAGGTGTCGCCTACGGGAACCGTCAGCAGCGCCGATGGCCGCATCAGTGGCCAGCTCACGGTGAACAACGGTACCGGAACGCTCCAGCTCAATACCCTCAACGGCACAGCCGTCAACCGTACCATTACCCTCAATCAGGCACAGCGGGCGAAGTGGACCTTCATGGTCTATCTCAACGCAGCCAACAACCTTCAGGAGTTCGGTCCACTCAATGTCAACCAGATGGAGCAGGTGGGTTCAACCGGGAATGTGAATATCGTGGTGCAGTGGAAGCAGGCCGCGTGCGCTACATGCGGCACACCCGATTGGGTAGGCACCCGGCGTTACTACATCACCCATGACACGGACACCGGCACCGTGAACTCCCAACTGGTGCAGAACCTAGGCTCCGGCGTAGATATGGGTGATTGGCACACCCTCAATTCCTTCATCACTTGGGCCCAGCAGCGTTACCCTGCCGACCATTACGCCCTGGTCATCTGGAACCACGGCGCAGGCTGGCGCCCCACTCGAAGCGCTCCAGACCGCCGCGCCATCCCCTTCCCACGCTCCGTGTCCATTGACGACTCTACCAACAACGAAATCGAAACATGGGAACTTCCCATGGCCCTCAATGTAACGCCCAAACTGGACATGGTCATCTTCGATGCCTCCCTCATGCAAATGATGGAGGTGGCCTACGAAATCCGCAACGTTACCCCGCTCGTCGTAGGGTCGGAAGAAAGCCCGCCGGGTGAAGGCTATCCCTACAACACGTTCCTTGCCGATCTGGCAGCCAACCCCTCCATGAGCCCGGCGGATTTCGGGGCCCGCATCGCCATAGACACCCTCCAATCCTACGGAACCAACTCCAATATCACTCAATCCGTCGTGGACACGAGCAAGCTGCCCACACTTGCCCAGCGCCTGAATACCTTCGCCGCGAGCTTGGACGCCCACATCGGCGACAGCCGCGCTGCCGAGGTCCTCGCCCGCAATACCGCACAGAATTACGCCTACCCCGAGAATAAGGACCTGTGGGATTACGCCAACATCATCAAAGCCAACACGGCAGCAGCCGATCTGCAGCAGGCAGCTTCCGGGGTGCAGGCTGCAATCCAGCAGGCGGTTCTCACGGAGCAGCACGGAACCATCAACGGCAACTCCCACGGTATCGCCATCTATGTGCCGGATCCCCTCTCGTACTTGTCTGCCTATGCCAATCTAGCCCTCGCCCGGGACACGCTCTGGGCCAAGTGGCTGCAGGATCAGCCGCAGAACTGACCGCTCGGATGGATGCGATCTACACGGGTATAATGGCCCACAGAGGGGGACACGCAACGCCCCGTCCCAGGCACCACACAACGCCCGAGGGAGAACTGCAGCCATGCTCACTCCGTTCGCCAACGAACCGCCCGTAGACTTCTCACGTGAAGAGCCGCGGCAAAGGATGCTCGCCGCTCTGGACTATGTGCGCAGCCGTTTGGGTGCGGAGTATCCCCTGGTGATCGGCGGCGAGCGCATCCAAACCCCCGAGCGCATCCTTTCGCACAATCCGGCCCACCCCGATCAGCTCATAGGGTCCGTTGCGCGCGCGACGCCGGACCTTGCCGATCGAGCCATCCGCACAGCCCATGAAGCGTACTCTTCGTGGCGTCGTACGGAGCCCGAAGTACGGGCGCGCATCCTCCTCAAAGCCGCTGCCCTTCTTCGGCGCCGCATCTACGAATTCGCCGCATGGATGGTCTACGAGGTCAGCAAATCCTGGCCGGAAGCCTACGCCGATGCCTGCGAAGCGATAGATTTCATGGAGTTCTACGCCCGCCAAATGATGGAGCTGGGCCTCCCGCACCCAACTACGCCGTACCCCGGCGAAGAGAATGAAGTGCGGTATCTGCCGCTGGGCGCCGGGAGCGTCATCGCGCCATGGAACTTCCCGCTGGCCATCCTCACGGGCATGACCACAGCCGCCCTCGTAGCCGGTAATACTGTGGTGATGAAGCCCGCAGGCCAGGCCTCCGTAATCGCGGCCAAACTCTTCGAACTCCTGGAAGAGGCATCCGTGCCCCCCGGCGTCCTAAACTACCTGCCCTGTTCCGGAAGCGACGCAGGAGAAGTCCTCACAGGACATCCTCTGGTGCGCTTCGTCGCCTTCACCGGTTCCAAAGACGTGGGACTGCACATCAACGAACGCATCGCGCGCCGGGCCCCAGGCCAAAACTGGATCAAGCGCGCCATCCTCGAAATGGGCGGAAAGAACGCCATCATCGTAGACGCAGACGCCGATCTGGACGCCGCCGCCGAAGGCATCGTTCTCTCGGCGTTCGGCTTCCAAGGCCAGAAGTGCTCCGCCTGCTCACGCCTCATCGCCCTCGATGAAATCTACGAAGCCATCCTCGGCCGCGTAGTCAAACGCGCCGAAGCCATCACCGTGGGTGACCCGGTGGATCCCTCCGTCTTCATGGGAGCCGTCATAGACCGTAGCGCCCACGCATCCATCTTGCAGTACATCAACGTGGGAAGAACAGAAGGCCGGCTGATCCTCGGCGGCGGCCCTCCACAAAACACCGGGGACGGCTTCTTTGTGGCTCCTACCATCTTTGCCGATGTGGCCCCCGCCGCCCGCATCGCGCAAGAAGAGATCTTCGGCCCCGTGCTTGCAGTAATCCGTGCCAGATCCTTCAGCGAAGCCCTAGATATCGCCAATGGCACTGAGTACGGCCTCACCGGCGGCGTCTATTCCCGCAACCGGCCCCACCTGGAACAGGCGCGCCACGAATTCCACGTTGGCAATCTCTATCTCAATCGCAAGATCACGGGCGCCCTCGTGGATGTTCAACCCTTCGGCGGCTTCAACATGAGCGGCACAGACAGCAAAGCAGGAGGCCGCGATTACCTGCTCCTCTTCACCCAGGCGAAATCCATCTCCGAAAGGTTCTGATGCATGACGGATGAAGCCCCCACCCCCAGGAAGCAAACACCTATCCCGTGGACCATTCTTCTCACTGCTCGCGCCCTCTGGACCACGGGAAGAGATGCCCTGTTATCCCTCGAGGAGGCTGGATGCACCCTTCGCGACGGACCTCGCACAGGCCCGATAGATGAGGATACGCTCATCGCCGCCCTTGACGGATGCGATGCCGTGATCGCGTCCATCGAACCCTACACCGCCCGCGTATTCGCCGCATGCCCGGGGCTCAAGCTGGTTGCCCGCTGCGGCGTGGGATACGACGCCGTGGATGTGCAAGCGGCCACAGAGGCAGGCGTGATGGTTGCGACCACGCCGGGCGCTGTGTCCGACGCCGTGGCAGACTATACGCTGGGCCTCGCCATCGCTCTGGCCCGCCACATCCCGGAATTGCACCAGAAGATGCGCTCAGGAGGCTGGGGAGGAGCGTCCGGGGTCCTGGTGACCGGCAAGACCATCGGCATCATCGGTGTCGGCAACATCGGCAAGGCCGTGGCCCACCGCGCCGCCGGCTTCCAAATGCGCATCCTGGGCTACGACCCTGCGCTCTCGGAACCACCGAAGGACGCCCCCTCCATGGAACTTACCTCCTTGCATCGCCTCCTCGCAGAAAGCGACTTTGTAGCCCTCTGCGCCCCGGCCACCTCAGAAACGCGCCACATCATCAATGCGGACCGCCTGGCCCAGATGAAGCCCACGGCGTTCCTTATCAATACGGCCCGCGGTTCCTTGGTGGACGAAGAAGCCCTCGTTGCTGCACTCCATGCCGGGCAGATCGCGGGCGCCGCCTTGGACGTATTCGAGCACGAGCCGCTTCCGCCCGACCATCCCCTGCGCCAGGCCCCCAACGTAATCCTCTCGCCCCACAACGCATTCAATGCAGCAGAAGCGGCCGCCGCCATGGGACGCCGCTCTGTGGAGAATGTGCTGGCAGCCATGCAGGGGCGCGTCCCCCCGGGATTATTGAACGCAGAAGTGCTCCAATCCCCGGCCCTGCGTACCCGTGTAGCGGGCCGTTAGGCACCTACCCTCGTGCCGTTCTACCGGCGGTTGAGGAAACCGTGCACGCGCTCTGCCGCCCGTCGGATCACGTCCTCCCCGGCCGCATAGGAGAGGCGCACCGCCTGGCGGCCGGCTTCGCCGAAATCTACGCCCGGCGCCACTCCTACACCGGCGCGCTCCAGCAAGTCGAAGGCGAAGGCGTAACTGTCCTCGGCAAAGCGGCGGATCCCGGCGAATATGTAGAATGCCCCTCCCGGAAGCACCGGGATCTCAAAACCAATCTCTGAGAAAAGGTTCGCCATCACCCCGCGGCGCCTGGAATACTCCTGCCGCATCTCTTCCACCGCCGCGTCCCCGCCGCAAAGAGCCGCTATGCCGGCACGCTGTGCAATCGGGCTGGCCGAAATCAAGAAGCTCTGCTGCATCGTCTGAAAGACACGCATCTCACCAGGTGGAACCACCAGCCAGCCAAGCCGCCAGCCCGTCATGGCATACCGCTTGCTGAAGCCGTCCGCCACGTAGGCCCGGTTGGTGAACTCGAGCACGGTTCGGGCTTCCTCCTCATACGTGAGACCATGGTAGATTTCATCCGAGATCAACGGTACGCCGAGATCCGCCAACGCGCGCATGCGCTCTCCATCCAGCACGGCTCCGGTGGGGTTCGCAGGTGAGTTCACCAATATGGCTCGAGTACGCGGTGTGATGCGCCGGCGCACTTCTGCCGCGTCCACACGGTAGCCGTCCGAGGCATCCGTGGGAACTTCCATAGGACGACCGCCGAAGAAGCGGATGAAGTTGGGATAGCACGGATAATGCGGAGTTGCAAAAAGGACCTCGTCCCCAGGCTCAATCAGAGCGGCACATGCGTAAAAGAGCGCCAGGGAGGAACCCGCGGTAATCAGGATGCGCTCGGGCCCCACCTCGACGCCGTAGATGCGGCGATACCGCTCGGATACGGCCTCCCGCAGTTCTACAAGCCCCATGGAATGGGTGTAGTGCGTGTCTCCAGCGGCCACCGCAGCCTGAGCTGCCTGGGCGACGACGGGCGGCGTGGGGAAGTCGGGCTCTCCAACCTCCAGATGCAGGATCGAACGCCCCGCCCGCTCCAGTTCTTGAGCCCGCTCCAGGATCTCCATCACAAGAAACGGCTCTAGGGAAGCGCTGCGATGCGTCATCTGCCAAGGATGCATCCCCATCCTCCCAATCGCCGGCCTGCTACGAACGGGCGAGAAGGGCATCTACGATGCGTTCCGCCGCACGCCCGTCTCCATAGGGGTTCACTCCGGAAGCCATGGCGGCGCGCGCATCGGCATCGGTCAGAAGACGCGACGCCTCTTCCACGATCAAAGCCCGGTCGGTACCCACGAGCTTCACGACCCCGGCTTCTACACCCTCGGGCCTTTCGGTAGTGTCGCGCATCACGAGCACCGGCACCCCCAGCCCAGGAGCCTCTTCTTGGATCCCGCCGGAGTCCGTAAGGATGAGCGTGCTCCGCTTCATAAGGTGAACCAGCGAAAGGTAGTCCAGCGGCTCAAGCAGATGGATATTCTTCCGCGCCGAGAGGATCTCCTCGACGGGGCTCCGGACATTGGGGTTCAGATGCACGGGATACACAAAGTGCACATCGGGGAAGCGCTCGGCCAGCTCGCGGATCGCCTCGCAGAGCATCCGGAAGGGCGCTCCGAAGCTTTCGCGCCGATGCGCCGTTACCAACACCAATGGGCCCGCAGAAGGGACGCCGGCCAGAGGCCCGCTTGCCCAGTCATAGGGGCGCGCCGCCACGTCCAGCAGAGCGTCTATCACAGTGTTGCCGGTCACGAGCACGGCTGCGTCTGGGTATCCCTCTGCCAACAGCGTGCGCCGCGCTCGATCCGTGGGGCAGAAATACAGGTCGCTGACCGCATCGGCAAGGCGGCGATTGATCTCCTCGGGGAAGGGGCGGCGCTTGTCGCCGGTCCTCAACCCAGCCTCCACATGGGCGAAGCGGGCCCCCTTATAATAGGCAGCCAGAGATGCCGCCAGCACCGTCGTCGTGTCGCCCTGGGCAACCACCCAATCCGGCCGGACGACATCGAGCACCGGCTCCAACCCTAAAAATAGGTTGGCAGTAAGCCTGCAGAGGCTCTGGTTCGGCTCCATGAGGTTCAGGTCATAATCCGGCCGGATATCGAACAGGGCCAACACTTGATCCAACATCTCCCGGTGCTGGCCTGTAGAACAGACGACAGAGCGGATTTCCTCCGGGTACCGTTGAAGCCTCCGAACCACGGGGGCCATCTTGATGGCCTCGGGACGCGTCCCAAACACGGAAAGGACGGTGATCATCTAGCCTCCTTGCAGCCGGCGCTGCTGCGCCCGCACACTCCTTTAGATTACCTGGGTTCTCCTGTTACCGCCCACAAACCGAAGACTGCGCCTGCCTCCAAACCTAAGAAAGAGGGGCCTGCCCGTGCGGGCAAGCCCCTCCTGCGCCGACGCCCAATAAGCCCCTAGGCGCCTTGAGCCCTGCGCCGCCGCATCCACGCGAGGCCGGCAAGCCCGCTCCCGATGAGCGTCGTCTGCCAACCCGATACCGGCACGGCTCCGCCGGGGCCCTTCACCAGCTCCGTAATCTGCGTGGACCACACATTGCTGCCCGAAGCCCATTCCTGGATCGTCCAGAAATGACTGGGGTTCGTCGGATCCACCATGGTGGCGCTATAATCGCCCCACCGGTTCCGGCCGCTTCCGTCGAGCACGCTGTAGCTGGCAACACCCGCCTTGAGCAGCATGGGAGCATTGAAGGCCGTCGTGACGCCGTTGAAAAAGCCCGTGCTCGCATAACTGCTGGCGTACTCCGTGTCGCCGGAACGCGTGTACCCGATGACCACGTCCCCGGCGCCGTTCACTGCGATGGACCCCTCGTAATAATCATGGGTCGCGTCGCCAATGATCCCTTCCTCTGCAATGGTGTTGGTGGTGGGGTCAATTCGGAACCATCGCAGGGCGGACCGCCCGCCGGAGCTCACCGTCTCCACGCCCCACACGTTCCCGCCCACGCGAACGAGGTTGGAGCCCAGGCGCGTGTCCCCGGCCTCGATGGTGTTGGGTCCTCCGTTCTGCGCCGCCAGCGGCGGATCGTTGTAGGCGTTTACATTGATGAGCCCGCCCGCCGTGTTCAGCGTGTTTCCTTCGTTGGCGCCGGTGATTGTGGAAAGCTTGAACTTGCCGGCGGGAGCATTGTAGGCCGAGTAGAGGTTCTGGGGCGTTCCCCCGCCCGTGGTATCCACGATGGGCTGCACGGAATACCCGGTGTCGTTGGGATCAACGTTGTACCAGATACTGCCGGTGAGAGACCCGCCCACCAAGCTGGCCTTGTTCACCGCCACGAGGGTGATCCCGTTGGACGACGCGCTGGTCTTGAAGGCATTCACGGAAATGTAGATGCCCTGCCCGTTCATGCCCAGGGTGTCGAAATCGGCCCAATGGCCCTTGACGGTCGGATCCGAATCGATGCGAAAACCGGTCCAGGCGCCGGTAGGGTCTGCTGTTTGCGACACGGCCAGCAGAATGGCGTTGTTGGATACGCCGGGATTATCAAGGGCTGTGGCAAACCACCGGTTCGTGGACGCATCGTACAAGATGCGGGGATCAAACGAGAATACATTCGGCTGGGTACCTGTGGCATCCTTCCAGAATTTGTCCAAGCTCTTGCTTTGGAGCACGATCCCCGTTCGATCATAAACGCGGAAGCTGCCGTTGAGCGTCTCCACAAAGTGGTTCGGACCGATGGCACCCATGGTGTCCGGAGGGATGAAGTTGCTTTGGATCCCCTTAGTGCTCCCAGTGAAGTTCGCGCCGATTACGAACTGGGCCTGGGACGCTGCGGGCAGCAGCGCGAGGAACGCCACTGCCGAACCCGCAACCAACCGTTTGTTGCACATGGCAATCCCCTTTCTGGAAGCCCAAGGTGCGCGCACCGGGTCCCTACAGCCTCTCGGCGCACTGCGGCCCCCGATTTACATCCCTGCAAGAAACGTGCCAAACTCGCGGTTTGGAACCTTTGCAAGCAAAAACTTTTTTGTCCTTCAGGCTAGGCGTCCCGGTGCGCGCCGGCGCCTGCATCCCCGCCCGCGGATGCTCCCGATGTAACGGTGAAGACCCCTGCTGAAATCCCCTTGAGCCCAACGCCGCCCGCTCATCCGGACATCGTCACCGCGCCGGAGAGGCGCCCCAAACGAGAGGGTTGGAACATACCTCCACAGCGTTTACAGCCGTGCGCGCCGGTGCTATAATCGCCAGGAACGCCCGCGACCTCTTGAACCCAAAGGAGGCCCTCCACATGCAGGCCAATGCGCCGCTCATCTCACACCTGTTGCCGCAGCACGGCCGCCTGTTTGTGCTCTCGGGCCCCAGCGGTTCCGGCAAAGACGCCGTCCTCACCGCCCTGATGAAGGCCGCCGATGCGCCGCAGGGCATCGAGCGATGCGTCACCGCCACCACGCGGCCTCCGCGCGAGGGAGAGGTTCACGGTAAGGATTACTGGTTCCTCACGAGGGAGGAATTCGAGAACGGCATCGCCCAGGGCAGGTTCCTGGAGTATGCCCTCTACAACGGTGCGTGGTACGGAACGCCCCGCCCGTGGGTAGAGGAGCACACCGCTGCCGGCATAGATGTTTTGCTCAAAATCGAGGTGCAGGGCGCTCGACAGGTCAAGCAGAAATGGCCCGATGCCATCCTCGTGTTCTTGGCGCCGCCATCCTGGGAAGAGCTCGAGAGACGCATCCGGAGCCGCGCATCGGATGACGACACAGCCATCCGCAATCGCCTTGCCATCGCCCGAACTGAGTTGGAGGCTGCGGTGGAATACACCTATCTCATCGTCAATGACGTGCTCGCCGAGGCCGCATCCGCTCTGCGCGCCATCATCCTGGCGGAACGGTGCCGCATAGCGCCGGCTGGGGGTCCGCAGGAGGCCGGCCGGCGATGAACGGACCTCTCAGCCGCCGCAAGATCGTTCTCGGCGTTACCGGCAGCATCGCAGCGTACAAAGCGGCCGAATTGGCTTCCCTGCTGGTCCACGAGGGCGCAGACGTCCAGGTAGTTGCAACACACAACGCCCTCCGCTTCGTGGGAGCCGCGACCTTTCGCGCCCTCACCCTCAACCCCGTTCTCTCGGTTCTGTTCGACGAACCCATCGAGGGGAAGATCGCCCACATTGACGTGGCTCAAGCGGCCGACGCCATCGTGGTGGCCCCGGCCACAGCCAACATCCTGGCGAAGATGGCCCACGGCATTGCCGACGATCTGCTCAGCACGATCCTGCTGGCGGCCCGCGCTCCAATCCTCGTGGCGCCTGCCATGAACCCCGTGATGCTCGCCCATCCTGCCACCCAGGCGAACCTGAGCACGCTTCGCCAGCGCGGCATCATCATCATAGATCCGGATTACGGCATCCTGGCGTGTCGCGCAGAAGGCCAGGGACGCATGGCCGAACCGCCCCGCATCGTGGAAGCCATCCGCCGCGTTCTTACCCGCATACGGGACTACGAAGGCGTGCGCGTCGTGGTCACCGCAGGCCCTACGCGCGAAGCGCTGGATCCTGTGCGCTTCCTCACCAACCGCTCATCCGGCAAGATGGGATACGCCCTTGCCGCCGAAGCAGCCGCCCGCGGAGCCTCGGTGACGCTCATCACGGGGCCAACGGCGCTCGAACCTCCCTACGGCGTAGACGTGATCCGCGTCACCACCACCCAAGAGATGCTCCTGGCCTCGGAACGCGCCTTCGAGGAATGCCGACTGTTCATCGGTGCCGCGGCCCCGGCCGATTACCAATCCGCGCATCCGGCCGACCATAAGATGCACAAGACGGGCCGCCCACGGACCCTCCGATTGGTAGAGACGCCGGACATCTTGGCCACGCTGGGCAAGCGCAAGCGCAACCAGGTGCTGGTGGGCTTCGCCGCAGAAACGGAGGACCTGCTGGAAAACGCCGCCGGCAAGCTCCGCCGCAAGAACCTGGATCTCATCGTCGCCAACGATGTGTCCGCTCCCGGCGCCGGCTTTGAAGGAGACACGAACACTGTCACGCTTCTGTGGCCGGACGGAAGGCAGGAGGACTTGCCCAACCTCCCAAAGCGGGAGGTCGCCCGCCGCATCTTGGATGCCGTCCATCCCCTCGCAGCCACAGCCGGGAAGGCTCAGGGCAGCACTGAAGAATGAAGCCGGTTCTGTGGTAGTATAGGGTAGGTATAAAAGGGAATGGTGCTCCTGCCGCGCGCATCAGGAATGCGCCCCAGGGGTTCCGTTCCTGGTTCGCGATCCAGAGGAACAACCTATGCAAAACCGGTCCAACGGCGACGAGAAGCACCCAGGGAACGGCGAAGGGCCCGGTGGCGCTTCCTGGCAAGCAACCCGTATTCGCGTAGCAGTGCTGGACAGCCATGACCTCATCCGGGAGGGTCTCGCAGCCCTCTTCGCGGGCACTGAAGACCTGGAATGTGTGGGTACCTGGAGCGATCCTCAGGTTGCAGTGAGGCAGATCGAAAACCTGCAACCCGACGTCCTGCTGGTGGATGTGCACCTGCCCGAGCAGGCGGCTTTCGAGACGCTGAGGCTTCTGCCCACCATCAGTCCCCAAACACGGGTAATCGTTACCGTGGATTGCCGTGAAGAGCAGTGCGTCATCCTGAACCCGCATTGGAACAGCGCATCCCACCAGCCCTTGCGCGTCGTTTCACAAGCCTTCTCCGAACCCGACGACTGCCTGCAAATTGCCCTCAAGATGGGGGCCCACGGAGTGGTACGCAAACAGTCTTCCTTCCGGTATCTCGTGCAGGCCATCCGATCGGTACATGCAGGCCAGCACTGGATGGAGTTACCCACCGCTACCCGGTTGGCCCAGCAATACCTCATCACCCTCCGCCCAGGAGAAGCACCCGCCAAGTCCGGCGTCGAGAGCCTCACCCTGCGGGAACGCCAAGTAGTGACCCTCATCGCCCAAGGCCGGTCCAACAAGGAAATCGCCCACGAACTTCACCTGGGGTACTCTACGGTCAAGAACTATGTCTCCAGTATCCTGGAGAAGCTGGCCTTGGGAGACCGCACCCAAATAGCCCTTTATGCCATTGACCAGAACGTGATCGAAGCCTAGGCGTCCCCGGTTCCCCTTCATCAGTACCCCGGTACTGCCCGCTGTTTCCTAATACCCATTGATGCCCGGCCACTTTGTGCCGTATTGTACAAAGGGAAAGCGGCCGATGTTTCATCTTCCTGATTGGAAGAACACCGACCGCCCCCGGGTGAAGCGCATGGCAGCCTTTGGCGCCCCAAAGGCATCAACTGCAGGTAGAGCCGATGTGCCGTGCTGGCCCTGCCCGGGTCACGCGAATGCAACTCGAGAGAAGGAGCGGTTCCATGAGAGCATTGCGAAGTACCCTGGCCATCTCGTTGATGCTGGCATCGGCTGCGGCGCTGGCTATGCCGAGCTTCTACACCGTCTTCAAGCAGACGTTCAAAATCCCGCAGGGTTCTGCACTCGCCAAGGCGAATTGTGCAGTATGCCACAGCCAGGTCCCCAAGCTCAACCCCTTCGGCGTGGACATCCAGAAGGCCATGAAGGAACTCAAGACCAACAAGGTCACTCCGGAAGTCCTCAAGAAGGTTGAGAACCTGGATTCGGACAAGGACGGCGTCAAGAATATTGACGAGATCAACAAGGGGACGCTACCCGGGGATCCCAAGAGCAAGTAGCGGGATCTTGGGACCGCTTCGGGGAGGGCGGCCCCAGGTTCTGTTCGCAGACCGCAGGACCGGGGCACAGGCACCCCCTCAACAACGCGCCAACGGGGAGAGGCGATGTTCAAGAAAATCCTGGTTTGCTCCGACGGATCGGATCGGGCCATCAAAGCAGCAGGCGTAGCAGCAGAACTCGCCAAGAGCGTTAATGCCGCGCTTACCATGCTGAGCGTCTGCCAGATCCCCGAAGTCAGCGAGCCCTTCCCAGGCGCGCCGACACTCTCCCTCCCGGCAGTAGACCGGTACGTGCGAGATATGCACCTGGCTGTCGTGGAGCGGACCCTTCCCATCATCCGAAATGCCGGTGTCCCCTGCGACATCCTCGGTGAGGTGGGCGACCCTGTGAGCGTGATCGCCCAGATTGCCGAATCGCGTGATTTCGACCTCATCGTCATGGGCAGCCGCGGTCTGAATACGAGCCAGGCCGCCAGGCTCGGAAGCGTGTCCTACGGCGTCATCGAGCGCGCTCACTGCCCTGTGCTCGTTGTTCGATAAATCGGATTGTACTGGAACCGGCCACGGATCCACGCCGAGTTCCACAATCTTGATGCAGGATTGTTTCGGAATGTTGCCTAAATGTCCGTGCGGCTGTCGCACGTAGATGACACATCAAAACAAGGAGGATCTTGAAATGCGCATCAGGACACTCTTGCAAGCAGCTCCCTGCGCGGCCGGCGCTGTGGTGCTGCTAAGCATGGGAGTACAAATGCCGGCATCCGCCGTGCCTGCGTACTCGAACCGGTTGGGGGTTCCCTGCTCGACGTGTCACGAACCCCTCTACCCCCGCCTCAACCGTACGGGCTGGGAATTCCGGCGCCTGGGTTACCGCCTGCCCTCCGAGATGGGCGAGAAGCTCATTCCCGGCACGAAGACCGAGGGCGAACAGGGCGTTACCCGCTAAAACTTCGCAGACACCGTCAGCATCATGGCGCGGATGCGCTATGACGATATCGCCCGCCAGGGCGCCAAGCGCTTCTCCCAGTTCTACGTAAACAGCATCATCGCGTTCTTCACGGGCCCTGCGGACCGCAATTGGGGATACTTCCTTGAGCCCGTGATGCTCGAGCACGCTCCCGGTTACAACAGCGCCGCCAAGCGCTTCGATTTGGGAGAGAGCGCCTTCGAGATGGAGTTTGCCACGGTAAAGTACTATTCCGGAAGGCCCGGCAACTACTTCTCCACCAAACTGGGGCAGTTCGGCTTCGGTGGAATAGACGGCTACAAGGCCAACGATCGCCCCGTAAGCACCGGCCGGCCTCTTATGTTTGGGCAGAAGATCAACGCCTTCTCGCAAGATGCTACCCAGCGTGGGATAGACTTGGGCTACACTTCGGGAGACAACCATTTCACCGTAGCCTATCTCAACGGCCTCAACTCCACAGGCCACGGAGACGAAGGCAGGCCAATCAACAGCCCCGACTGGCTCTTCCAATACATCCGATGGCTGGGGCATTCCGGATCCGCCTTGCAGCTTCTCTATTACACCGGCAAGACGCCTTTGGATGATGCAGGCACCATTACGGATAGCTTCGACCGCCTCATGGTGCTTGGAAACTGGCGGCTCCCATTAGGAGAACGCAACGCATTCGAACTCCTCGCCGGGTACATGAACGGCTCGCACCACAAGCCCCTCATGTCCGGCGGCGTTCTCACAGGCACCGGAGGGACCTTCAACGTCAACTCCTACTTCATCGAAGCTCAGTACGTACTCAACAGCGACACCGTGCCGTACTTCCGCTTCGACACACTCCATAGCGATGAGTCCCCATACGGTTCCGGAACGTTTCCCGGCAACCCTGCCCGCAACGTGCGTCAGTACACCCTGGGCGTAGGACACATGTTGGGGCAGAACATCCGCACAAACCTGGAGTGGGTGGGCACGCGCCCCAGCCCCGGCGTGAACCAGGATTTGGTGCGGATGCAGTTCTGGTTCATGTGGTAGGACGGCCCTGGTTCCCAAACCGGAATGGCCTGTTCATGCATCGGGTCTCGCCAAATCGGCGGGGCCCGATGCATCAATGCCGCGCAAAGCATCGCGCAAACCAGGTATCATCAACCAGCGGAACCTATCGGAATTCCGCCGAGCCCCCTGGAAAACCCCCGATTTCCTTCCGGCCAGGAGCTTGACCCATGAATAGTGAACAAATCGAAACAGGATTGCGCAAAGGCCTGGAGATCTGGACCCTGCAGAACATGGCCGACGGCGCAATCTTGCTGTGCTTTGTAATCCTGGCCCTCATCGCCGGACGCGGATATCTGCAAGGTGCCCGCAGGAGCCTTTCCCTGAGAGTAGCATCCGAGGTTTGGGACCTGCTGGCTGACTACACCCCCGATGTCCTCCTCTTCGTAGTTTTCCTGATCGGCGTGTTCGTAACGAACCTGGATATCATGGCCGATATCAAACTCGGATTACCCTTCATACCCCTGGCCTTTGCCCTCTCGGGGGCCGCCCTCGTGATCCGAGCCTTCCACAACGGCCGCACTCCAGGTACGCCAGGATGGCGGGTTGCCTTTGCTTTGATTGCCGTTGCTGCCTTCTGCGCGTGGTTCGGCTTCACCTTTATCATGGAAGCAGCCGGAGAAGAATACTTTACCGGAGGCATCATTGCAGGCCCATGGTCCGGCCTCATGCATCTTCGCTCCGATCTCAACCCAGCCCTCGCCGAGACCACCTTCCGCTGCATCACCCCGCTGAACGCCCTCGTTGCAGCCTGGGCCACAATCGCCGCGGCAGTCCAAACCCTCAAAACGCGGCCCACAACCCAATCGCGGGGGAATCCCAGTTCCCATCCCCAAAAGCCATGACAGCGGATCCCAGTTCTAAACCCTCGGTTTCCGTACACCTGGCGATCCGAGAAGATCAGTGCATCGCGTGTGCCGTCTGCGCCGATGTCTGCCCGTCCGCCGCCCTTGCCTTCGGCGGGCAGGACATGGTCCCATCATGGATGTCGAGCCGTTGCAACGGTTGCCGCATTTGCGCCCGTGAGTGCCCCACGCAAGCCATCTCAGTTCAGATATCCACGCACTCGGCGCCGTCTGTGAAATAGTACTCAAGTCCCGTCGTGCAGTGCTTACTTCCTATTGCCGCGTTCCAAGCGGGCAGGTATCTTGCATTATTGGGTGCATCTCCCCTGCGCAAGCGCATGTCGTGCGACCGCAGACCGCGAAGACCATGGCGATGTGCCCACCCGATACTTCAACCAGTATGGAGGCTACCATGAAACCCTTCCGCTTCGCACTGACCATGGGCCTTACGCTTCTGGTTACGGCAGCCCTAGCTGTGCCCTCCATGCTCGCCGTGTTCAAGGGCACCTACAAGAACATCCCCAAGGGTTCGGCTTTGGATAAGGCAGCGTGCGAGACCTGCCACGTAGGGCATACTCCCAAGCTGAACCCCTATGGAGAAGACATCAAGAAGGCCCTGACTGCGGCTAAGAGCAAGAAGCTGACGCCGGAGATCCTGAAGAAGGTTGAGAACCTGGATTCGGACAAGGACGGCGTCAAGAATATTAACGAGATCAAGAAGGGGACCCTGCCGGGAGATCCCAAGAGCAAGTAACGCAAAGCAATGGCGGCGGGGTACGGCAAAGCTGCAACCCGCCCAATCCTCGCCGCCCACTCTGCTGCATACCTCAACCACCTCCTTTAGCCCTACAGCCACAGATCCTATGATGCGCAGATGGAAATATTGGGCACAAGGGACCCCTGTTGTGCTGGCAACGCTCGGTCTGGCAGCAGCCGCCATATTGGCACACGCCCAAGACAATGCCCAATGCCTTGGATGCCATCAAGATCCGAACCTAACCGCTAACCGTGGCGGGCGGAAGGTGTCGCTTTATGTAAATGCCGCCATTCTAAATTACTCCCCCCATCGAGACCTTCAATGCGTCATGTGCCATTCCGGCTTCGACGCCAATAAAATCCCACATGCGAGCCCCATCCGGCCTGTTGCCTGCCTCGATTGCCATAGTGATGCTTCATCGCGCCATACCATTCACAAAGCGCTCATCTTCAGCAATGCCACACAGACGGACAGGTCGGCGGGTTGCAAAGAATGCCACGGAACCCACGATGTCAACGCTGATGGGGGCAGAGGATGCGCCAATTGCCACAAAGAAACTGTTGCCTCCTTTCGAGCGTCCGCCCACGGCCAAGCGCTGGCATCGCACATCCCTGCCGCGCCTTCCTGCCTTACGTGCCATATCGAGAACCTCGTACCCTCTCCCGACGGACATGACCTGTTGCGCATCAAGCAGGCCCAAACAGCGAAGTGCCTCTCATGCCACCTGGACAATCCCCAGGTGCGAGCGCACACAACACCCACTGCGGGCTTCATTGCTGCCTACGAAACAAGCGTCCACGGCCGCGCCCTGGCCCGCGGCAACGCTCGGGCAGCCAATTGTGTGGATTGCCACGGCGCCCACAACATGCGCAAAGGTACGGACCCAGCTTCACGCCTGAGCAAACAAAACACGGCCGACACCTGCGGAAAGTGCCACACCCAGATCGCCCAGGAATACAAAGCATCCATCCATGGCTCGGCCATCGCCAAGGGTTCTCGGGACGCCCCCACATGCACCGACTGCCACGGGGAACACAGCATCCTCCCTCCCAGCAATCCGAAGTCGCCGGTTGCACCAAGGAATGTAGCCGAAGAAGTATGCTCTACCTGCCACAGCTCCGTGCGATTGGCCGAACGCTATGGCTTCCCCAGCGACCGCTTCCAGACCTTCGAAGACAGCTACCACGGGCTTGCATTGCGGAACGGAGCTACCAATGTCGCAAACTGTGCCAGTTGCCACGGAGTTCATAATATCCTGCCCTCCAGTGACCCAAGGTCTACCATCAACAAAGCGAACCTGGTCCAAACATGCGGAAAGTGCCACCCCGGCGCAAACGCGCGCTTCGTACAAGGTCCCGTCCATGTGCTGGTTACCGAGCGCAAGGCGCCCGTGCTCTACTGGATCTCCACCGCATACCTCGTCCTCATCGCCTCAGTTATCGGAGGCATGTTCCTGCACAACATAGCGGACTTCATCCGCAAGGCCAAGGTACACTTAGGCCGCAGGCGGGGAGTGATCCCTCCTCTCGAAGCCGGCCATGGTCTTTACCTTCGTATGACGCTTAACGAGCGCCTGCAACACGCAGTGCTCATAATCAGCTTCGTCACACTTGCAATAACGGGCTTCATGCTCGTCTATCCCGATGCGTGGTGGGTAGACTGGTCGCGCCGCATCTTGGGTCATGTGTATCAATTGAGAGGTACGCTCCATAGAGCGGCAGGCGCCACCCTGTTGTTCACCGGCCTTTATCACATCTACTACCTGACGGCCACACAACGCGGGCGGGAGCTGTTCCGCGACCTCCTCCCCCGAAGACAGGACTTCGTGGACGCACTCGCCATGGCGAAATACAATCTCGGCCTTTCACCCAATAAGCCGCCTCTGGACCGCTTCTCTTATGTAGAGAAGAGCGAGTACTGGGCCCTTGTGTGGGGCACGGTGATCATGGGAAGCACGGGCCTCATCATGTGGTTCGAGGACTTCTTCCTGCGCTATGTAACGAAGCTCGGATGGGATATTTCCAGCACCATCCATTTCTACGAAGCATGGATGGCCGTCCTTGCCATCCTCGTATGGCACATTTACTTTGTCATCTTCAATCCCGATGTGTACCCCATGAACCTTGCCTGGCTCCACGGCACCCTCTCGGAAGAAGAGATGGCCGAGGAGCATCCATTGGAACTGGAGCGGCTTAAGCGGGAAGGGGCCTCGCCCCCATCGCCCTGAGCCTCCCCATAACAGACCATCTCCCCGTATCTCACGCCGGCAAACTGCTGAACAACGGGCGGTCGAAGTATCGAGTGCGGGCGCACTGAAGCCCGCTTGAAAACGGGACCGATACCGGAGCGTAATCGTATCGGTATAATCAGGGAGGTATTGACTGTATGAAACGACGTTTGCCCGCTTCGTTCTATAATCCCTATACGCTGGGCGGTGCCGTGCTTTCGCTCTTCACGGTGGGGCTCATTCTGTTCCTGTACTTGGTGGAAGTCTTTTCCAGGCAGGAGCACCCGTACATGGGCCTTGTTACATTCGTGCTGCTGCCCATCTTTTTTGTGCTCGGCGTCTTCATCTCCCTGGCAGGCATCTGACATCAGCACCGCCGCATCCAGGCCGGATACACCGATGAGTTCCGCCTCCCGACCATAGACCTCAACAACCCCCGCCACCGCAATGCCGTAGCGCTCATCGCTGCGGGGTCCTTCCTATTCCTGGTGGTATCGGCCTTCGGAAGCTACCAGGCGTATCAGTACACAGACTCGGTGGAGTTCTGCGGGCGGGTATGCCACAGCGTCATGAAACCCGAGTACGTGGCCTACAAGAACTCCCCCCACGCCCGGGTTGCATGCGTAGAATGCCACATCGGGCCGGGAGCTACTTGGTTCGTCAAATCTAAGCTTTCCGGCAGCTACCAGGTTTACTCCGTCCTCTTCCACAAGTATCCAAAGCCCATCGCCACCCCCATCAAGAATTTGCGGCCCGCACGGGAAACATGCGAGCAATGCCACTGGCCTAACTTCTTTTATGCCGAGAAGCTCCAAACCAAAACGTACTTCCTCTCAGACGACGGCAACTCACGCATGACCATCAACATGCTCATGAAGATCGGCGGCGGCAACCCCGAACACGGGGCTACCGCGGGCATACACTACCATATGTACATCAACAGCCACATCTGGTACATCGCCACAGACCGTGAGCGCCTCAATATCCCCTATATCGAAGCCCGTTCGCCGGACGGCAAGGTTACCGTGTGGCAAAGCACCGATAACCCTCTAACACCTCAGCAGATTGCTAAGGGGACAAAACATCTGGTGGATTGCATCGAGTGCCACAACCGGCCGTCGCACCAGTTCCAAAACCCTAACGCCGCAGTGAACCAGGCCATGTCGCTCGGATGGATCAAGCCGGACCTCCCAGGCATCAAGGCGTTGGCAGTGCAGGTACTCGAGAAGCCCTACAAGACGCAGCCGGAAGGCCTCCGCGCCATACCTGCGGCTGTAGAGGACTATTACCAAAAGGAACACCCCGACGTCCTCGCTACCCGCCGCGCAGATGTGGATGCCGCCATTCGCCAGATCCAGCGCATCTATGAAAACAACTACTTTCCCGAGATGGGTGTAAGCTGGCGCGTTCACCCTGATCATATCGGGCACATGTATTCGACGGGATGCTTCCGGTGCCATGACGGCAAGCATGTAACCGCCGACGGCCGGGTGCTCACCCGCGACTGCAATGTCTGCCACACCATCCTCTCCCAAAGGATGCCCAACGGCAAACAGACGGTGTCCCTGAACGGCGTACCCTTTCAACATCCGGTAGAAATCGGCGACGCATGGAAGACCACCAACTGCAGTGATTGCCATGCCCAGCAGAACTCCCAATAGCACATTGCGATACCAAAACAAGCCGGGTCGGCAACCTCGCTCCGTTGCAGGCAGCCGATGGGATTGCATTCCCGGCTTTTCTGCAGAAACCTATCTGTGAGGTGATTGCCATGTCCGATGCTCCGATTGGTTCGGAAGATGAGTACACACAGCTCCAGCCGCCGGGTATGCCTCCACATCCGCGGCGAAGCTTCCTGGAATGGCTCCTTGGGCTCGTTGTGGCGGCTACTGCCCTCACGTTTGTCGGACCCGTAATCGCGTATCTCAGCCCCAAGAGGACGAGGAAGGGAACCAACGTGCTCATGGGTACCGACGGCCGGCCGGTTCCGTTCAAGGAGCTCAGCACGAACCCCGTTATCTCCGGAGTAGGCGTCAACGGGGAACCCACGCTCGTGGTGAAGTATTCAGGAGAGGTTCGTGCGTTTTCGGCCGTGTGCACGCACTTGGGCTGCCTCGTTAAATGGAATGCCACAAAGTCCGAGTTCCTCTGCCCTTGTCACGGCGGGGTCTTCGATGCAAACGGCGTCAATATCGCCGGCCCGCCGCCAAAACCCCTCAAGCGCTTCAAGGTCTTCGCCACGGCGGAAGGCGAAATCGGCCTCGAGGAGGTGCGGGCATGATGCGCCTGATCGGCCCAGTGCTCCACTGGATGGACGAGCGCCTTCGGATTAAGGCGATCATCCGGGCCACACTCACCGAATACCTTGTTCCCGCAAACCTCACGTTGTGGCACACGCTCGGCTTCGTCTTGATTGCATGCTTTGTGATCCAGGTGGTCACGGGGATGTTGTTGTTGGTTTACTACGTTCCAGACACGGGCCGGGCCTTCGACACGGTAAAGTTCATCAGCAACAAGGTTCCGTATGGCTGGCTTGTGCGGGATCTGCATGCCATGACATCGCATGTGTTTGTACTGGCCATCTTCCTCCACATGGGCTCCACCTTGTGGATGCGGGCCTACCGCAATCCCCGGGAGCCCCAGTGGATCACCGGGATGCTCCTGCTGGGGCTTGTCCTCGCCGCCGGCCTCTCGGGTTACCTTCTTCCGTGGAGCCAGTTGTCGTATTGGGCCACCACGGTGGCTACCAACGCCGCAGGAAGTATCCCCCGCATAGGGCAGAACCTGGTTCTGTGGATCCGCGGAACGCCCAACGTGAGCCAGTACACCTTGGGCCGCTTCTTCGCCATGCACGTGTCCATCATCCCCTTCTCCATCCTGGCGGTGATCGGGCTCCATTTGCTCTTCCTGCGCCTTACCGGCATCGCCGTTCCCGGTGGCGAGGACAAGGCCAAGGTGCGAAAGGTTCCTTTCTTCCCGCACATGGTAACCAAGGAGCTGGCGTCGGTTTTCGGGTTCCTCATCCTCGTCAATCTGCTGATCTTCTACTTCCCGCAGATAAACTTTCCCGAGGATGCGCTCATCCCGGCGAACCCGCTTGAAACTCCGGCGCACATCAAGCCCCACTGGTACTTCCTTGCGAACTACCAGTTCCTCAAGATTGTGCCCAACGAGTTCCTTGGCATCATCCTGCAGGTGGTGGTGGGCATCGTGCTCTTCTTCATGCCCTTCATAGACACCGGCAAGAGACGGTCGCGCCTGAATGACGGCCTCTTCTATACTGTCGTTACCTTGGGTATCCTGGGCTACATCGGCCTGATGATTTGGGGTTACTACTCGTGAGGGAGCATGGCAAAATGAAACGCATCTTCTCTGTATGCTGCGTCGCTCTGCTGTTCTCTACGGCAGCCGGTGCGCAGAACTCCTGCTACAACTGCCATCTGCGCAACGAAGGCACAGGTCCCGGTCCTGCCCACGATTGGCCGACGAGCATCCACTACAGGAACGGCATTGCCTGCGCAGACTGCCATGGCGGCAATCCCCGCTCGGATGATCCCCTCGTAGCCATGAACCGGGCCCGCGGATTTCTGGGGAAGCCCTCTCCCACGCAAGTCCCTAACTTCTGCGGTAAGTGCCACGAAGCGATTCGCGACAACTACCTCGAGAGTGCCCACGCCAAAGCCCTCATGGCCGGCGTTCGCCCGGCGCCCAACTGCGTCACCTGCCATACGGCACACCGCCAACAAAAGGTAACGCTGGACCTTATCAATCCCCAGACGTGCGGCCAGTGCCACAGCTATGATCGGGCCGCACGCCTCAAGGAAGCCATGGGGGGAATGGAAAAGGACCTCACCAGCCTCAGCCGGGAGGAACACCGCGTCTTCCTGAATGGCATTGACACGGAAGAGGAACAGAAGGCACTCTTTGATGTGCGGAACCGGGTGCACCGGTTAACCCACGTGCTGGATATCAACAAGATCCTGCCCGAATTGGCTGCCGTGAGGCCGGATCTGAACCGCGTGCAACACGAAGTAGATCTGAAGCAACAGGAACTGGAACGTCGGCGCCGCCAAGGCGACTTACTCATGGCACTCTTCGCAGTAGGCGCCATCGCGGCCTATGCGACGCACAAAAAGCTGATGGCCGCCCACACCTGAGGTGCGCGGCTTCCGACACCGCCGGGTTATTCCTCAACCCGCAGCCAGTTCTCCACGCGCTCCACACACGGGAGCTTCTTGATGAGCTCCAGCGCCGCGCGCATGTTGGCTTCCCGCACTCGGTGCGTCACCCATACAATCTCTGCACGCCCGCCCACTGCTGCCTTCTGGACCACAGACTCGATGGACACCTCGTGGTCTCCCAGCACACCGGCAATGGAAGCTAGGACCCGCGGCCTGTCTGCCACGAGCATGCGGATGTAGTACTTAGTCTCCACTACATCCATAGGCAGCATTCGCCGTTGTTCGAAGCACGTGCAGGTGATGCGGCTCGTTGCCCCATGGAGGATGTTGCGGCACACATCCATGATGTCGCCCACCACGGCGCTTCCCGTGGGCATCATCCCAGCACCGCGGCCGTAGAACATCACATCACCCACAGCATCACCCCGCAGGTAGATCGCGTTGTACACGTCGTTGGTAGAGGCCAATGGATGTGACGCAGGAAGCAGCGCAGGATGCACCCGTACCTGCATTCCATCATCCCCCACGCGATTGGCGATGCCTACCAACTTGATTACGTAGCCCAACTCCTGGGCGCACTCGATGTCGCGCTGAGTGATGTGGGTAATGCCCTCCACGTACACGTCCTGCACGAACACGCGGCTTAAGAAAGCGATGGAGCTGAGGATGGCAATCTTGTACTGGGCATCGAAGCCCTCCACATCGCTGGATGGATCGGCTTCTGCATAACCCCTCGCTTGAGCCTCGCGGAGAGCCGTCTCGAAGTCTATTCCCTCACACGCCATGCGCGTCAGAATGTAGTTTGTAGTGCCGTTGACAATCCCCATCACTTCCTGCACAGCATTCCCGGCCAATGCGTTCTTCATCGGCTGAATGATGGGGATGCCGCCCCCCACAGACCCCTCGAATTGGAAATCCAGCTTCCGCCGAGCCGCCTCCTCCATGATGGCGTGCCCTTCCTTGGCGATGAGTTCCTTGTTCGCCGTTACGACGTGCTTGCCGTTGGCGAAGGCGCGCAGAATGAACTCCTTTGCCGGGCTCACGCCGCCAATGAGTTCGCAAATGATATCTATGGATGGGTCGTCCAGCACTTCGAGGGGGTTGTTCGTGAGGAGGGACCGATCCACCGTTACCGCACGCTTCTTGCGCAAGTCGCGCACTGCGATGCGGCGTATGAGAAGGCGCGCGCCGACCTTCCTTTCGATTGCGTCGCGGTTCTTCTCCAGCACAGCAACCGTGCCTGAACCCACGACACCCAGCCCCAAGATGCCGATGCTGATCGTGTCTTTCACTTCATTCCCAAGAGGTCTGCCTCCGTGCAACATACCGACAGGGGGCGGCATCAATCCTCAGGCCGCAGGTACATGAGCGGCTCACCCGTGCGCACCAGGGTGCCGTCACGAGCCACAATCTCCACGACGATGCCCGCATGTTCACTGGGTATCTCGGAGAATACTTTCATGGCTTCGATGATGCCCACAGGCTGGCCTACTTCCACCCGGTCCCCCACCTCCACCAGCGGCGGAGATCCGGGCGATGAGGCCCGGTAGAATACTCCCACCATGGGAGATACGATCGCCACGCGCCTTCCGGACGTGGAGGGCTCCGCAGGTTCGTCCCTGGGCGCCACTGAAGCAGTCGCAGGTGCGGCGAGGGACGCGCGAGCCGGGACGCTTCCCGCCCATGTACCCGTCACCACAATGCGCCGGCCAGGCTCCGCAACCTCTACGCACTGCAGACCATGCTCTTCCATAAGGCTCACGAGCGCCGCCACTTCGTTTAGGTCAAAGCCGAATTCAGCCATACGCGCTCAAGCCGCCTCCCTACCCCCCATAAAAAGAGAGAAGGGCGATGCAGCCCGCCCTTCCACCTGGCCCTAAGTATATCACTGCGGCAAAAGCGTGTCAAGATAGCCGCCAAGCGCTGTAACCATTCGGCATCCCGAGTATTCCTATAGTACAGGATCGCCGCGACGCACTGATCCAAGCGTTCCCCGGATGTCGGCGGTTAACGAAGCAGATTGGGACTTCAGCCGCCCTCCGTGGGAGCGGGCGGGCCGGGAATTGGGGGGAAGTTCCCGGCCCGTTGCCTTGTGTGCTACAATATACCATGAGGATCCGGGCCAGTCACGTCAGGGCCGGTTATGGGCGCCTCGAGGCGATCCGTGACGTGTCCCTGGACTTGCAGCCCGGTGAATTTGTGGGCCTCGTGGGTCCCAACGGTGCGGGGAAATCTACCCTCCTGCGGGTCTTGAGCGGAACGTTGCCCCTCATATCGGGAACAGTAACCCTCAACGATCGTCCTCTCTCACATTTCTCGGCTCGCGATCTCGCCCGCAACATCGCATTCGTTCCCCAGAGCGAACCGACACTCTTCGACTTCACAGTTCGCGAAGTCGTCCTCATGGGTCGCCACGCGTACATCCATGGCATCGCAGGAGAGAAGCCCGAGGATTTCGCCGCTGCTACCCGAGCTATGGCAGCCACGGACACACTTTCCCTGGCGGACCGGCCCATCACTACCCTTTCCGGCGGCGAACACCGACGGGTGCTCATCGCGCGGGCACTGGCTCAAGAGGCGCCGGTGCTGCTCCTGGATGAACCCACCGCCCATTTGGATTTGTCCCATCAGGTGGAGCTGCTCACCGTGATCCGCAAACGGGTGGAGCATCATGATGCGGCGGCACTCGCTGCCCTGCACGATCTCAATTTGGCGGCTACTTTCTGCCACCGCGTCCTCTTGATGGCCTCCGGGTCCATCGAAGCAGAGGGCCCCATCCAAACTGTGTTCCAGCAGCACATCCTGACCCGCGTCTATGGCGGCGGCATCGAGGTGCATCGCCACCCGGTTACAGGCAGCCCCATCGTTCTTCCCGCTCCGCCCTCTTCAGCGGCTCCTGCGGCGCCCGCGCCCCGCATCCACGTGATCTGCGGCGGAGGAACCGGCGGAGCCTTGCTCTCCGAATTGGTGCGGCGCGGCTGCCACGTTACCGCAGGGGTGCTGAACCGTATGGACACCGACGACAGCGTCTGCGCGGCCCTGGGCATCGAGCGCATAACCGAGGCGCCCTTCTCACCAATCAGCCCGTCAGCACTGGAAGCAGCCACCCGGCTGGTTCACAACGCGGACGCCGTCGTCGTGTCTGAAGTGCCCATCGGCAAGGGCAATCTTGCGAACCTGGACTTGGTCTTCGCAGCCCTTGAACGCGGCAAACCCGTCTTCCTGATGGGCGATCCTTCCTTCGCGCACAGGGACTTCACCGGCGGCCTCGCCACATCGAGGTGGCAGCAGGCTCTTGCCAAGGGCGGCCGCGCCATCACCGGCCTCAGTCAAATCCGCTGGGAGGCGCTGCAAGAACGCGGAACAACGACCGCTGCCTCTCAGGCACAGCCATGATACAGAGCATATCATTCTACGGAGGATCTTACCGTGAAGCTACTGGGCAAGGACCGCACCTTCTTCCAGTTGCTGCAGGCCCAGGCGAATGCTGCCTGGCGGGCGGCCCAGGAATTCCATGCACTCAGCCAGGATTTTGAGCATAGAGCGGACCACGCGCGGCGCATCGAAGAGATCGAGCACGAGGCCGATGATTTCACCCATCAACTAGCCAATCGCACCGATGCAACCTTCGTAACACCCCTGGATAAGGAAGATCTCCACAAGCTCTCCAGCGCCCTGGACGATATCACCGACTTTGTCGAAGCTGCCAGCGGCCGCATTGCGCTCTATCAGCTTTCCGTGCCCCGGCCGGACTTGGCGCCCCTCGTAGCCCTTCTGGTGGACACCGTCCGGGCCACGGCCGATGCGGTCAATCTGCTGGACAATCCCAAGAACCGAAAAGTCTTTCACGAGGCCCTCATCCGCATCCATGAATTGGAGAACCGGAGCGATAAGGCCTTCCGAGAAGCACTCGCAACCCTGTTCAACACGCCGGGAACCGACGCCATCATGGTAATCAAGTGGAAAGAGATCTATGATCGCATAGAGATCGCCACGGATAAATGCGAAGATGTCGCCACTGTGCTGGAAAGTGTGGTCGTGAAGTATGCCTGAAATAGGCGCCCTCATCGTTCTCATCGTTGCGTTGGCGCTCGTCTTCGACTATATCAATGGCTTCCATGACAGCGCCAACGCCATCGCCACCGTCGTGTCTACGCGCGTGCTCTCTCCCCGTACGGCCATCCTCATGGCTGCCGCCCTCAACTTCGTAGGGGCATTGGTATCCACCAACGTGGCTCAAACCATTGCAAAGGGGCTGGTGGCTCCCAGCGATGCTACCCAATGGGTCGTTCTGGCTGCAGTTGTAGGGGCCATCGTGTGGGACCTCATTACATGGAGGTACGGCATTCCCAGCAGCTCGTCTCACGCCCTCGTAGGCGGATTGATCGGCGCTGCCATCGTTCATGGCGGGGTCCGGGTGGTCATTTGGAAAGGCCTCTGGGATAAAGTCGTTGTACCGCTTGTAGCCTCACCCCTGGCGGGCTTCGCCATGGGCTTCCTCTTGATGCTCGTGATCTTCTGGACGCTGGCCGGCGTGCAGCCCGGCAAAGTGTCGGGCTGGTTTCGCCACCTGCAAGTGCTCTCAGCCGCATCCATGGCCTTCTCCCACGGCCTGAATGACGCCCAAAAGAGCATGGGCATCATCACCCTGGCGCTGGTGTCTGAAGGTTATCTCGCCAAACCCGTAATCCCGCTTTGGGTCATCCTCTGCTGCGCCACCATGATGGCCCTCGGAACATCCGCCGGCGGATACCGCATCATCAAGACCATGGGCCACCGCATCATTCGCCTGGAACCGGTTCACGGCTTCGCTGCAGAAACGTCGGCAAGCCTCGTGTTGATGACCTCCAGCCACTTTGGAATGCCTGTGAGCACCACGCATGTCATCTCCGGTGCAATCTTTGGAGTGGGAGCATCCAAGCGCCTTTCGGCCGTGCGGTGGGGAGTGGCTCAGAGTATGGTAGTTGCCTGGATCCTTACACTACCGGCCACCGCCGGCGTTGCAGGGATGGTCTACGCGATCCTGCGGGCATGCGGCGCCCGGTAATTGAGCGGTGACGCGGGGACACCTGCTACCAGTACTTCCATGCGCCTGTGTGCAGAATATACAGGGCGAGCAGCAGGTTCGTGCATCCGTGGGCTGCCACGCAGGCGAAGAGGCTCTTGGTGTGCTGCAGAAGCCAGCCATAGGCCAAGGCGCACACCACCGCCACCAGCCATTCCGTGTGAGCAAGGCCGAAGAGGATTGCAACCCCCAAATAGCCGTTGCGCGAATATTGCCACGGAGCAATCGCCTGCCATCCAGGCGTAGTGAGGTACCGGATCAGCCAGGACCTCCAAAAGAGCTCCTCCATCACGGGCACCATCACGGCCATGGCGTAGAGCGTGAGCCCGATAAAGAGTACTCGACCCGTCGGCTGTGCGATACCGGCAAAGGGGTTGAAGGCGGATCTCGTCCCCAAATGAGGATAGGGGATCCAGCGGTCCAATACAATCCACTCTACAAATACCGCTGCGCCCACGATCAGCGCCAGCGGGAGAGTGCGCACGTCGAAGTGAATGGTGCGCAAAGGACGCCGCCAGATCGCCAGCGCTGCGGTAACGGCTGCGATCTTAGCGGTGTAGAGCGGTACATAAAGGTGTGGCGCCAAGCCCTCCACATAGGTAAAGATGATGAAGAGGGCCATGGGCGCCACGTATTCGAGGACCGTTGCAGGCTCTTGACCGGGCAGAGGCTTCGCGGCTTCTGTCATCGTAAGGTTCTTTGGCGTAGGCAACCGGCGCGCCTCGAGTGAAGCAAAGCAGGGGCTCCGTTGAGGCCGTTTCGGTACGCCCTAGCGCTTGCTGAACTGGAAGCCGCGGCGTGCCCGCTTGCGGCCATACTTCTTTCGCTCTTTTACCCGCGGGTCTCGCGTCAGGAAACCCAGCTTCCTGAGCGTGGGACGGTAATCGGGATTGGCTTCGAGCAGCGCCTTGCTGATGCCGTGGCGCACGGCGCCCGCTTGGCCGCTGATGCCGCCGCCCTTGCACTTGGCAATCACATCGAAGCGGCCGAGGGTCTCGGTTACCTCGAAGGGCTGATCAATGAGGCGTCGAAGCACCAGGCGACCCAGGTACTTCTCGGCAGGGCGGTCATTGATGGTCACTTCGCCGGTGCCGGGGACCAGCCAAACCCGGGCGATTGCGTCCTTACGCTTACCGGTTCCGTAATATCGGATGGATGGAAGCACTCTCACTCTCCTTGCCTAGCCATGGGGTTCACCCACGGGATTGGCTTCTGCGCAGCATGGGGGTGGTCTGGGCCGGCGTAGATCTTCAGCTTCCGGATGAGGGCGCGGCCGAGGCGGTTATGAGGCAGCATTCCGCGCACTACGCGGCGCAGCGCCTCTTCCGGCTTGCGCGCAAGCTCGTCGCCCCGCGTGATGTGCTTAAGCCCCCCGGGCCAGCCGCTGTGCCGGTATACCTTTTCCGAAGCCTTCATCCCGGTAAGAACAACCTTCTCCGCGTTTACCACTACCACGAAGTCTCCCGTGTCCACATTGGGAGTGAAGATCGGCTTGTGCTTGCCCCGCAGCAATCGAGCGATATCGGATGCCACTCGACCCATGGGCTGCCCGGAAGCATCAATCAAATGCCAACTCCGCTTGATATCACCTGGCTTCGCCACGAATGTTTTCATCATTGCTCCTATCCTTCATACTCTACGCGCAGCAAGCATAACCCTCGGGCTGGAGCACAAGGTCCGGCTGCCGCCCGCGATCTCGCCGCGGTGATGGCGGGGATCTCCTCCGGGCTCCGCTTGCCCATCCCTACCTCCACCAGCGTACCCACCACGTTGCGCACCATTCCCTTGAGCAATGCGTTGGCCTGCACGGTTACAAGGATGAATGCGCCGTGCCGCCTCACCCGGCACCTGCGCATATGCCGCACAGGACTTGCCGCTTCGCGCAGATCATTCGCCCAGGATGTAAAATCGTGTTCACCCTCCAGATACGATGCTGCCCTCCCCATGGCCTCCACATCCAGCGCCTGCGGAACGTGATAGCTGTACCTTCCCCAAAGCGCCGAAGGTTCCCTCCGGTTCAAAATCGCATACACATAGGTGCGCCACCGGGCGCTGAAGCGCGCGTGAAAGGCGGCATCCACCTGTTCTGCGCGCACCGCGGCCACATCCCGAGGCAACACCGAATTTAGGGCGGCACACATCCGATCCAGCGGAATAGATGTCTGCGCCCGGAACCCTACCACCTGGCCCAGGGCATGAACCCCTGCATCCGTTCGCCCAGCCACACTGGGCCGCACATCCGTGCCCAAGAGTTTCTTGAGCGCCTTCTCAAGCTCTCCCTGAACGGTGCGCAAACCTACCTGGTACTGATATCCGGCGAAATCCGTGCCGTCGTATTCCAGCGTTACCTTGAAGCAACGCATGGATCCGCCACTCAGCGCAGCGTCGTACTTCTCAGGAGAGCCCGCATTACCCCTTGCGACCAAACAACCTGCGCCTCCGAGAGGTCACTGCGCCTTCCGAAGCGGCTGGCTGATGGACGATCTCCTCTCCCTCCACGAGCTCCAGAACCACCAGTGGAGCGCCGTCTCCCCGCCGATAGCCAAGCTTCGTGATGCGGGTATATCCGCCAGGCCGGTTGGCATAGCGCGGTGCGATCTGCTCGAACAACCGCGGCATCACGCAGTTCGGGTTCCGAGCCAGCTTGCCGTTCTGAGCATTCACGCCGAATTCCGACACGTTGGCATCCACGTAGGCCCGCACCATGCGCCGCGCATGCAGATCATTCCGCCTCGCAGCGGTGATGAGCTTCTCCGCGATGGGCTTAACCTCCTTCGCCCGCGTCTCCGTTGTGGTGATCTTGCCATGCTCAAAAAGCGAGCGCACCAAACCCTTCAGAAGCGCCCTCCGCTGGTCGCTCGGCAGGCTGAATTTGCGCCCGGCTACACGATGTCTCATCTCAACCTCCTTGCTCTATACTTCCTCTTGCTCCGCAGGAGCCCGCTTCTCGATGGATGTAGCCGGTACCTCTTCTTCACCGGTATCGCCTTCCATGCCGGCTTCTTCCGCCAGATCCTCCTCGTCATCGTCCGTGGTCAAAGCCGGGCCTCCCTTGAGGCTCAAGCCCAGATGAGCCAGGCGTTCGCGAACCTCCTCGAGGGATTTCCGGCCGAAGTTGCGGATCTGCATGAGATCTGCCTCTGAGGTTTGCACCAAATCGCGCACGGTAACGATGCCCGCCTTCTTCAGGCAGTTGAGGGTGCGAACCGAGAATTCCAGCTCATCTATTCGGGCATCGGGAGCCTCGGGATGGCGCCCTGCAGAGAGATCACCTGCCTCCAGAAGTGTCACAGGCCGCGTCCCCTTGTAGTCTACGAACATTTCGAGCTGCTGCATCAGGATCGAGGCTGCTTCACTCATGGCTTCGCTGGGCGAGATCGTGCCGTTCGTAGTGATCTCGAGCGTGAGGCGTTCATAGTCCGTCTTGAAGCCCACACGCGTCGCCTCCACCGTGTAGTTCACCTTACGAACGGGGGTGAAGGCGGAACCCACGGGGATGATGCCTATGGGCTGATTGTCGCGCCGCTCTTGCTTGTCGGGCAGCACGTACCCCTTCCCGATCTCCACTGTCATCTCGATATTGAGGGAGGCGTCATCATCAGCAATAGTGGCGATGTAGGCCTCCGGGTTGACCACCTCTATACCGGCCGGACATTCCACGTCGGCACCCGTTACGCGGCCTTCTCCGCGCCGGGCGATGCGCAGAGTGAACGGCTCCGAGCGGGCAGCCCATTTCCCGTGGACCTTTACGTAGAGCCCCTTAAGGTTCAGCAGCAGTTCGGTGGTGTCTTCCTTGACGCCGGGAATGGTGGAGAACTCATGCAGCACTTTGTCTATCTTCACATAGGTGATTGCAGCCCCTTCGATGGAGGAGAGCAAAACCCGCCGCAGCGAATTGCCCAGTGTCACTCCATATCCGCGATCGAGGGGCTCCACCACGAACTTCCCGTAGGTGGCGCTCTCTTCCAGCGTAGTTATCCGCGGTTCGGTCAATTCCATATAGGATCCCCCAGCCAGAAGGACAGGGTGGCGCGGCGGAAGGCCTCCCGCCAACAGCGCACCTCCTCCCTCCGTGCCTAACGCGAGTAAAATTCCACGATCAACTGTTCCTGAACCGGCGTGTCTATTTGGCTCCGGGTGGGAGCCGCCAGCACCCGGCCTTCCATCTCTGCTGCGTCGAACTCGAGCCAATCGGGCAGCCCGCGTGTGTGCAATTTGCTGCGCATTTGCTTCATCACCTCGGTCTGCATCTTGCTCTCGTGCACGCCGATGACATCGCCGGGCCTCACCTGGTAGGAAGGGATGTTCACCCTGCGGCCATTCACCGTGAAGAAGCGGTGGCTCACGAGCTGGCGCGCCATGGCCCGCGAACTGGCGAGCCCCAGGCGGTACACCACGTTGTCCAAACGCATCTCCAGCAATTGCAGCAACGTCTCGCCGGTTACGCCTTTGCGGCGCTCGGCCTCGGCCATATAGTTGCGGAACTGCCGCTCAAGCACCCGGTAGATGCGGCGCAGCTTCTGCTTCTCGCGGAGCTGGGTGCCATACTCGGTGAGCTTCTTTTGAGCGGCGCTCGCCCCGTGCTGTCCAGGCGGCTTTCTCCGGTCCTCCTTATCCAACACGCAATGCCTAAAGCACCTGTCGCCTTTCAGAAACAGCTTCTCACCTTCACGCCGGCATTGCCGGCACCGGGGTTCTGAGTTTGTAGCCATCGTTCCTTCTTGGTTGCTCCTTCCGGACGTGATCCGGTTCGTGAGAGCGCCTTCACCCAGCGCTCCTGGGAGTTTACACCCGGCATTCCAGGCTTCATCCTCCCGCGCGATGCTTCTCCCTCTGTACTACACGCGGCGTCGTTTGGGCGGGCGACAGCCGTTGTGCGGGATGGGCGTAACATCCTTGATGAGCGACACTTCCAGGCCAACGGCCTGAAGGGAGCGTATCGCGGTCTCCCTGCCCGATCCAGGCCCCTTCACGTAAACATCCACCCGGCGCAGCCCATGCTCCATGGCCTTTCGCGCGGCATTCTCGGCTGCAAGCTGGGCTGCAAAGGGTGTGCCCTTCTTGGTCCCCTTGAAGCCTATAGCACCGGCACTGGACCAGGAGATCACTTCGCCCTTCACGTCGCTGATGGTGACGATCGTGTTGTTGAACGTGGATTGGATGTGCACCACGCCCTGGGCGATGTTCTTCTTTTCCTTGGGCTTCTGCCGTCCGGCGGTTGTCGTCTTTTTCGCCATACTTGCCGTTCTCCCTCACATCATGCTGCGCGGCCGCAAGGGCTGCATGCGCAGGCCGCTGCTACTTCTTGGCCTTCTTCTTTCCGGCGATGGTGCGCTTGGGCCCCTTGCGCACGCGTGCATTCGTTTTGGTGCGTTGACCGCGCACCGGCAGTCCCCTGCGATGCCGAAGGCCGCGGTAGCACCCTATTTCCTGCAAGCGCCGGATATTGAGCGAGATCTCGCGCTTGAGGTCACCCTCTACACGGTACTCCCGTTCGATGATCTCACGCAATCGGCTTGTCTCTGCCTCGGTGAGGTCCCGCACCCGCGTCGCGGGATCCACACCGGCGGCGGCCACGATCTTTCGCGCGCTCGAAAGGCCAATCCCGTAGATGTATGGGAGTGCGTATTCCACACGCTTCTCCCTCGGTAGATCAACTCCTGCGATTCTGGCCAAACCAGTCCCTCCGCATCCTGTTCCAGAACGAGCTTCACGCCCGGTCTAGCCCTGACGTTGCTTGTGCTTGGGGTTCTTGCAGATTACCCGCACGACCCCTTCGCGCCGTATGATCTTGCACTTGTCACAGATTTTTTTGACCGATGCTCGCACCTTCAATTGCTTCACCTCTTACCCCGGATGCGCGTTCGCGCCCTCCTCCGCGCCCCTGCATTCCTGCGCGGGCACCCGCTGCAGCGGCTCCGGGCTATTTGTACCGGTAAAGGATCCTACCCCGCGTAAGGTCGTAGGGCGAAAGTTCCACGAGAACCCGATCTCCAGGCAAGATGCGAATGAAATTCATCCGGATCTTGCCGGACACGTGGGCCAGCACCTCGTGACCACTCTGGAGGGTCACCCGGAACATGGCGTTCGGCAGGTTCTCGGTGACCACCCCTTCCACTTCGATGCCCTTCTCCTTTACGTCGGCCTGTTCCTCGGCAGACTTCCCGGCGCTGTGCGCCCGGCTCTTGCCGGAGGATCGGCTCTGGGACCCATGGGCGCCCGGTTTGCGGCTTCCACCACTTCGAAACGGTCGTTTCGGCGGCATTCAATCTCCTCGGGTCAAGATCCGTGGCCCATTCCGCGTTATGGCAACGGTGTGTTCAAAGTGGACAGAAAGCGAGCGGTCGCTGGTCACAATCGTCCACTCATCGGATAGGGCCTGGATTGCGTGCCCTCCTGCGTTCACCATCGGCTCGATGCATATCGTCATGCCCTCACGGAGCAGGGGCCCGTGGCCCGGTTTGCCGAAGTTGGGCACTTGGGGCTCCTCATGAAGCGCCCGGCCGATGCCGTGCCCAACCATCTCACGAACTACGCTGTACCCATGCCTGTGCACGAACTTCTGGATGGCGGCTCCGATATCGCCCACATGTCCGCCTACCCGCGCGGCAGCGATGCCCGTGTAAAGCGCCTCTTCACCTACCTTCAGCAGCCGCTCCGCCTCCTGCGACACGCGCCCAACAGGAAACGTCCACGCTGCATCCGCATAGAAGCCATCCAGCTTCGCGCCCACATCGCAGCCTACGATGTCGCCCTCTTGGAGCACACGCCGTCCCGGAACGCCGTGCACAACCTCTTCATTCACCGAGATGCACGTCCATGCCGGATAAGGCGGGTGGTGCGGGGGCTGATACCCGAAGAACGGCGACACGGCTCCATGTTTCGTAAGAACGGCTATGGCTGCGTTCTCCAAATCGTTGGTTGTCGTCTTACCGGGTACGATGGCATCGCGCATAGCGCGCAGAGCCTCGGCCACCACGCGGCCCGCTGCCTCGATGCGGGCAATCTCCTCTTCAGACTTGGTGGTGATCATCCGGCTCTCATTCGGCACGCACCACACTACCCTCTCGGATCAGTTCCCGCACGCGCCCAAAGATCGTGTCCGGGTCAGGCGAAGCATCCACATGCACCAGGTTGCCCTTCCCCTCGTAGTACCTAAGCACCGGCGCCGTCTTTTGCTCATACTCTACCAGCCGGCGCCGCACCGCCTCGGGAGCATCGTCAGCCCGCTGCACCAAGGTGCCTCCACAGGCATCGCAGATACCCTCCACCCGTGGCGGTACGAATTCTATATGATAGGTCGCGCCGCATTGGGTGCAAACCCTCCGCCCAGAGAGGCGCCGAACCACTTCCTCCTCCGGCACCTCGAAGTTCACCACGCGATCAATCTTCCTCCCTGCTGCATGGAGCATGGCGTCCAAAGCCTCCGCCTGGCCCACTGTTCGCGGAAAGCCATCCAAAATAAAGCCCTTGCGGCAATCTTCAGCCCCGATGCGCTCCTTGATCAGACCTACCACAATCTCATCGGGCACCAGCAAGCCTTTTGAGGAGTACTCCTTGGCCTTCAACCCCAAAGGTGTCCCAGCGGCTGCCATCTCCCGCAACGTGTCGCCGGTGGCGATGCGCGGAATGCCCAACTCCTCGGATATTCGCGCTCCCTGTGTCCCCTTGCCGGAACCAGGAGGGCCCATCAGCACTAGTATCATCGTTTTTGGTCCCTTTTTTGTTGTTCCAGGTGCACCGGCTCTGCTTGTGTCCCTCTCCCTCCGTATCCGTTCCTCGCCACCGACCGCCTGCTTGCTGCTAGGAGCCGATGGGGCTGCTCTTGATGAAGCCCTCGTAGTTGCGCATCAACATCTGTGCCTCGATGGCTTGCATCGTCTCGATGGTGACCCCAACAACAATCAGCAGCGACGTGCCGCCGATTAGCCCAAAGGATCGAACCCCTGTAATATCTGGCGCCAGATATTGAACGAGCGCCACCGCTGCCAGGAACACTGCCCCTGCCAGTGTGATGCGCGACACCACACGGTCGAGATAGTCAAAGGTTGGCTTGCCGGGCCGGATGCCTGGGATGTAGTTGCCATATTTGCGCAGGTTATCGGCCATGTCCTGAACGTTCATGATCACGGCCGTGTAAAAGTACGTGAAGATGATGATGAGCACCACATAGGCTAGGGAGGCCCACCACGTCGCCCCAGGGGAAAGCATGAGGGCCCACGTCTTAAGGCGCGCCACAAAGCTGGTGGGCGCTGCCGGGATCACTCCAAGGATCTGCGCGGGCAGAAGCATCATGGAAATGGCAAAGATAATCGGGATGACCCCTGCAGTGTTTACCCTGATGGGAAGGAAGGAACTCCCGCCCTGGGTTACCCTCATCCCCACTACGCGCTTGGCGTGCTGGATGGGGATCTTGCGCTGCCCCTGGGTTACATACACGATGCCCAATACCGTGAGCACGAAGATAACGCCAAGAACGAGCACCCCAGGCCAACCTACGACCCCGTCGCGGACTTGCTTCACCACGAGGCTCGTTTGGTATGGAAGGCTCAACAGGATGCCGGCGAAGATCACCAGCGACACGCCATTGCCGATGCCGTTCTCCGTAATCTGTTCTCCGATCCACAGCAGGAAGCACGTCCCAGCCGTCATGCAGATCCACATCTGCACCATCGCCGGCAACGGTGTATGAACGCCGCTGCTTCGAAACACCATGCTGAAGCCGATTGCCTGGAAGAATGCCAGCCCGATCGTTAGGTACCGGGTGATCTTTGCGATCTGCTTGCGACCTGCCTCGCCTTCCTTGCTCAGCGCTTCCAACTGCGGAATGGCCAGGGTAAGCATCTGCATGATGATGGAGGCATTGATGTAGGGTGTGATGCCCATAGCAAAGAGAGACATCCGCCGCAATGCGCCGCCGGAGAACACATCTACGAGCCCCAAGAGCCCGCCGGCGCCCCCGAACACCCGCTCCACTGCCCGGTGGTCCACCCCCGGAACGGGGATATGCGCTCCCAGCCCGAAGACGGCAAACATCCCCAGGTCAAACAGGATGCGCCGCTTCAGTTCCGGTATTCGAAATGCCGCGACAAGCGATTCAAGCATGGCCGGATCCTATGGCTTCACTCCTCTTGTTGAGCCGATGTGGGCGACGGTGCCGCCGACAACGCGAGCGTCGTGCCGCCTGCCGCCTCGAGCTTGGCGACAGCCGTCTTGCTGAACTTGTGGGCCTTCACTACGAGCTTCTTGCTGATGGATCCATCCCCAAGGATCTTCACACCGTCGCCTATGGTGCGGATGAGCCCATACTGCAAGAGCAGATCGGGCGTAACTTCGGTCCCGTCCTCAAAGCGCTCCAGCGCACCGACGTTCACGAGGGCGTAGTGGGCTTTGTTGACGGGTTTGAAGCCGCGCAATTGCGGGATCCTGCGGTGCAGTGGCGTCTGCCCGCCCTCGAAATTCGGGTTTGTGCTGCCCCGAGCTTTGTCTCCCTTGTGGCCGCGGCCGCTCGTCTTGCCGTGCCCCGAGCCGGGCCCTCGCCCAACAACTTTGCGGCGCTTCGTAGATCCTGGCGCAGGTTTCAAATGATGAAGCTGCATCTCAGTTCGCCTCCTGTTTCTCGGCGCCGTCAATCGGTTGCACGGTTACCAAGTGGCTGATGCGCCGCACCATTCCGCGCACTGCGGCATTGTCCGGTCGAACGACACTCTGGTTGAGGCGATTGAGCCCCAGGGCGCGCGCCGTGCGCTTCTGCTGTTCGCTAAAGCCGATGGGGCTCCGGGCCAAGGTGATCTTGAGGTTAGGCATCAGCGGTTACTCCAAGCGCCGCTTCTTCCACACGCCGCATCCACGGAACAAGCTCGTTTACCTCCTTGCCGCGGAGGCGCGCTACTTCTTCGGCGCGCTTCAGGCTCTTGAGGGCCTCCATGGTAGCCCACGCAAGATTGATGGCATTGGATGATCCCAAGGATTTGCCCAGAACGTCGTTGATGCCGCCCAGCTCCAGAATGGTACGCACCGAGCTTCCCGCCACGATGCCCGTTCCGGGAGCTGCAGGCTTAAGAAGCACCTCGGCTGCGCCCCAATGAGACAGAACCTCATGGGGGATGGTCGTACCCACGCGAGGCACTTCGATGATGTTGCGCTTCGCGTCTTCAACGGCCTTGCGGATGGCATCCGGTATGGCCCGCGCTTTGCCGATACCGGCCCCCACGTGCCCCTCGCGGTCTCCTACCACCACCAATACGTTCCAGCTCATGGTGCGCCCGCCCTTGTGGGTCTTCTGCACCTTATTGGTCCTCACCACGCGCTCTTCCAGGTTCAGCGTGTCCGCATTGATCCTCGGCATCCACACTCTCCTATGGCCCATTCGATAAGAATTGCTCTTCAGGCAATCCTCCGAGCCGTGTCTAGAACTCCAGCCCCTCTGCCCGGGCGGCATCCGCCAGCGCCTTCACCCGCCCGTGATATTTGTAACCGCCCCGATCGAACACCACCCGGGTGATGCCCTTTTCTCTGGCTCGCTGCGCCACCAAAGCGCCGACCATGCGGGCCGCCTCCACGTTTCCGCCACTCTTACCGGTGGACCGAAAAGCAGCCTCAACGGTAGAGGCAGCAGCGAGCGTCCTGCCGGCATCGTCATCTATAATCTGTGCATGGATATTCTTCAAACTCCTGAACACGTTCAGGCGCGGGCGTTCGGCGCTGCCTCGCACCTTGGCCCGTACGCGACGGTGTCGCTTGAGGCGCAGGCGTACTTTGTTCTCCATAGCGTTTCCCCTCGCCGGCGGATTTCCGACCCGCCGACCCTACACGCCAAACAGGCGGCACGAAGTCTTATTATACCCGATACGTCGGCCGGTTCCGGCTAAGACCGCTACTTCTTGCCGCCCTTGCCGCCGGCCTTGCCGCTCTTGCCGGCCTTCCGCCGTATCTGCTCGCCCCTGTACCGAATGCCCTTGCCTTTGTAGGGCTCCGGCTCGCGGATGCTGCGTATCTGCGCCGCCGTCAGGCCCACAAGTTCCTTATCAATCCCCTTCACCACAACGAAGGGTATGCGCGTACCGGTGTCCACTCCGGCCTCGAACTCGATGCCGGGACGCGGGGCAATCTCGATACCGTGCGAAAAACCTACTGCCAATGTGAGGTTCTTTCCGGACATGGCAGCCCGGTAGCCTACCCCGTGTACCTCCAGTGTCCGGGAGTACCCCTTTGTGACACCCTCCACCATGTTCGCCACGAGTGTGCGCGTGAGGCCATGAAGCGAGCGGTGTTCCTTGCTGTCCGAAGGCCGCTCCACCACCAGCGTGGAATCCACCTGGCGGATAACCATTGCCTCGGGCACGGGCTTGGTCAGGGTACCCTTCGGCCCCTTCACCGTCACCAAACCCGGCTGGATAGACACTTCCACACCACTGGGAAGCGGTATCGGTTGTTTCCCGATGCGCGACATTCTCTTCTCCTTACACTGCAGGCGCCGGCAAAGGAGCGCACTCCCGGCTTCCGCATCTGCTCCACCGGCTGAGCGGCGCTCCTACCAAACGTAGCAAAGCACTTCGCCCCCAATGCCTCGCCTGCGCGCCTCCCGGTCTGTCATCACTCCCTGGGACGTAGTGAGTATGGCGATACCCAATCCGCGCAAAACACGCGGAAGTTTGTCCCGGCCCACGTAAATACGCAGCCCAGGCTTGCTCACGCGCTTCAAATTGGTAATGACGCGCTCGCGTTTGGGACCATACTTCAGAAAGATGCGCAGCCGGTTCTGCTTGGGATCTTCGATCACCTCATAACCCTTGATGAAGCCTTCCTGATGAAGGATCTTCACAATCTCCAATTTGAGCCCGCTCGAGCCGACCTCCAGCACGTCGTGGTAGGCGTGGTTGGCGTTGCGAATGCGCGTGAGCAGGTCCGCCACAGGGTCCGTTGTGTACGCCATAGGAATTGCCTCCTCGCTACCAACTGCTCTTGGTGACGCCGGGAAGCAACCCCCGGTGGGCCTGTTCACGCAAGCAGATACGGCATAGGCCGAACTTACGGAACACTCCCCTGGCCCGCCCGCAGATGTTGCACCGCGTGTACTTACGCACCTTGAACTTGGGCGTACGCCGTGCCTTGACAATCAAGCATACTTTGGCCAATCTCTTCCTCCTGTCGGGACCGCTGTAAGGACGCGGCCGGTAACATGGTCGTTGTGCTAATGCCCCTCTTCACGCTGCTTCTGATAGGCAGCAATGATCTGCTGGGCAATGTGCGGCGGCACCTCTTCATAATGGGAGGGCTCCACCTCGAAGGTGCCGCGCCCGCGTGTAATGGAGCGCAGGTCTATGGCGTACCGAAGCATCTCCGCCTGGGGCACAATGGCCCGGACTACCGTTCTCCCGCCGCCGATGGGTTCCGTCCCGATGATGCGCCCCCGCTTCCCGGAGAGATCGCTCATCACGTCTCCCATCATGGCTTCGGGTACCGTTACGGACACGGTGAGCATGGGCTCCAAGATGACCGGGTTTGCCTTGGCGGCCACGTTGTTGAAAGCCAGGATCCCGGCCATCTTGAACGCCTGCTCCGAAGAGTCGACCTCATGGTAGGATCCATCGTAAACAGTACACTTCACATCCACCACCGGGTTCCCTGCGATGATGCCCGTGGCCATCCCTTCCAGAACGCCCTTCTCCACCGCTGGAATGTACTGCCTGGGGATTACACCGCCCACGATGGCGTCAACAAACTCGAAGCCGCCACCACGGGGCAGGGGCTCGAGCCTGATCCAGCAATCGCCGTACTGGCCACGGCCACCGGTCTGCTTCTTGTGTTTGCCCTGCCCTTCGGCAACCGAGGTGATGGTCTCACGATAGGGCACCTTGAGCGGTACGACATCCACGTTGGCGCCGAATTTCTTGAGCTTCTCTACGGCGATGTTCAAGTGGGTTTCGCCCATGCCGCTCATGACGGTCTGCCCCGTGTCTTGATCCCGGCGGAAGGAGAAGGCAGGATCCTCGGCAGCCAGCCGTTGGAGCGCGGGACCGAGCTTGTCCTCATCTACCTTCGTTTTCGGAACGATTGCAATCTCGTAGATGGGCTTGGGAAAAGCAATGGGGTCGAGAATAATCTGTTTGGCGGGATCGCACAGCGTGTCGCCCGTGTGCGTATTCGCGAGCTTTGCCACGGCGCCGATGTCCCCCGAGCCGATCTCTGCAACGGCTTCCTGCGTCTTACCGCGCACCATATAAAGCTGGCCCACGCGCTCATCCTTGCCGCTCACCGAGTTCCAAACGTGGCTGTCTGATCGAATGGACCCAGAGAAAACTCGAAAGTAAGTGAGCTGCCCTACAAAGGGATCGGCGAGTGTCTTGAATACCAGAGCACAGAAGGGCTCAGCATCCGAGGGCTTCCGCGAGGCCGGCTGGCCGTCGGGCGTCTTGCCGTGGATCTCGCCCATCTCGGCAGGGTTGGGAAACGCTTCGGCAACCAGGTTCATGAGGGAGGCTGCCCCCATGTTCCTGAGGGCGCTGCCGCACATCACGGGAACTACCCGCCCGGCGTCAACCCCAGCGTGGAGGCCCTTCACCACCTCCTCGTCCGTGAGCGTCTCCGTTTCGAAGTACTTCTCCAGCAGCGCATCGTCGCCCTCAGCCGCAGATTCCACCAGCATACCGCGGAACTTCTCCGCAGTGGCCCGCAGATCCTCAGGGATCGGCACCTCACGGAGCTCCCGCCCTTCACCGGTATAGCCCTTCATGTGAACAAGGTCTACAATGCCCGCAAAGCCTTCAGCCTGCCCGATGGGGATCTGTACCGGGGCGATGACAGTGCCATACCGTTCGCGAAGGCGCTCCACAACCGCGAAGTAATCGGCATTCTCCCGATCCATCTTATTGACAAACACCGCGCGGGGCCGGTGGTGCTCCACTGCCAGGTCCCATGCCACCTCGAAGCCCACTTCCACGTCCGACTGGGCCGGGGTAACCAACACCGCTGCCTCCACCACGCGCAAGGTGCTGCGGATCTCCCCCTGAAAATCCAGATAGCCCGGCACATCCACCACATTGATCTTTACACCCTTCCATTCACAGGGCGCCAGTCCCACGTTCACGCTGATGTGCCGGCGGATTTCCTCGGGGTCGAAGTCCGTGGTAGCCGTGCCGTCGTCGGTGCGGCCCATCCGGTCTATGGCGCCGCACGTATAGAGCATGGCCTCCGCCAGTGAAGTCTTGCCAGACCCCTGGTGTCCAAAGAGCCCGATATTACGGATTGCGCCGATCGCGTACTTGTTCATTCAACGTTCTCTCTGCAGTGGTGTTTGCAGCTTCCGTGCGCTACTTCTCCCGGAAGGGCATCCCCAGACCCTTGAGCAAAGCCCTGGCCTCCTCGTCCGTCTTGGCCGTGGTGCAGATGATGATGTCCATGCCGCGAACCTTGTCTATCTTGTCGTAATCCACTTCCGGGAAGATGAGCTGCTCCCGCACACCCATGGCAAAGTTGCCGCGGCCATCAAAAGACTTGGGGTTGATGCCCTGGAAATCCCGCACGCGGGGGAGCGCGGTAGACACGAGGCGATCCAGGAACTCGTACATCATGGCGCCGCGAAGCGTAACCCGGCAGCCTACGCGAGCGCCGGCTCTCACCTTAAAATTGGAGATGGACTTGCGGCAGCGCGTTACGGCAGGCTTTTGCCCGGTGATGGTGGCCAAGTCGCGCATGGCGTTGTCCAGCAATTTGGGATCGCCGCCGGTTTGACCGGCTTGCCCGACGCCCATATTGACGACGATCTTCTCCAGCTTGGGTATCTGCATTACATTGGCGTAGTTGAACTGCTTGGCCAATTCCGGCGCCACGCGCTCCTTGTACAGATCCTTAAGACGAGGCATTCCGAACCTCCCAGCTAATCTATGCGCTTGCCGCAATCGGGGTGTTTGCACACGCGGTATTTGCGCCGAGCCAGTTTACCCTCACCCTCGAGGTAGGCGTACCCTACGCGGGTAGGCCGATGACACTGCGGGCAAACCAGCATCACCTTGGATGCGTGCAACGGCGCCGGCTTCTCGATGCGCCCGCCTTCCTGTATCTCTTGCACGCCGCTTCTTCCGGCGCGACCCGTCTGCCGCGCTTTCTGGTGCCGCACCACTATATTCAGCCCCTCCACCAACACCTTGTTCTTGCTGGGGAAGGCCCGAAGGATGCGCCCTACCTTGCCCTTATCCTTCCCGGCAATCACCTTCACCTCGTCACCCTTGCGGATGCGAAGTTTTACGGGGTACTCTGCGGGTTTCGCTTTGCCTGCCATCTACAGCACCTCCGGCGCCAGCGAGATGATGCGCATGAAGTTGCGGTCCCGCAATTCGCGCGCTACGGGGCCAAACACTCGGGTGCCGCGCGGCTCCATGGCGTTGTTGATGACCACTGCAGCATTCTCATCAAACCGAAGCACGGATCCATCGGGGCGGCGAATAGGCTGCTTGGTGCGCACAACCACGCACTTGACCACGTCGCTCTTCTTCACCTGTTGACCCGGAGTAGCCGACTTCACGACGCCCACGATCACATCCCCTACGCGCGCATCCAGGCTGTTGGATCCCTTCAGCACGCGGATGCACATGATCTCACGGGCTCCGCTGTTATCGGCCGCACGTAAACGTGTATACGGCTGTATCATGGCAATCTCCCAATCCTAATCCACCGGAGCGCACGCACCCTGCTGCCGCCGCCTTCCGGTTCGGGCACACTCGGGTGCTCTTACTTAGCCCGCTCCAGGATGCGTGACACGCGCCAGCGCTTTTCCTTCGAGATAGGGCGTGTCTCCATAATCTCCACAGTGTCCCCAACGCCGCAGTCATTGTTCGGGTCGTGGGCCTTGAAGCGCGTGGTGCGCCGCATAATTTTGCCGTAGAGGGGATGGCGCACCATGCTCTCGATGGCCACCACCACGGTCTTGTCCATCTTGTCGCTTACGACCTTACCCACGCGCACTTTGCGCCGGCCCCGGGCCCCAACACCGCCTCCCGATGAGGCCCTCTGTGCCTCTTCAACGAGCGGCGCGTCTTCCTTTGGTGTGTCTTCGTTCTTCTTTGTTCGCGGCATCCTTCTATCTCCGCTCCTGGGCCAACTCGCGCTCCCGTTGTATCGTGAGGATGCGCGCAATTTGCTTCTTCACCCGCGGTATCGCGGCAGTATTCTCTAGCTGCCGGCTTGTGTTCTGGCGGCGCAAGTCAAACAACAGGAAGCGCTGCCGCGCCAGTTCGTCGGCCAGTTCCTGGTCTGTCATGTTCCGCAGCTTCTCACGCGTCTCCCGCAGCTTCTCTTCAGCCATTGGCACCCTCCGTTGCAGACGAGGCAGAAGGCTCCGGGCCGGCCGCCTCCTCCTCTTCAGCAGCAGGCTTCTCGCGTACCACGAAGCGTGTGGCGATGGGCAGCTTGTGTGAGGCCAGACGCATGGCTTCCCGGGCCATTTCTTCGCTCACTCCCGCCATCTCGAAGAGCATTCGACCCGGTTTCACAACGGCCACCCAACCCTCCGGAGCTCCTTTCCCCGAACCCATGCGCGTCTCCGCAGGCTTCTTGGTATACGGCTTGTCCGGAAAGATGCGGATCCATACCTTGCCGCCGCGCTTCACATGCCGTGTCATGGCGATACGAGCTGCCTCGATCTGGTTGGCAGTCATCCAGCAGGGTTCCAGCGCCTGGAGGCCGTAATCGCCGAAATCCAAGTTGGTGCCGCCCGACGCCTTCCCCTTCCGGCGACCGCGGTGCTGCTTGCGGTACTTGACCCTCTTGGGCATCAGCATATCGGTTATCCTCCTTCAGTCCGTCGGCCACGCCCGCGCGTTCCCGTACGGCTCGATCGTCTGCCGGAGGCGCCTCCCGCCGCGCGCTCCCGGCGTTCTGCATATCCGGCCACCCTCGCAGGCACGATCTCCGTCTCCGTGGGGCGCGTGCCTCCCGGAAGAACATCGCCTTTGTAGATCCACACCTTCACGCCGATATTGCCGTAGGTGGTCTTTCCTTCAGCAAACCCGTAATCAATATCTGCCCGCAGAGTATGCAGCGGGATCTTGCCGTCGCGCTGGTGCTCGCGCCGAGCCATCTCAGCGCCGGCCAGGCGCCCCGAACACATTACGCGGATCCCTTTGACGCCGAGCTTCATGGCGCGCATGATGGCTTGCCGCATAGCCCGCTTGTAAGCGATGCGCTTCTCGATCTGCTGCGCAATGGACTCGGCCACAAGCTGGGCGTCTATGTCCGGGTGGTGGATCTCCTGGATATTAAGGTGCACCGGCTTCCCCACCAGGCGTTCCAGGTCCTTGCGAAGAACCTCCACATCCTCGCCCTTCTTCCCTATCACAATGCCCGGGCGCGCAGTATGGATGGTTACCCTCAGCTTCCCGCCGGGGCGGTCTATCTCTACACGGGATATGGCTGCGTTCCGCGACGAAGAGTACGCCTTCACAAAGCGCCGTATCCTGTAGTCTTCATACACGGCATCAGCGTAGCCCTTGTCCAGGAACCATCGGGAATCCCAATCCCGGATCACCCCCACGCGAAAGCCGATTGGATGTACCTTTTGTCCCACCGTACTCCCCCTATTCCTCCGCGGTGTGTGCGGTCTCTGCAGTCGCAGCGGCATCCGCGGCCGGCTTGGGCGAAGCTGCCGCCTCCGCCTTGGCAGCCGCTATGCCCGCTGGCGCGGTTCTCCCGCCGGCAGCACGTCCACGACCGGCAACCCTGCGAGCCGGTCGAGGTTTGGGCGGCGCCTCTTCCAACACCACGCTGATGTGGCACATGCGCTTCAAGATGCGATAGGCCCTTCCCTGAGCCCTCGGTTGCAGGCGCTTGATGCGCGGCCCCTCGTTCACGAATGCCCGCACCACCTTCAGGTTCTCCACATTCAGCGGCGGGAGGGGCTTATTGGTGTCTTCCGACACAGGCCTCCCGTTTTCCGCGTTAGCCATTGCAGAGCGCAGTACCTGCTCTATGGCGCGGGCCGCAAAGTTCGGCACGAACTTCAACAGCGCCAAGGCTTCGGACACGTACTTGCCGCGGATGGCATTGATGACCAGCCTGGCCTTGCGGGGCGGCACTCTAACGTACTTCGCTGTGGCGCCGGCCTGGTTCGGGCGGTATTTTGGCGGTGATGCAGGTTTTCCCATATCCTTCTCCGAGTGTGCGGGTGTTTGAATGCGTCCCGGGGTCAGCGGATGTGCGTTCTCCGCTCTACCTGTTGCCCGGCATGCCCGCGGAAGAGGCGCGTCACAGCGAATTCGCCCAGCTTGTGACCCACCATGTTCTCGGTGATAAACACCGGGATGTGCTTACGGCCGTCATGCACCATAAACGTATGCCCAATGAAGAGCGGGAAGATTGTGGACCTGCGGGACCACGTCTTGATGGCGCGCTTCTCACCTCGCGCGTTCATCTGCTCAACCTTCCGTATCAGCTTGGGATCTGCGTACGGCCCTTTCTTCAGAGAACGACCCATATGTCCCTCCGCATGGCAAACGTGTTTCCCGCCGCCTACTTGGCTCCGCGCCTGCGCACGATATACTTCGCTGTGGCCTTGTTCCGCCGGGTTTTGTACCCGAGGGCCGGCTTGCCCCAAGGCGTTGCAGGGCCCTTCTTGCGGCCAACCGGCGACTTGCCCTCCCCGCCGCCATGGGGGTGGTCCCGAGGCGTCATGGCTACTCCGCGTACGTGGGGCCTCTTGCCGAGCCAACGCGTCTTACCGGCCTTCCCCCACGCCTCATTCTCATGGTCCACATTGCCCACTTGGCCGATGGTAGCTCGGCACTCGATGAGCACCCGCCTCACCTCGCTGGAGGGCAAGCGCACCAATGCATACTTCCCCTCTTTTGCCATGAGCTGGGCTCCCGCACCGGCACTGCGAACGAGCTGCCCGCCTTTCCCCAGCGTCATTTCGAGGTTGTGGATCACCGTACCCACGGGTATCGCCCTAAGCGGCAAGCAGTTCCCCGGCTTGATATCTGCCGTGTCACTGGAGATCACCGTGTCGCCAACCTTGAGGCCCACGGGCGCCAGGATATAGCGCTTCTCGCCATCACGATAGTGAACAAGGGCGATGCGGGCCGACCGGTTGGGATCGTACTCGATGGTGGCCACTTTGCCGGGAACATCGTACTTGTCCCGCTTGAAATCTATCACCCGGTATTGGCGCTTGTTTCCGCCGCCGCGAAAGCGGGCAGTGACTTTTCCTTCGTTGTTGCGTCCACCGCTCTTCTTGAGAGGCTCCAGCAGCGACTTCTCGGGCTTTACCGCCGTGATCTCCTCGAAGGTAGACACGGTGCGAAACCGCCGGCTCGATGTGGTGGGCTTGTATTGTCTCAGTGGCATGGTTCTCTCCCAACGGGGAAGCTGTCGGCTTCAACGCGTGTGCCCGCTCCAGCAGCAGGGCGGCTGCGCTATAGTCCTTCAAAAAGCGTTATAGATTGGCCAGGCTTCAGCGTCACGATGGCCTTCTTCCAATCCCCGGTGTTCCCTTCCGGGTAACGGCCTACGCGGCGCTTCTTGCCGCGCACGCGCATGGTGTTCACCTTCACCACATTTACCTTGAAGATGCGCTCAACAGCATCGGCGATCTCGATCTTGTTGGCGTCGAGAGCCACGCGGAACGTGTATTTGCCCACATGGCTCAGATCCATGCTCTTCTCGGTGAGCAGGGGGCGCTCGATGATCTGATAAGGGTCTTTCATTTGGAGAGCACCTCCTCGATCTTGGACACAGCCCCCTTCGCAAGCACCACACGCTCGGCTGCCAGCACGTCGCGCACGGAAAAGTTGGGGGCATAGCGCAGCGTTACATTCGGCAGGTTGCGGCAGGAGCGCAGCAGGATGGGATCATAATCCGGCGTGATGATGAGAACCTTGCCCAGCTCCGTGCGTATGCCGGTATGCACTTCGTTGCCAACCCGGTTCCGAGTAGCCACCTCGCGGCTCAGCGGCAGCCGTTTTAGAAGGGAATATGCTTCCCGTGTCTTTGGCTGGGCCAGGGTGATCTCCTCGATGCCGATCACCTCGCCGTCGGCCACCTTGGCCGAGAGAGCGCTGCGAAGTGCTCCCCGGCGCATCTCTTTGGGAAGATCCAGCGCATACGAACGAGGATGCGGCCCAAACACGATGCCCCCGTGCCTCCAATGAGGGGCCCGCGTACTCCCTTGGCGCGCGCGGCCGGTTCCCTTCTGCCGCCACGGCTTGCGGCCCCCTCCGCTCACCTCGCCGCGGGTGCGCGTGTCCGCAGTGCCCTGGCGCCGATTGGCCTCTTCGGTACGGACGGCCTGATGCATCAGCGCCACATTCGGCTCTACCCCGAACACGCCTTCCGGAAGCGGCAGGCTGCCCACTTCCTGCCCGTCCATGTTGTAGAGTGGTATCTCCACCATATCCGCCGCCTCCTAAATCTTGCTGATGGTAACCAAACCGCCATTCGCTCCGGGAACTGCGCCCCTCACCAGCAGCAGGTGCCGCTCCCCGTCCACGCGCACCACCGTCAAACCACGCACCGTCACCTGCCGGGCTCCCATACGCCCCGGCTTCCCTGTTCCTTTGAATGTGCGCGCTGCATCCGTGGCGCCGCTGGACTGAGGTTTGCGGTGGATCATGGAGCCGTGCGTCATATCGGCCCCGTGCCAGTGGTACCTCTTAACAACCCCGGCAAAACCCTTGCCCTTGGACACCCCCGTTACCTTCACCAAATCGCCCGGAGCAAATACGTCGGCGGCACAAATGGTTTGGCCCACCTGAAGGTCGCCGGCATCCTCCACGCGTATTTCACGTAGGACCTTCTTCGGGGCGATGCTGCCGTGCCTGGAGTTCTTTAGGCCGCCCCTGAAATGCCCCAACATCGGCTTGTTTACACGATGCACCGCGATATCCCCAAAGCCCACCTGTACAGCGCTGTAGCCGTGCTTCTCAGGCGTCTTCACCTGCACCACGGTACACGGGCCCGCCTCTATTACGGACACAGGGGTCACCGAGCCGTCTTCGTTGAAGAGCTGGGTCATGCCGATCTTTTTGCCCAGTATCGTGTCTACCACCGTCGTCTCCTTGCCGCTTCCTCAACCCTTCAGGGCGCGCACCTACCCTAGAGTTTGATCTCGATGTCCACCCCGCTGGGAAGATCCAGCCGCATCAGGGCATCAATGGTCTTGGGACCCGGTTCCAGGATGTCTATGAGGCGCTTGTGGGTACGCATCTCAAAGTGCTCCATGGACTCCTTGTCTATCGTGGTGCCCCGGTTTACGCAGAAGATGTTCTTCTCTGTGGGAAGGAGAACGGGTCCCGAGATCCTGGCGCCTGTGTCCCGCGCAGTGTTGACGATCTTCTGCACCGATTGGTCCAGGATCCGGTGATCGAATGCCCTCAGGCGGATGCGCACTTTGTTGCGTCTGGTTGCTGCCATCGTGTCCTCCCCTTGCCCGCACCAAACGGCGGGCCGGCTGATGCTTCTGCGGCCTGGTGCCTGGCCGGCCCCGGCGGTCACTCGATGATTTTGCTCACCACGCCTGCTCCCACGGTATGGCCGCCCTCGCGCAC
>JBMFSQ010000014.1:56357-86737 GCA_049967475.1 Chthonomonadales bacterium | reverse complement strand
TGCGCCAGCACCTGCAGATCCACTTCGGCCTCTGCATCTGCGTCAAATGCGCTTAGGGGCAGGATGTGGTACACCAGGCGCATGTGTTCGTTTGAACGGGGCAAGTCGCCCAGTTGCGCAATGCGGTCTATGCGGAAGGCGCGCATTCGTTCCGCAACCGTCTGGGAGAACAGGAAGGCATTGCGGATTTGGGGCACATCCAGGAAGTACGTGCCGTTGGAGTTGCGCGCAGGCCACTTACGCCATTCGCCATTCCTCACGGCGTGCGGCCGCATCAAGCTGCGCGGAACACGAAGGACGAAGGCCCAACGCCCGTCTTCGAGGCCGATGGGCTGCATGTTAACCCCGTGGATCTTGGGCTCAACATGGGCGTCCAGGATGTTCAGCATCCGCTGAATTTCCTTGTCCGGGTCCGGGAGCTGTACGCCGGTGAGCTCGGCAGCCTGGCCGTTTTTCTCCTTTATGCCGATGATGAGGAACCCGCCATGGGTGTTTGCCATAGCGGCAACGTCCTTCGCCAGTTCCAGCTTGTCCTGGTCCTTCGAGCCGTAGCACGCTGCCTTGTACTCCAGCGTGACGCTCTCGGGGACGGAAGCCTCCACGATCTTTTCCAATTCCGCTTGTGTAACCTGATCGAGAGATTTGCTCAGCATCGAAATTGTCCTCCCGCGAGGGATCTGGGCGCATTCCGTCAACAAGGATACAATGCACGAGAGGGGAAAGAGGTGTCCAGGCTGCGCGTTACGAGAGGTTGGGAGCGTGGTTGGAGCGGGAGACGGGTTTCGAACCCGCGACCTCTTCCTTGGCAAGGAAGCGCTCTACCACTGAGCTACTCCCGCCCGTTCCTTCCGAAGCGCACCGGTCCGGGGTGGTGGGCGAGAGGAGAGTCGAACTCCTACGCCTTTCGGCACTGGTTCCTAAGACCAGCGTGTCTGCCATTCCACCACTCGCCCAAACCGGCGACCGTCATGCCGGCGCCCAGAGGTCAGGCGCCAGTCTAGAATATAGCATCTGGCCTTGCTTCCTGTCAACCGCGGGGCGGATTTCCGCAATTGCGCAGGGAACGTGCGCGCACAGACGCCTTCAAGGGAACGAGACCGTCAGCGGCAAACAGAAACGCCCATGAGGGCGCGGACCAGGCGCAACCACTCTGCCCGTTCCTGATCGCCGGAACCTATGCTTCCGGAAGCTTGTTGGAGAAGCCTGCGCCGTCAGAACAGAGTTCGGCACCGGGTAACCCAACGCCGCCGAACAACATCGCGCACACGGAATAGCCTATAGCGGAGATCTTTTGCAGGAACTGTAGCGCTCCGGTAGAAGTGAATAGAAAGCGCGTTTGGGAAGAAGGAGTTGTGCAGATGGATACGCCGAAGTCTAAGGCAGTGTCGCGGCGGGCGGTAGTGGCAGCCATGGCCGGTGTTGCCCTGGGACCGCACCGCGCATCCCGCAAGGACCGCATCCGCATCGGCGTGATCGGCTGCGGGCAGCGGGGAAGCTGGATCGCATCCCTTTTTGCGCAGCACGGCGGCTACGAAGTGTATGCCGTTGCAGATTACTTCAAGGAGGCTGCGGACCGTTGCGGCGATGCACTCGGGGTGGATGCGAAGCGCCGCTTCCACGGATTGAACGGATACCTCAAGCTCATGGATGCCGGCATAGCGGCCGTGGCTTTGGAAACACCCCCCTACTGCTTCCCGGACCATGCCGCCGCCGCCGTGCATGCCGGGCTTCATGTTTATATGGCCAAACCCGTAGCGGTTGACGTTCCGGGCTGCCTGCGCATCCGGGCGGCTGCAGCCGAAGCATCGGCGAAGGGCCGCGTCTTCCTGGTGGATTACCAGATGCCCACAGACCCGGGAAACATCCGTGTGGTGGAGCAAATCCACAAAGGCGCCATCGGAAAGGTAATCGCCCTGCAAAGCTACTACCTGGCAGGCGGTTGGCCGGATCCTCCCCGCAACCGCACCATCGAGGATCGGCTGCAGCACCTCATATGGGTGAATGACGTGGCCCTGGGCGGCGGACACCATGTGAACGCCTGCATCCATGCGATAGACGCTGCGCTGTGGGCTGCGGGGAGCGTGCCTGTGGCCGCGGTAGGCGCTTCGCGCATCGGTCGAGCCGATCCCCATGGGGATAGCCACGATCTGTTTTCCCTCACCTATGAATTTGCCGACGGTCTCATCCTCAACCACCGGGCTAAGCACCTCAATGATGCCTATCCGTCGGGCGACTTCTGCGGATGCTGGATCCACGGGCAGTCCGGCTGCGGGTGGATCAGCTATGCAGCGAAGGCGCAAATGGTGAATGCATCCGATGCGTTTTCCGTGGATGTTGCAGATTTGTACGCCGCAGGGGCGCGCCGCAACATCGCTGCCTTCCATGAGGCCATCACGAAAGGGGATTGCTCCAACCCCACCGTACGCCATGCCGTGGAAAGCGCCCTCACCACGATCATGGGTCGCGAAGCAGCCCGCAGAAGGCGGCGCATCACCATGGAAGCGCTCATGAAAGAGAACCAGCGCATCGCCGCAGACCTCAGAGGGCTCGAGCCGTGAACCGAACCATGCTCTAGGAGGATCCTATGCACCTGGCCCTCTTGGCAATTGTGATGGGAGGGGTGTTGCCGGTGCCCAGCGGCACGGAAGCTCTCCGCCGGAACCTCTTTTTCGCCATGGACACATGCCTCAAACCCCGTTATCCTGCCTCGGACCTGCCGACGGATGCCCAACTAGACCTGGTCCACGACACCGGATATGGCGGCATTAGCTGGACATTGGGGGACCCGACGGAATTGAGGCCGATGCTCGCCGCTGCCCGAAAGCGCAAGTTGAAGCTGGTGGCCCTCTACGCGGGGGCTACCCTGGAGCCGGCCGGGCTCGAGCCCGATGCGCGCTTAGAGCAGGCCATGAAGGAACTCGAGGGGAGCGACACAATCGTGTGGCTGCACATTGGAAGCCGCGCCTATTCCCCCTCATCGCCGGATGGGGACGCCGCGGCGCTGGCCGGCTTGAGGGCGTTGGCCGATGCAGCCGCCCGATACCGGCTGCGCATCGCCCTCTATCCGCACGTGGGCGATTGGCTGGAACGCATCCAGGATGCTGTGCGGCTGGTTCAAAAGGTACAGCGGAAGAACGTGGGAGTTACCTTCAATCTCTGCCACTGCTTGTTCGTAGGGGATGAGGCACGCATACCCCAACTTCTCGCTGATGCCCGCCCGCATCTGTTCGTAGTCACTCTCAACGGTGCAGATGCGGAGGCTGCCGGTTCCGGTTGGAACAGGCTGATCCGGCCGCTGGACGAGGGCACTTATGATCTTCGCCCGGTTCTCAGAACGCTGGCTGCCCTGAAGTACCGCGGCCCAATCGGCCTGCAGGGCTTTGGAGTAGCAGGGGACGCCCGGAGGAACCTGGAGCGGTCCATGGCGGCATGGAAGCGGCTTCTGGAGGAGTGAGAGCGGAGATGCCGCCCGGGAAACCGGCAAATCGGCTGAGGCCGGCCGCTCGTGCAGGTCTCAGAATTCCGAAGCGCCCCATTTACCCCGCTATCGCGTCGGAATGGCGCCGCGTTAAAACCAACTCGACAGCCACGCGCCGAGGCGCATCGGGAAGTCCGCCCTCTTGATGTTCATCCAGGTGCGTTGATCGCCCACACCGTAGTAGAGCAGAGTGTGTCCGTGCCACTCTACGATATCGGGGTCCGACGTGTTGACTCCGTCATCCAGTTCCTTGGGAGTGAGAACGGGGTTGGCCGGGCTGAGTTCCCAGTGCACCAGATCGCGTGATCGGGCAATCCAGGTTTCGAAGAACCAGCGCGGAACCCGGTGCTCGGTGTAGAGAACGTAGTACCATCCGCCGGCGTACCGGATGCAGGGACACGCGGCATAGCGATCCGTCCCCAAGAAGGCGTGCGGGATGGGGCGCCAGGTGTGTAGATCGGACGAACGGGCAAATTTGATTGTGAATGGGGGCCACGCAGGATCGTCGCTCTCATAGGCCAGCACAAAGCCCTCGGGCGCCCGGCACACCGAGGTGTTGAACCGGTGTTCCCGCGGCTTCTGCTTTACGATGATGCGGCCGACCCAATGGTGCAGGTCTCGTGATGCAGACTGCGTGACGTCGCTCCAACCGGAAGCATCTGTGCGGCAAGTAAGGCGATCCTGGCGCTGACAATTCTTTGCCGGAATTGCGCCAACATCAACGGCCGCTTCTCCCGCCTTCGGCGCTTCAGCTCATGTCTCCTGTGGCGTGGGGTTGCATCCCTCCACTTGGGTGCTTCAGATACTCCTCGGGGAAGCGCCACGGCGAGCGATACACGGGTCTGGCAAGCCGGACTGCCTGAGCATCCCCCACAATGCGCTCGGTCTTCGCATCGAAGCGCACATCGCGGCCCAAACGGTAGGCGAGGTTCGCCAGGGTGATGGCCAAGTCTATCTTGTAATGGTAGTTGACGTTGCAACTAGGCTGCTTCCGGGATTTGACACAGTCCAGCCATTCTCGCTCGTGGCCCGGCGATGGCGGAAGCGTTTGGGGCGGAGCTTCGTGATCCTTGAGTAAGTCACCCTCGGGCACCACCTCACAGCGGCCGTAATCCGCAATGAGGGTGCCGTTGAGGGCGTGGAAATAGATGCCCAGCCGCCGGGCCGGGGTGCCGCGCCCGAAGTCAAAGGCGAAACTGTTGCAGCAGCTCATGGACCACGTCATGGTCACGCCGGGATAGCGCCAGATGACCTCTTGGGTGTCCGGAGCGTCGCCGTCTCCCTTGATTACGTAGCGGCCGCCGGTGCAACTGATTTCCGACGGCACGCCGAGGTTCAGGGCCCATACGGGGAGGTCAATGATGTGCGGAGCCATCCCGGGCGTCCACCCTCCGCTGTAAGCGAAGAAGGAACAGTGGTAATAGGCGTCGGCAAAGAGGAGGCGGTTGAAGGGATGCACGGGTCCAGGTCCCAGCCAAAAATCCCAATCCACCCCAGGCGGCGGATCTTCCTTGGGCGCGTAGCCGATGCCGTCAGGACCCTGGTTCATCACATTGAAGGTCCGCACAACGCTCACCGGCCCCAGCTTTCCGGAACGGATCCATTCCACCACGCGGCGGAAGTTGGGCGTGGCGTGCATTTGGGTCCCGATCTGGCTGATGCGCCCGTGGCGATTGACGGCGTTTCGTACGGCCAGCGTTTCGTCGGGGTAGAGGGTCATGGGCTTTTGCAGGTAGATGTCTTTACCTGCCCTGCACGCATCAATGGCTACGAGGGCATGCCAGTGCGGCGGCGTAGCGATGATGACGGCGTCAATATCCGGTCGCGCCAATAGTTCCCGGTAGTCGTGATAGCCTTTGGCAGTGGCCCTGTACCGGGCGACTACGGCGTCGCGCCGGCTCTGGGCAACGTCGCATACTGCGGCGACCACCACATCGGGATACGCGGCGCAGTTGGCCAGGTTCGCTTGCCCCATCCCGTTCACACCGATGGCGCCCAGTACGATGCGCTCGGAAGGGGCCACATGTCCCGCGCGCCCCAAAGCCGATGCCGGGACGACGGTGGGGACGGCCACGGAAGCTGCAGCCTTGAGAAGCTGCCTGCGTGAAGGTCTGCTGCGTGATGGGGGAGTGTTCATGAGCCTCTCCTTTCATCCTCTAGGAAGCTGCGTTCTTACTCAGGCGGTCGGCCCTGGGCAAAGAGCTGCCACGCCCGGCGAAGAACATCCTCCCCAGGCATCGGACCGGGCCGGACCCAGATGCGGTATCTAAGCTCCAAGGGTTTGCTCTTGGATAGGGCAAACCGCGTGTTTGCAGCCGGAAAGGTAGGCTGAAACCAGTTGAGTTCAGGGTATTGCACCCAGTCGCCTGGATAATCCGGATTGGCGGGGTGCTGAAGCACGATGACGGCCGTGGTGCGCTTCCCTCCAGCAAAGGTGCCCCATAGGAAGCCCCATGCCGCGCGCGAAGCCGCTCCCGGAGGGTCCGTATGGAAAACGATGTGCTGATCCGCCACCGAATTGAGGCGGATGTTGAGCCCCCCGTACAGATCTTTATGGCGACGAGCCAGCGTCACGCCGTCCTGGAGCGCCAGGATGCGCAGGACCAGATCCACGAAGCGCCCCTCCGGCTGCAGGCGGTATACGCGGATGTTCACCTCTTCCCGAGCGATGGCTGTACGATCCTCCCACATCCACCGGTTCTCTGCCAAGATCTCCCCGTGATCCGGCCCTCTGTTCAGGCGAATGTGGCCGGTAGGTCGGGCGAAGACACGCTGGAGCGCGTGGAGGTCGCCCATCTCTTTGCCGTAGCCTGTCTCCGGCCAGGCCCAATAGATGCCGCGGTGGTGCGGATGGTCCAGCGGGAAGTCCTTAGTGAGCTCTTCCCCATCCAAACCGAAGAGGGGATGGATGTAGTCGCTGCGGGGCTGAGCGTAGATGCGGTCTGCCGGAGCAACGCGTGCCAAGATGCCCTTGGGGAGGATCAGGTGGTAGTTGTAGCGCAGAACGGGTACTCCGTTCTCAGCGACGGTCACGCTCCCATCCGGCGCCGTGGACACGGTGAAGCCGTGCCCGGGAAGCGAGGCTACGCTATGGAACGTCGCGGTTCCGGCCAGTGCGGCGAGAGCCTGCAGGATCATGATCCAACCTCCCTAAGAGCCAAGGTTCTCCCGATGCCCGTCTCGGGCGCTTCGTGCTGACGTTAAGGAATGCTAATAATATATTCAGCCGATTTTAATGTTGGAAGGATATACTCTGGAGCAGCACAATATGACCCTTATGGAAAAGGTGGTACTATGCATATCCGTCATGCATTTACCCTCATCGAGCTGCTCGTTGTTTTGGCTATTCTCGCTTTGCTGGCAGCAATCCTCTTCCCCGTTTTCGCGGCCACGCGAGAGCAGGCGCGCTCCATCCAATGCCTTTCCAATTGCCGCCAACTGGGCATGGCCGTGGCTCTCTACACCTCGGATCATGACGACACGTTTCCGTGTTCCTGCTCCGCCTCCATGCAGATGCAAGACGCTGGAAGCACTCAACGGTGGACCGACACCGTTCAGCCCTATGTTCGTTCTAGGGAGGTGTTCCGTTGCCCGGATGATGCCTCGCCGGGATGGCGCGATGCCATGCAGCCGCGGGGTTCCTCCTATGGCCTCAATGGATACCTCATCCCCATCGAACCGCCGTACTACGGCGTGCGCCTGGCCGATCTGGTCCGGCCGGCGGAATGCGTTTTACTGGCCGAGCTGGCGGAAGGGGCTGCAAACGACTTTATCCAACCCATGTACTGGGGAGATCCGCCGCGCGTGACCAATGCCGACGAGCAGATGATGGAGTGGGACGACCAGCAAGCTGTGCCCCGCACCCTTGCCTTCAGACGCCACCGAGAAGGGGCCAATTACTCCTTCGCCGACGGCCATGCTCGATGGATGCGCTTCCCGCAGACCTGGGCCCAATCGCCCGGATCGCCTCCAAGTACGGACCTGTACGATCCTCACAGGAACCAATAAGAGGGAAACGGCCCTCTTGCGGCGAATGCTGGCGCAGCGGCTGGGCTCCATATGCAGCCCGACGCGCATTCCGCATGGTGCAGGAGGTTCCTATGGATCAGGCACCCCTTGTCATTGGCGTAGATGTGGGGACGGGAAGTGTGCGGGCCGGCATCTTCGATGCCTCGGGACGTATGCTCGCATCGGCTTCCGAGCCTATCCGAATATGGAAGCCCAAACCCGATTACGCCGAGCAGTCTTCGGAAGACATCTGGCGGGCCACGGGTGTTGCCATCCGCGCATCTCTTGAGGAAGCAGAGGTTCCTCCATCGCGGGTGGCAGGCATCAGCTTCGACGCAACATGCTCCCTGGTCGTGCTGGACGGCGAAGGCCGGCCCCTCCCTGTAAATGACGAAGGAGTGGCCGAGCGCAATGTGATCGTTTGGATGGATCACCGCGCCTTGGAGGAAACAGACGCCATCAATGCCGACGCACACGAGGTGCTGAAATACGTGGGTGGCCGCCTCTCTCCGGAGATGGAAACTCCCAAGCTCAAATGGCTCAAGGCGCATCTGCCGGACACTTGGGCCCGGGCCGGCAAGTTTCTGGATCTGGCAGACTTCCTTACCTACCGCGCCAGCGGAGTGGATGCGCGCAGCCTGTGCACCGTGGTGTGCAAGTGGACGTACCTCGGCCATGAAGGGCGGTGGGATCGCGATTTCTTCTCGGCCGTGGGGCTTGACGATCTGTTCGAAGGGGACAAGGTCGTGGACGACGTGCGCCCCATGGGAACGCCCCTCGGCCCGCTCACTCCAGCCTCTGCCGAGGAATTGGGCCTCACCCCATCGTGCGTGGTAGGCGTCGGAATGATTGATGCCCACGCCGGCGGCTTAGGGCTCTTGGGTGCGGTATGGGAGGGGAAGTCGGAGCGCCGGCTGGAGGATCTGGAACACGCGCTGGCGCTCATCGGCGGCACATCCAACTGTCATATGGCCGTGTCCCGAGATCCCAAGTTCATCCCGGGCATTTGGGGACCGTACTTTGGCGCCATGGTGCCGCAAATGTGGCTTACGGAAGGGGGCCAGTCCACGGCGGGAAGCGCCATAGATCATATCATCGCCGACCATGCCAACGCCCCTGCCCTCTTTGCCCAGGCACGGCAGGCAGGATCTACCGTTTACGAGATCCTCAACCAAGAGGTGGAGCGCATCCAGCGGGAACAAGGGCGCGGGCCCGAGATTACCCGTGATCTGCACATCCTGCCCTATTTCCTCGGCAACCGCTCTCCCAAGGCCGACGCCCACGCCCGAGCAGTCATCGAAGGGATGTCCCTCGATGAAAGCATCACGTCGCAAGCCCTTCGTTATTATGCAGTCGTGCAAGCCGTAGCCTACGGCACGCGGGATATCATCCAAGAGATGAACCGAGCGGGTTACCGCATCGAGCGCATGTACGTTACCGGAGGCGGAACGAAGAACCCCTTATGGCTTCAGGAGCATGCCGATATCACCGGTTGCACCATCATCCTTCCCCAAGAGCCCGAGGCTGTCCTCTTGGGCTCAGCCATCCTCGCAGCCACGGCATGCGGCATCTATCCCGACATCTACGCCGCGATGCAAGGGATGTGCCACTCCGGCGCAACGATCCATCCTCGAACCCACACGGCCGCGTACCATGCCGCCAAGTTTGAAGTATTCCAGGATCTCTACCAACGGCAAGTAGAGCACCGCCGAAGGATGCAAGGCTTCTGATGCAGCGGCAAAGCAGTCCCGAAGGGTTCGTGGTACCCCAAGACGTGGCCGATTGCATCCTATGCGAATGCCTCGGCAGGCCCCAGGGTTACCGCATGCTTGGACGCCTGTGCGATGAAATCGGCCCCCGGAGCAGTGGAACCGAAGGCGGAGAGCGCGCAGAGCAATGGGCCTACTCCCGATTCCAGCAGTTCGGGCTGAAGGAGGTGCGCTTCGAGGAGGTTCCGCTTACCGTTTGGGAGCGGGGCACCGTGGAAGCGGGCGTCGCTGCCCCGGCTCCCTATCGCGTTACAGCGCTGAGCCACGGAAATGCGCCTCAGTATGCGCACGTGGAAGCGCCCTTGGTGGACCTGGGTCACGGAGACCGGGAAGATTTCGTCCGGATGGCCGGCGAGATCGGTGGCGCCGTAGTTCTGTGCGACGAGGGTGTGCCGGAGGGCCACCGCAAGCTGCACCGCTCAGAACAGCTCGCACTGGCCGCGGAGTATGGTGCCGCAGCACTCCTCATCATGAGCTCTGCTGCAGGTTTGCTTCCGCGTACTGGTGTGTGCCATGCTTCGGAGGCACCCATCCCCAGCGCCGGCATTTCTCTGGAGGATGGCGAGCGTCTGCGGCGCCTGCTGAATGAGGGAGTGCGGCCCCGCGTGCGCATCGCTATGAAAAACCTCCTGCACGCCGGCTGCGCCCGCAATGTGATCGCCGATTTGCCGGGAACATCGTCCGCGGACGAGATCCTGCTTTGCGGCGCCCATCTGGATGCATGGGACGTTGCCCAGGGGGCTCTGGATAATGGATTGGGCGTTGCCATCGTGCTTGAGATGGCGCGCGTTCTGGCCCTCGTAAAGAAGAGACCCAAGCGGACCATCCGCTTTGCGCTTTGGGCTGCAGAAGAGGTAGGTCTCCTGGGCAGCAAACAATACGCCCGAAACCACCAAAGCGAATTGCCGCGCCACTCTGCTGTGATGAACTTTGACATGACGGGGGAGCCCCAAGGGTACTGGACACCCGGCGCTCCGGCCAAACCTGCCGTCCTGGAAGGCCTGGCAGAACAACTATCCCCGCTGGGGATGACGGCGATGTGGGACAACAAGCCGGGGCTCCACAGCGACCACCAGCCGTTCATGCTGGAAGGTCTGCCTGTGGTATGCATATCGGGCAGGCTCCCACATGAGGCCGGTCGGTATTATCACTCGCAGGGAGACACGTTCGATAAGGTAGACTGCCCCTCCTTGTGCCGCGCTGCTGCCGTAGCCGCGTGTACTGCGTGGGCCCTGGCCGATCTGGAGGGTCCGCCGTATCCCCGAAAACAGCCATGCGACGTAGCGGCAATGATGCGTGATGCCGGCCTGGAGGAGGCTCTAGCTGCGGAGGGTTACGTCCTTAAAGACTAGGTGTCCAGGGGACGTTTCCTACCGCGTCCCCTGGAAGCTGGGTCCCAAGACCCATACGTTCACGTTGGCGCGGGCACTTACACCTGCCGGCGCGTCACAATGGAAGGACACCGTATTGAGGCCGGTGGAGAGCAAAGGGATCTCCCCTGTCACGTCTGCTTCTTGCAGCAGTTCGCCCTTCGGCCCGTACACCTTGCACGCTCTCCCGCCGGTCCATTCCAGATAGCTCCCACTCTCCAATTGTACCGGGAATGTGGCTTCGTGCGCTCCTACGCGGATGGCCGGATGGATCAGCTTGGTGGGCACGAGGGGCAGCGCATGCATCTCACTGATGAGGCACGACACGGTTTGCCCAGGCGGGAGGTCGTTGTACCAGACATTGATGCTGGCCACCGCGCCGAAGTTCACACTCTCGCGGTAGATGGAGTAGAGATCTCCGTACGGCCACACGTGCTCTGCCCACCTGCGACCTTCCGGCTCGATGAGTTCGAAGTAGCGCCATCCCGTGAAATCAATGGGTATGTAGTGATCGCCGATGCCTGCCACAAGATACGGCGGACAACGAAGCTGGATGTTGAGAAGTTCCCCTTTGCCGTCGCCGTAGACCCAAAGCCCTAATGCCTGGCGGTTGGAGAGATCCAGGGGAGCGGAGAACGTTTCTGTGGCAGAGCACCACGCTCCGCGCGAATTATCGCCCGCGTTCATTGCCGTGAATTCCATGGCGCGAATGCCCATAGAAGGCCCCTGAGGAGCAGACTTCACGGCACACACGACGCCGGGAGCCCCGGCGCGTTGGGTGAAGGATCGCGGATCCGTGAAGCCTGGAATGGTAAAGGCGTCCGGGCTGTCGTATGGAGCCGCGGCCATCAGAGCCTCTAGGCGGAGGTGCACCGGCTGGGATGAGAAGGGGTTACGAACGGCCCACTGGGTGCTGGGCCCGTCCTTCGCCTCCACACGATGGAGTGTGTGCTCCACCGGGGCGAAGCGCGGCGGGCCGGGGGGCCCCGTCAGGAGCGTGTATTCCTTCGCAGGCGCCGCCAGAAGCTCGCGCGTATGGGGCCCCACCTTCCTGCTGTGGCGCAAGGCTTCATAGGTGCGCGTGATTGCGGCTAAACGGCTGAGCGCAGGGATGGTACGGATCGTCTCTGGATCTACCCCCATTACGGCAAAACCCGTGTCCGTGCCGAGGCACTTGTTCATGAGGTACTCGATGTCGTCGGCGAACGTAGGCTCGCCCTGGAGGCCCGTCCACGTGCGGAAGGCCCACCAACCAAGCTGGCCCGGCAGGAACATGCGGCGGCACTCCCGATTGGCGGCTACATGGGCGTCAATGAACTCCTTGTGGCTGCGTGTGGGGTGGTCCCACGCACCCAGGCGTGAGCGCACATACCATAGATGGTGATGGAACGTGCTCATCTCCATAAGCGCCGGCTTCTTGAGGCGCTTCCACAGCTCCCACACGAACGCGGAGCCGTAATGCCAGGCATCGGCAGCGCCGCCCAAAATATCCTCGCCATCCAACGCGTCCAAGTAGATCATGTCGAAGCCCGCCGTGTTGTAGGCATCCGCAGTTTTCTGGGCGACTTCCTCAAAGAGGGTGGTGTCCGGATCCGGCACGAAGAGCCCGAAGCATTCCTTGAGATGGTAGACCTTGGCCCCTCGAGCGTGCGGGGCTGGTTTCGTGCCATAGGCGCCTCGGATGCATCCGCTGAAGCGCCAGGGCGCCTCGGCGGACACGTGCGAAAAAGTAATGAGCTCCTGGTCTATCCGCAAAGTGACGCTATTACGCACGAAGAAACCGGTTACCGTGGATACCCCATTGGTGGGCTCGAGGACCGGTATCGTTTTTGCGTCGGGCGCGAGTGGGTCGGCAAGGGTGAAGGTTTCGGAAGCGGCGAGACGGCTATCGGGCACCGGCGTAACCCACGGGCATCGCTTGTCAATAAAGAAGGCGTAGGTGTGGAGGCCGGCCTTGATGCCGGCGGCATGGAGGCGGTCAATCACTGCTTTGAGGCTCGCCAAGCCCTTGGGATACATTTGCGGGTTCGGCCGGCAATCCCCGAAGCGGAAGGAATTGCCTCCGTGGAAGTCAATCTGGTTCACGCCCAGCATCCGCGCGAGGCGGATCCAATCTCCTACCGTACGTTCGGTGAGCCCTCCGAAGTTGAACAGATAGGAGCCCTGATTGATCGCTTTGCCCAAGGCCCACGGCCCGCCGATAGGCGAATGGGGCACATCCGGTGCATGCGCCACGGCGCGCTGAAGCGTTCGGCGCAGTTCTGCGGGAGCACACGCGATGAGGGCAACTTTAGCGCCCACCATTCCAAAACGGGCAGTGCATTGCGCATGGACGCGGCTGGACGGCATGGGCAGCTCCGGCACATTGGTGCGCAGGTTCAGAGCCAGGGCGCACACGGCAAAGGGTTCATCTGGGACTCCCTTTAGGGTGAGCGGCAGATCCAGAAACTGCAGTTCCGTCGCCTGGCCCCGAGTGGAGAGGACTTCCAGCGTTCCATAGTCGCCCAGGGACACGGCTTTCAGCACCGCGGTGAAGCCGGTATCGGCGAAGGAAAGCCTCCAAACTGGGCCGGACGCTACCAGGGACGTCACGGGTACGGACCGCCGGCCAAGGGTTATGCGGGCAAGGGGCACCGGGCCTCCGGCGTGGGCAAGGTAATCCACACCGGTTTTGCGGTCACGGAAAGAGGTCACCGTGCCGTCTGCGGCCATGGTGAGGACGTACCGTCGCGTAGCAAGGACAGGTGGAGCAACTCGCGATGCGTGAGCCGGCATCACCGCAGACGCGAGCGCGAGGGCAATCGTGCGTACCAATATGTGCAGCATGGCCCAGCCTCCTTGCCGACGTTGTGCGGCTACAAGGGATCACGAATGGGCGGCGGCCTTGGTCATCGGGGCACTTCCACGCTCTCGAGCACAGACCGGAGCACCCGGTCTGCAGAATATCCTTCGATCTCGCTCTCGGGCTTAAGGATGATGCGGTGGCGCAGCACGGGAAGCGCCAAGGACTTGACGTCATCAGGCGTCACGAAGTCGCGCCCCCGAACAGCCGCCAGAGCCTTCGCCGCCATCATGAGGGTTACGGATGCGCGTGGAGAGGGTCCCAGCACGGCGTGGCGGTTCGCCCGGACTGCGCGGGCAATCTCCACGATATACTTTTGAACGGCAGGCGTCACCGTAACGGCTTGCACCCATCCCCTCAGCACCGGCAGATCCTCAGGTGCGATGACCGGTTCGAGGTGCGCTGTTGCGAGGTCTGCCGCATCAAAACCCGCTTGCCGGCGTGCGAGGATCTGCACTTCGTCATCCAATTCGGGATAGGTTACGAGCACCTTCATCATGAAACGGTCGAGCTGCGCCTCAGGCAACGGATAGGTTCCTTCATACTCGATGGGGTTCTGGGTTGCGCACACCAGGAAAGGGTCAGGCAAGGGATGCGACACGCCATCTATCGTCGCCTGGCGTTCTTCCATGGCCTCCAGAAGCGCCGCTTGTGTCTTTGGAGGGGTACGGTTGACTTCGTCAGCAAGGACGATGCCGGCGAAAATGGGCCCCTTGCGCAGTTCGAAGAGGTGTTTCTGCTGATTGTATACGTTGGTACCTACCAGGTCGGAGGGCATGAGATCCGGGGTGAACTGGATGCGGGCGAAGCTGACGCGGCAAAGGTGCGCGAAGGCGCGCACGGCCAGGGTTTTGGCGGTTCCCGGAACGCCCTCGAGAAGGATATGCCCGCGTGCCAGAAGGGCTACAATGAGGGCCTCTTGCAGGTCATGCTGGCCGACAAGGACCTTCTCCATCTCGCGGAAGACGCGTCCGGCGACCTGCGTGACCGGGCTATCGGGCGCGGGGGCTGCGGCATGGTCGCGGGTTTGTTCGTCAAAGACCGTTTCTTCAGGGTCTGGCACTCTCAGCTCTCCTTCGAAGGTTATTGAGCGCCCGGGCCAGGGTGAGCATCTCGGCCTCGGAGGCAGTGCGCGTCGCCAGCACGGCTTCACAATTGCGGAGGACAGCCCCCACCTCTGTTTCGTTCCAATGGAGGATGCTTCCTGCTGCCCGAACGATGGCGTCTGTGGCGGCGTCCGGCGGCAAGTCCAGCCGGGTGGTAAGGACACGCACCAAGTCTCGATAGAGGATCTCTATGGGAAGGTCCGTGGCGCGTGCGCGCCTGTAGAGGGCGCCCATGGAAGTTACATAGTCCAGCGTTTGGACGCGGTGTCCTTGCGGCAGAGGGCGGGGGGTACCGAAGCGCCGGTTGAGATTGACAACAACCAGTACGAAGACACCCAATCCGTAGAAAAGAAGCCCCCGCCCAACGGATCCGATGATCTGCCACAGGGAGGGGGCAGCGGTATTGATGCCGTATCCGTGATGATACTCATCAAAGAGGATGCGGCCTTCGGGATGGAGGGCGTGAAACCAGCCGGCAATGTTCACGAGGAGCACTGCGTTATCGTCAGCGGCGATGTTGCGGTTGTTCCATCCGATGCCGTCTGTGGCCGCCAAAACGCGCCCGAGCAGATGTTGCCACGTGATGAGATAAGCTCCGCCCGACGCTACGAGTGTATGGAAGCGCTTTCCGACTGACCGGGCCACGCGCAATTCTCCGGACACGCGCACCTTGGACACGTCCTTCATGAACGGCGAAGCCGGGTCCTCCGGAATGAGCGAAACCCGGCGGGCGGATGCTTGGTCGAGGCGGATGCCGAAGCGGTCATTCAAGGTGTCTTCCGCAGCGCCTTCCACCAGAACCAACACGCCGCCCAGTCGAAGCCATTGATCCAGCCTTGCTGCTTCTGCACTTTCTACAGCCCGGTCAAAGGGGGTACATGCGATGATCAGCGCCGGTTGGGAAGGGAGGGAGGTGTAGGGAGCTTCCAGCCGGCCGACGGGATAGCCTTCTGCACGTAGAAGGCGGTACGCGGCGCCATATCCGGCTGGGCCCACGCTGTAGCTGGACGGTTCTGCCTGCTTCGCGCGGCCGAATTCGCTCCGCGCAGTCGTTGCAGTGAGCGCCGCCACCAGAACCACCGCCCCAGCGAAGAGCAAGGCTTCCTTGTTCAGGCGCGCCATGGTGTCCTCACTGCGAAGGCCCTCCTGCCGGGCGTGCCGCCGAGCCTCCGCATGGGATAGCGGGCTCGAGCGCAAGGCTCTCCGATTACGGACAGCTTCCCACTCCGGAGCACGACGGGAAGGGCGCCCCCTTCAAAAAAGGCCGCGGTTCTGCGGCAACCTTCCTTTGAACGTCGCTTCGGCCGATGCGTCACTCCTCGGCTTTGGAAGCTTGAGTTATGCCGAAGAGGCGTGCGGCATTGTCGTAGAGGATTTTGCGCCGCACATCCTCGCTCAGGTCAGAATCGTCCAACAGCCCCACAGCCGCCACAGGGTCCAGGTGCGGCGAACCCGAGCCGAACAGGATGCGGTGGGCGCCGAGGGCTGCGACTGCTGCAGGGATCTTTGCCCGGTCGAGAGCCCCAGAAGTTTCAAGCAGGATGTTGGTGCACTGATGCGCTGCAGCTACGGCTGCACGCCAGTCGGCGCCTCCCATTCCCAGGAGGACCATCTTCAGCATGGGATAGGCGCGTGCGATTTCCAGCGCGGCTGCCACGGCCTCTCCCGTAGGTGTAAAGAGGAAGAGGGGCTTGGAATAGCGGCGGTAGCTGTTGATTAGGTCGTCGGCAACAAGGCGGCGAACCGGGTCATTCCATCTGCCGCTGACGATAGCCATGGCTACGAATTTGCGCTGGGGCATGAGTTCCCTCATCACGGCGGTAGAGGCTTCTACGCGGCTCGTATTCGCCAACATGCACCCGTAAAGATGAGGCGCCTGCTCGATCATTCGGGCCAATACGCGGTTGCCGGCGATGGGGTCCACTCTGCGCGCATGAGCCGACATGAGCACCACAGCGTCAACGGATCGCGAGGCAGCCTCTGTGAGAACGGCACCTGCGTTGGCCGACACGCCCGGTACGACGCTGCCTCCCATGAAGGTATGAATATCAAAAACAGGCAATGGCTTCCCTCCCTCGCTCAACCGTGGGATGGCAAAGTGACGCCCAGAAGGCGCGCCGCATTGGCGCCGAGAATGTGGGACTGTTCTTCTTCAGGAACGCCGGAATGGCGAACCACTGCCAGCGCGCCCGCCATGGGCCGCGCAGGCGCTCCGGATCCGAAGAGGACGCGCTCGGCGCCCACATGCTCCACCACGTGCTTGATGGCTCCCAGCGCCAACAGATGCGATGTTTCCACATAGAGGTTGGGATGGGCCCGCATGAGTACCAGCGCCTCGGCCAACGTCTGCTCATCCACACCTGCCAGCACGAGGGGAGCCGGATCTACCCCCAGGGATTGCACCAGCCGCGTCGCTTCACCGGGACGGGACACGTCTACCATAATTGGAAGTCCCTCAGCTTCAAGAGCCCGCACCAGCGCGATGAAGGGTTCATAATCGGGAACCCAGCCCTGGGCGCCTGGAAAGAAGCGGGCCAGTTTGAAGCCGTCGGCGCGGAAACGAAGGTGGGGCCCTTCCCCGCCGTAAAAGCTCTGCGGGTTCATGGTAGCAACCGGAATGAAGCGGGGGTTCTCGGAACAGGCTGCCTTGGTTGCAGCATTCCCCATCCGGTGATCCAGAAGCAGCCCGATGGTGGAAAGCGTACAGCATGCATCAACCGAGTGGCGATGCATGAGTGCAGTAAGATCGTCCACCGAGAGATCTGCGGCTGCTTCCGGAAGCGGGCCGAAGATCGTGTTGACGTCTATGATGGATGGCATGATCTCCTCTTTGCCTGGGCCGACCGCTACGGCGGCAGCGATGCCTCGGCGTCCTGCGGCTGGACCCATTCCCGGGCGCGCTGGAGCCTCCGGAGAATGCGTTCTCTGCCCAAGGCAGCCAGGGTGTCGAAGAGCCCGGGGCCTACCGTCCGCCCCGTCACGGCCACGCGCAGGGTGTGGATCACCGGGGCGCGCTCTAGGTTCAGGGCCGATGCTATGCGGTTTACTGCGTCTTCAGCATCGGCAGGCGTAAAATCCTGGGGCAACTGTTCCATCCGGCTCACTGCTTCTGCAAGGATCGCAATGGCCCGAGCATCCGCCAGCCATTTGCGCCGGCCCTTTTCTTCCGGAACGTCGGGGTCGCAGAAAAAGAAACCGGCTAATTCCCCTACCTCAGAAAGCGTTTTCATCCGGTCGGCCACCAGCGGGATTACCTTCGCTGCGTAGGCCTCTTCTTCCTGCGAGGGGGGTGCAGACACCCATCCGTGTGCTTGCAGGAAGGGGATACACCGTTGCAGCAATTGCTGCGGAGGCGCAGAACGGATATACTCCCCGTTCATCCAGCGCAACTTGTCGTAATCAAACACAGCAGGATGCTTACTGATGCCTTCCAGGCTGAAGCGCTCGATGAGCTCATGGACGCTGAACAGCTCGCGGTTCTCTTCGCCGGCGGACCATCCGAGCAGGGCGAGGAAGTTGATGAGAGCCTCCGGGAGGTACCCGGCGCGCACGAAGTCTAAAAACTGCGTAGAACCGTGCCTCTTGCTGAGCTTCTTGCGGTCCTTACCGAGGATAAGGGGCACATGCACCCATTTGGGCTCAGGCCAGCCAAAAGCGCGGAAGAGCATTACGTGTTTGGGTGTGGACGGCATCCAATCCTCACCGCGGATTACGTGGGTAATCTGCTGTGCATGATCATCCACGACCTCGGCCAGGTGGTAGGTAGGCCAACCGTTGGATTTGAGGAGCACCTGGTCGTCTACTGTGCGGTTTTCGACTTTCACGTCACCATACACTTCGTCGTGATAGGCAGTTGTTCCATCGAGGGGAACAGCCAAGCGCACCACGGAGGGAAGCCCTTGCGCTTCATACCGGGCGCGCTCATCGGGAGTGAGCCGACGGCACCGCCGGTCGTAACCGGTGGGGAGCCCCTGCTGCTGCTGGCGGCGGCGCATCTCTTGAAGGCGTTCCTCCGTGCAATAGCAGCGGTAGGCCATGCCTTTTGCAATGAGTTCTTCGGCCGCATCACGGTAGAGATGGAGCCGCTGAGATTGCACATAGGGGCCATAGGGCCCGCCGGACACCCACCATTCGTCGGGCTCCATACCCAGAAAGCGCAGGCTCTCTTCGATTTCGGCAATGGCTTCGGGCCGATACCGTTCCGGATCCCGATCCGTGTCTTCCAGGCGGGCGATGAAGACGCCTCCGGTCTTGCGGGCAAGCAGCCAGTTATAGATGGCGGTTCTCAGATTTCCCACGTGGGGAGACCCCGTTGGGCTGGGAGCATAACGAACGCGCACAGTCATGATTGTTCCAAGGAACGGGGGCCCGGCTGCCCGATGCCCCCGTTGGTGCCGATCTGCGCTACTTCTTCAGGTACTTGCGCTTGCTGCGGTCGAAGCCCTGGCTGAGCTTGCGGGCGTCATAGACCCATGCGCCGCCGCGCTGGAAGAAGCAATGGTACTCCGAAAGGAGAGACGCCACCATCCGCCGCGTGGTCCTGCGGGCGATGTTCACCTCGGTGAGCAAGGTGAGGTATTCGATGCCCTTGCGGTAGTGCTCCATGATCTGCCGCAGGATGTCAAAGGTTGGAAGCTGCTCCACTTCGGCGTTGCGCCCCAATTCCAGAAGGTCGTTCACTCGGTTGCGGCTGATGAACATGGAGGGTTCCGTCTCTTCTCCGTATGTGATCACGTACTGATCCGGCGCCTGCCGCTCCAGGTAGAACACGGCACCGGAGTCTACCGGGAGCGTGTTGTACCAATCCAGAAGCCCGTAGAGCAGGCGCGTGTCGTTGTTCACCCACGCCTCAACCCGGTGACCGTTCGGCAGCACTACCTGCACTTGGAGGATCTTGGGCTCTACCGGGAAGAAGCCTGGTGCGAGCATGCTCAGCGGAAGCGTGCCGATCTCCTTGTGGTGGAATTTGAGGACGCAGCGCGCCGTAGCCGGCGGATTGGGGTCGGGTTCATAGGCGGGCTCCTCGTCCAGTACATCCTGTGCCAGCGGGTTCATAATCTCTCTCTGAAGCCCGCCGTCGAGCCCCTCATCCTCTAGGAGGAGGTCCACCTCGTTCCCTTCCTGATCTGTGTAGTGGACTGTTGGGAAGCGAAGGATCTCGGGAACGGTGTAGATATATTCGTGGATCGCTCCCTGAGGCAGGAAGCGGTCCGACCCGAGCCAAATCACCTGGTCGCTTGCCTGGAGTGCACGAACAACTGTCTGAAGATCGCCCTCGTATGTGGGGTCTCCGGGGGACACTTCAAAGAGATCCTCCAGGAGGCGGGATGCCCGGGTTGTGGTTGGGTTCTTGAGGACGGCATCCACGAGCTGAGCCAAGTCGGCGTCGGAGATAACGAGGGGCTGCTGGGCTTCGGCTTTGGCTGCCTCACCGAATTCGTCCACCTCATGCTCTGCGATGGCCGGGAAGAAGGATGCCAGCGCAGATGCTGCGGCCGGTCCGATCCACATGCCGTCGGACAGGCATACCGAGCGGCCGTCTTCGAGGAGGGCTGTGAAGAAGCGGGCAGGGTTGAAGCGCCGCGGATTAACGCGCCATGCGAGGTATTGCAGGATGCGGTTGGGCACGGGCGCCCGCACCTCGTCCAGGAAGGCTACCACGGAGGACACATCCTCAGGGTCCATCCCCTGAGATGCGGCCTCGTAGGGCGTTAGGTCCGAGGGTTTGATGTAATTGTCGAAGCGAACGTCCTCATCGGATGGTCCGGTGGTGATGAGGAGCCATTTTGCGAGACCGAACCTGCGGCCCGGAACAGGGAAATAGAGATCGGAGTTTGCCAACAGCCGATTAAGGATGGGCTCATAGATCTCTGCAGGCCGTTTATAGATGGCGCCCAGTTCGCGAGCGAGGCATTCCACCGAAAGGGGCACTCCAGCGGCGTCTAGAACGTCGGAAAGGTTGCGTTCTGTGGGTCGCGTAGGATCGGCCATGCGGATGGCGGGAGCCCATTTGCGTTCGACCAGGGTAAAGCGCTGTGGGAAGCTGGCGAGGATCACGCGGGCGAGGCGAAGGTCTACATCATCGCGCTGGACCAATCGAACCGCTTCAGACGCCTTAACGGGTTCCGCCACCTCCAGCAGCGCCCGAAAGAAAAGGTCCGACGCGAAGCGCATGGCAAGGGCTTCGGTCAGTTCAGGTTTGGTTGCAATGGACACGGTAATCCTCCCCAGGGGCATGAGCCGGCAACGGAGTTGTTTCCACCCTACCGTCAGCCGGGGTGCCGGCACTCGCCACCTCTTGTGCTGTTAAATCGTACGGTTGGGCGCCTGTGATGTGGGCCCACACGAATTCGCCCGGTTTGGCGCGGCTGTTCCGGATCAGCACGCGGCCATCCACTTCCGGAGCATCACGGAATGACCGCCCCACGGCGATGCGGCCCTGAGACCCCTCAACAACCTGTTCAACCAGAACGCGCAAACGCCTGCCGATCCACCGCTGGTTCTGCTGAAGGGATACATGCTGCTGGAGCCTCATGAGGCGATCCTTGCGAGCGCGCTTGATGCGAACAGCCACCCCACCGGTAAAGCTTGCGGCAGGAGTACCCTCTTCCCGGGAGTACTCGAATACGCCCACATGGTCGAACCGGGCTGCCTGCAGAAAGCTCTCCAGTTCACGAAAGTGCTGAGGCGTCTCCCCAGGAAAGCCCACGATGAAGGTGGACCTGAGGGCCACATCGGGAAGGCACTGACGAAGATCGTTTATGATGCGCAGGTATGCCTGGGAGTTCATGGGCCGACGCATAGCCCGCAGGATATCTTCTGCAGCATGCTGAAGGGGCATATCCACGTAGGCGCACACCTTGGGAGTTGATGCAAGAGCCTCGATGAGCGGCTGCTGCATCCGGCTGGGATAGCAGTACAGCAGCCGGATCCACTCCACACCGTCCACCTGGGCGAGCGCCTTTAGGAGGTCGGGGAGGAGCGTGCGCCCCGCGAGGTCATACCCGTACTGGGTGGTGTCCTGGCCCACCAGCACCAACTCCTTCACGCCGCGCCGAGCAAGGTACTCGGCCTCCGCTACAACCCTCTCCAGCGGTTTGCTAACATGGGGCCCCCTGATGGCCGGGATGGCGCAGAAGGTGCATGGATGGTTACATCCCTCACTGATTTTGAGATACGCGGTCCACGGAGTTGTCGTGAGCACCCGCCTGAGCGATGAGGACCATGTGTGCACCGGTTGCGGAAGAACGCGGATGAGGCGGTCCCTGCCTTCCAAAACATCGGCCACAGCGTCGGCAACAGCCTGGGGGCCGCCGGTACCAATGAAGGCATCCACAGCCGGCAGTTCCCGGGCGAGTTCTTGAGCGTACCGCTGGGCCAAACATCCAGCGACTACGACCTTGCCCACGCGGCCTTGCTTTTTGCGCTCGAGGACCTCGAGGATAACGTCTACAGACTCCTGCTTGGCAGCCTCGATGAAGCCGCACGTATTGATTACTACTACGTCCGACTTAGCGGCCCCTGCGATGCGGCAACCGCGCTCTTCCAGTGCGCCAAGAACTTCCTCCGCGTCCACACGGTTCTTGGCGCAGCCTAAAGTGATCATTTCGATTTTTGATGCGGACGTCATGCCGGGCCGATCGCAGATGGGATGATGCAAACAGAAAGCGCGCGCCCCTTCCAGAGCGCGTTCTGCAATTATACCCCAAGGAGACCCGTGATCGCACCGCCTACGCTGCTAAGTTCGGACAACAAGACGCAAGATAACGGAAAGCGAGGAGCTGCCCTCACTCCAGGTATTGGAGGTGTATGCAATCGTCTGCGATGGCACCCAGACCCTCGATTGCCTTGCCGCCCGCGCTGCCTAGACTTCAGCTGCAGCCCAAGGAGATGCGCCCCCGTGGCGGCGACACGTTCCGGCCACGAGCGCAGCGAGGCCGGGGCCGAGGCGACGGGCCCAGCAAGGCACTCAGTATTGCGAAGGTTGCTTCGGCAGGAAAACGAAGTACGGCATGCAAATAAAGGCGCATGATGAACCGATCGCCACGTCCTTTGGGGCGGGTTCCGCGTTTGCGCCAAATTCCGGTATGGGCCGCTGCGGCGCTCGTGGCGGGCAGTACCGCCCTGCTGGCCGTCCGCGTGCGGCAGGGGCTGCGTGCATGGCAGTCCCCCCAAACTCCTCACGATGGCGCCCAACGCGATCCTGCCGCCTATTCCCGCGATGCCCCGTGATGACCGGGCCTCCGTGCGGGCTTCCTGGTTGGCGGCCACGGAAAAACGCCGGCAGTTGGGGGCGCATCCCGATGCGTTGAGCCTCATCAGTTACGGCAGAGAGGCTGAAGGCGCCGGGGATCTCATCTCCGCCCGGCAGGCGTTGCGAAGCGCACTGGGAAAGAGCCCGGCGGCAGACCTTCGGGCCTATGGCGATCTCGGCTCCATAGAGATCCTCTTGGGTCTTCATACGGAAGCGCTTCAGACATACCGACGGCTTCAGGCGCTGGCGCCTGGCGAGGCGATGGGATATATCGGGGAGAGCCGAGCTCTTTATGCGGCGGCCTTCGGGCGCGAAGGGCCCTCCCTGGTCGTTCTAAAGCGCGGAGCGGCTGCGCTGGATCCTCAGAACGTGGGCGGCCACCTTGGTCTGTCGGAGGAGTTCGACACGCTGTTCGATTACCAGGATGCCCTCTCCGAGGCTGAGCAGGCTCGAAGGGCAGCACCGAAGGAGCCGGGGGTACTCCTTTCGCTGTGCACACTCCTGCTGCAGATGCACCGTGCTACGGAGGCGCAGCATCTTTTGGAGCAGCTCCTTTCGCAGAACCCGAACTTGTCCCGCGCTCATACCCTCCTGGCGGACGCGTTGGATGATCCCGGGCGCCGGCGCGATCGCAGATCAGCAGAACACCACTATCTTTCCGCGCTCGAACTGGATCCCCATGACCAGCGCGCCTTGGAACATTTGGGGCGGATGTATCTCGAGCAGCGCCGCCTGCGGCCGGCCCTCTACGTGTACACGCTGCTGGCTCGAGAGCGGCCGGACGATGGTTCGGTGCGGATGGCCCTGGCTCAGGGATATGCGCAATTGGGCAATACCCAGGTAGCGAATGCTGAGCGCGCCCTTGCCGCCCGCCTCATCTCGGCGCGCAACGCCCGTGCAGCCCTCACCACTCGGCGAGACCACCAGCCGGGCAATCCCGCAATTCGGATGGCTCTTGCACGCCGACTGGAGCAGGACGGCCGCTATCGTGACGCCCTCATTGAAGCCCAGGCTGCAGTGATGCTCGCTCCGCACTCGGACGACGCGCGGAAAGCGCTCCTTGCGTTGTGCCGCCGCGTTGGCATCCCGCCTCCGCCTGCGCTCTACGGGGAACGCGCTGCCCCTAAATAAAACCCGGGGGGCGCATCGGCATCCCCCCGGGCGTTTCGTGACTGCCAAGCCTGCGTTACCAGGCAAAATCCTCCGGCGCAGGCTTATGCCCCGGAAAGATCTGGTCGAGCGTAGCCAACGTCTCTGGGGAGAGCTGGATCTCCAGTGCGCGGAGCGTACCGTCCAGTTGGCCGACGGTGCGAGGTCCGATGATGGGAGCCGTCACGGGCTTGCGCGTCAGGAGCCAAGCCAAGGCGACATTGGCAGGTTCCTCACCCAGATCGCGGCAGAGAGCTTCCCACCGCTCTATCTTGCTGCGGTTTTGCTCTAGGGCCTTTTGCACACCTTCGGATGCGCGCCTTCCCTCTTCGATCTTCTGCAGTACCCCGCCCAGCAGCCCTCCTGCCAGGGGGCTCCACGGAATTACGCCCAAGCCGTAATCCTCGCAGGCCGGCAGCACCTCCATCTCCACAGCCCGCGCGTTGAGGTTATAGAGGCACTGTTCGGACACCAGCCCCATAAAGTGGCGATCCTTCGCGGCCTCATTCGCTTTGGCGATATGCCAGCCGGCAAAGTTGGAGGAGCCCACGTAGAGAACCTTCCCCTGCTGCACGAGGAGCTCCATCGCCTGCCAGACTTCCTCCCAGGGTGCCTCCCGGTGGATGTGGTGCATCTGGTAGAGGTCAATGTAATCCGTTTGGAGGCGGCGGAGGCTTGCCTCACAAGCACGCCGGATGTGCAACGCGGAAAGGCGCGCCTCATTAGGCCAGTCGCCCATATCACCGTACACTTTGGTGGCAAGGACCACCTTCTCTCTGCGGCCCCCGCCCTTGGCGAACCAACGGCCGATGATCTGCTCGGTTACACCCTCACCTTTCTTCCAGCCGTATACGTTGGCCGTGTCGAAGAAGTTGATGCCATGCTCGAGGGCCCGATCCATAATCGCATGGCTCTCCTCCTCCGTAGTGAGCGGACCGAAGTTCATGGTACCCAAGCAAAGGCGGCTTACCTTGAGCGCAGTTCGTCCCAGATTGGTGTACTGCATGGCAACCTCCTGTAATCTGGAATGGATGCTTCGCACATCTCCTATGATACCCGCTTGCCCGGCAGGCGCAGCATGAATTTGAGCCGGTTTCAGCAAACCCCTTCGCTCACCGTAGGAACCGGTATTCTTCTCAACGCCGCGCCCGTAAAGAGGAATTCAGGGGTACAAAGACGCACTTTGGAGCTGGTGCCCGCTCTCACGGCAAGGGCCCAGCGTAGGCCCCTAACGGAGGATGGGGCGCGGGGAAGGGAGGATTTCAAGATGACGCGAGGCCTCAAGGGTGCGGTGATTGGATACGGCGGTGCGTTCAATATGGGCAGAGCGCACCTGGGGTGGATGCGGTCCGCAGGCGTGGAACCTTATGCCGCGTGTGACACGGACGTGAAGCGCCTGGAAGTGGCACGATCGGAGTTTCCCGGCATCAAAACGTACGCTTCTGTGGAGAGTTTGCTGGCCGACAAGGCAGTGGACTTATGCGTGGTGATCCTTCCGCACAATCTGCATGCGCGCATCGCCATACAGTGCGCCGAAGCCGGAAAGCACGTCATTGTAGAGAAGCCCATGTGCCTTACAGTAGCGGAGGCAGATGCCATGATCGCGGCGGCAAAGAAGGCCGGCGTGATGCTCTCCGTCTTCCACAATCGCCGGTGGGATGGGGATTACTGCGCCATCCGCGAGGCCGTGCAAAAGGGTGTCCTGGGCGAACTCTTCCAGATTGAAGCCTACGCCGGAGGATATGGGCATCCGGGAACCTGGTGGAGGGCGCAGAAGGATGTGTCCGGCGGCGTGATGTTCGATTGGGGCGCACACTTTATTGATTGGATCCTTAACCTTACTCCAGCCAGTGTCACCGGGGTGAGCGGCATCTTCCAGAAGCGCGTTTGGAATGACGTAACGAATGAGGATTACGCTTTGGCCACGTGGCGCTTCTCGGACGGGTGCGCTGCGCAGCTCGAAATCGGAACCATCAGTTTTGCACCCAAACCGCGATGGCGCATCCTGGGTACCCGTGGGGCCATCGTAGACGAAGGCAAGGAGCCCTTCACGATTTACACCTCCGTGGAGGGATACTCAGCCAGGCTCCAAGTTCCCTACCATAAGAGCGACTGGGGAGCCTACTACCGCAACATCGTCGCGCATCTCACACAAGGAGAGGAACTCGCAGTCAAACCTGAGGAGGCTCGCCGCGTCATCGCGATCCTCGAGGCTTCCGAACGCAGCGCTTTGAGCGGGCAAACCGTTGCTCCGGATTACGGCTAACGCAGCGACCGGACCGTTTGTCCATCGCCCGCCCTAAGTCCCGGATGCGTGCCGCCGCAAACGGGTTACCGCACCGTGAAGCGTGCGATTTCACTGGCGGAGTACGTGTCTCCGGCGGCATCCGAAGCCACAACGGTCCAATAGTACGTGTGGCCGCTCACCAGGGCGGGCCCGTCATAAACCGTGCTGGTGGCGGGAGCATTCACTGTGGAGCTGCCGCCAGTCCAGATGCTCACCACGCCGTTGGGATCTGTAGAGCTGCGCAAATCGGGGAAGCGGTCGAACAGAAACACTTGATACTGGGCAGCCCCGGGGACACTCGTCCACACAAAGAGCGGATTGCCGGCAATGGTCTGTCCCCCCGATGGCGACTGCGCGTGAATGGGCTGGAACGGCGTAGCGCTTGCGATGGGACTGGCGGCTCCTTCCGCCCCGTTGTTGGGGAAACCTACCGTGTCCAGACGGCGAACATCGTAATAGTAGGTAACGTCGGGAGAGAGGGCAGGATCTGCATCGAAGAAGACGGCTGCGAGGGGATCGCGCAAGAGGGCAATACCTGCCAAGGTGCTGGTACTGCGTCCCCGATCTATGGCGTATCCCAGCAGATCCGTGAAGTTCTGGTAACTCCAGAAGAGATCCACTTCGATCATGGCGTTTGCAGGCCAAGACCGGGAGGTGTTCTTGCGCTCGATAGAGCGGGCCACGGGTCCGTCGGGAAGCCCCTTCTTTCGGCGATAGAAGCGCCGGAGCCCGTCGTAGAAGCTCCGCGTTAAGTCATCCGCCCGAGAGATGGATGAAGGCTGGGTCCAGGATTGCGCCACCAGAGAGGTGGGAGGCGGGATCGTGCCCTGAAAGCCGGCCGCTGTGAGTGCGAAGGATGCGGCGGAGGTAAGGTTGGCATCCACGTGCACCTGCTTGGTGTCGTTGAGGAAGTTGATGGCGGAGGCCGTCACCGTGTAGGTAACGCCGGAGGGAAGGTGATCCACCTGATAGTTCCCGTTCCGGTCGGTCACAGCAAGCGTTGATCCGGCGTTCTGGCCCACGAAGACCTTAGCACCTTCGATGGCAAAACCATTGGGATCTATTACCGTTCCGGCGATGGAGCCTTGAAAGCGCTCATCCGAGATCACCACAGTCACCGTGCGGGTGAGGTCGCCGCTGGTTACATCCACCACCGTCTGCCCGCTCCACGTGTGTCCTCCAATCGTTGCTGTGGCGTGAACCGTTTGGTACCCTCCACCCACACCACGAAGGATGAACGATCCGTTTTGAAGCGAGCGTGTCTGATTGGACCCCACGTAAACGGTAGCGCCGGCGACAGCGTTTCCGTCCACGTCGGTAACCGCTCCGGCGAGATCTCCTCCGGGCGCTCCCCCGCTGCCGCAGCCCGGCAGGAGGAGGACCGCAGCTACCATCAGAAGCAGGTGCGTTTTCGCCATGGTAACCTCCAATGCTCTCCCGAACCACTGAGGTGCCCGGTATTTTGCCGCAGGAACCTTGTGTCCCGCAAAACACCACACGGCAACCGGCGGGAATTGTGACCCCTCGCTATCCCGCATTCTGCACGAGGATTGCGATCTCCTGCCTGGCCTGCGCCGAAGGAGGGAAACGGCGCGGGCAGCAGCGAAATAGCACCTGCCGCCTTCCCCAGGCGGTAATTCTCCGGAGGACGCCATGGTTGCAGAAGTTCTTATATGCGCCGTCGCTGTGGCAGTAATCGCACAAAACGTGAACCTTCCCATTCCCCCGACGCGCCGGGTGGAACAGGTAGACGACTACTACGGCGTCAAGATATCAGACCCCTACCGGTGGCTCGAAGACACCCAATCTCCTGAAACCCGGGAATGGATTGAGGCTCAGAACCGTGTGACGCTGCCGTATCTGCGATCTCTCCCCCAGCGGGAACCCTTTCGCCGACGCCTGGAAGAGTTGTTCGACTATCCGCGATACCGAGCTCCGTTCCGGGAGGCGGGCCGCTATTTCTTCTTCAAGAACGATGGATTGCAAAACCAGCCGGTGCTTTACTGGCAACAAGGGCTCGCAGGTGAGCCTCGCGTTCTCCTGGACCCTAACACCCTTTCGGCATCGGGCACCGTGGCCGTGACTGCAGCCGATGTGTCTCCCGACGGAACGCGTTTGGCCTACTCCCTGAGCCAAAAGGGATCGGACTGGCAGACGTTCCATGTGCGTGATGTGGACACTGGAGCGGATCTTTCAGACCGCCTGGAATGGACCAAGTTCACGGGAGCGTCGTGGACCCACGATGGGGCAGGGTTCTTTTACTCGCGGTATCCCGCGCCGGAAGGAGGAAACCCGCTCTTAGCCGTGAATACTCAGCAAAGGCTTTACTACCACCGCCTGGGCGAACCTCAAGAGCGCGATGCCGTCATCTATGAGCGCCCCGATCACCCAGACTGGGGCATCAGCGGCACCGTATCCGAAGACGGCCGCTATCTGATCCTTTACCTTACCGTAGGCACCGATCCGCGGACCCGCGTCTATGTGAAGGATTTGGGAGACCCTCGCCGTCCGGACTTGGCGGCGCCGGTGGTGAAATTGCTGGATGGTTTCGATGCAGCCTACTGGGTTGTAGGGAATGACGGCGCCACATTCTACGTAGTGACAGACCGCGAAGCGCCTCGCCGCAAGCTCGTGGCTATAGACCTCAACCAGCCGGCGCCGGAGCATTGGCGCACTCTTCTGCCGGAAGGAAAAGACACCCTTCAGGAAGTGCACCTCGTGGGCAGTTTCGCCGTTGTTCGGACCCTTCACAATGCGTGCAGCCGGCTGCAGATCTTTGATCTGGAGGGGAGGCTTGTCCGCTCCGTGCGGCTGCCCGGCATCGGCACGATCACCGAGATTACCGGCAAGCGGTCCGACGGGGAGTTTTTCTACACTTTTACCTCCTTCCTGATGCCTCCAACGGTCTATCGCTACGACACCGCAACGATGCGGTCTAGGGTCTATCGAAAGCCGGAGATGCGTTTCGATGCTTCTCCATTCGAGACGCGGCAAGTTTGGTATCGAAGCAAAGACGGCACGCGCATCCCGATGTTTGTGACGCATCGGAAGGGGTTGCGGCTGGACGGATCCCACCCGTGTTACCTTACCGGGTACGGCGGCTTCAACATCCCGATCACGCCCGGTCTATCCATTCCAGCCCTCATTTGGATGGAACAGGGCGGTGTGTATGCCGTTCCGAATTTGCGGGGCGGCGGGGAGTTCGGCGAGGAGTGGCACCGTGCGGGGACACGGGAACACAAACAGAATGTTTTTGACGATTTCATCGCTGCGGCAGAATACCTCATACGCAAGGGGTACACGCGGCCGGAGCGGCTTGTAATCGCAGGAGGTTCCAATGGAGGACTGCTGGTAGGGGCTGCTCTCACCCAGCGGCCGGATCTGTTCGCCGCCGCTCTACCGGCGGTAGGCGTACTGGACATGCTCAGGTACCATAGATTCACCATCGGGTGGATGTGGGCTTCGGACTACGGCACCAGCGAGGACCCCCATATGTTTCGGGTGTTATTGGCCTATTCGCCGCTGCATAACATCCGCTCGGGCACTCGATACCCTGCCACTCTCATCACCACGGGCGATCACGACGACCGTGTTGCCCCCGGTCACTCCTTCAAGTTTGCCGCCGCCCTCCAAGCAGCTCAGGCCGGCACAGCACCCATCCTGATCCGCATCGAGACCGAAGCAGGACACGGCGGCGGAAAGCCGATGGCCAAGTGGATGGAAGAGGCTGCAGACACCTGGGCGTTTGCAATGGCGCACGCCGGCATGGCCTGGCATCCTCCATTGGCTTCGCGGGAACACCGTCCTTAGCACAAAACCGTATCCAAAGCAGGGATTGGGCCCAACGCTGTCGAACGAACAACTGCGTTGTAGGTCCCCCGACATTCAGTGAGGAAAGGAGTGGCGCGCATGAAACGACTGATCGCCTCCTTGGTGGCAGTTGCCTTTCTATTCGGGGCTATTGCTACCACTGTGGCAGGGCCGCAAAAGGAGAAGAAGCCGGTCAAGAAGGTGGTGAAAGTAGTCAAGAAGGGTGCAGCCAAGAAGGCCCCCGTCAAGAAGGTAGTCAAGAAGGGTGCAGCCAAGAAGGCCCCCGTCAAGAAGGTAGTCAAGAAGG
>JBMFSQ010000014.1:0-56257 GCA_049967475.1 Chthonomonadales bacterium | reverse complement strand
GTAGTCAAGAAGGGTGCAGCCAAGAAGGCCCCCGTCAAGAAGGTAGTCAAGAAGGGTGCAGCCAAGAAGGCCCCCGTCAAGAAGGTAGTCAAGAAAACTGCGGCCAAGAAAGCAACACCGAAGAAGAAGTAATCTTCGGAAGTGCCTTGGAGGAACGCTCTACAGGGCCGGTGGTCATCCCGTCACCGGCCCTGTGTTCGTCTGTTGGTTGCGAGATTACAACCGGCGGCGCCACTAAGGTCCAGGGCATGCGTCTTTTGTCACGTTGCCTCTCAGAACGGCACACTCGGCCGTGGAAACGGCGGTAGCCACGGGTGCAGAGATGCAAAGACGTTAACCGGCGCGCCTTTCGTTGATGCCCGGCCGTCGTTGGCACGGCTCAAGGATAGATGCCGCGTAGGAGCGTGGCCTCGGCTACGCGCTGCACCCCAACGAGGTAGGCCGCAGTGCGCATATCCACACTCTCCCGGGAAGCAGTGGCCCGTACGTTCTTGTAGGCCCGCAGGAGCATCTGTTCCATGCGGCTGTTCACTTCACTCTCGGCCCAGAAGTAGCTCTGAAGATCCTGCACCCATTCGAAGTACGACACGATGACGCCGCCGGCATTGGCGAGCACATCGGGTACCAGGAACACGCCGCGCTCATAGAGGATGCGATCCGCAAGCGGCGTAGTGGGCCCATTGGCTCCTTCGATCACGAGCTTTGCCGATATGCGCTCGGCATTGTCGCCGGTGATCTGGCTCTCCGTTGCGGCGGGCACCAGGATGTCCACGTCGAGTTCCAGCAGTTCGGATGCAGACACCGGCTCGCCGCCAGGATGGGTTGCCAGCGTACCGTCTCGATGGGAGCAGTCGAGGAGGGCAGGGATATCCAGCCCGTTCGGGTTATAGAGGCCGCCGATGCTGTCACACACGGCCACGACTTTGGCTCCCGCTTCGTGGAAGATGCGCGCTGCAACGGCGCCTACATTGCCGAAGCCCTGAACGGCAACGGTCGCTTTGGGTAGAGAAATGCCGAGCTCTCGCGCTGCTTCTCTGGCGATGATCACTACGCCGCGGCCCGTGGCGTCCTGCCTCCCCTCGGAGCCCCCTATAGCGATGGGTTTGCCCGTCACCACCGCCGGATATGTATGCCCTCGATGCATGGAATAGGTGTCCATGATCCAAGCCATCACCTGGGGGTTCGTTGCCACATCAGGAGCCGGGATATCCGTGTCGGGACCGATGAGAAGGCTGATCTCCGTGGTGTAGCGGCGCGTCATGCGCTCAAGCTCCGCTATGCTGAGCGCACGCGGGTCCACAACCACCCCTCCCTTGGCGCCGCCGAACGGAAGATCTACGATGGCGGATTTCCAAGTCATCCACATGGCGAGAGCCCGCACTTCGTCCAGATCGGTATTGGGGCTGTAGCGGATCCCTCCTTTGGCGGGACCTCGGGAGAGGTTGTGCTGCACTCGGTAGCCTGTAAAGACGCGGGTAGAGCCGTTGTCCATCTTCACAGGGAAGTTGACTGTGAGCTCGCGTTTCGGGTGTTTGAGAACTTCGTGGAGCCCGGGATCCAATCCGAGGCGTTCTGCGGCAATGGCAAGTTGCTGGAGAGCGATTTGATAGGGGTTGATGTTCTCGCGGGCCGCACCGTTGCGACGCCTGCGTTCCATGGTTGCGGAAACGCTCATTGATTCCTCCTCGAATCAACGTGATCTAAGATGCCCAGGGACAGTTCAGCGCGCCGACTGCATCTCCCTGCCCCCGGGTGTGTTATCGGCCAACTGTTGCATGCTCTTCACCTTCATACGCACATCGGGCGGCCGAAGTGTCCCCTACCTGCAAACCTAACCAGCTTGGATTTGCATCCGAAGCCATTCGGCAGTATCCATAAACGAGGGCCCGTCGTGGATGAGGTTGCGGCCGCGCTCAACGGTGGACTGGATCACCCGCAGATGCGGCCATCGTTTCAACCAGCCGCGCTCCTGGGCCAGGCTGAGCCCATCTACAGGGTACTCCGGCTCGGAAAAGAAAAGAGCCACGGCTGGAGCGCGAGCATCCACGGCGTTCAGATCCAGGGGAAGATAGGCTGCCGGGACATCGCAGAAGAGGGGTGTTCCGCCTGCAGCCCTGATGAGATCCGACACGAAGGTGAGCCCTCCCGGCATCCGCACATGCCGTCCGAACCAAAGCTCTGCATAGACGCGGGGAGGCGGTTGGGGAGCGGAACACACCATCCGCGAGAACCACTCGCCCCATCGGTCTGCCAGCCGTTGTGCCTCCGGCAGCGCATCCAGAAGCCCTCCGATCAGCAGGACGCCATCCAGAATGGACCAAATGCTGTTGGGGAGCGGCAGCACATAAACGGGATAGCCGCCTGCATGAAGCTTGCGGGCCAGGCCGCGCTGAACGCCGGTGGTTGTAAGCACGAGATCGGGCTGAATACTCCGGAGGAGCGCTTCATCTACCCGGAGATAATCCCCGACGATTGGGGCAGAAAGTCCATCCACATAGCGCGGGCAATAGGAAGACACGCCTGCGACGCGGCTGATATGCCCCACCGCTGCGATGATCTCGGTAGCCGAAGACACGAGGCTCACGATGCGCTGCGGGGAGTGCGGGACGTCTACGAAATCACCAAGGGGATCGCAAAAGATGCGCACCGGTAGCTCCCGAACAAGAAGAACTATGGAACCGAAGCAAGCGCCGCACGCTGCGGACTAACGGATTGAGCCGCCAACTATTCCATTCTACCCGCTCCGTGTTGGAGCGCCCCATCCCCGGCGAGAGCGGAAAAAGAGCATTTGACAGAACGCTCAATCAATCCTTATAATGCCTAGCAGCACCGCCACCCATGCTGCGAGGAGAATGCTTCCATGACGAGCTTCCGTTCCACGCTTTGCGCCTTCGGACTTCTGGTCGGCACGGGTTTGTGCGCCTGGGCATCGGCGCCGACAGGGCTGCAGCTTCCCATAAGGCTCGGTCCCCTTAGAATGGAGGTGGAGGCCGCCAACGGCCTGCCCTATTACCCCATCCAGATATCCCTCACCACTCAGAAGCCGCCGGGCATCCGCAAAGAACCCTCCTACGCCGGCTCCCCAAAGTATGCTGTGGTGCATCTGGGTAACGGACCGCGTTCCGCCTATTTGATCGCCTTGGACGAGCCCGCGCAGGGGGAGTGGCGCATCTACGTGGACGCGAACCGGAACGGCGATCTCACCGATGATGGGACTGGCGCGTGGAGCCGCAAAGTCCAGCGAAATGGGCGCACGCTGTATGGGCCAAACACGTATCACCTGCGCGCATCGTGGGGTTCTGCTGTGAAGGAGACCAGTTCAGGGGATTACGGCATCGCCCTCTATCGCTTCGCAGACCTTAAACCCTTACTGATGTACCGCACGGCGGCCCGGACCGGGACGATCACGCTGGACGGAAAATCGCACAAAGTGCTCCTTGTGGAGAATGATGCCGATGCCCTGTTCACCAAGCCCATCACGGACGATGGAAAGCCGGTTGCCGGCGGGCGACAAACGCGACCGATCTGGCTGATGATTGACGTGAACGATGACGGCAAGTTCGCCAATTCCAAGGATGGTCCAGAGATCTTTGATGCCCGGGCTCCGTTCAAGCTCAGCGGGAACGTTGTGTTGGCGAACATCAGTGTGGACGGCTCCCAGGTGGAGCTTCGCAGCACGAAAAGGCCGGTCTACGCTCCCAAAGAAAGCATGGGAGGCGAACTCCTTGCCGGCGGTACCCCGGCACCGGATTTCGAGGTACCGAAATGGGGTGGCGGAACGCTGAAGCTTTCGGATTACAAGGGCAAGATCGTCTTGCTGGATTTCTGGGCCACCTGGTGCGGCCCCTGCCGCGCATCCATGCCGCATCTGGAACAGGTCTACCGCGCCGCCAAGGGCCAGGGCATAGAAGCGGTGGCCCTATGCTCATTTGACAACCGGCAAGCTTACGATCAATGGGTCCCTGCGAACAGCGGCAAGTACACCTTTACCTTTGCCTTCGATCCAGGGGAGCGCGATCCCTCCAAGAGCATCGCGGCATCCAAGTACAAGGTGAATGCCATTCCCACCACCTACATCATTGACCGCAGCGGAAAGGTCGCAGCAGCCATCGTGGGGTATGAACCGGGCGATCAGCGCATTGAAGAGGCTCTCAAGAAGCTGGGTGTAACCTTTTCCTCTCCTGGGGTCGCCCGCTAAGTGGGATCGCCGCCCCCTTCATCGGCGCTGTTCCGAGGTGCGCGCGCCGGTGTTTGCCCCGTAGCATCATGAGGGGCCGCGAAACCTGGGGACCAGCCTAGCCGTAATGGTTTCAGCAGGCGGCGTGTCTAAGGGCATGCCGCGCACCCCCGCGTGAAGGAAATATGAAACGAAGGTTCGTCCTTGGCTGCACCGCTGCGCTGGCTATGGCAGGTGCTGGCATCTGGTATGCCGTCCACGCTCTCATGAGCACTCCGCCCCCGCTCCAACACTTTGAAACAGTGGACCGGGGAAATGTTGAGATTGAAGTAACCGAAACGGGTTCCATCGAGCCGCTGAAGAAGATAGACGTCAAATCGAAGGTGGCCGGCCGCATCGCCCAACTGTACGTGGACGAAGGATCCGTGGTTCGGCCCGGTCAGGTGTTGGCGAAGATTGATCCTACCGAGATCAACAGCCAGGTTGCCCAGATCAAAGCCCAGTTGGACGGCGCCCGCGCCCGCTATGAGCAGGCCGTGAGGGCGGCCTCCTGGCAGGTGAACCAAACCGATGCCGCCATCAAGGAAGCGCGGGAGAACCTCCGTACTGCTCAGGAGCGGTTGGAGGTAGCCCGGGAGCAGAGCCGCACCCAGCCCGGCCTCACCCGCAGCGCCGTGGCCCAAGCTGAAGCCTCCCTCAAAGCGGCACAGGACCGCCTGAACCTTTTGAAGACCTCCACCCACCCCCAGGCCCTCGTTCAGGCACAATCGGGTTATGAAGAGGCCAAGGCAGCGGAATTGGCAGCACGGCGCAACCTGCAGCGTCAGGAGCGCCTGTTGGAGCGAGGCTTCGTGTCTCAGCAGGCTGTGGATGCGGCTCAAGCCGACCTCGCTTCGGCCAAGGCGAGGCTGGATCAGGCCAAGGCGAAGTTGGACTTGATAGGCCAACAAAACCGCATGGAGCTGGCCGAGGCGGAGAGCCAGGTGAACCAGCAGGCTGCCGCCCTTCAGACGGCGCGCGAGAACCTTGCCCAAGTAAGCATCTATGCCCATGAGGCAGCCGCTGCAGAAGCTGCAGTGCGTCAGGCGCAGGCCTCTTTGCAGGCTGCTCTAGCGGGGCGCAAGCAGGACCGCATGAAGCTCGACGACGTGATGCAGGCCCAAGCCGTCGTCAGCCAGTTGGAGAACCAGCTCCGGCAGGTACAGGTTCAACAGAGCGACACTACGATCATCGCCCCCATGGCGGGTGTGGTCACGCGCCGGTATGTGGAGAAGGGTGAGCTCGTAATGTCCGGCGTGAGCAGCTTCTCATCCGGAACGCCCATCGTGCAAGTGGCGGACCTCCAGCAGATGCTGGTAAAGATCAGCATCAACGAGGTGGACGTCCACAAGGTTCGGCCCGGTCTCCCTGTGGAGATTACCATTGACGGCGTCCGCGGTGTGCTCTTCCGCGGGCACGTAACGCGTGTAGCGCCCTCAGCCGAGGGATCCGGCGCTCTGGCGCAGCAGAACCCCGCCCAGCAGGGAGGGGTAGTGCGCTTTGCCGTGGAGGTGGCTGTGGATCGGCCCGACGAGCGCCTCAAGCCCGGGATGAGCGCCCGGTGCGCCATTGTGGTGGCCCGCAGAAAGAATGTACTGAGATTGCCCACCGACGGAGTGGCAGGCGACGGCTCCGATGCATCGGTAACCCTGGTGACCACAGTCCCCAACAACGGCAGGCCGCGGGAGGTGTTCACCCAGCGCAAGATTGTGGCAGGACTGCGGGGTGACAGTTTCGTAGAGATTGTGAAGGGCCTTAAGGAAGGGGACCGCGTAAAGCCCCTGCCTTACACGGGTCCAAAGCGGCGTCAGATAGACCTGGACATGAAGTAACGCCAGCCGGAGGCCCCAGTGAGCCTTCTAAGAAGTTTGGAAACGGCCCTCGCAAACCTTCGGGCCAACAAACTCCGTTCCGCCCTCACGATGCTGGGCGTCATCATAGGGGTGAGCGCCGTTATCGTCATGGTGGCGATTGTGGAGGGCGCCCGCGCCAAAGTGGTGAGCGAATTCGAGCGGCTGGGCTCCAAACTGATTATTATCGTCTACGAGCCGGAGCAGAGCCGCCTCCACAAAGAAGCCGTACGCGTGGATAACCTCACGATGGACGACGTGCGAGCCATCCGCGGGTGCGATCTCATTCAATCCATATCGGCGGAGCTTCCCGTTGGAGAGGATATCCCCGCCACCTACCGTGACCGGGAGAGCAAGTGCCGCCCAATAGGCGTACAGCCGGATTACGCCCGCCTTCGCAACGTGTCTGTGGTAGCCGGACGCTTCCTCACCTGGGACGATGAAGACAACTGGGCAAAGGTCTGCGTAATCGGCGACAAGATCCGCGCGGAACTTTTTCCTAACGAAGACCCCATCGGCAAGGATATCGAATTGCGCGGCATCACGACGACGGTTGTGGGCGTTCTGGCGCCAAAGGGACGCACAGGAGGCGAGGACGCGGACCGGGCTTTGCTGGCGCCCATTACCACCATCCAGAAGCGGTATGTAGGCCGGGAGATCGTAGGGATGATCTGGGCCCAGCCCAGGGACTCCTCCATGGTGAACGCCGCCATGGATCAAGTATGGCAGCGCCTCATGCGCCGGCACAACAACGCTCCGGGCTTCCGAGTGGACAGCCAGGAGAACATCCTCAACGCCATCGGACGGGTGCTCAACATCTTCGGCCTGGTGATCGGCAGCGTGGCGGGGTTGGCGCTGTTGGTAGGCGGCATCGGCATTATGAACATCATGTTGGTGTCGGTTACGGAGCGCACGCGAGAGATCGGCATCCGCAAAGCAGTGGGAGCCAAGCGCCGGGACATACTCGTACAGTTCCTAATCGAAGCAGCCACGCTTTCGGGCACAGGCGGATTGGCGGGCATCGGGTTGGGCGGTTTGGTGGCCTGGATCGTAGGTGCGGTGAGCAAACGCCTTATGAAGGGAGGCATCAACAACGATCCGGGAATTCCCGTGCATCTGCCCCTGTGGTCCATTGTGGGCGCCTTCGCATTCTCGGCCTTCGTAGGAGTTTTCTTCGGCATCTACCCGGCCATCCGGGCAGCCCGGCTGGATCCCATCGAAGCCCTGCGGCATGAGTAACCGCGGGCGGTGCGCACCCGCCTCAGTAAATCGCACCCAGGCCCGTGTCCAACGCCTGTCCAAATTGGCCCACGCCGAAGCCCTGGAACAGCGGTATCGCCTTGATGCGAAGCTGGAAGAGGATCTGCCGGTCGCTCCGGAAGCCGAACGGGTTCTCGATGTAGGTGAGAGAAGCCTCCAGGCAGTGGAAATCGCGGATCAACTGGAAGCTGCGGCTTTCGAAGCGGTTGAGGTAGCCGTTGTACTGCACGATGCCCAGCAGGCGCCAGACGCTTCCTATGGGAACGTTGAACCGGGCGTTCACGGCACCGAGTTTGCTGCGCTGGGGATCGTAGCGTGTCACCATATCCAAAGAGAAGTCATGGCGCCCCCGGAGCCTTAGGTCGCTGGTCAAAGCGATCATCTTGCCGCGGTTGGGATCGAAGGACACCAGTTGCTGGATGCGGGCCCAATCCACAGGCCGTGCCAAAAGGTTCAGGGAGAGTGATTGCCAAGGCTGAGCCGGACTGCCGGCAAACCCGGATTGAGCAAAGTCGTAGCCGACGCGGGCCGTAAGCTGCAGGCGCCGGTCATCCAGCCAGCCGGCATCCGCCGTAAGGGTGTGAAACTCACCCTGCCGATCGAAACGAAACGGAGAACCACCCTCCGGCCGCTGGTAATTATATACGAAGCGCAGGCCGGAGTTCTTCCAAAACCGAGCCGTCAGGGTTGCGCTGTTCTTGACGACATATTGTGCTGCTCCGTCCCCATAGAAGTATTGCTGGAAGCCTCCGGAGAGGTTCAGGTCGGCATGACTTCCAAGCCGCCTGCGCATGCCCGTGATGTCGAAGCCGGCGACCGCGCGCTCCGTGCTGATATTCGAGGGGCCGCCTATGAGCCCGGTCCCCTCAACAAAGCGACCTACCGAGAGCTGGAACGTGGCGGGGATGCGGCTGAGGAAGCCGTGGCTGAAGCGGTAATTGGTAAGGGCAAGTTCCGGCAGGCGTTCCACCCCGCCGAAGAAGGATTGCGCGGTTCCCCGCCCCACGGCAATGTTGCCCGATGTGACGAGCTGAAGGGCATAGTTCGGGTGGCTGTCATCGAGTAGAAAGCGGGTTGTAAGCTGATCCGTTCGTTGAACAGATCCGGCACTAGAGGAACTCTGGAACTCCGAGAAGTCTGCGTTGAGGGACGCGTTGACCGAGCGAGAGATGCGCGCCGTTTGGGACAAGTTGGCGGTGAAGGATCGCGTGGAGTAACCGGCAGAATCGGTTCCCATTTCGTTGAGGTTGAGAGACGTGGTGAAACCTGCGGCGTTCCGCGCGTATCCCACTCGCGATGCAAAATTGGTGGTTTCGGGCAGGGAGAGATAGCTGTTCTTCTGGAAGTCTCCGCCCAACGTAAGGGTTTGGCCCGAGCCGAGATCCAGCCGGTTATTGACGCGGCCCGACACGTTTCGATTGACGCCGCCGGTAGGGATGGCGTAGAAGGCAAACAGACCGGCTGCGCGCGCGAGGTTCCAATCTTGCTCGATGCCGGTTCCGACGCCCTTCTTCTCCATGAAGTCCAGGCGTATCAATCCGGGAACGCGGTCTGCCATGAGGTAATTGAGCGCGGATTTCATAAAGAAGCCCTCTTCGGCGGTTCGGCCGAATTGGGGCGAGTAGCCTGCCCGGCGTTGGATGCGCCGATCCAGGGGAATGATGAGCGTGGGCAGGGACACCAGTTGGTGCTTCCACAGCGTGAAGAGGGCGCGCTTGAGCACGATGCGCTTGCCCGGCTCTACGGTAAGCTCGCGCGCTTTGAAGCTGTAATGGGGATCGAGCCGGTTGCACGTCGTCACGTCCAAATCTTCCCCAGTCATCGGTCCGCGCCGGCTCCCCTGAATGTCGCCTCCGGCGAGATAAAGCGGCGAAAGCAGGCGGTAGTTGAGGAACTCGGGGGTGAGGGCTGTGTGAAGGTTTCGGATGCGGAATGCGCGGGTGTGAGGTGAGAACTGTATCTCGTCTCCGCTGAGCACCTGCCCGCGGTAGGTAAGGGTGGCACCCTCCGTAAGCACCACTTCATGATCCAGGTCGCCTTCGGCCCGGCCTCCGCTCACCGTGTACTCACCCACGGTGATGCGTACATTGCGCGCGGAGATCTGGCCCTTGGGCCCGAGTGTTCCCGCCTCGTAGGTAATCTCGGCGATGTCTGGAGACGGCGGACCTTGTGGGGGAGGCTGAACGGAGGGCGGCGTCAACTGCGGCCGGCTCTCGGGTGCATCAGCGGGAGCATTCTTTTTGGGGAGCCCATCCGCCGTTTGGCCGGCACCGGCTGGAGCGATGGGCCATCCTCCGAACAAAAGCAAGGATGCCAACACTGCCAGTCGGCACACCGCGTTCACTCGCTTCTCCATAGAACGTAGAGACCGATGGCGGAGAAGAGGAGGTTCTGGCCCCACGCAGCCACCACAGGAGGGAGAACATCCGGATACTTCGCTCCGACGATCTTGGCCGCCAGCAGCGTGTTCCAGTAGACGAAGACGAGGATGATGGAGAGGAGAACTCCCATGAAGCTGCCTGCCCGCGCAAAGCGCAGGCTCAGCGGGGGTGCGGCAAGTGCGAACACAAGGCAGGAAAACGGCACCGAGAGCTTGAAGTGGAATTCGAGAACGTCGCGGGGGTTTAGGGATCGGTTCCTTTGTTCCTGGGCGATGCGTTCACGCAACTCGCCGAGGGTACTGGTAGCGGCGGCGGAGTTGGCCGAATAGAGGGGCAGGTTCAGGGTAATGAGGCTGAATGCCCGTTCCTCGATGCGGAAATTGACGATAACGGGTTCGCTGCGGATGTAGGTTTCGTCGCGGCCGCCATTCCGGTAGATGCGCACATTCGCCCGGTGCAAGATCCACACGCCGTCGTCGTACTCCGCCCAGGGGGCATTGATCACAATGGGAAACTCCTCGGAGGCGCCGGTGAAGGGCCCCACGGAACTCGAGGCAAGGATCAGCACATTCGTCAGGCGCGCGCGGTTGCGGCCGGGCAGAAAGTCCATCCTCCCTACATAGGCGGTGTACCTGTGATCCGGCGACTGCACCACCTGCCGCTCTTGCGGAACGAGGAACTTGATGCTGCGTGACAATTCCGCCAGGGTCTGTTCGTACTTCTGGTTCGACCAAGGAACAACGCGTTCGCCGAAGTAAAGGTCTCCCGCGCTGAGGATGAAGCCGCATACGAAAACGGGCAAGAAGATGCGCGTGAGGCTCACGCCGGCTGCCCGCATGGCGGTGATCTCACTGTCCCGAGAAAGGCGGCTCACGGTAAGTGCGGCCGCAACCGCCATAGCCACGGGCATGGTAAGGTGCACTAGGTAAGGCATGAAGTAGAGCGCGATCTTGGCGACGCCGGGCGCTGGAATGCCGTAATTCAGAAACGTGTCGGCGTTGTTGTAGAGGACGGTGCCCGTGAGCATAAGGACCACGGCGCACTGGCCGATGAGGAACGGAACCACCATCTCGCGCACGAGGTAACGGTCTAGCCGCTTCATTGGTGAGATTATGGCATACAGGCTCTTGGCACACTTGGGGAAAGGGTGCATCCAGTTGGGCGTACGGATCTGCCGCCGCGGGCCGTTCCGGAGCTCGGCCTCATCCGGCGCACAGGTTGGGAGGTGTGGTGCGCCCATGAGCCCGAAGAATTTGCTCGCAGGGTGCATCGTTGCGATCCTGGCTGCCGCGTTGCTCGGGTGGCCTGCCCGGGCGACCGCCAATCCCGGAGTGGAACGCGTTGAAAATGGCGGCCTCCTATTCACCGACAACAACGCAGGCGTCAGCGGAACCGATTGCGGCTACTCCATTGCGCTTGGCCCATCCACCCTCTGGCTCTTTGGCGACGTGTTCCTGCTCTCTCCGGATCCTGCGCGCAGGTATGTGGGAGGCGTGTCCAACTGCGGCCTGCTGGTGCCCTCAGGATCAGGAGAGAGCGTTCTCAAACGGTACCGCTTCCTTACAGACGCCGGAACAGGCCTCGCCCGCCAACTCATCCCCAACATTCCCGGCGAAACCGCCAGGACGCGCCTGTGGCCCTTGGACGGGTGGTACGATGGTGTTCACAGGGTGGTTTACGTGTTCTACTCCATTGTAAACACCACCGGTCCCGGCCCCTTCGACTTTCGGGTGGAAGGTCATGGTCTTGCCCGTGCAGACGTCAAAGACCCGGCGCACCTTACGTTTGTACGTCTGCCCGGGCTTGGCGGAAGCCTGGTGTGGTGGTCATCGCCGGGGATACTCCTTGGACATGCCGTGGTGCAGGATCCTGCTGATAGGGGCATGGTGTACGTCTTTGGGGATGGAGGCTCGGGCGGGCAGCATAGCGGCAGATTGGCTCGGGTACCTGCCAACCGCATCGAGGATCCGCGGGCTTATGAATACTATGCCGGTGGAACCGAGAAGCCGCGATGGTCGCCCTCTCCTTCCGATGCCGCCCAAGTGGAAGGATTGAAGGAATTTCCCGGTGAGCTTACCGTCAGCTATAACCGATATCTTGGTGGGTACCTCGCGGTGCAGTCGCTAGGGCTAGAGGAGCGGCTGAGGCTCTCGCTGGCGGCACATCCTTGGGGACCCTACCACCAAATCGCCGAGATTGGCGCACCGCACCAGGCATTTGCGAAGTCTTTCTGTTATGCCGGGAAGGAACATCCCGAGCTTGCCGAGGGCGGTGGGAGGATCATCTACGTGACCTATGTAGACAGCGGCCGTTATTGGCTGCAGCTTCTGAAGGTGACGCTGAAACGGTGAGGCAAATGCACGGGATAGGTGAGCGCCGGATTGTGGCCCACGCACCAGGCCGATGCGGGATTGTAGGCAATCCCACGGATATGTACGGTGGGAGCGTGCTGAGCATCTCCACCCGCGAACGCGCCTTTTGTACCCTCTCGCCTGCGAAGACCATCGTCCTCGAAGCGGGTGACGAACGGGCGCACATCGCCAGCGAGGATGATCTGGAGCTGAGGGGCGACAGATTGGACCTCCCTCGGGCTGCCCTAAAGTATTTGGGCCCCCATGTGGAAGGAGGCTTCGTTCTGAGCCTCTCCACGGAGATCCCCATGAGGGCCGGGCTCGCCGGCTCCACAGCGCTTATGGTGGCTCTGGTTGGAGCCCTGGACCTATGGTTCGGGTGGGAGATGAACCCTTGGATGATCGCCGAGACGGCGCGGCGCATCGAGGCAAACATCCTGGGCGTCATGTGCGGCTTTCAGGACCAGCATATGGCCGTGTTCGGCGGGATCAATTACATGGACTTTCGCGGGAAGGAGTTCCTTCAGCAGCGGCCGGGCGAACCGCTTGCTACGGTCGAGCCGCTGACCGCCTACGTGACCGTTCCTCCGTTGGTCGCAGCGCACACGGGCATCCAGCGCCACTCCGGGCAAGTCCATAGTTCCCCCAGGGAGAGGTGGCTGGCTGGAGACGAGAAGGTACGGCGGGCGTATTCCCGCATCGCCGATTTGGCGCGCGCGGGCAAGAAGGCTTTGCTTCATGCAGATTGGCCCAGTCTGGGAGCCCTGATGAACGAGAACCAGGATCTTGTTGCGGATCTCGGCGGATCGGGTCCCGAAAACGATCGCCTCATCGAAGTGGCGCGGAGAGCAGGAGCATGGGGAGCCAAGCTGGCCGGCGCGGGGGGCGGCGGCACGATCCTCGCTCTGGCGGAAGATCCTCACCAAATGGCAGACACCCTTCTGGCCGCCGGCGCGGACCGCGTGCTCTTCCCTAATCCGGAACGCGGGCTCACCGTGACGGATGCGCCGGAGGACCCATAGTACGTGGTCAATCTCGAGAATGGAGGACACACGATGATTGTACGGAGCAGGGTGCCGGTTCGAGTGGACTTTGCCGGCGCGTGGACCGATGTGCCCATCTTCGCCCGAGGGGCCGGGGGCGCCGTAGTGAACGCCACCATAGACAAGTACGTAGAAGGGCGCCTCGAGATCATCGAGACCGGAGACGCCGGAGAAGGAAACCAGGAAGGCATCCGGGTTTCGTACTCCTCGGACCTGCCTTCAGGCTCCGGGTTGGGAACCTCGGCATCGTTGAACGTGTGCTGGCTTAGTTTGGTGCAGTCCCAGGTACATCCTACACAGGAATATCGCGAGCGTGTGGCAGAACTGGCCTATCAGCTAGAAGAGATGCTGGGCATCTTGGGAGGGAAGCAAGATCAGTATGCTGCGGCGCTAGGGGGCTTCAACTACATGACCTTCGGGCAGGCCGTAGAGGTCGAGCGCCTAAACATATCGCCCGCCATGGTAGAAGAGCTGGAGAAGCGGCTGGTGTTGTGCTACACGGGGAAATCACGCCTTTCCGGCAATATCCATGAGCACGTATGGGGCGCGTTCCGGAGGGGCGTTCCCGAAACCGTGAACGCTCTTTACTATCTGCGCAACTGCGCCATACGGATGCGGACCGTGATCCTGGAGGGGAACGTGGAGGAGTTCGGGGAGTTGATCGGGCAGAGTTGGAAGCATCAGAAGGCCCTGGATCCCTCGGTAACGAACGACCAGATCGAGCGTTTATTCGAAGCAGCTTATGGCGCGGGCGCGCCCCACGGTAAGGCCTGCGGGGCCGGCGGGGGCGGATGCCTTCTGTTCTTCACGGAACCCGGCAAGCAAGCTGCTGTCGCCGATGCGGTTGCCGCAGCGGGAGCGCGGGTTATTCCCTTCAAATTCGAATTCGATGGGCTGCAGATCATCCGGGAGGCATAGCGCAGCCTTGCAGAAGACACTTTTCTGGAAGTTGATTGGGTTTGTGCTTGCGGCTGCGCTTGCTCAGGGAGCACGGGCTCAGCTCATGGCCGGTGCAGCCCGCGTGTCCATTACTCCGGATCCCACCCGCGTACGGTATACGCTGGGAGGCTATGGGGACCTTCGGCGAATGACTACGCCGGCTACCGGCGTTCACGACACGTGCTATGCGCGCGCCCTCGTGCTGCAGGATGGCGGCAGAACGTACGCATTGGTGTCCCTAGATCTCTGCTATGTGCCGGCCAACGTGAAAGCTGCCGTGGTGGCCCGGGTGGCCGGCCTCGGCATCGCGTCCGATGAATTGTTCCTCTCGGCTACTCACACACACTCAGGCCCCGAACCCCTCATGCTCCACAGCGGCTGTGTAGGAGAGATCGGCGCGATGCCCCATTTCGATCCCGGGCTTCTGGATTGGATGGCTGAGCACATCTCAAATGCCATACGAGACGCGGCCGCTCACATGGTGCCGGCGGATATCGGCAGCGCGCAAACGGGACCGATCGGCCTCAACCGCAATCGGAGAGGAGAACCCGGAACCGACGACGAGCTCACCGAACTCAAGGTAACCGCAGCCGATGGAAAGCCCATAGCCGTGGTGGTCAATTACGCGGCACACCCTACCTTCTTCGGGGCTGATATGCTGCAAGTGTCCGGCGATTGGGCTGGGGCCTTCGAGCGAATGATGGAAGCAACACTTCCCGGATCTGTGGTTCTGTTTTTGAATGGAACCGAGGGAGATGTGTCCCCCAGCGGCGCAGACGATGGAACGCCGGACGAGCGCATCGAGACGTACGCATGCAAGTTGATGCGCCCGACCCTCCGGCTCTTGGCGGCCATTCGGCCTGAGGGGCACCCCAAACTGGATGCGTGGACGGAGGCCGTATCCTTACCCGAGCCAAAGCCCCATCCCTTCTTCCTCCTTGGGGCCGCGTTGTTCCATGCTACACGCGATCAAGCTCTTGCTTTGGTTCACCGCATGATGCCGCGAGTGTGCCAGCTTTCGTTCCTGCGTTTGGGACGCCTGTTGTTGATGGGCTTTCCAGGCGAACCTACCACACCCATCGGCCTCCGGGCAAAGCAGATAGCCCGAGCTGACGGCGTGGCGCATCCTTCTGTCGTGGCGCTCACGAATGGATGGCTGGGGTATCTCGTTACGGAGGGTCAATACCGCGCCGGGAAGTACGAACCTACTATGTCCTTCTATGGCCCTCAGATCGGAAGCATCATCATTGATGGCGTGCGCAGGGGGCTTCACCGCACATCGAAAGAAAAGACCTTCTGACAGCAGCGATGCAGCTTGGAAAAAGGGCATGCATGGATACCCCGGACGCGATCCACAATGGAGCGGTGCAGCCTGGCCTGCATCACGAGCACAACGCTCACGTCCAAACAACGCATGAGCATGGAATGAACCGTAGGGTCGGCAAGGCGTGCGATCTGGGGCGATCTATGGCGGCACCGTCCCGCCCGGTGGCATTTTCGCAGTCCTCCAGAGAATGTCAGGGCAGAAGCATTCCGCAGACACTTAGTGAGCGGGACCCTCATTGGCCTCTGCTTCGTGCAGGATGAAGTGCACGTTCTGCGGGAGCTTGGGTACAGCCTTCATGGCGAAGGGGAATGTAAATACCTGTATCGTCACGGCGCTGCGGGCAGGTTTCAAGAGGGTCACGTTGACGAAGGCTTCCTTCTTCTTGGGTTCGACCCGGACGGTATCAATGCGCACCTGATATCCCCCCGTAGGTTTGGCTCCGGTGAAAACGGCGACCACGTCGTAGCGAGAAAAGTCCACAATGGGGGCTCGGGCTGTACCCGCATGCTGGCGCCAGAGCTGCTTCCATTCTTCCGAGTTTCGTACTATCACCTGCCGCTGCTGCCTGATATTGCTCATCGCGCCGTGAATGTCCAGAAGGGGCACGGTGCCGGGTTCCTTCGACGGGGGTTTAGGTTTGCCTCCGTTCTGAGCCAGGGCGATTGGGCACGCGAGGAGGGCAACAACCGCCAGCCAGATCGTTCGGGTCCACATCGTCTCCATACTCCTTCCGCCGATAGCATGTGAGCTCGGCCGGGAACGCGCATCGGCCACGCCGAATGCCGCGCCTTTGGCGGACCATCGCCGCGCGGTGCTGGACCGGCGGACGTTACGCCACGAGGTCTCCTGTGTCCACCATGGCCATATAGTAGCCTGCCGCCAGGTTGATGAGCGGGAAAATCATCAGGAGGCCCAGCCAGGCGGGTTTGTTGGTATTTTCGGCAATAGCGGGCCACATGATGAGTTCAAAGAGAATGACACCCACGCCGGGCAGAAGGACCAGAAGGATCCAGTAAATGTCCCGGTCGGCCAAGTCACACATAAGCCAAAGGTTGGCGAGAGGAATGAAGGCCAGCCAGGCGAACGGGTTGGCACATTTACGAGCAATCACGAAGAGCGGCAACCAATAGAGCACGTGCCCGCCGATAAGAAGTGTGAACACGAGGAGAGGTTTCATCGCCGACCTCCATCGGGACCGAGAAGCCTACCGAAAGCACAATAGGAATACGCAACCCGGCAATGCGCATCGCACCCGCTCTTTTGACGATGGCCGTAGTGAATAGGTTGCGCAAATCGGCGCGGACCGATTATTCGGCAGTCTATATGCGGCTTCTTACCGTGAAATGGTAGCGGCCCGACCCCACGCGGAACCAGGCAAAACCTCCATCCATGCGCAGGAAATGGACTCCGGTCGCTCTGGATGCCAAGGTGTTCCCCTCGTGTACCCGTTCCTCGCTTGGAGCCGGGATCGCCACGGCAGCAATGGTGTTGACGGGCACTTCGATATCGAGCGTAAAGTCGTGCGGAGTTTGGTGCCACGCTACGGCGATCCTACCACGGATAGACGTGTAGGATCCGCGCGCCCAGCCGATACCTCCGCCGGGCCGGGGATGGATGGTGAAGCGGCTGTATCCCGGAGCGTCCTCGTCGGGATTGATGCCCAGAATGTTGCGCACCATCCATTCACCTACGGAACCCAAAGCCCAGTGATTGAAGGAGTTCATGCCCGGATCCTGGAAGCCGCGCCCCTTCACATAACCGTCCCAGCGTTCCCAAATGGTGGTGGCGCCATTCTCGATCGTATAGCCCCATGATGGAAATGTGGTGTTATTGAGGAGTTTGTAAGCGAGATCGGTATACCCAAAGCGCACCAACTCCATCATCATGCGGTGTGTCGAATGGAAGCCGGTAGAGATATGATCGTTGTACCGGTGGATCGCCTCCACCATATGCTCGGCAGCCTTGCGGCGAAGCGCGTCGGGCAGCAGGTTGAAGTAGAGGGCCAGAGCATAGCCTGCCTGAGTGTCGCCGGTGATGCGGCCGTCAGCGGACACGAAGGCTTTCTGGAAAGCGGTTTTGATGCGTGACGCCAGTTCTCTGTATTGCCGCGCATCGTCGGCGCGCCCTAGTTCGGCTGCCATGCGTGCCACGAGTTCTGTGGAGTGAGCAAAGAAGGCCGTAGCGAATACCTCGTTGGGTACCGCTCCTCCGTGCTTCGGCCACCCTTCCTGCACAAGGGTGTCGCCATTCAGCCAGTCGTTGTAATCATTGCCGCGGTTGTTGCGCCAGATCAGGTCCGGGTTATGTTTGTGGATGAAGGCGATCCAACGCGTGGCAGCTTCGTACTGTTGGGCTAGGATGCGGGTGTCTCCGTAGTTGAGGCGACACAGCCACGGGATTTCCACGCCTGCATCCCCCCATCCGGGAGTACCTGTGAAGCGTTCGTTCTTGCCGTATGGATGGGGTGCGAAGTCGGGAAAGCGGCCGTCGTCTGCCTGGCTGTCACGGATATCCCGGCACCATTTTGTGAAGAAGGCGGCCAGATCCATATTAAAGATGGCGTTCTGGCCGAAGGCCTGGATGTCCCCCATCCAGCCCAGGCGCTCGTCGCGCTGCGGGCAATCGGTGGGGACGCTCTGGAGGTTGGCGCGTTGCGTCCAGAGGATGTTCTTCCACAGGCGATTGAGCATAGGCTTGGAGCAACGGAAGGTGCTGACTTCCGGCGCCGACGAATTGAACACGATGGCGCGGATCTCTTCGGGCGGCTGCGCGAGACCGCTGATTTCCACATAGCGGAACCCATGATAGGTAAAGTGGGGTTGGCAGATCTGCGGGCCAGCCTTGAGGATGAAGCGGTCTACTTGAGGAGCGCCGCGGAGGTTCGCCGTGTAAAGCGAACCGTCGTCATTGAGCATCTCGGCGTGGCGAAGGGTGAGGGAGGCGCCCGGCTCGCCCACGACGCGAAGGCGACAGAAGCCCACCAGGTTTTGGCCGAAGTCACAGATGTATCTGCCATCCGCAACCGGGGTAATGCGCACAGGTTTTACTGTGGCAATTCGGGCAATAGGTTCGTTCATTTGGGCCACGAGAGCCCCCTTGTAAGGGTCCGCCTGCACTGCTTGCTGCCATTTCGATGCATCAAAGCCTGGGAGGTCGAAGCCCGGCATCTCCCGCCTGGCGTCGTACACTTCTCCATCCAGGAGATCCGCGCTCCGGATCGGACCTTCTGTTGTGACCTTCCAGGATGTGTCGGAGGAAATGACGGTGTCGCTGCCTCTGGCGCCCACTGCCTCGATCTGAACCAGGAGTTTTGGCTTCCGCCCATACACCCCACGGCGCTTGCCTATCAAGTGGTCGGACATGCCCAGTCGGCCGGCGTACCATCCATCGCCGAGCTGCACTGCAACGGCATTCGGCCCAGCCTGCAGGAAGCGGGTTATATCGTAGGTTTGATATTGCACGCGGGTAAAGTAATCGGTCCATTCCGGAGGAAGGATGTGGTTGCCCACGAGTTTGCCGTTGATGTAAAGGTTGTACACGCCCAGGGCAGAGATATACACGGTGGCGTGCGCGGGCCGTGATGGGAGTGTGAATTCTTTGCGGAACAGAGGGGGCGGCAATACCGTCTCATGATCCTCGGGGACCGGCCCGGGATCCTGGATCCAATGAGCCTCCCAATCATCTCTGGAGAGGAGGCCCATGCTGAAGAAGGCCGGTTTGCTCCATTGGGAAGGCTCATCGTGTTGATCCCATACCTGCACTGCCCACCAAACTCGTTGCCGGGACACGAGCGGCGCTCCAGCATAGGTGATTTGGGCGGTGTCTGCGGAAGGCACCTTGCCGGTATCCCAAAGATCGCCTCGATGGTTCAGAACATTCCGGCGGCTAGAGGCCACGATGATGCGGTAGGCCTTTTGGCTGTTTGAGCGGCTGTAAGGATCTTGCGTCTGCAGGACCCAACTGAAGCGAGGATGGGTTACGTCTATACCGTGCGGGGAGGTGAGATATTCGCAGCGCAGGTCGGTAGGGATTATTGTTGCCATTGCAGGAAGCGTCCTCTTGTGAACTGGAACTGCCGGGTTCGCCCGGGGCATTACACTGAAGATGGCCAGAAAGCTCAACGAGCATAGAAGGTGATGCCGCAGCGCAACGCTGCTGTGAAAAGCCATCGCGATGGTGTCCCCTCGTACATCGGGCAGGCTATGATGTGTGGATGAATTCGACAGGCCGGTGGCGAATTCCTTGGGAGACGCTAAGGCGATGCCTAGGGCGGCGGATGGAACGGCAAACGCCAGGAGGGAGGAAGTTATGGCGCTCTGCGAGGTTCATTATTTCAGCCCAGCGTTGGGCATGCAGACTGCTGCATATGTAATCATCCCGGAAGGTGAGGGGCGCAGGCAATTCCCAGTTCTCTACTTACTTCATGGCCTGTCGGATGACCACACAATCTGGCTGCGCCGAACATCCATCGAGCGATATGTGGAAGGGCTGCCATTGATGGTGGTGATGCCAAACGGCGGGCGTGGTTTCTATTGTGACGCTGCAGAGGGCTATGCGTACGAGACGGCGATCGTTCGAGACCTTGTCGGTTTTATTGACAGAACGTTCCCCGCCCGCGGCGAGCGGTCCGGCCGGTGCATCGGTGGGCTTTCCATGGGAGGGTATGGAGCCCTTGGGCTTGCGTTGAAGCATCCCGACATGTTCTGCTCGGCTGCCAGCCATTCCGGAGCCGTGGCATTCGGCCACCGCGTTCCAGCTTCAGACGAAGCACTCGCATCGGAATGGCGGCGCATTCTTGGGCCAGATCCGGTCGGTGGGCCTAACGACCTGTTCGCCTTGGCTGCTGCAGCGGACCGGGATCATCTCCCAAGTATTCGCATAGATTGCGGCACAGAAGATTTTCTATTAGAGGATAACCGCGCATTTCACCGGCATCTCTTGGATCTGGGCATTCCGCATGCGTACGCGGAGTATCCAGGGGAGCACAATTGGGCGTATTGGGATGAGCGCGTGCAGGAGCAGATTTTGTTTCACGCCCGTGCGCTCGGCATCTAGGGTGGTACCGTGCCGGCTTACGCGCTGGTTCGCTCTTGGATCGTCCCTTGCTTACAGGTTCTGTGTGCCGGCGAGGTTTTCACGTGAAACCCATCGTGCTCAGGATTGGAGCGGACCTCCACTACGGAAGCGTCCATCAGAGCGCAGGATCCGCTCGACCAGCGCCTCCAGATGCTCCTCGGAGTAGAACTCAATCTCAATCCGGCCGGCCCTCGGCATCCGCCGAATGAACACCTTCGTGCCCAGGGTGCTCTGAAGAACCTCCATCACCGCCGCGTCGTTCGCGTTCGTGACGAACGGTTGGTCCTCGAAATCCCGCCGCACGGGGGGCGCTGGCTTGCGCGCACTCAAAGCTCGCGTCAGGCGCTCACATTCACGCACCGATAGACCCCGCCGCTTCACTTCCAAGAAGGCATCCACCTGAGCCTCCCGAGGGGCTTGAAGAAGGGCCCGGGCGTGACCCTCGGTGATCTCTCCGCGAGCGAGACCATCCTGGATCGCCTGCGGCAGACCCAGAATGCGCAGCGTGTTGGCGACAGCCGACGGAGATTTTCCCACGCGCTTGGCGATCTCTTCTTGCGTAAGGCCAAACTCGTCTCGAAGCCGCTTGTAAGCATACGCAGCTTCAATCGCCGTAATGTCCTCACGCTGAAGGTTCTCGATTAATGCCACTTCAAGCATCTGAGCGTCTGTGTACTCCCGCACGATGGCCGGAACGGTCTTTAGGCCACACTCTCTGGCCGCGCGCACTCGCCGCTCGCCGGCAATGAGTTCATATCGGCCGTCCTTCGCACGACGCACGAGAACCGGTTGAAGGATGCCATGTTCGCGGACCGATGCAACCATCTCTATGAGCTTCGCCGGGTCGAACGAGCGGCGGGGCTGATACGGGTTCGGGTGCACCTGCTCCAAGGGCACCTCCATTACGGCCGGCTCAACATCACTGCCCGCCGGCGAGCCCAACAATGCCTCCAATCCTCTACCCAGCGCCCGCTTCTGCATCTCGCAGCACCTCCTTCGCCATCTCCACATATGCCAATGCCCCACGACACCGGGGGTCATAGAGCGTCACCGGAACCCCGTGGCTGGGCGCCTCCGCGATGCGGATGTTGCGGGGTACGGGGCGCTGCAGCACGCAATCGCCGAAAGCCCGACGCACGTCTTCCGCAACTTCTTGGTTTAGCCGCGCCCTGGGATCGTACATCGTCAGCACAACGAACGGGATGCGCAGACCGGGGTTCACGGCCCGGCGCACCATCTCAACCATCTTCATGAGCTGGCTGACCCCCTCCAGCGCATAGTACTCACACTGGATCGGAATGATCAGAGCATCTGCAGCCACCATGGCATTGATGGTGAGGATGCCCAATGATGGCGGAGCATCAATCAGAACCAGGGAGTAATCCTCTTTTACTGTTGCCAGCGCCGAACGCAGGATGGTCTCCCGTGCAAGTCGCGGCATCAGCTCGACCTCTGCGGCGGCCAAATCCAGGTTCGACGGCAGCAGGTCCATACCGCTGATGCGGGTCGAAATGATGGCATCCTGCGGCTGCGCCTGCCCCAGGAGCACATCGTACGCCGTAGTGCGGGGTCGATCCTTACCCTCTTTTGGCACCCCAACCCCACTCGTGGCGTTCCCCTGGGGATCCAGGTCCACCAAAAGCACCTTCCTGCCCAAAGCCGCAGCCGCGGCTGCAACGTTTACTGCGGTAGTAGTCTTGCCCACACCGCCCTTCTGGTTCACAACAGCATACACGGTTCCCACGTGGCACTGCCTCCCGACCGGCGGCTGTTCCTCTCCGTAGAGCTTATTGAACACTAGGTGGACCCGGTCCTGCATCCCACACAAGGAACTTCGGCCGCAACGGCGGACCCGACGTCGTGTGCACAGGGACCCAAGCTCTGCCGGCGTATCGAACCGACCTGCAAAAACGGGGGGCCGTGCGGCCCCCCGTGCCCAGCATCTCAAACGACCTAGCGGATGCGGTCGGCGTACGCGCGCCGCACCATCAAGTCGGCAATGTCCTCGCCGGTGACGTTGTACGTTCCGCTGTCAATCTTCGCCTTCAATTCTGCTACCAGCTCTTCACGCGCATCTGGAGCTTCCTCCACGGCCTTGCGGGCGCGCAACAACTCGATGGCGTGTGCCGATATCTCTACCGTGGCAGCCCCTGACGGGGTAGATATTTCCGGCGCGCCGGCCGAGGCGGGATCACGCTGGGGCGAGCGCATTACCTCCTGCGTGCGCAGGATGCGCTCAACTTCCTGAAGGGAAATCTTCATGCCGTGCCTCCTTCTCGATGCGGCTGTCCATCAGGATACAGCCGTTACTCGAAAGGACGGCAACCTGGCAGCCATGGGCGGCACTCCCGGATATTCCGCATCCTAAGCCCGCCGGTAGGCCCAAGGCTTTGCGCCCCCACATTTCTATGGGTTTGCCCTTTACATCGCTTCCGTATCCATTCTCGGCAAGAACCAGCCGCTTCTGCAGGGTGGCCCGCGTTCCGCAAAGGATCCGAACCAACATCAAAGGATAACACATCGCTCGGCGCATGTCAAATCAATGTGAGATCGCAGGAGCGAAGCCGCCTCCTGCGGAAAAACTATTTGCATAAACCTGTAGAGTATGGTATGATACAAGCGTTGCCCCGTCAAGAGGGGCCGTGTTAGGCCGCGAGAGTCTTAGCCGCTTGGATGCTCCCCCGCGCAGATGCCGGTTGGTTGCCCTCCTAACCGCTACGTCCTCGTCGAATGCCGCAAACACAATTCACAACGGTTCAGGAAGGATCCAACATGTCTACGACCGGTACGGTCAAATGGTTCAATGCCACCAAAGGTTTCGGCTTCATCGCGCAAGATGGCGGTGAAGACGTTTTCGTGCACTTCAGCGCAATCCAGAGCAGCGGCTACCGTGAACTCTACGAAGGACAGAAAGTTCAGTTCGACGTAGAGAACGACCCTCGCGGCAAGGGGTTGCGCGCGGCAAACGTCGTGGTGCTGTAACCTCGAAACCGAATACCCGTAAAAGAGCCGGGGGCCTCATGAGGTCTCCGGCTCTTTTTGCTTCCTTGGCAGGAAGTGGGGAACCGAAGGCGTAATCTGCCGAAGGATCTTGTTGCCCCAAGGAGGATGCCTATGTTTGCCGGCTACACCCACTCCACCGCTGCCCGCGTCACAGCTCAGCTTCTCGCCGCAGCTCTGATCGTTACTTCAGCGTGCGCTCCCCGATCCGGCCCATCCCCAAGCTCAACCCGCCGCATCCGCATCGCGGGCATCGTCTTCCAAGAGGATCAGTTCTTCCGCCTGGTCCTTTTCGGAATGCGCCAGGCCGCTCGAGAAGCCGGCGTGGAATTGCTGGAAGCCAACAGTCAGAACAAACCGGAGAAGGAGATCGAGCTCGTCAACACCTACGCAGCCCAAGGCGTGGACGCCATCTGCATTTCGCCTCTCAGCCAAAGAGGATCCGTCGCTGCCCTCAAACAGGCCAAGCAGAAGGGCGTCGTGATCATCGCAGACAACACGCCTGTAGAAGGCGACGTGCAATCCTCCTACATCGAATGCAACGCCGGCAACCTTGGGGAACAAACCGGCAAGGCTGCACGAAGCTATATCCAGCAGACCCTTGGGGGAAAGGCGAACCTAGCCATCATTGCCTTTGATAGCGAGGTTCCCGAGCAAAGCAAAGCGCGCACGCAGGGCTTCCTCAAACAAGTGGCCGACCTTCCAGGGGTTCGCATCGTGGCCAAACAAGATGCCTGGCTGCCGGAACAAGCCGTGCGCGTCGTTACCGATATTCTTACCGCCCACCCCGAGATAAACCTCATCTGGGCCGCCAATGAAGGGGGCACCATCGGAGCCGTCATGGCAGTCAAGAACGCCGGCAAAGCGGGAAAGATCGCCGTGTTCGGAACCGATGCCAGCGAACAGCTTTTGGATTTCCTCCTCTCGCCGGATAACATCCTCCAGGCCATCACCAGCCAGCGGCCCGTTGAAGTGGGCAGGCTCGCTGTACAATACGCCCTCAAAGTTCTTCGTAAGGAGCCTGTGCCCAAGATCGTGTCCATGGAAGGCATCCTGCTAACGCGGAAGGATCCGGCAGGCGTGACCGCCTTCAGGACGCAGCTACAGAAATGGATCGCAAGCGGCTCCCGCTAAACCGCAACGGTGCGAACACGCGGGACGACATTCCGCGCCCAGCAGCGACACGCTTTCCGTTGCAGCCTTCTGCGCTCGAGGCAGTGCTTCTGGTCCTCTGCATCGCCCTGGCATGGCGTGCACCAGGCTTTCTCACGCGGGATAACCTCCTCAACGTTCTGCGCAGCGTGTCCATGCAGGGCATCATCGCCTTCGGGATGACCATGGTCATCATCGCAGGCGAGATTGATCTCAGCGTCGGGAGCGCTGTTGCCTTCTCCGGATGCCTTGCCGCCTGGATTGTGGGATGGGCGTCTGGCCAACCTCTGCGGTTGCCGCCTGCGGCCGGCGTCGCCGCGGGCATCACGGCAGCCCTGTTCGTTGGAACGGTGGTGGGATGCATCACCGGATGGTTGAGGGTACGCTATCGGGTTCCTACGTTCATCTCTACCCTGGCGTGGCTAACCGTACTCAAAGGTGCTGCGGAACTCATCACCAACGGCTTTCCTCTTACACCGTTCCCGGACTGGTACAACTTCATCGGCGGAGGGTATCTGGTCGGCATTCCGTTCCCGGCCATTGTGTTCATGGCCGTGTTCCTGGGTACACACATCCTGATGCAAAAGACGGCCTTCGGAAGAGCTCTCTACGCTGTGGGAGGCAATTTCGAGGCCGCCAGGCTCAGCGGCATTCTCGTCCATCGCACCAAGATTGCTGTAATGGCGATCGTCGGCTGCCTTGCGGCCCTCAGCGGAGTGATGCAGGCTTCTCAGATAATGTCTGGATCCGCCACCACAGCGCAGGGCTGGGAGCTAGACGTGATCTCGGCCGTTATCATCGGCGGAGCCAGTCTCATGGGTGGAGCGGGGACCGCCCGAGGCACGCTGGTTGGCGTCATCTTCCTGGGTGTACTCCTCAACGGAATGACCCTGCTCAATATCAGCGAGTATTGGCAGCACGTAGTCCGCGGAGGTCTTATCCTGACAGCGGTCCTGGTGAACTTGGCCCCGTCCCGGCGTTCCCGCAGCGGCTGACGAATTGCCGTTGACGTTCACGGAGTGCAGCTACCCCGCTTGGGCAAGACCCAGCCTCCGCTGTAGTTCCGCGTATCGTCCCCGGCTCACGGGAAGGCGGGTGCGATCCACCAAGCGAACCTCGTAGGTATGATCCCCAAGTACCAGAACAGACTCCACGGCGTCCAGGCGTACCAAAGCGGATTCATGGACCCTCAAGAAGCGGTCGGAAGGCAGCAGCACTTCCAACTGCTTCAGGGTGTACCCGGTAGGCAGTTCCTCCTTCGCGGTCCGCACGAGTACGCGCTTGTCCGCAGCGACCGCGCAGAGAATGTCCTGCACCTTGATGAGGCGTATCTCGTCATTGCGCCGAACCGGCAAACGGGCCAGCCGCGGAGATTGTGCAGCCTGCCTCAAAATCTCTTTGCGCGCCGTGCGACGCGCTTCGCGGTCCTCCAAACGACGGCGGGCACGTTCCACCGTGCGTGAGAGGCGCTCCAGCGTGACCGGTTTGAGAACGTAATCCAGCGCATCCCGCTCGAATGCCGTCGCCGCATGCTCGCTGTACCCGGTAACAAAAACGATCAACGGAGGGCTCTCGGCCCGTACCACAGCAGAGGCCGTCTGCAATCCGTCCAGACCCGGCATGCGGATGTCCAGAAACAGCATCTGGGGTTTGAGGTTCCCCGCAAGCTCCAGAGCCTGGAGGCCGTCTTCAGCCTCTCCGATCACGGTAACGCCGAGCTCCTGCAAAAGGGAGCGCAGGTAGCTCCTGGCCAAAGGCTCGTCATCCGCTATTAGGGCCGTTACCATCCTTCGCCACCGATACCCATAGCAAGGCAAGGCTTCTTCTCCTACTCTACAGGGTTTGGCCAAACATACGTTCCCACATCCACGTCCTTCATCGCCCGAAACGGTCATCTGATCCGCCGTTTGGTACCTACGGTCCCCCGCAGGCGCACATCGCTTTCCATTCGGGCGTAGAAGGTAACAGCAAAGGCCCGCACCTGGGCCAAGGATCCAGGACTATGCCGAATGAACGGAGGTACCCAAACTATGTGGCTGCAACCGGAGAATGACCAGTACGCGGATGAACTCTTCCTCGCAGGAGAGCGCGTGACGCCGGGCATCTACAAACAGCTCGGTACCGGCCGCGAAGTGTACATGGAGAAAGAGGACGTCCTGCCCGCAAGCCTGGACGGCAGAGTGGCATGCTACGTGCGCATGCACCTTTGGGGAGCCCATCTGCAAGAGGCCGCCTCAAAGGCGTCGCACTGATGCGCGGAGTGATGGATGTACCGGATGGACACATCAAGGAGCACTCCACCCATCGGCACCCGACTTGCCCGGCCCGCCACGCCCCCGTATGGAGGCACCGGCCGGGCAACCGCCGGAGTGGAGAGCCATGGGCGCATCTCAGCCGCATTCGCAGCTCGTTAATTGTCCGCCGGCTGGATGCAGGAATTCTATGGATCGCATCGTATTAGGGTATAGCGGGTGTTGCAGCCGGCTCTCTGACCGCTTGCAGCGTGCGAAAGCACCGTCCCCGCAGCACCGTGCAATGCATCTACACGGTAAGCGGGCATCTCAGCCTCGCCCGCCCGGCTCATCAACTCAGCATGGGGCACCGCTCAAAACGCCCCGAACGAAAGGAGTGCGCAGATGGTATCTGTTCACTGGCGCGCCGCCCTCCTCATCCTCAGCGGCGCAATGTTGCTGGCCTTGACGTCGGTTGCGTTGGGCGCTCCCGGCCAAAAGGGCGGCAAGAAAGCACCGGGCAAAGCCCCTGCCGCCAAGAGCCTCATCGCCCAAGGCGCTAAAGTGTTCGAGAGCAATGGATGCGGCGGTTGCCACACCGTCGGCAACAAGGGCGGCAAGATGGGGCCGAACCTCACGCACGTGGGAAAGAGCCTCAACACCCAGAAGCTGGTGGCAGTGATCCGCACGCCCAAGAAGGTCAATCCCAAGGGGCATATGCCCGCCTACGACGCCAAGAAGATTAATGATGCCCAATTAAAGGCGCTCGTAGCGTACCTATCGAGCCTCAAGTAGGCCTTTCACCATCCCTGTACCTGCTTCCGCACTGGACACCGGGCTGGGTTCGCCGGCGTGGCACAATGCCCTCCCTCTCGCGTCGGCGCCCGGCCCGTGTCTACTGCGCCTGGCCGATTTGGCACCATGGCACCGTCTCACGGCATCCGGACGTTTATTGAAGACACCGGCCTCCTCATCGCCCTCGCGTACCTCCTTACCCGTGGCCGTACCTTGATACGCCTCTTCGAGAGGCGCCTCGGCCTCAAGGATGAACTACTATTGGGAATTGTAATGGGCGCCCTGGGGCTTACGGAGGCCGTGTCGCCCGGCGCGCGCTTCCCCTATTCTGCCCATACCCTGCTCGTTACCTTCGCGGCCGTGGCGTGGAACCCGCCTGTAAGCTTCACGGCAGCCGCGATCGTGTCGGCCGGAGCCTTCGCTCTGCAACCCGCGTCTCTGGCAACGGGCATCGCAGCCGCATCGCTGCTGGCTGCCATCATTGGGTCCATTACCCGTAACATCCTCATCGAGCCGCACCCAATTGTAGGCGGGATGCTGGCCGGTATGCTCGTTCAGTCGCTCGCTCTTGTACTTCGCAATGGCTTGCAAGAGCCCATGTATACACCGTACGGGGTTTGGCAGATCCTCATCAGTACGTGCGCGAACGGCTTCGGGGTGATGCTTCTCCAGATGATTGTAACGGATGCCCGCATCCGGGCGCGCAGTGAGCGCCACCGCATCGAAGCCGAACAGGCTCGAGCCCTGGCAGCACGCGCGCAACTAACAGCCCTCCGGGCGCGCCTCCATCCCCATTTCCTCTTCAACACCCTCAATGCCATCGCAGCACTCTGCGATGAGCGGCGCTCCAATGCAGGGCCCGAACGCGCCCGTGAAGCCATCTTGCGCCTTAGCGACCTCATGCGGCGCGTCCTCCGCAGCGCATCGGACACTGCGTCACCCCTCCCTGAAGAGATCTCGGCAGTGGAGACCTATGTCGCCATCGAAAAGGAGCGCTTCGGCGACAAGCTTCGCGTGGAATGGGATCTTCATCTCCCTCCGGAAGACACCTGGGTCCCACCGTTCGCTATACAGGCCCTGGCCGAAAACGCCATCAACCACGGCGTAGCAGCCGAAAGCGGAAAAGGCACGGTGCGCATCGCGGTGCGTACCTACCCCCGCCACGTGCTCGTTGCGGTAATGGACACGGGCCGCGGCATGGAGCCCTCGGCCCGTCGGGAGGCGTTTGAGATCCACGACGCGCCCGACCACGCGTTGCAGATCATCAATCAACATCTGATGCTGCGCCATGGGCCCCGAGCCCGCCTGCGCTTCTACGTCGGCGCCGAAAGAGGCACGCTGGCAGTGTTCATTCTGCCCCGTCCGCACGGACGCGCTAAGCGGGTCTAGAATAGTCCCGGTTTCCAGGCACGGGCCGGAACCCGTTCCTATCGCCCTCGCGGGGGTCTACAAACTGCGCCGCATAGAGGCGGGCATACACACCATTGAGGAGAAGCAGCTCCTCATGGGTGCCTCGCTCGATTATCTGCCCTTCCTCCAGCACCAGGATCTGATCCGCCCGCAGAATGGTAGAGAGGCGGTGGGCAATGGCGAAGGTGGTCCTCCCCGCCATAAGCTGCTCCAGAGAGGATTGGATGGCGCGCTCGACCTCAGTGTCCAAGGAAGAAGTGGCTTCATCGAGTATCAGGATGCGGGGGTTCTTGAGGATCGCACGGGCGATGGCGATGCGCTGCTTCTCTCCACCCGAAAGTTTGTAACCCCGTTCGCCTACGATCGTGTCATAGCCCGCCGGCAAAGCCAGAATATGGTCATGAATAGCCGCGGCTCGGGCAGCAGCCTCCAACTCTTCGTCGGTGGCATCCGGCTTTCCGTAGCGAAGGTTCTCGCGGATGGTGTCGTGTACTAGGTACGTCTCCTGTGTCACAACGCCCACGAGCCGGCCCAGGCACTCGAGCTTGATCTTGCGCACATCGTGCCCATCAATCAGAACTCTCCCGGAAGACACGTCATAAAGCCGCGGGATCAGATAGGCCAAGGTAGTCTTACCGGCTCCGGAGTGCCCAACAAGGGCTACCAAACTCCCGGCTTCGGCCCGGAAGGACACGTCCTGCAGCGCTGGGCGTTCGTGAGCATCGTCGTAGCGGAACGTCACGTGCTCAAATACCACCTCTCCTCGAACCTCGTTTGGGGCCAGATTTACAGCATCGGGCGCGTCGGTGATCTCTTGGTTCAGATCCAGGTATTCAAAGATCCGATCGAAGCATGCCATGGCGCTCGTCACATCCACCTGAATGTTCAGCAGGCTCGTGAGAGGGAAGAAGAGGCGACTTTGGAGCGCAGTGAAGGCAACGATGGCACCCAACGTCAAGTGTCGGTCGCCCCGACCTAATATGAGCCAACCGGCCAGCCAGTACACGAGGATCGGCGTGAGTGAGAAGCTGAGGCCCACCAAGTTGAAAAAAGCCCGCATGATCATAGCCATCATGATTTGCGTGCGGGTGTAGGCGTCGTTCTCACGCCGGAAGCGCTCGACCGCCCGATCCCGGCGGCCGCTCGTCTTCGTGAGGAGCATGCCGGACACGGACAGCGTTTGTTGCATAGTGGCGTTGAGATCCGCCAGCTCCGCCTGGGCCTTGCTCCGATAGCGCCTGGCATAGGCACCGATGCGGGAACCCAGCAGAGCGAAGAGGGGAAGCACGCCCACGGAGAGCAGCGTCAGCCTCCAATCCATGTAGACCATAGCTGCCAGGGTGGAGAGAACCGTGGTGGTATTGGAGAGGATGTTGGCAGCCGTGTCCGTCACAACGCTCTGCACGCCCCCAACGTCGTTTGCCAGGCGCGATTGTATCTCACCGGTTCGCGTAACCGTGAAGAAGCGAAGCGACATGCCCTGAAGGTGCTCATAAAGCTGATCCCGCAGATCCCGCATGATGTTCTGGCCCACCACCACGCTGAGATACCCATAAAGGATCGAGAAGAAGGCGCTCCCCAACGTTGAGGCAAGGGTGTATAGGCTGAAGCGGGTGATGACATCCATCCGCCGGCCCAGGAGACCCTGGTTTATGATGATCCGCAGGAAGAAAGGGGTTAGGAGGCCAAGGCCCGCCGAGAGCACTACTGCACAGCCCGTCAAGATAAGCTGCAACCGATAGGGCCTGAAAATCCTCCTGATGCGGGCGGGCGTGTCCGGCCGCGGCCTCCACGAAGCGTCGGGCTCCTGCGCCCACATCCTCAAAGCCATAGAGCGGCTCCGACCATCTTCAGTCCTCCGGCCCAACGGGCACGAACAGCAAGGGGCGGCCGGTGCGCGTGCTCACGCGGCTGGCTACCCCTCCCCAGAACATGGCATCCAGCTTCGATCGCCCGTGGCCGCTCATCGCCACCAAATCCGCATCCATGCGTTCCGCGATGCCTACAATCTCGGGAACCGTGTCCCCGCGCAGAACCTCTACGCTCACGGCGCAGCCGCTTTTCCGTGCATCGGCAGCCACCCACTCCAAGTACTCGTGAGCAATCTCGCAATCGAGGCTCAACATCGCGCGCATGGTGGCCGGTAGAAGCGTAGCCGCTGCCGCGCGCTCTTTAGGCAGCGTCTCCAGGGTCGGCACTACGAACACCAGGTGGATGGCAGCATGGAAGCCCCCAGCCAGCTTAACAGCCAGCGCTACTACCTCCCCGTGGGGATGCCGGGCATCCAGAGGCACCAGGATGCGGCGTAACTGGAACTGCGGTGCCGAGCCATCCGGCAAGGGCTGGATGAGCAGAACCGGCCTTGCGCCTTTCCGAAGGACTTGCATGGCGATGGACCCGAACAGCAGGTCCCGCAAGCCGCCGCGCCCGTGGGCTCCCAGCACCACCAAGTCCGGATGGAATTCCTCTGAATGGCGCACAATCGCGGCAGCTACATCGCCCTCGGGATTGTCGTGCACATGCCATTCCACTGAAACGCCTTGGGCCTGCATGTGCGCTCCGACTTCCTCCAGATAGGACTTTGCGCCGGCGGCATCCATCAGATGGCGGTCTCCATGTACGGTTGCCGGCGGGCGTTGTTCCAGTACATGCAGGAGGGTAACGGTACAGCGGAAGCGTAGAGCAATAGAGATTGCGGCGGGGAGCACGACTTCGGCCAAACGAGAACCGTCCAGCGGCACCAAGAGCCTCTCCAGGCGCGGCGCGGGTGCCCCATTTGGCTGGCGTCCCTTGGTTGAAGCAGGGTTTTGTTCAAGTTGTTTTGTTGGAGAGCGCCTCATCTCGCTCCTCCGGCAACAAAGGAATGCACCAGGCTCATCACCGGCGCGTAGAGTAGGTAGCAATTCAAGCCGATGATCACAGCAGCCACTATGGCGGTTACCAGCGTGGTTATGGAGTGATTGGCCAGAACGCCCATCACTTCGGCCCTGCGCGTGAAGCCGAGCAAGGGCAGCAGAGCAAAGGGGATCCCGAAGCTGAGCACCACCTGGCTGTATACGAGCACGTCGGTGGGGCTGTACCCTCGGGCGATGACGAACAGCGAAGGCAGCATGGTCAATGCGCGGCGCATCCACACCGGTATCTGCCTGTGCACGAAGCCCTGCATGATCACCTGCCCTGCTAGAGTTCCTACGGCTGAAGAGGAAAGTCCCGAAGCCAGCAGCGCAGTGGCAAAGATCCAACTCGCCGCGGATCCCAAGAGCGGCGCAAGCGTCTTGTAAGCCTCTTCGAGTGTGCCCACATCGCGCAATCCCGCATGGTGGAACGTAGCTGCGGCCATGATGAGCATCGCCATATTCACGCACCCTGCGATGCCCATGGCGAGGCCTACGTCCAGCAACTCATAACGGAAGAGCCTCCGCAGGAGTAACGGATCCTTCGTCACGATGCGTCCCTGCGTCAGCGCCGAGTGCAGGAAGATCACGTGGGGCATCACGGTGGCGCCTAGGATGCCTGCTGCCAAAACAACGCTTCCGCCTCCCTCCAGCCGAGGAATTACGGAACTCCGCAGAATAGCGGCGTAATCAAGGCTTCCCCGCTCCATGAACGTTTCCACCACATACGCCGCCGCTATGACGCCCACCAGAGCCGAGATAACCGCCTCCAGCGGCCGAAAGCCCCGCCGCTCCAACCCCAGGATCACAAACGTTACCACCCCTGTGGCGATGCCTCCCCAAATCAGAGGCATTCGAAAAAGGAGCTGAAAGCCTACGGCTGCGCCCAAGAACTCCGCCAGGTCTGTAGCCATGGCCACGACTTCCATCAGAAGCCACATCAGCACCACGGCCCACCGCGGATAATGCTCCCGCACCAGCTCGGCCAGGTTCCGGCCTGTAGCAATGCCCAACTTGGCGGAGAGCGACTGGATGAGCATTGCCATGAGATTGCTTGCCACAATCACCCATAGCAGTAGGTAGCCGTATTGTGCGCCGCCTTGGATGTTGGTAGCAAAGTTCCCCGGATCCACATAGGCCACTGCAGCGATGAAGGCCGGCCCCAGAAACGGGAGGATGCGCCGAATTAACCCACGCCTTGCAGTACCTCGAAGCACCTCGTAGGCCGCGCGCACCGTGCCGGCATCGCCCGCTCCAACCTGGGAACCGGGGCTGTGGGATGGAGGATCCGTCTGGTGTTCCGTCGTCATGAATGCTGCCTTTCGGCGCCCCGAACGCCCGCAGCCACGGGGCAACGGTTGTCCAAAGTATACACTCCCCGGCAGATCCATGGTGACTGCGGGTAGGAATTATGAAGGGGGGCGCAGAAACACCTTATTGCAACTGACCACCCAGGCGCCAAGGATGAACAAGAACCTCGTGCCCTCTGTTTTTTCAGCGAAGCCGAAGAGACGCGTTGCGCGTACTCTAGAAGTCCGAGGCGCCTGCGGCACGTATGTTCGAGAGAGGTGAACCTATGAGTTCCAAACAGAGCCGCCGCGACTTTCTGAGGTCCGCCGCATACGGGGGCATCACCATCATCGTGGGCGGCAAAGCCTGGGCCAAGGGCCAATCCCCCAACGAGCGCATCAACTTTGCGTGCATCGGTGTGGGTGGAAAGGGGGATAGCGACACTGCCGACGCCGCCCGCTTCGGCAACATCGTAGCCATCTGCGATATAGACGACAACACGATCGCAAATGCGCTCAAGAAGTACCCCAATGCCAAGGTGTATCACGACTACCGCAAGATGTTCGATGAGATCGGCAAAAGCATAGATGCGGTGACCGTGAGCACTCCCGACCATCACCATGCCTTGGCGTCGGCCCACGCCATGCACCTTGGCAAACACTGCTTCACGCAAAAGCCGCTAACCCGAACGATTTGGGAAGCGCGCCAACTGGCCAACATCGCGCGCCGCATGAAGGTGGCGACCCAAATGGGCAACCAAGGTACAGCCGATAGCAGCATGCGCAAGAATGCCTATTTGGTGCGCGCCGGTGTTCTGGGCAAAGTTACCGAAGTGCACGTTTGGACGAACCGCCCGATTTGGCCGCAAGGCATCCCGCGTCCCCCTGAAGCCCCCTGCCCGCCCAACGTCCACTGGAAAGAATGGATCGGAGGCGCCCCCACGCGTCCGTACGCCAACGGGTACCATCCCTTTGCTTGGCGGGGCTTCTGGGATTTCGGCAGCGGGGCCCTGGGCGACATGGCCTGCCACACCGTGAACCTACCGTTCATGGCGCTGGACCTGCGCAACCCCGTGTCGGTGGTAGCGGAAACCTCGGGCAACAACAAAGAGAGCTTCCCGAAGTGGTCCATCATCCACTTCCAGTTCCCCGCCACGCACAACCGCCCTGCCGTCAAGATGACTTGGTACGACGGCGGAAAGCTCCCGCCCATAGATCTCTTTACGGGCGGCCGCTTTAGCGACCTGGTGGTGGACGGCAAGATTTCGGATAGCGGATCGCTCATTATCGGTGACAAAGACAAGCTGTACACCCCTGGCGATTACGGCGGGGGCGGCCGCTTCATCTATGCCACCGATCTGCCGGACGTAAGTTATCCGGAATCTCCGGGCCACTTTGAGGAGTTTATCCGCGCCATCAAGGAAGGCAAACCCGCCATGAGCAACTTCCCGGATTACGCCGGACCGCTCACAGAGACGATCCTGCTTGGGAATCTGGCGGTTTGGGCCGACGGCAAGAAGATCGAGTGGGATCCCAAGAACCTGCGCGCCCTCAACGCTCCTGAGGTTGCCCACATCATCAAGCCCATCTACCATAACGGATACGCCCTCTAGGATCCGGAACGCAAGAGGCCGAGCTGCACGCAGCTCGGCCTCTCGTTTCCGAACCCCATGGAATACTATCTTATTGGGCTTGCTCCTCCTCCTTGGCGCCTGCTTCGATCTTCTTGCGGGATTTTCCTTCGAGTGCAGGTGCCACCGTCACCGGGATGCGCACTGCCTTGGCATGCGCCGCCTTGGGGAAGCGGATGCGCAGAATGCCATCCTCGTAATGCGCCTCGGCCTTCTCGCTCTCCACTTCACACGGAAGCGTGAACGAGAACGAGAACCGGCCGTAACGTGGAATGGCAGTGTAATGCGCAGTCACTTGGTCGCTCTCCGGCATCGGAGCCCGCTGCTCGCCGCTTACCGTTACGGTACCCTCGCGGTACTCGATGTTCACCTTCGAGCGGTCAATCCCGGGAAGGCTGGCCGTCACCAACACATCGTCCGCCGTTTCGTACAGGTCTACCGGCGGCACATACTCCACCTCACGGTCCCAAAGCCTGCTGAGTGGCGTGAAGCCGAAGGGTGTGGTCATCCAATCCCACATCTGCCGCTCCACCTCATCCAGCAAGCGCCAGGGACTGAGCGTAGATGCCCGGTCAGAACGTACGAGCAACGTTGCCATGACGTTCACCTCCTCTACGTACGCGGGATCTCGTGCTTCCACTATTCCTATACCCTCAGAACTTCCGCCGTGTTCCCGTCTCGCGCAGGTCAATTGAGCGGTTGGCGCTAAAGCCTCGGATGCGCGGCATCTCCCTTCCTGCCGCATCCAGCTTCTTACGGGGCAGGCAGTGCAGGCGCGAAGGCGTATCCGGAAACGGCAGGATCCGTGCAGAGGATCACGAAGTCGGCATCCACATCCTCGTTGCGAGGTGCCTTCACGGTTAGGGAATGGATCCCTGCCGCCAGCGTTACCCATCCGGCTTCTTCCGTGGCAGCCCGCGCATGAGGACCTGCGCTAGGCGGAGACGGACGGAGACGAACGCCATCCACCGACACTTCGGCGCGGGCTAGAATCCCGCGGTGGAGTACCCGGTAAAACACCGCATACCTACCCGGCACTTCGCACTGGAAGCGCGTGCCCACTTCCGCTCCCGCCGGAATATGCACGGCGTTGGGAGCGTCGGGAGGGCTGAATTCCCGCCCCGTCTCGGGATGCAGGTTCCCCAATTGTGTGAACTTCTCACACTGTAGAAGCAGTTCCTGGACCGGCGCTTTAAAGGGCACAAACGTGATGGATTGGGGATCGAGCGTCACGGTGAAATTGAAGCGATCCGGCTTCTCCACGTCCGGATAGCCCTCAAATGCAGCCGGCGGCAGCACGATGTTTCGCGTCACCGTTTGCATCGTAGGATTGTAGTAGAGCATCCCCGTGCTCAGAAGGGTTCCGTAAACACCATCCCATGCGTCGTCAACCGGGAGGGCGTCGTGCTTCGTAGGATCCAGGTCGGACAGGTGGTAGGTGAGATAACGCACCACTTCATAGAACCCCTGAATGCTGCGACGCGTGGCCGGATAATAAACAGTCCAGCCTTTGCCGTAGGGCCGGGCCCATTCCGTCCGCAAACGCCGAAAGTCAATCACAGCTTCGATGTGGCCGGTGAGCGGTTCAGCGGGTGAAGCCTCTGCGCTCCCGGCGGGTTCTACCTGCACATACGTCACCCACACTCCGAGCTTCCTGCGGTCGCTGCTCTGGGGCATCAGATCGGCAGGAACGAAGGTGTCACTCCGGAGCGTGATGACGGCTGTGTCACTCTTCAACAAATTGGGCGGGATCTCGAAGCGGTACGTATGCTCACCCGGCTCGTTGAGCACTCCTACGGCCACACCGTTGACCAACACCTCGTGCTTCAAGGATGCGGCCTCCTCGGGGAACGAAGCACGGATCTCGAGCATACAGGAGGATCCAGGGGTCGCCGGGACAATCAGTTCTGCGCTTTCGCCAGTCCACCTCCGGACGGAGCCTCCGCTTGCTTCCGGATCGTACCATTCCCCGCTGAGGAACGGTGCAGCCGAGGGTTGCCCCACGCTTACGCGGTAGCGCTGAGGAGCGGCATCTCCCGATGGGCTCACGTAACGGCGCCCGGCGACTGCCGGGTTCAACTTGCCGGCATAGCCGAACAGATCCATGAACCACCGCCTGTCACCTTCCACCGTCTCGATCTTGCCGAAGTCGTAGGCAACCAACACGCCGCCCCGAGTTACCCAATCGCGGATCTTCTCCAGCGTGGACGCCTCGACTACGGTGCCCTCCCAAAGAACCAAGATGCGGTACCGATCCAGGGCACCATCCTGGATGAGGCGTTCATCTACGGTGTCGAAATTGAGCACGTCCCTAAGAGCGGCGGCGCCTTGTTGAAGCATCTGCGGGTACCCAATGTCCGGCTGGAGAAGATGCGTCGTAGTGGGATAGAACATCGCCACATCTACGATGGGCTTCTCTACCCTTAAGTACTTGCCGTAGCGGTAGTACACGTCGCGGTTCCTCAGTACATTGGCGCCCCAGTCGAAAAAGCCCTTGCTCCCTTCGGACACAGCCTCGAAGATGCGGCCCAATTCGCCCTCGGGAGTGATGGCGCTGGGCGGCTCGGTCCAAAACGGCACTCCATAGAAGCGACATGCAGTGGCGATGCGGCCCAACATAGAGGCTTGGTTTTGGGGGAAGGGTTTGAAGCCGCCGTGCGTCGAGCGTACATCCACCTTATAACGGGCCGCGATCTTGGGGATCATGCTGTTATCGTTGCCTCCCCTGGGGTTCTCATCGCCGAAGCCCACGGGGAGCATCAGCAACGTATTGGGGAAGCGGCTCCTCGCCACGCGGCACACAAGATCCGTAAGGGCGCTCACACTGTCTAGGTACCAGTGCGCAAAATCGAGCCACGCCCTGCGCGAACGAGCGTGAGGATCCGCAGGATATGTGATTTCGTCGGGAGTGCGGAAGCGGGTGTGCCACGCCGCGTTGAGCACGTCCAAATCTCCATACTTGCGCAACATGGCGGTGCGAAAGGCTGCCACAGCAAGCGGATCCGCACACCACCATCCCAGATGATCATGCAGATCCCCGAAGCGCTTCAGCCAGTCCTGCCGCTGTTCCGGAGAGGCGATTCGGGCGCCCATGAGCAATCCGCACTCCCCATAATCTCCGTGCACGCCAAGGTAGAGCGCACGGGGGCCATGCTTGAATGAGGCGTAGTGCTTCGCCAGCTCCCTGTATCCGACGGACACAGACGTGGCGAACTTGGGCTCCCATGGCGAAAACGCCTGAACGGGCTTGTTGTGCTCCATGCATGTAATGCGGGTAAAGGGAACGGCATCACGGTACCACTTGGGCGGAAAAGCAAAGTGGGGGAAGTAGCACCAATCCATACCCAGATGGTTCACACGCATCAAGTCGCCATCCGGCCGGTGGTAGTCCCACACTCCAGGAGCTACCTGTTCCGTTGAAAGGTGGTCGCTATCCGTCTGGAAGAGCGTAAAGCCCGCGGAGATCGCTGCAGCCATCTCTGCCTGGGACCCGACGCTTGTGGTGAGGAGCATCCGCTCACCGGGAAGGCGCTCACGCGTATAGAGATCGCCAAGGCTCCCGCGCCCAAGGTTCCATACCCGGATGATGCGGCCATAGTCCACCGGCTCCAGAGGTGCGGGAACGGCGCGTGAACGCGCTTCTTCGGCACGGTGCAGGGCGGTGGAAGCCGGCCCAGTCGTGAGGGACGGCCCCCGCACCGTAATCGGACGCGGCGCGGCCCGCTCCTCCGCCACGCGCTCGACCGTTGCGCGGAGCCAGGCGCTGTCGTCAAAGTCAGGCTGCTGCCATCGCTGGAAGAAGCGCCCGGATGCCCGCACACTCCGGCCGGACACAAGATGATGAATGCGGCCTTCTCCATCCCTCAGCCGCAGATCGAACGCCAACCCATTCCAAGAAGGCAAAGTGCGGCACGCGATTGCCAGTACGTTGGCTCCCTGGGCAAGCCGATGCGTGATGTACAGAACCTGGGGCTCGGCGGCATCTCCCGCCCATGCCCGATACCCGTTTACGTACACGCGGCATAGCGAGGCGCACCACAAGGTGAGGCGGGCCAAAGTAGGAGCACTCCGCAAAGAGAAGGACAGCCGGAAGTACGCCCATTCACTTTCGGGAGCGCGCCCCCTGGGCCGGATGAAGGCGATCCTCTTCGCTTGGATGGCGGGATTGCTTCGATGGCGGGGTGCGGCCGTGCGGCGCGCCGTGGATCCGGCAGGAGGGATGCGTTGCGGCCAAACCCACATGGACCAACAGAGCCCAAGGAGCGCGGAAACTCCCGCCACAACGATGGCCCTGCGCGCCGGGCCGAAGGCACTTCGGATGGTTCTTGACATCATGGTCCTATTGTACGGCTCAGAGGCTCCGACTGCAACCCCCTGCTTCGTTCAAGGCGCCTACGGAAAGGTATAATGCGGCGGGTTGTACAAAGGAGGCTGGAATGGACCGTACACGGTCGCGAGAACTGATGGAGAGGGCTCTGCGCGCGATCCCAGGGGGAGTGAACTCGCCGGTTCGCGCCTTCCGGGCAGTAGGAGGCGAGCCTTTGTTCATTGCCCGGGGCGATGGAGCCTACCTGACCGATGTAGACGGCAATCGGTTTCTGGACTGCGTTGGGAGCTGGGGGCCCCTGATCTTCGGACATACACCCCCGCCCGTACGCCATGCGGTAATGGAGCAACTCGACCGCGGCACCACGTACGGCGCCCCTACCGAAGCCGAGGTAGTCATGGCCGAAACGCTGCAACGTCTGGTTCCCTCGTGCGGCAAGGTGCGGCTGGTGTCCAGCGGCACCGAAGCTACGATGAGCGCCATTCGGGCCGCGCGGGGTTTCACCGGCCGAGCCAAGATCCTGAAATTCGAGGGATGCTACCACGGGCATGCGGATTATCTGTTGGCCAAGAGCGGATCGGGCGTAGCCACATTGGGGCTGCCGGACAGCGCAGGCGTCCCGCCCAGTGTCGCCTATGACACCGTCACCGTACCCTATAACGACCTGGATGCCGCGCGCTCGGTTTTCCGGAGCCATGGAAACCAGATCGCTTGCGTCATCGTGGAACCCGTCGCAGGAAACATGGGATGCGTGCCGCCCTGCTCCGGCTTCCTGGAGGGGTTGCGGGATCTTTGCACGCAAGCCGGGGCAATCCTGATCTTTGACGAAGTAATGACGGGCTTCCGCGTTGCAAAAGGCGGCGCTCAGGAACTTCTGGGCGTTCTTCCGGATCTCACCACCCTGGGCAAGGTGATGGGCGGAGGATTGCCCGCCGCCGCCTATGGAGGCCGCAGCGAGATCATGGACAGCATGGCGCCCCTGGGCCCCGTGTACCAAGCGGGTACTCTCTCGGGCAATCCCCTCGCCGTGGCGGCAGGGCTGGCAACCCTGAGAATGATCGAGGAAGATGCCGGCTTGTACCGCCGCCTCAACGACAAAGGCCGCCATGTAGCCGAGGGCCTCAGATCTGCCGCAACCAAGGCGGGCATTCCCGCCGCGGTAAATCAAGTGGGGTCCATGTTTACGCTCTTCTTCACTCCCGGGCCGGTTACGGATTACGCTTCCGCAAAAACCAGCGACACGCAGCGCTTCGCCCGCTTCCACGCAGCCATGTTGGACCGAGGCATCTATCTGCCTCCCTCCCAATTCGAGGCTGCGTTCCTGTCCGACGCTATGACCGAGGCAGACTTGGACCTTCTTCTAGCGGCAGCAGCCGAGGCGTTCCGAACCCTCTGAGACCGCATGGAGGAGGGGGTTTCTAACCGAGGCAGACCAGAACGATGGAGCGGCGCTCGCTGCACAGTTTGTGGAAAGCGCTTCAAGCAGTGCCCTTCACTCAGATCGAAGAAGAGGCACGCCGGCCCTTCTCGCTTGCCCTCGTTGGAAGCAAAGAACAGCGCGAGAGCGCCCTTAGCTTCCTCTTCCCGGTTCGCCAGGGCGCGGAAATCCACCCATCGAGATCGCTGGTCCTAGAGTACGGCGGCGTGCCGCCCAATGAAGGGCGGGCCTTCGATGCGATCGTCGTAGCGGGTGAAGCGCGGCCCGAACTCGTCAGTCTGCCTAACGCCTACCACCTGGCCCATCTCGGCGATTGGGCGCGGCTCTTTGATAGGATGCTCCAAGACCGGCCCGATCTGGCTGCAAGCATGGCGCGCCGTTTGCCGGGATTGCGCTCCTTGGCGTCGGCGAAGGTCATCACGGATGCAGCCCGGGCGAATGCCAAGTTTGCTTTCTCTGCCGGTCTGCCCGAGGTATTCCCTCTTACCGAGATCCTCATTCCCGCTACCGTACTCGCCGACTTCTTCGTCATCACGCGCAACCAGGCCGAGATGCTCCTGCGCCTGGCCGCCATCCACGACCTTCCGGCTAATCCGGCTGCGCGGGCGCACGATCTTGTGCCGCTCCTCGGCAATGCCCTAGGGTGGCGCGCCCTCGCCCGTGCGGCGACTGCCCTGGTTCCGGGTGGAGTGGGGCTCGTTGCCAACGCAGTTTTCGCCTACGCCGGAACGATCGCGCTGGGCCGCTCCCTGGAACTGTATTACCGTACGGGTATCCAGCCGCAGCCTGCTGTGGTGCGGCGGCTCTTTCGGGAGGGACTGGCCGAAGCGCGGCGTTTCGTAGCGCACATCCGTCTGAACCGCCTGCGAAGGTAACGCTCCGGCTGTTCCAATAGGGCGCTGGTCTTCGCCGCCCTGGCCTGCTGCCGCCGGCTCCTCAGAACCTTTTGAAGAAGCAAGCGGAGGGAGAGCCACACTGCAGGGTCATCAGGCTGGAAAATCTTTGCGCCGGGGTATTGATAACATAGACTTCTTATGATATACTCATAACCGAGGACGCAGCGGAGTGATTAACGCAAGCTTGTGCTTTGATTACCGGTTATCCGCCGCGGCGCGAAGATGTTATAGATCAGTTAACCTTATGCGCTTGCCTCTAAAACATTAGAAAGCAAACACGAACCCAGAAAGGATAACCCACAATGCCTGCAGATCTCGCCACCATTACCCCCAGCAAGGTCGTAGATGCTCGTTCTATGGCCTGCCCGGGCCCGTTGTTGGAAGCTAAGAAGGCCATCGGATCCGTGGCTGTAGGTCAGACGCTCGAGATCCAATCCGGAGACAAGGGCAGCCGCGAAGACATTCCGGCCTGGTGCAAGAAAACCGGCCATGAGTATCTGGGCTTTGTAGAGCGTGACGGGTACGACAGCCTCTACGTTATCCGCCGCAAATAGCGCGCGGTTTTGGCGGAGGCGGTCCAGAAAGGACCGAAGAACAGTGAAGATCCTTATCATCACCACGATGATCAGTTCCTATCCCGGTGCGGACACGGTAGGCCAGGCGCGCCTATCGTATTCACCCGGGACTTATATTATCCGCGTTCCCGACCCTGTGCTCTTCCCCGAAGAGTTCTACCTTCGCTGCTTCGAAAAGGGGATAGACGGCATCATCATCATGTCGAGCGGCTCGGATTGCCCCTACGAGGGAGCTTATGAGCGCCTCTCGGCACGGGTAGCGCGCGTCTATCAACTCATGCGGGAACGCGGGATTGACCCTTCGCGCCTGAAGCTTACCACCATCTGCACGGTGTGCAAAGCCGCTTTCCTCAAGGAGATCAGCGAGATGCAACGCGCCATCGCGGCCCAGCAGGTAGCGGCATAGCGGGAGAATTCCAATGAGCACAACCACTCAGAAACGCAATGTGGACGTGCTGGTCGTAGGTGCAGGCATCGCGGGGCTGCAAGCTTCGCTGGACCTGGCAGACCAGGGAAAGAAGGTTTGCCTTGTAGAGAAGGAACCCAGCATCGGGGGGCACATGATCAATCTGAGCAAGGTGTTCCCCACGCTGGATTGTGCAAGCTGCATCACCACGCCCCGCATGGCCTCGGTAGCACACCACCCCGATATTGAGCTGTTCACCTATACCGAGGTGAACCGCATCGAGAAAAACAACGGGCGCTTCAGGGCACAGATCACCAAGAAGCCCCGATACATAGAGGAACAGTATTGCATCGGGTGCAAGAGGTGCGAGGAAGCGTGCACCACCTTCGTCCCCGACGAGTTCGATTACGGGCTCGGCGCACGCAAGGCCATCTCCATTCCCTTCACCAATGCCATCCCTCAGTACCCGGTGCTCGATATGGAGAACTGCCTGCTTTGCGGCTCCTGTGCCAAGGCATGCCCCACGGGCTGCATCAACTTCCTCCAGGAGCCGCAAGAGATCGAGGTGGATGCCGGTGCGGTCATCCTCACTACGGGCTACGACCTAACCTCCATGGGGGCGAAGAAGCAGTATGGCGGGCTGGAGTATCCTAACGTCATCTCTCCGTTGCAGATGGAACGGCTGCTGGCACCCCACGGACCCTATGGCGGCGTCATGCGGCCCTCCGACGGCAAGACGCCGGACTCCATCGCCTTCGTCCAATGCGCAGGTTCCCGCGACAAAAGCCTCGGCGTGCCCTACTGCTCGCGCGTATGCTGCATGTACGCAATCAAACAGGCCATGCTGCTATCCGGCTCTCTGCCCATCGCGGACATCACCATCTATTACATGGATATCCGTGCTTTCGGTAAGGGCTATGAGCAGTTCTACCGCAATGCGGAAGCCATGGGCATCCAGTTCGTCAAGGCCAAGGTGGCCCGCATCAGAGAGGACGAGGATCACAACCCCATCTTGCGCATCGAGAGGCAAGAAGACGGCGCGAAGCCCGAGGAGGTGAAGCACGACTTGGTGGTGCTCTCCCTGGGCATGGTTCCTGCCTGGAAGCCCTCAGACGGCGGGATGATCCCCGTGGAGGCCGATAACGACGGCTTCCTCAAGACCCCCAAGGCAAAGATCAGCCCGACCCTCACGACCCTGGAGGGCGTTTTCGCTGCAGGCACGGCCATCGGCCCCAAGGATATCGTGGACACCATCATGGATGCAGGCGCCGCCGCCCAGGAGGCTGCCAATTACCTCGCCCGGCGTTCATAACGGAAAGGCTCAACCATGGACGAGAAGAAGCAGACCGAACAGAGCAGCGACCCCGAAGAGCCCAAGGTAGGCGTATACGTTTGCCACTGCGGAGGCAATATCTCCGACGTGGTGGATGTGGAGACCGTCGCCAAAACGGTTGGAAAGAACCCCCACGTAAAGGTGGCGCGGAACTACGTCTTCATGTGCTCGGACCCGGGCCAGCAGCTCATCATTGATGATATCAAACAGAATGGGGTGAACCGGGTGGTTATCGCCGCCTGTTCGCCCAAACTGCATGAACTCACCTTCCGGAAGGCTCTCGAACGGGCGGGCCTCAACCCGTACCTATACGAGCCCGTGAATATCCGCGAACAGTGTTCCTGGGTGCACAAGCAAGACCATGAAGGCGCCACTCAAAAGGCCATCCGCCTCACCGCCGCCGGCGTAGAGAAGGTGTGGCGCCAAGATCCCTTGGAACCCATCCGCGTGAAAGCCGAGCGCTACGTGGTCGTGATCGGTGGAGGCGTAGCCGGAATGCGCGCCGCATTGGCTTTGGCGAAGCGCGGCATCGGAGTGACGCTCGTGGAAAAGAGCAGCGCTTTGGGCGGCCGGATGGCGGAACTCGATACGGTCTACCCCACTGAGGAAAGCGCCCATGCTCTGCTCCAAGAGCTTGAAGCCGCTGTGCGCGCCGACGACCGCATCACCGTGCGCCTCAACTCCGAAGTAGAGCAGATCGAAGGATATGTAGGGAACTTCACCGTGCGGATCCGCTCTGCTTCCGGTGACACGGCACAGATCGCCGCTGGAGCCCTCGTTATGGCTACGGGCTTCGACCACTATCGGCCCTACGAGGGCGAGTTCGGATACGGCCAAGCGCCGGAAGTCCTTACCCTGCCGGAGTATAACCGATGGCTGGCGGAACAGCCTCCCAGCGCCAGAATGACCTTCAACGGGCGGCAGATCCGCAGCATTGCCTTCATTCACTGTGTCGGAAGCCGCCAGGTAGAAGGCATCCACAAACCCCAACCCGACGGCAAGGTGAACGAATACTGCTCCCGCGTGTGCTGCACAGCCACGCTTCACACAATCAACAAAACCCTCGACCGCTTCCCCGATGTTCAGGTCTATGACCTCTACAAAGACATCCGTACGTACGGACGAGGCCATGAGGACTACTACGAGAAGGCCTCCAAGAAGGGAACGGTCTTTTTCCGCTACAAGGACGACCATCTGCCTGAATTCCGCAAAGGCAGCAACGGATCGCCCCATACGTTGAACGTAGTGGATTGGCTCACCTGGGGCGAAGAGGTGTCCATTCCCGTGGACATGGTGGTTCTGGCGACCGGCATGATGCCGCGCGATATATCCACCATCGTCAACATGCTCAAGCTGCCCACCGGCACCGACCGGTTTTTGCAGGAAGTGCATCCCAAGCTGCGCCCGGTAGAGGTCGCCAACAACGGCATCGTCCTTGCCGGAACGTGCCAGGGACCCATGGACATCAACGAGGCCTGTGCTGCGGCAGAAGCGGCAGCGGTGAAGGCTTCCATTCTGCTGGCCCACCCGACGATCCAACTGGATCCTTACGTGGCCAGGGTAGACGCCAGCAAGTGCGACGGCTGCGAAAAGTGTCTGGCAGAGTGCTCGTACAAGGGAGCCTTGGTCATGGTGGAGGCGGATGGACGCAAGGTCGCCAGCGTGAACCCTGCTCTTTGCGCGGGATGCGGCGCCTGCATGGCAGTCTGCCCCACTCGAGCCATCAATCTGGCCGGCTGGACGCTGGACCAGTTTGACGCCATGGTGGATGCCATTGCCTCGGAGGAGATTATCACCGACTTGGAGCCCGTAGCGGCGGGAGGATAGTTCCATGAGCGATGGAGATAACGGCGCCCGGGCGAACAAGCCCGCGTATATCGAGCAACTGAAGGTCTTGCGGGAACGCCGCGGTCCCACCCCAAAGGAGCGCCTGGAAGAGACGAAGGCCATGAACAAGGTGCAACAGGCGGTTCTGAAGGCTATAGCAACGGAGGCCAAGACAGTGCCTGAGATCGCCGCTGAGACCGGCATCAGCACCCGCGAGGTCTTCTGGTGGATCACGGCGTTGCGCAAGTATGGGCGCGTTCAGGATGAAGAGAAGCGGGGCGACTATGTTGCCTACCGCAAGAAATAGGCGCAGCCGGCCAGGCACCGCTCCTTGCCTTGCAGCGTTTCACCCGGCCCTGCGCGTGGAGACACAACCATGAGCATTACAGTGAACCCGGGATTGATCCGGGAAATCAAACGATACGGCGCCTTCGATATTTCGGCGTGCTTCAATTGCGGCAACTGTACGGCGGTGTGCCCTCTCTCTACGGAGAACGGCTCCTTCCCGCGGCGGCTCATTCGGATGGGGCAAATTGGGAACCGCGAAGCCCTGCTCCAGAGCCCGGAGACGTGGCTCTGCTATTACTGCGGAGAGTGCTCGGACACCTGCCCGCGCCAAGCAGAACCCGGCGAATACATGGCAGCCGTCCGCCGGTACGCTATTGCTGCAAATGAACCCAGCGGCATCGCCAGGATCATGTATCAAAGCGGCGTGGCAGCAGTGCTCATAACCCTTCTGGTGGGCATCGTCATGGCCGCCTTCCTCGCCACCACCAAGATGGGGCACAATCCCGGCCACTGGCTCTTCCAAAGTGTGTCTTACGAGGCGATCCATACCATCGGTCTCGCCGTGTCTGTGCTTACGGCCCTAACGATCGTGGCAGGCGCAGGGAATGTTGTCCGCAGGATGACACGGGGTATGCCCCCGGCACCAGGCGCCAAAGCAGGGCTTCCAGAGATGCTCCGCGCCGCCCGCCGTGTCGTCGCCGAAATCGCCACGATGAAGCGGCACCGTGAAGTAACCGAAGACAGCCCCGGCTGGCCCTGGTATCGCCGCGCGGCATGGATCCACCTAGCCATTATGTACGGCTTCCTGGGGCTTCTGCTGGCAACAGCGCTGGACTTCCTGTTCCTCGTGGTTCTCCCACTCCATCTCAGCGTTTTCTGGCCTGCCCGCATCATCGGAACCCTCTCGGGGTTGGTCATGCTCTGGGGCGTGTCCGCAGCAATCCTGCGGCGGCTCGGCAAAGTCGAAAAGAACGTAACCTTCTCGCGCCTACCGGACTGGTGGGTGCTCGTGTTCCTGTTCGTACTAGGCGTCACCGGCTTCTGGCTGGAGATCGCCGTAACCGTGCACCTGGCATCCCCAGTGAATGACCTCGTGCTGCTGATCCACGCAGCCATGGCGATGGAGCTGGTGCTGCTCATGGCGTTCACGAAAATGGCCCATATCCTGTACAGGCCCATAGCGCTCTTTGTGTACTACCTGCGGGCGCCCGAGGCCGCTTAAAGGAGGAACCCCCCAATGGCGGTTCAGGAAGACACCATCCGCGTATCTGACCTGGCATCCCAAGTTGAGCAGCTTAGGCAGGAACTGGAGGAGATCAAGTCCTCATCCCTGCCGGAAGACAAACTCTCCATGGTCGTCTTCAGCGGAGACTTGGACAAGCTGCTGGCGGCGTTTATTATCGCCACCGGCGCCGCCGCCATGTTTGAAGAAGTTGTGATGTTCTTCACATTTTGGGCGACACCAGCCTTGCGGGATCCGCGCAAACACCGCAAGGGCAAGGACTTTATGGCCCGTATGTTCGGCAGGATGCTCCCCAAAGGCGCCGGAGCCCTTCGCCTCTCGCGCATGAATTTCGGCGGGATGGGCACCGGAATGATGAAGGGCCTCATGCGCAAGAAGAACGTTATGTCTCTGGAACAGCTCATCAAGACGGCGGCGGATGCAGGCGTGAAGATCTATGTGTGCCAGATGAGCATGGATCTCATGGGCTTCACGATGGATGAGCTCATTGATTACCCCGGCATCAAGTCCGCAGGCGCCGCAAAGTTCCTGCAAGAAGCAGGGAGCAGTAAAGCCACTCTGTTCATTTAGATCCTGAGGCCGGCCCCTGCATGTAACGGGCACGGGCCGGCCGGCAGGTCGAACCGCGGCTGTTCGCAGCCGGATTTGTGAAATCCTTCACATTTATGCGCCTAACCCATTAAAGGAGGACATGTTCTTGAAACGCTTTCGATTTTGGACGCCGGTCCTAATGGCCGGCTTGCTCGGCGTCTTCGCCCCGAATGCCGCCCGCGCCACCGACGGCTACTTCACTCTGGGGTACGGTACCAAGTGCAAAGGTATGGCCGGAGCCTGCCTGGCATTTCCCCAAGACGCCATGTGCGCATCCACCAACCCGGCTGGGCTCGTATTGGTGGGGAGCCGCTTTGAGATTGGAGCGGCATTGTTCAACCCCGAACGGCAGTACAGCGTGGCGGGTGCTCCGTCCGGGGCGCCGGGAACATTCGGCCTCTACCCTGGAACGGTCAAAAGCGGCGAGGAGTTCTTTGCGAACCCCCATATGGCCATCAATTGGATGTTGAACCACAACAGTGCCTTCGGCATTGCAATCTACGGAAACGGCGGAATGAACACCCACTACCCGGCATCGGCGTCCGGCGGCATGGGAACGTTCTACGGAGGGCAAACGGGCGTGAACCTGATGCAGCTATTCATAACGCCCAGCTACTCCCGCAAGTTCGGGGCCCATGCGTCCTGGGGCGTGTCCGCCATTCTAGCCTACCAGCAATTCGAGGCGCGGGGGCTGAAGAACTTCGGGGGTTTTGTAGCCGACGGCACGCCCGACCACCTCACAAACCAGGGTACGGATCACGCCTACGGGTACGGGGCTCGCCTGGGCCTTCTCGCCGAAGTGCGGCCGGGCGTAACGGTTGCCGCGTCCTACCAAACCAAGATCACCATGGGAAGGTTCGTGAAGTACAGCGACCTCTTTGCCGAAGGCGGCAAGTTCGATATTCCTGCATCCGGCGCCTTAGGCATTGCATGGAAGCCTTCGCCGGCATCCGTTCTCGCGTTTGACGTGCAGCATATCTGGTACAGCGATGTGCACTCAGTGGCGAACCCCCTTTCCAACCTCTTCTCCGGAAGCCCTTCGGGCTTGTTGGGAGGATCCAACGGCGCCGGGTTCGGTTGGAGGGATATGACGGTCTACAAGTTGGGCTACCAGTGGCAGGCCGCACCAACGTGGCAACTTCGAGCTGGAGTAGCTTACGGCCGGCAGCCCATTCCTTCATCGGAAGTGCTGTTCAACATCCTCGCCCCGGGTGTGCAGGAATGGCACTTCACCTTGGGCTTCACCAAAAAAGTAAGCCGCAACGGTGAGGTAAGCATGGCGTTCATGTACTCACCAGACAAAACCGTTAGCGGCCCCAACCCGCTCGAGGTACCCGGCCAGCAGACGATCTCCCTCAAAATGCATCAATTTGAGGCCGAGGTGGATTACGGCATCAAGTTCTGAGGCCGCTTTGGCTGCACCTCCAATACGTCACAAGGTCATGGGGCAGGGCAAAACTCTGCCCCATTTGGCTTCGCACCAGATGCCTGCTCCACGTGCCCGGCAAATGGAAGGGTGCACGCGCCGAGTGCCTAATCGCATCGAGGCAAGGGCCACGGCCCTACACGGATCACTCGTTGCTGCCCATGCCATTCCGAGGCAGGCGCAACAAGCGTGATGCGGGCCACGACCCGAGAGAAGCGCGGGCTGGAGCAAGCGGGGAATGATCGCCTTGCTCCAGCCCAACCGCAGAACCCTGGAAGGGTGCAGGGCCTCCTAGCGCACCCGAACCACCTGCGCCGAACGGATCACCACAGGCCCTATCAGGCCGCTCTCAAAAAGCGGTGAGTCCTTGCGGTAGAAGTGCCAAGTAGTGAAGGTATACCGCCCCGTCTTCGGCCGTGGCTTGCCGGACCAAACCCAAGCCGGCCAGGATGCGATGGCGTTCCCCCGCCACTCCACGTCGGGCGGCAATTGCTCATCCCCAATGAGGCGGTTCGGCCACAGGTTCGTTACCTTCACTGCGAGGGTGTTCCACCCCGGCTTCAGCAGCCCCGTTGCGTCCACCTGGAACGGAGCCTTCCAAAGAACGCCCAAGGAGCGCCCGTTGAGGGTAACCTCCGCGAAATTCTTAACGAGGCCAAGATCCAAAACCACCGTCTTGCCCTCGCCAACCATGGCAGGCGGCACATAGACCCGCTTCGTGTATACCGCCCAGCCCGAGAAATAGCGGATGCCCGGGTCCGCATTATCCGTCCAAGATGCAAGCTTCGGGAACTCGGCCTTCGGCGGAGCCCCCCAGCCGGGCTTGAAGCGGACGGTCCAGGGTCCACGGACGTTCAATTCGGCAGCCCCGGCCTTTGAGGTAACGGTCCGGATGCGTCCCTGGGCGGTCTGCAGGATGTAACGCCCCGGGCGCCAGGGGATCACGTCCAACGCACCGGAGGGTTCTACGCGGGCCGTCCAATCAGGCTGGGGCGGCACCTGAACGGCGTTCCCGAGCATAACGGTCCCTCCTTCCGGCACAACAGCTTCCATGGCCTTGCCGTTGAGGGTGTACTCCACGCGGAGGCGTTTGACCACCAAGGGCACAGGATCGCCAAAGGTCTCGTTGGTTGCGGGGATTTCACGGTTCCCTTCAGCAACCATGCGGGCCACGACGGAGGTTACGTCGGCGCCGCGGCTGCCATCCTGAGCCTCGTAGCGTGCACTGAGGATGGTAATGCGCTCTGCCGGCTTGGCCGCCTCCCCCGGTCCGCGGCGGATGACGGACACCAGATGCTCGCCCCGAGGTGGCCTTCGGAACACCACGAAAACAGACCCTGCGGGATCCATGCGCAGGGACACGGTGGTGTAGCCGTGATCCGCTCGCCAGACAGGAGCGTCTTCCACCACCCCGGTATCGGGATGCCAGAGTTCCGGCTGGCGGCCGGTTACCCGGAAGCGGCAATCTACTGCGACGGGGCGGTATTGCTGGTTAGACACGAAGTAGACCTCGGCCGTGCCGATCCTCCGATGAATGTACAAAACGCGACCCCCGCCTGCCGTTCGGAAGTTGAAGTCGGGTCCTGCGCCCAGTTCTTGGAGCACGCGCTCCAGGGGACGCCCCCAGTACACGCGGCCTTTCCCAAAACGGTGCACCGTAACCGTCCGGCCGTCGCAATCGCCCCAAACTTCCCGGCCGATCCGCGCTACCTCCGCGTCGCATGAGGGATACCCACTGAGGCTGGGAGAGCGCTCGGGCCGCGGTCCTACAACAACAGCGCCTGCCGCTACCAAGCTGCGGATCTTGCGCGCGACCTGGGGCGTCATGAAGGTGCTTTCGGGAAGCACGAGTACGCGGTAAGACATGCCGTCCGGCAGGACGATGCGACCCCCCTTCACGGACATTCTATTCAGGAGCACACGTACGTCGCATCCGTCGTAGTCGTACCCTGGGGGCACGGCAGGTCTCAACGCAGGTCTTCCCGGAAGATCATTCGGGCCCGCTTCTCCTTCGAAGTAGCAAAGATCCGCCACGAATTTGCCTTCCTGAAGAAGATGCTGACACCGCGCCACATAGGTGAGCCATGCGTGCGCCTGATCCCACCAGGTGACGGTGCGCTCGATCTGCGTGCCCCAGGGGCCCATCGTCATGCCGGGGTAGAGATTGATCCAAGGCTGATGGGCATACCGGTGGAAAATGTACCGGTTGATCCCGCTGCAGAATGCAAAGTCGCCCAACGCTTTGATGGCATAGGGATCCTCCTTCCAGCCGCTCACATCCTCACCGGCAGTAAAGGACTCCGCTCCAGCTATGCGATGCCCGTAGGTGTGGGCTGCCGAAGCTGCAAGCTTGAGGGTTTCACCCGCCCCGCCGTTGGGAACCCAAAACTCGCCCATGGGGATATCGGCCACGCCCCCGCATTCCAGGTTATCGAAGGGTCCGTTGCCGTAAGGCTCACAAGACATCTTGAGCCCGTGCTTGTGGCAAAGCTCTGCGAAGTAGCCGTAGTAGTTGTCCGTGTACAAATCCGCTACGGTCCGGCGGAAATCCCACAAGAAGCGCTCACTCTGTTCCTGGCTGCCCAATACGCGCCCTGTCACCACCGGCAGATAGGGCAAAGGATCATATCCGCGGCGCTTCACGAACTCTTCACGGAAGCGGGGCGTCCAGTTTTGATAGCCCACTTCGTAGCTGTCTATAAGGGCATTGTAAAGCACCTTGCCGGCGAGGGGCCCTGCCTGGTCCACCACCACCTGCATGAAGCCGCCCCAAAACTCGTCCATTGCTTCACGGCTGAGCTTGTCTACTTCCAAGCCGCGCCCGGTTGCAGGTGCCGGCGCATTATGGGCTCCTGTGCACGTATGGCCCATGCGCAAGATCACCCATGTACCGGCAGGGGCTTGCCACGTAAGGTGCCCGGAGGCATCCATCCGGCTGGAGAGATCTACCACCCGGTCCAGGGGGATGCCTGGCGGCGCATTGGGATCCAGTTGGGGATCCCGATTGGGGGGCCGATCGTAGGCAGCCTTCGCCCTAACGTCCGGGATGCGGTATGCAGCAGCGGCAGCATCTTCCGGGACGGGGAGGGCGTAAACGGCAATGTCGCGGTAATATCCTTCGCGGGTAGGCGGCTGCCTCAGAACCACGTCTACGGATGCAGGCCCGTGTACGGTTTGCTCGGACCACACCAGCATCTGCATGGCATGCTCGGGTTTTATCCAGGGACCGCCGCTGCTGGACCAACCCGGGCAATTATGCACCGTAATCTTGAGACCCAACCGGCCTGCTTCCCGAATGGCTGCCGCGATGTGCGTACGCCAGGTGGGGCTCATCACGGGCACCGGCCCATCCGGCAAGCCGTTATCCACGTTGAAAATCTGGGCTCCGCCGATGCCGGCCTCTTTCATGGCTCTGAGGTCTGCTATGATGCCCTGGATGCTCGTATTCCCATTGATCCAATGCCACCACGTTTGAGGTTTGGCGGAAGCCGGCGGCGATTTGAATGCCGCTACCAGCGGATCGTTCTGGGCGGCGGCGCGGATAGCGAGCAGAAGGAGCAAAATCAGCATGGTCATCTTGCGCATAGGGACACCTCCACAACACCACGAGCAGCTTCCCTGGGCCCGCATGCGCCCATGGGGATCAACCGCTCCATCCAGATGGGTGGTTAAACGCCGCCCCTTCGGATCCCTGCCGAAGATGTTCGGACGTATGGCTGACACACGCGATTTCAGCGCCGAACGTGTCGCCCGCTTGCCAAGCTGAGGCTGCATGGACACACATGAAGCAGTTCGTAGAGACGGCTATAGCCTGCAGGGCATGGGTGCACTACTCGGGTGATGCAAGGATACGCCCGGGCCTTTTTGGGGTTTTTGAAACGGCTCCGGGAGGGCTTCACGATCGGGTTCCTTTATGCGCCGGACAAGGGGCCCGAACCAGAAAAAAGGGATGCATCGGCGGTCCTCCGATGCATCCCTACCGATCAGGGGAACACCGTCATTTGGTGCCTGGGGCCAGAGGCTGGCTCATGCCGGCGGCGTGGCTTCGGATCTGGTTGATCGCGATGGCCTTGGCCTGCGGCGGCATATGGGGGTTGTTCTGAATATCCGCGATCTGCTTCTCGATATCTGCCGCCGTGGCGCCAGGCCTTGTGCCGCTGCTGCTTGCTGAGAAGTACCGCACAAAGAGCCCTGCCGCGATCACAATCAGCACCAGTGCAAGGATGATGAGCTTTGCTTCTCGTTTCATACTGCCCTTCCTCTACGGCAGGAGCCGGCGGCGGGCACAAGATAGCGCGGAGGACAGGCACTCCGCCGGCTCTTGCCGTGCCGACCGCATTATCTCAGTACGGATACCACGAGCCCCACCCATTCTTCACGATGTAACCGACGGGCAGGTAGATATTGCGGCACCAGTTGATTTGGCCTCGGGCGAAGGCCTTGGTGTGCCCATCGAAGAAGGACACATTCGTGGTGTTGGTGTGGCGATAGCGCGGATGCATGCCACACCCCGCCCACGTGGGTCCACTTGTTCCCGTGTAATCACAATCGAAGTTCAGGTCCACATGCTTGGCGCCGTCACAATGCGAAAGGTCGTGACCTACCCAATCCACCCAGTCCCATTCCCAGGCAGTCCAAGTAAGCCATTGCCACGTAGCGTCGTTTCGGCCCTTCTCCACTAGGAAGATCTTCTGAGCCGGCTGATCAATCTGCGCAAGGGCGGTGACGGGGGGATTCGTGTCCCAACCGTTCCACGACGCCGGCCCATCGGGCGCCATATCGAAGCTGGGACTGAACTGGAAGCCTTGGGTCCGATCCGGATACGACGGGCAGACGAACACGCCGCCTTGGGCCCACTTGTTGCCGGTTTTGATGTACGGCATGACCATGTCTGCCCAGGTGTACTGAATGCCCGTCCCACGGTCTATGTACTGGCCCATGGGATAGGTTTCGTCATAGTCCTGAACGTACTGGAGGAAGCCCAAATTGACCTGCTTTTGGTTGCTGATGCAGGTGATGGCGCGGGCTTTTTCGCGAGCCTGGGCGAAGACGGGAAAGAGGATCGCCGCCAGGATGGCGATGATGGCGATCACAACGAGGAGCTCGATGAGGGTGAAGCCCCGTTTCAAAGTACGCCTGCTGCCATTCCTTTCTTGCGGTTGCCCGCAGAGTGATAGGGATTGATCCATGGGTTCCGGCTGCGGTACGCCTTCTGAGGCCCGCGCACGCGTAACGCAGCGGGATTACCGGTTGCCTAATGCGCTTTAGTTGAATGATATCACTCTCGATACTCGCTGTCAAGGGTTTTTTCACCGGGTTTATCGTGCTGAGGCGCCCGCTTCCCGACCCTCGTTAGAGGGAGGCGAGGCAGCGTGGTTCCGGGTTGCGGCCGCCCATCCGACGGAGTGAGCGGCCTGGCGCTGGAACCGCTGAAACGGCGAGAAGCGAACGGCCTGCGGCCTTCTCTGCCGGCGCCTACCCGCAGCGACCTTTCGGAAACTTCCAGCCGTATTAGACGGTAAGCGCTGCGGGCAGGTTGCACCCAGCTCGGCAAAAATGTGCCGCCGGTTCTTCGCGCGCCTACAACCTACGGGCGCGTGGGAATCACATTGCTGAAATCCAATACCGTGTCCCGCCGGATTACCAGGGGCGGCAACGGTTTCTGCCGGAAATTGAAGCAATCCAGCATATCGTTGGCTTCGCGGTCTCGTTCCGTAAGGGGCTCGAGGCCGAAGCGCTTCTCGATGAGCTTGAGCGGAGAGGTAAAGTCAAAACGCGTATGGCATACAAAACCCGGCCTGGAGTAAGGGGAGATCACGAGCGCAGGCACACGAGGTCCGAAACCGTACCGGTCCACCTGGGGCGGAGGAACGTGGTCAAAGAAGCCTCCGTAATCATCCCAGGTGATGATGATGGCGGTATCCTTCCAGTAGCGGCTCTGCATCACGGCATTCACCAAATCCGTTACATGCCACATACCCCTGGCGCTATCTGCAGGCGGATGCTCGCTGTCGGCAAAGGTAGGCACGATCCAACACACCTGCGGCAGATGACCGGTGCGCAAATCCTCATAGAATTGGGCCAACGGAACCAGGTGGTCCATACGTTTGGGATCGTCGTGGATCTGGGTGAAGCCCGGCAACGGGTTCCATAACGAGTGGCGCTTGGGGTTGGGCTTCTCGTCATAGTACTTCCAGGACACCTTGGATCCTTCGAGGAGTTCCACCATGGTTGGGAAGGTGTATACGTCATCCTGCCCGGCGACGGCAGGGGGTGGATTATTCACCAACCCTCCGGACTGGGCCGCGATGGTGTATAGGTGGTTCGGCTCACTGGGCCCGGAGAGGGAAGAGAAGAAGTGGTCGCAAAGAGTGAAGTGTTGGGCATACGCCCAATAGTTGGGAATATCTTGTACGGTTTCAGGCACTCTTGGGGTGGGCGGGGGGTTCAGAATCACCCTGCTGGCGGCCCAGCCACACCACCCAGGCAGCCCGGTAACGGCAGCGGGTAGACTCTAGCCACCACAACGAAAAGCCGCCGTTGGGACCTTTAGGACGGGAACCCAACGGCGGCTGAAAGGATACGTAACGATGCGTAGAATACCACGCAACGAAGACGAACGCAATCCCTTTGTACCAGACGGCTTCCCCAAGATATACAGGGGTGAGGAAGCCCTGCGCCACGTCATCCAACGCTTTCGCGATCTCCAGAAGTACCATAATACGCCCGCTTACGCCGAAGAGATAGCATCCCTCGCCGCTGCGGCCGCATCGTGGATGCGCGAGGCGGACCTGCGCTGGCAAGCCTACCTGCCGGAGGAACTCGCAGCCACCTTCCTAGTGCCAGAGGCCGGCCCCCTTCTTCAAGAAGAGATTGCCAAGCTGCAGGCTACCCTAGACGGGACGTACAAACCGGCACAGCAGGAGAGTAGACGCGTCAAACCGTCCCGTCGGCAGGAGACCTTCGCACACTTCTTTCAGCGATTCCCTTCGCGTGTTTACGATTCCCAACGAAGAGCATCGCGGATCCGTACGGAACGGCTGTGCGACCTTTCCGATGTAG
>JBMFSQ010000013.1:0-90008 GCA_049967475.1 Chthonomonadales bacterium | reverse complement strand
CGCACCAGCGTGGAATTGAAACTGTAGACGCAATTCTACCTTGACACGCGCGCACAGCTTTTAATCGCACCAGCGTGGAATTGAAACGCGAACCTGGTATCGCTCCCAAGCTAGATCGCTGAGAGCGACTTTTAATCGCACCAGCGTGGAATTGAAACTGACTGTTGAAGCCAGTGCGTCAGCAAGAGTTGTGGGAGCTTTTAATCGCACCAGCGTGGAATTGAAACGCAGCTCAGGGACGGTCTGGCCACGCATGTCTTTGGCGCCTTTTAATCGCACCAGCGTGGAATTGAAACGCTCGGTGATGATATGGGGCAGGGTATTGCCCCAGGCGCTTTTAATCGCACCAGCGTGGAATTGAAACCGGTCTTGTTCAGCTCCTGCGTCGTCCGGTCAATGTCGCCTTTTAATCGCACCAGCGTGGAATTGAAACATGGGCACATCCAACCGGCGTACTGCGGCATTGCTTGTGACTTCTAATCGCACCAGCGTGGAATTGAAACATCGGACGGATCGGACGGATCGCCTGGATCGGAGGGAAGCTTCTAATCGCACCAGCGTGGAATTGAAACCGCTACTATGCGCGGGTGGATCGTGCCTTGATCGCACCGGCGGGCAAGCTGCATCGCGTCAAGGGGCGTGGGCGCGCCGCCCATCCCGCACACCCGCGGCGTTATGGTATAATACAATCCCATGTTCGCTGCGCCGGAGTGGAACCAGGGCCCGGTCTGCGTGCGCACACGCACAGGCAGGAACGTACGCGCAGGTGCCGGATTGCCCCTTCGCCGCTCTTGCCGCATCAGCGTGGCATCCAAGCAGGAGGCTTGATCCATGCCAGTGGTCGAAGCGCCACGGGGTCCCGCACGGGTCGAGATCGAAATCCCCCCGGATATCGCCCGCATTTGGAATGAACGCAACGACGGCATCGTGAAGTATCCGCACGAGGTTCTTCGCCGTCCGGCTGCCCCCGTGCCTCCCGCGTCTACGGCTTCCCTGCGATCCCCGGCGCTCCGTGCCTCTGCAGGCGCTCCAGGTGGGCTCGCTTCGCCCATGCCGGCCCAAGACGTGCGGGGACTCATCCATCGCATGACCCAAGCCATGATCACAGGCAACGGGGTGGGTCTAGCTGCTCCCCAAATCGGAGTGTCTCTGCGAGTTCTGGTCTACCGCTTGCCGGTCGAAAGGCAAGGGGAGCAAGAGGTCGGCGGGCAGGAGTTCGAGCCGGTTCGGGTGCTCATCAATCCCAAGATCGTGCACCGCAAGGGAGAGCAGGTTGGTCCCGAGGGATGCCTTTCGATCCCTTTCCTGCGGGGCGACGTCCCGCGGGCTTACGAGATCGTCGTGAAGGCGCTGGATCATGAAGGCCGCCCCGTGCGCCGCCGCGCCTCCGCCTTCGAGGCTCGGGTGATCCAGCACGAAGTGGATCACTTGGACGGCATCCTTTTCATTGATCGCGCGGACCCCTCCACGCTTCACTGGCTCATCGAGGAGGAGGGAGAAGCCCCTATCGAGGATTAGGCGGGGCGGATAATCATTGGGCTGTAGCGAAGGGAAGTGGGGGAGGGTCCCCCTGGATTTCCCCGCGAATGGGCAGCCCCCCTTGATCCCCCCGCACGCGGGCAGCCCCCCTTGATCCCCCCGCACGCGGGGGGAGTGGGGGTTTCTCCGGTCCTCCGGCGGGGGGAGAGATTGGGCTTGCAGTCCTGCGGTAAGCAGGGGATGCGGCGCGGGCGGCAGGGCAGGCGGAGCGAATAATCATTCGGCCGTACGAACGTAACGGAAACGCGTAATGCGCATTCTCTTTTTCGGGACCTCCGAGTTCGCGGTTCCAATCCTCCAAAGGCTGGCATCTGCCGGGGCGCGCGCTGAGCCGGAATGGCGTGTTGTTGCCGTGGTAACCCAGCCCGATCGCCCGCGGGGCCGGGGCTTGCGGCTTTCATCTCCGCCGGTGAAACTCCTGGCCGAACAGATGGGCCTGCCCGTTCTTCAGCCGGTGAAGGTACGCGCTGCCTCGTTTCTGCAGGTTGCGCGGAACCTTCAACCCGATGTGCTGGTGCTGGCAGCCTTCGGCCAGATCATTCCCCAAACCCTGCTGGATTTACCGCCGCTAGGTCCCATCAACGTCCATGCCTCGCTGCTGCCTGCGTACCGTGGCGCGGCGCCCATTCAGCGGGCGATAATGAACGGCGAGCAGCTCACCGGGGTAACGACGATGTGGATGGACGCCACACTGGACACCGGCGACATTCTGCTGCAGCGATCGCTGCCCATCGAGCCGGACGACACGGCGGGCACTCTCACCCACAAGTTGGCGCAAATGGGAGCGGATCTGGTGGTAGAGACCTTGCATCTTCTTTCGCAAGGGCGATGCCCGCGGGTACCCCAGGATCATACCGCCGCCACGTACGCTCCGGCGCTCACGGGGGAGGACGTCGTGATACCCTGGTGTCACACGGCGGAAGCCATCAACAATCGCATCCGGGCACTGAACCCATTCCCGGGCGCATCGTCCTTTTTTCACGAGCGGCGCCTCAAGATCTGGCGGGCGCGGCCTCTTCCCGGTGCTTCAGGCGATCCCGGCCGCATCACGCGATTGACGCCCGAGGGGCCGGAGGTGGAGACTGGGAGCGGCCGCCTTGTGCTCCTCGAGGTTCAGCCCGAAGGCCGGCGCACGATGACCGGCGCGGAATGGGCACGCGGCGCCCGCATCCAGGTTGGAGACCGGCTGACTTCTGCCATATCCGGCTAATGCCCCGAGCGAAGCCGCCGTCGCAGGGGATCGCGGATGGCGGAATGGGGAATCTGCGTATTGTGCTTGCATCGTGCGGAAGGTGCGGTGTATAATGGGACATCATCGGACCTGCCTGGTCGAGCATCTGCGATGCGGACCGGCGGGACACCACTGAATCCCCTCAGGGCTGTGCAGGTACCCAAACCCAATCCTTAACGTACGGGAGAACAGGGTGAACATGGAAGTGCAGCATCGCCCCAAGCCGTCACACCTCATGTATGCGGAGATGCCCGATCATGACATCGTGCTGGCGGCGCAACGAGGCGAAGAGCAGGCCGCGGAGTATCTTCTTTACAAGTATCGTAACCTCGTGCGCACCAAGGTGAAATCCTACTTCCTTGTGGGCGCCGAAAAGGAGGACCTCCTTCAGGTTGGGATGATCGGCCTTTGGCAAGCTATTGTGGATTTTCGATGTGACCGGGCGATCTCCTTTCCGGCATTCGCAAAGGTATGCATCCAGAGGCACATCATCACCGCAATCAAAACCGCCACGCGCCAGAAGCAGATGCCTCTCAACAGTTCCCTCTCCCTTGAATCCCCCGCCGAAGACACCGGCCCCGACTGGAGCCTCTCCGATATCCTCCCCTCCACGGAAGTGCAAGACCCCGAAGAGCTCGTGCTGCAATCCGAGGACACGCGCCAGCTCCATGAGATGCTTCAGGAACTTCTTTCCGACTTTGAGTGGCGTGTACTCGCCCGGTACCAGATCGGCAAGTCGTACCGGGAGATTGCCAACGAGCTCCATTGCAAGACGAAGTCCGTAGACAATGCCCTCGCCCGAATAAAGCGCAAGGTGACTTCTGTGGATCTGGGCTTGGCGGATTTGAGCGAACTGCTGGTGAACTCTCCGGTCCATCCATGATGGCGTGCTTCCTGCCTTTTCATGGGGCGGGCAGCGTGTTGTGTTTGTACGGAGGGATCGCGTTCGTTGCGTTCTGAGCGTGGCGGGGGGCGGGTGCGAGGCCGGCACACCGCCGCCGGCCCCGTTCTGGGATCTGGCCGATGAAGCGAACGGGCACCTCCACGGACGGCAAGCGCACCCTCCGGGTGTCGGCTGCGATCATCGCCCTATTGGCGGTGGGTGTTCGCCTGTACGTTCTGCACGTTAGTCACACCACCACCGAGGACTTCTTCATCACCTTGCGGTATGCCCGCAACCTCGCAGCCGGGCGGGGCTTTGTGTACAATCCCGGCGAGCACGTTCTCGGGGCCACTTCCCCGCTCTACACGTTATTGCTTGCGGGCTTCTACCGGCTGGGATTGGATGCCGGGCTTGCAGGCAAGGCCCTCAATATTCTGGCGGATGCGGGCGTTTGCATCGGCCTGTGCATCTTCTTCGATGGGTTGGGGCAGCCGCGGGCGGGCAGGATCGCGGCTCTCCTCTATGCCGCCACGAGCGCTCCGGTCAATTTTGCCTGCGGCGGCATGGAGACGGGGCTCGTGAGTTTGGCAGAGGTCCTCGCCATAGGCGCGTACGCGGCCCTAAAGGAGAAGGCGCTATGGGCGTGGCTGGCGGTGTTAGTTCTTCTCAGAATTGACGGGCTTGCCCTGGGAGCTGTGCTCCTCATTGCGTTGAAGCTGGGGCGAAGGCCCATGCATTGGCAGGCGGCGCTTCCTCCATCGGCAGTGGTTGGAGCATGGGTTGCCTTCGCCTGGGTTTACTTCGGCTCTCCCTTGCCCAATTCGGTGGTGGCGAAGCTGGTTGCGTATGGGCATCTGCGTTCCGCTGGGGCGTTGCCGAACTTGCCCGAGTTCGTTACGCAATTTGCCAAGGGCCCCTTTCAGATGGCGCTGCTGGCGGCCTTCGCGTGGGGGGCTGTGTTTGCGTGGACGCGCATGCCGGCGATGCGGCCGCCGCTGGTTTGGATGTTCCTGTATTACGGGGTGATGCTCGCTTCGCGGGTTCCAGCGTTTGGGTGGTACTTCGTACCGGGGCTTCCGGTGTACTACGGGGTTGCAGCCGTGGGAATGGCATCGGCTGTGTCGAGGCTGGAGGCTTCCTTGACGCGGCGGGCCGGTGTTGGGCGGTGCGGTGCAACCTTAGAAGGGCTGCTCGGCGCGGTGCTTCTTGCTCATGTGCCGGCGGTGGCGCGGGATGTGGCCCGTGCGCAGGCGTTGGAGGATCAGGTCCGGCGGCCCATCGGTCAGTGGCTCGCCGGCAACACGCGACCATCCGACCGGGTTCTTCTTGAGCCGCTGGGCTACATCGGCTATTACTCGGGGAGGCCGATGATTGATGCAGTAGGCATCGTGTCCCCGCAGGTATTGAGGTTTTACCGAGCGGGGTCACGGGATCCTCTGGCGGACATGATTGCAGCATTCCATCCGGAGTATGTGCTGCTTGGACGAGGGGATGTGGATCGGCTTGGCCTGATGGGCTCCATGAAGGGGGATGTGGACATACGGAGCCGGTACCATTTCGTTCGGGCTTGGCCCGATGCGCGGAGCGGCCCTGTGTACTTCTTGTTCCGCCGGAATGATTATGGGGCAGCGGCGCATCGGAACATCCGGAGGCCGCTTCAACGTCCTATAAGACAGCGCTTGCGCCCCCACCCCAGCGGCAGGGCCCAATGGGACCATAGGGGCAATGCCGACCCTGGGCTCGCCTGCCGTGATGCGCGCGTCGAGGCGGAAGCGTTGCAGGTGCCGGTTGCGACCGGAGGCGGATCGTGTGCTGTGCGCCTTCTGGAGGGGTTGCTCGGGAGCGAGAAGCCCCTCCTCCTTTCATGAACCGCTCCTGATTGGGAGGGAGGCAATCATGCGCGGGCGATGGGTATGGAGAGGCTTCCTGGGCACTGCGGCGGTTGCCGTGCTGGGGCTGGCGCGGATGCCGGCTGCCTGCCCCGATGTTCCGGCGGGAGACCGGCCCGCGGGCTTCATCATGCAGAATGGCGCCGTGGCGGGTGCGGTTCTACCCAACGGACGCATGGTCAAACCTTGGGGGCGTACCGTGCTCGCCGGCAATTTTCCCCTGGGCATTGCCGTCACTCCCAAGGGAGATCAAGTGCTGGTGGTCAACTGCGGGGCGGGCACTCAATCCCTCATGGTGCTGGATGGGCGCTCCCTCGCGGTGCTCTCAGAGACGCAGGTAAAGACGGTGTTCAATGGGATTGCTGTGTCCGCGGATGCTTCGCGGGTATGGGTTTGCGGGGGCGGCGCCAACAATGTGCAGGTATTTCACCTCGAGCAGGGCCGGCTCTCTCCCGCCGGAGAGATCCCTGTGGGAGGCTATCCTGCAAGCTGTGCTCTTTCGCCCGATGGGCGCCGCCTTTATGTGGTATGCAACCTTGCGCGATGCGTGCGTGTAGTGGACACGGACCGGGGCGCTGTAGCCGGTGAGATCGCCACCGGGTTTTTGCCCTTCGGCATCGCCCTTACCCCCGATGGCCGCAAGGCGTACGTAACCAATTGGGGCGATGGGAGTGTGAGCGTTCTGGATCTGACTGCATCCAAACCCCTTGCCGCTTTGGAGGTGGGCGGTCTTCCCTGCGGCATCGTGGCGTCTCCAGACGGACGTCGCGTGTACGTGGCAGATGCCAACACCGACGATGTGGCCGTAATCAGAACGGATGCCGACGCGGTAGCGGCGCGCATCCCGTTGAGCCCGTATCCCGGAGCTCCCTACGGGACCGTTCCCAACGGCCTGGTTCTTTTGCCGGGGAGCAATGCCCTGTATGTGACGCTTGCCGGCATCAACGCCGTAGCGCGTATAGACATCCGCACTCTGAAGATTACGGGGATGCTGCCTACGGCGTGGTACCCCACCGGGATCGCGGGCGATGCTGCCACCGGCACCCTATACGTGGTAAGTTCCAAGGGCTTCGGGAGCGGCCCCAACAAAGAGGGGGGCCACATCAGCAGGATGATGCGGGGCACCGTGCAGAGGCTTGCGGTGCCGCAACTTGCCCGCTGGCGTGCGGGCGCCGCAGAAGTTGCCCGCCTCAACGGCTTCTCCAACCGCCATGGCCCCTCGAAATCCGCAGGGTTGCCGAAAGGGATCAAGCATGTGGTCTTCATCGTGCGTGAGAACCGCTCCTACGACCAGGTGTTGGGCGATCTAGGGTATGGAAACGGCGATCCCTCCCTTACTGTTTTCGGGGAGGAAGTAACGCCGAACCTGCATGCGTTGGCTCGGCGCTTCGCTCTGGCCGACAACATGTACGGCGACGGAGAGGTAAGCGTGCAAGGGCATCAGTGGACCCTAGGCGCAAATTGCCCGGACTATGTGGAGAAGACCTGGCAAGCTCTGTACTCCCACCGCGGAAGGCTGGGAGACGCGATCCCCGGCCCGCAATCCTACCCGGTTGTGGGATACATGATGGACGAGTGCGCGCGTTTGGGAGTGTCTTGCAGGATGTATGGGGATTTCGTTCGGCGGGAGAAGGGCGGCAAACCCATACCCCTTCTGGCGGACAAAGTGGCGCCCTCATTCCCCGGCTGGAACCTCTCCATCCCCGACCAGAAGCGGGCAGACGCGTGGCTGGCTGAATTCCGGGCAGGCATCTTCCCCGCGTTCTCGTACATCTGGCTGCCCAACGATCATACGGCGGGAGCTTCTGCCGGTATGCCTACGCCACGCGCCATGGTAGCCGACAATGACCTGGCCACGGGCCGCATTTTGGAGGCGCTTTCCCACCATCGCGAGTGGAGGGACACGGTGGTTTTTCTGACAGAGGACGACACCCAGGATGGCCGCGATCATGTAGACGCCCACCGCAACATACTGCTCATCATGAGCCCCTGGGTAAGGCCGGGATCTGTTTCGAGCCACCACTACTCGATCGCGTCCATTTATGCTACCATCGAGGCACTTCTGGGCCTTCCGCCCATGAGCCAATACGACGATTTGGCGGATCCCATTCGCGGCGTTTGGCAGGCGGAGCCGAACCTGCAGCCCTATACAGCCGTGCCCAGCCGCGTGCCGCTGGACGAACGCAACCCGGATAAGACGGCTCTCGCGAAGCTGTCGGAGGAATTGGATCTGAGCGAGCCGGACGCGAACACAGGGCCCCTTCTTGAAGAGATCCTGTGGAGGGAGGCTGCCGCCAGAAGGAATGGGCGGTAACGTCACGAATCGGGGACTGCCGGATCGGCGCTGAAGGAGGAGCATCGTCATGGAACTGGGGATGATTGGTCTGGGACGCATGGGCGCGAATATGACGCAGCGCCTGCTGGGCGGAGGCCATCGCGTTGTAGTGTATGACCGGAACCCGGCTGCCGTGGCCGCAATTGCAGCTTTGGGCGCGCAGGGAGCGACGTCTCTTGAAGATTTGGTGAGCCGGCTTCCGGCGCCCCGCGTCCTTTGGATGATGATCCCTGCCGGCGTGCCCGTAGAGCAGACCATTGCGGAGCTCCGGCCCCATCTTCACCCCGGGGACATTCTGGTAGATGGAGGCAATTCCAACTATAAAGACAGCATGCGGCGCGGCGCTGAACTTGCCGCAGCCTCCATTCATTACCTAGATGCGGGTACTTCCGGAGGCATCTGGGGATTGGCCAACGGATATTGCCTTATGGTGGGCGGATCTGCCGAGGCCTTCCGTGCCATAGAGCCCGTTCTGAAGACCTTGGCACCTCCTGATGGGTACGCCTACGTAGGGCCGAGCGGAGCCGGGCACTTTGCCAAGATGGTGCACAACGGCATCGAGTACGGTATGCTGCAAGCGTTGGGAGAGGGCTTTGAGATCCTGCATGCATCCGACTTCAGCTTCGATCTGCGGCAGATTGCCCATCTTTGGAACCAGGGGAGCGTCGTGCGCTCGTGGCTGCTGGAGCTGGCAGAGCGGGCCTTCGAGCGGGAAGGGGATCTGGCCTCCATCCGAGGATATGTGGAAGATAGTGGTGAAGGCCGCTGGACCGTTCAAGAGGCTATAGACCGCTCCATCCCCGCTCCCGTGATCACTCTGTCGCTTCTGGCGCGCTTCCAATCGCGGCAGGAAGCGTCGTTTGCGGCAAAGGTGATTGCTGCGCTGCGCAACGAGTTTGGAGGCCACGCCGTGAAGCCGGCTGCGGCGGGACATCAGGAGGCGAAGCCGTGACATCGGGCGCGGACACGTCTGCAGCTTTGGCCGAGGCGGGCGCCCACGGAACGCAATCCGGTGGAGCGCTCAATCCGCCGCGGCATCCCTGCGCATTCGTGATCTTTGGAGCCAGCGGCGACCTTACCGCGCGCAAGCTCGTGCCGGCGCTGTACAATCTCGCGGTGCAGGGGTTGCTGCCCAGTGGCTTCGCCGTTGTCGGCTTCGCAGTTACGCCTTGGGACGACGACGCCTTTCGCGGTGCCATGCGCGATGCCGTGGCCCACTCCCCCGACGTTGTGCGCTTCGACACATCCGAATGGGAGCGCTTCAGCGCCCTGCTTCACTATGTGGCTGGGGACTTCGAGGCAGCCGAGGGGTACCAGGTGCTGGCCTCCAGGTTGCAGCAGATGGATGCTTCTCACGGCACGAAGGGCAACCGACTGTTCTACTTGGCCACGCTGCCGCCTTTCTACGGCTTAATCGCCAAGAACCTGGATCGCTTCAAACTTGTAGAGCACAGTTCCGATGCACCTGCGTGGCAGCGGATTGTAGTGGAGAAGCCCTTCGGCCGCGATCTTCAAAGCGCGCAGACCCTCAATCAGACGCTGCACCGCGTATTCCATGAACAACAGATCTTCCGCATTGACCACTACTTAGGCAAGGAAACGGTGCAGAACATCCTAGCCTTCCGGTTTGCCAACTCTGTGATGGAGCCGATCTGGAACCGCAACTACGTGGACCACGTTCAGATTACTGCGGCTGAGGATTTGGGCGTGGAGCACCGCGGCAAGTACTACGAAGAGGCGGGCGCCTTACGGGATATGTTCCAGAACCACCTGTTCCAGCTTCTCACATTGGTGGCGATGGAGCCCCCGGCCCGCCTGGATGACCAGTCTGTACGGGACCGCAAATCCGACGTGCTCAAAGCCGTCGTACCGCTCGATCCCGAGCAACTGGGCGATGTGGCGGTGCGGGGTCAATATGGTCCAGGCGTCGTCGGCGGGGTGCCGGTGCAGGGGTACCGGGAGGAACCGGATGTGTCTCCATCGTCGGCCACAGAAACCTTTGCCGCCCTGAAGCTGCAGATAGACAACTGGCGGTGGGGTGATGTTCCGTTCTACTTGAGGTCTGGGAAGCGCTTGGCGAAGAAAGTTACGGAGATTGTAATCGGCTTCAAACGGGTGCCCCACGCCGCCTTCGGGCGCGCTTTGCGAAGCGATGGGATTGTGCCCAACCGCCTGGTGCTGCGCATCCAGCCGGACGAAGGCATCTCCCTGCGCATCGGTGCGAAGGCTCCAGGCCCCGGCATGCCCATACGGCAAGTGGACATGGATTTCAGCTACAAGGATGCCTTCGGAAGCGCTCCGGCCACAGCCTACGAGACGCTCTTGCTGGACGCTCTCGAGGGAGATTTGACCCTGTTCAATCGCAGTGACGCCGTGGAGCTTGCCTGGCAGATCCTGGAGCCTGTATTGGACACGTGGGAGGCTACGCGGCGATTTACGCCATTCCCCAACTATGCTGCGGGAAGCTGGGGCCCCGAGGCGGCGGACAGGCTCCTCGGCCGAGATGGCAGGGCATGGCATAATCCCTGAGCAGGCGCAAGGCTGCTTAGTACCTGGGTGCGGCGCCGGGTCCGGCGCTTTCGCCGATGGCCGCTTTCACCGTGCGGGCGGCCTCGGCCATCATGAAGCCTAATTCACTGCTGATGGCAATGAAGCGCCACCCTTCGGCGATGCGGCGGAGGGCCATCTGGGCGTCGGCGGTGTGGAGGCCCGGAGCAATCCCGTGGCGCATCGCCGCTTCCCGCAGTTTGTTGAGGGCTGCAACGAATTCGGGGTCGTCCGTTTCCATTGCTGGGGTTTTGCCCATGGAGGCCAGAAGATCGTTGGGGCCCACGAACATTGCGTCCACGCCGGGCACGGCGAAGATCTCATCGCATCGCTCCACGGCGAGATAGTGTTCGGCCTGGACGATGACGAGGATCTCGTCATTGGCCCGCGCATAGTATTCTGCGGATGATGCGTTGAAGTTGAGCGTGTGGAGGCCTCCGCCTACGCTGCGCCGGCCCGCAAGGGGGTATTTGCACGACGACACGGCTTCCCTCGCTTCATCGGCCGAGCAGCACATAGGAAAGACGATGCCATAGGCTCCGGCGTCTAGGGCGCGCTTAACATAATCGTGGCGGATGGCAGGTACGCGCGCCAGAGGAACGCAGCCTGCATCGGCTACGGCACCGAAGATGGCGGCGGCCGTTTCCCAATCTACGGGGCTGTGCTCGATATCCAGTGTGAGCCAGTGGAAGCCGGTTCGAGCCATGAAGCGCGCGGCAAAGGGGCTGGCCAGTGACAGCCACGTGCCCACCTGCACTTTTCCGTCCCTGAGTTCGTGCTTTACCGTGTTGGGGCGCATTGCAATCTCCCTTCTTCGGGGCGTCAGGTATAGCGTTTGCGGATTTGGTAGCTAACCTGGTCGGCGATCAGCACCATGGCCACCAGCACCAGGATGTAGACGCATGCCTGAGGCCACTGGTAGTAGTGGATGAGGGTCACCATCTCGTAGCCGATGCCGCCGGCGCCTACGATGCCTACGATGGTGGCCGAGCCGATGTTGAGCTCCCAGGCGTAGAGGGTATGGGAGAGGAACTGCGGCCAGGCTTGGGGCAGCATGGCGTAGGCGAATACTTGCAAGGGCCTTCCCCCTACGGCCTTGACAGCTTCGATGGGAGCGGGATGCACGCTCTCCAGGGCTTCTGCAAAGAGCTTGGCCATGAAGACGAAGGAACCCACGCCAATCCCCAGCGCTCCGGTAAACGGCCCCAGGCCCACGATGTACACGAAGAGGATGGCATAGACGAGGGACGGGATGGCGCGCAGTACGTTGAGGGCCATCTTTACGGCAGTGCTGAAGGCTTGTGGGAGGGCGGGCGTGCGGGCTGCCAAGAAGCTCACGGGGAGGGCGCCGATGAAGCCGAAGAATGTGCCCAAGATGGCCATCTGCACTGTAACCGCCAGCGACGAGAGGGCTTTGGGGAGTACCGAGCGATCCGGCGGCCACATCTGCGACAGAATGTCCCGCGCACGGCTGAAGCTTCCGGCCAGGCGCGCGGGTTCGAACTCGGTGCCCCGGAAGGACCACCAGAGCAGGACCGCCAGCAGGACCAGACCCGTGATGCGCCCTGCGTGTTTGCGCATGTGCTTGCTCGTTGCCTCCAATCCGATTGTACCCGCCGCGGGCCGAGCAGAATGGTCCATGCTACTGCTGGAAGCTGTAGGTAGTGGTGCCCAGGAGCCAGCCTACAATGGGCCATGCACACCCTGTGAGGTAATCACCCAGGATCAATCCGTAGAAGAAGCTCAAGGCCGTACGGTAGCTGCGGAGACCTCCGTAGCGCAGCACGCACACCTTGCACACCCACGCGATCAGCATCGGCAGCCAGATGGTGTTCATGGACCAGCTTCCCGACACGGCCAATCCGAGAGGGTGGAGGGGCCACCATGTAAAGCGCATTCTCAGGATGTGGAGCGCAAGCGTAGCCGATCCGCCTATGCCTATGGCAGCCATGGCGGCAGCATCCCGGCCTCGCGGCACGGAGATCCAGGATGCAAGGCGGTTGAAGGCTTCCCATCCGAAGCCTGTGAAGTGGGGAGCCATGCGTGCTTCTGCGCCGCGCACGTATCCCAACGTATAGAGCGCCCAATAGCCGGTGAGGATGCCGGCTACAGATGCCAGTGTCAAAGTGACCGCTACGGTTCTTGGCGGGATGGCTTTGCGTTCGCCGATCTTGAATGCTTCTAATTGTGCCGGCATGGCCAGGGACCGGTAGGCGCGGTTGAACCAGTAGAAGTAGGTCAGGATGCTCAGCTCTTGCGCAGAGAAGGCCCGTGTTCCCAGGGCCATCGTAAGGACGTAATCCGGACCTCCGTTGTGCAGATCGTGGGCAGGTGGGCCCAGCTCCGCCCTCATGCGGGTAATGGCAAGCGCCGTGGCGAGGTAGATGGCAAATGCTGCCACGCAGACCCAGATCGAGAGGCCTGCGGCATGGAAGAAGAGCACCAACCCGAAGAAGCCGGCCATTGCACCGAGTATCGGGAGGCGCATCTGCCGCGCATCTTGGCGGCTGGAAGATTGGGGGTGCAGTGCGAATCGCAGGACAGACACAAGATAGCGGCGAGACATCCAAACCGCCAGGATGGCGATGCCCATGTACGCGCCGAAGCACTGTTCGTTGATGTAGGGGAATTCCGGGCTGTAAGCAGACCAACCCAGGTAACTTGCCAGGACGCGCTGTCCTTTCCACAGGAAGTAGAAGAACCAGGATGAGAAGAGGAGATCCGTGGGGAGCAGAAAGCCGAGGCCGATGGCGAAGGGGTAGAGCGACACGGGTGTCCATCCTATGGCGTTCCATGGCGGTGTGGATGCGTAGGGGCTCAGATCGAAGTACTTTACGGGGATTGTGGGCAGGCTCGGAAAGAACATTGCCAAGCCGTTCAAGAGGGATATTCCCCCTGCCACCCCGGCGCCCAGCCAAAGAAGTTTGTGCCTGTAGAAGCCGCCGGCAGGGTCGGTCATTTCCATTGGAAGCTGGATGATGGGGTAACTGAGGCGCTCGTACTGCGTCCATTGCCGGCGCAGGATGAGGTTGATGCAGAGCATCGTTCCAAGGAGCAGGAGGATGAAGCCTCCCCATGCAGCCAGCGGGAGGGCCCATGCCCGCAAATGGCTCCACGTATAGGGATGGGCATGGCCTGTGTACCAGGGGGTTAGTGCAGCGGGGTCTGTGACGGTGAACCAGCGGGGCAGATACCGGATGAACAAGGCGTTCCAGTTGTTTGCCGGTGTCGCGTAGTGAACCGGATGGCCCAGCATGGGAAAGAGCACGTCCAGGAAGTCCACGCTCAGCACGCACGAGCCGATGGTGAGCGCGATGTACACGAGGAGAAGTTCGGTATGGCGAAGGGCCCAGCGGGGGCGGCGCCGCTGCAGCAATCCATTTCCCACGGAGAGGGCGGCCATGAAGCAGATTACGTTGGCGAAGAGCGAGAAGGTTGTAGGATAGGGGCCGCTGGGAACGCCGCCCCGGCTCTGATTGGTGCCCATCTCCATTTGTGCGAGCCAAATGGCATTGATAGGCATGAGCAGAGCGCAGACGATTAGGGGGCGCACCCACGAAGCCGCCGGGGATGGGCCGGTTCCGCGCGGGCGATCCACGCCGACGAGGGGATCTTCCAGCATTTCATTCGGTTTCGGTGAAGCGGTAGCGGCCGATGGCGATGCGGGTGACCACCCGGCCGTCTATGAGGGTGCGGCTCTGCCACACGCCAGGACCCCATACCACCCAGCCGTTTTGCGGCAGAAGATGGGTGTGTCCCTTCACGGCGATGGAGTAAGGGTGCTCGCCGAAATTCACGACGACCGTAACGCCGTTGGAGAAGCGGGTTCGCTGCACATCGTGATCCTGGGTGAGGAATTCGTGGCTCAGCATCTCTGTGCCGGCCAGGACTTCGTGGAGCTTGCATGTATTGCGGTAGGTTCTAAGGAACGCGGTTCGGTTCTTTGTCCATGAGCCGCCGCTATCGGCCCACAGGAGCGGGATGGTGCCGTAGAGGATGTTGAAGGCATCTTTTTTGGGGGTGATTTCGGGGGCGGCATCGAGCAGGAAGTCGCTGGCGTCTCCCCAGTACCACGTGGACACGATGCAGTCGTGGAACACAAGCTCCCACAGAGGGGCGCGCCACTGGTGCCCGATGCCCCATTTTAGGTAGTCATTGAAGGATGCGGTGCGGTTCCCCCAGGGCTCCACGAACTGCTCGTCTTTGGATTTGGGATGGATAAGGTGTCCTGCCGGCCATGAGTAGTAGCGGGCGCCGCCGCTCATCATGCCCTCGATGTAGTCCAGATAGGGCACGCTCCACCAGATGCCGTGTTCCCCGCCGGTAACCAGGTGCAGGGACCGTACGTAGCTCAGAAGTTCCTCGCCGCAGCGGCGCTTCTGCGTCTTGGTGAGGGGATGGTTGGGGTCGTAACATTCGTAGAGCCCTTCGGCTGTGGTGACGTCTATGAAGCGCCCCAGGAAGGGGTATTGCTCGAGCACCTTCGGGATGACGATGCGGGCTGTCGGTACCCAAAACGCTGGGCACCGCTTCATGAATTGCGTCTTTTTGTCCCAAGTGAGCCACGCGGTCATGCGCCGGCCGTTCGCCAGCATCACGGCATGATCGGGGAGGATGTCATGGTTGGCATCTATCTCCTTGCCGGGCGCCACGGGCAGGATGTCGGTGTAGTTGTCGTATTCGCTTGGAAGATATCCCAGATCGCGGATAGCCGCCATGTCTTTGGGTGTCGTGCGGCCCTGGATCAGCATTTTGTCCACGCCCGCCTCCTTGGCCTGCCGGGCGAAGGCGAGGCTGGCATTCCCCCACACGTCTGGGGCTCCGAAAAGGCGCGCAATGTTGGGGTTCTTCTTGAGCTTTTGGCGGAACGGAACCACCAATCCCTGCTGCGCTGCGTAACCGCGATAGGCCTTGGCCAGAGCCACGTATCCTCCGTGGCTTACGAAGCGATAGAGGACGGAGCGGGGATAGGCGAAGGAGCCCTTGCTTGGCAGCCACTGCACCATGGGGGCGGCCACCGCGGTTTCTTGGGACGGATATCTGCGGCACGTTACGACGGCATCGTCGGAGGTCTCGATGATGAGGGCATAACCCATCCCACGCTGAAGGTCGCACACTCCCACCCAAGGCATGTCCAGGCGATCGGCAGCGAGCCATTCTGCCGGGAAGGGGTCGAAGTGGGCGGGGTAGAGGTGCCCGTCGCTGTAATCGGCCATGGCGATGACGGCGCCGGGCGTGTCCAGCAGGAAGGGAGGAAGGAAGGAGAAAGGTTGCACGGGGCGCCGGCGATCTGCCGTATCCACGGAGATGCGCAGATCCGCGCCGTCATTTGGGAGCGTCACGGTAACGACGAAAGGAAGCGGGCTCTTGGGGGAATTCCCAAAATCGGCGTCGAAGCGGATGCCGTTGCGGACGGGTTCCACTGTGCGGAAGCGAGGGGACGGCGCAGTAGAGCTCCATGGCGCCTGCCGCCATACAAACGACGCGGCTTTGTCTTCTACGGTGATGCTGCCGGATTGCGCTTCGACGCGCACGTTGAGGCGGCGGTTCTGGAGGGTCCAGAGTGGGCCGGAATGCTTCACTGTGGCAGCCGAGGACGACACGGCGGCACAAACTCCGGCCACGGCGAGCATGAAGGCAATGCGTTTCATAGGCAGATCCCTCCCAGCGTGGGCGCGCGTTTCGGTGCGATGCCGTGCTATTGCTTCGGCTGGAGCGGCGGCAATCCCTTCCCAATGGAAAATCGGACCCCGTGCATGTTCGTGTCTAAAGAGGAATTGCCGGGCGTCCATAATGGAGGAGACTGTTACCCTCTTCGGATAGGTGCCGGATGACGACGTTGTGGGAATACGCCGAGGGCGCGCCGGAGGACGATGAGCCCAAGAAGCTGCGCATCAATACGGCATCGGCTGCGCGGATGACGCAATATCTTGCAGCACGGAACCGGTGGATGGAGCTTCGGTTGTGCGGCGCAGGCAACGAGGCCGTCCGCGCGGCCGAGGTGGTGATGCGCGCGTTCGAAGATGCTGCGCTCCGGGCAGAGGATCCCTGTTACAATGACGAGTGATTGAGGATGCGCCGGGCGAGGAATTCCGTATGGACTTCTCCCCGGCGGTAGAAGGCATCGGCCACGATGCGTTTGTGGAGTTCCACGTTGGTTGGAACCCCCACGATTTCCAGTTCGTTGAGGCAGCGCTGCATCCGAGCTACTGCTTGGGGGCGGTCCGGCGCCCAAACGATAAGCTTAGCCAGCATCGGGTCGTAATAGGGCGGGACTTCGTAGCCGCAATAGATGTGGCTGTCCACGCGCACTCCAGGTCCTCCCGGGAAGTGGACGGACGAGATGCAACCGGCACTAGGGGCATGGTTGCGTTCAGGATCTTCAGCATTGATGCGGCACTCGATGGCATGGCCGTGGAATTGCACCTGCTTCTGGTGGATCGAGAGGCGTTCTCCTGCTGCGATGAGGATCTGCTCCTTTACGATATCCACACCGGTGACGAGTTCGGTAACGGGGTGTTCCACCTGTAGGCGTGTGTTCATTTCCAGGAAATAGAAATCCCCGCGCCGGTCCACGAGGAATTCGACGGTGCCGGCGCCGCGATAGCCTACGTGCTTGGCGAGCTTGACGGCGGCCTCAGCGATGCGGTTGCGCAATCCATGGGGAATGGCCGAGGCAGGAGCTTCTTCCACGAGCTTCTTGTGGCGCACGTTTTGGACGGAGCACTCCCGAAGGCCCAGGTGGATTACATGGCCGTGGGCATCGGCGAGGATCTGCGCTTCGATGTGCCGCGGTTCCTCCACGAGCTTCTCGATATACACCTCGGGATTGCCGAAAGCGGATTCGGACTCGGTGCGCGCCATGAGGAGGGCACCTGGGAGTGCGTCTTCGTCGTCTACGCGGCGGATGCCGGTGCCGCCGCCGCCGGCTACCGCCTTGATGTAGATGGGGTATCCCACCTTGTGCGCTACCTTGAGTGCTTCCTGTTCTCCTGCGAGGGTGCCTTCGGCGCCGGGGACGATGGGCACGCCGGCGGCTTTTGCCGTTTCCCTGGCCCGAGCCTTGTTCCCCATCTGTTCGATGACGTGGGCGGGGGGGCCGATGAATACGAGGCGGCAGGCCTCACAGGCCTCGGCGAAGCTCGCCTGCTCGCTCAGATACCCATACCCGGGATGCACGGCTTCGGCGCCGGTGATGTGGGCGGCTTCGATGATATTGGGCGCGTGGAGGTAGCTGTCTTTGTTTGAGGGCGGACCGATGCAAACGGCCTCGTCGGCCAGGCGGACGTGCAGGGAGTTGGCATCGGCTGTGGAGTAAACCGCCACAGTCTTGATGCGCATCTCTTGACAGGCGCGGATGATGCGGACGGCGATTTCGCCGCGATTGGCTATGAGGATCTTTGCAAACACTAGAAGTTCTCGTGTCCTGGATGGGGGCAGTGTACGGCGCCGGTTTGAGGGTCGTACACATAGGCTTCACCCCCCACCGGGCAGACCAGCATCTGGCGGGGGATGGATCGAAGCGCTTGAAGGTTCGGCGGTGGGGAACCGTTCTCTGAGCTTTGCCGTTCCATTTCGATGGCCTGCCGAAGCTGCGCCAGGTTGGATCGGCACTCTACATCCCTTGCCGCCGTGACGGGGGCCTTGATCGCTTTGCCCCCTGCCGTGTGGCCTCCGAGGTATTTCGGAAGGATGAAGGCAGCAACAATAGCGAGGATCGCAATCACCACCAGCAATTCCACCAGGTGAAAGGCGGCGGATCGGCGGCGTGCAGCGGGAGTGTTTATATCGGCGATGCCGTTACGCATTGAGGGTGATCTCCATTAGGGGCTGACCGTACTCCACGGGCATCCCGGCTTCGATGTAAATCTGGGTGACTTCCCCGGCGTATTCACAGCGGATTTCGTTCATGAGGCGCATGGATTCGATGATGCCCACAACCTGACCTTCCTCTACATGAGAGCCGATGCCCACGGGCGGTTCGGCGTGATGGAAGATGCCGACCATGGGCGCCAGGACCACTGCGGTGCGGGGAGCTTCCTGGGGTTGCAGCGGAGGCGGCGCCTCGGTTACAGCAGGAAGCGTGCGATCTTGTGGGCTCGAGGGAGGCGTTCCGGCGGCAGGCGTGGGGAACCGGCGGATGGTGACGCGGCGGCCCTCCGTTTGAAGGGTCAATTCCGACACGGAGGTGCCTTGCATCAGCTCGATCAACTGTTTGATTTCGTTATAAATCGGTTCCGAATGTGCCATTGGTGACGATTGCGCCCCTTAGATCTTGAGCTGGAAGATGAAGTATTCCAGCCAGCGGAGAGCGGCTGTGGTGAGGATTACGACGATGCATCCTATGATCAGGTATTCGGCGACCACACTGGTTGACGTAATGCTCACGGCGAAGCCGGTATCCTGGGGATTGGCGGCGAAAGAGAAGCGCGCCATGAGTTCATCTACCGTGTGCAGGAGCTGGTGAAGGGTGGAGATGATCCATCCGATGTTCACGTAGGCCAACGCCGGCACGCCCGCCACGACGAGGGGCGCAAGGGCCTGGTATTTGAGGCGCTGGTGTTCGTTATAGATAACGCAATTGCGGCACCGTTCCTTCTTGGCAGCCATCGAGAGGTTGGGGTTGTGCGGGATTTTCACCTCACTGGGGCGTACGCGCACGGGCGGAGGAATGGGCGCGGCCTCCCTCTGCACGTTGGGCTCGCCGGAAGGCCGGGTAAGGTCCAAGCCTTGGACGAGATCCTCACCTGGAGCCTTGGGTTTGGAGGTGTCGCGGACGATCTCCTCTTTGTTGATGAGCACATCCATGGCATGGCGGATGACGCGTTCTTCACACATGCATCCTACGCGTTCGCGCCAGCACCGGCGGCGGGCAAGGTAGATGGGGCAGAATTTGCGGATGGCTTCCCGGCAATAGGGCAGTTGCCAGCACTTGGCCAATACACCGATGAGGGCTCCGGGAACAGGCGCCTCTTCCTTTACGGAGCCTCCATACTGCATGGCGCTGAACTGCTCGCGTTTTCGCGTCCCTCCTTCAATAATCTGCAGGGCTACGTCGCGTATCAGCAGGACCGCGCCCGGCAACGCCATCATCCATCCTGCGGTTTTGAACTGAGCCAGGATCGCCAGGGCGGCCGTATTGCGGGAGCGGGCCCATTCCTGGATTTGCTCGGGCATCAATTGGCCGATGAGGTAGGGCAGACCCAGGTAGAAGAGTACAGCCCCCATCACCATGAGGTATCCCGTGGGCTGCTCGTCGTAATAGAGCACGGAAGCCGTGAGCAACAGGATGCCGATGGCGATATTGAGGTAGAGGGTGGCTGCCTGAACGTTTCCGCCGATGCGGGCTTGATCTGCAGGGCTCAAAGTTGTCCACTGGGACACGCTGCCGAAAAGGAGGCCGTAGAGGATATAGGCATAGAGCAGCGCCACAGCTACGACGGCGAGCTGCATGATGCGGCGCACCCAGTCCATAAGGAGCTGGTAGAGCCTCTCGTTATCTCCACGCCGGGAACGAACAGTGATGGGCACGGCAGCGCCTTACGCGTCGGGATCGGCCGACGCTTCACTTGACGCGTTCGAGGTAGGTGTCGGTGCGGGTGTCCACTTTGACCCTATCCCCGATATTGATGAAGAAGGGCACCTGGATCACGGCTCCGGTCTCCAGGGTGGCGGGTTTGGAGCCTCCTGCGGCTGTGTCCCCTCGAACGCCAGGTTCCGTCATGGCCACTTCCAGTTCAACGAAGAAGGGAACCTCCACCGAGATGATGCTCCCATTGTGATCCACCACGGTAACATCCATGCCGTCTTTGAGGTACTTTACGGGTTCACCGATGAGGGACTTAGGAACCGAGATCTGCTCGAAGGTGTCCTTGTCCATCAAATAGTAATCGTCGTCCTGGTGATACAGGTATTGCATGGTACGCCGCTCAAGGCGGGCTTGTTCCATGCGTTCGCCGGCCCGGAAGGTCTTTTCGATCACAGCCCCTGTTCTTGCGTTGCGAAGTTTGGTGCGCACGAATGCGCCGCCCTTGCCGGGCTTTACATGCTGGAACTCTACGATGGTGTAGATTTCGTTATCTTGGATGATGGAGAGGCCATTGCGGAAGTCACTGGTATCCATAAAAGCGTGGGCATCCTCCAAAGGTTACGGATGGTGGTGGATCGCGACGGGTATTATAGCACACGCACGGTTGGCCCGCAACCAGGGTGGAGGAGCGGCGCGCCGCATCCGATAATGCATACGCCAAGGGCTCCGGAAACACTTGACAAATCCGGCGGGGTCGTGGTATGCTAGCCCACACAGTTGAATAGGCGAAGGCGTTGATGAGGCCAGTACGCGCAGGCTTCCGTTTCAGAGAGCTGGCGGTTGGTGCGAGGCAGCAAGGGTCTGCGCGGAAACTCCCCTCGGAGCTTGAGGTCTGAACAGGCATTTGAGCCTCAGTAGGGCTTCACGGGAGCGCCCGATACAGCGTAAGAGTGGATCGGCGGCTGTTGCTTCGGCGCAGCACCGTTCGCGTTTCGATAACGCGCGTCGGTCTACAAGGGTGGTACCGCGTGAGTGAACCTCTCGTCCCTTGGGATGAGGGGTTTTCGTTTTCTGGGCCATCCGAGAAGGAGTGAGCAGCACGTTCCCGTTGGGGACGCCTGAGCCGCAAAACACGAAACAGGGGGTAGATCCTTCGATGAGAATGTCTGGTGCGAAAATCCTATTGGAGTGCCTGCGCCGGGAAGGCGTCAAGCACATCTTCGGCTACCCGGGCGGCGTGCTCCTTCCTGTGTACGATGCCCTTTACGGGTACCGCGATATCGAACACGTACTCGTGCGCCACGAGCAGGGGGCTGCGCACATGGCCGATGGATACGCCCGCGCTACGGGGCGCGTGGGGGTGTGCATGGCCACCAGCGGTCCCGGCGCCACGAACCTGGTTACCGGCATCGCTACGGCATATATGGACTCCATTCCGATCGTGGCGATTACGGGCCAGGTTCGGACGGCGGTGATCGGGAAGGATGCCTTCCAAGAGGCGGATATTACCGGCATCACCATGCCCATCACCAAGCACAATTACCTTTTGAAGGACACGGCAGAGATCCCGCGCGTGGTGGCGGAGGCCTTCCATATTGCCCGGAGCGGGCGGCCCGGGCCGGTGCTGATTGACGTTCCGTTCGATGTGGCCAAGACCGAGATCGAGTGGGATCCGGACACATATCCCAAGCGGGTCCAGATCCCATCGTACCGGCCCACCACGCGCGGCCACGAGATGCAGATACGCAAGGCAGCCCAGGCCATCGCCGAAGCAGAGCGCCCCATTCTGTACGTGGGGGGAGGCTGCATCGCCTCGGGGGCGCAGGCCGAGGTTACGGAGCTGGCGGAGCGGTGCAACATCCTGGTGACTTCTACCCTGCTGGGCAAAGGCGCCATTGACGAGAACCATCGCCTTTCTTTGGGGATGCTCGGCATGCACGGCACCGCCTATGCCAACCACGCTGTAAATAACTGCGATTTGCTCATCGCGGTAGGCGCGCGCTTCGACGACCGCGTAACGGGTAAGGTAGACCGCTTTGCTCAAGGCGCCCGGGTGATCCACATAGACATTGACCCGGCCGAGATCGGCAAGGTGCGTCAGCCCGAAATCCCCATCGTAGGGGATGTGAAGACCGTGCTTCGGGAACTGCTGAAGCACGTCAAGCCGCGGCCTTGGACTGAGTGGAATGACCGCATCATGGAGTGGAAGCGCGTATTCCCATTGGTGTATCCGAGGGATGGCAAGCTCTACGCCGAGTACGTGATCGAGCAGATCGGTGAGGCCACGGATTGGGAAGCCATCATGACCACAGATGTGGGCCAGCACCAAATGTGGGCTGCCCAATACTTCCGATGCCGCCGACCTCGCCAGTTTATTACGTCGGGCGGATTGGGCACCATGGGCTTTGGTCTGCCCGCGGCCATAGGAGTGAAGAAGGCTCTCCCCGATGCCACCGTCTTCTGCCTCTCCGGCGACGGATCGTTCCAGATGTGTGTGCAGGAGCTGATGACGGCTACGGTGTACGGCCTGCCTGTGATTACAGCCATCATCAACAATCGGTCGCTGGGGATGGTGCGCCAATGGCAGGAGCTCTTCTACGAACAACGGTACAGCCACGTGGACCTGCAGGCGTCTCCGGATTTCGTCAAGTTGGCGGAAGCCTACGGCGGTGTGGGGATGCGCATCACCCGGCCGGAGGAGGTGCGCCCTGCCATAGAGGAGGCTCTCACTGTGAAGGATCGGCCGGTGGTACTGGATTGTGTGATCCCCACCGAGGAGAATGTGTATCCCATGATCCCCGCCGGGATGTCTGTGGACGAGATGCGCCTTCGCGAGAACCTGGAGGAGCTGAAGGCATCCGTCAATTCCGACGCCGAGACTTGGTCCTTCTCCGCCGAAGACGAAGTGCTGGCGAAAGTGGTGGAGCAGGTGGAGCGATAACGATGGCCGGGCCGAGGGATGTATCGGTTCGCTTGGGCAGGAGGATAGGGATATGGCAGCATGGAGCAGCACACTCATGGCACAGCTACAGCAGCAACATGTGATCACAGCCTTGGTGGAGAACCATCCCGGCGTTCTGGCGCGGGTGTCGGGCCTCTTTGCACGCAGGGGCTACAATATAGAGTCGCTCACGGTGTCCGTAACGGAAGATCCCGAAGTGTCTCGCATGACGATCGTGGTGGGCGGCGACTACGCCGTTCTCGAACAGATTACCAAACAGCTCAATAAGCTGATCGAGGTAATCCGGGTGGTGGACTATACCGAGATACCGGCGGTGGAGCGCGAGCTGGCCCTCATCAAGGTGAATGCCGAACCGAAGGACCGCACCGAGATCATGCAGATCGTGGAGATCTTCCGCGGACGCATCATTGATATGGGTGAAAAGACCTTCGTGGTGGAAGTAACCGGTTCGCCGGAGAAGCTGGACAAGATCCGCGAGCTCCTTCAGCCATACGGCATCAAAGAGATGGTGCGTACCGGCGTTATTGCCATGGCTCGTGGAGCCCGCACTGCGTGACCGCCTCTAGACACGCGCCGGCGGCATGGGCTGGAGGGCCGGAATGGACGAGATGCGCGAGATCGTCACGCAAGAACAGGTAGAGCACCTGTTCCTGATGTTGGCCGTTGCCGGGCCTGCCGCCGGCGCACTCATCGGAGCGCTGGTGGCCCTGTGTACGCCTCGCACGCGGGGGCGCCCGGGAATTTATGCACTGCGGGGGGTGTTGTGGGGCCTATTGGGCACCGTCAACTGGCTGCTGTGGAGGCTCTACAACGCCATCACGGCCCAACTGGGCCTGGACACGGTGGCGAACTTGTTGGTGAACCTGGTTCTGTTTGCGGCGCTGGGATGCGCGGCGGGTTGGATTTACTCTCGGCGGCGCAGGGGTGTGCCCTCGTGAGGGGCATGGCGCCGGGCATCCCAATCAAAACCTAGATCGAAGAACGCAAGGAGAACGGACACGCATGCCTGCCAAAGTCTACTACGAGAGCGATGCGGATTTATCGGTATTAAAGGGCAAGAAGATCGCCGTCATCGGGTATGGAAGCCAGGGCCACGCCCATGCGCTGAACCTGCGGGACAGTGGATTGGATGTGCGCGTGGGGCTTCGGCGGGGCAAATCCTGGGAAGCCGCTCAGCGTGACGGCCTTCCCGTTTTGCCGGTGGCAGAAGCCGTCCACGAGGCCGACGTAGTGATGATGCTGGTGAACGACGAATTCCAGGCGGCCCTGTACCAGGAGGCGGTGAAGGACAACCTAAAGCCGGGCAACGCCTTGGGCTTCGGGCACGGCTTCAACATCCATTTTGGGCAGATCGTGCCTCCACCGGACGTGGACGTGTTCATGGTGGCGCCGAAGGGACCGGGGCATCTGGTGCGGCGCATCTACACCGAGGGCAAGGGGGTACCCTGCCTCATTGCCGTGCATCAGGATGCCACAGGGCGGGCGAAGGACGTGGCGCTGGCCTGGGCCAAAGGCATCGGAGGGACACGTGCCGGCGTTCTGGAGACGACTTTTAAGGAAGAGACGGAGACGGACCTCTTCGGCGAGCAGGCAGTCCTCTGCGGCGGCACCACTGCACTGGTGAAGGCAGGCTTCGAGACGCTTGTTGAGGCAGGCTATCAGCCCGAGATTGCCTACTTCGAGTGCCTTCATGAGCTCAAGCTCATCGTGGATTTGATGTATGAAGCCGGCATCGCAGGGATGCGCTACTCCATCTCGGACACGGCGCAGTACGGAGACATGACGCGCGGTCCCCGGCTGATTGACGATGCGGTGCGCGAGAAGATGAAGGGTCTCCTGCGCGATATCCAGAGCGGGGAATTCGCCCGGGAGTGGATCCTTGAGAACCGCGCCAACCGGCCTGTGTTCCGGGCGTTGGCGCAGAAAGACCAGGATCACCTGATCGAGCAAGTAGGGAAGCGCCTGCGCTCCATGATGAGCTGGGTTCAATCCAATGTAGTGTCTCAAACTCAGGAGGCGGAGCAGGAAGGCGTGAAGCAGCGGGTCCAGAACCTGGAATACCGGGGATGAGATCTGCCGGCGTGTAGAAGGAGAGAGCACCAAGCATGGCCACGCGCATCTACATCTTCGACACCACGCTGCGCGACGGGGAGCAGTCGCCCGGAGCGTCTCTCAACGTGCAGGAGAAGATCGAGATCGCCCGTCAGCTCGAGCGGCTTGGGGTGGACGTTATCGAGGCGGGCTTTCCCATATCGTCGCCTGGGGACTTCCACGCAGTACAGGAGGTGTGCAAGGTCGTAGAGGCGCCGGTGGTGTGCGGCCTGACCCGTGCCATTCCCAAGGACATAGACGTGGCCGCCGAGGCGCTAAAGGGTGCCAAACGGCCGCGCATCCATACCGGGCTGGGCGTGTCGGATAGCCACTTGCAATTCAAGCTCCGCATGACGCGTGAAGAGGCCTTGGAGCGGGGCGTGGCCGCCGTTAAGTACGCGCGGCGGTACGTAGACGATGTGGAGTACTTCCTGGAGGACTCCGGCCGCGCCGACCCCGACTATCTGTGCCGGGTGATCGAGAAGGTGATCGAAGCCGGGGCCACCGTCATCAATATTCCGGACACCACCGGCTTCGCCACACCGGAGGAGTACGGCGGGCGCATCCGGATGGTGATGGAGCGCGTTCCCAACATAGACCGCGTTACCGTGTCTGTTCATTGCCACGATGACCTGGGGTTGGCTGTGGCGAACTCGTTGGCGGGTGTCCTCAACGGCGCGCGGCAGATTGAGTGCACCATCAACGGCATCGGGGAACGGGCAGGCAATACCAGCCTCGAAGAAGTGGTCATGGCCATGAAGGTGCGCTCGGACTTCTTCAACACGGAAACGGGCATTGTCACCCGGGAGATTTACAAGACCAGCCGCCTCGTGTCCAACCTCACGGGCATCCTGGTTCAGCCCAACAAGGCCATTGTAGGCGCCAATGCGTTCGCCCACTCCTCCGGCATCCACCAGGACGGGGTGCTGAAGGAACGCACGACCTACGAGATCATTGACCCGCGCGAGGTGGGCATTCCCGAAAGCAAGATCCTGCTTACCGCACGCTCCGGCCGGCATGCGTTGCAGCACCGGCTGGCCGAGCTGGGCTTTCAATTGGATGAGGCGCAGCTCGACAAGGTCTATGAGCGATTTCTGCAAGTGGCTGACCAGAAGAAGATGGTGTACGACGAAGATCTGGAAGCCATCGTGGCGGACGAGACCTCCTCGGTGCGCGTGTCGTATGAACTGATGCATGTGCAGGTTACGTGCGGAGATCACAGCATCCCAACTGCGACGGTTCAGCTTCGGGATCCGGGGGGCGACATCTTGGTGGATTCCGACCACGGCACGGGCCCCGTAGACGCCATCTACCGCGCCATCAACCGCATCGTGCGTGTGGAGAACGACCTCATCGAGTTTTCGGTTCAGGCGGTAACGGAGGGTATAGACGCTCTGGCCGAGGTGACGATACGGATCCGGCAGGGGAACGACATCTATACCGGGCGGGGCGCCGACAGCGACATCTGCGTCGCCAGCGCGAAGGCCTATATGCACGCACTCAACAAGCTGATAGACCGGACGTCTGCATCGCAGCAGGCGCCCACGCTGGAGCGCATCTAGCGCCTCAGGGGATGTCCAGGTGCCATTCTACGCCAGCCGGCCCGGCATTGATCACCGTTGTCCCGCCCGATTCGACGACGCCACCGGCATCTTCATGGATATGACCGCATACCACAAGGCGGGGGTGTTTGCAGCGGATTGCCTGAAGCACCGCGGTACTGCCAAGGCTTCGTCCCTGGGAACTGCCGTCGAGGATGCCCCGGGGCGGCGAGTGGCTCACGAGAACGCATCCTGGAGGGCAGGGCGCAAGAAGGGCAGCGGCCTGGTCCTCTGTAAGGTCCCAGCTCCAGGCGCCGAAGGGCGTAATGGGAACCCCGCCGCCCAGACCGAAGAACGGGATGCCTGCGATTTCCACGGCCGAGCCGTGAAGAACATGGGCTGCGGGCCATCGGCGGCAGGCCTCCACAAGCTCTTCATAGCTTTCGTGGTTGCCTGGTACGAGTATGGCGGGGACCGGCGCTTGCCGAAGGAGGGAGATGGCCGTGTCCAGCCGCCTGCGGAGGGTAGCAAAATCGCCTGCACCAATCAGCAGATCGGCGTGGGCGGCGCGGCTCACGATGCTTTGGATCGCCGCGACATCGGCGTGGACGTCGCTGAAACAGAGCAGTCTCACGGTTCGGGACGTGCCTCCTTGGGAACGCAGGGAGTGAAGGTCCGTCAGATCAGGGAATACTGCTGTTGAGTATGTTATCGGCTGCCGACATCAATAGATTTCCACGCGCCGGAGGGCTATTCCTTTGAGACGTTCCCGGTATCATTACGGGAAGATGGCGGCGGGATCGGTCTAGGCTTTACGTGAGGAGGAAACGGAAGTTAAAGGATGACACAACCACGGACACTGTTCGAGAAGATTTGGAGCGCCCACGAAGTCTATGCCGCCAAGGGTGAGCCGGCCCTGCTCTACATAGACTTGCACCTTGTACACGAAGTGACCTCACCCCAAGCCTTTGACGGGTTGCGCCTCAACGGCAGGCGGGTGCGCCGTCCGGACTTGACGTGTGCCACCATGGATCACAACGTCCCGACTACAGGGCGCTCAGAGGAGGCGGCGGATCCCGTCAGCCGGAAGCAGATGGAGGTTCTCCAACGCAACTGCCGCGAGTTCGGCGTTACGCTCTTCGATATACGCCATCCGAACCAGGGCATCGTGCACATCATCGGGCCGGAGCTCGGATTGACCCTCCCCGGCATGACCATTGTGTGCGGGGACAGCCATACTTCCACACACGGAGCCTTCGGGGCGTTGGCCTTCGGCATCGGCACCAGCGAGGTGGAGCACGTATTGGCGACACAATGCTTGCAGCAGCATCGGCCGCGCACCATGGAGATTCGCGTGAACGGGTCTTTGGGATTAGGCGTCACGGCCAAGGACGTAATCCTGGGCATCATAGCCCGTATCGGAACGGACGGCGCCACAGGGCACGTGGTGGAGTACACCGGGGAGGTCATTCGGAGCCTTTCCATGGAAGGAAGGATGACGGTGTGCAATATGTCCATCGAAGCGGGTGCACGAGCCGGGATGGTGGCTCCCGATGACACTACCTTTGCCTACATCGAAGGCCGCCCGTACGCGCCGAAGGGGGTTCGATGGGAGCAGGCGCTGGATGCCTGGCGGGCGCTGAGTACCGACCCGGGCGCATCCTACGACAGGGTGGTTGAAATCAACGGGGCGGACCTTGAGCCCACGGTCACCTGGGGCACGAACCCAGGGCAAGCGGTTCCGATTACGGGGCGCGTGCCCGACCCATCCCAGTTCGCCTCTGCTGCAGATCGGAAGGCTGCCGCGCGGGCGCTGGAGTACATGGATCTGCGCCCGGGCACACCGATGGAGGCAATCTCCATAGATCGCGTGTTCATCGGCTCTTGCACAAACGGCCGCATCGAGGACCTGAGGGCGGCGGCGCGCATCGTAGAGGGGAAGAGGGTGGCGCCCGGCGTGAGGGCCTTGGTGGTGCCGGGCTCTGCAGGCGTCAAGCGCCAGGCCGAGCGGGAGGGGCTGGACCGCATCTTCCGCGGCGCCGGCTTCGAGTGGAGGGAGGCAGGCTGTTCCATGTGTTTGGGAATGAACCCCGACGTTCTTCAGCCGGGTGAGCGCTGCGCCTCCACGTCCAACCGCAATTTTGAAGGGCGCCAAGGCAAGGGGGGGCGCACCCACCTGATGAGCCCTGAGATGGCCGCTGCGGCAGCGATCGCCGGGCATTTGGTGGATGTGCGCCGCTGGAGCCTTTAGGCCCAAGTGGGGGCGCCATATCAAGGGAAGGAAGGACACAAAATGCAGCCCTTTGTGAAGCACACCGGGATTGTAGCCCCGCTGGATCGGGCGAACGTAGACACGGACCAGATCATTCCCAAACAGTTCCTGAAGTTGGTGGAGCGAACCGGCTTCGGCCGATACCTGTTCTATGACTGGCGCTACCATGAGGACGGGTCACCACGGGCAGACTTCGTATTGAACGAACCGGGATACCAAGGGGCCTCGATCTTGGTGGCGGGCAAGAACTTCGGCAGCGGATCCTCCCGCGAGCATGCTCCATGGGCGCTGCTGGACTTTGGCTTTCGGGCGATCCTTGCACCGTCCTTTGCGGACATCTTCTATAACAACTGCCTCAAGAACGGCTTGCTGCCGGTGGTACTTCCGGAGGATGGCATTGCCCGGATCCTAGCCAAAGCCAAGGAGAAGCCGGGCTGGCGTATCACCGTGGATCTGGCGGCGTGCCGAGTGTACGATGAGGGTGCGCTTTCCTTTTCTTTCAGCATGGACGAATTCCAGCGCCGCTGTTTGCTCGAGGGGTTGGACGAGATTGCCCTCACCCTGCAGCATGAAGCCGAAATCGGGCGCTTCGAGGCCGCACGGCCATCGTGGCTGCCCAGTTTGAGCCCATCGGCGTAGCCCATGGCTCCGTGGATGCTGAGGAATGGGCGCCGCAGCGATCTGCCTGTGCTCCAGCAGTTGTGGCATCAGATGATGGATCTTCATCGGGAGCGTGACGCACGCTTTCGGTTCGGCGCCGATGTGGACCGCGATCTGAAGAGGCACTTCCTGGAAGCCATGGCATCGAGGCAGGCGCTGGTACTCGTAGCCGAAGCGGAGGGGGCAGTCGTGGGGTATGCGCTGGGTTGGCTTCAGAACCGAAGGCCCATCTATCCCGCGGGACGGTACGGCTTCATATCGGACCTTTTTGTGCTTCCGCAATGGCGCCGGCGCGGCATCGGCCGGGGATTGGTGGCGGCTATCCTGGAATGGTTCGCTGCGAGGGACGCCACGGACGTGGAGCTTTTTGTGGCCCACGCCAACCCCGATGCCCGCGCCTTCTGGGCGGCCATGGGTTTTGAGCCGTTCTTGGATCTCGTCCGTAAACCCCTGCGCCATGAAGACGGACCATCATACAACTGATCTATAGGAACCCACCCACCGATGACGACAAAGTTGATTGCGGTATTGCCTGGAGACGGAATCGGGCCCGAGATTATATCCCAGGCGAAGCGAGTGTTGCAGGCTGCATGCCGGCGTTTCGGCATGAGCGTGCAGATGGAAGAGGCGCTGATTGGGGGATGTGCCTACGATGCCACGGGCCATCCCCTTCCATCAGACACCCTGGAGCTGTGCCGCCGTGCCGACGCTGTGTTGCTGGGTGCGGTAGGCGGCCCCAAATGGGACCAGGTTCAACCTGCTTCTCTGCGCCCAGAGGCGGGAGCCCTTCTGCCGCTGCGCAAGGAGCTGGGCCTCTTCGCGAACTTGCGCCCGGTGAAATTGTACGCAGCCCTGGCGTCTGCTTCATCTTTGAAGCTGGAAGTCATCGGCGATGGCCTGAACCTGCTGGTGGTACGCGAGCTCACCGGAGGCATCTACTTCGGGGAACCCAAGTTCCGGACGGCCGACGGGCGCCGGGCTGTGGACACGTGCGTCTACAGCGTTGAGGAGATCGAGCGCATCGCCCGCGTGGGATTTGAGGCAGCTCTTGGGAGGTCCAAGCGCGTCTGTTCTGTAGATAAGGCGAATGTGCTGGAGACCTCACGGCTTTGGCGAGACACGGTGAGCCGCGTCGCTGCGGAGTATCCGGATGTAGAGCTGAGCCACATGTTGGTGGATAACTGTGCCATGCAGCTTGTGCGTAACCCGCGCCAATTCGACGTTATCGTCACCGAGAACCTGTTCGGAGATATACTCAGCGATGAGGCGAGCATGCTTACCGGGAGCCTGGGCATGCTTCCTTCAGCGAGCCTGGGGGAGGGCTCCAGGGGGCTGTTCGAGCCGATCCACGGTTCGGCGCCCGATATTGCGGGCCGCAACGTTGCCAACCCTCTGGCGGCGATCCTCTCTGCAGCGATGCTTCTGCGTTTTTCCCTTGGGAACGAAGCTGCGGCTGCGGCTGTAGAACGAGCCGTGGAATGCGTACTCGAGCGTGGAGTGCGCACTGCGGATATCGCACGGCCGGGTGAACGGGCGGCATCCACTACGGAGATGGGGGATGCGGTTCTCTCGGCGCTGGAGGCCATCCATGAAGAAGATTGAGTGCGTGATCCGTCCGATCAAGATTGACGACGTGAAGGAGGCGCTATCCGCCATCGGCATCACCGGAATGACGGTGACGGACGTGCGCGGTTACGGGCGGCAGCGCGGCCGTACGGAGAAGTACCGGGGCAATACCTACGTGGTAAACTTACTTCCCAAGATCAAGGTGGAGTTTGTTGTACCCGACGAGCGGGCTGAAGAAGCCGTGGAGGCTGTTTTGGAAGCTGCCCACACAGGAGAGATCGGTGACGGTAAGGTGTTCGTGTCCACCGTGGAGGATGCCATCAGGATCCGGACGGGGGAACGCGGCGAGGCAGCTCTCTAGCATTTATGGAATGGAAGGCTGATGCACCAACGGATTGCAATCTACGACACGACCCTGCGCGATGGGTCTCAGGCGGAAGGAGTGAGCTTCTCGCTGGAGGACAAATTGCGCATCGCCCGCAAGCTGGATGAGTTCGGGATGGACTACATCGAGGCGGGTTGGCCGGGGTCCAATCCCAAGGACATAGATCTTTTCGAACAGCTCAAGCGTGTGAAGTTCGCCCATGCGCGGGTCGTGGCCTTCGGCAGCACCCGGCGACGAGATCGGAGTGCGGCGGAGGACGATCTGGTTCAGATGCTTGTGGCAGCCGGAACGCCTGTTGTAACGGTCTTTGGGAAGAGCTGGGATTTTCACGTGACCCATGCCCTGAAGGCGCCGCTCCAGGCGAACCTGGACATGATTTACGACACGATATCCTACCTTGTGCCGCGAGTGGAGGAAGTGATCTTCGATGCGGAGCATTTCTTCGACGGGTACAAGCACAACCCTGGCTACGCCCTGAAGTGCTTGCGCGCTGCGGAGGAGGCAGGGGCTCGGATGCTTGTTCTGTGCGACACCAACGGCGGGTGTCTTCCCCACGAGGTAGAGGAGATCACGAGCGGCGTGCGCGCTCAGGTACGATCGGCCATCGGCATCCATGCTCATGACGACACGGGGTGCGGTGTCGCCAATACCCTTGCTGCCGTGCGCGCCGGCGCCGTCCACGTGCAGGGAACAGTGAATGGGTTCGGGGAGCGGTGCGGGAATGCCAACCTGTGCTCCATCGTTGCGAACCTTAAGTTGAAGCTTGGCTTGGACTGCCTGCAGCCGCACTCCCTGGAGCATCTTACGACCCTCTCGCAGTTTGTAGACGAGGTTGCGAACCTCGTGCCCAATAATCGGCAGCCGTACGTAGGGCGCAGCGCCTTTGCCCACAAGGCCGGGGTCCACGTGGACTCCGTGTTGAAGCACCGTTCAACCTACGAGCACGTGGCGCCAGAGGCGGTGGGCAATTCCCGGAGGATGCTGGTGTCGGAACTCTCAGGAGGAGCCACCATCGTGTCCAAGGCGGCGCGGCATGCCATAGACCTTACGAAGGGCGCGCCGGAGACGCGGGCGGTGTTGCGCAAGGTGGGCGATCTGGAGCGCGAGGGCTATTCCTTTGAGGGGGCCGAGGCATCGTTTGAGCTCCTCCTGATGCAGGCAGCGGGTACGTACCGCAAGCTCTTCGATGTGCGGGGCTTTCGCGTGATCGTGGAGAAGCGGCCGGGCGAAGAGCCGGTTACCGAGGCCACCGTGAAGCTCGCCGTGAATGGCCACGAAGAACTTACCGTGGCGGAAGGCGATGGACCCGTGCATGCCTTGGACTCGGCGCTGCGCAAAGCCCTCTTGAAGTTCTATCCGGAGCTTCAGCAAATCAAGCTGACGGACTTCAAGGTGCGCGTGGTAAATGTGCGCGAGGGAACTGCGGCCAAGGTGCGCACCATCATCAACTCCACCGATGGCGACGCCCAATGGGCCACCGTGGGCGTGTCCACGAACATGATCGAGGCGAGCTGGCACGCTTTGCTGGATGGGGTGGTATACGGCTTGATCCGGTTGGCGTGCCTCCACGAGAGCGAGTGACGGGCGGAGCGCCGCGTTCGTCGAACAGAGGCGGAAGGAGGCGCTGATGCTTCCATTGCATGACACGGTACCTGCGCGCCGGCTTCCTGCTGCGGTCTGGGCGCTGGTGTTCGTCAACGCAGCTATTTTCCTGTACGAAGTCCGCCTCGGTCCTCAGGAGCTGCCGGCGTTTGTAGAGCGGTACGGCATGATCCCGGCGGATCTATCGGCGCCTGGCGGATTGGCGCGCCACTGGCCCACCGTCATCTCGTCCATGTTTCTCCACGGCAGTTGGTTGCACATCATCGGGAACATGTGGTTCCTTCTGGTGTTTGGAGATAATGTAGAGGATCGGATGGGGACGGCGCGTTTTTTGGTGTTTTACTTTCTGGGGGGCATCGCAGCGGCGGCTCTGCAAGTGTGGGTGGATCCCGCATCCCAGGTTCCTTCCATCGGGGCCAGCGGCGCCATTGCGGCGGTGCTGGGAGCGTATCTGATCCTTTACCCAACGGCTATGGTAATCAGCATCGTGCCCATCTTCTTCCTGCCGCTGCTGATTGACGTTCCCGCAGTTCTTTGGATCGGCTTCTGGTTCCTGGAGCAGTGGCTCAACGGTTTCGTGGCCCTGTTCCTTCCTGCGATGGGGGGTGTAGCATGGTGGGCGCATATCGGAGGGTTTTTGTTCGGAATGGCGGCGGCGATGCCTCTCCGGTTGCAGCCACCGCGCAGGCGCTACGCCGGGTATGATCGAGAGTGGCCTTTCGGGTAGGCAGATGAGGAGGTGTTTGCGTGTCCAGCCTGTTTGACCTGTTTTGGATCTTTCTGATCATCTCTTCTCTTTCGCCCATGTTCCAGCAGCGGATGCTCGTTTACGCCCGCATGCAGGTGATGCAGCGCCTGGAGAAGAAGCGCAAGAGCCGCGTCATCACGTTGATCCACCGGCAGGAGACGATGAGCTTCTTGGGCTTCCCCATCGTGCGCTACATAGACGTTGAGGATTCCGAACACCTTCTTCAGGCGATCCGCCTGACGCCCCCGGAAGAGAATATAGACCTGATCCTCCATACGCCTGGGGGGTTGGTGCTTGCCTCCGAGCAGATCGCGTGCGCCCTAGCGCGCCACCCTGGACGCGTAACTGTGATGGTGCCGCATTACGCGATGTCGGGCGGAACGCTCATTGCGCTGGCGGCTGACGAAGTGCTCATGGACGAGAATGCCGTGCTGGGTCCTGTAGACCCGCAGCTTGGGGAATACCCGGCCGCCTCCATTCTGGCGGCAGCGGCGATACAGAACCCAAACCGCGACGACCGCACGCTCATCCTTGCCGATGTGGCAGCCAAGGCAATCCGCCAGGTGGAAGAGACCGTCTATCAGCTTGCCCAGGCGCGTCTTGGAGAGGCCAAGGCACGGGACTTGGCGAAGGCTCTTTCGGAGGGCCGGTGGACGCATGATTACCCCATCACAGTGGAGGAAGCCCGCCGGTTGGGGCTGCCTGTGAATACGGGGCTGCCCGAGGAAGTATACGACCTGATGCGGCTTTATCCTCAAGCGGCTCAGAAGCGCCCCTCTGTGGAATACGTACCTACGCCGTATCATCCCCTGCCGGCCGAGCCCCCGATCCGGCGTCACGGGCCGAAGGCGTAGCGGGACTTTGCATCCGCTGCAGGGCTCGCTCGGCTTCCGAGCGCACGAAGGCGTCGGTGTCGGTTTCTGCAGCGTGTCGGAGCACGGCAGCAGCCTGAGGATCTCCCGAGGAGGCTAAGGCTGCCGCCACATTGCGCAGGAGCCCCCGCCGTTTGGCGCGCTTGACGGGGCTTTTTCGGAAGGCCGATCGGAAGCCTTCGTCCGAGAGGCTCATGAGATCCTTCAGGGTGCTTCGGACCGTCACAGGCCGCGGCTGGAAGGCGGCTTCTTTGGTGGGTCTGCTGAAGCGGACGCAGAAGGGGCACACTTCCTGGCAGATGTCGCAGCCGAAGATGCGGTTGCCGATGAGAGGGGCAAGAGCCTCCGGCATCGGCCCCTTCATCTCGATGGTGAGGTAGGAGATGCAGCGGCGGGCATCGAGATGGTAGGGGCTCACCAGGGCGCCGGTAGGGCACGCCTCGATGCAGCGATTGCAGGTTCCGCAACTTCCCCGGATGGGCGCATCGGTGGGGAGGGGCAGCGTGAGGAGGATCTCGCCCAGAAGAAAGTAGGAGCCGAGCCTTGGGTGGATCAGCATGGTATTCTTGCCGATCCACCCGAGGCCTGCGCGCTGTGCGATTTCGCGCTCAAGGACGGGGCCGGTATCTACGTATACCTTGCCTTCCACGGGACACGGCGCCTCTGCGCGGATCGTGTCCAGCAATTGATGGAGCCGCGCGGCCATCACGTCATGGTAATCGTCATTGAGGGCGTAACGGGCGAATTGGGCCGGAAGCGACCCGCCGGCATCCGGTGGCGGTTCCTGCGGTTGCGTATAGTAGTTCATCCCGACTACCACGATGCTTTTGACGCCCGGCAGCACTTGCTGAGGATCCAGCCTGCGGTGGGAGTTGCGCTGGAGGTAGGCCATTTCGCCGTGTTCTCCGCGGTCGAGCCATGCTAGGAACTCTTCGCGGAAAGCCGATGGGGCGGCGGGAGCGATGCCGCATAGGTCGAAGCCAAGTTCCTTGGCACGTTGCTTGATGCGTTCGGCAAGTTGGGAGGACATTGCGCCTCTCATTTTGAACCTGAATGGCGGATCTGTGCATCCGTGCGCGAAGGGAGATATGGCCCATGCACCTTGACGTTTGCAGCGCCCTCGTGTCTGCGGTGCTGTGCTGTGCGGCCCTGGGAGCATCGGCCCAGCGGGAGATGCCGTTGTGGCCGAAGGGCACGCCGGGCGCGGTGGCGAATGAGCCCGCGGACCATCCTTCCCTCACAGTATATCCGGCGGCCGGTGGAACTGGAGGAGCCATTGTGGTGTGCCCTGGCGGGGGTTATGGGATGCTGGCGCCCCACGAAGGGGAACCCGTGGCCCATTGGCTCAATACGCTGGGCATCACGGCGGCGGTTCTGAAATACCGCTTGGGCCCCCGGTACCATCATCCCGCAGAACTGCATGATGCCCAGCGTGCCATCCGGCTGCTGCGCGCCCGTGCGGCCGACTTTTCGATAGATCCCCACCGCATCGGCATCCTGGGCTTCTCGGCCGGGGGTCATCTTGCTGCCACTGCGGCGACACACTTCGACGCAGGCGACCCGACCTCCCACGATCCTGTAGAGCGTGTGAGCTGCAGGCCGGACCTTGCCGTGCTGATCTACCCGGTCATCACCATGACGGGCCCCTTCGCCCACGCCGGGTCGAGGCAGAACCTGCTGGGCGATCATCCCTCGCAAGAGCTGATGGATCTGCTCTCCAACGAGAAGCAAGTCACCCGGGACACTCCCCCGTGCTTCCTGATGCATACGGCGGACGACGAGGGCGTGCCCGTTGAGAACAGCTTGATGTTTGCAGAAGCGCTGCGCAAAGCGGGTGTCCCGTTTGAGCTGCATATCTACCAGCATGGGCCGCATGGGGTGGGACTGGCAACGGGCGATGCGGTGCTGAGCACGTGGACCACGCTTTGTGCCAACTGGTTGCGCTTCCACAAGTTCGCGCGGTAGCCCCGGAGGGCGGCTGGGTTTACCCGAAGCGCATCACCGAGTACCTGCGCGTTTCGCGAAAGCCCGCGGCGCGGTAGATGCGGGCGGCCGTGGCATCGTCGGTCCAGAGGAACCAGGCATTGTGGCGGCCTTCCCGGCGCATGGCTTCCAGCGTGAGGAACAGGAGTGCGGCGCCGATGCCCTGTCCGCGGTGGGTTCGCGCTACGCCGAATGGGCCGAAGCGTTCTCCGGTGTGGTGGCTGAAGCCGAGGATGCGCGACCGGGCGTGGGCGATCAACAGGTCCGAGGGTGGTCGGTGCCCGGCGGCGATGGCGGCAGCGGCCTGGCGCACCAATTGCTGCCAATCCCCTGGAAACTCGCGGCGAACGAAGGCCAGCAGATTGGGCAGCAGGCGAAAGTCCAGGGGCTCCACGCGGATGCCTTGGGCTCGGAGCTCCCGGCAGCGGTGGGCGACCCATTCCGGTACGGACCATCCTCCCACGAGGCTTGCATCCATAGAAAGAGGCCGAGACACGGTACGGAAGCCGCGGGCTTTGAAGAACGCGATGGCTTCCGGATATGCGGCTTCGTCTATACCCGGCGTCCAGTAATTGGATGGGTAGGGAGACACGAGTACGGTTCGGCAACCCTGCCTTTGGAGGAAGGCCATGGCATGCTCCAGGAGTTGGGTCCCCACACCCTGGCGCCGGTGCCGGGCGTCTACACCCACGAGCGTAACATAGGCCCGATCCCGATTGAGTTCTTCGTCTTCCACGGGGTACCTGGGCGCAACGGACGCGAGGACGCCCACTATGCGCCTTTCGATACGGGCCACGGGAACGGCTGCGGGTTGGAAGTTGCGATCCAGCAATACGCGCTGAATGAACAGTTCGCGTGTGACGGGATCGGCATGGAGCGCGGTGTTCAGCAGATCTACTACTGCCTCCAGATCGCCGCCACGGTAGGGAGTGATGGTGCAGGCTGCCATAGCGCCTCCTTTTGGTGGGCGGAGTGCTCGCGACTGCTTCCGCCGCTGGGTGCCCGATGCCGCGGGAGTGCGGGTATCCTAAGAGGAGAAGTGATCCCGCACTGAAGCAGGAGAAGGGACAATGAGCTATGGCGATGATACCCGCGCCGGCTTTGTAGAGACTACGCCGGCGATGGTTGAAGCAGTTTATAAGCGCACGGAGGAGCGTTTGGCCGTGGTTCGGCGGCGACTGAACCGTCCGCTCACGCTGGCCGAGAAGATCCTGTTCGGGCATCTGGAGGATCCCAACCAGGAGCTGGAAGCGGGCAAGAGCTTTCTCAGGCTCAAAGTAGATCGTGTGATCATGCAAGATGCCACCGCCCAGATGGCCATCTTGCAGTTCATGCAGGCTGGGCGGGACAGGGTAGCGGTACCCACGTCGGTGCATTGCGATCACCTGATCCAAGCCTACGAAGGTGCCGGGCCCGATCTGCAGCGTGCCCTTGTGACCAACGAGGAAGTCTACAACTTCCTCAAATCTGCGGCGGCGCGCTACGGCATCGGATTTTGGGGTCCGGGTTCGGGCATCATCCACCAGGTAGTGCTGGAGAATTACGCCTTTCCCGGCGGCCTCATGATCGGGTCGGACTCCCACACTCCCAACTGCGGCGGGCTGGCCATGGTGGCCATCGGGGTGGGAGGCGCGGACACGGTTGATGCCATGGCCGGCTTCGCCTGGGAGGTTCTCCAGCCGAAACTGGTGGGCGTGCGCCTTACCGGCGAGCTTTCCGGGTGGGCTGCGCCGAAGGATGTGATCCTGTGGGTAGCCGGCAAGCTCACGGTGAAGGGCGGCACCAATCGCATTGTTGAGTATTTCGGCCCCGGCGCGCGTACACTCTCGACTACGGGCAAGGCGACCATCACGAATATGGGAGCCGAGATCGGCGCTACGACCTCCATCTTTCCCTTCGACGAGAATGCCGACGCCTACCTAAGGGCTACGGACCGGGGCGACATAGCGGACCTGGCCCTCAGGTACCGGCATCTGGTTACTCCCGATGCGGAAGTAGAGGAGCATCCCGAGGATTTCTTCGACGAGATTTTGGAGCTGAACCTCTCGGATTTGGAGCCCTACATCAACGGACCTTTCAGCCCCGATGCGGCCCGCCCAGTGTCTCGACTTGCGGATGATGCCCGGCGGAACGACTATCCCGACGAGGTTGCTGTAACCCTGGTGGGAAGCTGCACCAACTCGAGCTATGAGGACATTTCGCGCGCGGCTTCCGTTGCAGAACAGGCGCGCAAAGCGGGAGCAAAAGCCGTGGCCCCGCTCATCATCACTCCCGGCTCTGCCATGGTTTACGAAACGATCAAGCGCGACGGGCAGCTCGAAGTGCTCGAGGCCATCGGAGCCAAAGTGATGGCCAACGCCTGCGGCCCCTGCATCGGCCAATGGAAGCGCGACGAGATCAAGAAGGGCCAGCGCAACACCATCATCAATTCGTTCAACCGCAACTTCCCAGGGCGCAACGATGCGAACCCCGCCACACTCGCCTTCGTAGCGAGCCCCGAAGTGGTGGTGGCATACAGTTTGGCCGGCCGGCTTTCCATCAATCCGCTGACGGACGAGCTGCGCACGCCGGATGGAGCGGCGTATCGCCTCGCGCCGCCTCCCAAGGTGGATGCTTTGCCGAGCCGGGGCTATGCCGGACGCCGTACCGGTTATGTGCCGCCGGCTGAGGACCCCTCGTCCGTAGAGTTGATCGTTCGGCCGGACAGCGAGCGCCTTCAATTGCTGCAGCCCTTCACCCCCATTCAGCCCCAGGAATTGCTCCATATGCCGGTGCTCATGAAGACCAAGGGCAAGACGACTACGGATCACATTTCGCCGGCCGGCCCATGGCTTCGGTATCGCGGCCATCTGGACCGCATATCGGACAATATGCTGACTGGTGCGGTGAATGCGTGGACTGGGGAAACGGGAAAGACGCTGAACGTTTTTACGGGCGAGCGTTCGCTGGATGTGCCCAAGGTCGCCCGGGACTACAAGGAACGAGGCGTTCGGTGGGTGATAGTGGGCGACGACAACTACGGTGAAGGATCCAGCAGGGAGCACGCAGCCATGAGCCCGAGGTATCTGGGCTGTGCGGCGGTAATCGCGCGCTCCTTCGCACGCATCCACGAGTCCAACCTGAAGAAGCAGGGCATCCTGCCGCTCACCTTCGCCGATGCCGGCGATTACGAGCGGATTTTGGAAGGAGATCGCGTGTCCATCGAGCATCCGGAGGCTTTGGCGCCGGGCGAGCCGCTCTCCATCCGGGTGGAACACGGCGATGGGTCAAGCGAAGTGTTGCTGGTGCGCCACAGCATGAGCGCGGAGCAGATCGAGTGGTTCCGGGCGGGTTCGGCGTTGAACCTAATCCGCATGAAGGAGGCCCAGCCAGGGGTTTAGCGGCGATCCGGGGTGATCCGGAGAACGAGAGGGGCTCCGTACCACAGGATCGGTATACGGGGCCCCTCTTCATTGCGATGCAAAGCCGGCTCACGGCCGGCGTGCGTCAGGATGCTCACCGGAAGCGCCCGCCGGCGGGCCCGCACGCGGATGCGCCTGTGCTCTCCGTACCGGAGGTTGCAAAGCTGGACATCACCCGCCGCGTAGTGGTCTTCCCGCAGGATGGGCATTCATAGCCCTCGCGGGGGGCGCTCATGGGCTGGAGCTTGGTGAAGCGGGCTCCGCACGTGTCGCATTTATACTCATAGAGCGGCATAGAGACAGATCCTCAGATTGGGCGACGGCACCGCGCGATGGGCGCGGCTCGAGTCCCGTCCAACGAAGTTTGGGTTTCCACCGTTGATTCTACCTCTTCCTCAACGGTTTTGTGCCCGAAACATAGGGATATAGCAGGATCTATAGGTAATCGCCGTCCGGCTGGAACAAGCGGCCGCATTTGGGACATCGTTCTTCATGGGCGCCGGCGACGGTGTGGCATCGAGGGCACAGGTGGAGCTTCACGGGAAAGCGACCGCACTGGGGGCAGCGGCGCGTGTCCGGATATACCAGCGCCCCGCAGTGCTGGCAGGCCGAAGGGGTCTCATCGTCCTTCGGTGGACGGTTCCGCACGCTCTTCCTCGTTATCGGGCAGCAGTTTACTTCAACAGGCGCAACACCAAGCCGCTCCAGAGTTTCGGATGAAAGTAAGTGGATTTGGGCGGCATCCGTTCTCCCGCGGCGGCCACCATGCGCACGTCGTCTGCATGGGGAGGCGGGAGGAGAAAGGCCGCCTGATAGGATCCCTGCTTTACCAGGGACACCGCTTCGGCCAGGTTCCGCGTATAGCCTAGGTCGGGCGTAGATGCCAGCGCTTCCGACGGAATAGAGAGGACCTCTGCGAACACAAGTTCCTGAAGCACCACCACATCGAGATGCCGCCAATAAACGGATCGGTTCGGCAGGCGCGCATCCATGACAGCGGGATCTTTGAGGTGGAGCAGCCAGCATCCGTTGCGGGTTACCAGGCCGAAACCATGGCGGGTGGCATTGAGGCGCGAGGCAAGCTCCTCGACGGGCACGGCTTCCGTTCGGAATGTGGGGGCGAGCGTGGTTGGAAGCGCATCCAGAACGGCTGCATCTCTGTTGCGTACCAGGCGGTGTGTAGGCAGAACCACGAGCCCGGGATCATCGAAGGAAGTGAGCACTGCAAGGACGGCATCGTACGGGCGGAACGCCGGCGGGTTCCCCTCGGCCGTTCGGCGCTCCTGCCGGTAGGCGAGGGCCGTTTCATAGCGGTGGTGGCCGTCGGCGATCCAAACGGGGCGGTCGCGGAGGGTGCGCGCGATGGCTTCTGCTGCCGCGTCGTCCATGCGGATCACCTCATGGCTGCCGGCGTCTGCATCGTCGCCGGGTATGTCGGCGCGGATCATGGGCGGCGATGCCGCGGCTCCGTCCAGGATGGACGCGATGCTGCCGGAAGGATCTTCGTAGAGGACGAAGATGGGTTCCGGGTTGGCCTGGGTGGCCTGCATCAGGCGGAGGCGATCTTCTTTCGCTTGAGAACGGGTGTCTTCGTGGGGAAGCACGATGCCGGCGGAATAGGGCTCCAAGCGCAGGGCGCAAAAGAAGCCCCGGCGTTGTACCCGACGGCCGGTTATCGGGTGAACAAACGATTGCCTATAGAGGTACAGGGCCGGGCGTTTTTCCTCCACGAGGATGCCTGCATCGAGCCACTTAGTGAGGGCCGCGGCTGCCTGGGAGTAGCGTTCGCTGCCGGGCGCGGCATTGAGGACGATGCGGACGTAGTTCCAGGGCGACGCGGCGTAGAGGGCATCCTGTTGCTCCGGGGAGATCACGTCGTAGGGGGGGCAGATCAATGTGCCCGGGTCGCCCGCCTGGGCATGATAGGTTACCGCTGTAAAGGGGAAAATCTGTGCCATGGCGAACCTGGTGGCGGAGTGGAGCCTCACGCGGGCTGCGTACGCAATATGATACCTCACCGGTTCCCCGTGGAGGATGATGCCATGGAAGCCGATCCCTACCTGCCGGAAGATCCGGAATACACGCTGGTGGACAGCGCGCGGGCCTCCGTGTGCTTCGCCCACCGTTGTTTGGAACCCCATCGGGGCGTGTGGAGGGCGGTGTCGTCCTTTGTTGACGTGGAGGGCCGACCCCAGTACTGGCACGACTTCGGATCTCTGGAAGGACCAGGGTGGGCGGCCAATGCTGTTGGGGGAGCTCTGTTGCTGTACCGGTGGGCCGCCTTCGATCACAGCCCGGTGCTGGAGCACGTGGCCCTGGGTTTGCTGGATCACGTCCTGGAAGATGGGTTTCTGGACGGGAGCGGCCTCATTTTGGGGTACCGGGACACGCGCACGGACCGCATCTGCTTGAATTTCAAGCACACGAATGAGTGGTTTTGCCCGGGTTCTGGGGCCCGGGTGGCGCTTCAGATGCTCGACATGGCAGAGCTTCTGCCGCCCTCCGATGTTCGCCCAGGACGCCTCATAGAAGCTGCAGTGCGGTATGCCGAGTGGGTATTGAGGCATGTGGAGCTTGTGGATGGTTGGTATCCCAGGCGATGTACGCCTGAGGGAGCGCATTATCGCCAGGGGGCGGAAGGCGGCCAGGATCCCGTATTCGGGGCGAGTGGAGACGGGCTGTATCTGATTTGGCTCTTTTTGGAGTTGGCCCAGCGCGGGTTGGCGGACACGGCGGCTGAAGCGCGCAAGGGCCTGGACACCTTCATTCAAAGAGGCGGCATTTACGGATCCATCAACCATGACACCTATGATGCGGACGAGAACGTGTCTCGAGCGGAAGCCTTTCGCGTGCTGCGCCGGGCTGCCCGCTTCTTTGGCGACCCTGCTATGGAGGAGTTTGCCTATGTCAATGCTCTTGCGGGGCTGGAGCGCTTCCTTCTGCGCGACAACCGCAACGGTGTGGAGACCATGGGGCTTTTCTATATGGAGGACACGTGGGACACGGCGTACTTTTGGGAGAATGCCGAGATCGCTCTGGCCTATCTGGAAGCCTACGAAGGCACGAAGCGCTTAAATTACTGCCGCCGCGCTTGCACGGTTCTTCGCGCCATGGCGAAGCACCACTATGGTCCCCACGGCTTCCTTACCGAAGGGGTGGACTGGAACAATCACGTAGGAAGGGAGCATCACATCGGCGGGGCCGAGTACGGGGCCATCCGCTACACGGAACCTCTGCTCAACAACCTGCACCACGTGGAGCCCATCCTCCGATGCCTGGAACTCGGCATGATGTAGGAGCGGCCCGCCTGCCGGACCGCGTGTGCATCCGCATTCGGTGTGGCGGGAGGGCGGGCTTCGGGAAGGCGGAGCGGACAGGATGAGTTCCCAACAGAGCTCGGGAAACCGGGTTGGTCTTCACCACGCGCCATCTGGGAGTTCGGGACCCGATGCGCGTCTCGAAGAGGGGCGCAGGCATGCAGTGAGCCTTCGGGCGGTGCTTCTTGGACTGGTGCTTACGGCGTTTACGGATCTTTGGATCCACTATGCGGAACTGGTGCTCGGAGGGCGAGGGCATACCGCCCTAGCCAATACCAGCATACCGGTGGGTGCGTTCAACGTTCTTTTCGCCTTGGTGGTGGTGAACCTTCTTGTATTGCGGTGGCTGCCTCGGCATGCCTTCACCCAGGGTGAGCTCCTGGTGATCTATGTGATGATGACGGTGTCCACGGTGATCTCTTCATCGGGCGGCATTCACTTTATTGTTCCCACCATCACAGCGGCCTTCTACTATGCCAATTCGAGCAATGGATGGGCTTCGCTCTTTCACCGGTACATCCCAGACTGGCTCGCGTTGAGGGATCCTCGGGCATTGTACGGCTTCTACGTGGGCAACTCCCAAGTGCCGTGGGGCGCGTGGCGGGCCCCTATGACGGCATGGGTAGGTTTCTTGATCCTGTTCTCCCTTGCAGCCCTGTGCATCACGGCCATACTCCGCAGGCAGTGGGTAGACCGCGAGCGCCTGGCCTTCCCCACAGTGGTTGTTCCTGTAGAGTTGATGCGGCGGGGAGGGAGCCTGCTGGCGAACCGGGTGCTTTGGATCGGCTTCGCGATCCCGTTCTGTGTGGATGTGATGAATACCTTGCATTTGAATATCCCCACAGTGCCCTACCTTCCCACGCGCACGGCGGACCAGCCTGATCTGGCTTCCTTCTTCAACACGCCTCCGTACAACGCCATTGGTCCCACGCCGATCTCGATCTATCCGTTCGTCATCGGGATTGCCTATCTGCTTTCGGTGGAGATGACCTTCAGTTGCTGGTTCTTTTGGTTGGCTGCGAAGGTGGAAGCCGTTGTGGGATCGGCTATGGGATGGATGGCGGGGCCCACGGCGGGCGGGCAAAGTGCATGGCCGTATCTGGGGCATCAGGGCGCAGGCGCCTTTCTGGCCTTGACGCTCGTAGGGCTGTATCTTTCGCGGACGTACCTGGGCCAGGTGGTGCAGACGGCCTTTAGGGGGCGGAAGAAGGACGAAGGCACGGGCACATTCACCGACATGGATGAGCCGCTTCCGTATCGGGTGGCGCTGTTCGGGCTCGTTATCTGCGTAGCAGCGCTCGTTGCATGGTGTTCTGCAGCAGGAATGCGGCCTGCCGTCGCCTTCATTTTGCTGGTGCTGGCGCTTTTGTACATGATTGCCGCGGCCCGCATCCGGGCGGAAACAGGGAATGCATGGCTATTTGGTCCCGACGTGGATGCCTACCGCCTGATGACCACTACGTTGGGGACCACGGTATATACCGCTGCGGATCTAACCGTGCTTGCGTATGTGCGGAATGCGGTGGCGAGCTTCGATCTGCGGTGTCTTTCCATGCCGAACCAGTTTGACGCGTACAAGATGGCTGATGAGGTGGGGGTGAGCAAGCGGCGCCTTACGGCGGCGGTGGTGATGGCGATCGCGGCGGGGGTAGCCATCTCGTTCGCCATTGCGCTGGTGATTTGGTATACCTATGGAGCGGGCGCCAAAACGGATGCGTGGCGCACGAGCATGGGCCGGCAGCCCTTCGATCAACTGGCGGATGCCCTCAAGACACCGGTGCGGCCGGATCTTGCAGGGCTCATGGCCGTAGTCGCGGGCTTCCTTATTACCGCTTCCTTGATGGGGTTGAGGACGATTTTCACGTGGTGGATTTTTCATCCCGTGGGGTACGCGATGGCGTGCACGCCTACGATGAACCAGATCTGGCTTCCTTTCTTCCTTGCTTGGCTCACGAAGGTGCTGGTGCTTCGGTACGGCGGGATCCGCCTGTACCGCGCCACACTCCCCTTCTTTTATGGCATGATCATGGGAGACTTCATCGCCGGGGGGCTCACCACGCTGCTGGGTTGCGTCACCGGCATCACGCCCTATCCCATCAATTGGTAGGGTGCATGGCGATTAGGCTCTGGCCCGCAACATTGTTGTTCGCGGCGACTGCATGGATGCCGGGTAAGGCTTCTTCGGCGGCAACCGGGTCGTACAGGGCGACGATCTGCGCAGAGAAGGGGCCGGTGCGTTGGGTCGTGCCGCAGGAGTTCTTCGGCGCCTGCATAGATGGTCATGAAGCCGGTGACACGGCCCGCATCTTTACGGCTTCCAACGTTGCGCGGATGCGTTCTGCGGGCTTCGGGTGTCTCAGCTACCGCCTGCGGACAGAGCTGGCGGGCGAGGCATGGCACTGGAACCCGCGGGGCGCTTGGTCGAGCCCGCATCGTTCCGAAGGGTACTTTGTAGGATCGCAGCAACCGGGCGAGGCGATCCGCATCAGCTTCGGCTACCGCCTGCCGCGGCGTGGGAACACCAAGGATCAGGCGGCCGGATGCGGTTATTCGCGGTTGGATGACGGCGACCTCAACACATTCTGGAAGAGCAACCCTTATCTGGACACGTGCTTCACCCACGAGGACGCCTCGGTCCACCCACAATGGGCGGCACTGGATTTCGGGCGGGACACGCCTATTGACGCAGTGACGCTTGCGTGGGGTGAGCCACACGCTGTGCATTATCAGGTTCAGTACTGGCGGTACGCGAGCCCGAAGGACACAGACGAGAGCGATTGCGGGGAGTGGATCTGCTTTCCTCGCGGCGATGTGCGAACAGGGCACGGCGGCACGGTGACGCTTCGCCTGGCCGGCCATCCGATCCGCACCCGATTTTTGCGCATCCTCATGTGGACGTCGGCGTACGCCGGTCCGCCCGCGAAGGACCCAAGGGATCGCGTTGGATTTGCCATTCGAGAGATCCGCGCCGGGACACTCTCGCGCTCGGGCCGTCTGCGCGACGCGGTGCGGCATGCGCCGTCTGCGCGCCTTCAAACGGAAGCGTTTGTATCGTCTACCGATCCATGGTGCCGGGCTGCGGACCGAAACCCCAACTCGGAGCAGCCCGGCTTGGACCTGGCGGCTCGGAGCGGCGTGGTCTCGGGAGCGAGGCTTCTGGTGCCGGTTTCTGTTTTGTATGGAAACCCTGATGATGCCGCCGCCGAAGTTGCATATCTGGTGCGAAGGGGCTATTCCATCGGTGGGGTGGAACTGGGTGAGGAACCGGACCACCAGTATGTAGCGCCAGAAGATTATGGGGCGCTCTATCTGCAGTTTGCCCGCGCGATCCACGCTTCGGCTCCCGGCATCCCCGTGGGAGGGCCGTCCCTGGAAAGCGTAACCTGTGAAGTGCGCAAGTGGCCCTCGCCGGACGGACCCCGGAGTTGGATCGCCGGCTTTGTGGCCTATCTGAAGAGGCGCGGGTGCCTGGGGGAGTTGCAGTTCTTCAGCTTCGAATGGTACCCCTTCGATGAGGTGCATCGGAACGAGGCAACCCAGCTTCTGGGCGGGGCGGGATTGCTCCAGCGGGTGTGGAGGCAGCTCGCTTCCGATGGAGTTCCGGCGCGCATTCCGTGGTACGTAACGGAGTACGGTTATTCGGCCTTTGCGTGCAGGCAGGAGGTAGATGTTGCCGGGGCGCTTTTTACTGCTCAAACGATGTGCGGTCTTCTGCGGCTGGGGGCGTCTGGAGCTTATTTCTTCGGCCTGGAACCGAACACACTCATTGCAGAGGGATCGGATAGGCGCGCCGGCGGAAGCTGGGGGAACAATCTGCTGTGGATGGAGGATGGGGCCGGCCGCGCCACGCAGCCGGTAGCGGCGTATTGGGCCTGCCGCCTCGTGACGAGGGCATGGGCTACGCCGGCGAAGGCCAGGCTTGCGGTATACCCGGTGGAGGTCCGCGCCGTGGGACCGGCGCCAAGTCCGCGCGGATCAGGCGCCCAGTCAGGCTGCACTTTGGAGGCATGTGCGCTGAGAAGACCGGGCGGCGGCTGGTCGCTCCTGTTCATCAATCTGGACAGGCGGCACCCGGCGAAGATACGTCTTCAGGTGCGGGATGCGGTTCGCCGCGGGGTGCGTCCTCTTATGGGGCGGTGGGAAATCCTGGCGTATGGCCGCGGGCAGTACGTTTGGCGCGAATGCGGGCAGCAGTCCCACCCTGTACGCAACCGTCCTCCGGCGCGGCGCATGGTGCGCGGGCCCGTGGTGACGGTGGGGGCCTACTCCATGGCGATCGTGCGGCAGGCGGCGCCTATGGCCGGCGGCTCAGGTAGAATAGGCTTGAAGAACTTCAACATTCGGAGGTGATCTCATGCTGCCGTCCGCCACGCGTACGTACCTTGTGCACGGGTTGAGGGCGACGCCCATCGTGGTGGAGCATCTCACCCAGGGATTGGACGATGCGGTGCTGGATCGCCGCCCCGATGCGGAACGGTTCACGATTCGAGAGGTCCTGGCCCACTTGGCGGATTTCGAGGTGGTGTGGCTCGAGCGAATGCGGCGGATGGCTTCGGAAGCCGAGCCGTTCCTGCCGGGCGTGGATGAAAGTGAGCTCGCAGCAGCCCACGACTACGCCCATTCGGACCCGGAGGTGCAGCGAGATCGGTTTTGCCGCGGGCGGGATGCGCTGGTGGGGTTTTTGGAAGCTCTTTCACCGGAAGAATGGGACCGCACAGGCCGGCGGGAAACGGGTATCATCACCATCGGATCTCTCGCGGCGATGGTTCTGGGGCATGACGGGTACCACACGCGGCAGATCGTAGAGTGGATGCGGGGCTAGCAGGGCGCCGAACATGGCGGGATGCCGCGAGGGATAGCCGGTGAGGCCGGCGGCGCCGGTGCGTTTCGCCCCGAATGGAGCGTTGCAGCATGGAAGATGCGGGCACCCCGGCCGATTTCGCCGAGGGATTTGCTTCTCCTACTCCGCGGGAGCGCCAGGAGGCATGGGAACTGGAGTTTCTGGCGGAGTGGGCGGCCAGATCAGCGCGCTCACGGGGCAGGAAGCGCCCGGAAGAGCCGGACCCGGTGCGCACCGCGTTTCAGCGGGATCGCGACCGCATCATCCACTCCAAGGCCTTCCGGCGCCTCAAGGCCAAGACACAGGTATTCCTGGACCCCGAGGAGGACCATTTCCGCACGCGCCTCACCCACACGCTGGAGGTGGCTCAGATTGCCCGGACTATTGCGCGGGCGCTTCGCCTCAATGAGGATCTTACGGAGGCCATCGCCCTAGCGCATGACCTGGGGCATCCTCCATTCGGCCACGCGGGTGAGGAGGCTCTGGACGCAGTCTACCGCGAGTACGTACCGAACCGAGGCTTCCGGCATTATGAGCAGAGCTTGCGCGTGGTGGAGGTGCTGGAAGCGCATAACGGCCGCCCTGGGCTCAACCTCACGTGGGAAGTGCGTGACGGCATCGCACGGCACAGCAAGGGCCGCCGGAACCTGGATGACGAGGCCCTCACCCTTCCCTCTACCCTGGAAGGGCGCGTGGTGCGCATCGCCGACCGCATCGCATACGTGAACCACGACCTGGACGATGCCATTCGCGCCGGTATCCTCGCTGCCGCCGATGTGCCTGCCGACTGTGTGCAACTTTTGGGCCGCACGCAATCCCAACGCATCGCCACCATGGTCCTAGACGTGATCCGGCAGAGCGCCGGCAAACCGTATGTGGGGATGAGCGGCGAGGTTTTGGCTGCAACGGACCGATTGAAGGAGTTTCTGTTCGAACGCGTGTACCACGCTCCTGCACGCGGGATGGGCGAACTGGTGAAAGCCCGGCGAATTGTGCGTGACCTGTTCCGATATTACATGGACCATCCCAACGAGATGCAAGGGGATGGGTCTCTGTGCCATGCGGATATAGAGCGCCGGGCTCAGGCCGTATGCGATTTCATTGCAGGGATGACGGACCACTATGCGCTGGGACGCTTTGTGCAGCACTTCCTTCCCAAGGGTATGACGTCGGCTGAGGGGGACCGGGAGGGCTAGGGGCGTAGACGGCCCGGTCCGGCGCATTAGAAACATTTCAGCTTATATTAATCCGCATTTAAGAACCACCTGTTATACTCTCCGCGCCGGGTACAGGGGTACCAGGGATCGCCCACACAGTACCCGAGACCTATTCCAAATGAGGAGGCTGGAATGCGGAGAGGATCTTTCGGTTTTACCCTCATCGAACTGCTCGTGGTGATTGCGATTATTGCCATTTTGGCCGCAATCCTGTTTCCCGTGTTCGCCCGTGCCCGTGAAAGCGCGCGGCGAACGGCGTGCACATCCAACGTCAAGCAGCTCGGCATGGCCTGGATGATGTACGTTCAGGACAACAACGAGACGTTTCCGCCCAACAATTCCCCCAACGCGCCGTCGGGCGAATGGGCCCTGCGGCCGGGCAGCTTTCCGTGCCGCCCATGCCGGCCGGTGAACAAGAACACGGGGCTCGCTTACGACCCGAGACCCTTCGCGATGCCCTATATCAAGAACACCCAGATTTTCGCATGTCCCAGCGACTACGGCATTCCGACGGCGCTTGTGCCGGATGACCCTTCTCAAGGTCGGCCCGTATGGAAGGTAGAGGGCACCAGTTACTGCCTCAATACGGTGATGACGCGTTTGGGCACTCTTGCGGCAATCCCGCTTCCGGCCGAGACGTACATGGGAGCGGAAATCTATTCGTGGCATAGCGACAATCCCTTCGGTTACTGGTTTCATCGCAGTGGCGGGCCCGTGCGCGTGGCTTATTTCTGCGACGGCCATGCCAAGCTTGCCACCGAGGCGATGATTGCCGCGCAATGTTCTCCGCCTGCTGCGCCCGGTGTGGGGCCCGTTCCGTAGGGCAAGGGGGTTCGGGAATGCTGCACAAAGCGTTTCTTCTGCTGGTTGTGGCCGTCGCGGGCGGCTGCAGCTTCGGCGGTTCGGCGGTATTGGGGCATCCGCATCCGGGTCCCATCGTTCCTGTGAGTCGCCTCAAGCCGTCGCCCCGGTCTGTGACCATACGGGGCGCCATGGTCGAGAAGTGCCCTGTGGCCGGTTGCTGGTTCATTCTGCGCGACGCTACGGGCGCGATCAAGGTGGACACGAAGGCGGCGGGTTTCACGGTGACGGATGTACCTGTCAATACCGTGGTCACGGTGAGCGGTCGGGTGACCGGATCGGGGCAACCGGTACTGGCTGCCGATGGGGTTCGGTACTGACGGATGCGCGTCTACCTGGCAGCCGCGGCTGTGGTTGTTGTTGCAGCTTGGGCAATAGTTGCGATTGGAAACTTGGGTAAGCCCGCCGAAGTCCTGAATGCCGTGCACCACGACGATGCGCAGGTTCCATCCATCTGTCCCTGGCGCGATCCGGAGCGGGATCTCCGCGCGTTTTTCGGACCTGGGGTTTCCTATTCAACGGAGATCCTCGTGCTGAGTCGCGCCCGGGCGTGGTTGGTAAAGGCGATCGGTCCTACGGCGGAGCTGCCGGCCAATGTATTGTACGTGCGCAGGGTGCGCCGTGGTGATGCCTTCGTAGGAAGCATCGTGACGGGGAGGGCACCGGGTCGCTTCGGGGCGGTAGAAGTGGTGGTGGGCGTGGATCCCAAGGGCCGTATCATCGGGGTCCGCATCCAGCGGAGCCGTGAGGTCGGCGCTTCAGGACGTCTTCTGGCTTCCGGGAAGTGGTTGGCGGCATTTGCGGGAAAGAGCGCCCAGGATGCGTTTCGCCCTGGAGCGGATCTGCCTGCTGCGTCCCCGGGAGCGGAGGACACGGCGCGGGCTGTATCTGCGGAGATACGCGCCCTCCTTTTGGAGCTGTATGCCGCCGAGCGGTTCCATACGGGGAGGCTGCAGGGAGGGGTCTAGGTGCTGCTTTTGGCGCTGCGGGCGATTGCGCACAAGCCTTTGAGGAGCTTCCTGACTCTGGGCGGTCTGGCGGCCGCATCCTGGATGCTCTTTGCGGTGTTGATGTGCGATGCCGCATTTCGCCGCAGCCTGCAGCGCGAGATGCAGAATACCGGGATGGAATTGATGCTGGTTCCGATCGGCTGCCCATACGATGCCGCTGCGCAGATTGCCCGCGGCAGAGCATTGGACGCCTCGCTGCCGGCGTCCGCACTCGACCTCGTGCGGCATGATCCCGCCGTGGCCGTGGCCGCTCCCGTTCTATCGCGAGCCATCCCTCGCCACGCCGAACGGCGGACCGATTTATGGGTTGGGATTGACGGCGCCTATCTTCGGCTGAAGCCGTGGTTGAGGCTGGGGGCCGGTTCCACGTGGTTCACGAGCCCGGACAGCATCATCCTTGGGTGGGATGCAGCCCAGGCGGAGATGCGGCATCCCGGCGACTTGTTTGCCAATCCGCGCACCGGGCAGGTGTTCCGGGTTTGCGGGGTGTTTCTGCGCACCGGCGGCAGTGACGACAGTCTCTTCTTTGTGCCGCTGCCCACGGCCCAGAAGCTTTTTGGGCAAAAGGGACGGCTCACCGCCATCTCCATTCGCCTCAAGGATCCTGCTGCCATAACGGAGGCCGCCGAACGCCTGCAGCGGATCCGCGGCGCTCAGGTGGTGACCCTCACGGAGGTAATGGGGACCTTCCTCAACCTTCTAAGTCTCGCCCGAAGCTTCGCGGAGACCGCGGTATTGATTGCGTTGGTCATTGCTTCGCTCACGGTGTTCAATACGATGATGGCTTCAGTAATGGAGCGGGCGCAGGAATTGGCCGTGATGCGCGCTGTGGGGGCATCCCGGCTGCAGGTATTTCTCCTTACCGGCGTGGAGGGGATGATTTTGTGTGTCGCAGGTGCCCTGGCGGGGTTTGTGTTGGCGTACGCGTCTGGGGGCTTCGTGCTGGAAGCGTGTGCGTCGTTCCTCGGCATAGCGCCGGGCGCCGGGGTGCATCTCCAAGCCGCACTGCCGGTGCTGGAGGCGGGACTGTGTCTAGGCGCGGCGGCGGGCTTGGCCACAATCTATCCGGCCTTGCGGGCTGCCACCGTACCACCTGCCGTAGCGATGCGTGCGTGAGGTCTTGTGCGGCGGTTTGGGGGAGGTATGAGCTCTATCCGGTATGTACTTGCGTGCCTTCTGCTCTCGCGCACACGCACCGGCGTTGCGGCATGCTGCGTTGCCTTGGCGTCGGGCGCCGCTCTGATCCTGGGCGCCTTCACGCGGGGGTACGAGGCAGGTGTGAAGCAGGAGATCGAGTGGCTGGGCGCCCAGCTTATCGTTACGCCGAAAGGATGTCCCTACGATGCGGCATCCATGGCGCTGCACGGGGCGAACTGGCCATGCTACCTGAGAGGGGACTACCTGGGGATCGTGCGCAGGGTGCGCCACGTAGAGGTGGCGGCCCCCGTGTTGATGGCCGTGGTCTACGGGGAGCGGTCCGGGGTGCAAGATGTCTATTGCGGCGTAGATGCGGACATACTGCGGGTGAAGCGGCGCTGGCGCATCGTGGGAGCGTTTCCCTCCAGATGCGGAGATGTGCTGGCGGGGGCTCAGGTTGCGCGAGAGCACGGGTGGAAGCCCGGTACGCCGATCTCATTGCCGGGATTGCCTTCGGTGCGGGGGCGCATAAGCGGGATCTTGGAGCGGCTGGATGGGCCCGACGATCTATTCCTTTACGTGTTGCTGGCCGATGCGCGCCGCTGGTTCCACAAGTCTGGGCGCCTGACGCACATTTTGGTGCGGCTGGACCAGCCGGAGAACGCCGATGCGGTAGCCTCGCAATTGCGGGGGTGCGACGCGGGCCTGGATATGAATGTGATCCCCGTGAGCCGGCTCTTCGAAAGTGTGTCCGGGGTGGTTACCGGCACGCGGCTGTTTCTCGGCGCCTTGGCGGTGCTTGCCGTGATGTGCGCCGCTACGGGAGTTGCCAATGCCATGTTCATGGCGGTGTCCCAAAGGACGCGTGAGATCGGCATCCTTCGTTCGGCGGGCGCCACGCCCGGCCAGGTCTTCGCGCTGGTCCTAGGAGAGGCTTGGGCGTTGAGTTTGGGAGGGTGTGTTCTGGGAGTGGCCGGGGCGTGGGCGTTTGCGGCGGCTGCAGAAGGTTGGCTCCGCGCGCGGCTGCCTTTCGCACCCCACACAGGGCTGGTGCGGCTGGATTGGGACGTGGGGCTGGGAGCTACCGGTGCCGTATGCCTTCTGTGTATCGGTGCGGCACTTCTTCCTGCCTGGAGGGCTGCGCGCCTCTCGCCGGCGAGCGCCATGCGAGACCTTCTGTAGGAGTGAAATCGTCTAAGGGGGCATGGGGATGGAGCAGGAAAGGACGCAGGCGCTCCGCACCGGAACGGCGGCTGGCCCTCCGTGTGGTCTCGGCACGGGGCGCGCCATCCGGCAACCGATTGTAGAGGCCGAGGGATTGAGCAAATGGTACCGGCGGGGGCGGGAGGAAGTGCGCGCACTGGACGGCGTGTCCCTGAGTGTGGAGGAAGGCGCCTTCGTTGTCGTAACGGGGCCCTCAGGATCGGGAAAGACCACGTTGCTGCAGATTATAGGTGCGATGGATCGGCCGACTTCCGGAAGGGTGAGGCTCGCGGGGCGGGACTTGACGTGTTTGAGGGATCGCGAGCTCACGGCCTTCCGGAGGGACATGGTTGGGTTCGTGTTCCAACACTTTGGGCTCTTGCCCACGCTGAGCGTCGAAGAGAATGTTGCCCTCCCTATGATGCTGGCCCGCACGAGGAACCGGCAACGCGTGGAGCAACTGCTGCACCTCACCGGGTTGTGGGAGAGGCGCAGCCATCGGCCTGCCGAGCTTTCGGGCGGCGAGATGCAGCGCGTGGCCATCGCACGGGCACTGGCGAACTCTCCCCGCCTGCTCCTTGCCGATGAACCTACCGGGAACCTCGACAGCGTCACCGGAGAAAGGATCATCCATCTGCTGCGCGAAGTGAACGCCCACGGCGTCACTGTTGTGGTGGTAACGCACAACGAGCGCCTGGCGCAGTACGCCCATAGGGCCATTCGCCTGAAAGACGGCCGCATCGAACACGGCACTGTACAGGCGGCCCAACCGGCGTGACCCTGTGGGCTCTGCGTTGGGAAACTACACTTCCCACCCCGATTTGGACCTGCCGGCTTGCCGGGCTCCTATGTTGGCGTCGGCTACAGCGTAGATGTAGACTACGGCTGCCAGGGCCACGAGTGCAGCGGTAAGGTTGGGATGCCCTGTGGGATTGCGCAAGGGTGTCCAGAGCCACAGGTAGACGGCCAGGAGTTCTGCCAGAGCGATTGCCAGCCCCTTGGCAGCTTGCCCGTTGTACACCTGGCCGGCGCCGGGAAGGGTCGCCGAGAGGAATACGGCCAGGGAGGGGTTTCGATGGGCAGCGCCTTCGGCGCCCGAGAGGATGTCCGTTTCTTGGGCGAGGGTAAGCTGCGCGTACTTTCTTTCGGCGGACGAGCGATTCGGGTCGGCGGTGCGGGCGCGGTCGTAGGCATAGAGTGCGTCGTCCACGCGGCCGATGGATTGGAGGATGTCGCCGTACAGCTCCAGGGCTGCCGCGTCTGACGGGGTATATTCAATGGCTTCGCGGCAGAGGCGTTCGGCTTCGGTGTATCGGTTGCGGCGCCTCGCGATATTTGCTTGAATCAGCAGGCGATCCGCCTGGGCCTTCTCGGCGTCGGACACAGGGCGAAACTCCGGAAGGGTGATGGTGGGGCGGGGTTGGAAGGCTTTGCGTGGAGCGGCTTGCGTGGGTTCCGGTTGCGCCGGCGCCTGCGGAGCGTGGGGGGCGGCGCCGAGGGAAAGGAGGCGGTTGATCTCTTCGGGCGGGATCCCTCTGCGGGCCAGTTCCGTGGCGAGGCGGAGATTTTCCTCTTGAAGGTTCTGTGACGAAGCGGGAGGTTGGCCCTCGATGCGTCCGCTTTCCGGCAGCGGAGGAATGGGTTGGGTGCGGTTGGGATCGGCGGGAGGGCCGGAGCCCATTTCCGTGCGGTCCTCTGCGTTCATGCCTACTACTCCAGATGCACCCGGCGTGCATCCTTCCAGAAGGCTTCCAGATTATAATACGCGCGCTGTTCAGGCGCCATCACGTGGACGACGACATCGCCGTAATCCAGCAGAGCCCACACTGCCGCGTCGTACCCTTCCACGCGGATGCCGCCCGCACCGGCATGCTTCATCGCTTCGAGGATGCTGTCTACAATGGTGCGGATATGGATGTTGGACGTTCCTGAACAGATCAGGAAATAGTCGGTCATCAATGTGAGGCCGCGCAGGTCCAGAAGGACCATATCCCGCGCCTGCTTGGCATCGGCAGCGCGTGAGATGATGCGCGCCTTCTCTTCAGAAGTCATAGATCTCCGGGTTTCCTCCGCGTGGGCGCCTGCGGTCTTTCGTACTGGGCCGCGAATGCAATGCACAGTATGCGCGTCTGAGCCGGGTTTGTCAAGCACCGTTGCCCGCACGTCGGGTTCCGGAGCGGCGGGCCATGGGGAGCGAGGCCGGCGGTGGGCGATAGTTGACAGGGCTGGTGCGGAGGCGTTATAATACGCCGAATTACAGGATATGTGGATCTAATTATCCGGGCTGTTCCGCCGCCGATTCGGGCCGGCAGGCGGCCGGGGCAAAAGGCATCGTCCGGCAATACCTATATCGTCTGCCGAACGGAGGCATGGAAAATGAGGCAAAAAGGTTCCGTGCGCGCGCTCGCTCTTTCTACAGTAGCCTTTGCCATCAGCTTTGCTGTGTGGGGCATCATCTCGCCGATGGCCCAGACCTTCAAGAAGCAGTTTGGCTTTACGGATCAGCAGACGTGGATGTTGATCTCCGTTCCTGTTCTGCTGGGATCAGTGATGCGGCTTCCGCTGGGGATGTTGGCGGACCGGTACGGAGGGCGCATCGTCTTCGGGTTGTTGCTGTTGTTCATCTCGGTTCCGGCGTACATGCTCAGCGGCGCCCAAAGCTTCGGCGAGTTTCTTTTCTGGGGGTTGCTGTTGGGAATGGCCGGCACTTCCTTTTCCATAGGGATCGCGTTTACGTCCAAATGGTTTCCGCCGGAGAAACAGGGGCTGGCGCTGGGAGTGTATGGTGCAGGGAACATCGGCCAGAGCATCGCACTTTGGGGCATCCCGGCGCTTGCGCTGAGGCTCGGGGGGTGGCGGTCCGCTTATCAGGTGTTTGCTGCGGTAGCGCTTGTGTACGGTGTGTGTTTCTTGCTGCTGGCGCACAATGCCCCGGTTGCGGCGAAGCCGAAGAGCTTTTCGGAGATGTTGAAGGTTTTGGCTCGGGAACCGCGCTCGTGGCTCCTGTCGCTGTTCTATTTTGTGACATTCGGGGGATTTGTAGCCCTGAGCATCGGGCTGCCCAAGCTTTTGCAGGAGATCTTCAAGCTTACGGCGGCCGATGCCGGCCTGCGGGTGGCCGGCTTCGTTGTTCTGGCGACCGCCATGCGGCCCATCGGCGGATGGCTGAGCGACCGCATTGGGGGAGCGAGGGTGCTCATGGCCGTATTTTCAGGCGCTGGGATCCTGGCCCTTGGGCTGACATCGGAGAACATCGTGCCCTTCTCCATCGGAGCCCTTGGAGTGGCGGCGTTCATCGGACTGGGAAACGGGGCGGTATTCAAACTCGTTCCGCAGTTTTTCCCAAAGGACACGGGCACGGTTACCGGGCTTGTAGGCGCGATGGGCGGACTTGGCGGGTTCTTTCCGCCGCTGGTCTTGGGCATCATAAAGAAGCAGACCGGGGCCTATGACCTAGGGTTCATCCTTTTGAGTGTCTTCTGCGCCGTGTGCCTCGTAACGAATTACGCCGTATTCCTGAAGCAGGCGGGTTCCGGCAGAGTTCTGGAGGCTGCGGGCCCGCTTCAGCCGGAAGGCTAGTACTGGAGTACTGGCCGCCATTACATATTTCCTGATGGACGGGGATCGGACGCGGGAGCATAATAGACGTTGAAATCGGATATGTGGATGCAGATATTGTCTATATCCCGGCGACCTGCATCCGTGGCCCACGGTTGAAGGGGGTTGGAAGAATGACAACTCGATACGCTGTTCCAGGTAGGCATCCTTCGCCGCTGCCCGCCGGAGAGGCCCGCATCGTGCGGACAACGGACAGCCCCAACTGCACCGGAGCGTGCGGCTGGAATGCCACTGTAGTAGACGGCGTGATTGTGGATCTGAAGCCGGCGGCTGATTATCCGTGTGACGAGTACAATCCGCGCGGCTGCCTGCGCGGCATGTCCATGACCCATATGATCTATGGTCCGGACCGCATCAAGACGCCCCTCATTCGTCAGGGGGCGCGCGGTGAGGGCAAATGGAAGGAAGCTTCGTGGGATGAGGCGCTCGAGTTCATCGCCTCCAACATGAAGCGCATCATGGCGGCGTACGGCCCGGAGAGCATGCTGCTGTTCAATCAGGTGGTGGGAACCAGCTATGTTCAGAAGGGGGCCCAGATCCGTATGGCGGCGCTCCTGGGAATGTCGTTTGCTACCGCCTACGACTACAACGGCGATATCTCCATGGGCTTCACGCAGACGGTTGGGATAGACAGCGTGGAGTGTGAGAGCAAAAGCTGGGGATATGCCAAATACGCCATCCTGTGGTCCGCCAACATTTTTCAGACGCGCATTCCGGATGCCCATTTTCTAACGAAGGAGGCGAAGCAGCAGAACGGCTGCCGCATCGTGTGCATTGACCCCCGCTGCAGTCAGACCGCCAAGGGGTCGGATCTTTGGCTGCCCATCAATCCGGGTACGGACGGCGCCCTTGCTTTGGGAATGTGCCGCGTGCTTCTGGAGGAAGGGCTGGTCAACTGGGAATTTTTGCGTACCTACACGGATTGCGCGACCCTTATTCGGGAGGACACGGGCCGCAGGCTGCGCGCTTCCGATTTGGGGATTGGGGGCGAGAACGAATTCCCGGTATGGGATGAGGCCGGGGGCCGGTGGTTCGTGCTTCCGTCGGACACCTTGGAGCTGCCTGCCGACGTGCGGCCTCGTTTTCGCGGCAGTTTGGAGGCCCAGGTGGAGGGCGGCACCGTGAGGGTCCGGCCTGTATTCGACCTGCTGGAAGAGCTCATAATGCGCGAAGAGTACTCGGTGGAGAATGTTGCCCGCGTGACCGATATCCCTGCAGATACGATCCGCCAGGTAGCGCGGGAATATGCCGCCACGAAGCCCGCCATTATTCTGATTGGGATGGGCATCAACCACCGGCTCCACGGTGATCTCACGATCCGGGCGGTCCTGTTGCTGAGTGCGTTGGCGGGGAATTACGGCGTTCCCGGTTCGGGGGTGTCCATCTATTCCGGCCAGCACCACTTCCGCATAGATATCAGCGGCTTCTGGTTTCCTGAAGGGAAGCGGCCCAACAACGTCCCGATGCACTATTTTGTGCTTGGGCAGCCCACCGACACCATAAACCCGAAGATCAGGTTCCCCAAGAGCGGTTTCAAGGCTCTTTTCGTGTCCCATGCGAACCCCTTGGTTACAGAGTTCTCCGAGCCCATGCGCCGCGCCATAGATGCGTTGGAACTCTTCGTGGTGACCGATTTCTCCATGACGCCGACGTGCGAGTACGCCGACGTGGTACTGCCCGCTCCCACCTTCTGGGAGAAGTATGATTTGGTGGCAACCGGCTGCCACCCCTATCTGCAGATGCAACAGCCGGTAATCCCGCCGCAGTTCGAGAGCCGCACGGAGTTGTGGATTGTGCGCGAACTCGTCAAACGCGTGGCTCCCGAATTATCCCATTACTTCGACCTCACAGAGCTGGACGCCATACGCATTCTGTTGGAGACCGCCGGCAAGGAGACGGAAGGCATTACGCTGGAGCAGCTTCTTGAGGGCCCGGTGCGCCTGAACGTGCCGGATCCCGAGATTGGGCTCGATGAGCAACTGATTGAGAAGAAGCCCTTTCCGCCGCGAGCATTGCCCTTCAAAGTGGAGCAGCAGCGCGAGTTCCTCAAGACGGGGCGGATGGAGTTCTACAAGGAAGAGGAGATCTATCTGAAGTTGGGAGAAGCCCTTCCTCAATACAAGCCGAGCTTCAGCCATCTGCCGGAGGCGGATCAGCGGCTTCCCCTGGCCATCGTAACGCCCCACTCCAAGTGGCGTGTACATTCGACCCACAGCAACAACCCCATCCTGCTGAACCTCAATCGGAAGCCTGTGGTGGAGATGAACCCCAGAGATGCGGCTGCCCGGGGCATCCGAGACGGCGATGCTGTGGAGATCTTCAACAACAACGGGAGCTATCGCTTGTGGGCTTTGGTTACAGAGGCCATAAAGCCCGGAGTAGTTTGCGTGGATCATGGGTGGTGGGACCGTTACTTGGGAGGCGGCAAGTATCATGCGGTGCATACCCACCAGAAGATCAAGCCGACGCATGAGGCGTATTACTTGCCTGCCGTTTACGCGCCGGGGCAGCATTGGAAGGACACGCGCGTGGACGTACGAAAGGTGAGCTGACGATGGCAAGACTGGCCATGCTCATTGACCTAACACGGTGCATCGGATGCGATGCGTGCACAGTGGCCTGCAAGCAGGAGAACGGCACCCCTGCCGACGTGTTCTTTGCCAGGGTGCTCAACGTGGAAGCCGGGACGTTCCCGAACGTGAAGCGGGTGTACATTCCGGTGCTGTGCAACCATTGCGAGAACCCTGCCTGCCTGAAGGCCTGTCCCAACAAGGCCATCTTTCGCCGACCCGACGGGATCGTGCTCATTGACCAGGATCGGTGCCGCGGCACAGGCGCGTGCGTGTCGGCATGCCCGTACGGCAATATCGTTCTCAGGGCCACGGACGAGTGGTACCTGCCCGAGGACCGAGCGTACGAGCGGGACTTCGTGCGGCCCCGCCTCAAGCAGAATGTAGCCCGCAAATGCACCTTCTGCGCCCAGCGTGTGGATCAGGGGCTGGAGCCGGCATGTGTGGTGGCATGTCCTACCACCGCGCGGATCTTCGGCGACCTCGAGGACCCATCGAGCAAGATCAGCCGCTATGTAGCGGAGCAGCGAGAGCGTACAGGTCGGGATCCCTTCAAGTTGTTGCCCGAATGTGCAACCGAACCTGCGAACCTCTACCTAGGAACCATGGCGGCTCAGGAGACGGCCGGGCAGGGCGTTGTGCCGACGCAGGAGCCGCGGGAACCATCCGAATGGATGGCTGCCGGCCCGCCGGAGCGGGAAGGGCGGCATCCGGCGGGGACACGCAACCCTGCAGGAGCGGTCCATTTCGTGGCGCGGATGCTGGGGCTTGCCGGGGCGGCCCTCCTGCTGGTTTTGGCGAGCCGTTCCGCTGCCCAGCAGCAGAGCCCGAGGCAGCCCAATCCTCCGGAAACGCCCGCCGAGGTTTGGGCGAACTCTTCCTGTGCCGGATGTCATGGCCCCACAGGGATGGGGGCGTTCGGGCCGCCCCTCGCCGGGACACGCCTTTCTCTGGACCAGGTGAAACTCACCGTTCGGCGCGGCAAGGGAATGATGCCGGCCCTGCCACCCTCGGACACATCGGATGCGGAGATCGCCCAGATTTACGATTATCTTCGCCACACCAAGCTCGATCCGTCTCAGATACCGGCCTCTTACCGGGTAGCCACCCTGCTCTCGGTGCGCAATGTGGGGATCGGCTTCTCGCTCGTGACGCTGGTAGCGCTCCTTCTTTCGCTCAAGGTGCTGTGGTATTGGCTGGATTGCGCCGGCGTGCGTCAGCTCAAGCCGTATGTGGGCCGGTTGGGATACGGCAAGGCGCTGGCCATCGTTCTTCGGGCGTTGGTGGTGGATGGGCTTCTCGTGGGTTCCCTTTACAAGAAGGACAAGTTCCGCTGGGTGATGCACGGGCTCCTGATTTATGGGTTCGGCGGCCTGATGTTGGCTGATATGCTCATGCAGGCAGCGAACCCCTTGCGCAATCCGCTCCCGCTGACCCATCCGCTGAAGCTGCTGCCCAACCTCGCCGGGCTTGCCGTATTTGCGGGCATCGTCTATGTGCGGTATCGCTATGCCCGGGATGAGTACATAGACAACGGACTGACCTTGGGCCGGGACTACCTTTTCATCAACCAGTTGGCTCTGGTGATCTTGACGGGCTTTCTGGTGGAGACGCTTCGGTATTCCGGAGCAAACCTTTGGGTGATGCCGCTGTACGTGGTGCATCTGCTGTTGGTGGCGATCCTATTGGTGTCGGCTCCTTTTACGCGCTTCCAGCATGTATTCGTAGTTCCTGCGTTGGTGGCTGTTACACGCCTCACGGAGGCCATCGTGGCTCGGGGGGTGGATCTGCAGTTTGCGTATGAGCCCTCGCCGGGAAGGCACCACAAGTCTCAGCGCATCGCAGAAGGGGTTCTGAAGCAGATTGATCCTGCTTTTGCGGGCAAGATACGCATCCGGTACTACCCGTAGGATGCCGGAAGCATGGGCATCGCATTCGCGATCCCTTCAGAATATGGGAGGTCCAACTATGGACAAAGGCAAGCATGACGGCGATCTGTGTCCCGCATGCCACAGGGTTCCAAGAAGAACGGTATTGGGGATGCTGGTGGGGTTGATCAACGGCACGGTGGCTCTCGCGATCATCGGGCCCACGATCGGGTTCATCGCATCGCCGCTCAAGCGAGGGAAGAAGCGCGGGACCTGGGTGGATGTTCTCGATGCGGGTGAACTGCGGGACGGGGAAACGCGCTCTGTGGATTACAGCCTTGAGGTGCAGGACGGGTACATGAAGGCGCGCCGCACGTACAGTGTTTTTCTGCACCGAAAGGGCGATGTCATCGTTGCCTTCGATCCGACATGCCCGCATCTGGGCTGCCACGTGCAGTTCAAGGACCGCAAGCGCAGGTACGTGTGCCCCTGTCACGGCGGGGTTTTCGATGAGGACGGCAACCATTTATCCGGGCCGCCGCCGCGAGGGCTCAGCCGCATTCCCTCGAAGGTCGAGAACGGCCGGGTGTGGCTCTACAAGGTGTAACTGCCATGGCGAAACTTCTACAGGAGCCTGCGGACACGCGGGGGAAGCGGCTTGGTTTGGATGGCGGCAACGGGTCCGAGCCGCCGCAAGAGCCGTGGGAAGCCAAGGAACTGGAAGATCTCAGGCGGGTGCGGCCTTCTTTGGCTGATTGGCTCGAGCTTCGGCTAGGCTGGTGGGGCTTCGTGCGCAAGAACCTGGACGAGCCCATGCCTCCTGGGGTCGGCTGGTGGCAGACGCTTGGGAACCTGCTTCTGACGCTCCTTGCCTTCCAGTTCATAACGGGCGTGGCGCTGGCCATGTTCTACGTTCCCAGCCCCGATCACGCCTATGAGAGCGTGAAGTGGATCTCCCAAAAGGTGTGGTTGGGCTCCTTCATCCGGGGCATCCACCACTGGGGCGCTACCGCCATCGTGATTGTTGTGGTGCTGCACATTCTGCGCGTCTTCTTTTGGGGATCCTACAAGAAGCCTCGAGAACTCACGTGGGTTGTAGGGGTGGTCATCTTCCAGGTGATCCTAGGCTTCTCGTTTACGGGTTATCTGCTTCCGTGGGACCAAAAGGCCTACTGGGCCACGGTAGTGGGCACGCGCATCGCGGCTACCGCTCCTGTCATCGGCCAACAGATCATGGTGTTGATCCGCGGAGGTACGGAGGTCGGCGCCCTCACGCTGACGCGCTTCTACGCGGCCCATATCATGCTTCTTCCTTTGGCCTTGGGGATCTTTACCGCCTTTCATCTGTATTTAGTGCGGCGGCACCACATTGCCGGACCTGTAGTGCCCCAGAAGGGGGAGCCGGTTCCTTTTTGGCCCACGCAGTTGTTCAAGGATGCGGTGGTGGTTCTGGTGGGCATCGGGGTGGTGTTTCTCCTGGCCGTGCTGGTGAAGCCCGAGCTGATGGATGTTGCGGATCCCGCGCGCGCAGACTTTACGCCGCGGCCGGAGTGGTATTTCCTGGGACTGTATGAGTTGCTGAAACTCATGCCGTCCAGCATGGAGGTGGTGGGGACCCTCGTGATCCCCGGTATGGTGACGGTGGGAATGTTGCTCCTACCATGGCTGGACCGCTCGCCTTCACGCCATCCTGCCCAGCGCAGGTGGGTAATTGATCTGGGCCTCTTTTTGGTTCTATTCATCGGGACGCTCACCCTCAAGGGCATCCTTACGGAGCCGCCCCCTCAGCCCAAGCCGGCTGCTGCGGCTGCCTCCTCGGCGCACGCGGCAGGGCGACCATCCCGTACTCCGGAGGCAACGGTACGATGAAATGCTGCAGGAAGATGGCAGCCTTTGGTGCGGCGCTTTTGACCGCTGCCGGCGCACGCGCGCAGCAGCAGCCAGGCATATCCTTAGGGCGGGGATTGCGCCTTATGGGCGAGTGGCGGCTTCGCTATGAGGCGCGCGACGCGGCGAATTTCGCATCTCGAAGTGGAGACAGCCCGAAGGACGAGTTGAGCCGGATGCGCCTGGGCCTCTTGTGGGAGGGGGCGAACAAGTCCCGCATCTTCATCGAGCCGCAGTGGGCTTATCAGAATCCTCACGGCGGGCCCGGCCCCACCTCCATCCGCTTGAGAGACGTGGATGTTCTTGAAGGGTACGCGTCCATGGTGGATCACGGGCGCATCTGGAAGATTGGGCGGCAGACGATGAAATTCGGCGACAGCCGCCTCGTGGGCAACCTGGAGTGGGGAAATACAGGCCGCTCCTTTGACGGGATCCGGTTGACGCTTTCGGACCGCCATACGAGCACGGATCTTTTCGTCATGCGGCTTGGGCTGGCGCCCGGCAAGACGAACGAGCCGATGCTCGCGGGGCTCTACTCGGTGGCGCGCACCGGGGCTGCCGGCAGCGTGGACGTATACGCCCTGAACAAGAGTGTTCCCCTCACCGCGACCACCGAGCAAAACATTTGGACGCTGGGCGTGCGGCCCCAGTACACGTTCGCACGCCGCTGGGATGCTACACTCGAGGCTGCCTATCAGCTCGGCGCCTATGCCGGGCGGGCCGTGTCGGCGTATGCCTATGCTGCGGTCGTGGGTTATGCTCTTCCAGGCCGAGGCCACGTGCGTATCTCCGCAGAGCGCGATTACGCTACCGGAGGCGATCCTGGAGGAAGCGGCCTCTACCGCACCTTCGATCAGCTCTTCCCTACAAACCATGCCCACTATGGTGTTGCGGACTACGTGGGCTGGCGGAACATGGAGGACTGGCGCATCGGGGCGAAGGGGGAACCGCTGCCCAGGCTCACCCTGCAGGTGGACGGCCATTTCTTTCGGCTTCCCAATGCTTCTGATTATTGGTACAACGCCGCCGGCAAGCCGGTGACGGGTGTTGCCGGGACGCCCTTGAGGGATCCGTCGGGGGCTTCGGGCCACGATCTGGGCCAGGAAGTGGATGTGGTGGTGGTGTACTCCGCATCCAAAGACTGCCAGTTATCCGGCGGATGGGCGCGCTTCCTGCCCGGGCGCTTCGTAGCCGCCACGAATGGAGGCCACGCCGATCCTTCGGACTGGTTCTACGTTCAAACCTCGCTGAGCTTCTGACCCCTCTTCCTGCGCGGTGTGCGGATAATGCGTCTGTTCGTGCCCGGCTGCTCATGCTTCCCAATGCATTCGCGTTCCCGGGGGCACGCCTGGTCTCGTGGCGCGGCTGGAAAAAGACCCGGGCGGGCATGGAGAGCTGATGCGCAGCATGAACCGCCCGGGCGCTGCAGAAAAGAAACGGCGCTATCATAGCGCATCCGCTATCAACGAAACGTCAACAGCCTCCGGCCTGTTGGAGACAAGGTTTTGCGGGCCACAACCGCCGGCGTTGCGGGGGCGTTGCTGTTGCGCCTTCACCGGTCACGTCAGTCTGATCTGACCGATGTGCAGCGGGAGGGGACTTATTCGCCGCTATGGGGAAGCGCGACCGGTTCGGCGGGTTGGCGAAGGCGCCTTCCACGGATGATAGTGGAGGGCAAACTGCATTCTCTGGCGGATGGGAGGGTGGGTATAGAGCCACAGCACTGCGAGGCGCGGCGGATCGGGATCGGCGTAGTCTCGGCGCACAAAGTCGGCAAAAAGGCGGGCAGCGGCGCAATTGTCATGGGTCAGCATCAACCCGTAGCGGTCTGCCTGATGTTCCAGGAAGCGGCTGAAGGCGCACGCAGCCGGCATCTGAGCAAAAAGAAGCCCATGGAGCAGCAGCAGAGCCGTCGGCAGGGCAGCGAGGTCCGAAATGCCCTTCAGGTGCCAGCGGGCGCCCCACCGTCTAACGGTCCAAGGAAAGGCCCGGGAAAGGATGGCCAACAGAAGGAGGCTGCCTGCGATGTTGCCGGCCAGGATCCACCACATATGCCCCAAAACGTAATGTCCGAGTTCATGAGCCACGATAAAGAGGATCTCGTCGGAAGGCAACGCGTGCAGTGTGGTGTTCCAGAGGACGATGCGGCGGGTGGGACCGATGCCTGTGACGTAGGCATTAGCGCGCGTGGTGCGCCGGGACGCGTCCGCAACGAGGATTTGCGCGTTGCCCACCCCTGCTTGCCGGGCGAGCCTGGCGATCTGGGTGCGGAGCGCCCCTTGGGGTAGAGGCGTGAAGCGGTTGTACGCCGGATCTACGAAGACGGGTTGGAGGATTGTAATGAAGAGGGTCCACGGGATGGCAGCCGCCCACAGCCACAGCCACCATCGGCGGGGAGATCGGAGCAGAAGGATCCAGGCAAGCCATATGGCCGGAATAGCGGTCAGACCAAAAGCCCATCCGCGAAGGCGGTCTTCCAGCCAGAGCATCGGCCCCATGGTGGCAAATCCGTAGGATCGGTCCAGCAGAAAGGCGGCTAGGGATATGGGGAGCCGCCAGAGTGTCATGAGCCCGCTCAACGCGCTCCAAAAGAGGGCGCTTTGCCAGAAGAGGCGGCGCGTCCTGCGGCAGGCCCAGCCGCTCAGACTGGAGGAGAGGCCGAATTGGAGGAGCAGCCACCAGCCCGCCGCTTCCCACAGAAAGCTGCCGAACGCAAGGGCGTAGGAGGCATCGTTATAGGTTCGGATGCGCGGTGTGGCGGGTGGGATTGCAGGTACGGAGCCCCGGCAGCTGCCCATGCCGTGCCCTGCATCTTCATGGCGGATAGCGCGACTGCGGGCGATCGGCGCCGATTGGTGCGGAAGCTGGCCCAACGCCGCAGGCATACCGGAGAGGAGGCCCCACAACAGCAGGCACGGAACCATGGCCCTGCCTGTTCGGAACCCAGCCAACCTTTACCTCCGCAGCTTTCGCCCAAAGCGCCGAGCTGGTAAGTTGAGAATGCGGCGCCTCAGGCGCAGCCACCGGGCTGCCAGCTCGGGCAGGGGATCCATCAACTTGACACACAGTGGCGTGCTCCGTGCCATGCCCGTGGCTTCAGGAATGGGTGATGCGGCAATTCCGCCCAGGGCGAGTTCCACTGCCAGAGAAGGAAAACACACCCCGGCAGCGTGGGCGGCCAAGATGGTTGCCCAGAAGCGGGGATTGCACTCCAACAAAAGGGGCGCCATCCTTCCAGGAGGGTCTATGAAGTCGAAGTGCGCCACTCCGGTGTAACCGCACGCAGCCACCAGCTTCCGAACCGCCTCCAATGCCGGCGGGTACGCGTCAAACGAAAGGATGTTGCGGGGCAAGTGCCGCTGCACCGTCCAGGCAACGATGTGCCCTTTTAGAGCGAGCACACTCACTCCTACATCATCGCCGGCGACGTACTCCTGAACGATGACGGGAGCGTGCGGCTGCGGCCTGGCGACGATTAGGGCTTCCTCAAGTTCTTCGGGCGTCTCAGCGCGCGGATAGCGGACTCCTCCGCCTTCGCCGCAGGCAGGCTTCACGATAACCGGGAAACTCAGGCGTCGGCACTGGGTGGTGTCGGGATCCTCCAGCACAACGAAGGGAGGCGTATCCACACCGAGGGATTGGGCGAAGCGGCTCAAAGCTGCCTTATTTGCCATCCAATGGATGAGCTTCGCGGGGCTCAGCGGGATGACGAGCGCTTGGGTCAGGCGATGCTTCATGCGCGAGACGGATAATTGAGCGGGCAGGTCTACGGGGACGATGGTCCCCGGGCCGGCGCCATTACACCACCGGGCAAGCAGACCGTACAGCTCGGCAGCGTCACCCTCGAGGGCATCTGCGGGGAGCGGAAAGACGCTGCGGATCGCCCGGCTCCATTCGAGCGGACCTGGCGGCCCCGCAATGGCCGCATAGGCCTCATGGCGGCAGAAGATGCATCGAGCGACCTTCAAGGCGAGATCCCAATCTGCGGCAACCAGCATCACGCGGCAGGGCGTGTTCCTCGGCATGGAGCGATCCTTTCATGATGCGTAGCCCATCCCGATATCGGGGAGGGTACCTGAGAAGATGGAAGGTCAGCGGCTATAGGATACCCGCGGCACCTGCCGGGTTATTCACACGTTATATAATCTGGGTTTCCGTTCAAGACCGGCATATCATAGGCAAAGTAGTTACCGGGAGGATGCCATGTCACGATATCTGCAAGTTGGAACAGTGCCGGCGAGGCGTCACGCAGAACTCTGTGCGCCCAGCGGCCGGCCCTGTGCGGAAGAGGTGTTCAGCTCGCATGGACCTAGAAGTGCGGCTTCGTATCTGTACCACGCCCACCCGTTCACCGATCCCATCGCCTTCGAGCCGGGAGAAGACGCTCGTCCGGAGATTGCCCCGCATGGGCCTCTTCGCTACCGCCACCTTTGTACGTGGGATATGCCGGCTCGGGGCGACCCGGTTTCCGGACGCGTAACGCTTCTTGTGAATGAGGATCTGGCCCTGAGCCTCTGCAGACCTTTAGAGCCCATGGCAGGCTTCTTCTACAAGAATGGGGACGCCGATGAGGTGCTCTACATTCATGAGGGGAGCGGGCACATCGAAACGGTGTTCGGAACGCTGCGGTATCGGCCGGGGGATTACGTGGTGGTTCCGCGCGGCACCATCTACCGCATCGTGGCGGAACAGGGGGTTCCCCGCATGCTGGTGATCGAGAGCGCCGGCCCCGTTGAAGCGCCCAGGTCCTATATCAACGAAGTAGGACAGCTCATGGACTTTGCGCCCTACAGCGAGCGCAACATACAGGTACCGCAGATGCTCGAAACCCACGAAGAAGAGGGGCGCTTCGAGGTGCGCATCAAGGCACGGGGAGTGCTCACCCGATACTACTACAGGCACCACCCGCTGGATGTTGTGGGCTGGGACGGCTACGTTTACCCATGGTCCGTCAATACGCAGGATCTGGATGCCTCTTCTCTGCGTGTGGTGAGCCCCTGGGCAACGATCCAGACATTGGAAGCGCGGGGTTTCGTAGTGAGTTCTCTGGTGCCGCAATCCCAAGAGATCATGGCGTGTGCGGGGACGATGCCGTACCATTACACCAACCTGGAGACGGACGAGGTGTTCTACTACAGCAACAGCCGGTTTGCAAGCCACATGGGCATCGCCGAGGGATCCATTACGTTCCATCCGGCTGGGTTGCCGCATGGGATCCCGGGCGGGAGCATAGAGCCCACGGAGCCGGGAGCCCGAAGTGAGTTGCTCGCAGTGGTTTTAACCACTGAGCGCCCGCTGCACTTCACGCGTGCGGCTGCCGCCATGGAGGATGAAGCATTTGCCCAAAAACTCACGCGCTTGCAGAAGGCGGAGTAGGGGGCACCGGTGAACTGCACTGTCATGGAATATTTGGTGCGGCGAGCCCGGGAAATCACCCGCTGTGCGGGCGGCTGGGTGAACGAGGCTGCGGACCTTTCGGAAGCCATTCGCCGGCGGAGGGAGGAATTCCTGGATGCCCTGGGCATCGCCGAGTATCTGGGGAGCGGCGATCGTCCTGCGCCGCCCTGGACGGTAACCGGCGATCTGGAGAGGCCCGGATACCGCATCCGGAAGTTATGGTACGAAAGCATCCCTGGCCTTTATGTTACCGCCAACCTCTACCTTCCGGACACACCGGCTGTGGGATCCGGCGCCCCGGCGGTGCTCTACCTGTGCGGTCATGCTCCACACCAGAAGACCTATTACCAGGCAATTCCGCGTCGCTTTGCGCAAATGGGTTTCGCGGCACTCATCGTGGAGACGGTGCAGCTAGGCGAGGTAGAGGGATACCATCACGGATGTTTCCGCGAGGGCTGGTTCCATTGGTACAGCCGAGGGTATTCGCCGGCTGCCGTGGAACTGTTGAATGCCATTCGCGGGCTGGATCTGTTGGCAAATTACCCGGGAATAGATGGGAAGCGGCTGGGAGCCACGGGAATTTCGGGAGGCGGGGCTACGACCTGGTGGGTGGCTGCCGCCGACGAGCGCGTAGCGGCGGCAGCCCCCGTATGCGGAACGGCAACACTGGCCTCTCATATCGCTCAGCGCACTCTGGACGGTCATTGCGATTGCATGTGGTGGCCCAACACCATGATGTGGGATTTGGCGGATGTCGGGGCCCTGGTGGCGCCACGGCCTCTGCTCATCGCTTCGGCCGACCGGGACGGCATCTTCACTGCGGCGGGCATCCGCATGGTGCACCGGCAGCTCGTTGCGGCCTACCGGAGGATGGGCGTTCCAAATCACCTTCGGTTGGTGCTTACGCCGGGGCCACACGGGTACCATAGGCGTTCCCGCACGGAGGTTTTTTCGTGGATGATGCGCCATTTGGCCGACCGGGACATCCCGCCGGGTCGGGTGGGCGACGTGGACGAGGCGCCGGACCACCAGGAGCCGGCGGAAGTTCTGCGCGTGTACGTGAGTGGCGAGCCGGCCGGCAACCGCGTGCGGACGATCCAGGACGAGCTGGTACCCACGGCGGCGCCGCCGATGATTTCGGATTTGGTGTCCCTTACGCGGGAGAGGGATCGGGTGACACAGCGGCTCAGGGAGCGGCCGTTTCGATGGTTTCCCAGCCCTCCGCCTGCCCTTGCCGCCCGCTGGGAGCTGCGGCATGCCGAGGGCGAAGGCGGCGGCCGCTTCTCGTTCCTTGCGGAGGCGGGGTGGCGGCTTCAAGGCGTATACGGCCGGGTTCGGGGAGCCCTGGGGCTGGTGGTGGCGTTGCGTTCCCATGGGGAGGGAGCGAATGATGCCGAGGAGTTCGCCCGCTCCATCCGTGCGGACGCGGATTGGGCGCTCGTGGAGCCTCGTGGTACGGGGGACACAGCATGGGGCGACGAGCTCAATTGGCGCGTGCGCAGGGCCGCCGCCTGGACCGGCGTCACGACCGCTTCTTGGCAGGTGTGGGATGTGCTGCGCGCTCTTGAAGCGTTGCAGGCGCTGACGGGATGGAGCAGCGACCGCACCGTCTTGGTGGCCCGCGGCTCTATGGCAGTTCCCGCGCTCTACGCGGCTCTGCTTCACGGCAGACTCGGAGGAGTTGTGCTCCAAACGCCGCCATCAACGCTCGATGCGCCTTCTTCTCCAGACGGGCGGGGCCCAGCCGTGGAGGTGCTGGGAGCCCTGAGGATTGCGGACCTGGAACACGTCGCTGCGCTGCTGGCGCCGGCAGAGCTCGTTCTTGTGGACGCCGAGGCCCGCTCGTACTCATTTGCCGAAGAGGCCTATCGGACCGTGGGTGCGGGCAAGCATTTCCGCCGGGCGGCTTCTCTGGAGGATGCACGTTTGGCCGAACATTGGGGTGCGTGGAGCGTCTAGAACGTTTGGGACACCATACGCCGGGTGTGCACGAGCGGCTGGCGAAGGTGTGCTGAGAGCGGATCACCTGCGAAGGTGCCCCCTCGGGGGAAGCTGCCGATATGGATGCCCGAACGGTGGTTTGGTGCGCGGGTGTAGCGATTGTTTTGGGCTCACCGGGTTTGGCGCGCTCACCCGGTTCTCCAAGCGTGCACACGGGGGCATCCCGTGCTGCGCCGCGTTCAAAACCGGTGCCGCCGTTCTATGCTTTGGACGTGGCTCCGTTGGTTCAGCGGCTTGGATGCGCGCGGGCTTCGTGTCATGGAGGGACTAGAGGCGCGGGCCGCCTGAAGCTCTCGCTGTTTGGAGGGGATCCCAAGGCCGATCGTGACGGCCTCGCCCAGATCGAGGCTGCCTTGGGCCGAGATGCGTTCCTTCAAAAGTTCCTGGGTGGCCCTCCCCACACCAAGGAGCCACCTGCCGGGGCGGCCTCCCGGGAATATCGTATTTTGGATGCATGGATCGCTGCGGGAATGCCTTTTGCGTCCCCGGGTGCGGCGGAGGTGACGAAGATACAGGCGTCCCCGCAGGTGAAGGCGGCTGCCCCGGGAAGCCGGATGGCGATAACCGTAACGGCGATCCTATCCAATGGCACCCACCGGGACGTGACGCGGAATGCGCTTTATTGGTCTACGGATCCCGCGGTGGCCTCCGTGGATGCGGCGGGCGTCGTGACGTTCCGTCGGCCGGGCGACGCCTGGATCGTGGCGCAGTGCTTCAGGCGGAATTCCTTGGTGCACGTTCTCGTTCCACAGAAGCTCCCCTTCGCCTTCCCTTCGGTTCGTCCGTTCAACCACGTGGACGAGCTGTGCCTGGCCCAATTGAGGCGGTTAGGCATTCCACCGGCGCCCCTGGCCGGCGATGCCGAATTCCTTCGCCGCGCCTACTTAGTAGTGGCCGGCCGCCTGCCTCGCGTAGAAGAGGTGCGCGCCTTCCTGCAGGATCGCAGCCCGAAGAAGCGCTCCCGGCTGGTGGATCAATTGCTCGCGGGCGGCGACTTCGCCGATTTTTGGGCGCTCAAGTGGGCGGATATCCTGCGCATCAAGAGCGAATATCCGGTGCGCCTGTGGCCCAAGGCTACCCAAGCGTACTATCGCTGGCTCCGTGAGAGCATCGCTCAGAACAAGCCCTTCGACCGCTTCGCGCAGGAGTTGATCACGGCACGTGGGAGCAATTTCCGCAGCGGTCCCGCCAATTTCTACCGGGCCGTCGTCAGCCGCGATCCGCAGACCTTGGCCGAGACGGCATCGGTAGTCTTCATGGGAGTTCGGCTCGGGTGTGCGCGGTGCCATGTGCATCCATATGAGAACTGGTCCCGGACCGATGACTTGGGAATGGCTGCCTTTTTTGCGGGCATGCGCTACAAGAGCACCCAGGAGTGGAAGGAGGAGATCGTTTACTGCGCTCCTGATGCCGTACTCCGCGATCCCGACACCAAGGACGTCGTTGCGCCGAGGTTCCTGGGATGGACGCATCCGCTGGAGAACCTTCACGGGGATCCACGGGAGCGCTTTGCCCAGTGGCTTACGGCTCCAGAGAACCCATGGTTCGCCCGCGAGATTTGCAACCGCATCTGGGCATGGGTGATGGGGCGAGGGCTGGTAGATGAGCCTGATGATCTGCGGCCTTCCAACCCTCCTACCAACGGTCCGCTGCTGGATTATCTTGCCAAGGAGCTGGTGAGCCACCGCTTCGACACGCGGCACGTGTTCCGCCTCATCCTCAATTCCAGGATCTTTCAGCTCTCCAGCGTTACGAACCGCTGGAACGCCTTCGACACCAGGCACTACAGCCATTGGGTACCTCGCCGGATGGCCGCCGAGGAGCTTTTGGATGCCATTTGCGCGGTAACGGGCAGCAACGAGGTCTTCAGCAGCATCATCCCGGAGCCCTTTACCCATTTGCCCAAGGACACGCGGGCGGTGCAGGTGGCGGATGGGTCCATAAGCACTCCGTTTTTGGATGCCTTTGGGAGGCCGGCCCGCAACAGCCCCTTCGACAGCGAGCGGTGCACGCGCCCCTCCATGAGGCAGGCGTCGCTGCTGGTGAACTCCGCGGACGTGGAAGGGAAGATCGCGCAAGGCCGGAGGGCCGCAGAACTCGCCGCCCCGGGCAAGAGCGAGGCCGGTATTGTGGAAGATCTTTACCTTACCGCCTTGTCGAGGTTTCCCACGCTGCGGGAGCGGCGTGCGGCGATCGCCTATCTGAAGCGGGGGGACCGGCCCCGGCTCGCCCTGGTGCAGGATTTGATGTGGGCGCTCATCAACACGCGGGGCTTCATGACCATTGAGTGAATTGGGTACCGCCGCATCGGAAGTACGGCGGGTGGAGGAGGATTGACATGGTGCCCATTCTCGAACCGGCTCTCACCCGGCGTGAGTTTCTGACGGCCGGGGCCGTGGTCCTTGGCGCCTTGAGCATGGACGATGCGGCCGGAGGCCGTGTACAGGGCGGTGGGAAGGCTCGATGCGTGATCCAGCTTTGGATGGGTGGTGGTCCCTCTCATTTGGACACGTTTGATCCCAAGCCCGAGGCGGGACCAGCCTATACCGGGCCGCTCAACAGCCCCATCGCCACAGCGATACCCGGAGTGCGCATCAGCCAACTCTTGCCGCTGTTGGCGAAGCAAGCCGACAAATACGCCATCCTCCGTGGAATGACGCATCCCTCCAATGCCCATGAGACGGCCACCTACATCATGCAGACGGGTACGCTCCCCTCGGGGGAATTGGTTTACCCTGCGGTGGGCGCTGTGGTCGCTTTGAAGAAGGGATACGATGCCGGCTACAAGGGGCCTCTGCCTCCCTACATAACGCTCACGACACCTTTAGGGCGTTTTTCCGAGGCCGGCTTCCTCGGGGCCGATTACCAGACCTTTGCTACGGGTGGAGACCCGAGTTCGCCGTCTTTCTCGGTGGACGGGATGGCGCCGCCTCCATCGCTGACGGCAGAGCGCATTCGGGATCGTGAGAAGCTCCTTCATTCCCTGGATGGGTCTGCGGCCGGGGCACCGCAGTTGGCGGTGTTGGAAAAGTACCGGGAACGCGCTCTGAGTGTGGTCCTCGGGCCGGCCCGCAAGGCCTTCGAGCTGGGGGAGGAACCGGAGGATCTGAGGCGCAGGTACGGCATGCACCGGTTCGGCCAATCGTGCCTATTGGCTCGGCGGTTGGTGGAACACGGCGTTCCCTTTATTACCGTGAATTTCCCTGGGTGGGACACGCACCGCAACAACTTCCCGGCCATGGCGCGGCTCTTGCCGATGCTGGACAGCGGCTTTGCCACCCTTCTCGAGGACCTGCATCAGCGAGGACTTCTTTCTACCACAATCGTGACCTGGTACGGTGAGTTCGGGCGGACGCCGCGGGTTGCCTATGAGGAGCCATGGGAAGGGGGGAGGCACCACTATTCAGCGGCTTTCTCTGCTGTGGTGGCCGGAGGAGGCTTCCGCGGCGGCACCGTAGTAGGCGAGACCGATGCCCGCGGGGAACGGGTGGTTCGCCGGCCTATCTACCCGTGGGACCTCTCGGCGAGCATCTATTGGCTGCTTGGGATAGATCCCCACGGGCGGCTTCCCCATCCCCAGGGGTGTGTGGCCTATGTGACCCCGCCGGACAGCGCGGGTGCCGCCGGCGGCGGGATGCTGAAGGAGATCATGTAGTGTTTGCGGCAAGGATACCGGGGGCGCCCGGGCAGTTCCGCCGATGCATTCGGGTTTGCGGCCGTCTTTGGGGGGCGATCTGTGCCACCGCCGTGCTGGCGGCACCAGCGCAAGGTCAGAGGCCCGTCATCCGTTATGTATTCCCGGCGGGTGGCCGGCGGGCAAGCACATTCCAGGCTACCGTAGCCGGTACAGGCCTTTTGGGCGTGACACAGGTGCGCGTGGTTCCACCGGATGTGTCCGCCTCGGTAGTAGAGCGTATCAGTGCGAGCCAAGTGCGCATCTCGGTGACCGTGTCGCCCGCGGCGGAGCCTGGCGAGCACGACCTGCGGGTGGTGGGGCCTGCCGGAGCATCCAACATCTTCCGCTTTTTCGTAGGGCAATTTCCGGAGGTGATGCGGGACCCTTCCAACACAGACCGGCACCACCCTCAGATGCTGCCCTCCCTTCCCATTGTAGTGAACGGGCAGATCCTCGAAGGCACGCGGAACGCCTACCGTTTCAGCGCCAAGGCGGGGGAAACCATCGTTTGCCGGGCTCAGGCGCGGGCGCTCATTCCCTTCATCGCCGACGCGGTGCCGGGCTGGGCGGATCTGTGCCTCACGCTCTTCGATGAGGGCGGCCAGCAAATCGCGAGCAATGATGACTACCACCTGGGTCCGGATCCTGTGCTGATCTGCCGCATCCCCCGAGACGGCCTGTACACGTTGGAAGTGAAGGATATCCTGGACCGCGGCCGGGACGACTTTGTGTACCGGCTTACCGTGGGCGCCATCCCTTTCATAACAGGTATCTATCCTTTGGGTGGGCGCCGGGGCTCCGATGCCACGGTGCATCTGTACGGGGCAAACTTGCCGAAAGACACGCTCACCATCAGGGCGGCAGCGGACGGCCCGGCGATGCCCATTCGCACATCCAGCGGCGGCGTTGTTTCCAATGCGGTTCCCTTTGCTCTGGACGATGCTTCGGAGGTGGAGGAGCAAGAACCGAACGACACGGCGGCAACGGCCCGCACGGTGATCCCGCCGGTTACGATCAACGGTCGCATAGACCATCCCGGGGATGAGGATTGGTTCGTGTTTCGTGTTCGGCCGCGCGAGATGCTTGTGATGGAGGTGCGGGCCAGAAGGCTGGGCAGCCCTTTGGACGGCATCCTGACGCTGTTTGGGCCTGGCGGGCGGCAGCTTGCGGAGAACGACGATTACCCCGATCCCGACGAACCGCTTCTGACGCATCAAGCGGACCCGCGCATCGTTTATCTGTTCCGTGCGCCGGGGGTGTACTTCCTGCGCTTGCGGGATATCGAAGGGAATGGAGGGGATGAGTACGCGTACCGCCTTACGATCGGGCCTCCGCATCCGGACTTTCGGCTGACGGTGAACCCGGACACGATTGTAGTGCCCCGCGGGGATGCTGCCGTAATCGTTGTGACGGCCCAGCGGCGTGACGGGTTCACGGGAGACATCGCCGTTGAGGTGCGCAATCTTCCCGAAGGCTTCAGGGCCTCCCGCGCCGTCATTCGCGCGCCCCAGACCACGGCGGTGTTGACCGTAACTGCGCCGGAACAATCTGGCGCAACCCTGTTTTCTCCCGAGATCGTGGGTAAGGGCGTCATCGAGGGCCGAGCTGTGGAGCGCATCGCTACGGGGACCGAGCGGGTGATGCAGGCTTTCAGTTACACCCACTACCCGACGACACGTGAGGTGGTGGGTTCCATTGGTACCGGCGGAGGCTTCCGATTGGCGGCAAACGTGGACGAAGACCATCCGCTGGTGCTGCCCAAAGGCGGGAGCGCCACGCTCAAGGTACGCATCGTGCGTGAGATGCGGTTTCGCCAGCCTGTAACGCTGCGGCTGGCAGTTCCGGTGCAGTGGATCCAGATGGACCCCGTTACGGTGCCTGCAGATGCCGCAGAGGCTACCGTAACGCTCACGGCGTCGGCCTTCGCGCCGGAGGGTTACGAGGCGAACGTGGTTTTGGCGGGAAGCATGCGGGCGTTTCGCTCCACCATCGCCCGCATTCTTCCAGCAGTAGCCGTGCGCATCTCCGGGGAAGCCGCGCAAGGTTCCCGTTAGGCACGCCGGCGGCCCACAAGGCGATCGAGGGCGGACTTTTCTTCCGGCGAAAGGGTCCTGACGCCATCCAATTGGCGCGTGATGAGGGTGATGCGCGCCGCTTCCTCCAGCAATTCCAAACGCCGGAACGCCTCCAGTAAATCTGCCCCAGTGGTAAGGACGGCGTGGTTCTGAAGCAGGATGCAACTGGATGCGCCAGCAGCATCGGCAACACTGCGGGCAAGTTCTTCGGTGCCCGAGAGGGCGTAGGGAGCAAGGATGGGCGGGTCCAGGAGGGCGTACGTTTCACAGGTGAGGTCCACGCGAATGGGTGTTGTGGAGCAAGCGAATGCCGAAGCGGTAACGGGGTGGGCATGGATCACGGCGCCGATGTGGGGATATCGCCGGTAGAGCGCCAGATGCATGAGGCTTTCCGAGCTGGCGTGGATGCCCGGAGTAAGGAGGGCGCCGGAGAGATCCATCACTGCCACATCCCGTGGCCGGATGCGGGCCTTGTCCAAGCTTGCCGGGGTGATGACGATGCGGTTGTTGGGTGCTTTGCGGGACACGTTGCCCCCAGTTGAGCTGGTAAGGCCCAAATGGTAGATGCGGCGCATGAAGGAAGCCACTTCTGCGCGTTCTTGAGCCAGATCCTCGCTGGGGTCGTAAGGATACTGTGGTTGGGGGGTGCTCATTCGTCGTTTTGGAGTACGCGGCGGATTACCGCGGGGTCATCGAGGCGGGGGCCGGGCTCCAGGCGGGCGCGGCGGTAGTCTGGATCATCCGGGATGCGCGCCTTAGCCGGGTCGAAAATGCGGGGATCCACCGGCGTATGCACGTAGGGCGCGAAGTCCGGCCGGTCCGTGAAGCAGTCGCCGAAGTCGTTGGCGAGGGCGTCGAACATATTGAGGGGCGGGAGGCCCAGGATCTCGTAGAGGGTTCGATGCATGCTCAGGACTGTGGTGTGGCGGTGGGACACGTACCCATGGCGGACCCACGGGCTGATGATGAGAAGGACGCTGCGCTGGGCATCCACGTGATCGGGTTCGCCGCCGGAGTCGTCTTCGGTGACGAAGATGGCCATGTTCTTCCAGTAGGGTGTATGGGAAAGGAATTCCACGATGCGGCCCAAGGCAAGGTCGTTGTCTGCCATCCATGATGCCACATAGGGATATCCTCGTTCCGGGCGGGGACCGCGGCCGTGGTCGTTGCAGAGGGCGATGTTGACAAAAGGCGGCATGGGGCGGCGGCCCTTCAGGTAGAGGTTGGTGAAATCTTTGATGAACCAGTCTACGCGGTATTGATCGGGGATGTTCATGTTGAAGATGGGGAATTCCCGGCACGTGTTTTCGTAGAGGACGCGGGGCATGGGGATATTGACCACTTCACGGGCGCCGGTTTTGGCTTCGTGTTCATCCTCCAGCACGCCGGCGAATTCAAAGCCTTCCCCATAATTGCGGAAGGGGATGCGGAAACGCGCGAGGTGTTCCCACATAGACCCGGCTTCAGGATAATCCTCTGGGGCCAATGAGCCGTTGGAGCCGAAGGAGGCCCGGCGGCCGGGTGCGGTGCTGTTGGCCTTGAACTCCCAACCCAGGGTGTAGGTCATCTGGCAGAAGTTGTTGGGCTGAACGCCCACGAGCCATCGGTGGCCGACACCTGAGAACTCCGGTTCCAGGTAGAAGTTATCGCTCACGGTGAATTGCCGGGCGAGGGCGTTGTGGTTGGTCATTACTGCAGCGTCTTCCAGTGTGGGTTGGCCGGGCGCCTGGATCTTTTGATGGTATCCCCATCGGAGCAGAGAAGCATCGTCATTGGCTCCCGGTACATGGTCGAAGATCGTGTCGTAGGTGTGGTTTTCTTTGGTGATGAAGACCACGTACCGGATCTGGGGTGAAGGCCGTCCGACAACCCCGGGGATCACCGGAGAGGTCAGCGCGGCGCGTTCGGCGCTTCGATCCACCATGCCGTTGCACTCGAGCACGGTTTGGGTGAGGCGGCCCAGATCCCGCAGATCGGGAACCGGGATCACCGAGAGTACGCCCTTCATGTCCATAAACGGGTCCCTGGGCCGATTGGCTCCTGCGCTGGGGCCGTTCCCGAAGCCTTTGAAGCAGATTACGTAAAGGTTCTTGCCGTCTGGGGACACGGCGAGGCGGTACGGATACCAGGCGGTAGGTATGAAGCCGAGAACATCGAGGGTTCGGGCATCCATCACGATGACGGCGTTGATGCCGGAAGCGGCCACGTAGAGGCGGGAAGCGTCTGGGGAGAGGGCCATTCCTGAGGGGCCTACTCCCCGGAGGGATGCCGTGAGCGGAGAAGGTCGGATGCGTTGCCGCTTGACGATGCGCTTCGATGGGACGTCTATCATGTCTATTTCGTCATTATTGCCGTTGGACACGTAAAGGTGCGTTTCGGAGGCAGCCAGGAAGTTGGGTGCGCTGCCGCCGATCGTTTTGCCGTTTTCGGCCGGTGCACCCACGAGGAGGCCCGTTTTGATGCGCGCGGTGACGCGCAAATTTAGGGGATCGGAGGCATCCACGGTCCATACGGAGAAGGCTTCCGGAGCATTGGGATCGCCCAGACCCGGTACGAAGCGTCCTTCGGCTTCAACGCCGTGGACTGCCTGCGGGCTGGGAACTGCGAAGGCTGGAAAGGAGAGGCCGCGGGCATCATAGCCGGGCTTTGTGGGCGCAGGGATCGGGCTGTATTCGTACATGCCGATGTTGGCGACGTACACGGTGCTTCCTATCACGGCCAGGGCATACGGATAGCGGCCTACCCGAATGGAGGAGATTACGCGCCGGGCTTGCGTGTCTACTACGGCGATGCGAAAATTCGTTACGTCGGCGGCGTAGAGGTACTTACCGTCCGGGCTCAGCTTCAAGTCCATGGCGAAGCTGTCGGCAAACGAGCGGCCGGCCACTTGCGCGTTGAGAGGCACTTCGGCGATCTTCTGCAGGGTTTGGGTGTCGTAGATGTAAACGGCACCATTCTCTCCGCCGCTCCAGTACAGAAGGCGGCCATCCGGCGAGAACGCGGCTCCCCCTGCATTGGAGGGGTTTCCCGCCAAAGATCGGGGTACGAGGGTGCGCATCTCTTCGCGGGGTGTGCCGGGGTTGCGGATGATCTGTCCCACGCCTTCACTGGCCACGAATAGGAGGGTGCCGTCCTGGCTCAATGCCAAGCCGTGGGGCCATTGGGCAACGGGCAGGTGGCGGCCGGCGGGGCGCAGGAAACGGCCGGAGGGAAGAATGGTCGTGCCGTACGGGTCATGTACGGCGTATTGGTTGAGTGCAGGAGCCCGGAGGAAGGGGCGTTGGGAGGTATTCGGCGCCAGGATCGCAGCCAGAAGCAATGGAAGCATCGCGACGTACCTTGCCGGGCGGCGGGCCGCCCATGGAGATGGTAGAAGGATACCTGAGCGTTTGTGTGCGAGGCATTAAGGTTCTGTTATTTCGCCCATAGAAGGATCAGCCACGGTGCGGCGGCGCGCGGACCTACTGGAGCCCGCACAACTGGCGGTACAATCGCACAATGCGCCGCACATAGGCCTGGGTTTCACGATAGGGGGGGATGCCCCCATAGCGCCGGACGGCCCCGGCACCGGCGTTGTAGGCGGCCAGGGCCAACATGATCTGGTCCCAGGTATATTGGCCTTCCGGCAGCGGCTGACGCCGGAAGAGGTCGAGCTTGCCCCGCAGAAGGTCCACGGCACCTTTCACGTTCTGGATTGGGTCATAGGGGTTCGTCAGGTGCAGCGCCCGCACCTCTTCGGGCATGAGCTGCCCCAGGCCCATTGCGCCCTTGCGCGAAGTAGACCTGGGGTTGAAGTCCGATTCGGCGATGATCATGGCGACTACGAGCCGCGGATCTACCTTGTAGCGTTGTGAGAAATAGAGCACGCTCACGGTGATGGCATCCAGCTCCTCTGGGGAGAGGCGGCTGTTACATCGGGCGATGAACTGTTTGTAGGCCGGATAGATGGCCTGAGCCTCCGGTGTAAGGCTGCGAGCCGCCAAAGGCGACAAGCCTTCCGGGACCTGGGCGGTGCGCAAAAAGCCTCCCCGCGAAGAGAGGGCGGGCTCGGGGCGCCTCCCCGACGGGGTTGCGGCGGTACGTGATTGAGAAGCCTTCTGTGCGGCGAGCTCTTGCTCTTTGAGGGACACCAGCGCATCATTGGCTACGGCAAGCGCTTCGAGGGGGGGTGTGTTGCCTGGGGCGGCCTCACCTACACGCACCAGCACGCGCAACGGCTGCCGATTAGCGCCGGACACCAGATCCACATCGGGAGCGGGGCAGAGGAGGCAAACGCTCTGCTGATCCGGCATTGTGAGAAGGAAGGTTACGCGGCCTTCACGCATAACGGTGCCTTCCACAACGCCCTTCAATTCGAAGACGGCGCCGGCAAAGGTGCGAGGATCGGAGAGGACCCTGGCGTAAGTGACTTGGGGATCACAATGCTGCTGCCGCTTGAAGGCCAGGTATTTCTGGGGAGGCATGGCACACGCGGGAATTGGGCGCGAAAGCCACAGCGCTGCCGCTGCTACGGGCAAGAGCAGAGGCTTCCACGATGCGCGCCTCCGTTTGGGTTGGGCAAAGCGCTCTGGGTGCACCATTGGCATAACCGGGGTGCTTTCGATCAAGGGACACAAAGGAGCGGAGAGACCGGGATTCGAACCCGGGGTACGGTTATAACACCGTACAACCGCTTAGCAGGCGGCCGCTTTCGTCCACTCAGCCATCTCTCCGCAGCGTGCACCATGTTACCATAAGTGTCGGTTTCGTGCAAGGGGACCTCTAGACCAAGTGTCCGCGAGCAGAAAAGCTTTGGCGGCCCAAAAGACTTGCGCCGGGCGGTAGGGAGTGGTACCTTAAGCGCCGGATGCGCCGATCCATTGTGAAGGACTGGATCCATGAGGGGATGGCTACTCTCAGTTTTTGTGATTTGCCTCCTTGGGAGCCGGTGCTGGGGGCAGGTGGAACCCGACGGCAACCGCCTCACGGTGACCACAGCCAATGCCATCGCTGTGTTCGAGGGGGGCGATCTGGTGCGGGTCACCAACCGGCTTACGGGCGAAGTCTATGGCGGCCCTGCACGGTCCATTCCACCCATTCTGCAGATGGACACGCTGGCGGGCGGCGACAGCGCGCTGCGGTGCACCTCGTGGAGGCGCGGCCGTGAACAGGAAGATGGGCGCGTAATCGCGGCTCAAACGACCTTTACGGATCTTACCCGTACCGTATGGATGAACGTGGTGATTGACGAGCAGACGCAGGATATCACCGTGACGGTGTGGGGGGAGACGCGCAAAGAAGGAGTTACGGGCTTACGGTGGGGGATGCGCGGGCTCGACCTCACTTCCGGCCGCCTCATTCTGCCGGCACAGGGCGGGGTGTGGGCGGATAGGACGAACCTTCCTGCGGCGCTGCATCTGGAGTATCCCACGGAATGGGAGGCCCAGATGCTTTTGTGGCAAACGCGCACGGGGGGCATGGTGATCTATTCCAGGGATGATGAGGATCGCTTTAAGAAGCTCCACATTCTTCGCCGGGGGGATTACGCCGATGTGGCGCTGGAGACCGAGGCGGAAGCCCCGTGGCCCAAGGCAGGCAGCATTCCTCAGCTCGAGTGGCGCATCAATACGTATCGGGGAGACTGGCGCGTCCCGGCTTCGGGGTACCGGCAAATGATGCATTTCCTGCGCAAACAGCCTGCCGGGGCTTCCCAACCCGAGTGGCCCGCAAAGATCCGTACGGTGGTTACCGTGCAATCTTCCCATCCGGATGTTACCCTGCTGGATGCTCTGGCTGCACGCCTCATTCCCTCCAAGGCGCTGCTCTATCTGCCTGTGTGGCGCCGGGCAGGGTACGATGTGGATTACCCCGACTATACTCCGGCACCCGAGGTGGTCCCTTTCATCGCTCATGCCCACGCCCTGGGTTTCCGGGTGATGCTGCATACGGATCTTCCGGGTGTGTCTCCCGGCAATCCGGCGTTTGCCAGGGTAGGGCGGTATCAGGTTCGGGATGCGCGTACCCAGGCGCCGATCGGCTGGTACTGGGATCATCCGGACACGGACCCCCAGCGCTTCGCCTTCATCAATCCGGCGGCCAAGGTTTACCGGGACCTCTTCGTGGAGAGTGTGCGGCCCGCTGTGGAGGAGCTCAAGCCTGATGCTCTGCATCTGGACGTGTCCGGGCCGATGTGGAACGATGGGAACGGCCTCATCGAGGGGAAGAATTACGCGCAGGGCTCAGAAGCGATGCACCGAGCCCTGCTCAGTGCATTTCCGGGCATCGTGTTGGGCGGCGAGAGCCTCAACGAGATTACGGCTCCTTACAACCGTTTCGCTCAGAGATGGATCACAAGCCCGCTTCCCCCGCATCCCATTTGCGCCCTTCTCTTCGGTGACCGGGTAGCCTCGTACGGCTATTTGGGTGAGCCCAACCCCGACAGTTCCCCCGAGGGGTTCCTGAGGTACTTCAAACGGTATGAGGAGCAAGGCGTACTCCCGACGCTGGTGGTATCTTCGGCGTCCGATCTGGCTTCCGATCGGGTGCAGATGCAGCGCCTCCTCCGTACAGCACGAGCCTTTCAAGACCATAACCTTGCGCCGGATTGGTCCGGTGATTGGAGCCGAGTACTTTTCCGCTATACCGGCTCGGACGGCAGCCACGCCGTGTTGGAGAGCGCCGGTGCGGGGGTAATCTTCCGGCTGAATGGCCAGGTGCTGTACCAGCGTGTTCGTGGGACCACCCAGGTCACGACACCCGCTTTCATCGCCGGCTGGCCGGCGTATGACGCCTCGACGCTGTACGGGTTGGATCCACTGCGGGAATATTGGCTGGATCCGATCCCTCGCCCGAAGGGGACGATCCACATCGTGTCTCTCGCAACGGGTACGGTGGTGGCGAGGGCGCAGGTGACGGGCCGCTTCGCGCTCTTTCGCCTTGTTCCGCATCGCAAGATCGTCGCGGATCTCATCCGTTTGCTTCCCGAAGCGCGGCCCGGAGTAACCTGGGACGGCACAGACCATCCGTTGGGATCGGGCGCCACGGCGGAAGTGGTGGAGATGCCGTCTGGGAGTGATGTGGAACCCGCCATTCTGGAGCACCCTCCGTGGCAGGCGCATGTGGATGGGCAAACGTTTATCGAATATTCGCTCTCTCTTCCTTCCGGCAGCCGGTACGCGTTGCAGTTCACCTACGGGCTGGCGGACACGGCAAGGAAATCCGACGGCGTTCATTTTCGCATCACAGCCAATGGCCGGGAGCTTTGGAGCGCCGACACGGCGGAGCGTCGAAGGATCCCTGCAGAGGTAGATCTCAGTGCCTACGCCGGCCATGAGCTTCAGCTTCGCCTCATTACCGACGCCGGCCCGAAGCACGACCCCTCCTTCGATCATGCTCTATGGGGAGAGCCTCGCATCGTTGCCGCAAAGGATGAAGTCCAAGGAGGCGTGAAGATAGAACTTCCGCCGAACCTGCACCTCGCGGGGGCTGCGGGTGCATCGTTCGATGCGGAGCAGGAGGGCTCCACCCTGGAGGCCCATTCCGTAGCTCTGCCGGCAGACCTGGTTCTCTTTTTGGATGCGGGCACTCCAATCCTGAAGAATCAGGATTTGTTGAGTTTGCCCTTCGACACAGCGGTGGCGTCTGCCGGATTGGCATCTCCTGGAACTGTTTGGGGCAGCGGTTCCATCGGGGCAGTGTCGTGCGGCGGAGTGAGAAGGGATCGCACGCTCAACGGACATCCGCCGGATCATGGCGAAACGGTGTTTTCCTGGGTGTTGAAGCTTCCGCAGGAACCTGCGCGGTTGGAGTTCACGGCAGGGCTGGCGGATGGAGCCCACAGCTCGGGCGTGGCACTGGAGGTGCGCATCAACGGCAAGGCCGAATGGCGGTGGGCTACGCACAGGCCGGGTTGGCAGAGCGGTTCCGTGGATCTGGCGCCCTTCGCCGGGAAGACCGTGTTGGTTCAACTCGTGTCCGATGCGGTAGGGGACAATCTGTTCGATTGGGCGCGCTGGGCGGATGTTGCCGTGCGGATTGGAAGATAGCGCCTTTGCCGAGGAGGGCCGGGACGCCGCGCGGGCAGGAAGGGCCGGGGTTCGTGACGAACGGAGAAGCGGTTTGCGCGGCCTCGTATGCCGGTGACCCTGGCGTGCCCGCGGCCCCCAATTGCTGAGATGCCTCGTTCCAGGCGATCCTCATCTGTGAAGTCTCCCCATTCGGGGGGCAAGGCTAAGGACAAGGTGCAGGCGGCGCCCCAGCCCCGGGCAGGGCCGCTGAAGATCGGCCTGGCTGTGGTTTTATTTGCCGGGTCGCTGGCGTTCCTGGGCGTGCGGCTGCACCAATCGCTTGGCCTTTTGCAGAGGCCGGCGCTGCGCCACCTGTCGGATCAGGCCCTTTTGCCGCCCATTCCGGAGCCTGTGGCTGGGAATGAGGCGGAAGTACGCAGAGCGTGGGCTGCCATTGATCCCTTCCGTCCGAGCGCGCGGTATCAGCCGCAGGATCCGGGGGATTGGTTGGCTCTGGCGAGGCAGGCGAGGGCGGCAGGAGACTTCATCACGGCGAAAAACGCGTACCTCACCGCTTTGCGCCTCAGCCCGCGATGCGACCTCAGAGCGTATGACGAGTTGGGCGAGGTCGAGCTGAGCCTGGGGCTTTTGGAGGATGCGCTGGCATCGTACCGCAGGCTTGAGGCATTGGCTCCTGCGGAGGCGGTGGGGTACATCGGGGAGAGTAGGGTTCTCCTTGCCATGGGGCGCGATGCCGATGGTCGGGCTGCCCTTAAGCGAGGGGCGCGCCATTAAGCCCCCGACAATGTGCCGGGTCATCTGGGCCTCTCGGTGCTTTTCGATGGTGAACTCCAATTCGCCGCCGCCTTCCGCGAGGCAGAGGCTGCCCGTGCCGCCGCCCCGCGGGATGCCAATGTGCTCCTTTCGCTTGCGACGCTCTATCGGAAGCACCACAGGCTGGCGGAAGCCCGCAGCCTTGCCATGCAGGTCGTTGAGATGCTCCCTGATGCACCGGAGGGCCATCGTGTCCTCGCCGAGGCCCTGGATGACGCCTTTGATCCGCGGCGCAACTGGGCCTTGGCGGAGAGCCACTATCTGGAGGCTCTGGACCGTGATCCGCACGACCAGAAGGCGCTCGAGGAGCTGGGGAAGCTCTATTTGGAAGAGGATCGGCTGCGGCCCGCGCTCTATTGTTACACCCTTTTGCTGAGGGAGCGCCCCAACGACGGGCAGGCGCGCCTGGTGATCGCCCAGGGATATGATCGGCTGGGCGACCACCGCACGGCGGCCATCCAGCGCGCGCTAGGCTACCGTTTGGCGGCACTCGGCAACGAGGTGGGAGCTCTCATCATCGCTCGGGAGCAGTATCCCAGGGATCTGCAGCGGCGCGTTCGCCTTGCCGATCTCCTGATGCGGGAGGGGCGCTTTCGCGAGGCGCTGGTGGAACTGCAGGCTGACTATTGTCTCAGTTCGGCGTCGCGGGAGGCGCGGGCACTGCTGGAGAGGGCTTTCCACCGGCTGGCGATCCCCTTGCCGCCTTGGCTTAGGAGGGGCGAAGGATCTTCCGCACCGGGATCGGTTCCACGACGCGCCGGCGGCTGAAGTTTGGCGAATGGCGGATCAGAGGTTTGCAGGGTACCCTGTTTCCACGTGCGCGTAAAGCCGTCTATCCGTACAGAATGGCGCGTCCGCGTGCAGCCAGCGGGCGGAGCAGGCATCCCGAGACGCAGGGGAGCGCTGTGGCAATGGAACGATCGGTGCCGGTGCCGTATTGGCGAGCGCCGGTGAGCGCGCGAGGCGGAGCAGGAACTTTGGAGAGTCGCGTGCAGATCCTCGGCGACGACGATCTTCTGCGCCGGTGCGCCGCGGGCGACGAGCGCGCCTTGGAAGAGCTTGTGCGCAGATACCAGGGTGCGCTTTACAGGTTCCTGCTGCGGATGATGAATTCGCCGGAGGATGCCGAGGATGCCGCAATGGAAGTCTTTGTTCGGGCGTGGAAGAATGCAGCCTCGTTCCAGCATCGCTCGAAAGTAGCTACGTGGCTCTATCGCATCGCCTTGAACATTGCCCGGGATGCCCACAGCCGCAAGCAGGTTCGGCCCAAAGAGGTACCCATGGACAGCGGTGAGGCGCAGCGCCTGGCGGTGGGAAGTGCGGAAACCGACGCGTTGAGCCGGGTGGAGACGGATGCGCAGATGGCTGCGCTCAAACGCGGCTTGGAGGAACTGAACCCTTCGGATCGTGCTCTTTTGCTGCTTTATTATGTGGAACAGAAGGATTATACCGATATTCAACAGATTACCGGATTGAGTTATCCGGTGCTCAAGACGCGGCTGGCTCGCGCGCGGATGAGGCTCCGCAAACGGTTGGAAGCCGAGATGGTTGAGGCAGACCGATGAGATGCAAACGGTTTGATGAACAGGTTGCCGATTGGGTGGCGCAGCGCCTTCCGGAGGATGCGGCTGCGGCCATGGCCGAACACGCCCTGCATTGTGCGGAGTGCAGGCGTGCCGCTGAATTCGAGCGCGGCCTGCGCCACAGCATGGGTTTGCTGGGACGCTCCCAAGAGGAACCGAATCTTTGGGCGGGCGTGCATGCGCGCATTGCCGCGGTCCGCCCCGCTCCGCGTTCGCGCATCTGGGCGGTGCGCTGGGCATTCGGCGGAGCGCTTGCGGCAGGATGCGCGGCGGCATTCTTGTGGCTGATGGCGGGACCGGGGCGCCCGCCGCTTCCTCATGCGGCAGAGGCTTCTGCGGATGAGGCAAAGGCAGTACAAATGGCCGCAGCAATCCAGCAGCTTCCCGATCCCGATATAGAATTTACGGGCGACAGTTCACAGCATATACCCATGCTCCAACGGGCAGTGTTGTTGGGGGGAGGGAAGTAACGCCATGCCCAACTCCTGCCGAATAAGGGTCCTGTTTCTTGTGATGCTCATCGCCCTTGCCGCTCGCGGGCAGGCGCAGCGGCCTCCTAGCGAGGAAGAGCGCGAACGGGTGCGCATCCGCATCGGAATGACGCGCGAGCAGCAAGATCAGATCGAGAAGTTGTGGATGGAGACGGACCGCAAGCTCAAGGAGATCGCCCAGAAGATGAGCGACCTTCGGCGGCAGCTCTTCGAGCTCTACGACACCTACGACTACGATCGGGTTAAGGCGGCTGCTCTCCGACGGCAAATCGCTGCCCTGTATGCCCAGCGAATGGCGGCCTTTGCAGAAAACCAAGAGAAGCTGCGCCGCATCCTCAACCGCGACCAGTTCGAGCGCCTTCGCGCCCTCATCCATGAAGATTTTGAGAAGCGCCGGCAATCGTGGCAGGGCAAACGAGGCTATCCTCCCCACGGGCCCAGCGGCCCTCCTCCACATCCTCCTGGGGAACACCCGTAAGCGCCCACAGGCAACAGGAAAGGCCGTTCCCGCAGGCGAACCATCCATCGCTTAACGCGCTATATGAAGGAGGTTCGCCGTGCAAGATCTTCGCAAATTGGGCAGCAACGGCCCTGAAATCACGACTGTAGGTTTGGGAGCCTGGGCTATCGGGGGTCCCTGGAAAGTAGGCTGGGGCCCTCAAGATGACGGTGCGAGCATAGCGGCTATCCGGCGGGCAATCGAGCTGGGCATCAACTGGGTGGACACCGCGGCCATCTACGGTCTGGGGCATTCGGAAGAAGTAGTAGGCCGGGCCGTGGCGGCCTTTCCACGCGAGAGCTTCTACTTGTTCACCAAGTGCGGCAGGGTCGCCGACGACACGGGGACGCCCCGGGGCGATTTACGGCCCCAGAGCATCCGGCGGGAGATGGAACAAAGCCTGCGTCGCTTGCGGACGGACTACGTAGACCTCTACCAGATCCATTGGCCGGACACGGACACAGGCACGCCCATTGAAGAGAGCTGGGCCACACTGGCGGCACTCCAGGATGAGGGCAAAACGCGCTGGATCGGCGTGAGCAATTTCGATGTACCCCTTCTGGAGCGGTGCGAGGCAATCCGCCACGTGGATTCCGTGCAGCCTCCGTACAGCCTTCTGCGGCGGGAGGCGGAGCGGGAAATCCTCCCCTGGTGCAGTGCACACGGCACAGGCGTCATCGTTTACAGCCCCATGCAGTCCGGTCTCCTCTCCGGCACTTTCGACGTGGCGCGCCTGGCGCCCGACGATTGGCGCCGACGGTCTCCTTTCTTTCAGGAGCCGCAGCTTTCACGTGCTTTGGCTCTTGTGGAGGCACTGCGGCCCATCGCGCGCCGCGAAGGGCTTACGGTGGGGCAGCTCGCGGTGGCGTGGACACTAATGCATCCGTCGGTCACCGGCGCCATTGTGGGGGCTCGCAACCCGAAGCAGGTTGAAGAGAACGCCGGCGCCATGGGCCGTCACCTCCATGCGGACACGCTGCGCGCGATTGAGGAGGCGCTCCAGTCGGCATTCCCCGCCGGATGAGGCGTTTGTGCTCAGGTGGAAAAGAACATGGGTTGGGTAGCCGGCAGGAACCGGTTGCGGCACGGCGAATGTTGGGGCGAGTGATCATTTGCGCTTACAGCGGTGTGGGGCTTGTGCGTGGGGTTCGTTGGGCAGGATGCGCGGGAGGGTAAGGCATGCTGATCATAAAGAGGCCCGGTTCGGCTGCTGGGGTATCTGCGGGGCGGCAGGGGCAAGCAGGCGGAGGAGTTGGTTGGCGGGCGTGGGGTAAGGATCGGCGGAAGTGGCTGATTGCGCTTTTGGCAGGTTTTGTGGTGACGTTGGTTGTGGGGTTTCTGTACACCCGGGTATGGCATCGGTACTCTCCAGAGATCTTGAAGATGGCCAGGAAGATGGGGACGGATCCGGCGACTGAAGAGAATCTCGATAGGATTATTGGCTTGGTGGACCTTCGGCGTCCGGTGGCCGGCGGGGATTGGGAGGCTTTGGTTCGGTATTGCGACGATCGGAGCCCTATGGTACGGGGGATGGCCCTTGGGCTAATGGGGTTCATGAAGTACACCGGGCGCAGCAGTGAGATGGTTGCCATTGCCCGGGCTCATCTCGAGGACCGGGAAGAATTTCCGCGTTCCTGCGCGCTCATTGCGCTTCAACGGTTGGGCGACCCGGTGTGGCGTCAGAAGGTCCGGGAGTGGGCGAATTCTCCGGACCCGTTGGTGCAGCACACGGTGCATTTGCTTTTGGAGCGGGCGAATCGGGGAAGGGCCCAATGAGGGTGCGTATGCGGCGAGCCCTGCGCCGTGCGGCGGTGCATCAGTGACGCCCGGAGGCGGTGGCGGGCTGTGTTGCGGGAGCTGGGGTGGGATGAGGAGGACGTGAGGAGAGCGCTTGCGCACGTGG
>JBMFSQ010000012.1:0-94882 GCA_049967475.1 Chthonomonadales bacterium | reverse complement strand
CATACAACCGATCATGGCCCGCCGGCCGAAAGCGCGGACCACTTCCAAGATGCCGAGGGCGCCGGTAACACCACACTTCATGATCTTTATGTTGATGGCTTGAACTTTTGTTTCCGCCATCAGCCGCAATGCATCGGCCGGCGTCTTGACCGCTTCGTCCGCCACAATCGGAATGGGTGACGCTTCGGCCACGCGCCCCAGAGCCTCAATGTCGTCCCACCTTACCGGCTGTTCCAGGAATTCGATGGGCAGCTCGGCGGCGACTAACTTTTCCACAAGGTCCAGAGCTTCAGCAGCCGTATAGGCCTGGTTGGCGTCCAGGCGAAGGCGAATGGAGGGAACTGCGGCATGCACTTCCACCAACCGCTGAACTTCATCCTTAGCCGGAGACCCCAGCTTCACCTTTAGCCACCGAAACCCGGCAGCGGCCGCCTTTGTTGCGGCCGCTACAGGATCTTCGGAGCGGGAGAGGGTGATGTCCGTCTCCACGCTTTCTACGGCCGCGCCGAAGTGGTGCCACAGATCCGTCCCCGTGGCGGCAGCATAAGTGTTGTAGGCGGCAACTTCCAGCGCCGCCCGAGCCGTGAAGTGAAGCGGAGGCACGGCAGCAGCAGCCACGCGGAGCATCGGTGCCAGGCGTGTGGCGTCCATACCAATGAAGCGTGGTGCGGCCGCCTCTATGTCGGCGAGAACGGTGTCACAGGTTTCGCCGGTGACGTAGGGAGCAGGAACGGCTTCGCTCAGCACACTTCTGCCGTCTTGCAGCAGCGACTGCACCCGCACCACGCGCGCTGCGGTTCGGGGGGCAGCATCCTGAGCCGTAGCGAAGGCCACCCTGAGACGGATCTCACGCATCGTAGCGGTAATCTTCTCTATAACCACGGAACGCAAACCTCCCCGACAGCCTGAGATTGAGTTTAGGCTCGCCGGCTCCTTGCGGCGGAGACCTCCGGGCATGCCTGGCACCTCCCGCGCAGGGATCCCGGTAACCCGCCGGGTGTTCCAGAACCTTCTGCACATCGCATCTGAGGATGCAGAGAGCTCAGCCTCCCGGTGTGCCGAACATGCCCCTGTCCCCGGTGCCGACAGGTGGCAGGAACCCCGGCGGCGTGCGCCGAAACGTGCACACGTCATTCCTGGGACACTGCAATGGAACATGCCACCTTCAGTGCTGCACTCTTGCTCCTTCTGCTGTGCGGAGCGATTGCCCACCGCATTGCGGCCGCACGCCGCGACGGCGCGATCTTCATCCGGCGCCTGCCGGGTCTCGATGCGCTCGAAGAAGCCCTTGGACGGGCAACGGAGATGGGCCGCCCTATCCTCTTCAGCCCTGGGTTTGGCCAGCTCAGCGACATGTCTACCTACGCGGCATTAGCGGTGCTGGAATACGTAGCGCGTCACGCCGCCCGGTACAATATTCGCATCGTCGTTCCCGTTCCCTATGCGCCCGTGTATCCTGTGGCGCAGGCAGTGGTGCGCGAAGCCTATGCTGCAGAGGATGCTCTCGACCGCCACAGAGCGGAAGACGTCCTGTTCCTTTCTGGTGACCAAAACGCCTTCATGGCTGCGGTGGCAGGCATCCTGTTGAGGGAACGCATCGCGGCCGCCTTCTACTTCGGCTCTTACGGCTATGAATCCCTCCTCATGGCCGAAACAGGTCGGCGGGCTGGGGCGATCCAGGTGGCTGCAACGGACTCCTTCTTTCAGGTTCCATTCTTCCTGACTTCGTGCGATTACACAATGATCGGGGAGGAGCTGTACGCAGCCGGAGCCTACCTATCGCGGGAACCCACACTGTTGGGAAGCGTGCTCGGTCAGGATTTTGGAAAACTGCTCCTTGCGGTGCTCACGGCGGCGGGCATTGGGGTTGCTCTGGTAGCCACGTTGGGTGGAAGTTCCTACAACTCCCTGGCCGGGCTCCTGGGATGGTAATTACCGCCCGCCGGGATGCCTCCACAGCGATCCTGGGAGCACAGCGGTTTGGGCTTCGTCCGCGAGCGTCTGGCGATTCCATCAATCAGGGCAGGAAGGTACCGGGTCTGTGAAGAGGCGCATCACGGCTGCCGTAACGTTCGTAGCCGGGCTCTACTATGTGCTCGAGTTCCTTACGCCGGCCCACATTGGAGGTGCACCGGATGCCGCGGGCGCCTTCGGAGGCTGGCTGGATGTTGTGAACGGACGGACGATGCTCGTGTACACCGGGATCCGCCAGGACGGACCTCCCAGGATCTTGCAAACACTCTATCCCGGCGGTGCCGGTCGGGTTGATACGTGTTTGGCCCCGTCGCCCTTTCGGGCTTCGGACTACAACGGCGCCATGAACCCTCAAATCGCAGGGGAGCGCCTCTACTATATCGGCTTGGGATGGGACGACCGCTCTCCCGGCGTCTGTGTCGCCAAAAGGCAAAAGGAACGATGGATCCCTGCAGCCCGCCCGGTCCTGGAGCGCGGACCTTCGGGATCGTGGGATGCCAGCGGGATCACATGGGCGTCGGTCCTTCCGCCCTCAGCAGATCGCCTATGGCGACTCTGGTACATCGGCCGCCAGGGAGATTTGGGCCGAGTAGGCTTCGCAACATCGCCGGACGGTATACACTGGAGGAAGAGGCCTGCACCGGTCCTATCCCCGGAAGACGGAGGCAGCATCGAGAGTGTGAGCATAGCACGCACGAATGGGCGCCTCTGGGCCCTGCTCGTGTCGCGAAACCTCGCTACTGGAAAGGCCCGGTTGGGCCGCGCTTGGGTTTTGCCCGATGGCGGGACCCTCGCAGGCAAAATCGCCACCGTGCGCGTGCACAGTAAGCCTAGCCATGACGTGTGGCAAGCGTGGGTACCTGAGCGCGTAAACGATGCACGTATCCTCGGCTACGCAGAGGGACCGGCGGCGCATCCCGTGATGCTGAGCGTTCGCGGGGAACACGGCCGGATATTCTTGGCGGAGGGCATCGTGTTGGAGCGGCGTAACGCGGCAGGCGTTCCTGTACTCGAACTTAATCCTCAGCCTGTGAAAATGCCTGGGAGACAGCCCATTTCAACCGGCCTTTCGGATGTGCGCAATCAAGTAGATGACCTGATCGTCGTGATCGGCGCGTTTGCCATCGGCCTTGGGCTTGTGAGCTTGACACAGGTGCACGGCCGGCGCATCCGGCGGCTGGCACCGGGATGGCCGGAATCGGCCGCATTCTTCATTACTGCAGGCTCAATGACGTTCTTCACGCTCTACACGCGCATGCATCCGCACGGTCGAACCTGGGCATCCGCCGGCTATAACCTGTTGTTTTTCGGGCTGCTGCAGCCGCTGGGCTCTTCGATGTTCGCCCTCCTCGCAGCCTATCTGGTGTCCGCCGCCTATAGGGCCTTCCGCATCCGTAATCTCGAGGCTTCCCTCATGACTGCGGCAGCGGTACTTGTGATGCTGGGCCAGGTTCCGGTGGGCAATTTGCTCACCCGGGCGCTCCCGGATGCGATGCAGATCCCAACGGTTATGGCGTGGATCCTTTACGTAGCCAACAACGCGGTCGTGCGGGCTATCAACTTTGGCGTCTTTGTGGGAGCGATCGCTACGGCGCTCAGGATCTGGTTGAGCATGGATCGCGGTTTCGATGTGGCGGGCCAATGACTCCCCGATCTGTCACGCCGGAACCCGTTGCCGTTGCAGTTCAGCCCGAAGCAGCTTCGGAAGACTCATCGCCTGATCCCGAGGGCGATCCCCAGACCCATGGTGGGAGTACATGGCGATGAGAAGGAGCCTCGAGTACACCTTGAATCTTTTGAGTGCGGCCGGAGACCTCGACCGCCGTTGGCTCTACACCGCCCTTTTCGTTGCAGTGTCTATACCTGTGTTCGTAAGGATGAGGCCGCCCATTCCGGCTTCCCGGGACACGATGGGCGTTTACCGTGCCATCGAGAATACGCCGCCCGGGCGTTTGGTGATGCTCCAGCCCACCTGGGATGCCGGCACCGTAGGAGAATGCCGGGCGCAGTTCCGCGGCATCGTCACGCACCTCATGCGCAACGGCATCCCCTTCGTAGTCTGGACCTCCAATCCATCCTCGCCGCCGTTCTACCAACCCATTCTCGAGGAAGCCGCGCGCCGATTTCACAGAAGTTATGGGATCGAATGGGTGGATTTCGGCTACAAAGTTCCGGGAGATCAGGTGGCCTTTGCCGTGCAGGCTATGGCGCGCGACTTTCCCCGGTACATGCAGTCCGATATCTATGGCACGCCTGCAGGTCGGCTTCCGATCCTCCGCGGGGTTCGTGATGCAAGCTCCTTCTGGCTGGCCATCAGTGTCGGCTACAACCCAACGCCGGAGTTCATCCAGTTTATGGAGGCAGTGTATGGTACGAAGGTTGCCTTTGCTGCGGCAGCCATTAATTCAACCATGTTGTACTCGTACATTGATGCCCAGCAGATTACGGGCATCCTCGTAGGCGCCCGAGGCGGCGCGGAATACGAAATGCTCATGTCCGTCCCAGGGGAAGGCGTGGACATCATCATCGCACAATCCTTCGGTCATCTGCTCATCGTGTTCGTTGTGCTCTTGGGGAACGTTGCATTCATCGCCCGCCGGTACTCCCATAGGCACGGTCACCAGGAACGGACAGCGTGATGGATATTCCCGGCCCAATCCACACGGCGGTGATCTGGCTGAGTGCATGTGCTACGCTGGCGGTGTTCTCCTTTCTCTATCGCGAGAACCGGGCGTACCGCTTTGCCGAGCACATCCTCCTTGGCCTGGGAGTAGGGTTTGGAGTAGCGACCACGGTCACCGACATTCTGTTGCCCAAATGGTATGCACCGCTGGCTGCCGCTGTGACCCAACGCCATTGGGGCGCAGCGGCAACGGGGATACTCGCCGGCCTTCTAGGAGCCTTTTGGTACGGAATGTACCACCCCCGAACTGTGTGGCTCTCCCGGTTGGTTATGGGCATAACCATCGGCGCTGGGGCGGGCCTCGCCTTCAAGGCGCAAATCAACGACAAGCTCCCCCAGGTCATCGCCTCGTTCAAGTCGCCCTACGTGCCGCCAGGGCAGGCAGCGGGATACAACACCACTGCGGACAATATCGTCTTTATCGTGGTTCTGGCATGTGTGCTCGCCTATTTCTTCTTCAGCTTCCAGCACCGCAATCGCGTGCTCCGGACTGGGGCGCGCTGGGGTCGGTTCTTCCTGATGGTTACGTTTGGGGTGTTCTTTGGGAATACCGTCATGACGCGTATGAGCGTGTTCATAGAACGCGTATGGTTTCTGCTGACGCAGTGGCTCCATTTGGTCCATTGAACTCCGTGGGCCCCGCTGATGACGGGGTCGTGAGGGCAGCAAGGAGCGCGTCCAGTGCGGCGCGGCGCCTGCGGTGGCTTTGTATGAGGATACCCGCTTCCCTCGTGAAGCGGTCCCTCTCATCTAACTGCACCATCGCGAGGGATCCGGAAGTGAGGTCACGGTACACCGTATTGCGAGGTACGATGGCCACTCCCCCGCCGATTTCCACGAGGTTCTTTATGGTCTCGATGTTCTCGAATTCTGCGACGATGTTCACGTGCACACCTAATCGCGCCAGGTGCTCGTCGGTGATGCGGCGCGTGGGTACGTCATCCTCGAAGGCGATGAAGCGCTCGCCTTCCAGCCTGCTCAAAGGAATGGTCGTTTCCTTTGCCAGCGGATGCTCTGGAGGGCAGATGACCACCATCTCATCTTCGCCGAATGGGAGGACCTCGATGCCGGGCTTTGGCGCAGGGCATGCAACAATGCCGATATCTGTTGCACCGGAGAGAACATTCTGGTAGATGCGGCGCATCTGTTGGTATTCTACATGAACATTCACTGCCGGGTAACGTGCCAGGAAGGGCTTCAGGCGTTGGGGCAAAGTATAGAGGCCCACGGAATAAACTGCTTCAACACGCACCGAGCCGGCGATGCGGTCGGTAAGCCCTTTGACACGCAGTTCCAATTCGTGAGCTTCCGCGATGAGGGCCTTGGCGCCGTCGTAGAGGGTGCGCCCGGCATCCGTTGGGATCACGCCGACTTGGCCCTTGGATCGCTCCAAAAGCTGCTTCCCCAACGCGCTCTCCAAACTTCGGATGCGCTGGCTTACTGCGGATTGCGTAAGGAAGTTTGCCTCGGCAGCTCTAGTAAACGAGCGGTGTTCTACTACGTCGCAGAATACCTGCAGCGCAGCCAAGCTCACTCCTAATGATCTGGGCATAAGCCTACCTGATTGAGAGGATCGCACCTTTTCATTTTACACCCCACCGGCCTATATGCTAAGCTAATGGGCGTATGTTGCACCGTACTGTAGTCTCGGGGGGCAGGTAATGGGCCCGCAGCCGGTGACACGGAGCCTGCAGGGCTTAATCGTGCGTTACACGATGAGGACTGCATCCCGAGCGGAGAAGCCCGTTGAGATGGCCTGTTGAAGGCTCCTGCCGCGTGGGGGGCACCATGGCCCTTGGAAATGGTCCGACTTCGGTTGCCCAAGGCAGGCGGGCATCAGCGCCATTTCGACGTAAAAGAAAATGGGAGGTCCTATGGCATCCTATACCGCGCAATCACGGGAACCCGGCCGGGCACCCCTTCCGATATCGAGCCGCAAAGACCTGTGGTGGCTGGCCCCGGCTGCCACGTTCACCGTGTTCACCGCCTTTGTGGTTTATACCACATTCCGCGTATTCGAGAACGCATATTACGAGGCCGGTCCGTACCTTTCGCCGATGTATTCACCCCTTCTGCCCTTCCATGTGGTGGTGAACCTTCCGTTCATCGGCCCAAAGATGATTTCGCCGGCCGTTTATATCCTTCTGTTTCCTCTGTTGTTCCGGCTGACGTGCTATTACTACCGGAAGGCGTATTACCGCTCGTTCGTTTTCGATCCGCCAGGTTGTGCCGTTCCCGAGCCCAATGCAAACAAGAGGATGCGATACACAGGCGAACGCGTATTCCCCTTGGTTGCGCAGAACTTTCACCGTTTCGCCCTCTACATCGCGGTCCTCTTCATTTTCATCTTGGGCTGGGATGCCATCCGGTCCTTCATGTGGCCGGGCGCAGACGGTCACGTGCACTTTGGCATGGGAATGGGAAGCCTCGTTCTTACAGTGAACGTGGTGCTGCTGGCGCTGTACACGTTCGGCTGCCACTCGTGGAGGCACCTGATCGGCGGAAGCTTAAACTGCTATTCCTGCGATGCGCTCAGCCGTACCCGGTACGGCCTTTGGGTGAAATTCAGCTTCCTGAACCGGCGCCATGCGCTGTTTGCGTGGTTGAGCCTTATATGGGTAGCTCTGACGGACTTGTACGTGCGTTTGGCAGCCATGTATCCCGGGTTTGATGTGAGGTTCTTCTGATGGAGCCATTCGAAACGTTCGAACACGACGTATTGGTGATCGGGGCCGGCGGTGCCGGGTTGCGCGCGGCTATCGCGGTACTCGAGGCAGGGCTTTCCTGCGGCATCGTCTGCAAGTCGCTGCTCGGCAAGGCCCACACGGTGATGGCGGAAGGAGGGGCCGCGGCTGCTCTCGGGAACATGGGCGAGCCCGACAGTTGGGAAGTCCACTTTCGAGACACGATGATCGGCGGGCAATTCCTCGCCAACCCGCGCACGGTGGAAATCTTCGCCAAAGAGGCTCCTGAGCGCGTTTTGGAACTGGAAGAGTACGGAGCCGTTTTCGACCGGACCCCCGAAGGCCTCATCTCGGAACGCCCGTTCGGTGGCCATACCTATCGGCGCCTCAACCACGTAGGCGACCGAACTGGACTGGAACTCATACGCACCCTTCAAGATAAGGTGGTGTCGCTGAACCCCACGGTGTATATGGAGACCACGATCACGCGTCTCATCAAGGAAGGGGACCGGGTTGTGGGCGCCTTCGGGTACCGTCGAGGCTCGGGCAAGTTCGTTGCGTTCCGCGCGAAGGCCGTGGTGCTTGCCACCGGAGGCTGGGGACGCATGTACAAGTACACGTCCAACTCATGGGAATCCACCGGGGACGGCGCGATGCTCGCCTACGAGGCCGGAGCGGCGCTCCAGGACATGGAAATGGTACAGTTCCATCCCACGGGCATGATCTGGCCGCCGGGCGTGCGTGGTCTCCTCGTTACCGAGGGGGTTCGAGGCGACGGCGGGGTGCTTCGCAACAGCCGCGGCGAGCGCTTCATGTTCAATCCGGAATACATGCCCGACAACTACAAGGGCAAGTTCGCCGAGACGGAAGAGGAAGCCGCCAAATGGCTGGATGACAAGAAGAATTACCGCCGCCCACCGGAACTTCTTCCCCGGGATGTGGTGTCGCGGGCCATATACAAAGAGGTCTTGGCGGGGCGCGGTACGGAACACGGAGGCGTCTATCTGGATATTACCCATCGGGGGGCAGACTTCATAAAGAGGCGCCTGCCCAGCATGTACGAACAATTCATGGCGCTGGGTGAAGTGGATATCACTAAGCAGCCGATGGAGGTTTATCCCACCATTCACTACACGATGGGTGGCATCCGGGCAGAGCCCGACACGTGCGCTACTACCGTTCCGGGCCTTTTCGCAGCGGGAGAATGCGCAGCCGGCCTCCATGGGGCAAACCGCCTCGGAGGGAACTCCCTTACGGATATTCTGGTCTTTGGGAAGCGCGCCGGCGAAGGCGCCGCAGCCTACGCCAAAGGCGCCTCCTTCGCACCTCTGGATCCAAACCAGATCGAGGCTGAGGCAACTCTCCTTCTTGACCCGTTCACAAACTCCGGCCGCGAGTCCCCCTACGAAATAACGCGCGAGCTGCAGGAGGCTATGCAGGAAGGAGCCATGATCGCCCGTACTGAGGAAGGCCTTACGGCGTGCTTGAAGAAGGTTCTTGAACTTCAGGAGCGGGCGCGCAACCTCCATGTTGATGGAGATCGCCACTACAACCCTGGGTGGCATACGGCCCGCGATATCCGCTTCATGCTCAAAACTTCTGAGATCATCGTACGCTGCGCCCTCGAGCGCAAGGAGTCCCGCGGAGCCCAGTGGAGGCTGGATTATCCCAATAAGGATGCGGAATGGGCTCGCAAGAACATACTGGCGATGAAGGACGGCGACCGAGTGCGCCTGGACACGGTGCCCGTGCCTGAGATGCCGCCCCATCTCGCCGCACTCTTTGACGAGGAGACCCTTCGGAAGCGGTGAAGCAGGCGGTGACGCCACCGAGCGCGCTACAAAAGAGGTTTGGAGAAGAGCCGATGCGCAAAATGATCACACTCAAGATCTTTAGGGGCGATGCCCACGGCGGCGAAGAGAAATCCTACGAGGTGGAAACCTTTCCAGGAATGGTGGTGCTGGATGCTGTTCGACAGGTGCAAGAGCGGCAGGATAGTTCGATCGCCGTGCGGTGGAACTGTAAAGCGGCTAAATGCGGGTCATGCAGCGCCGAGATCAACGGGCTTCCCCGCCTCATGTGCAAGAGCCGCGTAGAGGATTATGCCGATGAAAACGGCGTCATCCGCGTGCATCCGCTCAAAACGTTTCCTTTGATCAAAGATCTGGTAACCGATGTGTCCTGGAATTATGAGAGGGCCAAGCAAATCCCGCCTCTTACGGTGTCCCCCAAGACTCCCCGGCCCTTCCGGATGCAGCAAATGGACGTGGAGCGCGTGCAGCAATTCCGCATGTGCATCGAGTGCTTCCTCTGCCAAGATGTATGCCACGTGCTAAGGGATCACAACCGGAAGGACGGCTACTTCGGGCCGCGCTTCATGGTGAAGATTGCAAGCCTCGATATGCACCCTCTGGATATCGTGGACCGCCGAGTGCAGCTTCGCAACGAGGCCGGCGTGGGCTACTGCAATATCACCAAGTGCTGTGAAGAAGTTTGTCCGGAGCACATCCATATCACCGACGACGCCATTATTCCCCTTAAGGAACGGGTGGCCGACATCTATTTTGATCCGCTCCGGGCTTTACTGAGGCGAATACGCGGCAAAAAGTAGCGCGGGATCCTGGGCCGCGGTTCCTTGAGCGGGTGTTCGTACACCTCCCTCCCGTATCGTGGGAGCCACCGGCGGCACTCCGGCTTGGCGGAGAACACCTAGGGTCCCGCAAACGCCTCTCCACCGAGCGAAGTCCGAACCCCTAAACCATGTTCCGGCCTTACGATCTGTGGCGCACCACGTGGGCATCCCGAAGGCTCCGGCAGCTAGATGCACCAATACCGAACTGTGTCGGGTGGCGGGTTCTTGCGTAGGATGCTCTTCACGTCCATCAAGACGCCGCCCGGTTTGAGGCATCCGGCGAACCATGCCGGATCCTTCTGCACGTATTCGCGATGCGGGACGGCGAACACGAGCCCGTCCAAGAGACGGAACGCGTCCAGCGGCGACAAGCGAATGCCGTACTCGTGGATCGCTTCTAACTGGTCGGCCAGGGGATCGTGCACGATGGGTTCGATGCCGAATTGCCTCAATTCCGCCACAATATCCGGGACACGGCTGTTCCTGAGATCCGGAACATTCTCTTTGAATGTAAGCCCTAGGATCCCGATGCGCGCGTGTTTGATGGGCTGGCCGTCACAATTGGCAAGGAGCTTGATCAGCCGCTGGGCGATGAAACGTCCCATCCCATCATTCACTCGGCGGCCTGCCAAGATCACCTCGGGATGATAGCCGAGCTGCACCGCTTTCGTGGTGAGGTAGTACGGATCCACTCCGATGCAATGGCCGCCTACAAGCCCCGGCGAGAACCTGAGGAAATTCCACTTGGTGCCCGCGGCCTCGAGCACATCGCTGGTTCGGATGCCCATGCGGTCAAAGATGAGTGCCAGCTCATTCATTAGGGCAATGTTCAGATCGCGCTGGGTGTTCTCGATGACCTTCGCAGCCTCTGCTACTTTGATGCTCGGCGCCCGATGAACGCCTGCTGCCACCACTGCCTCGTAGGCCCGGGCTACCCGCTCCAGCGTCTCGGCATCTTCACCCGACACCACCTTTACGATGCGTTCGAAAGTGTGCTCGGTGTCCCCTGGATTGATGCGCTCGGGCGAATATCCGAGTTTGAACTCCAGCCCCCGCTTCAGGCCGGACACGCGTTCCAAAATGGGGCCGCACACTTCTTCTGTGACACCAGGATAAACGGTAGACTCGAAAACCACCACCGCTCCGGGCTGTAGGGCGCTTCCTACGAGTTCCGAAGCTCTTCGCAGCGGACCAAGGTCCGGCTGATTGAAGGCATCCACTGGCGTCGGCACCGCCACGATGATGAACGTGGCTTCTTTGAGGTCCTGCACGTCCGACGTGAAGCGCAAGGGGACACAGGCAAGCTCGTCGGCCGTGAAGCTTCCCGTACGGTCTACACCGCGCCGGAGAGCTTCGATCTTCCCGGCGTCAATATCGAATCCGATAACTTTGGGAAACTTGCGCGCGAAGCCCACCGCCACAGGCAGACCCACATATCCCAAACCAACGACAGCGAACGTCTCCTCCATGCGACATCCCTTTCTGTGTGTTGCTGCATCAGGGCAGCCAGCCGCTGTGTGCAAGGGAGTAGCGACACCCCCAATCTTCATTATGTACAAACGAGGCCGCTTCACCAGTATACCGCCGCGCAAATGGCTGGCGGGACCAATCCCTCGGTTGCGGCGATAACAAAAAGTCTTTGCGAACAGGAAACCCTAGTCCTCGCGAAGAATTGCAAAACAAACCGTAGTCAGCGCTCCGTTTCGGAGGATCCGATGCCTATACCGGCGTTTGATGAAATCATGCTTCCCTTGCTGCGGGCTGTAAAGGATGGAGAGCCTCACCAGTTTCGAGCCCTTATGGAGCAACTTGCGGACGAATTCGCATTGACTCAGGCAGAACGGCAGGAGCGCCTGGTCGGCGGCAATTTTGTTTTTTACAACCGTGTTCACTGGGCCGCAACGTATCTGGCGCATGCCGGATTGGTGAGCCGGCCCGCGCGCGGCTTCGTGCGCATCACCGATCGCGGGCAGGCAGTACTTGCCGAAGGGCCGGACACACTCGACCTCGCCTATCTGGACCGCTTTCCCGAATTCCGGGAATGGCGCGGCCGGCAAGAGGACGGAGCCCAAACTACGCGATCCGGCGGCCAGGCTGTGGTACGCTCACAGGAAGACCCGCCTTCAGAAGCCCTGGACCAGTCGTGGAAGCGCCTTCGCGATGATCTGGCCGATCAGCTTCTGGAACAGGTGCACCAATGCGCTCCTGAATTCTTCGAGAAGCTGGTGTTGGACTTGCTCCAAAAGATGGGCTACGGCGGCAAGGCGGAAGACACGCAGGTTGTGGGCAAGACAGGCGACGGCGGCATTGACGGAGAGATCAAGCTGGATGACCTCGGTCTGGAAATGATCTATGTGCAGGCCAAGCGATGGCAAGGACCTGTAGGCCGCCCGAAGATCCAGGAGTTTGTGGGCGCGCTCCACGGCAGGCGCGGGCGTAAGGGGGTGTTCATCACCAGCGGAACGTTCACCCCCGATGCCCGCAGGTACGCGGAAGAGATCGAAAGCCGCGTCGTTTTGATAGATGGGCCGCAATTGGTGAGACTTATGATGCATTATGGCGTCGGCGTGACTACGGTTCGTTCGCTCCCAGTGCAGCGCGTGGACACAGACTACTTCACCTCCGAGTAATGTTTGCGCCCGAGCCCCGAGGGGGTCCACGGATCTAGGAACTGCGCAATTCCAACGGAGGGCTTCCGCGCATCGCGCATGCATCATCTGCGGCGCGCCAGGACATCCTGGTACATCTTCTCGTAGGCGGCGACCGTTTGCGGAAGTGCATGCGCCGTCGCCCGTTGACGGCCTGCCTCTCCCATTCGGCGGCGCAACGCACCATCGCATGCCAGCGCCCTGAGCCAATGCGCAGCGTCGGACGCGTCTCCGGGCCGGAAAAGGTATCCGTTGACGCCGTGTTCTACCAGTTCGGGAAGCGCTCGGGCATTGGCTGCCAGAACCGGAAGCCCGGCTGCCATTGCCTCCAGCGTGGCGATGCTGAGCAGCTCTGCCTCACTAGGCATGGCGAACACATCCGCGGCACGCAGAAGAACAGGCAATGCGGGCTCGGCAATGAACCCCAGGAAGTAGACGCGGGCCGATCCATCGGTGCGGCGAGCGAGCCGCTTCAGAGCTGCGAGTTCGCTTCCTGTTCCCGCCACTGCCAGCCACACCTCGGAGCACCCGAGATCCGCTACGGCGCGCACGAGCACATCCACACGCTTCTCCCGATCCACCCTCCCCAAATAGAGCACGCCTACGCCCTCTTCCGGCAATCCGAAGACGGCGCGCGCAGCCGAAGGTTCCAATGAAGGATCTGCCTGCCATGCCTCGACGTCAACACCACACGAGATGGCGACGACCGATGGTATCCCGGCTTCTCTCTCGAGGATGCAGGCAGCCGTCCTGCTGGGCGCTGCAACGGCATCCATCGCGGAGAATACAACCCGCACCTGCCGCCAAAGGATCCGTTCCACCAATCTGCGTGTCGCGGGGATGCGACCCAGGATGGGGATGTACGGTACCAGATTTTCGGGGAGAAAATGGTTCGTTCCCAATAACGGGATGGACCTTGCCCGTGCCTTGCGCACAACCGCTCGGCACAATGGGAAGTGATCTTGGATGTGGACAACATCAGGATGGAACTCGTCCAGAAGCTTTGACACCGCCCGGTCTGCCCAGAAGCTCACGCGTACATCCGGATAGAAGGGCTTCAAGGCGACCGAGGTAATGGCGGCGATCTGAAGTTGGCCTTCCTCTACCCGGTAGGGCTCCCCTCGATCAGACGGGGTTAGGCAGAGGACCTCGTGGCCGCCATCTGCCAGCCGCTTGGCCAAATTGCGGGCAAACACTGCCTGGCCGTTGTTAGCCTGAACGAAGTTCTGGGAGGCGATGGCTATTCTCACAAGTCTTCCTCAGGCTGGATAGACCGCTCCGATGCATACCGGATCACGAGCACGAGCATCACAGGCACGAAAACGGCGGCACTGGCTGCGGCGAGGATCTGGATGCCGTGCGTGAGCCTTTGGATATACGCACTGAGGGTGTAACCCAGGGTTACGAGCGTGCCGGTCCAAAGAGCTTCCGCCGCAATACCGTATGGGAGCCATCGCCGATAGGAAACCCGGCAGACGCCTGCCGCAACAAGGGCAGGCACCGAAAAGACCAGGGTCAGTTTGGCTACGAACAGCATCCGCACACCGTTGCGCCGGATCTTGCGCTGCATCAGCTGCACCCGGGCAGGAGCCAAGCCGAGCCATCGGGCGTGATCTACCATCCATTCGGCCTTGCCGAGGCGGCCCAGATGATACCAAAGCGCATCGCTCGCCATGTTGGCGCTCGCAGCGGTAATAAAAACTGGGATCGGGCGCATAAACCCGATGGCCGCAGCGCTGGCTCCCAGCAGAGTGGCCGCAGGTCCTTCGAGCATCACGAGCAGGGCGAGGACCGGATAGACCCACGGCCCCAATTCTTGGGCATGGCGAAGCACATGCGGCAATGTCCCAGCGACTGCGTCTGGCTGCCCCACCTGCGACCCTTCTTTCCGACAGTGCCAACCCCATGACCCGCGTAACGAGTGCGTTCCGATACCGGGACCGGGCGGGTTGTGGCGGCGTGCGCCGCGCAAAGGAAGATGCGGTCCGATACCGCCGATTGCTCCCTAGAGCCCTACCGCTATGCCGCGGGTTCGAGCAGCCTGGCACAGCATCCGCATCAGCCCCTAGATTAGGCGACCCGTGTGGGGATGCAGCGATCTTGTGCGGGGTGGCGTTCCGGACGCCCGAAGCGCTCCAACAGACCTCGGCGAGAGATCCACAGCGATCCGCGCTCTGCAGTCGCCACGGGCTTGCCCCGCAGACCCGCCGGATGAAGCACCCACACGATCACCCACACGTAGAGGCTCACGAAAAAGCAGATCACCTCATCTCTGCGGCTCCGCGGTACCTCGCGGTGCAGCTCGAAACCCATGAGACCGGTAACATGCTGGTATTTTCCGAGGGCGTGGCTCGCGAAGGATGACACGCCGCGGATGGCAACGATCTGAGAGCACTCCGGGGAATGCTGAATGTATCTGGCCAGGAGCCGCAAGGAATGAAGCCACCGCTTAAGGAAACGTGCGGCCCAGGCGAGGTCGGGACCGTCGGGCCCCATCTCCGGTATGTGTTCGTTCCAAAAATGTATTTCGAGGATCGGATCTCCTGGGGCAACCTCGGTCCCATCGCCGAGAACAACGTGCTCAGTTGCTTGGGTGCGAGCCACTCTGAGGATGCAGCGATCATCGTCTGTGAACTCGTATACGCCGAAGCGGCGTCGCTGGACCGCGTCGAGGGCGAACACAGCCCGACGCGCCATGAGCTGAACGGGGCTCAGTAGTGTGTTCATCGGTCCCCACCTCGCTCACCACGATTGAAAGCGGGCCCACACATCGCAGACTACTGGTTCCGGTGGCCCCTTCGCTTCCGAGGCACCACCGTTGCAGTAATTCCAAGGGCATCCCTTCAGCCTTAGCTGCCGCCTTGCCTCACGCCTACGTGGCTCGTGCACAGGGCCCCAGGATCCTTGAACGGGTGCCTTCCGTGCTATAGACGAACACCAAACTGCCCAGTAACCTCAGAACCTAGTGCGTCCTTCTCCCAAAGGATCATTCCCCGGCGGTGGGGGCGGTGCGCGCTTCGTTACCCGCCGCCAGCATCGTGCGCAAGCGCTCGATCTCCCGCTGAGCCTGCTCCAGCTTTTCGAGCAAATCGAGGATGATTTCCACACCCGCCAGGTTCACTCCCATCTCTTGTGTGAAGCGGCGGATCTGGAGCAGGCGCTGGATATCGCTCTCGGAATAGACGCGGTTCTTCTTATTGACCCTATGCGGCGTAATCAAACCCAACCGCTCATACAAGCGAACAGTTTGGGGATGAAGGCCGGTAAGTTGCGCCGCTACACTAATCATATAGACCGGTTCTGTTGGGTCGCGATCGTCCATACCTTCGCCCCCCTTTCAGAGCCGCGCCTTGTCCCCGCGAATGCGTGCCAATTCCTGTACGAGATCGCGCTCACGCGGAGACAGATCCTTCGGCACGAGTACCTTGATCACTGCGTACAGATCCCCGGTACGCCGGGAGCCGGAGCCCTTCAATCCCTGGCCGGCCACTCTCAACTTCTGCCCGCATTGCACGCCTGCCGGCACGGTAAGGGTCCGCCTTCCGCTCAACGTGGGAACTTCCACCTCGCCTCCCAGGGCCGCCACGGTGAAGGGCACTCCCACATCCACTAGAAGATCGTTGCCCTCCCGCCGAAAAACGGGATGCGGTTTGAGGCGCACCAGAAGGTAAAGGTCCCCGCGGCGCCCATTGAGGCCGGCACCGCCTTCTCCCGCCAGCCGAATGCGCTGCCCCTCCGTTACGCCGGCGGGGATCTTCACCTCCACTCGGCGGGTGCGGGGTATGCGGCCGGTACCTTGGCACGCTGCGCAGGGGAGGCCCAGACCGAGCATCCCCCGGTTGTTGGGGGCCACTCCGGATCCCCCGCACACGGCACAGAGATCCTCTGTTTTGAGTGTAAGATCCTTTGTGACCCCGTTTTGCGCCTCTTCCAAGGTAAGGTCTATGCCGTATTCGAGATCCTCGCCGCGCTCGTGGACGGATCTGCTTTGCGTTTGGGTACCCCGATGCCCGCCCCCGAAGAGAGACTCAAAGAAATCGCTGAGGTTGATACCCGGTCCGCCGAGGTCTACGCGAAAGTCGTACCCGCCGTACCCGCCGGGTTGCTCTGCGGCTGTGCGGCTGTACGTCTTCCACTGCTCGCCGAAGCGGTCATATTGAGCGCGCTTCGCAGGGTCCCCAAGGATATCGTAAGCCTCTTGGATCTCCTTGAACTTCTCTTCCGCAGACTTGTCGCCGGGGTTGACGTCTGGGTGATATTTGCGCGCGAGCTTGCGATAGGCCGACTTGATCTCTTTTTCGTCGGCCGTTCGCGGCACGCCTAGGATCTGGTAATAGTCCTTGTACGTAGGCCCGTTCACGCCAATACCTCCCAGCAAGTCCAATGGAGCTTCGGGCACCCCACGCAGAGCCCACCCAATGTGCATGCGTAGCCGGCTCTGCGTGGGGCCAGGGCAACCCTACGTCTCCCACCGCTCGTGCGGGGTTACTTGGCCTTGAACTCAGCGTCTATCACGTCATCATCACCGGGCTTGTGGCTCTCCGTCCCAGCCGCAGCATATTGGTCGCCAGGCTGAGAGGCCCCGGCACCGGCAGTCTGCTTGTAAAGGATCTCCGAGAGAGCAAAACTCGCTTGCCGCAGTTCCTCGGTTAGCGAGCGGATCTCCTCGGCATTCGTGCCTTGTACCGCTTTGCGCAGGTTGCTGATGGCGTTTTCGACCCGCAGCTTCTGGTCGCTGGGGACCTTCTCGCCGAGTTCCTTCATCGTATGTTCGGTGTTGTAGATGAGGGCGTCGGCGGCGTTTCGTGCTTCTGCCAACTCGCGCTGCCGGCGATCCTCTTCGGCGTGGGCTGCGGCTTCGGCAACCATCCGCTCGATGTCGCTCTTGCTGAGATTGGAGGAACCACTGATCGTGATGCTCTGTTCCTTGCCGGTAGCCCTGTCTCGCGCGGACACATTCACGATACCGTTGGCATCTATGTCAAACGTCACCTCGATCTGCGGCACGCCCCGCGGTGCAGGGGGGATGCCCGTAAGCTGAAAGTCGCCCAGGAGCTTGTTGTGCGCCGCGATTTCACGCTCGCCCTGGTAGACCTTTACATGCACGGAGGTCTGTCCATCCTCCGCTGTGGAGAAGATCTCGCTCTTGCGCGTGGGGATCGTCGTGTTGCGCTCGATGAGCTTGGTGAAAACTCCACCCAGCGTTTCGATACCCAGGGAAAGCGGCGTCACATCCAGCAGGACAACGTCCTTTACTTCTCCTCCGAGGACCCCTGCCTGGATGGCAGCGCCGACTGCCACAACCTCGTCGGGATTGACGCCCTTATTGGGCTCCTTACCTCCAGCCAGCTTCCGCACGAGCTCCTGCACCATGGGCATGCGGGTAGAGCCGCCCACGAGGACAATCTCGTCAATGTCGCTGGGCTTAATCTTGGCGTCTTCAATGGCGCGGTTAAATGGACCGATACAGCGCTCCAGAAGATCGCGGGTAAGCTCCTCGAACTTTGCCCGCGTGAGGTTCACGTCCAGGTGCACCGGGCCCTCAGCCGTGGCGCTGATGAAGGGTAGGTTGATGTTGGTCTGCACCACGTTGGAAAGTTCGATCTTGGCCTTTTCAGCGGCTTCCCGCAAACGCTGCATCGCCTGGCGGTCCTTCGTAAGGTCAATCCCGTGTTCTTTCTTGAACTCTGCCGCCACATAGTCCACAATGCGCTGATCCCAGTCATCGCCTCCCAGGTGCGTGTCTCCAGAAGTGGATTTCACTTCGAAGACGCCTTCACCTACTTCCAGGATGGACACGTCGAAGGTACCGCCGCCCAGATCAAAGACCAAAATCGTCTCGTTCTTCTTTTTGTCCAACCCATACGCCAGGGCGGCTGCGGTGGGTTCGTTGATGATGCGCAGCACTTTCAATCCGGCGATCTCTCCAGCGTTCTTGGTCGCTGTGCGCTGGGCATCGTTGAAATATGCCGGGACGGTGATCACCGCCGCATCCACCTTTTCGCCCAGGTATGCCTCGGCATCGGCCTTTAGCTTCTGAAGGATCATTGCCGAGATCTCTTCCGGAGTGTAAGACTTGTCGTCAATCCGGAATTTCTCGGTGGTACCCATTTTGCGCTTCACAGAGATGATAGTGCGCTCGGGGTTGATGATGGCCTGGCGTTTTGCCGCTGCCCCCACAAGGCGCTCGCCCGTCTTCGTGAAGCCCACCACAGAAGGGGTGAGGCGGCTTCCCTCGGAGTTTGGAATGACGGTGGGCTCGCCGCCTTCCATCACCGCCACCACCGAGTTCGTCGTTCCAAGATCAATCCCCACAGTCTTTGCCATCAGGACACCTCCGAATTCCACGCCGTCAAGGGTAGATTTACCGGCGCTCCCACCGCCATCTGCCGCTAGGCACCTGGCAGTGAGTTTGATTAGTGCACCGTCATTATGCCATTTGAGCGTGCTTTTGTCAAGTGATAGTACGGACCCGAACGGTCCTGGGTTCCCGCACCATCGTCACACGAACTTTGTGACGCCGGGAATGGCGATGGGGCTCACGGGTAGCGACATGTTCCACTCCAACTTCTCGGGGAACAGGCGCCACTGGGACTGCATGATCTGGTCCCACGTAATCTGCGCGCCGGTGTACGCAGCAGAACGGCCCATGAGGGCGGCCATGGTGCTCCGCGCCATGCGTTCCCCATCGTTGATGGGTTTACCGCGGCGTATGGATGCAAAGAGCTCGTCGTGTTCTACTTGATACATATCTTTGAGAGGCCCCTCGTAGTGCCAGGCGACCTCACCCTTGATCACGGGACCCGCGCCGGTTATGATGCCCATTCCGCGCGTTCCTGCGATGAAGTCGGAATTGTCATAGTAGGGGCACGTAATCTGTCGTTGGGCCATGGTGGCACGGGAACCGTCCGGCCACTCGTAGAACACATCAATGTGGTCATAGATGTTCCCTTCGTTGTTTGGGTGCATGCGCCCTCCGTTGGCAACGCACCGAAGGGGAGGAACGTCTTTCATGGCCCAAAGGATCTTGTCTACGCTATGACACGCCTGTTCCACCAAACCATCACCGGAGAGCCAAACGAAGTTGTACCAGTTGCGTATCTGCCACTCAACGTCGCTCATTCCGGCCGGCCTGTCGGATGCGGGCGGCATGGGCTTTACCGGTCCTGCCAGGTATGTGGCATGGATATGGCGTATGTCTCCGATCGCGCCTTCGTGGATCTTTTGGTAGAAAGCGCGCCGGGCGGGCTCATAGCGCCAGCAGAACCCGGCGACCAGCGCAAGGTTCTTGGTTTTGGCATCGCGAGCTGCCTCCCAGGCCATGCGCACCATCACGGGGTCGGTACCCATGGGCTTCTCGGCGAAGATGTGCTTGCCGGCGTCCACTGCAGCGCGGATCTCCCGGGGCCGAAAACCCGGCGGCGATGCCAGCAATACCACGTCTACACCGCTCGCCAAAACCTTTAGGTAGCAATCGAGCCCGATGAACATTCGGCTGGGATTCACTTGGACACGGGCTGCGATATCAGGCTCGGCTTTGAGCGCTGCCAAGCTCTTATCTATCTGGCTCTGAACGACATCGCCCATGGCGGTGAGAACCACGCCCGGGTCGGCACGCAGAGCCTGCGAGGCAGCGCCCGTACCGCGGCCGCCGCAGCCGATCAGCCCTACTTTGATGGTGTCCGCTCTAGTGGCTACACGCATAGGATTGGCGCCTACAGCCGGCCCCGCCAATGCTCCAGCCAGGGCAACGGTCCCTGTCTTCAGGAATTCCCGCCGTGTCGTTCCGCTCTCTTGGTGTCCCTTCATTGGTCTCCTCTCAATCTAGGAAGCATTACGGATGCCCCCTCGAATATAGCTCAACCCTTCCATTGTAACTTCGCTGGAGGCCTTGAGGTTCCCTGCCGGCTACCTCCCGATTGGCTTTGACGCAAAAGGGCGGCACCTATCGCCGGATCATTTGGGCATGCGGACGCGCTCCAACGCTGCGCGGAGGGCCCGAAGACGCGCGTTGCCTTCCGCAACGGTTGGGACCAGCCATCCCCCTTCATCATTCTCGTTCCACGCGTAGATTAGGATGAGGCGAGGCGGATCCGCGTCAGCATGGCTGCCGATCCATCGGATTGCGTGGAGCAGGTGTTCTGCGATTTCCTGTGGGGTGGCCGTCTGATAGTACTTTTCGATACCCACGCCGGGTTTTTGCCAAGGTTCCCATGGATGGGGATGCATCACGCGCGGCCGCCGGTCCCAACCCGTCATGACGAGAGGCACCACGTGTCGGCCGGTTTTCAGGCAGTCGTTCCAGAAGTGCTCTGTGTGTGCCGCCAGCGCCGCGTAGGGCGCTCCCCGGCCGCCCCCTTCCGTGGCATAGGCGCTGATCGCATCCGCGCCCAGGCGCTCAGCCCATAGCGCTCCCGGCACGGCATGGAAGTCCATGATCACAAGATAGAGTTCCCCGAACCCGCGGCGGCGTAGATTCCGGCGAAGATCGTCCAAGGCCTTGCGGAAGGCCCGCGCAGAACCCCATTGGGCCGCAATCGTATCCTCGTCGAGGAAACCGAGGAAGAGGACGGGCCGGCGGTTCAAAACTGTGAGATACCCGGGTTCTGCCATCAGATCCTCCACCCGCTTGCGGAATGCGGGGTCCTTCCATCGCAGCGCTTCCGTGATCAGGCAGAAATGAATGCGGCTGCGGATGGGGCTGGAAAGATACCGATCGAGACCCAAGCTCATGGGTGTGCCCGCCGGGTATGTTACGAAGGCGAAATAGTCCAGACCTGCCGCAGACGCCTGGCGGATCTCTTCATCTACAACCTGTTGGGAACTGCCGTCTATCTCTACATGTCCATCCGGGGATATACGGGCGTAGAATGGCAGGCGGTACCGCCATTGGATGGGATCCAGAGTGGTTTGGAGAACTCTCCCCACTTCACTCTGGCTGCCGTGCCAGCCATCCCAGCGGATGGCGCCGACCAGAACGCGTTGGGCGCTGGCAACAGCCGTCGAAGCGGCGGCGGCCGATATCGGCGCAATGCAGAAACCACACAGGCATGCAGCTACGAGCATGCCCCATGGTACCCTACAGCGCACCCGTGCGGACGGTAGGCGGAGGATGCTGTCAAAAAAGAAGCCCGGACCTCAAGCATAGCCTGCGGCCCGGGCGTCGCGTTCATTGCAAGCGGAGTTTAGCGGTATTCGGCAACCTGATTGATGCGGCTCAAGAGGTTCGGGATCCAACCGAGGTCATTGTAGGGCGGCTCCTCATCGCGCCAGTAGCTGGTGGGATTGGATCCGGCTACCGCCTGGTGCTTCATGGCCTTTACGTGTCCATCCACAAAGCCCCAGTTGGACATTCCCAGGTGGGTCTGGAAATTCCCCTTGCCGCCTACCCAATACCAACCGGGATAACACCAATCGCCAAGGTCCGGGTATTCGAAGCGGCTTTCCAGAAGCATCATCACTCCGGCCGCACGCTGAATGGTGGCCATCTTGACGCCGCGCCAGGTATTGAAGATGTTCCCGTTCAGAGCATATCCGCGGTGAATGCCTGCCTGCCGATCCAAACAACCTTCCACCCAGCTATTGCCGTCACCGGGATCGGATTGTTGGTTGCTCGGGCAAGACCAGATTTGAGAGTTCTTGATGTAGGGCATCACCGCATACCGCCACGTATATCCGTACGGGTACTGGCCACAGCTATCGTTGCCGAGGTATGCATCCACTACGCCGGAGTTCGGATGGCGGCCCGTGCAGTACGTCTCATCATAATCTTGAGCATATTGCATGATGCCCAGCATGATTTGCTTTTCGTTGGAAAGGCAGGTGTTCTGGCGGGCGCGCTCCCGTGCCTGGGCAAACACAGGGAACAAGATTGCTGCCAGAATTGCGATAATCGCGATAACGACGAGCAATTCGATCAGCGTAAAGGCTGATCGTTTGGACGGTGAGAACATCAGCGTTTCCTCCTGTAGTTGATCCAATGTTTGCGTAGGAAGACGGCCCTGCTTCCCCTTCCGGAGGCAAAGCTCAGGCAATCGCACCCGTCGCCGCGGGTAGTGCCCGGCGACATGGACAATCATTGAGCAGTTTAACCTTGCCGGTTGCTGCGGTCAAGAGGGTAATCTTACCTATCATGCAAAGCCGCGGTACCCTCTAATCCCCTCTCGCACAGGCATCCTCACTCGGGATCGAACGTCCTCCCAGAACGCAACCGCGGCTATTTTACCAATCCGACATGAAAGCAGCATGAAACGCCGATTAAATGTTGTTAAGATCTGCGCCGCCTATGGCCTTGATCGGGCTGTCAGAACCTGATAGCTCCTGCGCCATTGGCCCGGATGCACTATTGGAAACAAACCGTCCGGTGCGCGATGGTGCGTCTGTGTGAAGTTCCGTTCACCCCGGCACTCCAGCCAGGCTCCCGAAAGTGTGCCGGCGGGGACGTCGCACGAGATCTCGATCTGGTGGCGCCCTGCACCGAGGGGCAACAGAAGCCAGGCATCCGCATTGGCGCCGCGATTTCGCAAATGGACCTCAACGGGTATACGAGCCCCGTCCACCTCTGCCGTTGCTCCTATGGCATCGCGCCCTTTCAGGTTCGCCAGCGCGATCTGCAGCTCGCCGCGGGTTCCGTCCGGTATGGTGACAGCCCCATTGAGGTTGAGGTCCGGCCGTCGGGAAGCATTGAAGTTCCATTCGGGTGACGGCGGATCGGGATCTGGCCCAGCCGTATAGAGCATGCCGTTCTGATCCACCCACCGGCCTTCCGGTACGTTGGGATAGGCGCGTCTGGCGGACCTCACCTCCAGGAGCGCGACCTCAAAGCCCCACAGAGTGACGGACACCCCTTTTTCCGCATCTACGCGGTTCCACGTGTATCGGTAGGGATAGAGCATCGTCACCTGATAAGGTCCGGCCTCCCGCAGGTTCAGCTCCGTGCCGATCTTGATTGTGATCTGTTGGGTTGCAATCACCGGATTGCGTATGCCGACGAGGGCGCGGCCGGCGCCGTCCCCGTGGGCATAGCCAAAGGCTTCGCCGCGGGCCGGGTCTCCGCCGATGAGCGCGAAATGCCGGTAGATGGGCGCATTGGCTTTCACCCACTTGGCAACCTCACCCAGGAAGCGGAGCCCGGCAGCAGTATGGGCCAGCACATCCAGGTCGCAGCACACGATATAGGCGGACACGGCTCCTCGTGCTGCCAGCGCCATCACGTATTCATCTTCCCAACGCGCTCCCATGCTCTCGCCTGTAACGGTGATGCCGTCAATTAGGTGATCCTTGCGCACCTGGTTTCCATACAGGTCTTCAGCCCATAGCGGAAACTGCCGCCGCATCCGCACGTGTTCATCCCAAACCTGCATATCACGTACAGTAATCAGTTCGTCACGAAGCCAGGGCGAGGGGATGCCGGCCGCGACTGTGTCGCCGGGCACCGTATGCACGCCATCCACTTCTCTGAGCCACCATGGGCTGGCCCACTCGTTGCACACGAACAGATCCAAGCAGATATCCGGCCGGATGCGCCTGAGCATCCTGAAGATGCGCATCTCTTCCGCAACTACCGCGTACGTGCCGTATACGCCCGCCTCTTCTCCCTCGCCTACGAGATGGCCGTGACCGGGAGTATTGCATCCATAACCTTGGCCCCAATACATGCCGTCAAAATTGATGGATCTCATGCCGTATTGCCGCACGATCTGCGCCAGCCGCCGTTCCATGGCCCGGGCGTATGTGGGCTCGGCAAGGCAGTACGCCGAAGAATGCTGAAGCCCGTAGCCCTGCCGAGCGCCCCAGGCATGCGTAGGTGTGTCAAAGACACACGAAAAGCTCGTCCAGAAGCCCAGCGGGGTGCCAACGTCCTTCAGAACTTCACGCGATGCAGGCCACAGTGCCGGCTCGTTTGGAACGAAGAGCGCGTCGGGCCGGTACATATCGAAGCCCGCGTCGTACGTCCAGGCATCGAAAGCGAAACCGGTGAGGCGCTTCAATTCCCGCGCGCGCTCGATCATGCGCAGTCCCTGAGATGTGCGATCCGGAGGCTTGATTACGCGGAAACCGTTCCAGTAAATGAAGGCCCGCGGCTTATGACGCGGCAAAGTAGCCACATAGTTCATGAAGGCGGTTTCCACGGCTCCCGCCGGCGAAGCCCCGAGGACGCTTGCATGGGAGGTCCAGCTCTCTTGGGGCTTCAGCCAAATCCCGGGGTACTCGCGGCATTGAAGTGCGCCGCCCGCAAGCGCAGCGCATCGGGCAGCAGGGAACTCTACGCCTACAAAAAAGTGCGTGGTGAACACAGGCTGTCCCCAATCGCCTAGCTGTGGAAATTGCGGCGACACGGAATAGGTGATGGCTTCGCCCGGTTTCCAGGCCTCTACATCAACCCAACGCAAAAGGATGGGATGCGCTGTTGTGTTTTGCACGCGGAGCCATTTGTGCACAACGCCTCTCTGGTGGTCTGCAGCATAGCGCACCTGTACAGACGGCAGATCCGTTGATGTACACTGATAGCGCCCGCGCCCGACCGGGACTGCATGAAAGCGAGAGCTCTCTACAACCACGGGATGCTCGCCGATGCAGAGGCGAAACTCGGGCCCGCGCACCTCGCACCGGATGGCGCCTGCTAAGAGCGCGGTGGTGCGCAGGATCCCTTGTTCGATCCCAATTTCTCGGCCGGCACCTCCAGCCTTGAAGAGTGTCATCTCGGCGGAACTCCTTCCAGGCGCGAAGATCGCAGCCCAAAGCCCCATCACCATCAACGCATTTGCCATTCCGGCTCCCCTCCCGCCCCCGGACCGCAAGGGTCTCTTCGGTGATTACGCGGCGGCTGCCCCGGCTTCCTCTTTGCGGCAAGGATGGACACGCGAACGAGCTCGCAGGTGGTTTAACAGACCCGAAACGCACTTGCTGTTACCTGGCGGTCAGGACGTATGGGTGCGCGCAGGACCCTGGATTGACTTCTGCAAACCGCGGTTGTGAACGAATGCACGGATTAGTACTTTGGATGGAGCCTATATGACTATCTTTCTATTGCGTGGCTGCCTGCCTCTGTACGATTATGTAGCCGTTGCCGGGGTCTGACACTGGTCCGCAGCGCGGCGCCAGATCGTGATATTCCGAACGAATGAGCCTGGCGCACCAATGCAGGGATCCCGGGATCGAAGACTTATGGCAAGGGCAGGCAGGAACACATGAGCACCAGGCTTAAACACCGAAGAAGCCCCTTGCGTTGGGTGCCCGGTCCACCGGTGGGCCGAGGGAACTAGTTCCTAAATCGTTCGGATCCGCGATGGCCAGCTCTGAAAGTGAGCGGTGAACAAATGAGACACGTGCATGCATGGACGGTCACAGCGATTGCTGGCGGCATGGCCCTGTTGATTGCCGGCATACTTCCTCTTCAATCTCAGGAGAAGCCGGCCTCGGCGAAGAGACCCGCAAGCCGCATGAGTATTTTCAAGCAAGCGAAACCGGAGGATTATGTGGGCGAGAAGGCCTGCGTAGATTGCCATCCGGAATAGACTGCAAGTTTCAACAAGTCGCCCCATGTCTCCTTTGTACGGAATCCCCATGCTCCTGCATCGCAACAGGGCTGCGAAGCGTGCCACGGGCCCGGCAAGCCGCACATGGAGCATATGGATGACGAGGCCCAGATCCCCAATTACATCTTCGGCTACACCAAAGCCTCGGGCAAAGATCAATCCGAGGCTTGTCTAAGATGCCATCGGGACGTAATGTCGGAGGCCCACTGGCGGCGCACAGAACACGCTCGCGCCGGCCTGGGGTGCACGGCATGCCACTCCATTCACAATCCTGCCATCAACCGCAAACCGGCCGCTCCGGCTCCCATCACGAGCGCCAACACCCTGGTGCAGGACACGTATGTTGCTCGGCCCGAGGCCAAACGCTTGCTAAAGGCCGACGAACCGGCACTCTGCGGTACCTGCCATCCGCGTGTGATTGGAGAGTTCCGCCAGAATTTCCATCATCCGGTCCCAGAAGGGCGCATGGTGTGCAGCGACTGCCATGATCCGCACCCCACCCAGGCTTCTCTGAAAAAGATCAAACCGGGCCGGAGCGCTTGCGTCACCTGCCACGCTGATGCGGCGGGGCCCTTCGTGTATGAACATGATCCTGTGGCGGGCTGGACGGGGGAAGGCTGTGTGGAGTGTCATCGGCCGCACGGTTCTCCCAACCCTCGGTTGCTCAAACTCTTCTCTCGCGGGCTGTGCGCCCAGTGCCACACCGAAAAGCTGGTGAACCACAATCCGGGTCAAACATGTTGGCAGGGGCCGTGCCACGTGGCGCCCCACGGGTCCAACACCGATCCAAACCTCCTCAGCCGGTAGAGGAATGAGCGGGAGGACAATAGAGATGAAACACGCTGGGCTGCTGCAGATTGTCGTTGCTGTTGCCCTTATGGCGGCTTGGGCAGGGCCTGTGAGCGCGCAGGATCAGGCTCAGTCCGGATCCGGTGCGGACGGGGCCGCCGCGAAGAAGCCCGCCTATCAGCCGCTGACGCTTGGCGTAGGTTGGGCGGATTGGGATTTGCGCGGCGGCAGTTCCAAGTTCCTCCAATATGCTACACCGCCGCGGGGCTTCTTCCTCAGCGAGCTAAGGTATGTGCCTTGGAACGGCGATCCCGCAAATTACGGCCGGCTCGTCCTACGGGGATTGGGAGGAGACGACTTCCACAACCAGGCAAGGTTCACCTTCTTCCACGGCGCTACGAGCCTCGACCTGGTCCTCAACCAGGCGCACTTCTACGAACCGACGCCCATTGCGCTGCCCAATAACGATCGGGAACTCCAGGACGTCGCGATCAAGCAGAAGATCACTCCGAACCTCGCCCTTGGCCTTCAGTACAGCATGGACCAGCAAAACAGCTATTACGAACCGCCTTCCCTTCCCCTCCATCAACGCACCCGCTTCTCCAACATGAACATTGAAGGCAAGCTGGGTCCGGGCTTCATCGGATTGAGCTTCACCGACTGGCGGTATTTCGACCGCACGGGCATCCGCCCAGACATGACGCTCAAGCGGTGGCAGGCTTCTTACCTATGGGAACCCTCCAACTCTGTGGCGGTCGGAGCCGATTTTGTTCGGCACAACATTGAACAAACCGGCGCCCCTTCCAGTCGCGTGGAGCAAGTTTCCTTCGACAGCTCCTTCGCCCTGGGGCCAAACACCGACCTGGATTTGGATTACTTCAACCAGACGCTCCACCTGCCTGTGGTTCAGAACGCCTATGACCGCAAGCAGCGGGGCGGGGGCGGGCGCCTCGTGCACCATTGGCCCGGATGGTCTCTTAGTCTCAGCATCCGGGAACGGGAAGCGCAACGGGTGCGCGCCGATCAAACGTATGTGGATGTTCCGAGATGGACCACGTTCGACGGGCGCCTGTATGGGCGTCTGAGCCGGCAAACGCGCCTCACACTGTGGGGATACGTGCAGACGCTCGCGAACCCGCCGGTGATGACAACCCAAGATGCCCGATCCCTCTTCTGGAAGCAGCGCAGTTACGCCCAGGCCAAGATCGAGACAGGTACGGGATTGGCGAATGGGTATGTGGTGGGCGCGTGGGAACGCCTGGACAACTCGGACCGGTCGGCGTTCGTGAGCATCGCGTCCCTCACAATTGGGGGCAACTGGCAGATAACCCGGAACTTCAGCGCATTCACGGAGTACGCCTTCGAGGGCTGGAACGCGAAGAATGACGTGACCGATTTCCCCACCATTGGAAGGTTCGCGCCCAATGACCGAGAAGCCTCCGTTGGCGCGAGTTGGCAGATAGATCCGCGAACCTCTCTCTACATGAGCCTGTCCGACGTCGCAACAACGAATGACAATCCCCTTCTGTTGCGCAACGGGAACACCCGCGGCGAATACTTCACCCTCAGCCTGCGCCACCAACTTCGTTCAGGTTTCGGCCTTGGATTGGTGCTGTCGCCCTGGAGGTATCGGGACCGGGTGGACAGCCTGATGAACTACAACACCACGGACGTAATGCTTACCGCGGACGGAAGGTTCTGAGGTATGGCCAGGTCAGCTTCGTCGGTATTCACAAAACATCATCAACCCTACGGGGCCATCGGTAGTTTCGGCACACCGATGAGATCCATCCTAACACCTAAGGGTTGCCCAAAAGGAGGGCGACACGATGCGAAGTAAAACACTCGTTGCCACTGTAAGCGGTGCCACCGCACTCACCGCCACCCTCATCCTAATGGGTTGCGGGGGTGGCGGAGGACCCCTCAAACCCCCTACCAATCAGCCGCCACCATCGGTGAGTCAGCAGTTTCTCCAACTTTTGCCGCCCGCCCAACAGGGGGGCAACCTACGTGGGATCGAGTTCCTGCGCAAACTGTCACTCTGCATCCGGCAAGGCGGCAAGCCGGCAGGCTGGAGGCGCTGTGACGATTGACTTTGCCGAATTTGCGAAGACCAAGCACGCTCAGGTGTCCATCGGATGCGAACAGTGCCACGGTCCCGCCAGTATCCACGTAGCTTCGCCCTCGGCCGATAACATCCTCACGATGCCTACCATTGCCAATTCCATCGTTTGCGGGCAATGCCATACAGGCCAGAAGAGCGACTTCGATGTGTCGGCCCACGCCAAGCCCGTGGCAGACGTTCTTGCCGAGGCGAAGGTGAACCCTGGCTTCTACGGCAAGACGTGTCTCCGGTGCCACAGCGGGCCATTTCGTGCCGATCTCATTGAGAACACGGCCGACAACGCTGTTCCGGCATATCAGCGGGCAGATGACATTGACGCAAATATTGCGGCGCTTACCAACGACCAGATCGTGAGCTATGTGAACGCCACCACTGAGGCTCCCTCATGCGTCAACTGCCATGATCCCATGCGCACCACGCCTAACCTTGATATGGCGGGTATGCAGGTTCAGCTTTTGCGCTCCATCGAGAATTCGGACGTGTCGGTAGTGGGACAACCGGGCACCCCCGTGAAGATCATTTCCACCTACAACCAGATCTGCGCCAACTGCCATATGGGAGGAGCAACCTCTACAGGCGACCCGTCGGACGCAGCCCTCAACAGCGGCACGTCACGCCCCAACTTCCATGAGAACCCGCAGTTCTACATGCTCATGGGGATCGGCGGCGTCACGGGATCGGGCGGCGTTCCCACCACCATGGCCCATGCATCCCGCCCGGGGCAGTGCGTAGGATGCCACATGCCCAACGCCCGCCACTCCTTCACGGTCAGCCTGGATATCAGTTGCCAGCCCTGCCATACGCCGGGCGATGCTCAAGCGCGGCTGGCGGTTCAGGGAGAAATCCAGTTGCGCCTGTACAACCTCGTCGCGCGGATGCAGGCATGGTCGAAGGCTACGTTCGGAGATCCGGATCTGTGGGACTATACTACGCTGGTTCCCGCTGGAAAGACGCCTCCGCCCCAGTCCCAAGTGCCCATCCAAATCAAGAGGGCTCGTCACAACTACTACTTCGTGCTGCGAGACCTAAGCTTGGGCGTGCACAATCCGGTATACGCGCGCCTCTTGCTCGATGTAGCCAACCAGAACCTGGATCAATTGGGAGTGAGCAGGGCTGCTGCAGTGTCGTACAACGGCAAAACAGTACCGGCCTATGTGAAGGCGACACTTCAGGAGTATCTGCGCCGCAGCTACCGGGCCGAACTCTCTGCCGGCCACGGCGTCTAGATGCTGGAAAACTGATCAGGGTTAGCCACGACCAACTCGGGAGGGGCCTTCGGCGATGCGGTCCCCTCCCCCTTTTTTGCGTGTCCTGCGGCACGGGGGACACCCTTCACCGCGGTCCCATGAGCCGAAGCCGAACTGCCTCCCCTGCCCGCCTGTCTAGGAATGCGAACCGTTACCGCCTCGCCGCCGCACGACGGCGAACCGGCCCTAGGGAATGATCAGGCTCGGCGCCCTCGAGGAACGTCCATGATGATCCGTTCTCATCACGCCGGGAGCCGTGCAATCACCATGTCGCTTTCCCCAAATTCTCTGGCGGTACTGCGATCAGCGCTCGAGCTCGATGGAACGCACTTCAACGCGCACACCGGAGCGGTTGCAAGGGTCCAGGCGTAAACGCGTAATCACGGTGCGCCACCGCCTGTTCTGGGAAAGCGGAACCTGGTAATCATGCCATGTCCCGTCACCAAAGACGGGGAAGCGGACGCTGTTCGCCTCACTTTCCGGTGTGGTTCGTGTGGTCCAGAACAACTGGCCTTCATCGTCAAACGGTTGCCCGCCGACCGGCGTAAGCCGCATCCGGATGCGCACCCGGCTGTACTCCGACGCGTTGAGCTGGATTGGAGGGCCGAAAAATGCCGGATCATCGCCGGCGGTTACGGCCGACAGACCGTTGGCACTCTGTACTGGGCCCTGGATCTCCATTCCGGATTCCCAACCTTCCAGGTCTTTTGCGAAGGTCCAGCGATCCCGCCCCAGAGGCTCGGGCGTGACCTGCGGGATCTCTTGGTTCACGTCTTCCGGCGTTACATCCACGTGAGGCGCTTGGCCTTTCGTTCCTCCAAACACACTGCGGATGGCATCCAGGTATGCGAAGCCGGCCTCCTGATGCGGTTCGATGTACGAACCTTCTCCGAATTCATTCCATGCTTCCACAATCGCCAGAGGGAGCGTCTTTGCGGGATGGCTCTGCATGAACGTCTTCGCGTCCGCCAAGTGGCGCCTAAAGAGTGCGGGCGTGCGGCCCGTACGTACCAAGTCCGCATCTCCGTGCCACGGGCGGCTGTCCCATCCGCCGGAAATCGGCACCATAAGGGGTATCGGGACTTGCTCGACGAGGCTCTGCCAGTTGCGGACGTATCCTTCGATGAGCGTCCGGAACGGGGCACGAAGAGTACCCGGGGGCATGGCCAATCCGGGCCAATTGTAGGCGGTAACGGCGTCGTATCCTTCGTTGGCGGCTTCACCCCCGTCGCCGGGTCCTCCCACACATGCCATCAGGTAGACCGGCTTGATTCCTGCGCTTACGCACTCTGCACGCATCGCATCCAGAGCTTTACGGACACCCTCGCTGCCTAGGTCTTCACGAAAGCGATAGGGGCTAAAGATAATCACTACGGGTCTGCCCGAGATGCGCAGGTACTCGGGCTGGCGGAAGTAGTGTTGGATCCAATACCGGGCAGCGGCCCGGCAATCCTCGATGGAGGATGTGTGTGGGGCGTTATGGTTGGCCCACAACAAACAGAACTTCATCAGATGCCGATATTTGGACTTCAGGAAGCCATCATCCAGGGCATGTTCGAGCTGGCGCGATCCCTGGGACCAATACCAGTCATAGGCAAAGAAGGTGATGCCGTGCTCCACGGCCCACCTGATCTGCCAGTCTGCTACTTTGGGATCGCCCTCGCGGTACCAGCCTAGAATGGGCCGTCGCTCAGGATAGCGTTGAATGGGCGCCCACTGCGAGGCAGTCTTCCAACCCGGGAAGTAATACACTCCCACCTCGTATTTCCCATGAATGGGATGGGGATCGGGCAGAGCGTTGCCAGGGAAGCGCACCCGCTGCGTCACCGAAATGGTGCATGAGGATCTGCTGCCTGACGGTAATTGGGCCGTGAGCGTGTATCGGCCGGGGTGGCGGAACCGCACCCGCCAGCGCCATTGCGCTTCCTCGCCGAAACGCAGCGTCGGTGCATTGCGCGGGCCGTCGAGAATGATGGCGCCGGACGGCAGAACGAGATGCGGCCGGAGCGGACCCGCCGCTGCCCCACCCTGGTTGATGGCACGCATCAACACGGTCACCGGTAGCCCGGCCCGGGGTAGCGCTTCTTCCGTTCCAAACCACGTCGTGCGTACATCAGGCGGGCCGATCGGTTTGGTATACGCCCCTATGGAGCGGACGCGGCATGCATCTCCTGCATTTTCTCCCGGCCGGATGCCCAGTGCCACGATGTGCCCCTGCCAGTCCGGACTGGCGAGCATATCCACATTGTACACATGCCAGCGGCCGTCGGGGACGAGGTGCACGGGGACCTCATGGAGGCCGTAACCCGTTTGAGCGGCAAAAACGACGGCCGCCCGTGAACCATGCGAAGCCGCCGTGAGCGATACGATGGTGTAGGTTTCCCCGTCTATTTCCGAGGGTCTCATTGCGAAGCCGCCCGGCTGTTCAAGCGTCAGTAGGTTGCCTTTTGCGGACACGCCGAAGATAGGCACTACTTGGGATGGCCCGGAAGGCCGCATAGTGGGTACAGGCACGATCCGAATGGAGCGCAGCAGGAACGAAGCGCCATCATAGGGATCGAAGCGCAGGCGGATGATGCGCCCCTCCTTTTGCCAGAATGGAAAGATGCGGTACGTTCTGAGCGTTCCATCGCCGCGCACGGCGAACGAGGTGTGCTTCTCCGGAAAGAAGCCCCCGTATTTGGATTGCGTGGTGTTGCTCCAGAAGAACTCTGCCGTGCCATCGTGGTCCGCGGCCAGAGTGATCTCGATGGCCTGCCACGGTGTGGCGCTGATCTCGAAGGGTTCCACGCATTCCAAAATCGGATCGGGTCCCGCCCCTCGGAACCGGAGCCCGCTACGATCCCACCGAACGTCCGCTACGTCGCGGTTGGCCAGCCATGCATGAGATGCCGCCGGGCGATCAAACCGCCACTCTATAAGGGGCGATTGGCCTTGCCCTGCCGTGGCGCCCAAAAGAACTGCCGCCCAAAGGATTGTCACCATCGTTGCCGCCCTCCACAAAAGGAACCGGCCCAGCGTGTTACGCCAGGCCAGCGAAATTCTGCTCCTCAGGCAGGCTCTTGCCGCACATGTTCTAGGAGCGCGTCATACAGCGTGTCGGGAATTTCCACGCCAAGGCTTCGCTGGAGGCTTCGGCGCTTCCGAGCCAGGAGGATGCACGCCTCTGAGGCACACACATAGGCCCCACGCCCATTGGCTTTGCCTGTAACATCCACGAACACTTCACCCTGGGGTGTGCGAACCACGCGAATCAGGCCACGCTTGTCGCCTGGGGTGCGGCAGGCTACGCAGCTCCTTATGGGTATATGCCTGCGCCGCATGGGTTCTTACTTCAAAGGAGTTGGGACTTCGCTACGCTCCGGAACCCGGAAGGATCTCTTCCGGCTGATCTTGGAGCCGCGACGTGTCCAAATCGTCCGCCTGGATCTCGGGCAGGCTGTCGTCGGGGACGTTCTCATCCGCCGCCGACACGCCGGCAACAACCGCAGCTTTCTCTTCCGATACGGGAAGTTCCGCTGCGGCGGCCGGAACGCCGGTCTCTTCTTCCTGTACGGACTTGGCCACCTGGCTCTCACTGCGGATATCAATCCGCCAGCCCGTTAGACGCGCTGCAAGGCGCACATTCTGGCCGGATCGGCCAATGGCAAGGGAAAGCTGATTATCCGCCACAACCACAAAGGCGCTCTTGTTCTCCTCGTTGAGGGTCACCTTGAGCACTTTAGCTGGAGACAGCGCCTCAGCAATGAACTGCGCCGGATCCTCGGACCACCGAACCACGTCAATCTTCTCATCATAGAGTTCATTTACCACAGACTGCACACGACTTCCACGGTGGCCCACGCAGGCGCCGACAGGATCTACCCGCTCATCTCGTGAATACACGGCAATCTTGGACCGTGCCCCGGGCTCTCGCGCCACCGATTTGATGGTAACCGTACCGTCGGTGATCTCGGGAACCTCCAGCTCGAAGAGCCGGCGGATGAGGGTAGGATGCGTACGAGACACAAGGACCTGCGGCCCTTTGGACGTGTTGCGCACCTCCACGATGTACACTTTGAGCCGATCGTTAGGCCTGTAGGGTTCGGAAGGTACCTGCTCGGTGGGAGGGAGGACTGCTTCGGCCTTGCCCAACCCCACGATGACGTGCCGTCCTTCGCGGCGCTGAACGATGCCGGTCATTACTTCGCCTACACGCTCGATAAACTCACGGTAAACGCGCTCCCTCTCCACCTCGCGAATGCGCTGTGTGAGTACCTGCCGGGCAGTTTGAGCGGCGATGCGGCCATAGGATCGCGGCGTAATGTCAATTTCGATGATCTGCCCGGGAAGCGCGTCCGCATCGTATTTGCGGGCTTCCTGCACGGATATCTCGGAAAGCGGATCCTGCGGATCTTCGACGACTGTCTTCTGGCAGTAGACCTGGAAGGTGCCCTTGTCGGCATGGAGGCGGACCTTGATCTCACCTTGGCTTGCAAAGTCCCGCTTGTAAGCGGAGGCGAGCGCAGACTCCACGGTTTCGAGCAATTCTTCCAGCGGGATCTCTTTTTCCCGCGACACTTGACGGAGGATGTCCAAGAACTCGTTGCTCATTCCGCTTCTCCCGCGAATACCAAAGACCACCTACAAGCAGAAAGCCGCCCAACGAGGCGGCCCCAAGATAAGAGAAAAGAGCGGGCGAAACCCACTCTTCGGCAAGGGCACGATCTACCGACGTTTCATTATATCACAAACTCGTGCGCCCTGCAACCGGCCGGAACCCGGTATCCATTACAGAGAATGGGGTTGAGCGCTGTACTCTGCACGCAGCGGAAACGCGCTCAGCTCATGCGGTGAGCTTGCCGATGATGGCCTCTGTGATCTCTGTGGTAGTAGCGGTGCCTCCCAGATCTCGGGTGAGATGCCGGCCCTCGGAAAGGACTTCCAGAACGGCGTTCTCTATCCGCCCGGCAGCATCTGCCTCGTTCAGGTGCCTCAGCATCATTACTGCCGACAGGATGAGCGCCAATGGGTTCGCCAGATTGCGCCCGGCAATATCCGGAGCGGAGCCGTGCACGGCTTCATACATGACGATGCCTCCGTCGCCCACGTTGGCGCTTGGCGTGAGGCCGAGGCCTCCTACGAGGCCGGCACACAGGTCCGAGATGATGTCCCCGTAGAGGTTCTCCATCACCATCACGTCGAAACGCTCCGGCCGCATCACGAGCTGCATGCACGTATTGTCTACGATGAGTTCCTCGTACTCTATTTCGGGATATTCCCGAGCCGCCTGCCGCATGCACTCAAGGAAGAGGCCGTCTGCCAACTTCATGATGTTCGCTTTGTGAACAGCCGTTACTTTCCGCCGCCCTGCTTCCCGGGCGTATTCGAAGGCATAGCGCCCGATGCGCAAAGACGCCGCCTCCGTGATGATCTTGAGGCTTTCCACAACCCCGGGCACCACGATGTGTTCCAAGCCGGAGTAGAGATCTTCGCTGTTCTCGCGGATTACTACCAGGTCTACATTCTCGAACCGGGTTTTGACCCCGGGGAGCGAGCGTACAGGGCGAACGTTAGCGTAGAGGTTCAGGCGCTTGCGCAAGGTAACATTTGCGCTCGAGAACCCTACGCCGATTGGTGTGGTGATGGGGCCCTTCAACGCGACACGGTTCTTCACGATGGCATGGATCACTCCATCGGGTACCGCAGTGCCGTAGCGGGCCACCATTTCCGATCCCGCTTGAACCTCTTCCCATTCCACGGGTACGCCGGAGGCTTCTACTACGCGCATCGCGGCACGCATCACCTCCGGGCCGATACCGTCCCCCGGAATGACCGTTACCCGATGTTTCGAATTAGGTGCTGCCCTTCCTTGTGTCATTGTCCGTGCTCCCGCAGCCACGCAAGGCCTTGGCGAACGGCCGGCATGGGATCTCCTTCCTCCGGTTCATGCTCCAACGACAGATATCCAGAGTATCCCAGTTCCAGAAGCACCTCGAGAACGCGATCCAGTCCTACTACCCCATACCCCATGGCACACGATTGATGGGCACCTTGGGCTTTCATGTCCTTCCAATGCACATGCCACACGTGGCGGCCCAACTTGCGCACCGCCTCGGCTGCGTCTTCATTTACTACGGCGAACCAGCCCGTGTCGGGACCCGCACCCAGCACGTCCGGCGCCGCAGCGATCTGGGCCAGCATCTTCTCGGGGGTCTCCATGCCGGGATGGTTTTCGATGGTCACCTTGACGCCATGGGCCTGCAGTACCGGCAAACTCACCTCCAGCCGATCCCAGGCGATGCCTCCTTGAAGATAGGGGGCGCCCAGGATGTTCGCTGCGGTACAGGCCCGCTCATAGTCTTCTTTCGTGTGTCCGGGGCCTCCGAACCATCCTGCGTAACCACTCACCACGAGGCCATGATCCCGAACAATCTGCGCGAACTTCCTCACGTGCTTTTCATCCACCCGGTCGTAGGGCAGGTGGGCAACCCACACCTCGATGCCTTCCACACCGAGGTCTGCTACTTCCCGGCAGATGGTGGCCCATTCCATCTCCCATCCCCACGAGGTGAACTGATCCTTCGTTGCTTCCTCGCATCTGCCCCAATCGAACGGTTTAGGGGGCTGGTATCCGAACACACGGGTAACGTAATTGGCCGTCACTATGGACTTTTTCACGCCCTACTCCTCTTTCTAAATGTAGTTTGGAACCCGTCCCCCGCTCGCACGCAAACCGCTGCATGGTATGCCCCGCTCATTCGGCCGGGATTTGGGCGATCAATCGCCGGGCGGCTTCTGTCGGGTTCTTGGCTGCGGTTATGGGGCGTCCCACCACAAGGTAATCCGCTCCGCGCTTCAAAGCTTCTGCGGGTGTAGCCGTTCTGCGCTGATCTGCCGCGTCGAAGCCTTCAGGACGCACTCCAGGCGTCACAATCACGAAGTCCTCCCCGCAGGCGTCGCGCACGGCCTCGATCTCCCACGCGGATGCTACCACGCCCTGACCTCCGGACCGTTGCACCATCTGGGCTAGATGCCGCACGTAATTCAGGCGGTCCAAACGCACCATCAATTCATCATGCAGTTCGGCATCGTCCAGGCTGGTGAGAAGCGTAACTCCCAGCAGGATCGGGCGCGCATCGGTCAGGGCGTCCCGCACATGTCCGCGGATCGCCTCGGCCGCTGCGGCTACCATCCGCGATCCCCCCGATGCGTGAACATTGAGCATCCAAAGATGATGTCTCAGCGCTGCCTCCACCGCTCGAAACACGGTATTGGGAATGTCATGAAACTTGGCATCATAAAAGATGCGCTGAGCCCCACAGTCGCGAAGGGCGCTGAACACTCGCGGACCCTCCACGTTCACCAGCTCGATGCCCACTTTAAACGCACCCACGTATGCCGAAGTGGCCTCCACCAGGCGCATGGCTGCGTCCAGGCTCTTCACGTCCAGGGCCAAGATTAGCCGGTCTCTTGGGTCCATCGCGTACTGCGGCGGCATGGATGCTCGTGCCGCGTGGGTTACCTCTCGCCGGAACGAAACGGCTTCTGCCGATCTGGCGTATTATACCCGTGCGGCCCATCATGGGCCCGGCATGCGTCTGGTTGCACATCGGGCTCGCAATCAAGGAAAGACCGCCCGGCACGAACCGATTCCATTGGTAAAGCTGCCTCTTGCTTTATTCGCCGATAGGCCGTATAATCCACTGAGTGTCTCAGGACGGTTGGGAACGCGTAGTCCCCGGGCTGGCTGTTTTGCAGCCGTCCACTTAAAAAGGAGCAAAGAAGAACGATGAGTACTCCGGCTGCAGATCTGCCGGCCGCCATTACGCTGAGCGAGCGCGCGGCGACCGAGATCAAGAACCTTTTTGAAAGTCAGGGAGTGGCAAATGCTGCCCTGCGCGTCTTTGTTGCCGGAGGGGGCTGCTCCGGCCTTCAGTATGGGATGGCCATCGCGGACGAGGTGGAAGAGGGCGATCTCGAGCTGGAACAGCACGGCGTCCGCATTCTGGTGGATCCTCTCAGCCTCCAATATATCCATGGCTCCTCGGTGGATTACATTGAGGACGTGATGGGCGGCGGCTTCAAGATAGACAATCCCAATGCGATCCATTCCTGCGGGTGCGGCTCATCCTTCTCCACGGAAGAGGGTGAAGGAGGCTGTTCCTCGGGATGCTGCGGTGCATAGCCCCTTCACAGGCGCTGCATAGGTGCCGAACCGCCGGATGAGGTATCCTTAGGCCGACGTCTCCTCATCCGGCGAGGCTCTTTATGCGGCGTACAAAGATCGTCTGCACCATCGGCCCAGCTTCCTCCCATGCAACCACCCTCCGGCGGATGATGAATGCCGGAATGGATGTGGCGCGCATCAACTTCTCCCATGGAACCCCAGCCGAGCATTCGGCAGCCATCGAGCGCGTCCGCAGTGTCGCCGCCGCACTCGGCAAGAACATCGCAATTCTCCAGGACCTTTCGGGACCCAAGGTGCGCATCGGCGTTCTGCCGTCCGGTTCCGTCACACTCCGCCGCAACGATCTCGTGACCTTCTCCTTGGAACCGGCGTCACCCGGAACGATACCTCTCCCGTTCCCTGAGCTCATTCACGCTGTTCACGAAGGAGACCGCTTGGTAGCGGACGACGGATTGCTGGTGTTTCGCGTCGTGACGCGAAGCAGCTCCGAGATCGTGGCGCGTGTGCAGGTTGGAGGAACGCTTACCTCGCACAAAGGCCTCACGGCACCTGGTGTCCCCCTGGCCATCAACGCCGTTACCCCCAAGGACTTGGAGGACCTAAAGCTGGGTCTTCCTGCCGGCGTAGATTGGGTGGCGGCTTCCTTCGTGCGTTCTGCGGAAGATCTGGAGCCGCTTCGGCAATGCATGGCCGCGCAGGGCGTGACAAAGCCCATCATTGCCAAGATCGAACGCATGGAGGCAGTGCGCGCCATCCACTCCATCGTGGATGCAGCCGACGGGATTATGGTGGCCCGCGGAGATCTGGGCGTTGAGATACCCATTGACGAAGTGCCGGAAGTGCAGAAGCACATCATCGCCCTTTGCCGCCGGGCCGGAAAACCCGTGATTACTGCCACGCAGATGCTGGAGAGCATGACGCATAACCCAATGCCGACGCGGGCCGAGGTTACGGATGTGGCGAATGCGATCCTCGATGGTACAGACGCGGTGATGCTTTCGGCTGAGACTGCCGTTGGCGAATACCCTGTGGAAGCCGTTCGGATGATGGCCCGCATCGCCCGGCGCACCGATGATCATGTGGGTACCTCCTCCGTTGTGGAAGAAGAGCGCGCCCTCACCCGCAAAGTTCCCGCTGAGGCAGTTGCCCACGCCACAGTGGAGATCGCTACACAGTTGCAGGCTGCTCTGATCATCACCGCAACGACCTCAGGTTTCACCGCGCGCCTCATCGCCAAATACCGCCCGCGTACGCCGATCGTAGCAGTTACCCCTTCGGAGGACACGTTTCGCGCGCTGGCCGTCACGTGGGGCGTCACGCCCGTATTGATCGAACCGGTGCGTGATACCGACCATATGATGAATGCAGCCCTCGCCGCAGTGGTTCGCCTCAAACTGGCGCCCATGGGGAGCCGTGTAGTGCTCACGGCGGGGGTGCCCGTCAACGTCATCGGCACGACGAACCTCATCCGGCTGCACACACTGGGACAGGAACCCTGAGCCCGCGCAAGGGAATTGCCGGGGCGGCGTCGAATAGAGCGGCGGAAGGCATCTGTTCCCATCGTCCGCATCCCGGGGTCCTGTGGTTCGCCTTGTTCCATGAGCTCGCAGCCTCATGACATGGTTCGAAGGCATCGCAAAAGACCTCGGCGAGCCGAGCGCGGAATGCCAAGTCTGTCCGGGATCGCCATCCGGTGTCCACTTTTTGTGCCACAGGGGCACGCCGGCTACAATGGGGTTTCAGGCGACCGCGGGTTGATTTGTTGTGAGGAATGTTCCATGGCTTTGAACGCGCTTAAGGAACGCAGCGTTGCGGAGCGGATACTCCGCGGAGGCGCGGTGCTTGCCGCATGTGCCGGCATGGCTTGGATGGGTGTAGTGGTTCATCGTCCCTATGCCATCGCAGGCCGCATGGAGGCGGAGAACCGGCTTCTAGCCGAGCACAACCATCAGCTCGAGCTAGAGAACCAGCGCCTTGCGCACCGCATCCGGCAACTTCAGACGGACGCAGGGATGGAGCGGGAGGCGCGGAAGCTCGGATATGTGAGGAAGGGAGAGCAGCCTCTCATCATCCCTTCAGAGCCCTAAGCGCTGGGCCGCTCGCCGCACACCTAGGGCACCTCGGGTGCCGACTTCGGCCTCGGGTATAATAAATTGCGTAGGCCAGAATAGTGCCGGTTGCTCGTGCGCAATCCGGCCGTTTTTGTGTGTTTGCGCTATGGAGTTCAGGCAGCTTACCCAGTATGCCGACAGGCTGCCCGGGTTCGCCGATCTTCTTACGAGGTTGGCCTCGTCAGCGGTCAAGGTGCAGATCGAGGATTTGGCGGGAACCGCTAAATCCCTCGTTATCGCACGCCTGTTTGAGCGGCTCCAACCTCGCCTCCTGGTAATCACGCCGCACCCGCAGGAAGCCGGCCGCATCCTGGACGACCTGAAGCAATTCGGGCTGAGCCCGGATCAACTCTTCCACCTCCCTTCACCGGAATCCTCGCGCATCACCGGAACGGCACCGGACCATTCCGCTATGAGCGACCGCATCAGCGCCCTCTTGGCCCTTACGAGCGGCGATCCCTGCGTTGTCGTAGGGACCCTGGATGCCGCGCTTCACCGGACGGTTCCATCAGAGTTCCTCCAAACGCATACCGTCGAGCTGGTGGCAGGCGCCTCCATGCCCATGGAGCATCTGATTGCCCGCTTGGTCGCCATGGGATACGAGGCGGCCGTTGCGGTGGCAAGGCCTGGCGAATTCTCCAGGCGCGGGGGTATCCTCGACGTCTTCTCGTCCACGCTTTCAGCGCCGGTTCGGCTGGAATTCTTCGGAGATGATATCGAGAGCATCCGGTCCTTTGATGTCGTTACGCAGCGTTCCACCGGCCGCCTCGAAAGGGTACTCGTAGGGCCTGCGCGAGAGACCATCGTCCCCGCAGATGTCATAGAGCGGGCGCTTCCCGAAATCAGAAACGCAATCCGCCTTCGCGAAGGGGAACTTGCCTCCGCAGGCAAGCGCGATGCCCTAGATCGGCTTGCCGCCCTAGCCGAACAGGACCTTGCCCGGCTTGCCGGCAATGCGTGCTTTGAGGGTATGGAGGTCTACCTACCCTACCTCGTGCCTCAATCCACCTGCGCTCTGGATTACCTTGTTGCGGCCGGCACGCATCCTTCGATCCTTGTAGTAGATGAGCCGCTCCGAGTTGAGAGGCAATTCCAGCGCATCCAGGCCGAGCTGGGTGAATTGCGCACCCGCCGGTATGAACGTGGGGAGATTTTCCACACTGAGGATCTGTTTGTTCCCATGCTCCAGGCATTGGACCGTGTCGTTCGGCAGCAGGCTGCGGTCTTGATCAGCCAGATGCCGCAGGCGTGGGATGCAGTTCCGCCGGATCTATCCATCTGTGCCGGGTCAGCCGCTATGGAAACCTGGCGGGCGCGCCTAACCTTCCTTGCGGATGAAGTGGCCGCATGGCGCAAGAACGGGGCGGACTGCTTCCTAGTTACGGATCAGCCTCAGCGCGTGCGCGCAATTTGCACGGAACTCGGGATTGCCGTACTCGGAGACGAAGACACCACCGAAATTCCTACGGGCCCAGCAGTTCGCATCCTGGAAGGGCGCCTGCGGCAGGGCTTCAAATTCCCCGCCATCGGTCTTTATGTTGCTACGGACGCTGAACTCTTCGGCAGCACCCGCGCCCTTGCCCCTCGGCGGAGACCCAAAGGGGGCATACCCATCTCCACAGTATTGGATCTCCGTCCTGGCGACTACGTGGTTCACATCCACCATGGAATAGGCGTGTATCGGGGATTAGTGAAGCGCGCAATTGATGGCGCTCAACGAGATTATCTCCTCGTGGAATATTCGGGGGGCGACCGGCTCTACGTGCCGGCTGATCAGATAGACCGGGTGCAACGTTATGTGGGAGGGGATGGTTCCCCTCCCACTCTCAACCGCATCGGAGGAAGCGACTGGGAAAGAACTACCCGGCGCGTGAAGGAGCAGGCCAAGGCGATGGCCCGGGAACTCATCGAGCTCTATGCAGCGCGCCAAACAGCCGAACGCACCCCTCTGGATGAAGATAGTCCCTGGCAACGCGAGATGGAGGAGTCGTTTCCTTATGAGGAGACGCCCAGCCAGCTCCGCGCCATCGCAGAGGTGAAGTCGGACCTCATGGCTCCTCGGCCGATGGACCGGTTGGTCTGCGGCGACGTAGGCTTCGGCAAGACTGAGGTAGCCATTCGCGCCGCCTTCAAGGTAGTTGAGGCGGGCCGGCAAGTAGCTGTCCTGTGCCCTACTACGGTTCTGGCAGCCCAGCACCATACCACCTTTTCCGAGCGGCTCGCGGCATATCCGATCCGGGTTGAGCTCTTGAGCCGCTTCAGGAGCCGCACCGAGCAGCATCGGACGGTGCAGGCGCTAAAGGCGGGCGCAGTAGACATTGTGGTAGGGACGCATCGGCTCCTCTCAAAAGACGTCGAATTCCGCAACCTGGGCCTCGTCATCGTAGATGAAGAGCAGCGCTTTGGGGTGGGTCACAAGGAGCGCCTCAAACAACTTCGCAAGACCGTAGACGTGCTTACCCTCACAGCAACGCCGATACCGCGCACGCTCTCTATGGCGCTCTCGGGATTGCGCGATATGAGTGTTATCGAAGATGCGCCCGGAGGCCGCCTGCCGATCGTGACCCATGTAAGCGAATACAACGAAGATCTCATCCGCGATGCCATTCTGCGGGAGCTGGAGCGCGACGGCCAAGTCTACTTCGTCCACAACCGTGTAGAAAGCATTGATTTCGTGGCTCAGCGGGTGCAGCGCCTTGTTCCCGATGCGCGCATCCGCGTGGGCCATGGCCAAATGTCCGAGGATGAACTTGAGCGCATCATGTACGATTTCTACCACCGTGCCTTCGATGTGCTCGTGTGCACCACCATCATCGAGAACGGCCTGGACATCCCCAACGTCAATACCATCATCATAGACCGCGCCGATCGCATGGGTCTCGCACAACTCTATCAGCTCCGCGGGCGTGTGGGCCGAAGCGACCGGCAAGCCTACGCCTATCTGTTCTACCGAAGAGCCGGGCAGCTTACCGAAGTGGCAGAGGACCGCCTGGCCGCGATCCGCCAGTTCACGGCCTTGGGCTCCGGTTTCCAGGTGGCGATGAAGGACTTGGAGATCCGGGGCGCCGGGAACCTCTTGGGCCCCGAGCAATCCGGCGCAATGGTGGCCGTGGGCTTCGACCTTTATTGTAAGCTGCTGTCCCAGGCAGTGTCCGAATTGAAGGGGGAAGATGCCGTAGACCCCACGCTTCCGGCGGTGGATTTGCCGGTAACCGCGCACATTCCGGCAGACTACATTCCCAACGAAGCGGAACGCATCTACTTCTATAAACGTATGGCATCGGTGCAAACCAACGACGACGTGAACCTGCTGCGCGAGGAGCTGGAGGACCGGTACGGCGATCCGCCCAAGGCCGTGTGGAACGCCTTGGCCATTCTTCGCCTGAGGCTGCGCGCGCGGGATGCAGGGATCGCGCAGATGCGCGGCGAAAGAACGCAGGTCGCCATCAAGCTTGCGCCGCATGCCCGTCTCCATCCTGAGGCCGTCCGTCTGCTTACATACGCTTTCAAGGGGCATCGTTTTACGCCCGACGCGGTCATCGTGCCGATCCGTTCTCCAAGGGTTTTGGAGGAGGCCGAGGAGATGGTGGCCGTGTTGGAACGCGCCGTGCATTATGGCAAGAATGACGGAGTGCAACCGGTGGCCACAGGCGGAAGATGATCCGGCGCAGAGCACCAGCAAGGGGTTTTGAACATGGCAAAAGCAGCCCTTTCTCATAGTGTTAGCGGCGAGCTTAACAAAAACGAACTTCTGTCCATCTATAAACTCATGCTCCTCATTCGCCGGTTCGAGGAACCGCTCAACCGAAAGTTTCGTGAGGCCAAAATCGGCGGGTATCTCCATCTGTATATCGGTCAGGAAGCCATCGCAGCAGGCATCATACCTTTGCTTCGCCTCCCCGGGGATTACGTACTGAGTTCGTACCGAGATCATGGCCATGCCCTTGCCTGCGGCAGTGACCCCCGGGCCTTGATGGCGGAGCTCATGGGGCGCGCTACAGGATGCGCGGGCGGCAAGGGCGGTTCCATGCATCTGATTGACCCCGATCGCGGCTTTTTGGGGGGCGACGGCATCGTAGGGGGGCCGGTACCCGTGGCAACCGGCGTAGGCTACGCGATCAAATACCGCGGCACCGACAACGTATGCGTATGCTTCATCGGGGATGGAGCCATGAACCAGGGCGGTGTCCACGAGGCCCTCAATATGGCAGGGCTCTATAAGCTTCCTGTGCTCTACGTTGTTGAGAACAACCAATATGCCATGGGTACCCCTATCTCGTGCTCCACCGGCCAGCCCGATCTCCCCCTAAAGGCTCGGGCTCATGGGGTGCAAGGTGAGCGCATAGACGGGATGGATGTTTTGGCGGTGCGCCAAACGGCCCAGCGCGTGCTCGCCGAGATGCGCCGTACGGGAGAACCTTATTTCATCGAGGCGGTATGCTACCGGTATTCCGGGCACGGAGTAGCCGACAATCCTACTCAGCAACGCTTCTACCGCAGTGAGGCTGAGATCGAAGAGTGGAAGCGCCGGGATCCTGTGGTAACCTTCCGCGCGAAGCTCGAGGATTGGGGTGTCTTGACCTCCGACGAGGCCGAGCGCATAGACGCCGAAGTCCGCCAACAGATAGAAGACGCAATCCGTTTTGCGGAACAGAGCCCCGAGCCCCCGGTGGACGCACTTTTCGAAAACGTATTCGCTTGAGGTAGGAGGCGGCGATGCCGGTGATGCGTTACGGTGAGGCTCTGCGCCTTGCCCTCACAGAAGAGATGGAGCGGGACCCAAACGTCTTCATTTGCGGCGAAGAGGTGGGCCGATATCAGGGAACGTTCAGGGTTACCGAGGGATTGCTTCAGCGCTTTGGACCTAAGCGCGTGCTGGACACCCCGATCAGCGAAATCGGCATCGCCGGCCTCGCAACCGGCGCCGCCATGGCAGGATTGAGGCCCATCGCTGAGTTCATGACCTGGTCGTTCGCCCTAGAGGCTATGGATCAGATCGTCAATCACGCCGCCAAGATCACCTACATGTCCGGAGGCCGCGTTACATGTCCCGTAGTGTTTCGCGGACCGGCCGGTGTAGGCGGTCAGCTCTCGGCCCAGCACTCCCAAAGCCTCGAAGCTTGGTATGCCCACATACCCGGCCTCAAAGTAGCAACACCCTCCAACCCGGCAGACGCTAAGGGGCTTCTCAAGACCGCCATACGGGATCCGAACCCTGTGATCTTTATGGAACACCATGGCCTCTACGCCCAGCGCGGCGAGGTTCCTGAGGATCCGGAATTCACTGTCCCCTTCGGTAAAGCCGTTGTCCGGCGACCCGGGGAACACGTTACCGTCGTCAGCTATTCCCATATGCTTACGGTGTGCCTGCGCGCCGCCGACACCCTTGCCCGCGAGGGAATTGAGTGTGAGGTTATTGATCTGCGCACACTGGTACCCCTGGATATGGACACCGTCGTTGCTTCCGTGCGCAAGACGCACCGCGCCGTCGTGGCACAGGGCGAATGGAAGAATGTGAGCATGGTGTCGGAATTGGCCGCACGCATCTACGAAATGGCCTTCGATGATCTGGATGCTCCTGTAGAGCGCGTCGCGGGGCCCGACGTTCCCATGCCCTATGCCAAAAACCTGGAGCGCGCGGCGATCCCTGCGGAGAATGACGTCATCGCGGCCGTAAAGCGCACCCTGGCTTGAATTGCCTGATCATGACGCTTCATTGGAGGACTTATGGCAGAGATCCGTATGCCCAAGATGGGCGATGGCATGGAGGAAGGCACTATCCTGCGCTGGCTCAAGAAGGAAGGCGATATCCTCACCGCCGACGAACCCATTGCTGAGATCGAGACTGATAAAGCCAACGTCGAAATCCCGGCGGAGGAAGCGGGCGTCCTGACCCGCATCCTCGTTGCTGAAGGCCAAACCGTTCCCGTGGGGGCGGTTATTGCCATCGTAGGTTCCTCCGAAAGTGAGACGCCTCCCAAGGAGGATGCCGGTTCCCCTGCGGCAACGGCGCCCGAGAGCACGTTCGCCTCTTCGCAGGGGATCCGAACGCCTGCATCCCAAGCACCTGTTGTGGGTGAACCCGAAGCAGAACGCATCAAGGCTTCTCCGTTGGCAAGGCGCATGGCGCGTGAGCTCAATATTGACCTTGCCAAAATCCGCGGAACGGGGCCAGGCGGCCGCGTAGTCGAGCGCGACATTACGGCATTTGTGCAGAGCGGCATCCCTCAGCCCGAACTTCCCGGTACGCCGCCTGCGCCTTTGGCCCCCAGTCTGGAGGGCACCGATCGGGAAGTGGGCCGCATGCGCAAAGCCATTGCCCGGCGCACAACCTTGAGTAAACAGACTGTGCCGCATTTCTACTTGACCATGCCGATCGACATGGATGCGGCCTTACGCCTGCGCGAGGAAATGAATGCCGCCACCCCGGCCGACAAAATCTCGGTGAATGACCTCGTGGTAAAGGCGTGTGCGCAAGCCCTGGTAAAGTTTCCTGAGGTGAACGTCAGCTATACGCCTGAGGACCGCATCCGTCAATACCACACGGTCAATATCGGTATCGCCGTAGGAACGGATAACGGCCTCACCCTTCCTGTGATACCGGAGTGCCACACCAAGACCCTCAGGCAGATTTCCGCCGAAGCCAAGCGTCTCATCGAGCTGGCGCGATCGGGATCGCTCACACCCCAGCAGATGTCGGGAGGGACGTTCAGCGTAACGAACCTCGGAATGTTCGGCATCGAGGAGTTCGCCGCCATCATCAATCCGCCCGAAGCGGCGATCTTGGCGGTTGGAGCAGTCGCCCCCGAGGTGATGGCGGCGCCCGACGGGTCATTCCAAACCCGCCATCGGATGCGTGTGACGCTCTCCTGCGATCACCGGGCCGTGGACGGCCTCTTGGGAGCGCGGTTTCTGCAAGAAGTCAAGCGCTTGCTGGAGAACCCCTATGAGCTTGTTTCCTGAGGAGCAGCTTCAGATCAACTGTGGTATAATCAACCTGCGGGGGCTCCGCCCCGTTACAGACACGCCTTTTCCGGAGGCAGCGGCAGAATGAAGACTACTCTCAGATGCCATTGCGGCCAGCGCATCTTCTCCCGGGACATTATGCAACAGGGGTACTACGTTCGCCAATTCGGCCCAAGTTACGTGTACATCAAGTTCCGCTGCTCACGGTGCAAGAAGCTCGGCGAGCACTTCATAAAACAGGAAGACTGGAGCGATGCCCTCCTAGAGGACAAAGTGTCGGAGATCACTCCCGAAGAGAAGGCCCGCTTCGATGCCCTGGGCCAGATCACCATTGAAGAGATGGTGAACTTCCACTATGAACTCGAGGCACTAGACCGGCTGCCTCAGAAGCCCGAAGTAGAGTAGCCTCCACCCTTTGAATGCCAGGGTGCCTGGCGGTTTGCGTATCGAGCGGCCCACGCCTTCCCGCACGCGCCGGCGCACTTGTAACAGTCCTGCCCTTTCCCCTCATCCGTGATCATCCTCTCACGCGGCTCCCGATGCGGCCGAGGTTGCGAAAACCGGCATCCGTTGAGGCACGCCACAGATCCTCCAGGGCGCCCCAAGGCCAGGCTCGGCGCTTCACGGATGAGACGCTGGACGCGTTACCACACTCAGGGTAGAGCGGCGGATCACAGGGTCACCCCAACAGGCCCAATCCGCCGTTGAATTGTCCGCCGGACCCACGTCTGCGATCAGCCGCAACCGTACCTCCCGGCCGGCATAGGCCGAAAGGTCCGCTGAAAGTTCTTCCCACTTCTTTTGGTATCCCATGCGGGATGCAAGGACATGGCGGCTACCCTTGGCGTCCACCAGCTCCACGCTGAACAGAACGCCGTCGCTGGGATCTCCGCCGTCCTTCAGGCCAATGAACGAGTGGAATGCGCACGGACCGTTGGGCAAACGCACGGACTTCAGCTCCGCCCAGGTGTACCCGACCCCGCCCTGGTATGGGGGATGCATAAAAATGCCTTTGCGGCTTTGCCCGCCTACCGGCAGGTCGTCCTGAACGGCGCAGGTTGCCCCAGAGCCGGCCACATCCGTGCTTTCAGGATCACCTCGCCGGGCAATTCCCCAACCTGCCAAAAGCTGCCGCACGTCCGCAAGAATGGGACGCTCCTCGGCGCGCTCCAGCGGCTGCCGCCACACATGCCTCCACCCCATTCCTCGAACGGTTACTACAAGGTCGCCTCGCGCCCCGGCCGGAGCAGACGACGACACCTTCAAGGATATTCCCGATGGAGGGCGGTCTCCATTAAACTCCAGACTTTGGGGTTCTGCGGACCATCCCTGGGGTAGTTCGAACTCGATGCGGCACTTTGCCAACGGCAACCCTGCCAGATGCCATGAAGGAAGAAGCCTCAACAGGGTTGCTTCGGGTTCCACGCTTATGAGAGATGCTTGCCATTCAACCGGCGGACAAACTCGGATCACTGCAGATCGTTCTGCTCCGCCGACCCGGGCGGTCACCGTCACCGCGGATCCGGGTTCCACGGCTGTAGGAAGGATCACTGCCTTGTCCCGCACGATCCCGGCCGTTGTGCCGATACGAGCCTTTGGCGCGCCGCGCACGAACACGGGAACCGTTGCTCCCGCAGCCGCCTCCTCGGCTCCAGGTACGAGAGACCAGGTCCGCTTACCCGAAAAGGTAAGGACGTACCGTACGCCGCCGGGCACGGGAGTGATCCATGAACTGCTCCCCGCATCGTAAACAACGGGCGAGGCGAGCTTCTTGCCCGCTGCGTCATACACGGTGCACTTTACGAGGGATCCGGTCACTCCGTAGGGTCGGCGCACCACGAAGCGATCCTCGCCGGTTATGTGGATTACTTCAAGTGATTGAGGCCCCGTTTTTCGGATGGCCAGGGCGCCGCTGGATGCCGCCTCAGTCGCTGAGAACCATCGGCCGCGCCCATCGAGATAGACATATGCGTCGCTCGTGACGTAATCCGCTCGATGGCCATCCACGAGCGCCGAATACGTGTACAAGCCGTGCGCGTGGCCTCCTTTTGCGGGCTGATAAGCCGCCCAACCGGCCGGTGGCAGCACCAGACGGCGGGAACCGGCGTGGATCACCCAATCCTTCGTGGGATGGTCGTTCAGCCACATCCTGAGACCATTGGCATATTCTATATAGAGCTGCCGCCGGGATGCCGGAAGCCCAAGCACCAGAGCTTGCGACACAGATCGAAGCCTTGTTCCATCCCAATAGGCAACGCGCACCGGAACTTGTAGGCCATAGCGCGCCTGGACCTGCTGGAGCATATAGTAGGATCGGCAAGTGCGTCCGATACCGTGTCCCTCTTCGACCAGCCATCCGATGTGTCCGTACGCCATGGTGGTGAGGATAAAACGGTCAATGGCATGGTCTATGTTTTCCTGGGATTGCCAATTCGGAATGGCATCGCAAAAGAAGCTTGTCCAACTCACGCCGATGTCACATTCCTTGGAATGGATCTGGTACAGATCGAAAACGGGCAGGAGCGGCTCCGTAGCGAGGTTTCGGCCGTTGTAGGTGTGTCCGTAATTGCCGTCGGTGAGACCGGCATAGAGCCATTGGTAGGTGCCCTCCGAGAAAATGGGTCCCCGGTACACTTTGGAATCATTCCGAAGGAGTTCTCCGTAGCAGTAGAAGGTTTGGGCAAAGGTACCGGCTCCAGGCACCCGAGCATCATAATCGCAATACCCCCATGGAGCCACGGCCGTGCTTACATCCGTATAGGCGCTGTTCGAGCGGTACCGCTTCTCGATTTCAGGCGCAAGGAGCGCCTCGAACTCAACGGCCTTCATGGGCTTTTCGGCCCAGCACCTGGGCCACGCTGGGCGCCATTCTCCATCGGGAAGGCGCTGCACGCCGTCCGGCGTCCAGTGTTCATTCACCGGCGCAAAGTCCGTGTAATTGGTATATAGGCCGCTGAGCCACCCCAAAGCCTTCTGATGCGCGACGAAGTTCTGCAAGGCCTTGTCGCCACCCTTCGCCGGGGCGGCATGCACGCGCAGGGTGAAGCTCTCACCGCCGTCGCGCCAGGCGATTTCGTGATTGCACTGAATGAGACGCGCGATGCCGTAGCTGCGAAGCATTTCGCTCCGCCGCATCTCCGCGGCATAATCCGACGGACCCCACGACTCCTGCCATAGGCGATCCACCGCCATCCGTGCATGCAACCCCACCGGGTTCGGCACAACCGGAAGAACCTCTTCGAACCTTGGCGACACGGTAATGAAGATGCGCTCAAACAGCGGGTTCCGCCTGCCATCGGTTTTGGCGATGTATCGAATGCCTCCGTTGATGCGGGCGCGATCTCCTGAGGCGTACTCGGCGCCGTAAAGTTCCGATCCGTTCGAACGGTACCAATCGGGCATGATGGAGGCAAAGAGGGTCCGCTTTCCTACCCGGCACATCAGGAAGCTAGGGTTGGTGCTGCCATAGGTGATCGGGGGTACATACAGCGCTTGCGGCTGATGCAGACCCGTAATCGAGCCGAAAGTCAGCTCTGCGGCTCGACCCGTTCGGTTCACAACGTCCATCAGAAGGGATTTCTGCCGGATAGCCAGGGCGACTTCCGTTCCGTCGGCGTACACTGCTTTGAGGCGGGATCCCCGAAGAACCGATCGGACCAAAACCGCGGGAGTGGGGCGCGATGCCCCGTCGAGTACCACGCCGCCTCCATCCAGCAAGCGGCCAACCTTGATGCCGTTCATCCACACTGCGAGACTGGGCATGCCGCCCTTCGGATCGAAACGATACTCCAAGCGCCCGTCTGAACCCTCATATATGAAGTGAACCTGCCCATCCCGGTCCTGCTGGACCGCGTTCCGCCATGGATGGGTGAGCTGTAAGGGCAGGATCGTTTCTTCCCGCGTAGGGAACGGAAGCCGGCCAGGGCCAATGTTGCCCCCTGGGGACTGGCCGGGGAACAGGGCAATGTTGCGCTTTGGCCTCGGCGCGAAGTGGAGGGGCGCCAATACCTCATGGTAGAAGCGGATCGAGTCCAGATACAGCTCCCGCCATTCCGGCTGCCATCCCCCGTCTACCTCGATGGAGATCAAGGATGCAGGCTCTGTGAGGTTGGCCGGAAGTTTGCGGTGCATGAGCCACCACTCTTTCCAGCGGATGGTGTCTACCACAACCGGCACGTCTGCCCCGGTGCCGGAACGCAGGTTCAGGACGATGCGCACGGGCGGGGTGTCCGGCGGGTTCTCCCAATCCCACCGGTTGCCGTAGACCCACATATCCAGACAATCCACCTTTCCGGCGGCATCTCGAGGCAGCGGGATCGGCGAAGCCGGAATCAGAAGGATGCGCGGCTGCGAGCTCCGCGAGCCGTCCCCCCGGTAGCGGAGGCGGCCCACGGGACGCCCCCATACATCCTGGGCTCTGCTGGGCCTCAGCTCGGCTTGGGCGCCGCCTTCCACACGCATCGTCCAACCGTTGAGGTCAAAGAATGTTACGGTAGGCGGCGCGGTTTCCACTCGGTGGGCCCATACCATCTCATAAGGCCGGGACCCCGAGTGCTCCGCAGGGTCCGGTTGGGTCAAAACTGTCTGTGCCATGGAGACGCTCCCTGTGGCCATTGCGAGAACGGCGATGATCCCTGTACGCATCCCTGATCCTTTCCTTCCGAGGCCGGCAAGAGCATTCCGGTTGGTTCCAAGGGTACTTCGCGGATCGGATCCCGAAATTCCTCTTCACCGGGGATAAAGGAGATCCGCCTCCAAGGCTTAATGCGGCGATGCTGCACCGTGCAACCACACATGGTGGGCTTTCCTTCGTTGCACGCATTTATAGGGATCCAATCTCGGCGGCGGCACTTGGGCAGATGTCAACATCCTCGTACTCAGGCTTCTGTGGGCCAATACGCTCAGCAGCCAGACTAGGCCTTTCTCCGTGCGCGACGGCAGACCGTGGTGGGTATTGACAGCGGGAAACGGCTGCGCTATAATGCATTCGTATGCACTTTGCAACGCGGAGCCTTATCTGGGCGGCTTTGGCCTTTATCGGCGCGATGCATTCGAATGCGTAACCGTACAAACAACTCGGAAAGCCGCACCACAGCCAGGCAGATCGCAGCCAAACTCGGCGTGTCGCAGTCCACAGTGTCCCGCGTGCTCAGCAATGCGCCTGGTTACCAGTATTCGGCGGAGACACGCAGGCGCATCCTTCAAGAAGCAGAGCGCCTCGCGTACCGTCCCCATGCCGTGGGCAGATCTCTGCGCGAGCGCCGGACGCGCGTGGTGGGCTTCAGCAGTTGTTATGCCAATCTGGATGCGCGCAATGCCTTTCTTGCAGAGATCATCGGCAGCCTTCAAAGCAGTTGTTCCCGCAGCGGGCACTTTCTGCTCCTCCACAACTTCCAGCCCGAGGTCACCCCAATCCAAAAGCTTGCAGAACTCACGTGCGGCCGGATTGACGCCCTGGTCCTTCACTCCCCGGCCGAAGATCCCCTCGTGCCGCTTCTTCAGCGTTCGCAGCTTCCTGTGGTGGCCGTGGCCGATGCCATTCCGGATATGCCCTCAGTAGTATGTGACGACCGCGGAGGCATCCGGATGGCTGTGGAGCACCTAGAGGCTCGCGGTCATTCGCGCATCGCGTTCCTGGCGCCTACGACTCCCTTGGCGTCTGCTCGCGCGAGGGAAGCTGCTTATTGCCACGAAATGGAGCTCCGTGGCTGGGAGCCCCTCCGGCTGCTGGTGGAATACGAAATAACCGCGCCGGCCCTCGAGCAGATGATGGCCATGAACCCGCCGCCAACCGCCGCCTGCTGCTGGAACGAAGTAACCGCCCTGGACCTGCTGCATGCATGCCGCATCCGAGGCATTCGGGTACCAGAGGATCTTGCCATCGTCGGCTTCGATGGCCTTCTGGACCGCCGTGTCATGGCGAAGGATCTGACGACTGTAGTGGCCGGATGGCCTTTAGTAGCAGAAACCGCGATTGACGTGATCCACAAACTCATAAAGGGCGAGAATGTGCCGCCGGTAACGACTATGCCGGTGACGCTTCATATCGGCGAGACTACTTAGGCACTTTCCTTTTTCGGGATGCCCAGGAACGTCGGCAGGCAGACTCGGGCAAAAAGACAGGCTGGTCGCAACAGCACGACATGCATACGATTGCATTAGATAACGGTTATTCTTCTTTCCATCTGCCGTATCCGCCGGGGCACGGCACCCGGCAAATCCTAGAACAAAGGAGCATAGGGATGTACCGCAATCGCTCGGGTTTCACCCTCATCGAGCTGCTCGTGGTTATCGCGATCATCGCGATCCTGGCAGCTATTCTCTTCCCGGTCTTCGCCCAGGCACGAGAGAAGGCGCGCGCCATATCCTGCCTCTCCAACATGAAGCAGATCGGCACCGCCCTCATAATGTACCTGCAAGACTACGACGAGGTCTTTCCGCGCGGCTACTACTACGTCAACGGACAGCCCCTCACCTGGCGCACGATCGTTAACCCCTATGTGAAGAACGGAACAGCGGCCATCGGGGAAGACAACCAGCAGGTGGTGGTGGGTGGCGTGTGGCGATGTCCCAGCACGCCGGCCAACGCGGTCAACGGCATCGGGGGCCACGGTGGGATCCTCGTTGGTGCCACACTAGCCAACGGCGCCCTGTGGCCGAGTGTGTCGCAAGCCCAGATCACCCGTGTTGCCGACGTCATCGCCGCATCCGAAACTGGCCTCGATGTCAATGCCCACGGATCCTTCCAGGGTCTCACTGAGGACTGGTGGTGGTGGGGAGGCGCCCAATGGCCGCCGGTTTGGGAAGGCCCCAACTCCGGAGCCCAGTTCGATCAGGATAACGTGCCGGCGCCGGCGGAAACCAACGGCTTCCCCTATACGTTCATGCCCAGGTACCGCCACAGCGGTACCGCGAATTGCATCTACACGGATGGCCACGCCAAGGCAGCGGTAAAGGGGAGGCTGAATTGGTGCGTCAATGTGCACTTCCCTGGGATGTACAACTGGTACTCGTGCGGTCCCACAGACTGGATCTATGATCCCTCTTGGAACGCGCCCTGCAGCATGTATCCCAACAACTGAGCCGCATCCGTGCGGTGCGAGGTATCCAGCATGAAGAAGCAAGCCGCTGCGGCAGCGTGCCTCCTGGCCCTCTTCGCTGCCGGCTGCAGCCACCAAGATGGGCCAAAACCAAAGACGCCCTCCCAAATTCAGGCCGAAATGGACAAAGTCCGCAACGACCCGAAGATGCCCCCCAACATCAAGAATATGGTTCTTGGACATCTCCAGGGTGAGATGCAGCGCGTTCAACAGAACGCGGGTCGCTAACCCTCCACCCAGGCTTGGGGCCGCTCTCCTTTATCGAGAGGGCGGCCCCGTATTTCTCGACGGTGCCGACAACCTCTGCCGTACCATCCAACCGTCGTGCAGGAATGGACGGCGTAGTCTGCGAACCAGATAACTTGGAGGGAAGGCAATGGCAGCACGATCGGCCGTCCATCTTATCGTGGCGATATTGCTTGCGGTTGTCACGGCATCTCCGGGGCGCCAAAGAAACCTCGTTCGCAATGGCGATTTTCAAGAGATTGAAGCGTCGAGGCCTACCGGCTGGTTTGCTTACGGCAACACCCAACACGTAGATCAGACGCTCGATGTCGTGCGTGAAGGGGGATCGTATGTGGCACGTTTGCAATGCCGCAGCATCCACGGCCAAGGGGGCGACATTCATGCCATGATCGGCCAGGTCGGCACGGTCCGCCTGACAGCCGGTCGCCTGTACGAACTTACGTGCCGCGCTCGAGAGGAAGGTATTGCAGGCCGCACCGTGTCGGTAGCCGTCACGGACACCTCCTCGTGGGAGAACTGCGGGCTGGCGCGGGACCTGCCTCTGGGTCCGAACTGGCAAACCTATCACGTTCTTTTTCGCGCAACACGCAGCGTGGGTCGTTCCAGCCGCCTCCAGTTTTGGTTCGCAGAAACGGGAACCCTGTACCTTGCGGACGTCCGCCTGGAGGAGGTTCCCGTACAAAAGGTGTCGTTCACACACGTAGTTCCTGCCTCCGCTGCCCGGAACCTCCTCCCCAACGGGGCGTTCAACCTGGGCACGTGGGGATGGACAACGGACGGCATCCCCGCCGGCTGGGGCCACATGGCGCATCTGTACGGCCGCATAATCGTGTCCAGGGATCCGGTGCACCCGCAATTCCTGCGCATCCCCATGGGCCACGGCATTACCCCTATCCTCTATTTCGACTATTTCCATCCGGCGGCCGTGGTTCAAACCCGCCTCCTGGCCGCGAACCTCGGATGGATCCCGGTAGTCCCCGGAAAGCCGTACGTACTCTCGTGCGACGTGCGGGCAAGCGTGGCCGGAACGCCGGTTCTGCTCGGGTATGTCGGGAGCGATCCGGCCCGAGGACCCTGGGATCGTGTCAGCAGCTCAACGCACGTGTCGGCAGAGCTGCGGTGGCACCGGTATACTTACCGCTTCATTCCCTCGCGGCCCTACGTGTTCGTCGAGATCGGGCCGGACCTTCGTGAGGACGAGCGAACCGACGTGGACATCGCCCGGGTGCAGCTTGAGGCAGGTACCGAAGCAACACCCTACACACCTCATAACGCAGTCGAGGGCGCCCTGCAGCCAGAGGCCCCAGCAGGAGTTTACAGATTCGGGCTGAAGAATGCCGTGCGCCTCGTTGTGCATAACAACACTGCGGTGCGCACCAGAATTCCGGTAACGATCCAGGCCGAGGACTTTTTTGGCCGCCGTACCACACTTGCACAGGTTGCAATTCAGGTGGCGGCGAACGCAGGCTGCGCCAAAGAAATTCTCATTCCGGCGGGATGGACCGGGTATTTCCGCCTCAGCGCCCTTGGTCCGTGGGGCAAACGCGATCTCCGCATCGCTGTGCTTCCCAAAAGTGCGGTGCGGTCCACAATCTTCGGATTCAATCATGCCTTCGCGGACGCCTTCCTCATTCGCCTTGCGCGGAAGGCCGGGATTTCGTGGTACCGAGACTGGTCCCTCAAGTGGAACGATGTAGAGCCGCAGCCGGGTCATTACGATTTCAGCCAACCGGATGAGCAACTGGAGCGCCTCGGCCGAGAAGGGTGTTCGGTGGTGTGTCTGCTTCCCCCCTTCCCTTCTGCCGATTGGAACTCCGAGGCGCCTCCGAACGTCGGAGGTGCGGGGTACCCGGCCGAGCGCGCGCGCGCCGCATATGCTCCCAGGGATCCACGTCTCCTTGCAGAGTTCGTGCGGCGTACGGTCCGCCATTTCGCTCCGCACGTGCGGGTGTGGGAGTTTTTGAACGAACCCGTCTATACAGACTACGCTCTGCCGGCTCGTGCTGCCCGCGGCGGAGGCAAACCGTACACAGTACAGGACTATGCCCACCTACTGGAGATCGCTGCCGCAGCCATGCGCGAGGCGGATCCGGGATGCACGGTGATCGGCGGGGTCGCCTCCGGCCCGAAGCACTTAACGCGCGAAGAAATGGATGCAGGTGTCGGCCGCATCGTGGACGTGCTGAACCTGCATATCTACCCGGGAACGCGGCTTCCTGAGGGCACCCTCCCCGAAATGCGGGATTTGGCGCATCTGATGGCCCAACATGGCGGGCGAAAACCCATCTGGATTACAGAATTCGGCTATTACGCTGCCGACGACCCCGGCCGGACCCCATGGATCCCCGATGCAGCCAACTTCCCCGAGACCTCCCTGCTCAAAGATGAGCGGGAGTGTGCGGAGTACACCGTGCGCTTTGCCGCCATCATGCTCGCGTCCGGCGTCAAGAAGATATTCATCCACGCAGGTTCCAGCGGCCCACCCAACCAGCCCAGCTTGGAATGTCCCCTATTTGACGAAGCAGGGGCTCCGCGCAAAGTGCTGCCTGCTCTTGCGGCATTCAACGCACACATCACTCCGGAGATGAACGCCGGACCTGTGCGCCGGTTCGGCAGAGATGGCTATGGAGTTCAGTTTGCCAGCCGGGATCGAGCGGTATTCCTTCTTTGGTCTGCCGGCCAGCCGATCAAAATACCGCCGCCTCCGGCTTCTGCCCGCGTGTACGATATCATGGGCCGGAATCTCCAGATGCTCGAGTACCTGCAAACTTCTCCCGCGTATGTGGAAGGCTCAAGGCGGCTCGTGGAACGATGGGCTGAAGGGTGGATGGCGCGGCCCGGCCGGAGCTGAGGCGTTCGCCCATGACGGCTTCGTGCCCGCGGTTCGCAACAGGCAACCCAGGTTGGCGAACCATGGCTAGTTTTGGCGCGGCCCGGAAGCGCGCCTATTCAAGCTCGTAGAGGCGCACCTCAAGGGGGTCCAAGTCTACAGCAAGCACGCCTCCTCCCAGAGTTGGAGCTGCTGAGCCATCCAAGGACGCAGCGCTTCGAAATCCCTTCGGGAACGGAAGGGAGATCGAGGCTTTATGCCTTGCGAGGTTCACGATGGCCAACAGCGCCCTTTTGTCCCGGCGCCAAAGGCCCGCAGACACATCGCCTATTTGGGTGAGCTGAGCCCGGCCGCCCGCCAGGAACCATGGCGCACAGCGGTTCAGCTCTTTTGCGAGGCGCGTCACATCCGCCCATCGCTGCTCAGAGTTCTTCCCTCGCTCGATATCGAAGTAGCTGTAGCAGATGAGTCCGTTGGCGCCATGGGTCAGCGCCTGCCACATCATATTCCTCATCTCCTCGTACGTAGGCGGCGCCGCAGTCGCGTCCCTTCGATATTGGCTCCAGTCGAAGATCTGGGGGATGACCCACACCGGCATGCCCGTGGCAACCGCCTTGTCGGTCCATTCCGCAACGCGGGATATGGGCTGGTCCGGGATCGGATAGGGATCTACACCCATCACATCCGTCGTGTCCGTATAGGCGTCCAGCTCATCCACCTGATAGAGAGCGATCCATTCGGGGTGGTCCGGGTCCAGCGTGCGCACACGCCGATAGTGGGCTTCCAGCATGGGATGCCACGCGACCGAGAGTTCATCGTTCACGTACCATGCAAGAAGCGCCGGATGTCCGCGCAGGGCTTCCACCAAATTGCGCGTGATCTCTTCCTGCCCCTTCCACCCGGCGACTTCCTTGAGCTCATACTGAGAGCCCGGGTAAAGATCTTTGATGGAATAGATGATGCGCAGCCCCAACCGGTGGGCTTCATCCAAATAGCCCTTGATCTGGGATAGTGTTGCGCCCTGGTTGATGGCGTAGTTCATGACGCAGTTGAATCCCGCGGCTGCAATCTTCCGAAGGCGCTCCTTGCATTCCGGCTTAGCGGGACTGATGCTTTCGTACACCCCCAACGGAAAGAAGGGCCGGCCGTCAATGATAGCGCTTCCATCACTCAAGAATGCAACGCGTGTCTTGGGCACATCGCGTGTCCGCACCAGAGCTGCGGAACGCTCTAGGACTACCCGGCTGCCTACGAAAACGCGCAGTCGGACCCTGTAGGATCCGTCCTTCAACCCATCTATCGGCACAGTCAGACACGCGTGCTGGACCTGGGGCGATGAGATCTCCCTCTGCACGACAGCGCGGTTCCGGCCCTCCGGAAGGACCTCTGCCACGAGACGATGATCTGCAAGCGGCTCGCCCGGCGCGTCGCCGATCCAGCCGCGGATGCGCACCGGCTCCGTCTTTTGGCCGGCAACGACACCTCGATATCCGGGGATCACGATGCTTCCTTCAAAGGGCGGATCAGGCACTTCTGAAACCTGCACGTCATCGAACCATGCCGTTCCGGTCATGCCCTTTCGCACGTATACGGACACGCTTACAACGGCGGCATTCTGCGGCACGCGAGGGGTCATGTCGCCCACCGTAGTCCAGTCCAGCGTCCCTTTGACGCCTTCAGGATAACTGCCGCCCAGATAGCGGCCTGATTGGTCCGACCATTCCATGCAGATCGTGGCACCGGTGTCGGGACCCTCGATCCCTTCCGTTTTGATGCGGGCCGAGAACCGATACCGCTTGCCTGCCCGCGCGTGGATGCGTTGGGATAAGAGTACGTATCTGGACGCATCCATGTTCCGATACCGGGCGCACCGCTCTCCGGAAGCATGGACCTTGGCGTCGGGCTGCCACACATCGTTCCAGCCGCTCCATCCCTCAGGGAGCCCCGCGGCATCGAGGAGCTCGAAACTTGGGTTCGCAGCCAAATTGCTGGGAGCGTCGTGAGCGAACATAAGAGCAAAGATGCACGCAAGAACCACTTCCCTCACCTCCTGTGTGTGAAGCGCCACCGTCCACTTGGTTTTGTGCGATGCACGCGAATTCCTTCGTGCACTTCCAGCGCCTCTTACCAAATTCTCAGAGAGATCTTTCCCTTGGGGCCATTTCGTAGCCGTATACTTGCATGTGCGGACACCGCGGCGCACCCTCTCAACTGGGGGCGTCCACTCACAGAAAGGAAGCAAGTTCATGACACGTCTAGGCTACGCATTGTCGCTGGCCGCCTTCGGCATCTCTTTAGCCGTACCTGGTTCGATGGCGCTGGCTCAAAAGCCTCGCCACGCACCCCACGTACGCGTGACGGCAAGCCAGGCCAAGTCCATCGCCCTCAAGAAGGTGAATGGGCAAGTCGTGGGAAACGTCCAGCTTGAGAACGAAGCAGGCAAATGGGAGTACGCGGTATCGGTGCGGCAAGGAAAGATCCTCCGCGAAGTGATGGTGAACGCTCAATCCGGCAAGATCGAGAGTGTCGAGACGACCACTGCGGCTGAAGAAGCTGCCGAGGCCCGAGCGGAAAAGGCTGCCAAACATCAGAAGAACCATGAGAGCAGCAAGAACCATCACAGCGCCAAGGGTGGCGAAGAGCACGGTGAGCGCGATTAGGGGAGTGCAACGCCCTGCTTCACGCATGAGGGGATGGCTGCCGCCCTTTTGACTGCATGAAGGGCTGCTTTGAGAGCGAGGATCGGAGCCCGAAAGGAAACACGGATGACCTCCTTACGGGCTCTGCCTGCTCGCTCCTGCAGCAAAGACGGCAGCCGCGATGTTTTGGCTCAAGGCCGGGGTCCGTCCGCGAATACCTAGGGTGCAGCTACCACAGGGCTTGCAATGAACGGGGTTGGCGTGGCACCATGATGCAGCGGCAGCCAACAGAGAACCGGCTCCAAGCATTGCCCGTCGGCGTGCGCTCCGCCGTGTCCGGAGGGCGCACCGCATGCCGCCGATTGCATACCAGCCTTCGACATATACGCCTCAACCCATTTCAAGGACATCTTCCATATGAAGGTGCTTATCGTAGAGGACGACGGCAGCATTGCCCGCTTTCTCGCTCAGGCACTCACCGAAGCAGGGTATGACGCAGATATCGCCGAGGACGGTTTGGAGGCCTGCAGCCGGGCAGCGACCGGAGCGTTCGACCTGATCCTGTTGGACGTGATGCTTCCGAAAATGGATGGATTTGAAGTATGCCGGCATCTAAGGGCCCAGGGCCTCGCCACACCCGTCCTGATCATAACGGCGCGCGACACCCTCGACGACAAGGTGAAGGGGTTGGACAGCGGCGCCGACGATTACATTGTGAAGCCCTTCCAGCTTCCAGAACTCTTTGCCAGGGTTCGAGCCCTTCTCAGGCGAGGAGCGTTTTCCCCTACACCGCTCCAGGAGGCAGATTTGGTGCTCGATCCTGCGGCGCACGTCGTCGTTCGAGCAGGTAAGCCGATCCACCTTTCGGCAACCGAGTTCACCCTTCTGGAATACCTGCTTCGCAACAAGGGCAGGCTCCTCACCCGCCAGACTATCCTGCAACACGTGTGGGAATACGACTTTGGCGGGCGCGACAATGTGCTCGACGTGTACATCAGCTATCTCCGCGGCAAAATTGACCGGGGCTTCCACCCGCGCCTCATCCACACGGTGAGGGGTATCGGCTTCATCCTGAGCGCTCACTATGTGGCGTAGATCCATCCGTGTGCGCATCACGGGGACTTTTGCCCTGCTGCTGGCAGCCGTCATGGTGGTAGCATGTGCCGGTCTGCTGATCTACGCGCGCCGATCCTCTCTCCGCACCGCTCAGAGGACCCTACGAGCTACTATCTTGCGCGTGCAGGCCGACCTCGGCGACGGAGGGCGAGAGAAAATCGGCGAGATCCAGGAGGACGAAGCAGCCATCCGCGCCGAGGGAGTGGCGCTTATAATCTTGGACGGCAGCGGCCGCCGCCTCTGGGCCACCCGAGGCCCGGTCCCCAATTCCACGACCTCTTCTCGGGAATGGGTGACGGCTGTGTCCCGATCCCGCGGCATCACAATCGTTGCAGGCATGCGCCGGCAGCCGATGGAGGAACAATTGAGGCGCCAGGGCACCCTGCTCGGTTTGCTCGCCGGTATCGTTCTCTTGGTTGCCACTACCGGGGCATGGATCGTCGTAGGCAGGACGCTCAGACCCATCCATGAACTGGCCCGCCAGGCTGCCGACGCTTCGGTTCACAGCCTTGACGTGGCGCTTCAAAGCCCATCCGCCGACGCCGAGGTCACCGAACTGGTACAGACCTTGAACGACCTTCTTGGAAGGATTGCCCAAGCAGCACACGCGCGCGGACGCTTCTACGCTGCAGCATCCCACGAACTGCGGACGCCGCTGCAAGCTCTATCCGGACATTTGGCTCTGGCTCTCATGCGGACGCGCTCCGCAGAAGAGTATCGCAATGCATTGGAGGAAGCAAACGCTCAGGCACGCCGCTTGGTGACGTTGGTGCAGGATCTGCTTCTTCTGCACCAGTTGGACACCATCCCTGCCCAAACCCTGTCTCCAGAGGACACGGATTTGGCATCGCTGTGCGCAGAGGAACTCCGTCGTTTGGAGGCGAGACTGCAGGCCCGGGCTCTCACCGTGGCCACCTCCCTTTCGGACACGCACGTGCGCGCCTATCCTGGGCACCTTCAGATCTTGCTGCGCAACCTACTGGACAACGCCGCGAAATACGCCACTCCAGGGACGCAGATAGAGGTTCAAACAACCCGGAGTGATGCAGGATTGCAGCTACGCATTTTCAACCAATGTGCTCCCTTGAGCGAAGGATTGGTGGACACGCTCTTTGAGCCCTTTGCACGCCTGCATGTTCCTCGAACGCGCGATCCTCAGGAGGGCAATGGATTGGGACTGGCCATCTGCCACGCGATTGCCCAGGCCAACCGGTGGATCCTGCGGGCATCCGCTCCGCCCGGCGGCTTTGAAATCGTTGTGCTCTTCCCTGAGCGGGTGTGAGGTCGGCAAGGACCTCCAAAGGCATCTAGCTGCGTTGTCATTGCGGATCCGCGGCAGGCGCTATAGGCACTCTTATCTACAATGTGCGGTAGAACCGGGTTCCTTGAGTACTTAACTCAGGTCCAGGCGCGATCGGTGCTGAACGCGATGCATTGCATCAGAGCTCTGCCATGAGATGCAGGCGTCGTACCGCCCGCGGCTGTGTAGAATGCGACCGTAGCGGGGTTTCCCCGTCCTCCCAAACCGGCTGTGTTCGTGCGATCCGTCACGGCCGATCCGGACCAAACCGCCCCCATCATGACGCACAATGAGGGGTACAGCAATGCCCGCTCCGCTCCGGCGGCCTTGATCACACATGCCGCATCCGCCAGCCGCTTTTGTCATTGCACGCGGTATGCGTATCTCGGAGGCCAGCGTTTGAGGATTGCTTCGCCTAACGGGTACCGGCCCCTAGAATTGCCCACTGACGCCCGCCCACACCAAGAGGACATTCCACAGCCAAACGCCGGGCGACGCCTCTGGTTGGATGTTCTGCATAACTCCTCGAGAAGGCGAAGAGAGGCCAATACGCTGTCTTGAGAGTGTTGAGATCCCGCTCGCTTGGCCCGTGAAGGCTGTAAACTCTGGGGCTGTAGCTCATGAGATCATCCGGGTCCGAAGAGTGCCCGCGGATGCCTAGCGCATGCCCGAATTCGTGGGCTGCTGCAGGAGTGAGGTTGGCCGGATCCGTAAGATAGTCCAGATTCAAATACACGTGGGCAGCGATCATCGTTTGATCTCCGGCTACAACGTATTCGGTTCGGCCCGCCCAGCCGGTGTTGCCCAAATGCGCAAAGGTGATGGTGATGTCGGCCTGGTTCGCATCCGACGTGAGTTCGTACGTTACCGCACCTCCCGTCGCCTGTACCCACCAGTCCATGCCTGCCGTAGCGTTTTGCCGTCGCTGGGGAGTGAGTTCCGAATTACGATCAAACAACACGCGCACGGGAAACGCCGGCCAGTGCGAAAGCGTGTTCGGCGATCCCGTTTGGGGATCAATGCCTCGAGCGTAATTCGGGACGAAGAGGTCTTCGGGCGCCACGTAGACCGCGGACACGGAATAGGCGCCGACGGTTTCCCGAAGGTCCAGAGCGCGATGTGCGGACACATCCTCGCCGTTGACCACCCATTTCTTGAAAACCGCATCTCCCAACGTCTCCGGCGCCAAGAACGACACTACTGTGTTGGGATCCCATGCCGCCGCGAAGGGAGTGACCACATTGCTGGGAGCCGGCGAGCCTTGGGCGCTGATCGCGATGGGTGCGGACGAAACGCCATCCGCCAGTACCACGTATCCTGCGGCGGCCTGAGGTGCCACAACAGGGATACCCGAGCCGTCGGGATAGATGCGCACTGTGGCCGCCCACACTCCACAAAGTTGCCCTTCTCCGTTTGGGCCGTCATAGAAGCGCGCAGTGATGGGAAGCGTCCCCACGCGGAAGGGAACAGGCGAAGTGTAGGAGGCCGAGCTTTTGCCTCCCGGAGGCCGGGAGATCAGCCAGTTGAAGTCCGTTCCGTCGGGCCTGCCGCCAAAGATCGTGATGACCGCCGATTGTGCCGATAACGGCGACGGGCTGCGCCCGGCCCAATCCACGCTCACCGTAACCGGCGTGATGGCGGCCTGCCCCCCGTAGCCTCCTCCCCCGCAGCCCCAAACTCCCATCAACAAACACGTAGCAGCAGCAAACCTACACAGCATAAGCACCAGCCCTCTCATAGGGTTGTGCCATGAAGGAGCTGGCGTTTAACCTGGTTTCTGCACGCTACAGCGGCCTAACAACGGAGGTCAAACCACATGCCCGAGCCGCGGCCTATGCACCACCTCGATGGAACGGGATTCTTCCAAGGCGCTCGCGGAATGGCCGCGACCCTTGCCGACGCATCCCGGAGTAGAGCGGGCCGATCGGCCGCACCCGGCTTCCCGTTGGGACCGGTATGGCGCCGCGGTTGGGCTGTTCTGCGGGAGGAACGCGCGCATATTCGCCGCGCACTTGAGCGGGCCCGAAATCGCATGGGTGCCTAGAACCGAAGCGCGAGCTTCGCCTCGGCTCGGTAATCTCGATTGGGCTGAAACACGCCGTCGCGCTCGTAGGTGGTCACAGCGCCGCTCAGCGAAAGATCCAGTTCGGACGCAATGCGATGGGCGAAGCCGATACTCACCGTATCTTCCACGTCCAGGCCGGTGCCGCGCGTGAGCGCCTCCCGGAAGGACGTAACCAAGCTCGTGGTAGGCGCGAACCTCCATCCGAGCTTCAGATCGCTTACCGAACGCATGGCCGAAGCGCCGTCGTCAATCTGAAGCGTGTAATTCCCTGCCACATCCAGGTGCCCAAGACGGCTTTCGAAGCCAAGGGAACGATTGTGCGTGCGCAGGATTTGGCCTTTCCCGTCGTCCGGATTGTCGGCGTACCCTGCCGTTAGGTGCAACGCGTCTCTCCACACCCGCCATGCCAGCTTAAGATCGTACGTATCGGGGATCGAAGGATCCGGCAGACCGTTCACGGAAGCATCACGAATGCGCACACCGCCGCTTAACTCGAACTGAGGGAACGGTCGGGCCGTCGCCATCAATCCGCCTGCAAGAAGCTCCGATCGCCCTCGCGATTGAACCAAGATGTCTCCGGAGAGGCTCAAATTCCTCGACGGGGTGTACTGAAGGCCGGCGGACCGCTGATGTTCCGCCATGGTGGGCGAACTGCGGTCGGCCGCGGTTGCCGAAAGAGTGAGCCTGGGGGTCAAGCGGGCGTCGAGGCGCAAATCGGAGGCATCCTGAACCCCGGTAGGAAGGATCCGGTTCTGGACTGTGCCCGACACTGCGAGTGCCTCGGTAGGCTGGGCGCGCACGCTTAATGTGGAAGTCTGGGCCACCGCATGGTCTTTACCCGCATCGGTTTGGCTACGCTCGATCACGGCCGCGGCTTGGGTGGAAGCGCCGATCTTCTGGTTGAGCTCCACGCGATCCGTTGTGCGCGCAGCGGCGGTACCGTCGGCTGCACTGGTTATGCTCACCATGCGAGAAGTTTGGAAGCGCAATCCCCCGAACAATCCGCCTGCCAAGCGACCGCCCCATGTGGTAACCGTGGCGCCTGCGCCGGCGTGGGAAAGGTCCACCGTCTGGCTAAAGCTGGCGGACGCAGCGATACCGAGCACCGGTTTGAACATGGCGGACGCCTGAGCCACCTGACGACCGGGAATGATGCCCGCGTCAGGCATTGCCACGAAGTCCTCACCGGCCCGGACAAGTGACGCAGAGAAGGTCCCGAAGGAGGCTCTTGTCGTGCCGCCGATGGCGAGGCCGCTTCGTTCCAGGATCGAGCCGCCGCGGGCATCCAAATAGAACTTGGTGGTAAGGTTGGAACCGCCCGCGATGCGTGTATTCCCGCCTAGGCCGAGAAGCATCAGCCCGCCCGTTGCCCCTCCTTCCGGAGCTATGGAAGGCCGATAGATGGCATTTAGGCTTAGGGACGTGTCCCCGCGCTGGAGCAGCCGCAACTCCACAGGTATGGACGGAACGGTGGTGTTTTTCAATGCCCGACCCGGCACGCAAAGGTAATCCACGCGGACAATCTGGTTCGCGCGCAAGGGCGCAGTAAAGGTAATGACGCCGGCAACAGCGTTGAGCGTGTAGTCCAATCCTGCAACAAGCCGCATCCCGTCCCGATACACCGTGACGGTGCCCGCATCTATGCCGCGCCAGGTGAGGAGGTAAGGACCCACCACGTTGCGCCCGACGAAGATGTCCGTAACCCATTCGCCGGACGCAGGCGCCGGCGCGGGTTGTCCCCATGCCGACGGGGCCAACACCATTGCCCATACCAATGTGAGCATCGTTCGTGCGCGCTTGGTTCTCATGGCTCCCTTCGCTGCGCCTAGTCGAGGAAAATCGTGGCCGATTTGGCATCCGCCTCCAGCTATAGAGACGCAGCGGCAATACGAAGAGTTTCCATCGCCGGGCAGCCAATTCCAGCCCTTGACCGGATCGCGGCCAATCTGTATACTGGGTCAGCATTCGCCGGAATTCCGGATGTGCCCGCCGGTCCGGAACGCAATTAGCACGTCCTGCCGGTTGTCCGACCGCGGAGCGCTATGCCCGGCCGGGAGAACAGGCACTCTTGCTACGGGAGAGAACCATGCCAACGGCCCGCCGCACCACAGAGTGGCTCAAGGATCGTCTGGAGCTGCTCTGGACGCGCTATTTCAGCGATGCGCCCGTGGGCTATCCCATTCGAGTGGAATTCGGCCGCCCTGCCCGTACACGGTATGGTTCCATATTCAACGTGGGTTGCCAATGCCGGATCCGCGTGAACGGCCTCTTTGCCGATCCGGAGGTGCCCGAATTCGTAGTGGATGCCACACTCCTTCACGAATTGGTCCACTATGTCCACGGATACGGGTCCGGCTTGCCCAAACTCCATTCTTCTCCGCATCGTGGACGGGTCATCGAGAGCGAAATGGAGCGCCGAGGTTGCCTCCATGTAGAAGAAGCGGCCGCAGTGTGGCGCAACAACCATTGGGAGCAGTTCTTCGAAGACCGAATGGCGGGCATGGTCCACGCACGTGTAGTCCGAGGCGACACCCACAACCGCGTATGGATGAGCTTTCTGGAGCGTCCCGGATACCGAAGCTGCCGCGACCTTGCGGAGCGTGTTGGAGTGCTTGCGCCCCGGTTCGGTGTTGAACCCAGCCCCTTTGCAGTGTCTTGGCTCCTGGCTTCGCCGCACCGGCGCGGTCTCTCGTACCGCTTTCCGAGCGAAGGCTCCGTCAAGCTCCACGCCCTCCTTGCACATCCGGACGTGCCGCCTTATGTGGTAGATTACGAGCTCTGTTACTGGCTCGCCGAGGAGAGCGCCGGCAGGAATTGGGACCGCATCGAGGAGGCTTTGCGCAGTGCCGGCATGTGGTGTCAGGCCCAAAAGGCGATCGCGTGGCGCCGCACCGTTTGGCCCCAGTTCCGCAAGAGCCATATACCCATCTGATGCCCCGCTTCGACGGAACGACAAGGATGCCGGAAGCACTCTCCCGCCCTTGCCCAATGCAATGGAACCGTCGGCGACGAACCTGGGTGTTTGCGGCGTCGCCTTATCAGCCTCGGCCCGACGGATAACTGGCCCGCTCTACTTCACTTCCACGGTGCACTTGTCGGTCGAGCTGTTACCTGCAGCGTTAAAGGCCTTGACCTCGATGGAATGGGACCCCTTGGAAAGCGGTCCCGTTTCGATGCGGAAGCGTTCCAAGGAGCTGTCGAAGATGCCGTCTGCGGGCGCTGCTGCCAACCATTCGCCTCCGTCCACACGGAACTGCACGGCGGTTATGACGACGCCTTTCTGGAGCGCCACACCTTCCATAATGACGGAACCGTTGGCTTCGGTCTTCTGGCCGGATTCAAGCATCACGATCTGCGGGACTGCGTTGCAAACGGTTACGGGTTCCGACACGGCGTCGGCAGAAAGCGCACCTACGGCGTTGGCCGGCCTGTCGCTTGCAACCACCTTGAAGCAGTAGAGCCCATCGGCCAGTCTGCGCGTGTCGAAGGCCAAACTGCCTGTCCGCAGAGGTGACCCCACCTGAGGAGGCGGCGCCTGCGGTGGGGTTTGGGTCTTTTTGTTGTACGCGTCATTCGCCTCCTTCGTGCGTGCCAAAATCTGCTCGCGAAGCGCTGCCGGCATGTCGGGATGCTGATCCAGCATTGCCTGCACCTCCGCAACAGTGGCTGGGCGTGGGCGCGATGGGGATGCAGGCGGGCTGGACGGTTGAACTGATGGACGGTTTGCCACGGGAAGCGGGCTCCAATGGGCGCCTCCATCGGAACTGTAAAATACGTCGTAGCTGAGGGCATCACCGTCCGGGTCCGACCCCTGCCACTTGAGCGTCTGCGTTCCGGCCCACACCTCTCCCCCGGCGGGGCTCACGAAAGACACCTTTGGCGCCTGGTTGCGGTTGAGGTACCCAATCTCAACGCTGCGCACCGTGGGGCTGATACCGACTTTTTCCGAGCTGAGTATTAGGCGGTATTGAATGAAGCGCGCCGGAGGACTGGCTACCCTCTGTTCCGATGATGATCCTTGCGGGGCGGACCAGGGGCTCCATGTAACGTCGGGTTCGGGGCTATCGCCGGAGCGTGTCTGCACAGACACGTGCGTACCAGCCGGTTCCGTCCCAAACCACCGGATGGTTCCCCAGGTGGACACGAGATGCGTGTCGTGCACTGCCGAAAGGAAGGTGCCTTCCCGGCGGGCTTCCGGCGCCGGGGCAACATAAATGTCGCCGGCATTCCCTGTCCCAGCGTACACACCGCCTGCGGGGGTGCAACAGACGGAGACCAAATCAACATCCCGGCTGATACCCAATGGCATCGTGACGTCATCTGGGCCGATGGCATAAAGCGTACTCCCCGCGGCAGCATAAACCGTATCGTCCGGAGCACAGCATAGCGCATTGACGCCTGCCGAGGTTTCCAGCACGGTCTTCGCTGAACCATCGGGGTTGATCCGATACACAGCCCCTCGCGGAGCCGTGCCTGCGTAAAGGACCCCCTTGCTGTTGAGCGCAAGAGACGTCACGCTGGACGTTGGGACGCTGAAGAGTACGGCAGCGTGCCCCGATGGGTCCATTCGGTAAACAATCCCATCCCCCGAAGTTCCTGCATAGAGGTTGCCGGCACGGTCCACTGTTAGGGCCATCACATGCTGCTGGTGCGTGTCCAAAACAAGAGCACCCGAGCCTCCTGGCGCGATGCGATAGATGACCCCTTCACCTCCTCCTGTGCCCAGAAAGAGGTTTCCCTTATCATCGTAGGCCAACGCAAGCACATAGCTTTGCGGAGCCTGGTGCACCAGTTGTGCCTTTCCGTCCCGCGTCACTCGGAATGTTTTCCCGTCGGGACCCGTACCGGCAACCATCGTCCCATCGCGTTCCACCAGCAGCCTATGGACGTTTACCGCCGGTAACTGAGCAACAACCTCAACATGGCCTGAAGCATCTATGTGAAGGATGCGGCCCTGAACGCCTGTTCCGGCGTACAAACCGCCGTTGCCGTCTGCAACAAGGGACCACAGGTAGGCTTCCGAAGACGATGCAAACAGTTTAAGGTTTGGGCACAGGCACATGTCGCCAAGCGAGTCTACTGCAACCCCGTCGCCTACGCCTTTGGCAAAGTCCGTGCGCAATAGCTGCCTCCAAACGACCGGGGTGCGGGCAACAGGCTTTTCGGACTGGGTTGCGGGAGCCTCCTGGCCCAACGCCTCTTTTTCGGTGGCGGGTGCCGTCGGGTTCGCTGCCGGTGCAGACTTGGCAGGCGTTCCCTTCGGATTGCTTCCTTGCCGGCCCGCAGGCGATTTTAGAGCCGGCGTGTCGTACGCACGGTTGCCGGCCGTGAAGGGAGTTGTCGAATGTTCAGTACCGTAAGCAGCAGAAGCCTCATCATCGGCCCCGGCGCTGAAATCGCTGGCCGCAGGCGTGACAGACGAGGCCGGAGGAGGCGTTCCCGGCGTCGGCTGAATAGAAGGCGCTTGCGGTGCGCTCGGGCTATCTCGAAGATCCCGGCGCTCGATGTTCAATGCAAGCGTCTGCATGCCGGTCACGACCCAATCTAGAGTAGCAACATCCCGAACGTCATCCCGATCGAGATACACTCCGGAGGTCTTTGGAGACCTCATCAGAACGTCTATCGGCGGAGGAAGGTTTCGCAACTTGCGGCCATCTACAGACACCGAGGCGGTCGGCAACAAGAGGCGAGCCACCACTTGGTTGTTCGTCTCGCGCTCCAAGTATCGGGTCACCATCTGGCGGATGCTCGTTGGAGGAGCCTCTTGCGGGTTTGGTTGAGGCGATGCCCGAAATACGAGGTTCCCGATCCTGATGGCCGAAGGGGCGGAACCGCCCTGCACCTGAAGAATGTACCGGCCCGAGGGCACCGATCGCGGAATCGTCAGGTGCATCACTCGCGTGACGGGCGCCTGCTTGTAGGGCTTCAACACTACCCCCACGTCCACCGTGTCGCCTGGACGAAACTTCCCTTCCTTCACGAAGATGCGCTCGATCTGCGCTGTCTGGTGCCCCGGTTCGATCTCCACCTTCACATCCGCGCTCTTGATGCCCAGCGGATAGAAGGGATTACCCGTGAGGATATTGAGGATCTCATCCAAATCCGCCGCCGCCGACGCTTCTATCGAACGGCTGTCGAATACCGTATTGGTTCGTGTGATTACCCCCATCTCGTCGGCATCCACCGTGGTGCGGACGTGAGCCATTACGGGTCCGGGATTGCTGTGGAGATCTGCAATGGCTGCCTCCACAGTTGCGGACACCAGCGCGGAATACAGATTGGGATGGGCCACAGCCTGCGCGTGGTAGAGCTTGTGCCGCCCTGTGGTACGGTCCGTCACATCCACGGAGATGGGGATGGTAGCCGGTCCCTTTCCGAGGATGCCGCTAACCGAAAAATCACGGTCCTGAGTAGACGCGCCCACAACCGGTCCCTCACCCGCGATTTTATAGGACCCGGCCAGGAGCGGGTAGACGTCGTAGATATAGGCGGAAGCAAGGGGGGCCTCGATTGGACCGATATCCAGGAACGGATGGCCGAAACCCAGAATGCGGTTCCCCTTCCGGTACGTAACAGTGCCCGTGGCGCCCGCTGAGATGTCTCCTGTAACCAGCATCATGCTGAAGGCAGCTCCCGGCACGAGAGGTGCGCCCTTGAAGCCCGGCTTGGCTCCTCCCTGGGCACCGGGAGCCAGCTCCACGTTGTAGGGTGCCAATGCCGATGCGAGCTTGCTTCTGGCGGCAGCGCTGATGGAGGTAAACGTCATAGAGGTAGCGCACGGCCGCAAAGCCAGTGTGTCGCGGGTGAACCGGGGATTGGCCGAAGGCGGTAGGTTGTACACAACCCGGCGAATTGTACGGCCCCCTACCCTTATCGGCGGATCCAGGCGGGCCGTCTGCACGCCCCCAGGCGTTCGCGCAGCAACGGGAGTGGCGGGAAGCTTGGGATCCCATGCCTCCAGCATGTCCTCTATAGGCGTAACACCGCCGAGGGGCTCCTTGGCCGTGGGCTCCGCTTGTGAGAAGGCTCCTATGATCTTGCCGTGTACGTAGATGGGGCTGCCGCTCATGCCTCGAATGGCGTTCGCCCGTCGAGGAAACGTCATGGGGCCGCCCCACATGCGCACGAGGATCATATCGTGCCCCGGCACGATCCAGCTTCCCTTCCGAATGACGGCTACCACACGCACGCGAAACCGCTCGATGCGCGTGCCGCGGAATACGGTTAGGCCATATCCCTCCATACCGGCACGCACCTGGCTCAGAGGCATGATGTCGTCGTACCGGGGAACCGAGGCACTGGCGCCTAAGGCGGCAAAGAGCGCCAGAAATCCCGCCACCCCTCTCAATCCCCTATTCATCCTCCGCCGCACCTCCCAGTTTCGCCGCAGCGACGTCGCTAATCCGACCGGGCGCCGGTGGCTCCTTCGGTCTGTGATGAAACATGGCCGTACAACTCGGCCGGTGTCTTGATCTGCTCGTCGGTGATCTCCCAATATGTTGCATCCGCCGTCAATCTGCGGAAATAACAGGATTGATAGCCCTCGTGGCATGTCGGACCCAGCGGCTCCACTTCTACGAGCAGGGAATTCAACTCACAATTCACGCGGATGGATGTCACGTTGAGGTAGTTCCCTGACGTCTCACCCTTCACCCAGTAGGTGCTGCGGGAGCGGCTCCAAAAAGTTACGCGCCCTGTCTCAATCGTGCGCTCCAGCGCCTGCCGGTTCATGTATCCCAGCATGAGTACGGCGCGCGTGCGGGCATCCTGCACCACAGCGGGGATCAATCCGTTGGCATCGAACTTCAACAATTCCAGTGCCGACAATCTCTCCTCCTAGCCCATTCAGCGTTTCCAGCTATTTGCCCAGTTCCCCTCGATGGGCCCGCATCCCGAACGCTGCAATGAACAAACCGGCTGCGTTCCCGGATGCAAAGGAGCCGGCTGCCTCGCCTGCCGCATGACGGCCGCGGAGCCGTTATCCTCGCCTCGGGGGGAGCCAGGGAAAATGCCGACCGTCATGCTTCCTCCGTAAGTTGCCTCTGAAGCCGCACACACACTCCATGAGCGTGCAGGTACTCCTTGATTTGGCCGATGGTGAACTTTCCGTCATGTACGATGGACGCGACGAGCGCGGCGTCGGCTCCAGCATCGGCCAACGCCGCACGGCAGTGCTCTGGGGTGCCGGCGCCTCCCGAAGCAATGACGGGGATGGACACACGTTCCACCACAGCGCGCGTAAGCTCGATGTCGTACCCCTCCTGTGTGCCGTCCCGGTCCATACTCGTAAGGAGGATCTCTCCGGCGCCTAGGTCCTGCACGCGGGCGGCCCAATCTAGGGCATCGAGCCCGGTAGGCGTGCGGCCGCCGTTCACAAAGACCTCCCAACGAGGGGAACCGCTGGCGTAATGGCCAATCTTCTTCGGGTCTATCGCCACGACTACGCATTGGCTCCCGAATTGGCGTGCCGCCTCGGTGATGAGTTCTGGGTTGTGAACGGCTGCGGTGTTGATGGACACTTTGTCTGCACCAGCATTCAAGATGCGCCGGAAATCCTCCACCGTCCTGATGCCGCCGCCTACAGTGAAGGGAATAAAAACCTGTTCGGCAACGCGTTCCGCCACCTCGTAGATGAGATCCCGCTTTTCATGGCTTGCTGTGATATCCAAAAATACCAGTTCGTCGGCACCCATGGCGTCGTATTGGGCAGCCAGTTCCACGGGGTCTCCGGCATCCCTGAGGTTCACGAAATGGACGCCTTTGACGACACGACCTTCTTTGACGTCGAGGCACGGTATGATGCGTTTGGCCAACACAAGCGGGCTCCGGGCACAACCAATGCCGCTTCATCCGTAAACAACAAAGGCCGCAGAAGGAGCCCCTGCGCCTTCAGCGGTCCCGGCGGTGAAGGGTATTATACCATACGGTTTACGGACACGCCGTGCGCCCGCGCCGGGACAAGCTCTGCGGGGCAGGGACATTCGCGTGCTCCACACCCGCATGACCGAGAGCATCCACCGGTTCGTTGCGGGCTGTGCACAAAGCTCAGAGAGGTGTATCATGCGGGCTATCGTAATCGTCGTGCTGATTGCACTGGCCGGTATCGCCCTCTCCATCGCAATTCAGCCGAAGAGCAAAGACCTTACGCCGGACCCGGTGGCACGAGAAGAAGCGCGCCGCAATGCCATGCTTGCGGACACCGCGAGCGCTACGGCTCCTGGTCATATCGTACCAGATCCCTTTGCCGCGCCAAAGACGGGGGCCATCCGAGGTACCTTAACCATCGAGGGTCGCGGATCCTGGCCCTTTGAGCTCTATCCCTCGGCAGCACCCAAAACCGTGGCACACTTCGTGGATCTGGTGAACCGCAAATTCTACGACGGCATCAAAGTGCATCGTGTAGTCCCGGCCTTCGTCCTTCAGATGGGAGACCCCGGGACCCGCAAATATCCGGCGACCCAAATCGCTAAGATGGGACCGGATGAGATGACCCGCGCCGGCATCGGAAGCGGCGGGTCGGGTACGACCATACCCTTCGAGCAAAACAACCTCAACAACGTTTACGGTTCCATCGCGATGGCGCTCAATGCTCCTCGAAGCGCCACGGGTGACAGCCAGTTCTTCATCAACCTCAACAATAACCACAACCTGGACCGGGACTACTGCGTGTTTGGGCGCGTGCTCGACGGGCTCGACCGGCTGAGCACCGTGCGCGTGGGCGACACGATCCAAAGCATCGTCATCAATCGCTAAATCCGGCGATTAGGAGGGGGTACGAAATCTGTGAGACCTGCTATTGCCTTGTTCGCCATTATGCTCGGCTGCTCCAGCCCCGGCCGGGCAGTTGCCGGCAACCCCAACGTTGCGATGAAGATAGCCGGCCGCGGAACGGTTATCATAGAGCTCTTTCCCAAAGAGGCTCCGAAAACGGTGGATCACTTCCTCGCCCTCGTCCGCAAGAAGTTCTACGACGGCATCTTGATCCACCGGGTCGTCCCTGGGTTTGTCGTGCAAGCGGGTGATCCAGCCACTCGAAAATACACACCCGAAAAGCTCGGCGCCATGTCCGATGAAGAACTTGCCCAAGCAGGTATCGGCGGCGGTGGGTCGGGCCACAATATCCCCTTCGAGGTGAACGCGCTGACCCACGAAACCGGTACCCTGGGCATTGCGCTCACTGCTCCCCGGAGCGCCACAGGCGACAGTCAGTGGTTCATCAATTTGGCCCCCAACCACCGCCTGGACGGAGATTATTGCGTGTTCGGCAAAGTGCGCACGGGGATGGACGTGGTGAACCGCATCCGCAAGGGCGACCGGATTGTTTCCATGCGGGAGGTGACGCCGCCTTCCAAGACTTCACAGAAGCGACGCGGAAAGTCTGGAAGCGCCGGAAGATAGGTGCATCCGCGTGCCTGAGCCGAGGCGTGCGCAGGTAAGGCGGGCGGTTGGACGCGGTAGGCCGGTCATGATCGGGCAGATGACGGGTCTCGATCCTCGCCCAGCGACTTCCTGCCTGCAGAACGATAGAAGGCGAACGCCGACGAAGGGCGCGGTTACCGATAGCGATCGGGAGAAAACAACTCGACGGGCTCTTCCACACGGATCCGACGGACGGATCCTCCTGCGGTAAGGATGAGCTCCCATCCCTTTGCGCCGGCCATATTTCTGGTGAGATTGGGATCAAAACGTGTAGCCCAGTGCCACTGGCATGCGGCAAGAGGGGTGAGGTCGCCCCACTTTCCGTCGCCGAATGAGGGTGCGGGGTTCCACCATCCAAGGTTCAGGGCGATGCGCCACTGCGGCATGTAATCATAGCTCACACCGGAAGGCAGATACGTATTTCCTTCCAGGCGCTCGTTTCCTGGATACTGCCCGTGCAGCCGGTCATTGGGGCACACGAAGAGTGCAGGGTCGCGCACATATGCTGTCTCCGTCCAGGAAAGGTGCGGCGGAAATTCCCCGTAATCCTGACGGTACATCTGGCAAGCCATGCCGATTTGGCGGAGCTGGCTCACGCAGACCGTTTGGCGGGCTGCCGCACGGGCCGCTGAGAACACAGGGAGCAGCAACGCCGCGAGGATGGCGATCACGGCGATCACCACGAGAAGCTCTACCAGCGTAAAGCTGGTTCGCCGCATCGTAGGTCCCCTTCAACAAGCGCGGTGCCGGAGCCCCGCCCGCGCTCCCGCCTCACACGCTCACGAACGACGGGATGCGCCCTCCCGCCCCCCGTTGCCGTCCAGATGGAGCGCCACCAGCAAACCCGCGATGCTCTTGGCGTCGCGTATTTCGCCGGCCAGGATCATGCGCTCCACTTCCTGGATCGGCACCGCAACCGTTTCCAGCTCCTCATCCGCGTCGGGATGGGCGGAAGAAGGCACGAGCTCCTCTCCCACATAAACGTGGAGCACTTCACTGGAATAGCCGGGAGCCAGGTATTGATGGAACAGCCGGCGGAGGCGGCGGGCACGGTACCCCACTTCCTCCTCCAGCTCACGGGCTGCACAGGCATCGGGGCTCTCGCCCTCTTCCAGAGTGCCTGCCGGGATCTCTAGGAGCATCTCCCCCACAGCTTGCCGATACTGGCGCACCAGAAGAATAGTTCCCGCATCCAGCTTCGGAACCACAGCAACCGCCCCTCGGTGTTCCACCACTTCGCGAACCGCCTCGGAACCATCTTCCATCACTACATAATCCCGGCGGAGGGTTACCACTCTTCCTCGGTACACGTATTCAGAGCGCGTTACTTTCGGTGGCTTCATTCATCGGATCCTTCCGTGATGCGCGGAGAGCTCACCTGGCCCGAAATCCATTGGCCCGCCAGGAGACCGGCCGCCACAGCACTCAAAAAGAACGGACGCTCTTCCTTGAGGCTGCGTCCCATAGTAGAGAACGTGATGTTCCCCTTCGCAAGCGTTTCGATGCCCAATTCCGCGTCCACCGTAACAAATTGGTGCCGCTCCAACAGATCGGTATTCGCCAGGGCAGCCCGCCACTTCCAGTTCTGCGTTGCCCTCAGCCGCGGAACGGGAACCATGACACTGCTGAGCGCAACGCGTTCCAACACGGTGAGAGTGTGGTGGCTGATACCGTGATGCCTCGGCCGAGGATCCGTAAAGCTGAGGCGTACCACCGCGATCGGCGTACCCCCCAGAGACACGGCTGCGTTGAGAGCAATGCCCTGATCAATGCCGGTAAACCCGAGCGGAGTTGCAGTTCCTACTCCGCCAGGTCCCTGAGACACGATAATCACGTCGGCATGGGCTGCGGCCTTGGCAACCGCCAGGGCGGAGTAGAGGTTTACAGCCTCATAGTCGCCTCCGAACGCCTGGCCGGCCGTTACCGTGGCCTCAACGAGCCCGTCTCTGCGCATTTGGTCTACCGTGCGGCTGAGGGCAATCGGAAGTGCAGCCCCATCCGTCATGACATAGACGACGCGGGTAGACGATCCCGCCTCGAGCTTGGCTGCAGCGGCCACAGGCGCTACTTGGCTGTGCAGCTCCGCACAGACGACCGGCGTGCCTTCCAAAGAATGGAAGGAGGCAAGCATTTCATGGTAAGGGCTCTCCGGTGCTTCGGCGGCCAGCACGGGCGTTTGCACGGGCGTGTACCGCATCTTCATGATGTGGCCGGGCGGCTCTTCGTCTGTGGCGCACCCCGTCCGCGCCATAACAAAGTCGTACCCGCCCGTCCCGAGACCGAGAGACACCGCCCAAGTATTCAGGAGGACCACATCACCCGGATGGAGGGTTCCTGTGAAGGATGGATAATTGATAGCATGCCTGAGCTCGCCATCCACCCGTACTGCTATCTCCTGTATCCCCGGACGTTCGTCTTCGATCCGCTCTACAATTCCGGTTGCGCGTGAGCGCACAATATACGTCCCTCCTTTCGTGGGCTGCTCGAACAGCGGTGCACATCCAGGCGTGGCTGGCCGGTTTGATGATCAGCGCCGCTTCCACGAACCGCCGGTGCACCGAGTGTGGGCCTGGCCGGACGCAGTTGCAGCCGTTTCCAGCCGGACATTCCCATTCACAAACCTCCCCCCTCGATGACAGGCACCCTCTTTGTCGCCATTCCCCATTGGCGGGGACAGACTTCACGCGGCCTGCGACGCCAGCACCTGCACAATAGACACCACCCACTGAGCGCTGCGAACCAGATCCTCTTCCAGCACGTGCTCCTGATGCGTATGGATTTGGCGCATAGCCGTTCCCAGCACGCAGCACTGCAATCCTGAGTTGTTGTAGACATTGGCATCGCTCCCGCCGCCGGCTGCCCGCATGTGGATCGGCAGACCGATGGCGTCTGCAGCCAACCGCGCCACCTGGATCACTCGGCCGTCCGGTGGAAGCCGGTACCCTGTGTAGGCGCGGGAGATTTCTACATCCAACTCCGCTCCAAAATCGGCCGCCGCCTCGTGGAGTGCTTCCAGCATCTGCTGTGTCTGGTAATCCAGCTTGCGCGGATCCCGGCTCCGGGCTTCTGCGCGAAGCGTCACTTCGGGGCAGACGACATTCGTTGCGGCCCCGCCATGGATTACGCCGACATTTGCAGTCGTTTCTTCATCAATACGGCCAAGCTTCATGTGCTCGATCGCCCGCGCGGCAACCTGAATGGCCGACACCCCCTTTTCGGGCTCGAAGCCCGCATGGGCCGCGCGTCCCCTGATGGTGGCGTTGAGGTTGTTCTGGGTGGGGGCCGTGTAGACGATGCTTCCAACCGGCGCGCCCGTGTCCAGCACGAAGCCCATCTCTGCCTTCAGCATGCTCCGGTCAAGGTTCGCAGCGCCCAAGAGGCCCACCTCTTCACATACGGAAAAGACGAGCTGGATCACGCCGTGGTCCCTACCCTCTTCCACGATGCTCGTGACGGCCTCGACGATGGCGGCGATGCCGCATTTGTCGTCAGCGCCAAGGATGGACGTGCCGTCCGTGCGGATTACCCCGCCTTCCTGAACAATCACCACGTCGGGATTGGGCTCCACAGTGTCCATATGGGCCGAGAAAAACACAGGCGGCGCCGCGCAGGTCGCTTCCAGCGTAGCAATGAGGTTGCCTGTGCTCCCTCCGGTAGCCCGGTGGGCCTCGTCGCGGAGGCATGCGAGGCCGAGATCCTCCAGCCGCGCCTGCAGGAGATCCGCCACAGGCCCTTCTTCCCGCGGAGGCGTATTGAGGCGGCAGAGTTGTACAAAAAAATCCGTCAGACGTTTTTGATCAATCAAAGCTGCGTCCCTCGTCTTCTGCGCGCGGCTCCTCTCCGAAGCCGACGCAACGGCAGATCGTGCCCGAAACCAACCTGCCCATCGCCCGTGCCTTCCCGTCCCATGAACAGCCTACCGCTCCGCCACTGGAGCGAACAATGCCCGCCGCTTCGTTCTCCATGTGGAGAAGGGCAGCGCCTGGGCCAGCAACCTTCCACCTAGTTCGGCCACCCATGCTGCGCAACGTTGGCGGTACGGTCAGCGGGCTCACCGGGTCACCGTGACCTTTGACAGACCACGAGGAGTGTCTGGGTCCGCTCCGCGAGCGCGTGCCAGATGGTAGGCGAACAACTGCCCAGGAAGGATATACACCAGAGGGCTCAACAATTCATCAACGGACACGGGCACCGGTATGGGCACGGTGGCTAGTTTTAGGATCTCTTGGTCCGAGGCAACAGTCACCAATTCCGCACCGCGGTCGCGAAGCTTCAATGCGAGTTCCAGCATGAAGGCGTAGGCACGCCCCGGGGGGGCATACAGGAAGCACGGGAACCCCGGAGACACCATGGCGATGGGCCCGTGGAGAAAGTCGGCGCCGGAATAGGGCTTCGCCACTACATAGCTGGTTTCCGTGAGCTTCAGGGCCGCTTCGAGAGCGGTGGCCTGGTTGATGCCTCGGGCGAGAACCGCACATTCGTCCATGTACCGATACCGTTGGACACACTGTTCCACGGTATTGCGAAGCCGGAGGGTCTGCTCCATCAGCCGGGGCACATGCCCAATGGCAGATAGAAGGTCTCGCCGATCTACAAGCATGGCTGCCATGAGCGCTGCCACTGCCAGAGCCGTGGTGTACGTTTTTGTGGCGGCCACGGCCCGTTCTTCACCGGCGTGGCAAAGGAGCACATGGTCGCTGACGCGGGTGATAGGCGATGACGGGTTGTTCGTGATGCACGCGGTTAGCGCTCCGGCGGAACGCGCTACCGACAGCACTTCCACCACGTCGGTGCCCTGGCCGCTTTGGGAAATGCCCAGGACCAGCGTACCATTGAGCGCGAGGCGGGCATCATAGAGAGTGTATACAGACGGTGCGGCCAGTGCCACCGGAATGCCTGCCACGATTTCCAAAAGGTATTTGGCATAGGTGGCCGCGTTATCGGAAGTCCCGCGTGCAGCGATGATCACAAACCGGATCGCTCGCTCACGCATGGCTGTTACGAGCGCCCTCACGTTCTCCCTCTCGGAGGCAAGAGCGCGCTCTACCCAATGGGGCTGCTCGCCGATCTCCGCTAACATGAAAGACACGGTACTCCTCCGCTAGAACCCATCCAAATCCCAAAACCACGCGCCGGGGCGCTCGGGAAAAAGAGCTGCCAATGGACCCGTGACCCGTGGCGGGCCGAAGCCTGTAACAAGCTGAAGAAGGTCCAGTTGGGTTCCTTCTCCAGATCCGCCTTCCTCCACGTGCACGCCCTTACGACCGAAAGCGAGGGTCACCACCCCTTCCGGAGTGGAGAAGGAAAGCGCGCCCTCGGGCCGGCCGGCACAAATCCACCGTTCGTTGATTTCCGGCGCAATTGCTCTCAGCATAGCGCCTGGATTGAGGAGGCGCACCATGAACGTTTCGCGCAGCGAACATTCCCATGCGTCCAGCGCGCGTGAAGCGGCGGCCTGCACAATTGGCTCCATCGGCACCCGCAGCTCCGCCCGATCCGCACCGGCTGTGCGTCCAGCCTCAACGCATGCCCAAATCAGATCCTCGATTGCAGCCTCGCTGAGGGAGCGCGCCGCCAGTTCCCGAACGACGACACTGGTACGCTCCAACGTATAGAGGCAATAAGCCGCCACGCCTTCGCCGTTCTGGGCTACGAGAACCGTCCCCGGATGGCGTGGACCGGCCCATCCAAGCCAATCCCTCCAATATGAGTGGCTACGACGTACCGTAACCGGCCGGGTGCAGTTATACTCGTCGTAAATTGCCCGTATTGCTTCTTCATCATCAGCACGATAAGGCCGCACGAAGAAGCGCTTTTGCGGTGGATTCGCCATGGCACGGATGGCGCCTGAACCCGCAAACCGGTAGGCGCGCTCCCAGCCGTACCGAGCGTAGAAATGCGGAATGCCCGTCCCGAGAGCAGAAAAATCCATCCCATCGGCGCGCATGACGTCCACCGCCTGACGTAGACACTGGGAGGCCAACCCTTGGCCCCGTGCATCGGGGTGTGTCGCCACGTTGGCGATGCCGCCCATGGTAAAGGTACATTCGCCGCAAGCCACGAGCCGCTTTACTATATGCACTGCGCTGACGATACGGCCGTCCACAAGTGCCACGCGGGTGTACTTGGGCTCGAAGAAGGCATCGCCATAAAAGTATCGCTCGAAGTAGGCCCGCGTGTCGCCACGAAATACCGTGCACCAAAGGCCCAGGCACTCGTCCAGCTCGGCTTCCCGGATCTCGCGGACGACGACGCTCACGATGAGAGTTCCCAAATGCGCCGCCGATAGGCTTCGAGGATCTTCCGGCCGGCCTCTTCCTCAACGCTGATCCCGCACAGTTCCTTCAGCACCGCTTCAACCCCGCGCTCGTTGATGCGCCGCTGAAGCTCTTCGGCCGAGGGATCTTCACGATAGTCGAACCGGAGGGCCGCGGCTATGATCAAGGGCAGAGCGGCCGGTTCGATCCCTTGGTCTTCGCACAGACGCAGCGCACCTACGAGGCGGTCATCCGGAGCCAGTTTCCGCATGGGGTCTCTGGCCAGCCGCAGGCACGTGTCTCCAAGGGCGCGATTGCCGAAACGGCGCAAAAGGTCCTCCACATGCGCCCGTTGCTCGTCCTCTGTGAACCCATGCTTACGGACAAGGGCTGCCGACGTCTCCCGCAGAGCCTCATCGAGCACCGGACGAACAGATGGATGCTCGAGCGCCTCGTAACCGTAGACGAGGTTGTATTGATACCCCAAATACCCAAGGGCCGCGTGTCCGCAATTGTGTGTGTAGAGTTTCTGTTCCACGTAGCCTTCGAAATTGGCCACAGGCTCAACACCGGCTATGGGCGCCAGCGTCCCGACAACGGCTCGTCCATCCACGGGAAGCCGCTTATAGGCTTCCACGCGGATCGCCAAAGGATCCTCGCCGGGGCCGGGCTGCTGAACCGGTACCATCCTGCTCACAACGGCCTGCACAAATCCCACTTGTGCGAGGATTTCGTGGCGCGCGGATGCCGGCAAGTGCTCTGCAACCAGATTGCGCAACAGGCCGGCGGCATCATGAAGGTTCTCGCATACCAGCACATTGAGGGGTCCGCCGCCCTGCTCCCTCCGGCGTTGCAGGCCGGCGGCAAGGTTCCCCGCGATGTGCTCGAGAGCGCCCGCTCCAACGGCTGTAGAGGCGACTGCGCACCCTGCCAGGGCTTCCGCCACAGCAGCCTGGTCCCTGCCGTCCACGGCGCAAATATCGTCAATGAGCACGTCCTCGCTTCCCTCACCCACTATGTGGATGGTGTATCGCCCGCGCTCATTTATTGCCTGAAGAAGTTGCGGAACTACATCCACGAAGACCACGCGATAACCGCTCTCATGGAAAAGCTGGGCGATGAACCCGCGGCCGATGGCTCCCGCTCCGAATTGCACTGCTGTTGGTTTCATATTGCTATGGTACCTGGATTCGCTGCCCCCATTGAGACCGGCCGGATCCATGCATGCGTCTCGCTCCAAGCCTCAGTCCCCATACCTGTTGGGACGGCGCCCCGGCCGCGCACTCCGGGCCCGGAACGGCTGCGCTGCCCTTCTTTTCTCCGGCTAACCTCCGCAAGTATGTTGGGTGTCCTCAATGCAACGCCGAGGACTCGCCATGCTACTCTTTCAGCGTCACAATCGTAACACCTTCTCCGCCTTCCGTGTCATCACCTAAACGGTAAGACCTCACAACAGGATGCTCTTTGAGCGTCTCCCACACGGACCGTCTGAGGGTGCCGCTCCCCACTCCGTGGACCAGTTTCACCTGCCGCATCCCGGCTCCGTAGGCGTCGTCCAGATACCGTTCTAGTAAGGGAGCGGCCTCGTCAACCCGCAATCCCCTCAGGATCAGCTCTGGGGCGATGGCCGCAGCCCTGCGTACCACAACACCGGACGGAAAGGCGGGACCGGCGTCCCGTGAGGATGCAGGCCGATCCGCCGGGCGCAGGTCCTCAACGGGGAGGGTGGCTCTAAGAGAACCTATCTGAACAGACACGCGTCCCTCCTCCGGATCGGCCAAGAGGTCGCCCTCCCGGCCCAAGGACACGATGCGCACATGATCGCCTTTGCGCAGTGTCATCCCATCTGGGGCAGGCGGCTCTTCCTCAACCGGAGGGGTAGCCAACACCTGTGAGGTTTCGCGCCTCAGTTCCGCGATCCTGCGACGAACCGACACAGCCTTGCGTGCACCACGATTGGCCTTGCGCAATTCGGCGATGAGCCCCTCAGCGCGATCCGAGATGCGCCGGAGAAGCGCCCTGGCCTCCTCTTCGGCTTGCTGCCTGACGGTAGCCTGCAGCGTTCGTATCTCGGCCAGGCGCGCCTCATATTCGTGCTGGGCTGCTTGAGCAGCACGCTTGGCGCGAGCCGCCTCCTGTTCCATCTCGTCGGCCTTGCGACGGCTCTCCTCGATGCGCCGCAGAACCTCGGCGCTTGTTTCTTCCCTCCTCGCCAGGAACTCTCGAGCAGCTTCCATGACCTCCGCGGGCAATCCCAACCGGGCTGCGATCGTGAATGCGTGAGAACTCCCAGGCACACCTAGAAGAACGCGATAGGTAGGACGCAGAGTGTCCACGTCGAATTCGACAGAAGCGTTTTCGATGCCTGGGCGCCCGTAGGCAAACTCCTTCAGTTCCCCATAATGCGTCGTTGCCGCGATACGCACCCCCCGCTCCTGGAGGGTCACCAGCAGTGCCTTCGCCAATGCCGCCCCTTCTGCAGGATCCGTTCCTGCACCGATTTCATCGAGCAGGGCTAGGTCGTTGGGTCCGGCTTCCCGAAGGATGCGGGCAATGTTGCGCAGGTGGGCAGAGAATGTAGAGAGCGACTGCTGAATATCCTGCTCGTCGCCGATATCGGCAAAGATGTTGCGGAACAGGCCGATCTCCGTTTGCGGCGCAGCAGGGATCTGCATCCCGGTCTCCGCCATCAGCGTGAGCAGGCCGATCGTTTTCAACGTCACGGTTTTTCCGCCGGTGTTGGGGCCCGTAAGCAAAAGAGTGCTGAACCGAGCGCCCACTTCTACATCAATAGGTACTGCCTCATCACCCAGCAGCGGATGACGGGCCGCGACCAGCCGTATAAAAGGAGCAGATGTGATACGGGGGCCGGCCGCGTTCATCCGAATGGCCAGGAGCGCCTTCCCGCGGATCACGTCCAATTGCGCGCACAGCTCGAGCCCGTGCATCAAGTCCTGTGCATTGCGTCCTACCAAACCACTGAGACGGGCCAAAATCCGCAGGACTTCGTGCTCCTCATGAGCCGCCAGGGCACGGAATTCGTTGCCGAGCTCCACGCACGACGCAGGTTCCATGAAGAGCGTAGCCCCGCTGGCGCTTGCATCGTGAACGATGCCGCCGAACTGAGTGCGGAATTCGGCCTTCACGGGAATGCAGAAGCGGCCGCCGCGCTCGGTGACTATGGGCTCCTGGATCATAGACCGGAAGCGCTCCGAAGCGACCACCGCCTGCAACCGTTCCCGGAGGCGGGTCTGCACGGACCGCATCGCCGTTCGGATGCGCGCGAGCTCCGGCGTGGCTGTGTCCCGAATGACCCCGCCATCGGCGATAGCTGCCTCGATTGCCGCCGCTATGCCGGGATCAAGCGGGATTGAGGACGCGAGTTCGGCCAAAGCGGGAGCCTCCTCTGCCCGGCGCAGCAGGTTGCTCCGAAGCCTGCCCATGGCCGCTACAGTTTGGCCCACCTCGAGCAGCTCGGAAGCTACCAGCACTCCCCCGCGCGCAGCACGGGTAACGTTGGATCGAATGTCATACACCCCGCCCAGGGTGAAGGGGGCATCCGCTTCGAGCAACTTGCGGGCTTCGGCGGTTTCCTGCAACAGTCGGGCCACTTGGTGCAGATCCGAAGATGGAGTGAGGCGTGTCGCCGCTTCTCGGCCCGTCTTGGTAGACGTGCACTCGGCAAGAAGGTCCAGGACCCTGGGATATTCAAGAACTTTGAGGGAATGTGCGTCCAAAAGCGTCTCGTACGGCGGGGGGTTGGATATTCCGCCGCCACCCGTTTATTATAGCCCCACAGAGGGTGCGGGCGGGGGAGATGCGCTGGCTTTGCCGCTGCTTCGGACAATGCGGTACGATCCGGGCTTCAAGAGCACGCCGCTCCTGCATCGCGGCAACGCGGTCCAACGGCCGTGTCGCCAAGCGAGGAACCTGGCGTCACTCCAACCGGGCAGCAGGAGCCGGAACCAATGCGTGTGGTACCACAGGTTGGCGACTGGGGATTGGAACGATCCCAGCAGGGAATTGCCCACCAATTCCACATCGGGCCGGATCACGAGATCCATCACGTAAGGGGATCGCCGACGGAGCGTATACGCTCCCGTACCTCCATATTCGGCATAGGGAGAACATCCCACCCCCATGATCTCGGCCGGGGCTCGAGGTAGCCGGATTGGGACCCAGCGACGAAGGGGGCGGGAATGGCATACCAACCTCCCATCAGCATAGATGCTGACGTTATGCGCAAACGATGTCGCCGAAGGGCCCAGCACCAGATGATCACTCGGACGAGGGTAGCGGACCCCTCGTTCCAGCGCAGCGAAGGCGGCACCTGCCGCGCGGAAGCTCACGGCTTTGCCCGGCGTATACCACAGGTTGAGCCAATGCGGTGCCCAATCCACATTCCAACGTGCATCGTAGAAGCTATCGTACTGAAACTGGCACGCGATTTGCACCTCGCCGCTGCGCATCCATGCCGCGATGGCAGGATAGAGGTAGCAGCTAACGTTCGTGGCTGGAGCATCGAACTCGTATGCGATCCGCGCCTTGTTTGCGTAGGCGGCATCCAGGGACATCGGCGGGAGTGCCGGCAGGAGGTTTATGCCGTCGTTCACATGCTCCCAGCCGCCAGGGTACGTGCTCAAAGTAATGGCGTCGCACGCGCTGTCGCCGATGGCCTCGGCAAGATCTTCACCATCTACTCCGAAGGACGACACGGCGACGGGCTGATGTGCGCCGGCGGCTCTAATGGCGTCAACCATTCGGGCTATATACCGGCGCATCAGTTCGTATCGAAAGATGTGGAAATTCGCTTCCGATGCCTCAAGACCGTTTCTCTCGAGCCACTCCGTCCACAATCGGCGCAGCACCGCCCTGTCATGGCTGATGACCTCGGGAGCTTCCCCCTGGGGGATATACACGTTGGAGAAAAGGTCGCCATACTGGAAATAGGCGGGCTCGTTCTGCACCTCTAGCGCGCATAGGCACGGCTCCTGCACGAGGCGGCGTCCTGTATACGGATTGACGTGGGTGAGGAACTCTTTGAGGTAACGTTGCTCCGCGTCGAGGGCTGCCGGCACAAACATCATCCCAGGTTTGGACGTCTTCTCCGAGAAACTGCCGGGCGTGGACACGGGGCTTCCCCACCACGCGATCGGTGTGAGCATGAGGTAAAGGGATCGCCGATTGCATTGGGCTGCAAGGTAGTCGAGCAAATCCAGATGCACGTTGCGGATCAGGCCGCCGTCGCCGCCGGAGATTTCACGGTCGAAGACGTGGATGCGGATGATCTGGATGCCCATTTGCTGCATATCATCCAGATCGCGGCGGATGGCCTTTTTGATATCAATCCCTAGCTGCCTGAGGTGAACATATTGCTGCCAGCTTTGGGGATAGTAGTTGGTGCCCCACAGCGCGACCTCCGAGCCGTCCGGGTACCGCAAGACACCGTCGGACACGTGTATGGGCCGAAGCGGCAGCGCCGACCCTACTTTCCCAGGGGATGGCCGAGTGCGCAGCTTCTCTTGTTGGCCCGCTGCGGGCACCAACCCCGTTGGCGCCTGCTCCTTGCTTCCAACGACGATGGCGAATGGAGGTTTGTAGAGGCCCCCGCCCGCGTTGACATTCTCCACCACAATGGTGAGCGTATTCACATCCCCCCAACGGACGACGGCGGCGGGACACAGGTAATTCCGCGGGACGTCCCACCCGTTTGTCCTTCCGATTTCCCGGCTGTTCAGATACGTAATATCGTTGTCGTCTACGGCGCCCATTACAAGGCGCAAAATCTTGCCTTTCCATTCTGCGGGCACGGTAAACTGCACGCGGCAAACGCTGTAGCCGAGGTTCTGCCATAGGACGGGCGGATGGAGGGGCCTCCACCCCAAACCATGCGCATCGGGTGTTAGCCATGCGGGATCTATTGCATTCCCCGGCGAGCCTGGGATCCACTGCCAGTCACGATCTGCGAGGTTGAGGCCCCGAACGACCGCCACAGACGCAGCGGCACCGCCGTAGGTACACGTGACAATGCCGCGGTCCGCATTGGACTTGAGCGCCACGCGTGCGCGGACGAGACGCCACGCCCCAGCATCGAGGCCCACTACGCCTTGGGTGGCTTGCACATCCATATCCAGCCCCTGAACCTTCAGCGGCGCGCTCAAAGGCTCATGGCTGCGGTTGACCAGAAGAAAGGGTACCGTGAGGGCCGGTCCCTGCTGAAACAAAACTGCAGCGCTCCGACGCACAACCACGTCAGCCCACGCCCAGGAATCAAGCGCCACGGCTGCGATGACCACGGACGCTGTCCGCCACAAAAGCCGGAAGCGGTTCATCTGTCTCTCCGGAGCTATACGGTCTTCCCGCGTCCCAAGGTTAGGGGCAGACGCAGCCGCCTGCCCCCAGTAGCCCAAATGCCCGCGCCGACGGGCTTACGGCGCCTCCGCCCCAAACACTATCTCCTGCGGCAACTAGGCGGGTGAAAACCGTATGGGCTCCCCTGCCCGGTCTGCAGAATCGTAGGCTGCCTGGATGATCTCCTGGATCGCAAGGAGCTGCTCGACGTTGGTTTTGGGCGTGCGGCCCGTGCGGATGCAATCCAGCACCTCGGGCTGCGTCTTCGTTCGGCCCATAAAAGCGTCCCGAGTGCTTGGATCCGTGTCGGGATTATAGACTTTGTTGATGGTCCACGGCTTTCCACCGCGCTCTTGCGTGGTATAAAAGACGGCCGTGTCCACGGCCTTGGCATCGTCGCCGTCGTTGATCGGCCAAACCCGTTCGATCACGAGGGTCCCCTTGCTTCCGATGAGGCGGAAGCCCATGCGCTCGAGGTCCGTGTGCATGGCCCAAGCTGTATGAAGGTTGAGCGTGACCTCATTTTGGAGCTGGCCGTATACCTGGATGCGCCGCTCTACGTCAAACTTTCCTCCGGGATCGGCGGCGCCGCCGCCGTAGGGCCCATATCCGGGAGCACCGGGCTCCTCTTTGTAGAAGGCTCGTGCAGACACCCACCGCGGTTTGGGCCAATCCATGATGCCCAGCAGCCAGCCCAACAAATGCGGCATGAGGTCTATGCCAGGGCCTCCGCCGCTCTTCTCTTTGATGCCAAACCACTGGCCATAGAACGGGATCCCGTTGCGGCGTGTCCACCATCCATCAACTGTTTGAAGCTCTCCGAAGGCGCCGCCGTCATAGAGGTCCTTCGCCAGAAGATAGGTGGGCGTGTAGTTGTTGTTGAGCTGGGCTGCCCCGATCTTTCCAGAAGCGCGCCAGGCTTTCACGATGTTGCGGGCACCTTCCAGCGTGTTGGCCGCGGGCTTCTCCAGTAGGACATGCATCCCCTTCTGGAAGCACTTCACGGCGACGGGTTCATGAAGGAAATTCGGCAGGCAGATGCTCACCACATCCACGTTGCTCTTCGCCAGGAACTCGTCTACGTCCAGGTACAGGTACCCCTCCTTCGGTGGTGTCGGAAGACCGGCGCCGGCGTAGACTTGCTCCACGACCGGCCATTTAGCGGGATCCGCATCGCACACCGCGGCCAGTTCCACACCCTTGGATCGAAGGGCCAGCCAACCTTGAAGATGGAATTTGCCGATGCCTCCATAACCGATGACACCAGCTTTTATGGGCTTGTTTTCGGTACTCATGTGCTTTCCTCCACAAGATAATCTGCTTCAGCCTCCCCGCATATTCCAGTCACGAGCGGATGTCCGCCCGCAGAGCCGAACCGCCCCGGTGGCTACGCCGGCCCGCTCGTCATGGCTCCGGCTGCTTCTTGTTTCCGAGGCGGAACGGATGGGGAAACAATCGCTCCAATTCATACCGGTGCACCTCACCGTTGAGGTTGGCCGCCACGACCTCCATATTCTTGCTTCCCAGCTCGGCCATCCATTGGCGGCATGCGCCGCACGGCGTAGAGGGCTCAACCGCGTCGGACACAATCACTATAGCCACGAGTTGTTGGGCTCCTCCCGCTACGGCGGCTGCCAGAGCATTGCGCTCAGCACACATCGAGAGACCGTAGGATGCGTTCTCAACGTTGCAGCCCAGGAAGACCCGCCCGTCGGCGGATACCGCAGCCGCTCCTACCGCAAAGCCGCTGTAGGGAGCGTACGCCTGCCTGCGGGCCAGCCCCGCGGCTGCCACAAGCGCGGTTAACTGAGCATCATCCAGCACAGCAACTCCCTCGTGCCCTTCCCAAGGTTGAGGAAGGGCTTCCAGGGCTGTATAGGACGCGCCCATGCACCCTTCCCGGCCTGTTTCGCTCCAACGGCGTGGCCGGCAAGGAGCGTGCGCCGGCCATTGTTCTGACCGCAGTCAATCCACTCGACGGACCGACCGATGCGCCGCGAAGAAGTCTCCGGCGCCTCTTAAAAGGGCGGCCTCACCGTTACACGATGCCCCCAGTCCGACGCGATGGCGAAGCGAAGCGCTGCCGGGGCATCTGTCGCCGAAACACAGAGGCGGACCGAAACGTGTTCTTCGTTTCCGGCAGTGCTCCTATTTTTCCGCGAAGGCGGCGTCGAAGGCGATGCTGGATGCCTTGAAGTCCATCTTCCGCACGAACGCACACGCTTCGGCTGCGCCTGCCTCCCGATCCATACCGCTATCTTCCCACTCTACGGAAAGCGGTCCGTTATAGTTGATGCGGTTGAGCGCCCGGATGATCTCTTCGAAGTTCAGGCAGCCGCGACCCGGTGACCGAAAATCCCAATAGCGGTCTACGTGGCCGAAATTGAGATGGCCGCCCCACACCCCCGAGCGTTTGGGAACCGGTGACCACCATACATCCTTCATGTGGACATGTACGATGCGGGTTCCAAACTCCAGGATGAAGCGCACGTAATCTACACCTTGATATCCCATCTGACTGGGATCGAAGTTGAAGCAGAACTCTGGGCGATTATTGATTGCCTCCAGAGCACGCTGGGCCGATGCGATGTCGAAGCAGATTTCCGTGGGGTGGATCTCCATCCCGAAGCGAACGCCTGCGTCTCTAAAGGCATCGAGGATGGGGTTCCAACGCTCGGCGAACAATTCATAACCCCGCTCGATCTGGCCGGGCAGCACGGGTGGGAAGGAGTAGACAAGCGGCCAAATTGAGGAACCTGTAAAGCCGTTGACCACGCTCACCCCCAGGTTCTTGGCTGCTTGGGCAGTCTTCTTCATCTCTTCAATGGCCCGCTGGTTGACGCCGGCCGGATCCCCGTCTCCCCACACATGCGGCGGCAAAATCGCCTTGTGCCGCTCGTCAATCTGATCGAGCACGGCCTGACCGACTAAGTGGTTGCTGATTGCCCAAACCTTGAGCCCATGCCGGGCGAGGATCTCGTGGCGAGACCGGCAGTACTCGGCTGCGTTGGGTCCCGTCGCTTCGGTGACGCTGAAGTGGTCCCCCCAGCACGCAAGTTCCAAACCATCGTAACCAAATTGTGCTGCCTTGGCGGCCACAGTCTCGAGCGGCAGGTCCGCCCACTGCCCTGTAAAAAGGGTAACAGGTCGAGCCATGATCACACCTCCATCGTTATGTACTTCGCCGGCGGATTTGCTCCTCGGGCCTCCGGCGTGCGGCGTTCTCGGGTTGCGGCTGTATCCGTCCTACCTCCTCTGCGGCCAGGTGCCGAAGAGGCGGTACAATCGGGAAGAGCATGCAAACGCTTCGACGGTAGTTTCCGTAGCGGGTTGCCGAATTCCTGCCTATCGGCAGATCCCGCAGGGATGCCTGGGGCCCTGCCGATGCGTTCGGCATTCCGGGTTCCAGGATGCAATGCTGCAACGAATGAACAGGTGCGCGCCGGCGGCCGTCCCGCCGCGGCAACATCGTGAACATCAACGATGAGCATCAGTCCTTCGTTCGGAAACCTGTACGGCAGGAGGCAACCTCAGCCCTTCCGGGACCCCCTGCCCGCGGCGCTTCTCCGAACCGGCGTGCTGCCGTGTGGCCGGGCGTCATAGGCCACGAACCGGACCGTAGCGGGCAAGTTCCGCACAAGTGCCCCGGCGTATTTGCGCGGCGCCGACACGAGGTCCGGCACGCCGTCGCTTACGAATGCAGGGATGCGCCCGCCAGGGGTGAGGTGGCGGATCCAATACTCGATGTTGCCGGGTTCTGCCCCTATGCGGGGAATGCGCCAGCGGTCAAAATCCTTGCGCGCAGGTGCAGGCGCCGGACCGCCCCACGCAAGAAGAACCGCCTTGTGGCGATAGGCAACCCCGCACGCCTTGCCGTACATAAGGGCTTCCCAACCGGCATGGCTTCGAGGCTTACCTCCACCAGGCAGCGCAAACGTGTCCATCGTTGCGCCCGGCGCCCTGAGCTTTACATACCGGGCGCACTCGCCGATCTCCCATCGTTCTGTAGCTGGATCCAGATGTGTGAAAAGGCGGTGTGACGTGGAGTGGTTGCCGATCTCGCACCCATGGTCAACCAGCCATCGGAGCTTCTTGGCATCCAGCCGCGGCTGGTAAAAAGGAACTGGGTTCCACCGGGAGCGTCCCATCACGTAAAAGGTGGCGCGCAGAGGCCAATCAGGATGTTTTCGATGGAATGCGAGGAGGATGCCCACAGCGCACTGGGGGTCAATGGAGCCATCCTTCAGGTACCGGAATTGGCTCCCCCGCGCATCATCGAAGGTTAGAGCAACAGGGATCTTGCCGGCCGGCACTTCGATGCGCGGAGACACCAGATCCCGCACATTTACGGGGTACCACCCTGCCCGATACATGAGCTCGAGCTGCTTGCGAAATGTGTCCGCCCGGATGTTGAGGCCGTGCCGGTCATACCTGGGGCGATGGCCAACGGCCGGTCCTCCGACAGCATGATACATGAGGATCGGCACGAAGCCTAGCTCATTGGCCCGTACCCGGGAGGCTCCTTCGGTGCCATGTGCCCCAGCAATACCAGGCGCTTGCGCGCTCGAGGCGCCGGCAGACCTCGTGCGATCTTCCCTCGGCGGCGCGACCGCCATGGCGGAATGATCCCCCTGCCCGGGCGAGCCGGTTCGCGCCTTGCCCTCAGGAAGGGAAACGCGCGTTTTGGAGCCTACATTACATCCTGCTGTGAGAATGGCGCAGGCACAGACCACCACCAATCCAAGGGAAGCACGATTTATCGTGACATGCTCACGCTTCATACTTCAGGAGTGTACCCGCAGATTTGCGGCCCAGCGTGAAACCGGCACTGCAAGGCTCCGGTCTATCGGGTAGGCTGGTAGAAAAAGAAGGATGGCGATGGAACCTTCGCGGGAAGCCCAACAAGCTCTGGACCAGGGACTTGCCCATGCCCGGGCCGAGGATTGGCAACGCGCCGCGGAATGCTTCCGGAGAGCCGCCCACCTGGACCCAGCTTCAGCAGAACCGCGCTTCCGGTTGGGATGGGCGATCTGGAAGCGTGCCGAACTGGTGAAGCCCAGCGTGGCGGATCTGGCTCTCGGATATGGAGCCCAGCTCTTGGGCTTCGATGCGGTAGCACGGGAACGCAGTCGCAAGTTCTCCGTCCATGCCAGGATGTTGCGTGAGGCGGGGCATTGGCTTCGAGAAGCCATCGCCAGGGATACCACCCATGCCCGGGCTCACTATTATCTAGCCCAGGTGCTGCGGCAGCTCGGATACAAGCAGGAGGCAGCTCGTGCGGCCCGGAAGGCTTCGGAATTGGATCCGAGCCACGCCGGCATGGCGGCCCTTGCCCAAGAGTACCATCATGAGGCGTCTGCGGCCAAGGCGCCGCTCCAACCCGATGCTGTGGCGCTGACGCACCTCACCTGGGACGACGTGGTGCTGCCGCCTCGCACAAAGCGGGAACTCCGGCAGATGCAACTCATGCTTGAGAAACCCGATCTGGCGAGGGATTTGGGAGTAGAACCCCCTACGGGCATCCTGCTTACAGGAGCGCCGGGCACAGGCAAAACCACTATTGCCCGTGTCCTTGCCAACGAAGCCAAATGCCGCTTCTTCGCGATCACCCCAGCAGATATCAATCAGATGTACGTAGGCGAGTCCGAAAAGCGCGTGCGAGATCTCTTTGCAAAGGCCCGAGCTGCCGCTCCTTCCATCATATTCATTGATGAGATTGATGCACTCCTTCCCGCCCGGCAGGGAGGAGTGGCCATCCATTCCGACAAGGTCGTCAACCAATTTCTGCAGGAGATGGACGGCATGACGCCGAACCTTCGCGTGTTGATTGTGGGCGCCACCAATCGTCCCGATATGCTGGACGCGGCTGTGCTGCGCGGCGGCCGCCTCTCGCGTGAAATTGTAATCCCGCTTCCGGATGCATCTGCCCGCTTAGAACTTCTAAAGCTTTTCACGCGTAAAGTGAAACTGGACGCATCGGTGGATCTGAGCGCCATTGCCTCTGCCACCGACGGCGCGTCTGGGGCGGATCTGCGCGCCATTGTGAACGAAGCCGGGTTGCAAGCGCTCATCCGCATTGCCGACGCCGGCGATGCAGGCGCTCCAAGGTTGCTCACTGCAGACGACTTCGCCTCCGCCATGGAGAACCTTGAGATTGCCGGCATCCCAAACTTGGAAGGATGAAGGAGCTATGGCTGTTACGGCAGATAGCAAAGGCATAATCATTCCCTGCCCGAAATGCGGTAAGAAGAACCGCATACCCTACGACAAGGTCCACCAGCGCGGTCAGTGCGGCAATTGCGGCGCAGATCTGCCTGCACCTGCGGAGCCTGTGGAAATCCCTACCGAGGAGGCCTTCCACAATCTCGTCCAGTCCAGCGCGCTGCCGGTTGTGGTGGACTTTTGGGCTCCATGGTGCGGACCATGCTTGGTCGTCGCCCCCGAATTTGCCCGGGTAGCCGCTTCCAACTCCGGCCGTTTCATCGTAGCGAAGGTGAACACGGAGGAACTGCAAGAGCTCGCTGCGCGGTTCGCCATCCAGGCAATCCCCACGATGGCGGTGTTCGCCGAAGGCCGAGAGATCGCGCGTGTAACCGGAGCTCGTCCCGCCCGAGATATTGAGGCATTTGTCCAGCGTACTCTCCGCGATGCCGTTCGCTCAGGAACGACGTAGCGCGGGATCCTCCCTGGCGCCGGCTTTCATATGCGTCCGGCGCGTGCGTATGGGAAGCGTTTGGAAGGATCGGATGCCGTACGGATTGTGTCCCCACTTCAGGCGGCGGCGTGCCGGCTTTTCTGATGGCCCATCAACAGAACGAGCAGGCACCAACAGGACAGGCGGTGCCCAACGGTGCCTGCCCGTAACATGGCTGATCCTTGGATCCAGTCGTTATGCGCGATCAGGGACTGGCTAGATCTTGGCGCGATGTCAGCCGGCCTGCCGGGCCAGAGCTCCAGCCCCCTTCTCCGCTGCGTCCTACGAATGCCGAATG
>JBMFSQ010000011.1:0-114413 GCA_049967475.1 Chthonomonadales bacterium | reverse complement strand
ACCAGCACCCGTACCTCTACTGCGACCACGACCCGGTCAACGCGGTGGATCCTGGCCTTTCCATCGTCCGTTCTCCGGATACGGTCGCATGCCCGCGGTATGCCCCCTGCTTCTCCAGAATGTTATGAGAATGGCCTACCGGCAAGAGCGCGCCTGAACCCCGATGGAATGGACGGACCTCACGTGGGGCGCGTAGACCCACATTGGCGCCGAAGCGAACAGAGAGCGGATTGACCGCCTGCTGGATTCCTCCGGCTCCTTCTGCTAGAATTCTGCTGGGAAGATGCAGACACACTCCGGCGGAAGCATTCATGGCGGTAAACAGCCACAACTACCCGGACGTAAACGCGATCGAGCGGCGGGACCGCATCACCATCCGCGGCGCCCGGCAGCACAATCTCAAGAACATCAACCTCGAGATCCCTCGGGATAAGCTCGTGGTGATCACGGGGCTTTCCGGCAGCGGCAAATCCTCCCTGGCCTTCGACACCCTCTATGCCGAAGGCCAGCGGCGCTACGTAGAATCCCTCTCGGCCTACGCCCGCCAGTTCCTTGGCCAGATGGACAAACCCGATGTGGACTTCATCGGGGGGCTCAGTCCGGCTGTGTCCATTGATCAAAAATCAACAAGCCGCAATCCGCGCTCTACCGTCGGAACCGTAACGGAGATCTACGACTACCTTCGCCTCCTTTTTGCGCGCATCGGGCGGCCCCATTGCCCTCAATGCGGGCAGGAGATCTCCCAACAAACCGTGGAGCAGATGGTGGACCGCATCCTGGAGCTTCCCGAGGGAACGCGCATCCAGCTTTTGGCGCCCATCGTGCGCGGCCGTAAGGGCGAATATCGCAAGGAGATCGAGGACATTCGCCGGGAAGGATATACGCGCGTCCGCATAGATCGAAAGCCTTACGACCTTTCTGCGGACGATCTTCCGGAGCTGGACCGGTACAAGCAGCACTGGATTGACATCATCATAGACCGCATCGTGGTGAAGCCGGGCGTCCAGCGGAGGCTGGCCGACTCGCTGGAGACTGCCCTGAAAAAGGGCGAAGGGACTGTGTCGGTGGAGATCCTGACCGGTGATGTGCCGGAGGAAATGATCTTTAGCGAGCGCTTCGCCTGCTCTGTGTGCGGCATCGGGCTGGAAGAGATTGCGCCCCGCACCTTCTCATTCAACAGCCCCTATGGCGCCTGCCCGGATTGCCACGGCCTCGGTACGCGCACCGAGTTCGATCCCGACCTCATCGCCCCCAACAAGAACCTCTCCATAGAGGAGGGCGCTATCGTCGCCCTGCTGCCCAAAACGACCGGATCGGGGTATGGGGACTATCTGACCGGCCTCTTTCGCGGCGTAGCCCAACGCTTCGGCTTCACCTTGCGCACTCCTCTCAAAGACCTTACACCCGAGCAACACAGAGCCCTGTTTTACGGCGTGGAGGGAGCCGTCACCGTGTCCTTCCGAAACAAGTGGGGACGCATCCGCTCTTTCCACAGCGACTATCCCGGCATTGTAGCCATGCTGGAAAGAAGGATGAAAGAGACCTCCAGCGACTGGGTGCGGGAAGAGCTTCAGAAGTACCAATCCGTGCGGCCATGCCCGGTGTGCAAGGGCAAGCGCCTGAAGCCGGAAGCCCTCGCCGTAACGATCCACGGCAACAATATCTCGGAGGTAACCGCTCTCTCCATCCGCCAAGCCCTGGCATATTTCAGCAGCCTGGAGCTTACTCCGCGGGAGGAGACCATCGCCCGGCAGATCCTCAAGGAGATCCGCACCCGTCTGGGCTTTCTCGTAGACGTGGGGCTGGACTATCTTACCCTGGACCGCGCGGCTGCAACGCTGGCTGGCGGAGAAGCGCAGCGCATCCGCCTCGCCACACAGATCGGGTCGGGCCTTATGGGCGTGCTCTACATTCTGGATGAGCCCTCCATAGGACTGCACCAGCGAGACAATGCCAAGCTCATCCGGACGCTTCTGCGCCTCAGGGACATCGGCAACACCATCATCGTGGTGGAGCACGATGAAGAGACCATCCGTGCCGCCGATCACATCGTGGACATTGGGCCGGGCGCCGGCGAGCACGGAGGATATGTAGTGGCACAGGGCACAATCGAGGACATCGTGTCCGAACCTGCCTCCATTACGGGTCAGTACCTGAGCGGCAAGCGATGCATCGCCGTTCCGCCGGTGCGCCGGCCGCTGCCGGCTCCGGAGGGATCGCAATCCTCCGGCAGGGCTTCGGCAACAGGATGGATCCGCATCAAGGGCGCGCGCCGGCATAATCTCAAGAACCTGGACGTGGCAATCCCCTTGGGCGTCTTCGTGTGCGTGACCGGCGTGTCCGGAAGCGGAAAGTCCACGCTCATCCAAGAGACGCTCTACCCCCGCCTGATGAACGAGCTTTACGGATCCTTCCGCGCCTCATCCGATCAGGAGACGATCACCGGCCTCGAGTATATAGACAAGGTGATTGACATTGATCAGTCGCCCATCGGGCGGACACCGCGCAGTAATCCCGCCACGTACACCGGCACCTTTGACCTCATCCGGGAACTGTTTGCCCAAACGACGGATGCCCGAATGCGCGGGTACGCCCCCGGCCGCTTCTCGTTCAATGTAAAGGGCGGCCGGTGTGAAGCGTGCCGAGGTGACGGCATCATCAAGATCGAGATGCATTTCCTGCCCGACGTATATGTGCCCTGCGAGGTTTGCAAGGGACGCCGCTACAATCGTGAGACGCTGGAGGTTCATTACAAGGGTAAATCCATCGCCGATGTCCTCGAGATGACCGTGTCCGAAGCAGTGGAGTTCTTCCAGGCCATCCCGCGCATCGCACGTAAATTGCAGACCTTAAGCGATGTGGGATTGGGGTACATCCGGCTCGGGCAGCCCGCGACCACGCTCTCGGGGGGTGAGGCCCAGCGCATCAAGCTCGCAGCCGAGCTGAGCCGCCGGGCTACCGGGCGCACGCTCTACATCCTTGACGAGCCCACCACCGGGCTCCACTTCGCAGACATCGAGAAGCTCCTCGAGGTCCTCGGTCGCCTCGTAGACGCGGGAAACACCGTCTTGGTGATCGAGCATAATCTGGACGTCATCAAATGTGCGGATTACATTATTGATTTGGGCCCCGAGGGAGGCGATGCCGGCGGCGAAGTAGTGGCTGTGGGCACACCCGAGGAAGTTGCCGGCAATCCGCGCAGCCACACAGGCCGCTTCCTGCGAAGAGTGTTGGGCATGGAGGTTCCTGCACTGGAGGCTGCAGCCTCTGCGGTCGGATAACAGGGCAGAGGGTATTTCCGTTGCCGCAGGAACCCCTGTAGGAATTACGCACCGTATGGAGAACCGTAGGAGTACATCGGCCCGCGGTCGCAGGGCACAACCCGAAGGAGGAGAGAACGAATGTCCAACCGCATCAGCCGTCGCGAGCTGATACAGCATGCCGCCCTGTCGGCGGGGCTGGCGGCCCTGGGCGGCGTATGGCTGGACCGCCAGGCCAAGGCCAGCACGTCGCCCAACGAAAAGCTCAACATCGCCTGCATCGGTGTGGGAGGTCAGGGAGCCTCGGACCTTGGGCACTTCGTGCATGAAAACATCGTGGCCATGTGCGATGTAGACGATGCTCGGGCAGCCGACTCCTTCAAAGCACATCCGGAAGCGCGAAAGTATTACGACTACCGGCAGATGCTTGAGAAGGAGGCCAAGAATATAGACGCTGTGGTGGTAAGCACGCCGGACCATCACCATGCTCCCGCCTCGGCCATGGCCATCAAGCTGGGGAAGCACGTCTACTGCCAAAAGCCCCTCACACATACGGTAGATGAAGCGCGCGCCCTGATGAACCTGGCCAGGAAGCACAAGGTCGTCACTCAAATGGGTACTCAGGGGCACCCTTCCTACGTGCGCTTGGTGGAATACATCGAGAAAGGCGTGATCGGCCCGGTTACCGAGGTGCACGTCATGACGGATCGCCCTGCGGGATGGTGGCCTCAGGGGATCGAGCGCCCAACCACGGCGGACCCCATACCGCCGACACTCAAATGGGACTTGTGGCTGGGTCCTGCACCCGAGCGTCCTTACAACCATGCCTATCTTCCCTTCGTGTGGCGCGGCTGGTGGGATTTCGGCACCGGCGCCCTGGGCGACATGGCCTGCCATCTCATGGACGGTGCCTTTTGGTCCCTCAAGCTGCAGTATCCTACAACGGTTGAAGCGGAAGGCGAACCTCTGCTCCCCGACAGTTGCCCTAAGTGGATGGTGGTCCATTACGAATTTCCTCCGCGCGGCGACATGCCCGCCGTGAAGCTCCACTGGTACGACAGCAATCGCCGGCCGCCTGAGGATGTAATGGAAGGCATCACCTTAAAGCCCGGCTTCAACGGTTCCATTTTCGTGGGCGAGAAGGGGAAGCTTTTGGTGCCTCACGGCGGTGAACCGCAACCCTTCCCCAAAGAGAAATTCCCCGACTTCGAGCCTCCAGCGCCCTATCTACCCAGGGTGGCAGATCACTATCAGCAGTGGGTTGATGCCTGTAAACATGGCGGCGAAACAGGGAGCAACTTCGACTATGCCGCCGTCATGACCGAAAGCGTCCTTCTGGGTAATGTAGCGTTTCGTGTAGGCAAGAAGCTGGAGTGGGATGCCAAGCATATGCGGGCATCCAACGCCCCTGAAGCGGATCAATACGTTAAGCACCATTACCGCCGAGGCTGGTCGCTCTAGCCGGAACCAACGCCGTCTAGTCTAAAGGGAAGAGAGGGCAGGAATGACATCCCAGGCGCCATCCCACCGCTCTGCTGCGGAGGATTATGAACGGAACGGCTTTGTGATCTTTCGGAATGTTTTGGATGCGGACGTGATCCACGAGGCTTCCGCTCACGTGGCATGGCTTCAGCGCAAGCATCCGCACCTGCGCCCGGAGCATTTGGGCCACACCCTCATGACACACGATCCGTTCTGGGTGCGCCTCGTGAGTGATGACCGTCTGCTGGATATCGCCCAAGAGTTCATCGGCCCCAACATCGCCCTCTTCGCTTCCCATTACATCTGCAAGCCGCCCTTCGACGGTCAGCCCGTCCTCTGGCATCAAGACGGCAGCTATTGGCCGCTGGAACCCATGAGAGTAATCACCCTATGGCTGGCCATTGACGACGCCACACCCGAGAACGGCTGCATGCGTGTGATCCCGGGCAGCCACACACTGGGACTGCAGCAGCTCAAGTCCCGCACAGACATCCCAAACGTCCTCAGTTCCGAGATGGACGCCGGCCTCGTGGACGAACAGAAGGCCGTAGACGTGATCCTCAAGGCTGGGGACGTGTCCATCCACCATCCCAATATCATTCACGGATCCAACGCCAATACATCTCCCCGCCGCCGCTGCGGCCTCACCATCCGGTATATCCCCACCTCCACGCGCATCTTGAGCGACGACTTCTGGCCCAGCGCATTTCTGCTGCGCGGGCACGCGGTGGAGGGCATCAATCGTTACAATCCCCGGCCGAAGTATGTGGAGGGTGAGCATATGCCCTTCCGCGGCTGCGAAGCCTGGAGTTAGGGCTCCACAGAACGGCTGCAGGTCCGCCCGGCGCGCCCTCTCCCGGTGGCGTGCCTGCAACGGCCGGCCGGTCCCCTTCTTCACGAAGGGAGCAGACCATCGAATGGGTTCCCGATGGCCGCGCATTCTCCAAAGATGAAGGGAAAGAGGCAACTGCAGTTGAAAGGAGAAGGGGTTCTGCACGCTGCGCAGGGGAGGATGCGAACATGTTCTTTCTACCATTCGCTCGGGGCGGGATGTTCTCGTCTTTGACCGCTCTCACCGCCGCAATGACGCTGGCCTTGGTATGCCCGGCTCGCGGCCAGGTACCGGGCAGCACGCCGGAGGACGTGCACTTGGGCGGATACATCATCGTTCCGCACCGGGGCGCGGCCGAGCGCCGGTACAACGCCGGCTACTCCATGTACGTGGCCGTTTGGCCTCTGCTCAATTACTATCCCGGACACCGCTTTCAAACCGGGTTGCCCGGTACCTGGATGTTTGCACAGTACGACACGGCGCCGCCCAAGCACATGTATTCAGATGTAGAGGGCGGTCTCGGCTGGTGGACGGACACGCGCTTTGCCACGCCCACGCCTAAATTCATAATGGGCGGCGTAGGACCCAACTTTTCGGAGATTGCCAACGGCCCCGGGCACGGCTGGGGCACGTGGGAGAAGCCGCGCGGTCTTTACGGGGTAGCGCAACTGAGCCCTTGGATCCTGTTCCCTGTTGACGGTTTGAACCTGAAACAGGGCGAATGCGGGCGCCTTCTGGGGTACGGTTACCTCAATTTGCCGCTCTGCGATCCGAAGCCCAAGACCGAGGGCACAGACATACCCACCGGCGGCAATTGCTGGACGCTCTTCCTCAACGCCGGCAACTTCAAGGGGCCCGTGGCATTCTTCCTGCCCCACTTTTGGGCCCACGCCGCTGTTCGGGAGCCTCGCCTTGCCGGTCTCCTCCTCGACAGCCGGCCGGCGGACCCGAACCGAGCCGTCCAGATGGAGACGCAGTATATCCCGGCCCGCATGGCGGCAGATGCAACCGGTGAGTGGTATGCACGCATCCCGCCCGTGTCCTTCCCAAGAAACGAGCACGATGCATCGGTCCTCGTGCAAGAGGATACCGTGTACGACAACACCGCTCTCTACGATGCCGTAGCCGCGTGGTTCGCCGGCGGCAAACCGTGCTCGGGCGCCGTCAATCCCCAGGGAGCTTACCGGCGCGTATTCGGCGAGAGAGGGTACGCAACCTGGCAGATTTATTGGAGAGAGAAAGATGGAACGGAGCGAAAGGCGCCTATCGCTTGGGAACTCCTTGGCCAGTTCACGGAACTCAAGCCGTACACCTTTGGAGTGCGCTGGAATTCCGGCCAAGCTACGCCTTCAGGGTGCCTCGTGACCCTTCCCCAGTTCTACCACCTCCAGAAATCGCGCGACGGCAAGCAGGCTCGGTGGGTGCCGGTTCCCCCCGACAAGGTTCCACCAGACACGGGTCTCAGGGAGATCCGATGGAGGCAGCCCGCAGACACGACCCCGGAGCCCTACACCACTCCGGCCGATCCCGCCAGTTGCTGGAAGAAGCCCGGGCCGGTCGCCGGACCGTTCAAAGCGCGCCTGGGCGACGGCAGCGTGGTGACCTATTACTGGTATCGGTTCGCTGACCAGCCCGCACTGCTGAACGCCGATCTCACCCCGGCGGAACGCGAGCGCCTTCAAGCCAGGGTGGTGAAGCTGCATCGAGCGTGGGCAAAGAACCGAAACTATCTCCCGCCACCTGCCGCAGGCAAGCTGGCCGATCTGGACCCGGCGTTGATCGTAAAGCCACCGAAGGGGCTGGAAGCAGGGTATGTGCCCATCGTGACCCGCCAGGAGTTGGGGAGGTGAATGGGAGGGGCGGGCGCCCGCCCCTTCTTCCCCAGCGCACCCTCTAGCGGGCTGCGGGGCGCCCCCATCGCGGGAACCAACCGGCACGAGCCGCAAAAACCCCTCGGGCCCTGCGGCGCCATCAGAGGACATTCCCTTTGGTGAGGGGAAAGATCGTTGGGATGGGAGGTCTCAATGACAAGCCGCGAGCGTGTTCGTACCGCCCTAAATCACCGTGAACCGGACCTTGTCCCGCTGGATCTAGGCGGATCCACGGTCACGGGCATGCACGTAAGCAGCGTATACCGGTTGCGCCAGGCGCTGGGCCTCGATCCCCCTGGAACCCCTGTAAAGGTCATCGAGCCTGTGCAGATGCTGGGCGAGATCGCGCCCGACCTTCGCAAGGTTCTGGGTGTGGATGTGGTGCGTTTGGCAGGCACGGGGACTGCATTCGGCTTCCGCAATACGGACTGGAAGGAGTGGCGGCTTTGGGACGGGACACCGGTGCTGGTGCCCGGCGGTTTCAACACTGAGCCGGAACCGAACGGCGATATCCTGCAGTATCCCCAGGGTGACCGCACCGCTCCTCCAAGCGGACGCATGCCGGCCGGCGGATACTATTTCGATGTGATCGTCCGCCAGCCGCCTTTGGACGCAGAACCCCGGGTAGAGGACAATCTGGAAGAGTTCGGCCTGCTTTCCAACGAAGACGTGGAGTACTTGGGCCGCGAAGCTGCCCGCTTGTACAACGACACGGATGCCGCCATCCTGGCCAACTTCGGCGGCACCGGGTTCGGAGACATTGCCAAGGTACCGGCTCCCCAGCTCAGGTATCCCAAGGGCATCCGAGATGTGGCTGAGTGGTACATGAGCCTTACCACGCGCCGGGATTTTGTTTACGCCATCTTCGAGCGCCAGTGTGAGATCGGCGTCGCCAACCTCCAGCGCATCTACAACGCCGTTGGCGATCGTGTCACCGCAGTCGTCGTTACGGGAACGGATTTCGGCGCGCAAAACGGCCCCTTTGTGTCTCCCAAAACGTACCGAGATTTGTTTATGCCCTTCCACCGGATCATCAACGACTGGATCCATCGGAATACGGGTTGGAAGACCTTCATTCACTCGTGCGGTTCCGTTCGAGCCTTTCTGGAAGACTTCATTGCGGCTGGTTTCGATATCCTAAACCCGGTGCAATGCTCGGCAGCTCATATGGATCCGCGGGAACTCAAAGCCCGCTTCGGCGAGCGCATCACCTTCTGGGGTGGCGGGGTGGACACGCAGCACACCCTTCCATTCGGCACAGTCGAAGACGTAGAGCAAGAGGTGGCGGAGCGCATCCGCATCTTTGCCCCGGGGGGCGGCTTCGTTTTCAACCCGGTCCACAATGTGCAGGCGGCTACACCTGTGGAGAACCTTTTGGCGCTCTACCGCGCCGTACAACGCCACCGCGCCTATCCTGTCCCGTCCGCCTGACGGTGCGTCTGCCGCGGCCGGCAGAAGAAAAACCCGGCCGTCCAGAAGGTATCCACTTTACGAGGAGTGTGTCCAGCGGCTTCAGGGTTATTGCGCCCCGGATGGGCCGGCCATCCAGAACGGTGCGCACTTGTAGGGACGAATGATTATTCGCCCCCGCTCCGCCGGATGTGTCCGCCAGGATTATGCGGATAGGGCGCCTGAGGGTGTTGAAGAGGTTGATTACAGCGCCGTGCGCCACCCGGGCCCATCTAAGCTCCACGCCCCATGCGGGTTGCCTCGATGGCAGGGCACTTCCGGCATCCAACGCCTCCGGCCGGGAAGGCCCGATGTGCATCTCCAGGATGCGGCCCCACAAATCCCGCGCCGACGTTCCCGGATAGCCGTAGGGCACGGGTACGACGCGGAGGCGGTCTGCGCGCGGCCGATCATACTCGTCATGGTCACCGATGGGCCCATCCCCCACAGCATACAGAGGAACATCTGCGCTCCGAAGGGTGGCGAATGCTTTATCCGAAAGATGATGGATGTTGGGAATAAAGAGGGGCCCATGGGGAAGCGTCCCCGCTTCCAGTTGCCGCTCCGTCACGAAGCCCACCTTCAACCCCGCCAGGTCCAAGGCTTGGTATAGCTTATTCAAACAGTCGGTATAGGCTGCTCCATCCCACACTGCTGCCGATACACTCTGAAGGATCCATACGTCCGGCTGGGCGCGCTGCAACGCAGTCACCTCCCAAGCCGCCCGGTTGAGGTCGCAGTTCACCAATCCCACAGCCTCAGCGCACGCAGGCCGGTGCATGATGGAGCCTGCAAAGTCGCTCTTGGGATCGAAGGTCCTCTCCCATACCCAGAGGGTGGTGGCGCTCTGGCCATGCACCGCAGCCTGCCATAGCGCTGCTCGGATGTGCTGAGGATCCACATACGAGGCATACCGATCCGGGATGAGATGGTTCTCGCTGTTGAAGACGGGAGCATTCAGCACCGAACGCTGCAAGTCATACCCCATAGCGTTGAGCTGCCAGCCTTGAGCGAATTCGCCGTCGGGAGGATCGGGGAAATTCACGCTGTCGTTGCCGTTGATCTGGCTGAACTGGCCGAACAGGCCGGCGTCCACTCCATATTTCACGTCGCCGTCATTGAAGAAGGTCCACGTCATGGCCTTGGCGTGAACGGGGAGGTGCGGCGCATAGCGGTGTACTTCATCGGCCAGCATGCGGTGCCAACCTGCAAAGAACTCCTGGTTCCAGCGGACGTAATCGGCGCGCATCGGCCCGGCAATCGGACCGAAGGGATCGGGCAGTGGGATCTCATCGAAGGTGCGATAGTGCGTGCCCCAACACTGGTTGAGGGCATCCACACTGCCGTGGCGCTTCCGGAGCCAGGTAATCCAGAGTGCGCGGCCTGGAGCGCATGGCGCCTCGAGGTTTACGGGTTCGTTGGAGAGGCAGATGCTGTGGAGTGATGAGAAGTTCTTCACCGCGGGGATCACGATGCCGATAAAGCGCTTAAGAAGATCCTGTCCTTCCGGCGCGTGCAGGCAGTACTGCAAGAAGCCTTCGCGGCGAACACGCAGAGCGGGATGCTGCTGGAGGAACCAATCCGGCATATAGTGCGGGCTGATGAGCAAGTTCACAGCCACGCCCGCCTTACGGGCAGCCGCCAGCACGCGCTGTACGTCGCGCACCGGCGCCAAATCCACGGTATTTGGGGAAGGAAAGACTGCGCTGGGCCCCACTTCAATCTGGATGATGTTGATGCCGTAGGCTGGGAAAATCGGCACGTCGGCTCTTACTTGCCCAAAGGCACCATAACCGGTGAAGAAGAGGGGCCGTCGCACAATCCTGGAATGGACGCGTGCCTCCCCCATGAAGGAGGGACCTTCAATGTGCGGCCGCACTGTGCCCGTCCATCGAGGCACCGCGGGGAAGCGGCAGCCCGAGGCCAACAACTGCTTCAAACGCGCGGCGATAGGCTCCAGATCATCGAGCTGGCTCAAGGCGCGCTTCACCTCAGGCTTGTAGCGGCCTCCGGCTCCGGAGAGGTCCTCGGCCACGTACCCCACGAACCGCTGCAGCACCGTGACGCTTACCCTAGGGTACGCCACATCCCACCCGCGCCGTTTGAGCGCTTGCAGCCGCCTCTCGATTGCCGGCAACTGGGCTGCAAGAACCTCCAAGCGTCGTTGCGCGCCGCTCTGGGAAAGGAAGCGCACCATGACCGATCCTGAGCCCTGCACATCTCCTGCCGCCACGGTGAGGGTCAGGGCATGCCAATCCCCAAATTGGGCGATAGCCTGCCCGTACACGCGCACTTCCCACGCCCCCGGTGTGAGACGCGCGGACACAGACATGGGAGATGCCCCCTGCATTTGCGCTGTGAGGCCGGTGCCTTGCCATCCTTCAGGAACATACACCGAAAAGCCCACGTGGAAGACCCCGTCGCCTTCCAGCTCCATGCGAGGAGCTTCAGGGGCGATCTGCAATCCCGCAGGTACGCCGGGCGGAGGCACCATGGGAGTGGCATCCCCTTCTTCCAGCTTCACGTCGTCTATCCAGAAGCCTGGCGTGGGGCTGTCGGTATTGATGCGGGGCTGGAAGAGCACATCGTCCGGCCCGGGGGTGAAAGTGAGGGCGATGCGTTGCCAGAGCTTCCCGGTAACCGGCACACCCAAACGGAATTGCCAGGCGTGGCCTCCCCCGATCCATGCCATACCGGGGCGCTCGGAGCGCACCCATGCGCTGAAGGTGTACTGCTTGCCCGCCTGCAGGGGGATGGGTCGCGTTGCCCAAAGAGAGCCATAAACGTGGGCGCCGTAGGGGGTGCCGTTGGTGATGCGGACCGAGTATGAGCCCGAGTGGGCCACCTGGCGATCCAGCGCACAGGAAGCGTTTGTGTTCCTGGGGTCCCACGTCCAACCCACCGGAATGCCGCCGGGAGCAGCCTCTTCGAAACCGGGGTTTGGAAGCAGATTGGCGTGGACTACGGCCGGCTGCGCTTCGATGCGGGTGAGGCGTAAGCCCGGCGCCCCTTCGGGAGCCCCGATGCCGCTCCAAAGCGCCAACCAGGCTGCCACCACCCCGATCATCCGGGCGCCTCCCAAATTGAACCTACCAGGACGAGGGCGCGATGCTCCCTGCAGACCGTCTTTCGGGCGGAGTATACCTCAATCGGCGGGAAGCTGCACTCAGGCCGCGCGCCGCAGCTCAGACGCACCCTCTTCCTGGGCTTGCACTTCATCGTCGCCGGCCAACAGGCGGAGGAAGGCGTCCGCCACTGCGGGGTCGAAGTGCTTCCCACTTTGTTCCGCGATATACCGCCTTACTTCGTCTTCGGGAAGCGCTTTGCGGTAGGGCCGGTTGGAGCGCAGGGCATCCCATACGTCTACCACGGCAAAGATGCGTGCCGCCATTGGGATTTCCTCTCCCTGAAGACCGTAAGGATAACCCGTGCCGTCCCACCGCTCGTGGTGGCAAAGGACGATATCCAGCGCAGGGCGCAGGAACTCCAGCCCGCACAAGAGTTTGTAGGCGTTGAAGGGATGCATCCGCATCTCGTCCCACTCTTCGGGGCTCAGTTTCCCCTCTTTGAACAGAATGGCATCGGGTACACCCATCTTGCCGATGTCATGGAGGAGCGCGCCGCGCCGGATATGCACCAACTCCTCTTTGGAGATACCCATGAACTCGGCCAGGCGCACGGTCATTTCTGTGACGCGGAGCGTATGATCCTCGGTGTCCGTGTCCCGCAGATCCAAAGCCTTCGCCCATCCCTGGATGATGCCGTCGTAGGCGCGCACCAGCTCTTCGTTCGCGCGCCGGAGGTCGCCGATGAGCATCAGGTGTTCCACGGCCACGGCAAGCTCCCCCACTAGCGCGCTCAGGAACTCCATCTGGTCCGCAGTAAGCTCGATCGGGCTTCGGCTGAAGAGTTCCACCACTCCAAGGAGACGGTCATTGGCCACCAGAGGCACAGCCAAGGCGTCTGTGAAGGCGTGGGAGGCCAATAAGGGATGATGGATGGGAGCATCGCTCGGATCGTCGAGATCGGCCACCTGCATGGGAATGCGGTGGAGCGCTGCCCGTCCGGCGAGCCCCTGCCCCAACCGCAGGCGTGCCCCGCGCGGTTCCCCAGCGCCGAACCCGCGGCCGGCGGCGTATTCCAGCGCTTCGTGGCGAAGGTTCCACAGCAGGACGCATGCAGCATCCACGTGCATTTCTCCGGGAAGCTGGTCCAGAGCAATGGTGAGGCTCACATGCAGATCCAGGTTCGACACGATGGCGGCTGCCATTGCGCGAAGGGCTGCCAGCTCCTGGAACTGCCGCCGTACCTGCTCCAGGGTCCTCCGATGTTCGGTAACGTCCAACGCCACGCCTACCAAGTATCTGGGTCTGCCGTCGGCCCCCGGCTGCCGTCCACCCTGCAGGCGCGTCCATCCTCCCTGGCGATGCAAATGCCTGAGGCGAAACTCTACATTAAGGGGCTCCCCGGTTCGCAGGCACCGCTGTACGTGCTGGTCTACCACTTCCCGATCCTCTGAGCAGATCATGCGGAGGAAGCGCGGGTAAGGGGTTCGGAATTCCCCCGCCGCCGTTGAACCGCAGGGCGAAGCGTCGGCTAGCCAGCGGACCTCGTTTTCCTGGAGATCCAGCTCCCAAATGCCGATGCGCGCTGCAGCGGCGGCTCTGCGGAAGCACTCCTCCCGTTCATCCCCAGGGGGCGACAGGGCGGCGAGGCAGTTATTCCGGCGGGCTGGGCGCAAGGCAGCCAAAACGCTCTCGGCCGTCTGATCCGGCGGAGTTCCTTCTGGGATTGCGAGAAACGCGAGATCGGGGCGGCACTGCCGAAGGATGCTCAAGACGCCTGCCGGGTCGAGCGCACCGCCCGGACCGCAGCAAACGAGCGCTAGGGTCGGATCCCCTTCAAGGGCTCGGCGCAGATCAGCCTCACTCGATGCCGCGGCGAAATCAATGGCGGCATCGGATCCGTGTGCAATACGGCGCACCAGCTCCGCTTCGGCGTTCGAGACCCCGACCACCAGAACTGTTGCATTTGTGGTCACGATAGCCTCCTACGATCCCAACGTCCCGCCGTGCATTTACGACCGCACACGGGCACAGCGGCCTTCTTGGGGTGCTGGCAACCTGCACGACACGGTTCCATATTCGGACGCGGCTTCTTCATTCTGGATACCTGCCGGCACCTGGAGGCACCCCTAGCACCGGCAAAAAACCCGTATCATTATGGGCCGGCCAAATGGAAAGCTAGAGCAGGAACAAGCAAGGAAACTGTCGAATACGAAGCAGGAGGTACCGGCCCTGCAACCATGCCCATGGGCTTTGAAGGGACACCAGCGCGCCATGTACAAACTGCATTCCATTGCCTTCTGTGCTCTGATTGCCGGAGCGCCGACCTTGGCCCAAACCGGCAGCCGAGTAGACTTCGACCGCGACGTACGGCCGATCCTCTCCGAAAACTGCTTTGCCTGCCACGGCTTCGACGCCTCCAAGCGGATGGCGGGCTTAAGGCTGGACGTGAGGGATATCGCAATCCACCGCTTGCCTTCCGGAAAAACGGCCATCGTTCCATTCGATGCCGGCAAGAGCGAGCTCGTAGACCGCGTCACCCGAACCGACAGCCTGCATATGCCTCCGGCGTATTCCGGCAAAAAGCTCAAGCCGGAGCAGATCCAGACACTTATCCGCTGGATCGCCCAGGGGGCGCCTTATGCTCCGCACTGGGCCTTCGTAGCACCCAAGCGGCCGCCCCTGCCTCGCGTCAAGAACCCGTCGTGGTGTCGGAACCCTATTGACGTCTTCATCCTGGCACGCCTGGAAAAAGAAGGGCTGAAGCCCTCGCCTCAAGCCGATCGCCGCACGCTCATTCGTTGCGTAACCCTGGACCTTACCGGCCTCCCTCCAACGCCCAAAGAAGTGGGAGAATTCCTGGCAGACCGCCGCCCTGATGCCTATGAACGATTGGTGGATCGCCTATTGGCAAGCCCACACTACGGCGAACGGATGGCGGTTCCGTGGTTGGACCTGGCTCGCTATGCAGACACCAACGGTTACCATATTGACAACCAGCGCTTCATGTGGCGATGGCGGGATTGGGTGATAGACGCCTTCAACCGGAACATGCCGTACGACGAATTTGTAATCGAACAACTCGCCGGAGACCTCTTGCCCAACGCGACCCTGGATCAGAAGATTGCCAGCGGCTTCAACCGCAACCACCCGATCACCTTCGAAGGTGGCGCCATCCCCGAAGAGTATGCCGCTGCCTACGTGGAAGACCGAGTGGATGTTACAGCCACCGCCTTCATGGGTCTCACGATGAAGTGCGCCCAGTGCCACGACCACAAGTACGACCCCATCAGTCAGCGCGAGTACTACCGCTTCTTCGCCTTCTTCAACAACGTTCCCGAACAGGGTCTCGACGGCAACAACGGCAATGCGGCGCCCTTCATAAAAGCTCCCACACCGGACCAGGCGAAGCTCATGGATGCCTATAACCGCAACATCGCCGAACTCGACAGCCGCATTGCCGCACGGTCCGGCCAAGAGACCTCTGCAGTAGCGGCATGGGCGTCGAGGGGGTCGGCTCAGCTATCCTCCTTGGCCGGATTGGGCGCGGGCATCGCGGCCCATTATGTTCTTGACGGCCCAGGTTCCAACGGCATTCCCGAAGCCGCCGGCCGCCGCCGGCCCGCCAAGATTATAGGGAGTGCCAAGTGGGCGGCCTCGCCCTACGGCGGGGCGTTGGAGCTGGACGGAAACGGATACGTAGATGCGGGACCCTTGAGCGGCTTCCTAAGGACCGACCGCTTCAGCTACGGCGCCTGGGTCTTTCCCGTGTCCTCCGACGCAATGACCATCGTGTCCCATATGGATGACAGCCAGGATTTCCGAGGGTGGGATCTCTACCTTACCGGGGGCAAGGCGATGGTGCACCTCATCCACAAATGGGACACCGACGCCATCCGCGTGGACGCACGCACGAACCTAGAACTCAACAAGTGGAGCCACGTGTTCGTAACCTACGACGGTTCTGGAAAAGCAGCCGGCGTGCACCTGTACATCAATGGAAAACCCGTCCCAACCGACGTTTTCAAGGATAGCCTGCGCGGAACTCTTGCTACCGACAAGCCCCTCGTCATCGGGAGGCGGAACCCTTCTGCTCCGTTCAAAGGAATGATCCGCGATGTGCGCTTGTACCGTCGCGAGCTTACGCCGGAAGAAGTGGCCGACCTCGCCGCACTCGACCCGCTGCGCCTGGCATTGGTTGCGGACGCCTCCAAGCGCACCCCGGAACAGCAGCGCCTCATCGCCGATTTCTATCTGGCGCACTTTGATGAAGAGTACAAGCGGCTCGTTGCGGAGCGGGCGGAACTCACCCGCAAGCGTGATGCGCTCGATGCTGCCATTCCTACCACCATGGTGATGGAGGAAATGACGAAACCCCGGGACACCTTCATCCTCGTGCGTGGACGTTATGACCAGCACGGCGAAAAGGTCACTCCGGGCACTCCGGCATGCCTGCCGCCGTTCCCCAAGGAGCTGCCCCTCAACCGGCTCGGATTGGCAAAGTGGCTGGTGAGCCCGAACTTCCCGCTCACGGCACGTGTAGCCGTAAACCGCTTCTGGCAAGAGTACTTCGGCACTGGGCTCGTGAAGACGAGCGAAAACTTTGGAAGCCAGGGCGAGAGGCCCAGCCACCCCGAACTTCTGGATTGGCTGGCCACAGAGTTCATGCGCACGGGCTGGGATGTGAAGCGCATGCAAAAGCTGATTGTCACCTCGGCCACGTATCGCCAGTCTTCCCACGTTACACCTGCTCTGCTGTCCCGAGATCCCGAGAACCGCCTTCTGGCGCGCGGGCCGCGCTTCAGGCTTCCTGCAGAGTTCATTCGGGATCAGGCTCTGTTCCTCGCGGGCCTTTTGGTGGACAAACCGGGCGGGCCGCCCGTGAAGCCCTATCAACCGGCAGGATTGTGGGAAGAGATCTCCTTCAAGAGTGGCTTCACGGCACAATTCTACGAGCAGGACCACGGAGAGGCTCTCTACCGCCGGGCTCTATACACCTTCTGGAAGCGCACCTGCCCGCCTCCCGCCCTGCAGACCTTCGATGCCCCCGAGCGAGAGTTCTGCGTGGTGCGAAGGTCGGTGACGAACACGCCCCTCCAAGCCCTTGTGCTGATGAACGATCCCACCTATGTGGAAGCTGCCAGAAAGCTTGCGGAGAGGGTAATTCGGAGCGCGCCGCTTTATGAGCGGGACCGGGTGGCCTATGCGTACCGGTTGGCCACGTGCCGCAACCCCAAGCCCGCCGAAACCGACGTGCTGATTTCCGTGCTCCACCACCAGCGCGACCGCTTCCTCCGCGACAGGGCTGCGGCAAAATCCCTGCTCTCGGTGGGCGAAAGCACCTGCGACGCATCCATCGAACCGGCGACGCTTGCCGCTTGGACGGTGGTGATGAGCATGATTTTGAACCTCGACGAAACCATTTCGAAAAGCTGACGGCGCCCTGCAGCCGCTAGCCCGGAGGATTGGGCCATGGATCCCATGCGAGAATATGAACTCCTGCTTACTCGGCGGCAGCTCTTCGGCCGCATGGCAACGGGCATCGGCACCGTGGCTCTTGCCACGCTCCTCAACCCTGAGGCCCTCGCCTCGGCCGGCGGCTCCAGCTTTCATGGGGCGCTCAAACGCCCGCACTTTCCGCCCAAGGCGAAGAGGGTCATCTACCTTTTCCAAAGCGGCGCACCTTCCCATATAGACCTGTTCGATTACAAGCCTCAACTCGCACGCCACCGAGGAATTGACCTCCCCGACAGTGTGCGCATGGGGCAGCGCTTGACCGGCATGACGTCGGGACAAAAGAACTTCCCGATTGCGCCGACGATCTTCAAATTCCAGCCCTGCGGCAAAAGCGGCGTCATGCTCAGTGAACTCCTGCCGCATATGGGTTCCGTGATAGATGACTTCTGCGTCATCAAGTCCATGCATACCGAGGCCATCAATCACGACCCGGCGATCACGTTCATCCAGACCGGGTCCCAGCTCCCGGGGCGGCCCAGCATCGGCGCATGGCTCTCTTACGGCATCGGCAGCGAAAACCAGGATCTTCCTGCGTACATCGTCCTCATCTCCCAAGGGAGCGGCAATCCCAACGACCAACCCCTCTTCGGGAGGCTCTGGGGCCCGGGCTTTCTCCCCTCCATCCACCAGGGCGTGAAGCTCCGCTCCAGCGGCGACCCCGTTCTGTACCTCAACAATCCCCCGGGCATAGATGCCCCCACCCGCCGCGAGATGCTGGACGGATTGGGCAAGCTCAACCGTATGGCCCAAGAGGCATTCGGGGATCCTGAAATCAACACCCGCATCGCCCAATACGAGATGGCCTACCGGATGCAAAGCTCCGTGCCCGAGTTGATGGACATCTCAAAGGAGAAACCCGAGGTCTTCGAGATGTACGGTCCCGATGCCCGCAAGCCGGGCACTTTTGCGGCCAACTGCCTCTTAGCCAGGCGTCTGGCTGAGCGCGGCGTGCGCTTCATCCAGCTCTTCCACCGCGGGTGGGACCAGCACGGGAACCTCCCAACCCAGATACGGGGCCAGTGCAGAGATACGGACCAGCCCACTGCGGCTCTCATCAAGGATCTCAAACAGAGGGGCATGTTGGAGGACACCCTGGTGGTGTGGGGCGGTGAATTCGGGCGCACCGTCTACAGCCAAGGAGCCCTAACGCAAGACAATTACGGACGCGACCACCACGGCCGCTGCTTCACCACGCTCCTTGCCGGCGGCGGCATCAAGGGCGGGGTGGTGCTGGGCGAAACCGATGACTTCTGTTACAACATCGTGCGCGATCCGGTCCACATCCACGATCTCAATGCCACCATCCTCCGCTGCCTGGGCATTGATCATACCAAGCTCACCTATAAGTACCAAGGGCGGGACTTCCGCCTTACCGACGTAGCCGGCGTACCCGTGGAGAAGATCCTGGCATAGTGCGGTGTCCGCACTCGGATCCGCCTGCTGGGGAGGCACCTCCAAAGGGGAGCGCGCAGGCGGGCACCTTGCGGAGGCGTTTCGTGCCGTGACGGAGAAATCTCGGCCGGGGGTTCTCCGTCTGTGGCCATGCTCCTTGTTGCCTTTGCCGTTGCCCGCGGTTTCCTCGAACCGCTAATCGTTCGCTGCCCAGGGGGTAGCGTGCAAATTACACCCGAAGCCGGGCAGGTCCGCATCGTCTCGGCTTCGGGGGCGCGTGTGGCGGAAGGCCCGCTGTGGCGCCTGCGCTTGCGGAACGGCCGCGTTGTAACGCCCAAGGGGCCCGATGCTCCCGCCGTGGAGCAATTGACGAACGGCTATCGCATCACCTGGTCGGTTGCTGCAGGCAAGATCTCCGTGGATGTGCATCGGGAAGGAGACGCCGTCGCCCTCATTCCCACCGTATGTCCTCGCGACCAAGACGCGCTTTCTATCTCCTGCCCGGGGCCCCTGCGAGTGGATCCGGCCAACCTGAAGCGCGTGATCTTCCCGAGCGACCTGGGCATCGCGCTCAAAGCAGGCTTCTTCCGGCCTCAACGCGGCATCACCGCATGGGAACCCACCCAACTGGGACCGGCTGGGCTCGAACGCATTGCCGGGCTGCAATGCGTCCTGCGGCCCATGGACGCGCCTGCAGAACCCGTGCAAGCCACGAGGCAGGGGATTGATCTTCTGGGCGACGAGCTGGTGCAGCAGTGGACCTCTCGCCCGAGGTATCTACTGCGTCCTCCTGCCCAGCAACCTGAGATTACGCTTCTGCAGGGTGCTTCGGGAGCCTTTCTATCTATCCACCGGGTAGGCAAAGGGATGCTGGCGCGCTTCGGAGGCAAGCTGGAGGCCGCCGACGGCCCTCTTATGCTTGCTACGGTTCAGCGCATGATCGCCCAACTGGCGGGTTTCGCTCCAAACCGGAGGCGGCATAACGTGGTCCTCATCGCTTTGCGACACGGTCCGCCGTTGGGTGGCTGGGCGCCGGCTTTGATCGAGGACTGGAAGAATGCGCTGGAACACTCCCCGTGGTTCCTGGGTGCGGGCCTCCGGACGCGCTTGGCAACCACCCCCGGCGATCTCGTCCGGGCAATGAAAGACCGGGCGACCTTTGCGATCGTCAATCCCTATTCCGAGCGCCTCCCCTGCAGCAGCGCCGGTTGGCAGCCCATGGCCGATGCCATCCGGACCTTTCTCCAAAAGGGCGGCGTTTGGTTCGAGACCACGGGATGGCCGGCGTACAGCGCAATCACTCCTGCGCGGTACCTCAGCATCTCCACAGGATATCCCATAGGCTTCTGTGATTACGCCCGGGTGGACACCTCCAGAGGCAGCTTCGCCCTCTACGGAGTGCAGCGATCCGACGACCCCACGCACATCTTCGTCCCGGCAGAATGGTCGGCCCGCGGATCGAGGAACGGGGGAGTGCTGGAACGGAGCTGGGAGGGCTTCGCTCCCAAGGGTGGCGCATGGACGGCTCCGTCTGTGCGCATCTCCTTCGCACCTGCAGTTCAGGACGACCTGAGAACCTACCTCGCAGCCAATCATCTGGAGGCAACGCCGGAACAGAAGGCGCCTGCTGCACTTCTGGACCGGTGGAAGCGCTCCCTTCTCATCAATGTTGCCGGCCCTACGTTCAGGCAACAAGCCGAAGTGGTGGACCAACTTCCCGCGCCCGCGGCGATCCACCTGGGAGATTATCTGCACGGCGGCTTCGACAAACAACTTCCCGATATACTCCCTCCAAACCCCGAAAAGGGAACGGAACAGGATTTCCGCAGTCTCTTCGACCAGGCCCACCAAAAGGGAGACCTTGTGATCCCATACACCAACCCCACCTGGTGGTGTGACGATCCGCGGGGACCTACATTTCAGCGCGTGGGAGAGGGTCCGCTCCTGCTGGGGCTCGACGGCAAGCCCAACCGCGAACAATACGGCCCGAACTGGGGATGGTCCATCTGTCCGTGGCACCCAGAAGTTCTGGCGGCAACCGATCGCATGTGGGCGCCCTTCGTGCAGCAATATCCTGCGGATGCGCTCTTTGTAGATCAGTTGGGAATGCGGGGTCTGCTCTACGACCTCAATCCGGCATCTCCCACGCCCTATGCCTATGTGCAAGGCATCATGAACCTCGGCAAGCGCATGGCCCAGCATTTCCCCATCGCCTGCGAACATGGTTTTGACCGGCTGCTTCCGATCGTGACCGAATTCCGGGGCCTTACCTGGCAGCTCGTGCCCTTTGAACACACTCCGCCCTGGCTCGCCGATTGGCTGGTGCTCTACCGAGATCGCATGGAAGATAGCGAGTGGGAGTTTTACCCTTTGGGCCTGTTTCTAGCCCACGACCGCGCGCTTTTCGGCCACCATGGCGGCGGCCCCTTCGTCAATGATCGTGAACAACTCGCCTGGACGATGGTGCTGGGATACCAGATCAGCGCCGAGGTCTGGCCCACGCCGCTGCCGGACACGCGCAAGATGTCGTGGCTGGACTATCTCGAGCGCCTGCAAGATCGGGTCGGAAGCCGCCTTGCAGAGCAGCCTCTTCTGGACTTCCGGTACTTGGCAGGAAGCGGAAGCCGCGGCGTGCTGCAGGCGCGATACGGTCCGTTCACCGTTACAGCGAACCTGCGATCGTTTCCCTATCCGATGGGGAACCGGACGGTGGCCCCCATGGGCTTCGATGTGGAGGGCCCGGGGATAGTGGCCGGCATCTACACGAAGTACGGAAGGATGCTGGGGTCTCCTGAGCTCTGGCTGCTGGGAAGCTCCCCGCGCGAACTCGTGAGCCCGGCGCCCGAGCCTTTAGCGGGTCCCGCGGCTGCGCCAGCGCAGAGGCCGCCAAGAACGCATGCGCCCTCCACGGCATCCCTCATCGGCGTGTTGGACTTTGCTCTTCTCAACCGACAGGAATATCCCTGGGGCGGTCCGTCCCCGGAACAGTGGTTGGATGCGCTGGCTCATTGCCGGCCTGTTGCAGACGGGTGGGCGACCGTACGCCGCATCACCCGCCCGGAAGAGTTGGAGGCAGCGCTGAGCCATCCCGAGGTGTGGCTGGCTATCGTCAACCCCTATGCCGAAACGCTGCCGGTGACGGCTCGATACGGTCCCCAGGCCATGGTCAGCGCGATCCGGAGGTTCGTTCAGCATGGGGGAACCTGGTTCGAGAACGGCGGGTATCCGTTTTGGACGGCGCGGGCCGTGGACGATGCTCAGACACCCTCCGTGGCGCTGGGCCCGTCCGGTTTAGCCTTTCTAGGGGCTGCCGCGTCCGCCATCGGCCTCTACACGGAGCCTGGAGTGCCGTTACAGCCCACCGCAGCCGGGGAGGCTTGGCTTGGAGTGCGCTGGGCCCAGCTCATATCTTCGTGTACCGCCCGCGTCAACCGGCCGATCCTAGATCCTGGAGCAGATCTCGTTTTTGCCCAAGGCGCCAACGGCGAGGCGTATCTGGCGGGCTGGCAACTGGGAGGCTCGGGCTGGTTCCTACGCTTCTGTGGAGGCCCTGTCCCCGCCGACGTTGCCCTTCCAACAGGTACGGCATTGATCGAGCGGCTGTTCGGAGCCGAGAATGGCGCTAACTGACGGTCAGGCCGCCTTCCTGAGAAGGGTTATACGGCCGATGGGCACCCACTCCACAACGAGGATGCTCCCATCGTGGAGGAACTTTGCGGAGTGCGGGTGGATGAACTTCCCAGGTATGAAATCGCTGCGTGGATGATCCCGGAGGTCGGATGGGTCGCCATCACCGAGCTGCACTACCACGCGGTTTTCGCCATCCAAAATCGTGACGACGCTCTTGAGATCCGGCACCAACAAGAGGTCCCCGCGCACGTGGAAGTGGCACGGCATGCGCATCCCTTCGGTAACGAACTTGACATGCTTCCCGTCTAGAGTGAAGTATTGGAGGCGATGGTTCCCCCGGTCGGCTACTACGAGCATGGGCTCCGGGCCCCGCGGATCCACCCAAATGCCGTGTGCGTTGAGCACCTTACCGGGCTCGCTCCCTTTGCCCCCAAAGGTACGGATGTACTCACCTCGGATGTTGTATTGGTGGATCCAGTCCGATCCGTATCCGTCGGCAACGTAGAAGTCGCCGTTGGGAGCCAGCGCGATGTTTGTGGGGATGAAGGGGTCGCCGGATTTGTATACCCCGGCTTCCTGCGGAAGCCCCTGCTCCCAAACAACCTGGCCGTCCAGGGTCGTCTTCACGATGACGCGGTGAAGAATGTCGCAGTGATATAGGTATTCCGCGGGCCCCTCTTTGCGCAGGTCCAGGCCGTGGGCGCCGCCCCTGAAGCGCGCGCCCCACGAGGAAAGGAACTTGCCGTGCCGGTCGAAGACTACGATGGCATCTCCCGAGGGACTGGTCGGGTGGACGGTATGGGCGATGTAGATGCGCCCGCGACTGTCCTGGGCTACGCCGTGCGTGTCGCCCCAAACGATGTTGGGCGGCGGCACCAGCCAGTCATGTACAGCCTCGTAGCGATGTTCACCCGCGCCCATGAGCACACGCGGCCTTTGAGGATCCGTTTGATGTGCGTAAGCCATTGCGGCTAGGGCTGTGCCGCATCGAAGGAACTCACGCCGGTTTATGGGGCTTGGGGTTTCGTCACGATCCATGGAATGATCCTTTCGAGCCGGCTCGGCCGCGGGCAAGGTTCACTGTAAGTTGTGCAAGTGTCATTCTACAAAAGCCGATCTGTTTCCTCCCGGGTGGTGGTTTCCGCGCTTCTACCAGCATGGGCACCACCGGCGCACATGGAATAAGGGCGCTAGGAGATCCCTAGGAGTACCAGCGATGCCTACGGAATACATACGCCACTTTGGCCTCGTGGAAACGCCCTTCGCGCGCAACCACGACACGCGGTGGCTCTACCTTTCCACCCAGCACAAGGAGGCGATCCTCAAGACGCGCTGGTGTGTGGAAGAGCATGGGGGGTTGGCCCTCATCCGTGCTGGTGTGGGCCACGGTAAGACGTTCCTCATCGAATACTTGATGACGGCCTGGCCCATGCAATTCGGATGGAAGTGCGCCAAGCTCCAGAACACGGGAACGATTTCCACCGCACGAGCGCTCCTTCAAGAGGTTCTCGCCGCCTTCGGATTGCCTCCTGCCCGCAGCGCCCGCGAAATGGCCACGAGGCTGGAAGAATGGCTACTCGCCGAATGCTGCGAGTTCAAACGAACGGTCGTGCTCTTCGTGGATGAAGCCCAATCCATATCCTGTCAAGCCATGCCGGTGCTGCGGGATCTGGTCAACCTGGAGACGCGGGACCGCATCCTCCTGCAGGTGGTGATGGCTGCCCAGTTGAGCATAGACCGCAAACTCACTTACTATCCCGCCCTCCAAAGCCGCATCGCCACGGTGTGCACGCTGGAGCCGTTGACTGAGGTCGAGACGGACGCGATGCTCCTCCACCGCTTCAAGAGCGCCGGAGCTGTGGATCCTATGCTGATCTGCCCTGCGGACACGGTCCATGCCATTTACCGGGTTACCGGAGGGGTGCCCCGGGATGTGCTGGTGGTGGCGGAGGCGACGATGAAGGAGGCCTTTCTGCGAGGTGCGTACCGAATGCTTCCGGAACATGTAGAGCGTGCCGTGATGGACCTGGCGGGCCGGCGACCCCGCTTGGCGAAGGCAGCGTAAAATGAACCACAACGGCTACCATTCCAACAGTGTCAACCCTGATCCCGAGCGCAGTCGGCGTCTCGAGGAGATCTTTGCGGACACGCCCTTCCTCTCGGCTACCATGCGGGCCCGCCTAGTGAGCAGCGATGACGTGTCCCCCTCGATGGCGCAAGGGGAAGAAGGCCAGCCCCTGCCCCCCTTCGCTGCTGCCACAGCCCAGGAGGTCTTCGCAGCCACGCCTCCGGGCATGATGAGTGTGGAAGAAGCGCGGGCCGCCATCCGCGCCGCGATGTTGGACCCCGAAGCCAAGGCAAAGCTCGATGCACGCCTCCAGCGCCTGCGTGACGAAGCCCTGGTGCCTTGGCTCTTCGAGATGCGCAAGGCGGGCTGGAAGGGATAGCATCTGTACCGGAGGGACGGAAGAAATGCATGTGTACGCGGTCACCAGTCAAAAGGGCGGCGTCGGGAAAACCACCACTGCCGTAAACCTCGGCGCTGCCCTTGCGGCGGAGAGCAAACGCGTGCTGCTGATAGATCTGGACCCCCAGGCCAGCCTCACGGCGGCCGTTGGCGCCCGGCCGCGGCGCCTCACCAGCGGGGACATTCTGCGCCATCCTCACAAGATCTTAGAGGCCATCGTGCCCTGCGCCGGCGGCATGCGCGTAGTACCCGCTGCCCCGTCTCTCGCCTGCATCCTCTTGGAATTGGACCATATGGAAGCACCGGCCCACCGCCTCCTCACAGCCTTTTCGTCGGTAAAGGATCTCTTCGATTACGCTCTCATAGACTGCCCACCCTCTCTGGGCCACGCGGTAAGCAACGCCCTCACAGCGGCCGAAGTGGCCCTGGTCCCCTTGCAGTGCGAATTCCTTTCCCTTAGAGGTCTGGCAGATGTGCGGGACATCGCCGGCGAAATCCAGGCCACCACAAACCCGGGCCTTCGATTGCGCGTAGTGGCTACGATGTTCGACAAGCGCACGATCCACGCCCGGGACGTGCTCGAGGAAGCCCGCAATGCCCTTCCCGGACTTGTGTACGAAACGGTAATCCCGCGCACGGTTCGATTGGCTGAAGCGCCGGCTACCGGCCAGACGATCCTAGAGTATGCGCCGGACTCCAACGGCGCCATCAGTTACCGCTCCCTGGCGCGGGAGATCCTTCAGGAGGATGAAACCTATGGAACGCCGCAGCGACATCCGGGCAGCTATGCAGAGGCTGCTTACTCCGGAACCCAAGCGCTCTAGCGAGGACGATGGCGAGGAGCGGGCCCTGCGCACTGCCGCCGTCCCGCGCCCGTACACGCCCCCCACCTGGATCGGCACGCCCATTGAAGAGATCCAGATTACACTCCGAGAATACGGAGTGTGGGCCGAAAGCCGCGAGATCGCCGATGCTTTGCTCATCGCCCTCACGGCCCGGCCTGAGCTTTGCTACGGCCTCTTCGCATCCTATCTGCTGGGAGGCGACGGCTGACTATAATCTGACGGGGCGGATGTTTCGATGCCTCACTATTTCGACAGGCTCGCGGTGCGGCTGGCCCTTCTTCCAGTGGCGCTTGCCGCTGTGGGCGGGGCTGCGCTCGCTACGCATATCTATCACTCCATGGTGCGCGACGCAGAGCTCGAGACCCATGTGCGCGCCCGAACCCTCCTCCAAACTCTGGAGAACCAGCGCCGCGCCTCGGCCGCCTCTCCGGATGGGGGCTTTCATGCCCTCGACCGCCTACAAAGCTCCGGCAGCCCCACGCCGGCAGGGATCCCCTATACCCTTCGGGTAGTGGCGCTCAACCCGGCCAACCCTGCCCACAAGCCTACCCTCTATGAGAACGGGCTCATCGCCGCCTTTCAAACCCAGCGAGCGCTTCCGCGCATCCAGGAAGTGCATACCGATGCCCGCGGAGACCGCTACGCTGTATGCGCCGCTCCCATCATCGCCGGTTCCCAGAGTTGTGCATCCTGCCACGCACGCGGCATCGGCAACAGGGGATTGCGCCATGCCGAAGGCTTCGGGTGGCGCAAAGGCGAAGTCGTAGGGGCCACCATCGTGTCGGTCCCTATGGAACCCGCGGTGTCTTACGCAGCCTACACTTGCTGGGGATGGATCCGAGTGGCCGTCGCCATCACGGTTTTGAGCCTGGTGCTTCCGTTCTACCTCTTCCATCGCTCCATCTCACTGCCCCTGGCCAAGATCGTGGATGCGTTGCAGTCCCTGCGGTCGGGAGAGTGGCGCGCCCGCTTCGATGTGAAGGGACCGGCCGAAATGAGGTTCCTTGTTGAGGAAGTACGGGATGCCACCGCATGGCTCACGGAACAGATCGCCCGCGAGGAGAAGCTGCGGGCCCTCTTCCAGCAATTTGTACCGGCTCCCGTGGCTGCACGCGCTTTAGGGAAGGAAGCAGGAGAAGTCATCGCAGGGGCCAGGCAAACCGTGACGGTGTTGGTCCTTAATATCCGCAACTTCGCCCTCCTCATGGAGCATCTGCCTCCGGACCAAACCGTCGCCACCCTCAACGAGTTTTTCACCGAGGTCAACAAAGTCATCGTGGCCCACGGAGGCATCGTGAGCAAGTACCTGGGCGACAGCGTATTGGCCTTCTTCGGCATGCCGGTTCGATCGCAAGACCACGCCCTCCAGGCGATCCGTGCCGCCCTCGCGATACCGCCGGCGCTCCAGAACCTCTACGTGCGGCTGGATGAAGAGTTCGGATGGCAGTTGGGCGTCGGCATAGGCATCAGCACCGGTGAGCCCATCGTGGGGCATTTCGGATCTTCCGAGCACATGGAGTACACGGTTCTGGGGGATGTGGTCAAAGAAGCCCATGCCCTGGAGAAAGCATCCAAGAGCGTTCCCGAGGAAGACACGGTGCTGATCAGCGAGGCAACCTACCGGCTCGTCATGTCGGACGTTCACGTGTTCGATCTAGGGAACCGGCCCGGCCCCGATGGCAAGTTGATGCGCGCCTTTGCGGTGCAAGGGTTCCGCTCCGAAGCGCGCTCCGCCTTGGCCGCCTGATGCGGATGCCGCCGTCCCTATCCCACGATGTTCTCGTAGACCCTTCTGGCGGAGTGAGATCGGTTTAGCGTGTAAAAGTGGATCCCGGGCGCGCCGCCCTCCAACAGGGCCCGACACTGTTGGGTAGCCCAGTCTACCCCCACCTGCACCACGGCAGCGGGATCGTGTCGAACGGCATCCAGTCGAGCATGGAGCTCCTGCGGTATGGATGCGCCGCACATACGGGTAAAGCGCTCGATCTGGCTTACGCTCGTTACAGGCATCACCCCCGGAACGATGGGAACGGCGATGCCGGCTTTCTGCGCACGATGCAGGAAGCGAAAATACACCGCGGCATCGAAAAAGAGCTGGGTGATGAGGAACTCGGCTCCTGCCTCCACTTTCTGCACAAGGTACATGAGGTCTGCTTCGGCGTTGGGGGCTTCGGGATGAACCTCCGGGTAGGCCGCTCCTCCGACGCAGAAGGGGAAGTTTGCACGGATAAAGCGGACGAGTTCCGACGCGTGTGCGAAGCCGCCCGGGGTGGGTTGGAAGCGTTCCTGCTTTTGGGGCGGATCTCCCCTGAGCGCGAGGATATTCTCGATGTTTTGATCCCAAAGCCGTTGGAGGATCTCAAAGATCTCATCCTGAGTGTGCCCCACACAGGTTAGGTGCGCCATGGCCTCCAGCCCCAGCTCCTCTTTGATGCGGGCCACAAGCTCCACGGTCTTGCGCCGTGTGGACCCCCCGGCTCCATAGGTAACAGACACGAAGGCAGGCCGAAGGAGCGCAAGATCTGCGATGGCGGCATAGAGGGTTCGCCAGCCCTCGGGATCCTTGGGCGGAAAGAACTCGAAGGAGAAAATAGGATCACCTAGGCGGAAGCTCTCGGCAATGCGCATGGGTGTTCTCGTTACTTGGATGGTGCACGGCGTTAAGGCCCGTCGGCTTGCGGATGCTCGTCCGCTTGCGCCGCGATTGCTTTAGCCTGCTCCCAGCGCCTCGCGACGAGATCCTCGAATTCCCAAAAATACTTGCGGTTCCGTGGAGACGGATGCGGCAGCGGCGCCAGTACGATGGGCTTGACCTTTCCGCGCCCCATGCCTCCACTAGCCAGCGAACACTCCAGTAAAGCTTCGAAGCGGTCCGGACGGGCCCAGAAGGACCGCAATACTCCAGGCGGGCAGTACGGCTCGAACCAGTGGAATGCCTCGGACCCCAGCGTGACGACCACATGCCCCTGCCAAACGCGCCTCAAGAATGCCTCCATCACAGGCCGTACGGCTTCCCGAACGCGGCGCGAAAAAGGCCGGTTCCCGACGGGTTTATAGGGGACCGTGTTGGCGAGCAGCACGTGGGGAAGCACCCGGCGAATGGTTGCGTCTTCGGGATCGGGTTCTGACCCAAAAAGGCAAATATGAAGGGCGCGGCGCAAGCGATGGCCGGAGGGGCCTACCAGAGGCTCGCCCAGCAGCACCTCCTCACTGCCGAGGTCTCGGCCTAGAACGCATACGTGTGCAGCCAGCGATCCCGCAAAGAGGATCGGCTGCCGAGCGTCACGCCCCATGGCGGCGTAGGTGTTATCGGCTATCTGCCACGCTCCACAGTCGGCTTTGGAAGCCAAGAGCGCCGCGAGCTTCGCGGCGGCCTCCTCGGGTTTCACCATGGGAGGCAGATCCTGGGGCGAAACCTGGATCGGCTCAAATAAGTCATAATGATGCATGGGTATTGCCTGCCTGCCCCTATTGTGTTGCTGGCGTCTAGGGGCGACCGATGTTGAGCGGGAAACATAGGATACCATCAACACCGGGCCTAACGCGCGCCAGCCCGTTCTCTGTTCACGAAAGGAGAATTCTCATGGTCCGATTTGTTGCACGCCTTGCAGTAGCTGCCGCGCTTGTGGTGCCCGTAGCAGCGCGGGCCCAAACGCCCTCTCCACAAGGCAATGTTCAATTGGCACGCCTCGTGAGTGGCTCCTATGCGATGGGCGGCGCGCGCCGTTCAGCCGAGAGCCCCTTCAGCAATGCGTCCCTGAGGGGCGGAGCCATGCTTTCGCCCCGAGGTGCCGCCCTCGTAGGGCTGGATCTATCCATTCCCTCCCTCACCACAACCAACAACTGGCACGCCCGTCTGGATGGCGACGTGATCATCAAGGCAAACTTCGGCGGCATAGACACCATCGTGCCCGTAACCGTAGATTTGCTCACGTACACAGGAGGCGGCATGGGCCTCCGAGACGTGTACTTCGGCGGCGGCGTCGGTGCGGTTCTCGGCGGACCAGCCAAATTCGACGGCAAGCTCATCTTGGGTACAGATCTCAGCAATCGCCTCGGGGCCGAGTTGAACGTGCACTTTACCGAACGAGACACCCTGGTGACGCTTCTGGCCCGCTTCCATATGTAGCATTGCAACTGCCCCGGTCCCATAGGGCCGAACGGTTCTCCTGGGGCCGAGGAACCCTTGCGTCCTGGTCACCACAAAAAGAGCCCGCCGCACACAGGCAGGAAGGCTCCCGTAATGAAATCGGCCAAGTCGCTGGCGAAAAAGAGGCATGCCTTAGCAATCTCGTCGGCATCCCCTTGGCGTTTCATGGGAACCTGTTCGGCATAGCGGCGGGCTCCTTCGGAGTTCGGATCCACCTTCTCTGTACGCATCCAACCGGGAGCCACTTGGTTCACCGTGATGTTGTACGGGGCCACTTCGCGGCAAACGGTGCGGCTCCATGAATACATGGCGCCCTTTCCCGAATTGTAGGCGCTCTCGCCAGGCAGGTTCTCGATGAAGCATACCGTGGAGATGTTGATGATGCGTCCCCATCGCCTCTCCTGCATATCCGGAATGAAGGCCCAGCCGGTATTGCAGATTGCCTTCAGGCAACCATCCACCTGGCTTTGGAAAACCTCCCAAGGAAGCTCAAGGAAGGGCTTCCATTCCCGCTGATCCAAGGCGTTGTTCACTAGGATGTCTACGGGCCCATAGATCTTGAGGATCTCCTGGCGCATGCGCTCAACCTGGTCGCGGTCCGTAACGTCGGCCTGGAGAGCAACGGCCTCTCCTCCAGCAGCACGGATGGAGGCTGCCACGGCTTCTGCTTTGTCGGCGCTTCGGCGGTAGTTAACCACGGTTTTGGCACCCGCGGCCGCCATAGTTCTCGCGATGGAAGCCCCAATGCCATGACCGGCGCCGGTAACCAGGGCAGTCTTGCCGGCAAGATCAATAATCCTAGCCATTCTGATGATCCTTTCCTTTCCCAGCGTTACAGCCGCATCCCGGGATCCGTCGGCGGAGCCTCGGGATCGGGCGGCGCTTCCACGACACCCATTCGAACGAGCTCGTCCCAGGTAGCCTGGGCTGCCAATACAGCCGAATATCCGGGCAGCAGAAATACAAGCCCTATGCCCGAGGCAGCCAGCGCCAACCCCGTGGCTGCTAAGAACGCGCATACGCCAAAGCCACGCAGGGGCGCCCCCGCCGCCAGAAGCAGGCTGTTGCGCAGAGCAGCGGACACGCGCGCCTTGCGGCGCCCTGCGGGCAGGCTCTCCGTGGGGATAAGGCCCTCTTCGGCAGCGATGAGCAGCGGCCAGTGGTACATCATGTTCACAAGCCAAAAGGCCGTCAGGTATACGAAGAAGGCTGCCAACAGCAGAAAACCAAAGCCGCCCCTGATCAGGTAGAAGACCAGATTGCCCATCAGCACAGCCGACACGACGAACTCCACCAGACCCAAGAAAACCGCCCGTAGCCAAAGGGACCTGAAGGCAACCCACAGGTCCGCATAGGTTGGCGGTTCTGAAGGAGCCACCCGGTGGGCAAGGATGCGGTGGGCGATCTGGGCGATCCCCGCATAGAGTGGAACCGCCACGAAGGCCATCCATGCGGCACCCGCAGCCACCTCCCAAAGGCGGCTCAGTCCCAGCATCCGAGCCAGGGCAGAAAGCGCAGACAGCCCTGCTGCGCTCACGGCAAAGAGCGTGCAGCTCAACCCGCACAGCAAACCCAGGTGGTCCCACACTGCGCGAATAGCTCGGCGCAAGGTGGTTATCACCGACGGAGCCCTTGCCGAAGCCGATGAAGCCTGGGCATGCCCGTTCCGCTCTAGTTGGGGTTTGCCAGCTTCCACTTACCCCCGCCGATATATTCGATGATATTCCCGCAGCCGGTGCAGATGGCCCGTGAGTACTTCCCCTGGCCGGGCTCAGGAGCCTTGGGTTCCCCGGTAATGAGGTCCCGAGGTCGAAGCGGCTTGCCGCATACCGGGCATCGCCCGAAGGCAGGCGGATCGCCGATCCCTTCGCGGGCAACTTCTTCGTTCGTCTTCAGCTCAATTTCCGTGTCCATGTGCAATCCTCACTTCATCAATGGGTATAGGCTGCCCACGCCGCAGCCAGCACTCCCACAAGGAGTATCGGCGGCAGGAGGCACCCGAAGCAGCCGGTCCAACACCCAACCCACAGCAGCAAATCCAAAAGGCGCAGCAGGCAATAGTCCTCTTCGCGGTCCGGGTCCACCCAACTCGGCCGGCTTCGTAAACGCGGCTGAGAGGCGGATTGCTGGGCCGGGCATCGGTGCTGCGACCCCCGCCAATACGTTTGACCACAATGTGGGCAGCGTACCTTCACGAACATCGCTGCGCCCCCGGCTTCCCTTCCGCCGGATCACGAGCCGGAAACCTGGTCCTTCAGCCACCGATCAAGCCAAGCAAGGTTGCGCCGCAGCCGGTCCGTCCGCATGTCGGGCGGCCCATTCCGCGATAGGCCATGGCTCGTATTGGAAGGATAGCGCACGAATTCAACGACCTTGCGCTGATGGCGAAGGGCTGCGAAGAGCTCCTCCGCTTGGCCCACTGGGCAGCGCAAATCCCCATCCGAGTGGATCAGAAGCAGGGGAGTTTGGATGGACCCGGCGTAATGGAGCGGCGACGCGCGCCAGAGTTCTGACGGGTCATCCCAGGCATTCCCCCCAAACTCCTTGCCGTGGATCCATGGAAAGTCGCACGTGCCGCTCATGCTGTGCAGATTTCCCACGAGCCTGTCTGCAATGGCGCACCTGAAGCGGTCCGTGTGACCCACCGCCCAAGCAGTCATAAATCCGCCGTAGGATCCGCCCATGATGGCCATGCGCGCCGGGTCTACATAGGGAAGCGATGCGCCATAGTCCGCCACAGCTTGGATATCGTGCCAGTCTTTGTTTCCCCAGTCGCCCCGGATGGCCATGGTGTACGCCTCGCCATATCCCTTACTGCCCCTGGGATTGGAAAAAAGCACCACGTAGCCGTTAGCGGCAAGCCACTGGTGTTCGTGCAAGGGTGCTGCCCTTCCTCCGTATTGCAGAGCGGGACCCCCATGTACGTAGAGCACGAGCGGGTATTTGCGGTTTGGGTCGAAATCCGGAGGGCGAAGCATCCACGCATGGACCGTTCCTCCCTCGCCGTTGGGTATGTTCAGCTCGTCTGGAAGTTGGAGGCTCACTTCCTCCAGCAGCTCCCGGTTGACGGCGCTCACCTTAACCAGTTCCGGCGGATGGGTCAGGTTCAGAAGGTAGGCATCGTAAAGTTCTGCGGCGCTTCCCAGAAGTACCCCCGCCCGCTCCCCGGTTACGTTGAGGCTGAAGGCGCCCATTTCGCGTTGGGCTGGGGTCAAGGGCTCCAGTTCTCCATCCGCTAGAGACACACGGTACAAGCGCGTGTCGCCCTTAGCGCTCACCGGAAAGTAGAGGTATGCGCTGTCGGGGGACCATTGGATCGGCACACCCCCGCCGGCTTCATGCGCGTCCGAAAGCGTAAGGTAACCCACTGCCAAGTCCGAGGCGCCTGTAAGGTCGCGCGCTTCCCCGCCTCCGGCAGGGATCACCAGAACCCGGTCATTCCTCCCACCCCAGGTATCATCCAGGTCTGTGTGCCCCCCATAGGCGATCCACGCGCCGTCAGGAGAGAAGACGGGTCCCCATTTGGGACCTGCCGGCGCTTCGATGCGCTCGGGACTTCCGCCGTCTGCAGGGATCACCCATAGTTCGTCCAGAAGCGGCATCAGGTCGTCGTCTTCGTTGAGGTTCGCAGAGAACAGGAGCTTTCTTCCGTCCGGCGACCACGATGGCGCGCCCAGGTGATGGGGCAGATCGGTCAAACGCCGGACTTCGCCCGTTGCAACCGTTACGACCCATATCTGGGCCAACGAGCCGTCGAAATATCCCATGCCGTCCAGGCGATAGAAGAGCTTGGAATGGGTACGGACAGGCGGCGAAAGCTCCTTTTCTTCGCGCTCCTTCTTGGCCTTCTCGCGCCAGTTCTCCGGTGTGGCTCTGAAAAGGAATGCGATGCGCGACCCATCCGGTGACCAGGCCAGCGATTGCACCGATCCCTCTTCGAGATTGGTGAGCTTCTGCGCTTCGCCGCCATCAGCCGCTATAAGGTATATCTGGCTCCCGGGTTTGTCTCGATCGCTGATGAAGGCGATGCTCCGACCATCCGGCGACCATCTTGGGTTGGCATCCGAATGCCCGTCGCTTGTAAACCGGCGGGCGTCGCGCTTAAGCACTTCGGCCATCCAGAGGCTGGTGAAGTATTTGTTCTTCTCCACATCGGTGCGCTTGACGGTAAATACGATGCGGTTGCCGTCCGGCGAGATCTGAGTGTCGCCCGCCAGCTTGAAGCGGAACAGGTCTTCCAATTGTACAGGACGCTTAGGCATATCCACCCCTTCCCGGTGCAGTGTGACGAAAAACCAGAATGTGTTTCTCGTCCCGCTGCTCCTCTTCCTTCCGCCCCCTCCTTAACGCTTGGGCACGCAAGCGCGCAAATTGTGTGCGAAAGCCTCCACAACCTCTCCACGCCGCTGAACGTCCATGGCCTGAGCGCAAAGCACAACCCCCTGGGCACCCACGTTACACAGGTCCTGCACAGCTTCCAGCGGCGGATCGGTTCCTGCCAGAAGCGGCAACCCGGGGAGGCTACGGCGCATCCGGCCCACCGCGTCCAGGGCCGAGTTTAGGCTGCTCCAATCCAGCTCCAAGATAGCGAAATCGGCGTGCTTGGCCAGCGCCGCCTCCTCGGCACGCGTGATCCTCACTGCGCGCAACCCGTGGCTGCCGCCAACCGCCAAGGCATCGCCGGAGGCATCAAGGCAACAGCCGTCGGCGCCGACCTCTTCCGCCAGGCGTGCGTCGCCCACTACGATCCACGGGCACCGTCCGTGGACGGCATCGCGAACGAAGCGGGCCAGCACAAACCGAGCCGAACGGGGCAGATCCTCTTCGGCCATTATTACAAGGTTCGCCCCAGCGCCCACGGATTGGGCGACCGCCTGAGCAAGTGTCCAGTGGGGAGCGATGAGGGAGCGATCCGTTCGGACGGCGAGCAGATATCCCCCAGGGAGCTCCATGGGCGCTACTTGCAACAGGGCTCCTGAACGGGGATCATGCACAGGAAGCGGAGGGGGTCGGAGCCTGTGTTGCAGAAGGAGTGGAGCTCGCCCGCAGGCACGAAGATGGCGTCTCCCGATCGGAAAGACACGGAACCCGAAGCCATTTCCACCTGCCCTACGCCGGACAGAATGAAGACTTCGTGTTCCCATGGGTGCGTATGCAAGGGAGTGTGCCCTCCCGGGAGCACCTCGAATTGCCGCATTGCGAAGGTCGGCGCGCCATCGCGGTGGGTGATAAGTTCACGGATAGAACAACCTGAAGCCTGTTCTTGCTCTACAGGCTTCCACGCGACGGCTTCGGAACGTACTAACTTCACCCCAGCGTCCCTCCTTATTGGCCTCCCCCGCTGGGTGCCGGTTCGCCGCCAGGCTCCTGCGTTTGGCCGGGCGTGTCCACTGGAGCCGGCTCCGCCGGAGCGGGTTCCACCGACAGATCGTGGATTACGGGCTTGGCGCCGGCCTGGGCAGACTTGCGTTCCCTCACTGCCCTATGCCGCATGCGGCGGGTATGCGCGTGCCGGCGACCCCGCGCGTAGGGGGCATTCATCGCCGCCACAGCACTGGGATCGGGGGCATCCACATTGAGCGCTACCTGCTGATTGGGGAAGAACATCCGCTGGATGACCTCGGCGCTCTTTTGCGAATCGATGGTCACATAGGCGGGTCCTTCTTCGGAAGGCAGCGTTGCCATCTGAATGCTCGTAGCGGGCAGTTTGCGCGCGAAGTTTACCAGAGCCAGAAGTTGATCATCGGTAAGGTTCCGGCGCAGATCGTCGTTGATCTTTTTGATGACCTCCGGAACCTTCCAGAAGGTCCTCGGATCCTTCACCTTCTCACGGAGCGCCTGGAGGAACTCGTGCTGGCGCTTCGAGCGCATCTCATCACTATCGGAATGGCGCATCCTGACGTAGCCCATTGCCTGATACCCGTTAAGGTGCTGGAAGCCGGGCTTCAGGTGAATGTGCAGGTTCCCCCAATTGTCGTCGTAATCCAGCTTCTTCTCTACGTACACATCAATCCCGCCGAGGGCGTTGACGATATGTTGAAACCCCTCCAGGTCCAAGTCTACGTAGGCATCAATTGGGATGCCGAACACAGAGTGGACCGTTTCTGCGGCAAGTTCCGGTCCGCCGTAGGAATGGGCTGCATTGATCTTGTGGATGCCCCGTCTGCCGGGGATGTGCACCGCCGAGTCCCTGGGAATGGTAAGGGCGTTGATGGTCTTGTTCTTAAAATCCACGTGGGCAACGAGGATGGAATCACTGCGCCCGTAGGATGTTTTGATGATGCGGTCGTGGTTGTCGTAATCGTGATCACTGCCCAGCACCAATACGTTTATGGCGTCCCGGCCTGGGAATACTTGTTCCGGCTCCCAGTCGCGCAGTGTGTGCCCCGTCAGGGTGCCCACTGCCATGCTGAAGCCATGGCGGTTGACCATGTTGCGTATGAAGGGGCTGTTCCAATAGAGGTGACCGAAGAGCGTTCCCGCCGCCATCGCTCCCGTACACACAAGGACGGCCGCGACTGTACCAAGGACACGCCATACACGGCGGCGCGAAGAAGTATTCCCATCGCCCGCCACTGATTTGCCTTCTGCCGAAGTCTTCAATGCACCCTTCCCGGCGAATGCCTACTCCGCGCGTACTATATCCCGGCGAAGCCGTTCCTGTCAAGCGCAAGGACGAAGGCGGCTGCCTGCCGAAAGCCTGCATAGGACGGGACTGGAACCTTGGAGGTTTTTCCAATTAGCTGCCACACCCTGTCCCTTATTTGCGGCTAAACGCTATATATTGGCATGGCGCACTTAGGCGCCACAACATGTTGTACCATGGAGGCAAAAACCCCTTGTAACGGCACAGGCGGTCTGCTATAATGGTGCCGCGTCACCCGGTACCACCCCCTTCGAGGTAACCCTCAATGCCCGGCGACCAGTTGCAACTCGGCGACGATGAACAGCTCGTACGGCTGCGGCGCGCCTGGGAGCGATGTCTTCAAACGCTTGCCATGCGCATCAATAAGGTTACCTACGAAAGCTACATCCGGCCGATCGTTCCTGTGTCCCTGGACGCTGCAGACGTAGTCCTAGGCGTAGCAAACCCGTTCGCCCGCGAATGGCTCCAAAAGAGATATGCCACGGCAATCACCGCAGCGCTCGAGGCTGCCCTAGAGCAATCCGTAGTACTCCACCTGCGCGTCCTCAGTGCTGAAGATCGGTCTCGGCTTCAGAACAGCACGCCTCTCTTGCAGGATGACGCGGCTCCTTCGCCGGCGCCGGCTCCTCAGCAGCAAAACAAGCCCCGTCCCCGCCCGAAGCTGCCTCACCTGGATATCTCCCTGCCGCTCAGCGAGCGCTACACGTTCGACACCTTCGTTGTGGGCCGGAACAACCAGCTTGCAGAAGCCGCAGCCCAGGCGGTAGCGGCCTCGCCCGGCCAGGTCTACAACCCGCTTTTCATCTACGGCGGCCCGGGATTGGGCAAGACGCACCTCCTCCAGGCGATCGCCCACGCCCTCCGCCATTCCTATCCCGACCTGGCCGTGGCGTATGTGGACGGCGAGAACTTCACGTACCATTACGTGTCTGCCCTCCGCGAGCGGCGCGCCGAGGAGTTCCGCCGCTACACGCGCAATGTGGACGTTTGGCTCATAGACGACGTGCAGTTTCTGGCAGGTGCCGCCCAAACGCGGGAAGAGTTCTTTCACACCTTCAACGCCCTCTATCAATCCGGCAGACAGATCGTTATCTCCAGCGACCGCTGCCCGCGCGAACTGCGTTCCATGGACGACCGCCTTATCTCGCGCTTCGAATGCGGCCTGACGGCGGACATTGCGCCTCCGGAATTGGAAACCCGCATGGCCATATTGAGCTCCCGATGTGCTTCGGAGGGTTGGCAGGTCCCCGACGAAGTGATCTACTTCATAGCTGCCTCCATTTGCTCCAACATTCGCGCATTGGAAGGTGCCCTCACCCGCCTGATCGCCTACTCTTCCATCATGCGGGCGCCCATCTCCGTAGATGTAGCCCAAAGCGTTCTGGCCGACTACCTCATCGAAAAGCCTGTGCCGGGAAGAATGCACAAGGGCATCTCTATGGAGACGATCCTCGCTGCCGTGGCCCAGCACTTTGGAACCAACACCGACGTGCTGCGAGGGAGAAGGCGCGACGAGGCGACCGCTTCGGCTCGGCATATGGCGATGTTCTTGTGCCGCGAGATCATAGGGGCGTCCCTCGCGCACATCGGCGAGGCCCTGGGCGGCAGAGACCATACTACCGTCCAGCGCGGCATCGCCAGGATCGAAGAGGCCCTCCGGAGAGATGCGAAGCTCCGCGAGGATCTGGCCCGCATCCGCGAACGGCTGGAACGATGACCGGCCGGGCGACCTTATGCACACCTTTCTGTGCATAACCCGTGCATTCCCTGGGCGCAACGGCAAAAGGCTGCCCGATATGCCTGCCAGTTTGCGCTCTACCCACCGGTTGCGCACAAAAAGGGGGGTATGCTTCCTCCCTGCCCGAACACCTATTGCCGTAGGAAAATGATAACTGCTGATATCTCCAGAGTGTCCCAATCATGGGCGGCTATGGGGAGGAAAGCCCGTTGCGCACATTAGGCGCAGTACAATAACCACCATCCTATAAGTAGTATGCTTAGGGTTATGATGTGGTGCTGTGCGCAATGCGCGGGACCCTAAGTCTTGCCGGCACATCGAATGCAACTGAAGCAGCTCCAACTCCAAAACTTCCGCAATTACACGCACTTGGTCATGGAGCCCTGCGCCGGGATCAATGTGCTTGCGGGCAAGAACGCCCAGGGTAAGACCAACCTCTTGGAAGCCGTATATCTGTTGGCTACTACGCGCTCCTTCCGCGGCAGCCGTGACGCCGAAGCCATCCGGCATGGAGCAGAGAGTGCCCAGATCCGCGCCGAGGTAGCCAAAGAGAACAGTCCCGACGTTACGCTGGAGTTGATCCTTTTGCCTACGGATACAAAGCGCGTGCGCATCAACGGTTCTGCCAGACCCAGGGTCTTAGAGCTTCTCGGAAACCTAAACGCGGTAACGTTTTTTGGCCAGGACTTGGCAATCGTGTCGGGGGAACCGTCGGACCGGCGGAGGTTCCTAAACGTTGAGATCAGCCAGATGAGCCCACGGTATCTTCATGAGTTTGCCCAATATAAAAAGGCCCTGGAACAGCGGAACCGTATCCTTCGAGACCTGCCTGAGCGGCCGGAACTGGCGAGCGTCCTCGAAGCCTGGAATGACCAATTGGTGCAGCACGGGGCTCCGCTCATTCAGAAGCGGCGCTTTTTCATCCAACAGCTTGCGCCCATCGCGCGCAGGATCCACGCGGAGCTCACGGAGGATGGCGAGATCCTGGAGGTGAAGTACCTTTCAGGGATCGCTGCCGACGGGGATGAAGCGCAGATCCGCCAGGCCTTCCGCGAGGAGCTTCGCAGAACCGCGCTAGCCGAGCGACACCGCGGCCAGACGCTGACGGGTCCCCAGCGGGACGATCTTGCGATAACCATCAACGGATGGGATGCCCGGCAGTACGCGTCCAACGGCCAACAGCGCACCGCCACGCTGAGCCTCAAACTTGCCCAGTTTCAGATGATGCGGGAGGCCCTCAAGGAGGCGCCGGTCGTTCTTTTGGATGACGTACTGAGCGAGTTGGACGAGAAGCGGCGCCTGCACCTGATGGACTGGGTTATGCGCCGGTGCCAGGTTTTTCTTACCTGCACATCTACGGATGCATTGCCTGGAGACGTCGTGGCGGACGCGGCAATTTGGCAGGTGGAGGCAGGCGAAGTTCATCTTTGCTGTCGTCACCAAAGCGAATGAGGGCTTTGTTCATGCGGAAAGCGCAAACGAATTCATTGCGGAGTACGCTGGAGAGGCTGCTGGAAGGAATGGACAGTTCCACCCGCGTACGTGAGAGCATGGCTCTTGCGTATTGGGCGGAAGTGGCTGGGTCCCAGATGGCCGCGGCATCGGAGGCTGTGGAGGTGCGCGATGGCGTGCTTTTTGTGAATACGAAGAGCGCTACCCATTCGCAGGAACTGGCATTCTACAAGGCTGCCATCATTGCTCGCCTCAACGCGCGCATCGGGGCCCCCGTGATCCGCAATATTGTATTTCGCGCGAAGGGAGTTCGCCGGGCGGCGGACGAACAGACACACTTATCGCCGACCGAGGAGGAATTGGCTGCAATCCAGATCTCGGCGGCGGATGCGGCGTGGCTGCGCGCGCAGGAGCGCGACTTGGCGGCGATATCCGATGCTCGCATTCGCCTAGCTGTGCGGGCGCGCTTGGAGCGGGAAGTGCGGCTGCGCATCTGGAGGGAAGCCCATGGATGGAGGAGATGCGCCCGGTGTGGCCGTCTGCATCCCCTCCAGGGCGACCTGTGCCCGATGTGCCGTGCAGAAGGTTAAACTTTCATGGCAGTACTTTGGGACATGGCTTCGACCTCATCGGCGGTCACTTCGCGGCCCAGCCGGTCCGACAGATAGATCCCCTCGGACACGAGCATCGTGGCCAACGCTGCCTCGGCTGTGGGTAGAAGCGGCACCCTTCCCTGCTGAGCTGCAATCCAGTGGTGTTGAGGCGAGTCGTAGGCAGCCTGCGTCGGATCCAATTGGTGCCATCGCCAGTCCGTTTGGTCCACCTCAAATGTGGCGTTCATCTCGATGTCGCTGAGCGTGGTGTGGAAGCTGAAAGGTTCCAGCCGGATGCCGCCTTTGGAGCCAAGGATGGAAGAGCCTTCCAAACCTCCCAGGTGCATGGCCCACGCTTCGATGATGTCCACTGTGATGCCTTGCTCCAGCTTGACGAAGCCGAGGCCCAATTCCTCTACGTTGTAGCCGCTGGCGGATCGGCGCGCCTCGTCCATGCCTGTTTCCTGATAGGTCTTTCCGCTGATGCGCTCCACCTTGGGCAGGCCCAACAGGTAGAGGATGCGCGCGATGTGGTACACACCCATGTCGTAGAGGGCTCCCCCGGCAGCAATCTCCTTCTTGACGAACGATGCGGTGCCGTACCCATCCACGTACGGGCGGCCGCGGCGCCGAAACCCCGTGGAACGAGCGTGATAGATCCTGCCCAGGTGGCCGTCGTCAATGAGCTTCTTGGCCATTTTGGTCTCTTTGGAGAAGAGGGTGGAAAGCTGAATGGAGAGCATCCGGCCCGTGTCTTTGGCGGCCCGGTACATGGCCAGTGCGTCCCGGTAGGCTCCTGCCATGGGCTTCTCGCAATAGACGTTCTTTCCGGCTTCGAGAGCTGCGATGGTAACGGGTGCGTGGAGGTTGTTATGGAGGCATACATCCACGCTTTGGATATCGTCGCGCTTGAGGAGCTCGCGGAAATCGGTATATCGGTGCGGAATGTTGAAGCGGTCCGCTACAGCGTGAAGCTCTTGTTCGTTGATATCCGCTGCCGCCACCACTTCGGCGCCTTCGATGCGGCTGTACTGTTCCAGGTGGTGCTTGGCAATCTGGCCGACGCCGATGCACCCGATGCGTACCTTTTCCAATGTCATCGTGGGGTAGGTGTCCTTCTCGAAAATGTGATGCCCGGGCTTGAAACCCGCCGTTCTATATTCGGCCTGGGGGGTAGCATCTCCTCGGTAGAAACAGGGATCACGAGGAACTTCGTTGAACTGACATGCCGACCCATTTCTCGGGAGGATGCGCATCGTGAACGCTGCTGCCCTCACCCTTGCCTCCGCCTTGGCTTCTGCGGGGCCGATTGCGGCTGCCCCGGACGAGCCTCTCTCGCGGTCTGGCAGACCTCCTTCCGTTATCCTCGTCATGGCCGACCAGTGGAGGCAGGAGGCTTTCGGCTTCGCAGGCAACAAGGACGTAAGGACCCCGAACCTGGATCGCTTTGCGCGTGAGAGCGTCCAAATGGCAAACGCCGTATCCACCGTACCGGTTTGCTGCCCGGCCAGGGCTTCTTTGCTAACGGGGCGAAGGGCTCTTTCCCATGGCGTCTTCATGAATGACGTCCCCCTGAACCCTGCTGAAGAGAGCATGGCGAAGATCTTCGCCCGGGCGGGTTACTACACAGCCTACATCGGCAAGTGGCATGTGGATGGCCACGGGCGCTCGGCGTTCATCCCCGCAGAGCGGCGGCAGGGCTTCCGCTACTGGAAAGCCTTGGAATGTACCCACGATTACAATCATTCGGCCTACTATGCCGATGAACCGGTAAAGCGCTGGTGGCCCGGTTACGATGCCGAGGCGCAAACGGACGATGCTGTGCGGCTGATCCAATCGAGGGCCAGGGGGCGAGCTCCATTCCTTTTGGTCCTTTCGTGGGGACCGCCCCACGAGCCCTACGGTACGGCGCCCCCGCGCTTCCGCGCACTTTACGATCCCAAGCGGCTGCATCTTCGCCCAAACGTTCCAGCACAGGATGAGGAAGCCGCACGCCGGGATCTGGCAGGGTATTATGCCCACTGTACGGCTCTGGACGAGTGCTTCGGTAGGCTTTGGGATGCCTGCAAGGAGGCGGGCATCGAAGAAGATGTGCTCTTGATCTTCACGTCGGATCACGGGGATATGCTCTACTCGCATGGGAGCCAGAAGAAGCAGCAGCCCTGGGAGGAATCTGCCCGGGTGCCGCTCCTGGTCCATTGGCCGGTGAGGCTGGGCCGCAAGGCGCTATGTCTATCCGCTCCTATGCAAACGGAGGACATCCTTCCCACGCTGCTGGGCCTCTGCCACATCCCGGTTCCGCCGTCCGTAGAAGGCACGGATTACTCCCGGTATCTCACAGGCGGCCCGGACCCGTCCGATGGAGCCGCGCTCATCTCGTGCCCGGCCCCGTTCGGGCAGTGGGACCGCGCCCACGGCGGCCGGGAATACCGAGCAATCCGCACCAGACGTTATACCTATGCGCGGGATCTGAACGGCCCGTGGCTGCTCTTCGACAATGTGAAGGATCCGTACCAGATGCACAATCTGGTGAATACGCCCGAGGCGGCCCGCATCCAGGCCAGGCTGGAACAGGTTCTGAGAAAGAAGCTCAGGCAGACTGGAGACATGTTCCTTCCAGCCGGCGAGTATATCCGCAAGTGGGGGTACCGCGTAGACGCAACGGGGACGGTGCCCTACACAGATTGACCTAGGCAATCCGTAATGGCAACGAAATGAGGGAAGCAACGGGCCTCGAGCTCAATCTGTTCGAACGGGCCGGTTACTTCGTGCGCAGGCGCATCGAACTGGACGCCTCCGCAATGGAGAGGTTGGTGCGCACCATAGCCGACGACTTGCTCGGTTCCTGCCTGTCTGCCGAGTTCTGCCGTGAGACGCGTGTGGCGGATCTTGGTGGAAGGGCCGCCGGCCGGGAAGTTCTGCGGGATCCGCGGGCCTACTCCGCACAAAACTGCCGGAGCCTTTGGGCGGACGTGGTGCTCGAAGGGGAATACAGGATCGAGCTCGTCCCTGGGTCGCATCTCGATTTCTCGTTGTCTTCCGGTGCAGGAGGCATACCAGAGACCTGGGTACGGGTGACGCTCAATTCGGGCGATGCGCTCTTCTTCTGCCCGGGCGTCATGTGGAGGCCGGCAGAATTGATGGGTGCGGTTCTGCGCTGCCGGTTCACGGCTCAACCTTCGGAGGACGACATCTAAATGCCTAATTCAGGTGAGGCGGGGTGACGGATGAAAGCATTCTGTTGGATCCCAGCGGCTTTTCTGCTCATGCAGGCGCCCTGTGGTGCCCTGGAAGCGCCTACTGCGGTGGAGGCGGCAGCAAGGGGAGAAAGGCTGATCCGTGTCTATTGGAATGGAGTGTCCGGCGCAGCGGGTTATGAAGTGCTGCGCGATGGCGCGCTTCTAGCCAGAGTGGACCGCGGCGCGACGCAATATGACGACCATTCCGTGCGCCCAGGCACAACCTATCGGTACCAGGTGACGGCGGTGGATGGCGAACAACACCGGGCAGTGAGCGACGCCTATATAGAACGTTCCTATCCTGTGCTAGAGCCTGTGGTGCGGTGTGATGTGCTGGTTGTGGGTGCCACCACAGCGGGCGTCGCGGCTGCGGTAACCGCAGCAAGGTATGGGCTCAAGACCGTTCTGATCGAGGAGACGCGCCGCATCGGCGGGATGCCGGCCAACGGCTTGGGTTCTACCGATTTGAGGATGCAGGAGCACTCCAGCGGCTTTTTCGAGGAGTTTCGCCGAACCATCGTGAAGCTCTACCATGGCGGAGACGGCCTCCGTTATGAACCGAGGGTGGCCCAACAAGCCATGAAGGAGCTGCTCTGGGCCACGCCGGCGTTGGTCTACCGAGAACTGCGTCCGACTGGGGTTAAGGTGTCGCACGGACGCATCGTTCAGGTGCGCGCAGAAGAAGTTCCCAGAGGGCGCAAGGTTGTATTCGAACCAAGCCTAGTGGTAGACGCCACGGACACGGGCGATGTGGCTGCATGGGCCGGGGCGCCCTTCCGTGTGGGCCGGGAGCCTCGATCCCTCAGAGAGCCCCACGCCGGCTATATCTTCTATGATCGGGCGACCGACACCGCGTTGCCGGGAAGCACAGGCCGGGGAGACCGCCGCGTTCAGGCTTACGCTTACCTCATGGTGGTGAAGGACTTTGGGCCCGGTTCGGACAAGACGATCCCCGAACCCCCGGGGTATGACCCGCGCAAGTACGAGCATGCTCCCAAGTGGGAACAGACCTGGGCGGTGTCCAGCGGACGGCTTCCCAACGACAAATTCGAGATCAACCAACATCCCCAAGGGAGCGACCTTCAGGTTGTGAACTATCCCTACCCCACGGCTTCGTATGCCCAGCGCCGCCGCATCGAAGAACTCTACCGCCGGCACGACCTGGGATATCTCTACTATTTGCAGACAGTCGAGGGGCATAAGAACCTTGGGCTCTCGGAGGATGATTACCGCGATAGCGACGGGTGGCCCCAGCTCCTATATATCCGCGAGGCCCGCCGCTTCAAGGCGGACATCACTCTGGATGAGCACGATGTTGCCTATGCTCGATGGGTGGCACGCCCCGATGCCATCGGCATCGCCGACTATCCCATGGATTCCCACGCCGTGGAGCCAAAGACCAACTGGTCCACGCCGGACATGGGGGAAGGCGAGTTCTACCTTCCTCAATGGACGCCGTGGCACCAGGTACCCTATGGAATGATGATCCCACAGCGGGTGGACAATCTGTTCGTTCCTACTGCGGTGTCCGCCACGCATGTGGCATACGGCACCTTTCGCCTGGAACCCATCCGCATGGAGTTCGGGGAGGCTGTGGGTATTGCCTGTTGGCTCTGCCGCCGATATGGCCTTGCGCCACGTGAGGTGCCGGTACGGCAGATCCAGATGGAACTTCTCAAAGGCCGTATAGCCCCTGCCGGGGTGAACGCGAGGGATGGCATCGGCGCGCCGGGTCCGTGCGCTGTCGCGGCCTATCTGTACTACTTCCCTGATGTACGGCCCGAAGAGCCCCGCTTCCTCCCCATTCAATGGCTGGCAGCGCGAGGCTTCTACCCTTGCCCCCACGTGGAACCCCGGACTGCCTCATCCGGGATGTACGCAGCGCCATTCCGCCCTCAGGCAGCCATGACCTACCATGAAGCGGCACGCCTGCTCGCACTCATGGCGAACCGCCGGGCCGCCTGCGGCGAGACGGGCCCGCCCGTTCCTTCCACTGCGCGCTCAGGGATATTGACCCGTGGAGAAGCGGCTCGGATGCTGGCTTCCTTCATGGGGTGGGATGACCGGCCGCAGGCTCCTCTACGCCCGGGAGCCGCGCCCCATTATGCCGATGTAGGTCCGGGCAGCCCCTACTACGATGCCGCTGAAGCGCTCTATGCGCACTGGATAGACAGCGGGCTGTGGGACTTTAACTGCTACAGCCCCGACGGCCGGAAGCTTTTCCGGCCCCAGGCGCCCGTTACGCGGGAGCAATTTGCCCAGATGCTCTTCCTGGCCCACTACCACATCGGGCCCCTCTTCTTCGATCAACCCGAGGACCGCGGCCCCATTCCCTTGACGCCGCCCGTGCGCTGACGCGTGCGGGAACCATCCCAGGCAGTTTTTCCGAATGGTAACCCAGCACGCGCTCCGTTTGCGGGTGCGAACGAAGGGAGGCAATGAGTTGGCAACACAATGTCTGGGAAGTCGGGTAATCGCGGGTATGGCGGTGCTGGTGCTGGGTGCGTCTTTGGCGCCGAGGGCGCAGGGGGATGACACGGCTTCCAAGCTTCACGGCCCCATCCCCTGGAAGACGTCACTTTCGGAAGCCGCCAAGGTGGCTGCCAAACAGCGCAAGATAATGCTGGTGGATTTCTACGCCGAATGGTGTGGGCCTTGTCAGGCGATGCTCAAGACTACCTATCGTGACAAGGCGGTCGTGAAGCAGATGGGCCGGTTTGTGCCCGTGCTGATTGATGTGGACAAAGAGGGTAAGCTTGCCCAGAAATATGGTGTGGAGGCTGTTCCTACCACCCTTTTCCTAACGCCCGATGGGAAGGTGCTTCGGTCTGAGACGGGGTACCACAATGCAGAGGATTTCCTCAGGCTCACCAAGGAGGTGCTGGCGAAGGCACCCAAACCTGCTGCTGGCAACCAGCGGAAGAAACATTCTGCGCACAGGGATGGGTTGACCGCAGAACATGCTGTGGGCTAACATAGGCACATCACTCCCTTTGACCCAAGCAAAGGAAAGGAGAAGCCCATTGACGCCTAATCTTCGGCGCGCAGTGTTGATGCCTGCAATCCTCATTGCGGGTTTGCTGCCGGTAACTGCGGCGGCCGCCAGCGGAGGACGGCCCGGACACCGTTCTGGAACTCCGCCCAAAACCCCATCTCCCACCGGAGTGGTGGCTACTGTGAACGGGGAACCCATCACGCGCAGCGAAGTTGCAGAGACGGTTCTGGCAGATCAGATGGCCCAGCTCGCCGTGACGGATCCTATGTTCATCGGAGCGAAGTACCAGCGTGGCGCAGCCGGGTCGGTTGGTGCCTACGTGCTTCAGCGCATGGCTGCCAACGGATGGAAGCCCGTAACGGTTACGCGCGCTGCCATCGTCAACTTTCTCTTTACAGATAAGCCGCCGATCCTTGCGCAGACAGTGCAAAGGCTCATCCAAGAGCGTGTCGTGGCGCAGGCAGCCAAGAAGGCCGGGATCACCCTCACGAAACAAGAGATCGAAGCGCGGACCAAGCAGGCCTTCGACACTGCCCGGCGCACTTATCACCGCGAGAATGCATCCGATGCCGCAATCCTCAAGGCGGTGGGCTTTCGGGCCGCTGTGCTCAATGAGAGTGTCGTTACCGAGCTGTACCTGGAGAAGCTCGTCCTAAGGGACATCGAGAAGCGACTGGGACACCGCATCGGGCCGGATGACTGGGTGGATGCCAGCCACATCCTGGTGCGGGCCAATGCCGAGAACGCAGCCGACAAAGAAAAGTCCTACGCGGACGCCCTCGCCAAAATCCAGGAATACAAGAAGGAAATCGAGAGCGGCAAGATCAGCTTTGAGGATGCTGCCCAGCGATACAGCGACGATGCGGGGACCAAGTTTCGCAAAGGCTCCTTGGGGTTGTTTCTTCGCGGCGAGATGGTGCCCGAGTTCGACAAGGTCGCCTTCGAGCTCCCGGCCGGCAAGGTGAGTGACCCGGTTCGGACGGTGTTCGGCTACCATCTCATCAAGGTAAACCGGCTCGGAAAAGACACGACGGGTCCCGAGCGTGCGCAAGCCCTGCAGAACCTGCTTCAGAAGCGCGTACAGCAGAAAATGGCCGAGTTGATGCGTGCGGCCAAGATTACCAACACCGTGCCCATGCCTCAACCGCAGATGATCGGGGGGAGGGGCTAGAAATTCGCCGGGGAGTTACGGCTGGGTGCGGTAGAGGGCAGGCACGCGGAAGGGAGCGAGCCGCCCCGCCAGATCCTTGGTCACCTGTGCTTCGACGCGGATCGCCGTGTGGCCGTACTCTGCGCGTAATACCCGGCCGTACTCATAGCATTGGGCCACGAGTTCGCTGTGCTCGTAGGGGATCTCCGCCTCGATGGGCGTCAGGAGCGATTGGAGGGTGACCATGATGCGGTCCATCAGATAGGGAATGCCCTCAGCGGTGCGGGCCGAGAGATAGCAAGAGTTGGGTGTCCGTGTTACGAGCTCCCGCAGCCGGTACTGGTCACGTACGAGGTCGGCCTTGTTATAAACGGTAACAACCGGTTTCTGTGAGGCCCCTATTTCCGTCAATACGTCCGACACTGCGGCCTGCTGCAATTCCATCTGGGGATGGGCGGCGTCTACCACGTGGATGAGGAAGTCCACCTCCGTTACTTCTTCGAGCGTTGCATGGAAGGCTGCCACCAGGTCGTGGGGGAGGTTGCGGAGGAAGCCGACGGTGTCCGTTAGGAGGATGCCCCATCCGTCCGGCAAAACAACGCGGCGTGTGGTGGGATCCAGTGTGGCGAAGAGGCGCGCATCCACGTAGACACCGGCGCCGGACAGAGTGTTCATGAGGGTGGATTTGCCGGCGCTGGTATATCCCACCAGGGCCGCCGCAGGGAAAGGCAGCCTTCGGCGCTGTGTGCGCTGCTGCTTCCGCTGCCCCCGTACTTCCGCCAATTCCTCTTGTAGATCGGCGATGCGATCGCGCACCTTGCGCCGATCCATCTCCAGCTTGGTTTCTCCGGCGCCGCCCCTCACACCGATGCCTCCCTGTTGCCGCTCGAATTTGGTGTAGAGGTTCATGAGCCTCGGGAGGAGGTAGGTAAGCTGGGCGAGTTCAACCTGCAGCTTTCCCTCTCGAGTGTGGGCCCTTTGGGCGAAGATGTCCAAAATAAGCTGCGTTCGATCAATTACGCGGCACTGCACGAGATCCTGCAGATTGCGCTGCTGGATGGGCGAGAGCTCGTGATCCACGATCGCCAAGTCGGCTCCGGTCTCTGCTACGGTTGCGGCGAGTTCTTCGGCCTTGCCCCTGCCGATGTAGTACGCGGCATCGGGCTGTGCTCGATGCTGATGGAGCATCCCCACGACCTCGGCGCCGGCCGTGTCTGCGAGGGACATCAGTTCCTCTGCTGCGTAGGGTTCAGCGGCATCGTCGCTCTCCACGCAGACGAGCACGGCACTTTCTCTGGCCGACACTTCGTGTGTGGCGGATCTAGGCATAGGACCTCACCCCAGGATGCCGGCGCGGCGGATGCGCTCGACTGCCTCGGCGCACCGTTCCCCTTGGCGGTCTCCCATAACGGTGAGAGACATGCGCACGTATCCCTCGCCGTACTGGCCGTACCCGATGCCGGGGATCACCAGGACCCCGGCCTCCTCCAGAAGGCGGCCGGCAAAGGGAATGCTCTTCTCGCCTGTCGGCACGGGCGCCCAAATGTAAAAGGTGGCCTGGGGACACGGAACATCCCATCCCAACGCCCTGAGCCCGTTCACAAGGATGTCTCGTCGCGCGCGTAGGAGTTCCAGCGTAGGCTGGTTGTTCAGGTTCCGGATGGCGAAGGCCGCCGCACGGGATACGGCAGCGAACTGTTTGGAATCGATGTTGGATTTGAGCTTGTTGAGCGCTGCGATGGCTTCTGCGTTCCCTACGGCAACGCCGATGCGCCATCCCGTCATATTGTACATCTTGGAGAATGAATGGAACTCGATGGCACAATCGAGGGCGCCTGGAACCTGCAGAACCGACGGCGAAGTGTAGCCATCGAAGCATACCTCGGAATATGCTGCATCGTTCACCAAAAGGAGATCATGGGTGCGGCAGAACTCCACGGCGCGGCGGTAAAAGTCCGGAGTGGCCACAGCGCCGGTAGGGTTGTTCGGATAGTTGAGCCACATTAATTTGGCGCGCCGGGCGTCCTCCGGCGCTATGGCTGCCAGGTCCGGCAGGAAGCCGTTGTGAGCTTCCAGCGGCATGGGGATGACCGCTGCGCCCGCCATGAGCGTGTTGACGCGGTACACCGTGTAAGCCGGATCAGGGATCAAAGCAGCATCACCGGGATCCAGATACGCCCATGCAAGGTGCGCCAATCCTTCCTTCGACCCGATGAGAAGGAGAGCCTGGGTTGCGGGATCCAGTTGCACGCCGAAGCGCTGCCGGAACCATGCGCAAAAGGCCTCCAGGAGTTCGGGCTCTCCGGCGGGCGTTTCATCATAACGATGGGTCCGGGGATCCTTAGCTGCCTCACAGAGCGCCTCTACAATGGGGGTCGGTGTGGGCTGGTCGGGGTCGCCTATGCCGAGGTCAATAAGATCTTTGCCTTCCGCCAGAGCTTTGGCTTTGAGGCGGGCGATTTCTCCAAAAAGGTAAGGCGGGATCTGATCCATTCGCTGGGCACGTTGTACCAAGGTGGGGAACTCCTCAACGAAATGCGCGGTGCAGTGTAGGGTCTGCCTGCTCCATATCGGCCGATTATAGCACATGGCGTGGAGGCGCGGGTACTTGACACAGTGCGTACAATCTATGGCAGGAGGAGCTGCTATGGAACGGTTGTGGGCGCCGTGGCGCATGCGCTACATCGAGGTGGCCGATGAAGCGGAAGGGTGCATCTTCTGCGTGAAGCCGGCTCAGCAGCAGGATGCCGAGAACCTTTTGCTTCTTCGGGGCGACCGCTGCTTCATCATGCTCAATGCCTTCCCCTATAGTAACGGCCATCTGATGGTGAGCCCTTATCGGCATACCGCGGACTTGAACGATCTCGAGGATGCGGAGCTGTTGGAGTTGATGGCTCTCACGCGCCGGGGCATCAATCTGCTGAAGCGGGCATGCCGCCCCGACGGCTTCAATGTGGGCATCAATTTGGGGCGCGTCGCCGGAGCCGGCATCGCCGACCATGTGCACGTACATATTGTGCCCCGATGGAGCGGCGACACGAACTTCATGGCCGTGATCGGCGACACACGGGTGATCCCCGAGAGCCTGGAGGCAGCATATTATCGCCTAAAGGAATTGTTGGCGGATGAGTAGCAGCGCAGAAGAGCTGGACCGCTTGGCAGCCCAGGCGGCTCATTGTACGGCGTGCGGCCTGGCGGAGACACGCACCCAGGTGGTCTTCGGGGAAGGGAACCCTAACGCCCCGCTCGTTTTCGTCGGCGAGGGACCGGGCCAACAGGAAGATCTTACCGGACGTCCCTTTGTAGGCAGGGCTGGGGCGCTGCTGGATGAATGTTTGCGCGCGTGCGGCATCACCCGCAAGCATGTGTATATATGCAACATCGTCAAATGCCGGGCATCTCAGGTGGAGGGCGGACGCGTGCTGAACCGGGCTCCCCGCATAGACGAGGTGGAAGCCTGCTTCCCTTGGCTGGCGCGGCAGCTCGAGGCCATCCACCCCCTCGTCATCGTGTGCTTGGGCTCCCCTGCTGCCAACACCCTCATCCACAAGAACTTTCGCATCTCACAGGAGCGCGGTCAGTGGTTCACCACATGCGCCTACGCCCGCTATGCCATGGCAACGCTCCACCCTGCCTACATCCTCCGGCAGGAAGGAGCGGTTTACGAGCAGCTTAAGCAGCAACTGATCACCGACATCGAAGAGGCGCGCCGAAAAGTAATTCAGGCCCGCAAGGAACCGCCCCCTACCCTGTTCTAGCCTTCTGGACGCACCTGTCTCTCCCCGTTTGGCGCGGGGTATAACGAAGATGCACCCCGGGGCCGGTCCCTAACCAAAGCTCCGCCCCCACACACGCGTCTACGGAGAACTGTCCTGTCCAATACGATCGTTCTGATTGGTCTGGGTCCTGCGCGCAAAGGCATGATGTCTTTGGATGCCTGGCAGGCGCTGCACCAACCGCGGAAACTCATCCTCCGCACCGCCGTCCATCCGGCGGCAGACGACCTCCGCGCCGAAGGCATCCCGTTCGACACGCTGGATGACCTCTATGAAAAGGCAGCCACCTTCGAAGAAGTCTATGATGCGGCTGCCGATCGAGTGCTTCGAGCGGCTGCGGAAGGGGAGGTAGGATATGCGCTTCCAGGCCATCCTCTTATAGGCGAAGCCTCGGTGCGCCTCATCCTCCAGAAAGCCAGGGCGCTTGGCATCCCTGTGCACATCGTGGGTTCGGCATCCTTCATTGAGGCAGCCTTGACCGCTCTGGCCGTGCCGATTGGAGCAGGCATCGTCATCCAGGATGCGCTGGCACTGGATGCGAGGACCCTGCGCCCCGACCTGGACCTTCTCATTTACCAGGTGTACGACCGTGCCACTGCGTCGTCGGTAAAGCTTGCGCTCATGGCCGAGTATCCCGATGAAGCGCCCATACGCATCGTACGCTCTGCGGGGGTGCCCGGAGCCGAAGCAGTGGACGAGGTGCCGCTGCATCAACTGGACCGCATGCCGGTGGATCACCTTACGGCAGTTTTTGTGCCGGCCCTGCCGCCGCCCCTGCGTCGAACGCGCTTCGAAGACCTGGTGGACGTCATGGCGCGCCTGCGCGGTCCGGGAGGATGTCCTTGGGATCGGGAGCAGAACCACCGCACGCTGGAGCGCTACCTTGTTGAGGAGTGTTATGAGGTACTGGACGCCATCGAGGCTGAAGATCCGGATGCGCTCGCAGAGGAGCTGGGCGACGTTCTGCTGCAGGTGGTCTTCCATGCCCAACTCGCGGCAGAAGAGGGCGTGTTCGACATCCGCGACGTCATTGCCCGCATCGTGGAGAAGCTCGTGAGGAGGCATCCTCACGTGTTTGGCGACGCAGCCGTTGCGAACGCCGACGAGGTGCTGCGCAACTGGGAGGCCATCAAGCGTAGTGAGAAGGGCCCGGAGTGGCGCAAATCCGTTTTGGACGGCATCCCCAAGAGGCTTCCCGCCCTCATGCGTGCCATGGAGATGAGCAAGCGGGCGGCCAAGGTGGGCTTCGAGTGGGAGCGTCTGGAGGACGTCTTCGAGAAAGTAGATGAGGAGCTGCAAGAGCTGCGGGAAGCCGTCGCGGCCGGACGCGCCGAAGAGGTGCGCGAGGAACTGGGAGATCTCCTTTTCGCTCTTGTGAACATTGCCAGGTGGCAACGTGTAGATCCCGAAGAAGCTCTGCGTACGATGCTGGCGCGCTTTGCAACCCGCTTCCGATGGATGGAAGAGAGGGCCAAAAGTGAAGGGCGCGATCTGAAAGACTACACGCTTAAGGAACTGGACGAACTCTGGGGCGAGGCCAAGCGCTTAGAACGAAAGGGCATCCGGCCAGGGCGCACCGAAACCGGTTAATCCGCCGTTGGACGCCGTTTTGCGGTGATGGACCGGCCTTCCAGAGCCTTCATCGTGGAAAGCACCTCCGGCGAAGGCCGATTGCCGGTAATGTCCACAAAGCCGCTCTCCACCTTCATGCTGGGCATGCGTACCCTCGGCCCGCCGGCAGTAACGACGCCCCCGGCAGCAGCCATTTCGGAGATGGTTACGAAACGGTATCCCTCTCTGCGCAATGCCGTCACGAGCCTGGGCAAAATGGTGAGCGTTTGTGGGATGCCGTCGTGCAGAAGGATGATGGCGCCGTTGCTCACATCCCGAAGCAGCCGCTCCTCGAGCAATGCTCCCGACGGACGCCGGTAATCGCCGGGATCGTTGGTCCAAAGCACCATGATGTACCCGAGCCTTCGGCCTGCTTCGATCACATCGGCATTGTACTCTCCGCCCGGCGGGCGGTAGAAGCGCGTAGGGCTCCCAACAGCGCGTACGAGGGCGAGGCTCCCTTCCTTCAATTCAGGTTCGATAAGGGCCGGAGGTACGCTTGCCAGGCGCAAATGGTCGTACGTATGATTGGCAACCTCGTGACCCTGGGCCACCTCCTGGCGCACGAGATCGGGATACCTGTCCACCATCTTGCCTACGAGGAAGAAAGTAGCCTTCACGTGCAGGCGCGCCAAGAGATCCAGAAGGCGCGGGGTAAAGGCCGGATGCGGCCCGTCATCGAAGGTGAGGGCAATCTCCTTGAGGTTGGGGTTCCCGCGCACAAGCTTGGGATATATGATGCCCCGTTCGCGTTCCCATTCCTGGCGGGCAGCAATTTCGGCCGCGGACACGTAGCGGCCTTCGCTCCAAGCGCTTGCCCTCCGCGCACCGGAACGGGTGGGAGGCAGGGAAGCCGAACCCACGCCCGCCTGGACGATCAACACCAATGCAAACGCGCACAACCGGACGCCTTTCACGCTGGCCACTCCTCCTGAAATACCTTACGCAGCGCGCCTGCCCCAGGTGACGGGCGGGCAAGCTCTTCGCCCCATCAGTATACCGTGTCGTCATCGCCTGCGCCTGCTTCCTTGCCGGAGAGCTCCTCATCCAAGGCCGCTTCCAGGTCTTCCTCCATGTCTTCGTCCATGGCCTTGCCCATATCCCGAACCCATTGCCGCATGGCCTTAGGGTCATTCTCGATGTCGCCGTAACGGCTCTCATCGGCAAGATCTTCCAAGGCGTCCTCTTCCGAGCGCACGCGTGCAAAGCGGGACACCATCTTCTGCAGATCCTTGGAGCCGCACCGGGGGCAGGCAGGCGGGCGGGCCTCGGCGAGCACGCCTACCAGTGCGCTGAAGCGTCTATGGCATTGATTGCAGCGATACTCGAAGATCGGCATGGGTGAGATCCTCCTGTTTCGGTGGAATGCAGGGTCTACGGTTGGGACTGGAGGCTGCGCGCCGCGCGCTCCCACTCCTCCCGGCTGATGCTTCCGCCGGATCTGAGGTGGACGCGCCCTGCCTCATCCGTAGGAGGCGGAGCCAACCCATGTTCTTCCTGCAGGCGCCGGATGGTGCGGCGGGCTTCCGCAATGAGGGGATCTTCTTCTGCAGGCGCCGCCTCCGAGGACGACCGCGCCGGCTGCAAGCTTGCCGGGAACGGAGCTGTCCCCGGGGTTACGCCGGTCCTTCCCGCAACCTGGTGGAGCACGAGGAAGCCGGCGAGGATGAGCGCTGCAATCGCCAAGGCCGCAAAGCCAAAGAACCGCCCGCGGCGCGGTCCGGCTGCCCTGCGCGGGATCAGGACTTCAGGCGGGGGGAGCGAAGCGCCGCATCCCCGGCACCGGGGATGCCCCAGCACATTCCGAGTGCCGCAGCGCGGGCAAAAGAGGTTCGTCTCATGAGGTTGCATCGGTGCTTAGCCCGTTGCCAACAGTGTCGTTTCCACAACGGCGGCGCGTCATCAGCCGGAGGACATCTGTTGATTGTAGGCGGCCTGGGCTGCCTGATAAACCTTGTAGACGGGTGCTCCGCTTGCCGAAGCCGCCGCCTTTACGTCCTCGTATTCCGGGGAGGCTACCGTAGGCGCGCCCTTCCATCGGCCTATTTTCACCCGGATAGCGCCGTACTCGGTTTGCACCGTTTGCCATTCCCGTTCCAGGCAGAGGCGCTTCCCCATATGGAACCGCACTCCCATGGTTGTGGTTTCGCGGAAGATCACATCGGCCAATGCCTCGGCGCGCTGCGGATCCGCCAGCACGGTCAGCAGAACTCCGGGCCGCTCCTTTTTCATCTGCACGGGAGTTAGGTATACGTCCAATGCGCCGGCGTCGAACAGGCGTCGCGTCACCACCTCGTAAAACTGCGGGGAAACGTCGTCCAGGTTCGTTTCCAGCACAGCCACTTCCGGGGCGGATGAGGCGAAATGCGCATCCACCGTTCCTAGGATCGCTCGGAGGAGGTTCGGACGATCCTTCAGTTGCCGCTTGCCTGCTCCGTATCCCGTGGCCTCGATGGCCATGACCGGCAGGGGACCATAGGATTGGGCCAGCGTCGTGACCAGGGCGGCTCCTGTGGGCGTCACCAACTCTGCTTCCACATCTACGCCGTAGGCCGGAACGCCACGAAGAAGCTCCAGAACCGCAGGAGCCGGGAGGGGCAGGATGCCGTGGGCGCATTCTACGAAGCCTCGGCCCATGGGTAAGGGAGACGCGACCACTTGTTCTACGCCCAAAAGCTCCAGCCCGATGCAGGCGCCGGTGATATCCACAATCGCGTCCAGGGCGCCCACCTCGTGGAAATGGATCTTCTGGGGTGTGGTGCCGTGGATCTTGGCCTCGGCCTCGGCCAGCCTTCGGAACACGGCGACGGCGCGCTCCTGAACGCGCTGCGGCAGCGAACTCGACGTGATGATCTCTTCGATATCCGCCAGATGCCGGTGATGGTGGGGGGCATCCTCAACGTCTACGGACACATCCACCGCGCCGATGCCGTTGCGCTGAACGTTCTCCACGCGCAATTTCCATCCGCGTACGTTGAGGCGCGCCAGCTCCTGCCGCAGGCGCTCCTCTTCGACGCCGCACGCGAGCATCGCTCCCAAAAGCATATCACCCGCGATGCCGGCAAAGCAATCCAAGTAAAGGGTGCGCATTCTACTCTCCATTTCGAGCATACACGTATACGTCGCCCCGCGCTTGGCCCGCACGCAGGTGGTTGCGCAGTGTCCCTTCACGCACGAAGGAACACTCTTCCAGGGCCGCTGCTTTGTGCGGGGCGTTCGCATCGGCATAGGCAAGGATGCGGCCCTGCCTCGGCACGAGGGCGCGGACCAGTTCGATGAGGCGCTCCGTGAAGTTCGGGTGCGTGAAAACGTCCAGAATTTGGATTTGGGGCCAGACTGCATCGGGTATAAGGGTGCCGCAACCGACTACAGCCCCATTCTCTGCCTCGAGCATCACCCCATTCACATCCCCTCGGTTCAATCGGCGGCTCATGAAATCCACATAGGGGTGCTCCAAATTCCCGACGCCGAATAGGCGCCAGGCATAGCTTCGCAGACGCTCGGGGGCCGGAAGGGAGGCCAGCAACGCCACAAGAGGCCAGTGGCGCCAATCTGCGGGAACGATCTGCGCATCGCGTGGAGCGAACCAGTCCTCCTCGAAGCCCTCGAAACCTGGCGTGGTGTACCGCATGAAGCCGCCTTGAATGGATCGGAAGCCGAAGGAATGGTAGATCCAGTACGGGGGTGTCTCAAAGCCCGTACCCAGCAACAAGGCGCGCCCGCCTCGCGCACGGAAGTCCTCCATCTGAGCGCCCATCACGGCCCGGCAGATGCCTTTCTGCCGGTGCTGGGGATGGGTGAACACGTGAGACACGATGCCGATGCCATGCTGCTCGGAGGTGAGGACATTGGCTACCGGCCTTCCGTCGAGTACGCCCAGGTAGAAGCGTGTCTGGAGGCCGCCGGTGTCTCCCCGCAGGGCAGCATCCATGTGCGTGTGCCACTCAGGGCTTTTGTGGGCCAAAAGCTCCTTCACAGCCTGAAAAAGATATCGGAATTCCGGCGGAAGGGGCGCGGGTCGTTCCTCCAGCAGGTCGCGCACGGCTTGCGCTTCCTGTGTGTCTGGAGACGAAACTCGTACAATCTCCAGTTTTTCGCCCGACTTGAGTGTCGCCGTACCAAGCTGATGCACCATTCGCAGCGCGGCCTCCTTCATCCGATCTTATTGTAGCCGCTGCAGCCGGCCGGATCAATCGGAGTATGCGCTCCAGTTGGATGGCGCGTGAACCGATAAAGACACCAAGAAGCCCCGCATCCCGAGGTGCGTGGACTTCCCCGGGCGTGCCGCCTCGTTGCCGCAGCCCGGCGGATCCACGGAATGATCGCCTGTTGGAGGCAGCAGTGTGAAGATTCTGGTGGTTGAAGACGACGCCGTGTCCCAACGGATCCTGGCGCGCATGATCGAGAAGTTGGGGCATACGCCCCAAATCGCCCCGAACGGGCTGGCGGCCTGGCAACTCATTCAAGCGGAACCCTGTAGGATCATTATCTCCGATTGGATGATGCCCGAAATGGACGGTTTGCAGCTCTGCAGGCTCGTGCGCAGCAATATCCACGATTATTATGCGTATTTCATCCTGTGCACCGCCAAGGACCACCGTGAGGACCGCCTGGAAGGGCTCCAAGCCGGTGCTGATGACTTTCTCACCAAGCCTCTCGATCCCGATGAGCTCCTGGCGCGCTTGGGTGTAGCCCAACGCATCCTCAAGATGCAGGACGATCTCCGCCGCCATGCCGAGGAGCTGGAAGAGATACGGGACGAAATGTCCGCCCAGAACGAGGAACTGCAGGAGACGATGTCGTGTGTGTCCGCAGCCAATTTGCGCTTTTCCCAGCTCTTCGACGGCTTGCCCGTTCCCGCGTACACCTACGACGCTGAAGGACGCATCCACGAGTGGAACCATGCCGCCGAAGAATTGTACGGATGGACCGGCCCTAAGGTTTTTGAGCGCCCGGTTTGGGAGGTGCTGGTGGGGCCGGAAGATGTGGAAACGAGCAAGGGCATCGTAACCCGCGTGTTCAAGGGTGAGCGGATGGTGAACCTGGAGTGCTGCCACTTCGCCCTGGATGGCCGGCAGATAGACGTTCTTCTGAGTACGTTCCCGCTGAGGGGTCCGGAAGGCGTCATAACCGGAGCCATTGCCGCAACCATGGATGTTACCGAGCGGAACCGCTTGCGCAGAGAATTGGAACAACAACTTCGCCGCGCCGATGCGCTCAACGAAGAACTCAAGGCGGCCAACGCCGCCCTCGCCGAGTCGGCCCGAACCGATGGCCTCACGGGCCTTCGGAACCATCGCTTCTTCCTCTCGTCCCTTAACGACCTCTTTGCGCTTTCTTCCCGCCAGAATATGGAACTCTCCCTCATCATGCTGGACGTAGACAAATTCAAAGATTACAACGACACCTTCGGGCACCCTGCAGGGGATGATGTACTGCGAACAGTAAGCCGGATCCTAAAGGAGAACGTGCGGGATTGCGACACGGCGGCCCGCTACGGCGGGGAAGAATTCGCCGTGCTGCTGCCCGGAGCCGATGCCAAGCAAAGCATCCAGATCGCAGAGCGGCTTCGTTGTGCCGTCGAAGCCCATCCATGGCCCCTGCGCCCGGTAACCGCCAGCTTCGGCATCGCCACGCGCGATATGCGCATGGACCATCCCTCGGATTTGGTGAAAGAAGCCGACCGAGCTCTCTACCACGCTAAGCGGTCCGGACGCAACCGCGTGCTCCATTCCAATTGGTTGTGCTTCCAGTCCGCGGATTTGCCCGCACCAGACATCCCGGAGAACCCGCCGGCGCCCTCCCTGGAGCGGACCGCCTAGGCGGGGAGCCGGCTAGGGAAGGGCGCGCAAGTCCTCCAGGATGAAGTCCGGCTGGAGATGAGGCGGCGCGGCTTCCGCTTCGGCCCGGGAGGTTACGCCGGTAAGGACGAGGGCCGTGGGCGTGCCCACCCGCTTTCCGGCTGCGATGTCCGTGTCCAGGCGGTCGCCCACCACCAGGCATTGTTCCGGAGCGATGCCGGCCCTCCGCAGGATCAGTTGTACGGTGTAAGGCTCGGGCTTGCCTATGGTGAGCGGGTTGACCCCTGTCGAGGTAACCAGAGCAGCCACGGCAGCGCCGTTACCGGGGAGGGTAAGGCCGCCGGCGTCCGGATAGGTGGCGTCGCGGTTCGTGGCGATGAACCTGGACCCTGCCGTGATGAGGCGGTGGGCTTCGGCAAGCTTCGTATATGTAAGCCCCCGGTCCCACCCGACCACCACGTAATCGGCAGAATGTTGCGGGTGGAAGGGCACTACCCGCATCCCGGCTGCCTGCAATTCGGCAACGAGACCCTGTTCCCCAATGACATACACGCTCGAACCTGCAGCACCCGCTTCGGCGAAATGGACGCCCAGAGCGTAGGCAGAGGTCATTACTTCCTCTTCGGTTGCGGGGATGCCGAAGCCGGCGAGCTTGGCTACATAATCGGCGCGTGTCTTGGAGGAGTTGTTCGTCAAGAAAAAGATCCTGCGCCCTGCCGCCCGCAGCCGTTCCAAAGCTTCCCGGGCCCATGGAACCGGTTCATCCATGCGGTAGAGAACCCCGTCGAGGTCGAACACGTACGCAACGGGATGCGGAAGCGAACCAGCCCGGCTCACTTGTCCCTCTGGATTACATATTGGTTCAGCGCCGCGAAGCATTCCCGTGCGAGGCTGGCAGGAAGTGCTTCCAGGGCAAGTTCGGCCTGTTGTACGTGGCGGCGTGCGATGGCGCGGGTATGCTCGAAGGCGTCGCACTCATGCATGATGTGCACGACGCGGGCCACATCGTCCGGATGCAACGGATCGCGGCCGAATACCTCCAGGAGCGTGTCCCGGGAGGAGGGGCTTGCTTCGCTCAAGGCGATGAGGAGGGGGAGCGTAGCGCGCCCGTCTCTCAAGTCGCTCCCCACCGGCTTGCCCGTGATGCGGGGATCTCCGGTATAGTCCAAGAGATCGTCGGCAATCTGGAAGGCCATGCCCAGATGGTATCCGTATTGCGCGAGGGCGGCCTCCTGTTCCGGAGTGGCACCTCCCACGATGGCGCCGCAGCGGCAGCAGCCGTCCACGAACACGGCAGTCTTCTTACGGAGGATCTCGAAGTAATGCCCGGGTGTTATGGCGGCGTCTCCCGTGGCGAGGATCTCCATCACTTCGCCCTCGCTCATCTCTGTGGTGATATCCGACACCGTGCGGATCACCCGAAGATCGCCGTCCAACGCAAGCAGTCGCATGGCTTTGGCAAGCAGGAAGTCCCCGGCCAATACCGCCACGCCATTGCCGAAGACCGCATTGGCTGTGGGGCGTCCGCGCCGTATGGACGTGTTATCCACCACATCGTCGTGTACGAGGGTGGCCATGTGCACGAGTTCAACGGATGCGGCAATGGTAACCAGACGCTGCACATCGGGCTCAGGGTTTACAGCGCGGGCGGAGAGCACGACCATGGCGGGCCGAAGGCGTTTACCCCCGGCGCGCAGTACGTGGCCTCCGAGGTTGCATATCTCCCGCACATCCGATGCGATCTCGGCGTTAATGTGCTCCTCGATCACTTGGAGGTCTGGCTGAAGCCATTCCAGGAAGGAAGCAAGGCCGGTGTCGGGATCCGTGCCGATGCGTGCGGGAGCGCTCATCTCTTGGTACCTATGTGGACGCAAACCGTGCCGAGGTTGAGATTGTGCACACGCACGTCTTCCAGTCCTGCCGAGCGCATCAGGGAAGCCATCTCCTCGCGGCTGTAGAAGGTTTGGATGGAACGCGGCAGGTAGGTGTACGCATCCCGCCGGCTGAGGAGGCCGCCAATCATCGGCAGGATCCGCATCTGGTAGATGTCACTGATTCTTCGCACGATAGGGTTGGTAGGCCGGCTGAATTCGAGGCATACAACGCAACCTCCCGGGCGGACCACGCGTGTCATCTCCTGAAGGGCCAGAGCGGCATCAGCCATGTTGCGGATGCCGAAGCCCACAGTGGCGCAATGGAAGCTGTCGGCTTTGTATGGAAGCCGCAACCCGTCTGCAAGCATCATTCGGATGCGCCCGCCCGATGCCTTGCGCACCTTCGGCATGCCCTGGACAATCATGGGACGACAAAAGTCTGCCCCAACCACGAGGCCGGACGAACCCACCGCCCTAAAAAGTTCCACCGCAAAGTCTCCCGTGCCGGTGCAGACGTCAAGGGCGCTCTGGCCTGGCCTGAGGCCGGCGGCACGGACGGCGTATCGCCTCCATGCCTTGTGGCGGTTGAAACTGAGGAGCGTGTTGAGCAGGTCGTAACGCCGCGCAATGGCAGCGAACATGCTCCGCACGGTGTCCGGATGCTCTCTGGAATAAGGGACGGGCGAGGCGTTCTGGGCAGCCATCACATGAGTTTCTGCATGTCACAACGGTTTGAGCAACGCGCAAATGAGTATACCTAACCGAGCTTGCCTTGGCAACAGACCCCAAATGCGGCCCACACGCGGGCGGACCCTGCCGTTGACCCCCAATGCGGAGGAGGGTATACTGACACGGGCAGTGCGCGATACCCCGCCCCAAAATCTTGGGCGCGGGGTGTTTTTGTTGAGGGGCGCATCCTGCCAGTCCTTCCGAGGTGCCTCTTGTGACCAAGTACATCTTCGTTACCGGCGGCGTCGTGAGTTCTATCGGCAAGGGCATCACCACGGCCAGCCTGGGCCGGCTTCTCCGAAATCGCGGCTTCACCGTCACTCTTCAAAAGCTCGATCCCTACATCAACGTGGATGCCGGCACCATGAACCCCTACCAACATGGTGAGGTGTTCGTTACGGAAGACGGGGCCGAGACAGACCTGGACTTGGGCCATTACGAGCGCTTCATTGACGTGAACCTCAGTCGCTATTCGTCCGTAACCACCGGCAGCGTATACAGCGAGGTGATCGCCAAGGAGCGGCGAGGCGACTATTTGGGCGGCACCGTCCAAATGATCCCCCACGTAACCAATGAGATCAAAGAGCGCATCCTGAAGGTTGGTCGCGAGTGTGATGCCGATGTGGTGATTGCTGAAATCGGCGGCACCGTAGGCGATATCGAGGGGCAGATCTTCATTGAAGCCTTGCGCCAGTTCCGCAAAGACGTGGGCCACACCAACTGCCTCTTCCTGCATGTGACCCTCATTCCTTCGGTGGGGCCTTGGGGCGAGCTGAAGACCAAGCCCACCCAGCATTCGGTGATGAAGCTGCGCGAGATGGGCATCCAACCCGACGTCCTCATCTGCCGCACCCGTGTCCCCCTCACGCAGGATATGCGCGAGAAGATCAGCCTCTTTTGCGATGTGGACCAAGACGCCGTTATCGAAGCTTTGGATATCGAAACCATCTACGAAGCGCCGCTTCGCTTTGAGGAGAGCGGTTTGGCGGATTTGGTGGTGCGCCGACTGGGCCTGCCCCATCGGGACCCGCAACTTGGGGAATGGCAGGAGCTGGTGGAGCGCATCAAGCGGCCGCTCTACGAAGTGTCGGCAGGGGTAGTGGGCAAGTATACGGGGAATGGTGATGCCTACATCTCGGTAGCCGAGGCCCTGAAGCATGGCGGCATCGCTGCAAACGCGCGGGTGAACGTTCATTTTATAGACAGCGAGGCCCTGGAGCACGAGGATCTGCAGGAGCGCCTGGGCGCCATGGATGCCATTGTGGTATGCGGCGGCTTCGGCGCAAGGGGCGTAGAGGGCAAGATCCGCGCCATTCAATATGCCCGCGAGAAGAAGGTGCCCTACCTCGGCCTCTGCTACGGGATGCAGATGGCGGTGATCGAATTCGCCCGGCACGTTTGCAAGCTCAAGGGTGCCCACACCGAAGAGGTAGATCCCGACACGCCGCACCCCGTGATCCATATCCTTCCCGAACAGAAGGACGTGCGGTACAAAGGAGCGACGATGCGTTTGGGCGCTTATCGGTGCCAGTTGGAGAGCGGCTCTTTGGCCGAGCGCTTGTACGGCGCTTCCCACGTTTATGAACGGCACCGGCACCGGTACGAGCTCAACAACGAGTACCGGGAGATCCTCAAGAAGCACGGAATGGTCTGTTCGGGCATCTCACCGGATTACCGCCTCGTGGAGATCATCGAGATCCCCAAGCATCCGTACTTCATCGCTACGCAATTCCATCCCGAGTTCAAGTCGCGCCCGAACCGGCCCCATCCCCTTTTTCGCGGGCTCGTGGAGGCTGCAGTCCAGCGGACGCAGCGGCCTTTTGCCCGGCACAAGGATACGCCGGAACCTCTGCCCGCTCTGGATTTGAACGGGGATGGCGACGCACGCAATTAAGCCTGCGCCTTGCCGTTAGCGCCTGAGTTCCGGCGGAAGAGATATGGCGAGCACGCGCTGGGATGCCTCGTCCACTACGAGTAGGTGGCCTTTGCCGTCTAGGGCCAACCCGCGAGGACCGCTCAAAGGCTCTACCGGGGTGCCCTGAAACTTCCACAGGACGCGCCCATCCCTATCCAACACCACAACGCCTGCATCGCGGTTGGTGCTTACGTACACGCGGCCCTCACGGTCCACCTGTACGTATACGGGCTCCTTCACCCCTGTGAGGCTTCGCTCCAGGTGGAACCCGCCTTCGGCATCCCGTGCGTAAACAGCGATGCGGTTGTGACCCGAGTCCGCCACATAGAGTTTGCCGGAGGCGTCGAACGCCGCCTTCATGGGCTGATTGAGCTCGCCCTCCCCTACGGCGCGAAGAAACGTGCCGTCGGCGCCGAACTCCTCGATGCGATCATTGCCGGTGTCGGCCACAAAGATATGCCCAGCTGCATCAGAAGCGATGCCCATGGGGCCTTGGACCTGGCCCGGACCTCTGCCCGGCGGTTGGAGGCGCTCCAGGGCAATCTGCAAATCGGATCCCTGTATCTTGAAGCCCTGGCCGGGGTTGTAGCCATCTCCCCATTTGGCGCTTAGGATGCGGCCCCGGGGATCTGCAGCCACGTCATAGGAGCCTTCGAAGTGGTAGTGCACGGATCCCATCAACCCTAGGATGGCGCCATCGGCCTTCCGCACGATATCTTGCCCGTAGGCTGCGTCGCGGATGATGGCGCGTCCGTCCGGCAGCAGCGCGATGCCCCACGGTTTGATGAAGCGCATAGCCCCCGCCCAATCGGAATACGCGCTCTCCCGGCCGGCGGCGTCAACGCACGTGACTACGAAGCGGTGCATACCGGCGTCGTGCATCTTGCCTGTCCACCTGGGCGTACGGGTTGTGCCTGCCGGCCGATAGTCGAACAGGTCCGACACTCCGTCGTAGATGCGGTAGCTGCGGGCTTGCGGCACAGGGCTCCACGTCAAGTGCACCGTGTCGCGGTATGTGTCTATCCACACATGGGAAGGCGGCGGCGGAGAGCCTGCTGCAGGAATGTGGGTTCTGCGAAGAAACGTTGCTGCTTCGCGCCTGCCCGACCAATAGGCCAGGTTGAAGTCGGTAATGTCCATCCAGGTGTACTCGGTGTGTGCCCGCGCCTGGATGCGGATGAAGAAGACATCGCCGGGCCCTACTACATTCACTTGCCCGAAAGGATTATCCCGCAAGGTGAAGCCCTGGTCTGTGGTGACGTGGGGTGCCCGCCGGTTAGGGAGGGTGAAGAGGCCGTGGGCATCCGTTTTGCCGAAGAAGACGGGAGGGTCCTGAAAGATGCCGTCACGGTCTTGCCAAAAGGTAACCGTGGCACCTGCCACAGGGGCGCCGGTGCGATCCAAGATGCGCAGCCTGTTGACGCGAGGAATGCAGTAGTAGTAGTCGCCGTAATAGCCGCGCCGGCGGCCGCGCTGGCTTTGAAGGGCCGCCATGCATTCCGGCGAGAAGAGCGTAGGGCCGTGGCCGTGCATCATGGTGCCGCGCAAAGAGGACCATCGCCCGATGAGGAGGGGGTCGCCCCGGGCGTCCTTCACCAGGTTCTGAAAGCCTGGGCGGTCCAGCGCATACTCGTCGGTAAGGCCCAGTTGGTGTCCCCATTCGTGGATGAGGCCCCAGTCGGGCGCAGCGGCCCATGCGGCGCAGTCGGCGCGCCGGCCGAAGCCCCAGGCGCCGTCCCATCCGGCATCCAAGGGCTGCACTCCGGGTCCAAGGATGTTGGCCCAGAGCTTGGATGCATCCGCTACCACCACGAATTTGTCGCACCGAACCCGGGGCCTCCAGCTTGACGGGCCGAAGGGCGAAGGGCTCAGGTCGAAGAGGCGGTTCATCTGGTCTATATGCCACTGCACCCAATCCTCGAAGGAGCGTGTCCCCAGGAAGTTGACGGTGCGATTGAAGGCGTCGTAGGTTTCCCGATCCACCGCCATGAGGAGGGACCATGCGTCTGTGGCGTCTTCGCGGCTGTTATTGGTGAGGCACGCATCGCGGATCTTCACGAGGGGGTCCACAATGAACCGGACAAGGTGGCGCCCGGTCTTCCATCGCCAGGAGAAACTGAATGTGCGTTCCGTTCCAGCAGGCTGGCTTTCCGGAGTGGCACCCTTCGACACGGGTGTTCCATCCACCATCCATACGAAGTCGTAGGGAGGAGCAGGGGCATCGCCGTGGTTCCGAACGTGGGCTGTGAACGTTACCAGCTCCCCCTCTTTAGGCCATCGCTGGATGCGGCGAGCCTCTTGGGGCGTGAGCGGCTTGCGCGTGCGGTTGCCCACAAGGATGGGTATGCCCTTCCATCCCGGCCGACCATATTCCAGTGCGTAGCCTGGATATCGTGGCGTTCGTTCGATGGCGACCACGTCCAGGTCCGGCAGAGGTTGGCGCTGCGCCATAACGGGTGGCGGCCCAGCGGCCATCAGGGTGAGGCAGAGGGGCAAGAACCACTTCATGGGCTTCATGGTACCTCTCCTGGCAGCGGCAAAAGGTGCACCGGTTATCATCGCGGCAGGCGGCGCATCTCAACCAGCGGCGATGGCTTCGAGGGCCTTGGCGACGTGCGGCCACATCAGGTGGATCGGAAGGCCGCTCTGGCGCAGCCGGGCGAGGCGCTGTAGCTCGTCTTTTCCGTTCGCCAGTATGTGGAAGCGATCTTCGTCGGTCCATACCGTGTGGCCTTCGAGGAGGGCCGCGAGCAGGTTCAGGGCGGCCCCAGGACTCCCCAGCGGGAAGCGGGGGTCACCCGCGAGCGACGCATGCCAATCCATGATCTGGAAGAGCCAGTAGCGCCAGTTGGGCCATTCCTGGCCGAAGTCTTCCAGAGCCTCTTCGGCCAACCATACCACGGCGTTGTCGGGCCGGCGCTTCCTGAGGAATTGGGTGTAATACCGGGGTGCGCCTTTTGCGGGGCCGCTCCGGTATATCGGCAGATGCCACATGATGACGAAGGGAAGATCTTTGGCTTCTCCGGGCTCCAAAGCGAACTTAACCCAAGCGGCGGCTCCGGGTTCTGCAAACTTTGCAAGCTGGGGTTCCAGCTCGCCGTCTTCGGCGAAATCGGTCCACAGCTCCTCCGCAGGGCCCTGGGCGTTCCACGGCTCGATGCCTTGTAGGTATACGCCTTCGCTGTGGAGGTCGGGCACCGCAACGGCTATGCGATCCCAGTGGTTAGGGTCCCCAAGGGCACCCGTGATGCAGAGGTTGTCATGCTGCAAATCGAAGCTCACCTGGGGCGGGGTGTGGGGCCATCGGCAGGTGAGGGTGAGCATGAGGGAGCATTCCACCAGGTGCGGGGAGCAGTTGAGAACACGCCAAACAATTACATGAACAGGAAGCGAAGCTTCTCTAAGGGCACCGGGGATCACGGGCGAAAAACGAATGCTCTGCATCTGCACCGGCAGGGCGGGGTGCTTGTACCGCATCCACGTGAGGGGGAAGAGTACGTGCCGTTCCGTTTGCATTCCCTCGAGGGCGGCAAAGGCATAGGGCCCTTCTGCGTGGCCGATCGTGGCCGCCAATGAGGCATCTGAGCCGCTGATCCAAACGTGGAAGCGATCCCCTGCCACGTCTTCATCCCGAACCGGCTCGCCCGGATGGAGATGCCAGCGCCGGAACTCGCCCGAAGGCATGATGCAGAAGCTTCCGGTGCCGAAGCCTCCCACCGGGATCACGGGCCCGTCTGGCTGGGCTGTAGCGGGTATCGCGAAAGGATCCAGAGTAACCTCCTCGGGTGCTGAGGCCTCATTCTGCCGGCACGAGACGCACCACGGTGGGCAGTCCTACGATGTTGTAGCGCTTCTTGAGTTGTTGAGCCGAGGCGCCGGACCAGTCCGTCATATCAGCGCGGAAAGCCATATAGGAAGATGCGGCCCGGGCTACTTGCGGATCACTGAACGTTTTGTATTCCAGCTCCTTGCAGGCGGCGCACCAGGATGCCGAAAAGTCCACGAGCACCTTCTGATGGTTCGCCAGCGCCTGGTCTATTGCCTCCTGGGAATAAGGCTTCCACTGGATTGCCTCGGGTGGGGCCGGACGAAGAAGCCAGGCGGCCAATCCGATGCCTGCCACGCCGATTGCTCGGCGCAAGAGGTTGAAAGTCCTGGCGCGGCTGCCGGCGCGGTCCACTACCAGATAGACCCCGGCGACAGCGGTGGTCGCAGCGAGGGCAATGTCGCCCAGGCCGGATCGCCAGGTGTTGAGAACCGGCTGGAGGTAGTAGAAGCCCATCCACAACAGAAGCATCCCAAAGATGTGTTTTACTCCCACCATCCATTCTCCCGATCGCGGCAGGCGCTGAAGGGAACCTGATAGAGTGCCCAGGACCAGGTAGGGCGTTCCGAGACCCAGTGAGAGGGCAAGAAAGCTTGCGAAGCCCAGGGCAGGACTGCGCTCGGCGGCCACCCACTGCAAAAGAGCCACCACCGCCGGCCCGATGCACGGCGCTGCCACCACTCCTACGAGGACCCCCATGAGGAAGGCGCCTGCGAGCCCGCTTCGGCCCGTTGCTTTGCCGCGGAGGGCGCCGGGAAGTTGGATTTCCCAAATGGGCGTACCATCCCTGCGGTCAAATTGGGAGAGGGCCAGAGCAAACATCACCACAGCAAAGCCGGCCAGCACCCATGGGTTCTGGAGCTGCGATCCGAAGAGGCTTCCTGTCATTCCCGCGACGACGCCCAGCGTGGAGTACATCACCGCCATGCCCAACACATACGAGAGGGCCAGGGCGAAGGGCCGGTAACCCTGCCGGCTGGCCTGGCTCCCGAAGTAGCTGATGGTGATGGGGATAATGGGGTACACGCATGGCGTTAGGTTGAGGGCCAGTCCCAGAAGATAGATCACCGGCAGCGCCAGAATGAGGCTGCGACTGAGCAATCCTTGCAGTGCGCCGCCTTCGCCGCCCGCCTTACCGGTTCTAAGGAATGCTATGAACCGCTCAGGAGGCACGTACTCCTCGATCTTGCTGATCGTGATGCCCGCAGCAGAAGCAACGCCGGCAGCATCCGGGCCTTCTGCGCGGGGTGCCCGCGAAGATGGCGGCGAGGAGCTCCACTCAAGCTCCTCCGGCGGGAAGCAAGACACTGCGTTGCACGCCTGATAACGCACATTCACCCTGAATTCCATGGGGGCGGGAATTCGGGCCGGCGCCGTCACAGGTACGGAGACCGCCACATTTCCTTCGTAAACCGGGATCGTCTGGCCTGCCAGTTGGACGGCTACGGCCTGTGGGTACACGGGTTCCGACACTTTGAAACCCGAAGGCGCCGTAACCTTCACCGTGGTGGGTATGAAGCCTTCTGCGGGATGATGGGCCTGGATGTGGATGCCCGCGGGGAGTTTGATTTGCACCTCGATAATGAAGGGGCTCGCCGGCTCGATGCGGTGGGGCAAACGAACAACGAGGGAAGCGTGCTTCCCCTGGACTACATCCTCCGGCTTTGAAGAGACCTCGGCCGGCTGTTCCAGACCCTGTTGGGAGCCTTGGGCAGGAGCTGGTGTGTTGCCTACACGGGGTGACTGGAGGAGAGGTGCGGAACGCGCAGGGGGCTTCGGCGTCGGCGCCGCATGCGCGCCGCCCAAGTCTACCTCGGTTTCCGTGTCGGCGGTAGCCGGCGGAAAGCAGCTCTGGGCGTTGCAGGCCTGGTAACGGATGGCCACCTTGAGGCGAACTCTCCCCCGGGCGTCCTTTGGAGGGGTCACGGCGATGCGCACCGGGGCCTGACCCTCGAATACGGGAATACGCTCGCCTGCAACTTCCGCCTGCGCCGGAGCCGGATAAACAGGAGCCCCTATCCGGAACTCCGGAGGAGCCGTCACATCCACTTTGGTGGGAATATACGGCTCCTTTGCATTGGCCGCCTGGATATGATAACCTTCGGCTATGTTGAGGCGCACCACCAGCGTGAATGGCGCTCCGGGTTTGACGGGACCCTGCACCTCAGCCGATGGGGAAAGGTATCTCCCGCCGCCGATCTGAGCACCTGCCCACGGCCCTGCGGCGAGGCACAGCAGCACGATTGCGGTTCTTCCGTAACGAAACCACACGACTTGGGTTCCTCCCGGCACGAAGAATGCAAACCTAGGGACACACTGGTCCGCCAGTTTCCAGTTAAGGGTGGAATGCACGCGAACCTGAGCTGTCCCGGTTGTATACCGGGCTGTTGCGGAGTGGAGTTCCGCGAGCCATGATCGCAGCGATCACAACGAGGCTTTCACTCCATATACGTTGGCCCATTTGCTAACCTCTGAAGCCATGGCAGCCGGTGCGAGGAGCGGCCCCTTCACGCCGAACCGGCGCCGGAACTCTTCCACGCGCTCGCGGTAGGGCCGGCCCAGCTCGTTCCCATAATTGAGGGTACCGCACACGACGCGGTCTACATGCAGCGCCGCTGCTTGGCGCATCACCGCTTCTGCCATCAGCGGAGTGTTGCACACTCCAGTGAGGATAGGGCACCAGAAGATAGACACCCGCAATCCTGCGGCAACCAGCTTGCGGATCAGGTAAAAGCGGCTCGGAAGAGCCGGGGCAAAGGGTTCGAAGATGCGCCGGACACGCTCGTCTACTGCCGGGAGGGACACGCCCACGCTCACGTTGGCCATTCTCTGGAGGACGTCAATGTCTCTGAGCAGAAGCGGCGACCGCGTGAGGATGCTGACCCGGTTGGGGTAATAGGACAGCTCCTCCAGGATGCGGCGCGCGATGCGGTAGCGCTTCTCCAAAGGCTGCCATGCATCGCTCGCCGTGCCTATTGCAAGGCGCTTGTCCGGAGGGATCCTCAACATCTCACGGCGCAGAACGTCGGGTGCATTCACCTTTACCAGCACCCACTCGCCCCAGGCGGCTTCGTCCTGAAGGCCATGGCGCCGCCGCAAGACGGGAACGTAACAGTACGAACAGCCGAAGCCGCAACCTTGGTAAGCATTCAGGGTGTAGTCGGCGAAGCCCTGAACGCTGCGGTTGAGGATCGTTTTGCACCGAACCTCGGTGATGCGAAGAGATCGCAATCCCACAGATGCTCCAATCTCCAACAAACGCTCGGCTAGCCCTGCGGCCGCGCCGCAAAGGCAGGCGACACCTGTTCAGTTTGCGTGGAAACCTTCCGATACTGTTGTCGGCAGCCGGATAGGCGCTTCCCTTCTGGTTTCCGGCACTATCGCCCCGTGGCCGTCTATTCAGGAGCTTGTGATGAACCGCAATGACCTATCACCCCGGCGCGGCACTCTCAGCCGCCGCGAGTTTTTGTTGGTCTCCGGCGCCACCCTGGCAGCCTCCGTCCTTCAAGGAAGCTTCGCACCGGCGGAAGCCCAGGGAGGCCTGCCGGAAACGCTCTATAACGGCATCGTCCTGCCTCCGGTTTGGCCGCCGGCGGACGTCGCCTTCGACGGCGAGCCGATCCCGGTGCCCTACATCGTCAATCCGCCGAACCCTATCCTTATAGACGTAGGCCGGCAGCTCTTTGTAGATGACTTCCTCATTGAACGGACGAACCTAACCCGCACGTTCCACGCTGCAGAGTGGTATCCCGGGAACCCGGTGCTGAAACCCGACGAGCCGTGGGAAGCCAATGGCACCTTCGCTGCGCCGTATATAGATGGCGTTTGGTTCGATCCCGACGACGGCCTCTACAAAATGTGGTACCTGGCCGGAAACCTTCGAGACACCTGCATGGCTGTGTCCGAGGATTTGATCCACTGGAGGAAGCCCGCCCTGGATGTCGTGCCGGGAACCAACATTGTGCACCAGGTTCCCTACCGGGTAGATGATCGGACCATCTGGCGCGATCCCTTCGATCCCGACGCCACGCGCCGGTACAAGCTCTTCAAAGTGGAGCGCCGCTTCTATGGCGACGACTGGACCTTCAACACCCTCATATCGCCGGACGGCGTGCATTGGGAGCCGGCCGCTACGGCAGCAACAGCCTGCGGCGATGCGACCAGCGTGGCATGGAACCCCTTCCGGAAGCGATGGATCTACAGCGTCAAACAGTATTGGCCTTGGGGGAAGCGCGTGCGCATGTATTGGGAGAACCGCGACCCTGTGAACGGTCCGTGGTGGTCCTTCGGGCCGAACTGGCCGCGGGCCGGCGAGCTTGCGCGCTGGATAGATGCCGACCGGCTGGATCTTCCAAGACCCGGCATCGCAACGGAGTGCGAACTCTATAACATGTCGCAGGTGGCATACGAGAGTGTGATGCTCGGTCTGCTGGTCGTTTGGCGCGGTCAGCCTGCGGATCGCCCCAAGATCAATGAGGTTGTTGTTGCGTTCAGCCGCGACGGCTTCCATTGGGACCGAACATCGCGCGCCACGTTTGCCGGGGTGTCCGAGCGGGCGGGTGATTGGAACTGGGGGAACGTGCAGCCCGCGGGAGGATGCTGTATCGTGACGCGCGACCGGCTCTGGTTTTTCCTAAGCGGCCGGGCCGGCATCCCTGGAACCCCGGAAAGTGGCGTCGTGAGCACAGGACTGGCGAGCCTCCGGCGGGACGGCTTTGCCTCCATGGATGCCGTCCGGGGCTATGGAGTGCTGACGACCCGCCCGCTTCGCTTCCGAGGGCGCTACCTGTTTGTGAATGCGGCCCTAGGGAGCGGCGGGCCAAGTTGGGTTCCGATCCTCGGCGCCTCCACAACGGGTACGGATGCCGAGGCGGACGCTGTTATAGGAAGGGGCGGAGGCGGTATCATCCGCAGGCGTTGGCGCCCGGGAGGCCAGTTGCTGGTGGAAGTGCTGGACGAGCAGGGACGCGTGATACCGCCCTTCGCCGCCTGGCGCTGTGTCCCCGTGGAAGGAGACCACTGCAGCGCGCGCGTGCGCTGGTTCGGAGATCCGGATCTTGGGCGCCTCGCCGGCAGAACTGTGCGCCTCAAGTTTCATGTGATCAGCGGCAGCCTTTACTCATTCTGGATCACTCCCGATCCGCAAGGCCGAAGTGAAGGTTTCTTAGGAGCCGGCAGCCACGAGTATCCCGGATTGGTAGATGTTTGAGAGGAAGCGTGGAGAGGAGGAAGAATTCCCGATTATAACAGAGATTACCTCTTGCCAGAACGGAAGGACTGTGAGATAATAAGCCGTCTGGTTGCGCAATTGGGGACCTGCACCGTCGGCGCGCCGGAAGGAAGATAACTTGTTCCGCGCAAAAACGAGCGAACCAACGAAACCTTGATGGCGTCCCTCCAAGTACAGGGTCGCAGGTTCGGCAGTAGGGCGGCAGGTTGTGGGTGGTGTTATGCGTCCTTCCGCTTGGGTTCTAGGGGTTCTGTTTGCGTTCTGTGCAATCCGGGTTGAGGCCCAACACGGCGCACCCGAATTCCTGCGCGACATCGCACCCATCCTGGACAAGAGCGGTTGTTCTGTGGCCGCCTGCCACGGCAAGTTCGGTGGGAGGGGCGGCTTCCAGCTTTCGCTTCTAACGTTGAGCCCCGAGGATGATTACGAGCCCATCGTGTACGGCGGTCGCGGGCGCCGCGTCAACTTCGCTGCTCCCGAAAAGAGCCTGATCCTCCTCAAGCCGACGATGCAGGTGCCCCACGGCGGAGGCCAGCGCTTTGCGGTAGGTTCGCCCCAATACCGCACCATCCTAAGATGGATCCGGGCCGGCGCTCCCTTCAGCCCAAAGGATCCCCGCCTCGTGTCCTTCTCCCTTGCTCCCAGCACCGTGGCCTTCGCGCGGGTGGGGCAGAAGCAAAAGCTCCGCGCCGTTGCGCGCTTCACGGATGGCAGCGTGCGGGATGTTACCGCTCAGGCGGTGCTTCAATCCACCAACGACGCGGTTTTGAGCGTTACGCCCGAAGGCTGGGTGCAGGCTAAGCGGTGGGGCGGAGGGGCGGTGCTGGGCCGGTATCTTGGCGCAGTGGCGGCTTCCTTCATTACTGTCCCCCAGGCGCGCCGCGGACCCTATCCCTCTCTCCCGCAAAGCAACCTCATAGACCGGTTCGTATTCCAAAACTTGCACCGGCTGAACGTGCTCCCCTCGCGCCTAAGCTCGGACGAGGAATTCCTCCGCCGTGTAACGCTGGACACGTTGGGGCGGCTGCCCACCCCCGACGAGATCGAGGAATTCGTCAGTTCCCGCGATGCCAACAAGCGCACGAAGCTGGTGGACCGCCTTCTTGCGGACCCTCAGTTTACAGACCTTTACACACTGCGGCTGTGCGACTTGCTCCGGGTGAACCCGCGCCGGCTGGGCAACAACGGGAGCCTGGCGGACCGAGCCGCAGCACTATTCTATGAATGGATCTGGAAAAGCGTAAAGGAAAACAAACCCTGGGACCGTTTCGTACGAGAGATCCTTACGGCCAAGGGTTCTACCTACCAGGTGGGCCCCGCCAACTTCTACCGGATAGAACGCGAGCCCAACGATCGCATGGAGACGATCGGCCAGGCGTTCTTGGGCGTGCGGATGGCCTGTGCGCGCTGCCACAAGCACCCCTTCGACCGGTGGACTACCGACGATTACTGGAACTTCTCGGCATTCTGCGCGAAGGTAGGTGCCCGCGGCGGGCGCCTCTACGACGAGATGGTGATCGTGCCGGAAAACAATGCACAACTGAGAAACCAGTCCGTGGTAGGCCGCAACCGGGGCAAGATTGCCCAGCCGACGTTTTTAGGGGACGGGCAGCCTGCGCCGCCTTCCGATGATATGATCGGCGAACTGGCGGATTGGCTCGTAAGCCCGAAGAACCCTTTCTTCGCGCGTGCCGCCGTCAACCGCATCTGGTCCTACTACTTCGGGAGGGGCATCATCCAGCCCGTGGATGACATGCGCCAGACGACGCCTCCCTCGGTGCCCGGCCTCTTGGAAGCTCTGGCGACGGAGTTCGTGCGCAGCGGGTACAACGTCCGCGCGCTCGTGCGCCTCATCCTCACGTCCCGTACCTATCAGCTCAGCTCTGTGCCTAATGCGTCCAACCGTCTGGATGACCGCTTCTTCTCCCGATATCAACCCAAGCCCATGCCCGCCCAGGTTCTGCTGGACGTGGTAAACCAAGCCACGGGTGCGGATGAGCGCTTCAGCCCCTTCGAAGATCGGGACCGCGCCATCCAGGCGATGCTTCCGGTGTCCAACGAATTCCTTACCGCATTCGGGCAATCCCACCGGGAGTTCCTGGCCGATATCAATCCGAAGCTCGAGCCGAACCTCGTGCAGACGCTCATGATGATCAACTCGCCCTACATCGAGAACAAGATCGAGCACGGCGCCACGGTAGGTGAGGTGTTGAAGGAGACGCACGGGGATGACGAGCTGGTGAAGGCGCTCTACCTGCGCACCCTGTGCCGCACGCCTTCCGCTGCCGAGGTGGCGCGGGCAGGGCGGGTCTTGCGTGGCGACACAGTCCGGACCCCCGCCAAACCGCCGGCACGGCCTGCGACGTCCCAACGGTTGGTGCGGGTTGCGAGCAGCTCGCCCGCGGGACTCGGGAATGCTTCCGGGCAGGCGGTGACGGGGCCCAAAGCAGCGCAGAACCTGGAGGCTGCTCGACGAGAGCGCGCCCAAGACCTTTTGTGGGCGCTCATTACCGCAAGGGAGTTCTATTTCAACCATTAGGCGCGTTGCCTGCATCATGCGTGCTCCCCGGGGTGGAGGCATCCCAGGGCAGGAGGACCCGATGGATTACAACTGGCTAGGAGACTGCGAAAAGTTCCACCGAAGGGACTTCCTTCGGGTGGGAGTGCTCAGCTTCATGGGGCTTTCCCTTTCCAAGTACTACGCATTGGCCGAGGCCACACGGGAAAATGGCGGTGAGACGAATGGGACCGCCGACTCCGCGGTCCTCATTTGGCTTGCCGGGGGGCCGAGTCATCTGGACACGTGGGATCTCAAACCGGAGGCCCCTTTGGAGATCCGAGGGGACTTCAAGCCCATGGACACGAGCGTGCCGGGCATCCGGATTTGCGAACATCTGCCCAATGTTGCCAAACAGATGGATAAGCTGTGCATCGTGCGCAGTGTAACGAGCCCCGCGGCCGCCCACGAGATCGGCACGCATTACATGCTTACCGGCTTCCTGCCGCTGCCCGGGTTTGCCGTGCCCAGTTACGGCGCCGTTGCCTCCAGCTTGCTGGGACCCCGCAGCGCTCTCCCGCCCTATATTTCGATCCAGCAGCCTGCAGACGAAATGGGTGCCGGGTTCCTCGGAGCCGCCCTCAACCCCTTCTATCCGGGCGCCGATCCGGCATCGCCCAACTTCAGGGTGCGCGACCTCGATCTGCCGCCGGGTATGACCCAGGAGAAGCTGGACCGGCGAAGGGCCCTTCGGGATGTGGTGGATGCAGCTTTCAAAAAGCATGAGCAGGGCAGCGACCGAGCCAAAGCCGTGGACGCTTTCTATGAGCGCGCCTACGCCCTCATCTCCTCAAGCGAGGCGCGGGCTGCGTTCGACCTCAGTCAAGAGAAGGATGATCTTCGCAATGCCTACGGCCGGCACACCTTCGGGCAGTCGCTCCTTCTCTCGCGCAGGCTCGTGGAGGCCGGCGTTCGCTTTGTCACCGTGACCCTCGGCGGTTGGGACAACCACGTGGGCGTTTTTAACGCGCTGCGGTATGGCCTTATGCCCCAGTTCGACCAGTCCTTCGCCACGTTCATTCGTGACATGCACGAGCGCGGAGTGCTCAAGCGCACACTGGTGATCGTGATGGGGGAGTTCGGCCGCACCCCCATCGTCAACAAGGACGCCGGGCGCGATCATTGGCCGAGGGTCTTCTCGGTGGTTCTGGCAGGCGGCGGCGTAAAGGGAGGAATGGTCGTGGGGGCCTCCGATGCACGCGGGATGGAGCCCGCCTCGGAACCGGTGAAGCCCGAAAACCTTGCCGCCACAGTGTACCATTGCTTGGGAATAGACTACACCCAGTCTATATCGTCCCCGGAAGGAGTGCGTATCACGCTGGCCCGCGGCGGGACCCACATCCGAAAGGCCGTCGCCTAACGAGCGGGGATTACCATGGGCTCCCGTGTGCTGCGATTCCTGCTGGCTTTCACCCAGGCGCTCCTCGCTGCCGCTTTACTATGGGCGTGTAAGGCGCCCTGTGCGGCGGATCCCGGGGCGGTGGCTGCTTTGGCTTTCTCTCCCGACGGCGCGCGGCTGGCTGTGGGCCTCTATCGGCGCGTGGTGGTCTTCGACACAACAACATGGAGGCCGGTAGCCGAGTTCCACAACCTGGAGGACGCAGCTCGAGCCCTCGCGTGGCACCCGGGAGGAAGCATCCTTGCCATCGGCACCGGCCTGCCGTCGCGCAGCGGGCGGGTGATCTTTTGGGATGTTTCCGGGGCCGGCGCGGCCAAGCTTGGCCCTGTCCAGCAGGATTGTGTGGAAGCCATCGCCTTTGGGCCCGACGGTCGCCTCTGCGCCGCAGGCTCCGACGACAACAAGGTGCGTTACTTCCGGGATTGGGCCGCAGGCAGCAGCACCGAACTCGACGAGCACAACGATCGCGTGGCGTCGGTGGCCTTTTCGCCCCGGCCCAATGCAGTATTCCTTACCGGCGCCATGGACAAGGTAGTGAAGGCTTGGGACGAAACCTCGGGGCGCACGGTGATGAACTTCGATCAGAGCCCCGCCGGCATCACGGGGTTGGCCTTCCTCCCAAACGGAGACCAGTTTGTGGGCTCCGCTCTGGATGGATGGCTCCGGTGGTGGTCCATCTCCTACAACGCCAAGAAGCGCGCCTGGAGCGGGTCTCTGTACCGGGCCTTCGAGGCGCACAATGGAGCAATCCTCGCCTTGGGCGTCTCCCGAAACGGTACGCGCCTCGTCACCGGTGGCATGGATGCCGTGGTTACGGTATGGGATGCCGGCAGCGGCGGCAGAATGCGCGACTTCAAGGAGGCACAACACCCCGTTTATGCCGTAGCCCTGAACCCCGAGGGGAAACTCGCTGCCGCCGGCGGAAGGGACGGGGTCGTGTGGATTTGGGATGTGGATGGGAACAAACTCGTACAGACGCTCACCTTCATGGATGAACGCGTGGAGGAAATGCCTGCCGCCCGCCCTCAGACGCCCAGGTCTGGGAGGACGCGCTAGAATGATGGGCCGCCATTTACATGCTGCAAGGGAATGCTTCGTTGGGGGTGTCCTCCTGTTGGCTTCTTTGTGTGCCGGCGCACAGGCGCCTCGCGTCAACGCATTCTTCCCTATGGGCGCCCGAGCCGGAACCACCGTAGAGGTGGAGGTCCGCGGGGCGAACCTGGAAGGGGCGGATCTCCTTTTGGCTACGGGCAGCGGTGTGTCCGGCACCGTTGAGCCCGGAGGGTCCAAAGTGGACGAGCGCTACAAGCCGCTTTGGCAGCAAAAATGCGGCTCGTGCCACGAACTCCGCAGCCCGGCGAACCGCTCCATGACGCCGGCCCAATGGGCTGCAACGGTCCAGCGAATGATTCGGCAGAACAACGCGCCCATCGCTCCCGAGGATGCGGATAAGATCGTTCAGTATCTGCAGAGTGCGGCCAGGGCCGGGAAGGTAACGGCGAAGATCACGGTTGCACCGGATGCCCCGCCGGGCGTCTACGAACTGAGGCTCGCGACGCCGCGGGGAGTGTCTACGGCAGCGCTCTTCGAGGTGAGCCGAATGCCCGAGGTGGTGGGCGTGGGTGGAAGGCTCGCCTCTGCTCAGCGTGTTACCCTTCCCTGTGTGGCCAATGGGTGCTTCACTTCAAATGGCGAGCGCCACTACTACCGCTTCACGGCCCATGCCGGCGACCGGCTGGTGTTCAACCTGAGGGCGTTTCGCTTCAATGAAGCCACCCAGATGTTCTTCAACCCTGTCCTCCGCCTTCTGGATGCCGACGGCAACGAATTGGCCGAGAACCACGGCTACTATGAACTGGATCCTCTTCTGGATTGGCAGTGCCCGAGGGACGGCGATTACATCGTCGAAGTGCGAGACCTCCTAGGCCGCGGCAATCCTGCTTCGGTATACCGGCTGGACATGGGTCACTTGCCCTATGACACGGTACTGGTGCCTCCAGCCGGCCGCACAGGCGCGCGCGTGGCAGGCTATGTAGAGGGCAAGAATACGGTTGGATTGAGGACGGCTGTGGAGCTGCGCGCGCCTACAGAAGCAGGCCTTACGCAGGTGGGCACGCCCTTCGGTACGGCGCCCTTCTACGTGTCGCCCTACCCCGTCGTTACGGTTGGGGGATCCAAGGCCGTGCAGTTGCCGGCTGCCTTCGCCGGGCATTTCGCGGCAGTGCGAGCCCCGGATGCCTATACCGTTCTCGGATCGGGGCGGTATGAAATCGAGGCATTCGGCGAACGCATCGGTTCTCCTGCCGCCATCCGGGCCACCCTCTTGGATCCTGACGGGCACGTGATTGCGGCGGTTGAACGGGACAACCGTACGACTGTGGACCTCAAGTCCAATCGGCCCCACACCTTGCGCATCGAAGAGGCAGCAGGACGCGGAGGCCCCGAATATGCGTACTGCGTAGAGATGCGGCCGGCGCGGCCTGGATTGGAATGTGTGGCCAGGCCGGACGCTGTGACCCTCAGACCCGGCCTTTCGGCTGGAGTGGAAGTCATCGTCCTGCGGCGGGAAGGCGTGCAGGGGGATATCGAAGTGACTGCGGCAGATCTGCCGCCCGGCGTGTCCGCTACCACGGCGATGATCCAGCCGGATCGGCAATCTGCATGGTTGATCCTCACTGCCGCTCCGAACGCTCAGCCGCTGGTTCAGCCCTTCCGCATCGTAGCCTGCGGACGTGGTCCGGCAGGCGAAGCGGTGGTACGGGTGGTGCCCCAGGAGGTTTATCGCCTGAACAATGAATTGCGGACCGCCAACCGAGCTCAATGCGTAGTAGCTGTGCGCGGCCGGGCGGATTTCACGGTAGAGCTGGCCGATCATGCGCCGATATTGGTGAAGCCCCGCACGGCTACGCCGGTGCGCGTGATCATCCACAGAATGAATGGGTTCAACGGCAACGTCGTGGTGCGGCTCCTCGGCCTACCTTATGCTTGGGCGGCCAACGAAGAAGTGGCGGGACCCGGCGTGCAGGAGGTAACGCTTCAGGTGCGGCCCAATGGGGCGGACCCTATCCCGTTCCTCAGACGCGACCCCGCCCGCACCCCGATTATGGCGATCCTCGAGGCCAATGCCGATGACTTTCGCTTCACCTTCGGCGGCGTTCCCGTACAGAAGGCCCCAAACGCCGAAGAGGAGTTGAAGGAGGACCGATAGGCGCCACCCGATGTGGTGTGGCGGGCTTTCGGGGTGCAGAAGGTCTGTAAGCCGGGTTCTGTGTTTGTGTGGTCATCTCTCTGGGACCGCGATTGCTCGCGGCCTCAAGCGGCTCAACCCGGAGGGTCCGCGGGCCGCATCATCCCCTCCATACTGAGCCTTGCTCCCGATGGGGTTTAGCAGGCCGGCCGGTCTCCCGGCCGCCGGTGCGCTCTTACCGCACCTTTTCACCGTTGCCGGAGCCAAGGCGCCGGCTGTGTGTTTTCTGTGCCACTTTCCGTCGGGTCACCCCGCCCGGACGTTATCCGGCATCGTGCCCTGTGGAGCCCGGACTTTCCTCTCCGCCACGAAAGCGGAGCGACCACCCGACCTTCTGCACCACGATTATTGTATCATGGCGTGCCCGGCGCAGGGTAGAGCGACGCCGGACTGAGCGTGAGAGCCGGACGGTAGTTGAAGATGCGCGACACCAGGTCCCGCGGGTCTGGAACCATGGCGTCGCCCCAACGGTCTGCATCGCACTTGCGCGCGGCATCCAGTTCAGCAGTAATGTATGCCGTTTGATCGGCCTCCTGGAAGTAGAAGGCGCGCAGCATGTGGACGTCGGCCCCGTTTGGATCCATCCGGGTGATCTCTTTGACGATGGGTTCCGCTTCAGCGGCCCGGTGCTGCCACAGCAACGAGAGGGCCTGCCCCATCATGGCGCAAAGGCACCACTTATCTTGCTTGAGGGCGAAGGCGAACAAGGCATCGGCTGAAGCGAAGCGGTTCTTGTCGGTACTAAGCAGGATGCGGAAGCCGCGCTCGGCATAGGCCTCCGCTGCCATGGGATCGAGTTCGAGCGCCTTCAAGATGGCGTGATCCCCATCAATGGGATCCGGAAGCACATAGGCGCGAAGGAGCTGAACCTCGGGAACGTCCGGCGCCAATGCATTTGCGCGCTCCAGAAGGCGGGCTGCCTGTTTGGTGTTCTGTTGGGTGATTTCTATGGCGGCCAAAACAAGCGTCGGCGCCAGCGCCCCGCCGGAAGCTCCTTCCTTCACCAGCGCTCGGGCATCGTCCATGGCATGGTTGCGTACTAGAAGATAGGCTTGCACGGCATTGGTCACTGCGTCGGCCCGGTGCGACCGATCCAGGGTGTGCAGAAGCAATTCGGCGGCTCTTAGGCGGCCCGCACGCACGTAGGCTAGGGCCAGCCGGTTGGCGCATTCCAGGGGAGCATCCAGGCTTTCCCCACACTTCTGATATTGTTTGATTGCCTCTTCCCACTGATGCGCGTAGAACTCGGTGTCGCCTGCAGCTATCGGGCTCTTTTTTCCCTGTTGAGCGGCGGTAAGCTGAGCCTCTTTGGCGGCCAGCATCCGCTTGTACTGATCTATCGCCTTGGCCGCGTAGGTCAAGAAGTCCTCAGTACTCGGTGCATCCCTAGCGGCGGCGATGTACAACCCTACGAGATCTGCTCGAGCGTCTACTTCGTTCTCCGGGATATTGGCCTTTTCCAACACCGCGATGGCCTTGGAAATCTCCCCACGCTTGCGATCAATCGCCGCCATAGCTCTGGCAGCCTTGAGATTGCCGGGATCTATCTTGAGGGCGCGCCGGGCGTAGTTCACCGCCAGGTCCATGTTGCCCTGCTTGAGGGCAGCGAGGGCGGCGTCGGCGTGGTAGTCGGCGCCTTTGCTCAGCTCATTGTCCACCACTACGGTGATGGTGGCTGTGGCTGTGTGGCCGGCGGTGTCGTATACCGTGGCGGTGAGGGTGTGTTGTCCCTCAGTATCTTGTAGAGTGTCCCAGTCGAAGGAGTAGGGAGTGCTGGTGTCGGTGTAGCGAAGCTTCCCATCTACACTGAACTCCACCTTGGCAATATCGCAATTGTCTGCGCAGGTGGCGCGGGCAACCACTGTGGTAACATCGCTTACCCGCGCGCCGTCCTGCAGCACGAAGCGCACGGTGGGTTGCTGGGCCGTGGCGCTTCGAGCGAGGAGAATTGCCAGCCCAGCAAGAAGGCATATCCTCGAGACTGCGCGCATCCGCGAGCAACCGGCCTTCAATTGCGGCCGGCCCATTGGGTTTTGTAAACGGATCATGGCACTTCCTTTCCATCTATGGTCTGGGGAGCTTTGTCGGGCGGCTCGGTTTTCGGCCGGTCTTCTACCTTCGGAGGCCAGTAGTTACGTACCCACAAATGGATCGGCGTACGGCGCGCAACGTACGTAACGCTGCCCTGGATCGCGTTGAGATCCACCGGGCCGGCGAAACGGACGCGAAACTGGGCGGTGGCCGATTGGCCTGGAGCCAGCGCCGGGATGCCCGCTTCTTCCCGCGGCCATACGCGTGCGCCCTGCGGCGCCGTGATGCCCAACTTCACAAAGGAGAGACTGCGGCCTCCTGCATTGGCTGTAGTGATGGCGATGGTGCGCACGTGCTCCTCGCCGGGATCCTCTTCCGCCATTTCCGGGACGACATTGAGGCATGCGCTCGCCGTTTGCGCCAGAGCTTGTTCCAATTGATCCATGGCAGCGGCAATGCGGTCTGCTCCTCGCCTGCTTAGGCTGCCTCTGTCGCGAAAGTTGCGAAAGAGAGACTGAGCTTGGCCGAGTGTTAGGAGAGCCCGATCCACCTCACGCACGGCCTCATCGCGCCGAGCGGGCGAGATATGCGCCAAAAGGGCCACATTATCTTCGCACTCGCGAAGCGCACCCAAAATACGGCGGCAGGGACCCCGGCTATGGGCGAGCTCTGCCCGAAGGCCGTCCTTCACAGCCCGGAAAGTGCCCTGGAGCTCAACGCTACGGTTCGTAAAGCGGTAGAGGGCGGCCCGTTCCCCAGCCAGAGCGCCCATCTTCCAGGCGAAGCCCGTTCGCCCCAGAACTACACTCTCCAACCCGTCAACTCTTGGAACGGTTTCCGCGTCCCTGGTTGCGAAGGTGAGGCGCTCTGCCGTATAAGCCCCAGCCGGCAGGCGTACCCGTATAGAAAACTTCACCGGGTCCTGGCCGCCATTTACAACGAACACCAAGACGGTGTAGGATCCCCGCACGGCAAAGGCGGATACGCCGGGTCTGTCGGAAAAGGCACGGACATTCTGCCATTGTTCCGGGTGCTCTGATGCTGCCGAGGGTAAAGGCGCGGGCCACCCACACCACCATGCCCATGCAGGCTCCGCATCCTGAGGAGGCTCGGGGAGCCCACAAGCGGCGAATACGTCCTTGGGTGTGCCATCCGCCTGGATGAGGGCATCTGCCGTCACGTGGGCTGGAGGGGAACCGCCCGGCGCAGCAGCCGGGATGCGCGCTCCGATCAAGGCGGCCGCGAAAACGGCTGCCAGGGCGCCCCAGTTGCGTTGCAGCGCCTTTGGCGGCATCAGCTTCGGGCCTCCGGGCCCTGGCTCGGCGAGATTGGGATGCGGTCCTTTACACGGCGCTCGAACTCTTCTCGGGCGAGGAGGATGCGCCTGCCGCAGGTGACGCATTTTAAGCCGATATCTGCGCCGATGCGCACCACTACCCATTCGTGGCTGCCGCACGGATGAGCGCGCCGCAGAACCACCCGATCCCCTAGGGCTACCGGTACGTACTTCGAGGTCACTGTGCGTGCCTCCTCTCGACGCATGCGAAGGGCCGGCGGCTGCTCACCCTGCTTGGGGAGGTTGGCCGGGCTTGGCCGGCCGCGGCATTTCGAACATGGAGGCTGCGTTGGCCCGGCAGTAGAAATCGCCGCCCATGCGCCCAATGTAATCCACCAGGGTGGCATCGAGCACGCCTGAGGGCATCAGCGATTGAGACACGTGAAAGTAAATCACTTCACCGATGATGTAGTTTGCCGAAAGGTGGCCGCTTCCGTGGCGCACGATCTCGAAGAGGCGGCACTCCAGCACCAAGGGGCTCTCGAGCACGCGCGCAGGCTTGATCTTCACACAGGGGGCGGGCGTGAAGCCTGCTTCGCTCCATTCACTCACTCCATAGGGGTATTCGTGGGCGGCCCGGTTCATGCGCTCGCGCATCTCGTAGGTAACCACGTTGATGGCGTATTCACGGGTGCGCTGGATGTTGAGGAGGGTGTCTTTCATCTCGCCTCCGCGGCCCGTAAGCGGCGAGATGGCCACCGAAAGGGGATTGGCTCCGCCGGCCATGAAGTAGCTGTAAGGCGCCAGATTGGGTATCCCCTCAGGAGATAGGGTCGAAGTGAAGGCGATAGGGCGTGGGGCAACGCAATGGAGCAGAAGCCGGTGGGCATCCGTCATGGTAAGGTCCCTGGGATCTATGGCCAGGAAATCGGGTGTGTCGGTCTTCAGCATCGGTGCACCTCGGGTAGGGCCGTTCCGTGGTAGGGACCAGGAAACCCCATGCGATTATACGTGAACGGGCCCGAAAATCCTCCCTGTGCCCTTGGGAATAGCCCAGCCTGCACGCCCCCGCGTGCAACGAGCGGAGAGGGCACGCCGGGATATCCGCCCTAGGGGAGGGTGACTCCGGCACGCCTGCCGCGCTCGTCTCGGTCGAACCACACGTAAAGGGTGGGCAGAAGGAACCAGGCGATGGGGCGCGAGAGCGCGATGCCTCCAATGACTACGGCTGCTAAGGGACGCTCTACAGTAGCGCCTATACCCGATACCACCAGGAACGGAATGAGGGCCAGAACGCCGATGAGGGCGCTAAGGATCTCGGGTCTCAGCCGCTCCGTGGCGCCCTGAACGGCTGCATCCCTTGCCGAAAGGCCCTGCCTCCGCCACCGGTTGATGAAGGACACCATGATCGTGCCGTTCTGCACCTCCGTTCCGAAGTTGGCGATGTAGCCGATGATGGCCGGCACGGAGATGGGCAGGCCGAGTATGAGCAGTAGAACCGTTCCCCCAATAATGGCCAGGGGGATCGTCGTAAGCACAACTAGGGTGTCACGCATGGAGTTGAAGCAGGCGTACACCAGCACGATGATAAGGAGAAGCGAAGCTGGGATTGCCCACGAAAGCGTGTTCAGGGCATGCTGCAGTTCTTCCACTGCCCCGCCCCATTCCAGGCTATATCCCGGAGGCAGGCTCATGTGGCTGGCCACTGCCTTCTTCGCATCGGCTACGACACTGCCCACCGAGCGCCCGTGCACGTCGGCCAATACGGCGACGCGGCGGCGGGCATCCATGCGGCCGATCTCCGCCAGACCTTGGTGCACCTCGACCCTGGCAAGGCTGCTCAGCGGGATCTTCTGGCCCGACGAGGAAGTTACCAGCAGGTTCCGCACCGCTTCCACGTTGTTGCGGTACTGCGGAAGCACCCGCGCCTGGATGGCAAACTGCTTCTCGCCCTCATAGAAAGTAGAGGCTTGCACGCCCCCTATGGCAGATTGCACTACGTCCATCACGTCCTGCACATTGATGCCGTACCGCGCGATGGCCTTTCGATCGGGGATGATATCCAAGTTGTCAATGCCGGCCACCTGCTCAACGGCCACGTCGGTAGCTCCTGGGATTTTCTGAAGTTGGCCGGCGATCTCGCCCGCCTTCGCCAACAGGGTGGTGGTGTCGTCGCCCTTTACGAAGATGGCAATGGGCGTGTTGAAGCCCGAGATCAGCTCATCGTTGCGCATCTCCAGTTCTTGGGAGAACTCGAACTCTACCCCGGGAAACTTATTCACCAGCGCCCTAAGCTGCGCTTCCAGATCGGCCTTTGAGCGGGCGTGCACCCATTGTTCAGGAGGCTTGAGGGGAAGAGAAATCTCGCAATTACTCACCGACTCAGGATCTCCGCCCAGGGTTGCCCGGCCCACGTAGGCGATGGCATGTTCTACATTCGGGTTTTTGAGGAACAGGCGCTCCAGCTTGAGGGCAACATCCGTGGCTTCCTTGAGCGATATGGAGGGCGGCAGCGTGGCCCTCACCCGAAAGTTGTTCTCGTCCAGGCTAGGCAGAAACTCGGATCCCGTCACCGAGAAGAGCCACACCGACATCGCCGTCACGACCACCCACACGCTGGTGATCACCCAGGGCTTGCCGATGGAGCGTTCCAGCCGCCAATGGTAGTACGCCCGAAGCGCCCGCACCACACGATTGGCGGGACGGTGCTCCGCATGGGAGAGAAGCAGGAGGCAGAAGGAGGGCGCGAGCACGAAGGCCATGACTACAGAGCCCACCATGGAAAAGACAATGGAGAGGGCAAGCGGCACGAACAACCGCCCCTCCACCCCCTGCAGGGCCATTAAGGGCAGGAACGCGGCGATTACGATGAGGATTGCGAAGAACACCGGCCGGCCTATCTGTTGGGCGCCGCGGAGAACGGCATCCTCCAGAGGCTCGTCATCTTGGCGGTCTTCCGTAACGTTGCGGTAGATGTTTTCGGTGATGACGATGCTGGCATCAATCATCATCCCGATGCTGATGGCCAATCCTCCCAGGGAGAGCAGATTGGCCGAAATGCCCGCCCTCCACATGAGCATGAAGGCAACCATCATGCAGATGGGCACAGCCAGCGCAGCTACTGTGGCTGCCCGGATGTCGCTGAGCAGCGCAAACAGGATGAGGATCACCAGGATTTCACCGGCGATGAGCGCGCTGCGTACGGTGTCCACACTATGCCGGATGAGAATGGACTGGTCGTACAGCGGCTCGATGGACACGTCCGGGGGAAGGTCCTTCTTGATCTGCCGAAGCTTCTCCTTCACCCGGTGGATTACGTCGGAGGTGTTCGATCCTAGGCGCAGGATGGTGATGCCGGCCACCACTTCACCCTTCCCATCCTCGGACACGGAGCCCTGGCGGACCTCCGGGCCGACCTTCACTTGAGCCACATTGCGAATGTAGATGGGCACTCCATTGCGGGCGGTTACGACGATATCGCCGATGTCCTGGGGCCGCTGAAGCAAACCGATGCCCCGCACGATGTACTGGCTGCCGCCATGCTGCACGAAATTGCCGCCGGCGTTCTGGTTGTTTTTGGAGATGGCGCTGATGACATCGTCAATGGAAAGGCCGTAAGCCCGCAGGCGATCCGGGTCCATAAGGACCTGGAACTGCTTCACTTCGCCCCCGAACGAGAGATTATCCGCCACTCCGGGTACGGCCCTGAGCGCAGGGGTGATCACCCAATCCTGCAGGGTGCGCAGCTCCATGTTGGAGCGCTTTGGGCTCTTGACGGCGTAAATAAAGATCTGCCCGGTACCCGTGTCATTGGGACCCATCGTGGGAGTAATGCCGGGGGGCATGGTAACTCCCTGGATCTGCTGGAACACCTGGTCCCGCGCCCAATAAACATCGGCCTTGTCTTCGAAGTAGACGGTTACCACGGAGATGCCGAACTTCGATATAGACTGGATGCGGGTAGCCATGGGGATGCCCTGCAGGGCGATCTCGAGGGGATGCGTTACCAACCGCTCTACCTCCTCGCTCGCGAGCCCCGGAGCATCTGTGTCTACTTCCACGCGTACGGGCGTGATATCGGGAAAGGCATCTATGTTGAGCTGGAAGAGGGCCACAATTCCGCCGGCCACAATCAGCGCGGCTACGCCCAGTGAAAGGAGGCGCTGGCGGAGGACACCTGCTAGAAACCGGTCAATCATGCTGCGCCTCGCTGTTCGTTCTGCAATTTGTTCTGTTCCGTTTCAAGGAACAGGCCACCGCGCACGACGATCCTTTCGCCGGGGCTGAGGCCTTTGTAAACCGGCGTCCACCCGTTGACGGCTTGGCCTACCTCCACCACACGCTTTACGAAGGAGCGCTCCGATACCTGTACGTAGACGATGCGGGCATCGCCTTCTTGATACACGGCATCCTCCGGCACCACGAGCCGGCCGATCTTCGCTGCGGACCCGATGCGAACGGAGGCAAACATGCCTGGCCTAAGCAGCCACCCCGGATTTCGGATTACGGTACGTACCGTGAGGGTTCGCGTGTCGGGGTTGACTTCCCGGCCGATATAGGACACGGTCCCACGGAATACGTGTCCGGGATAGGCCGATACGCGCACGGACACGGGGCTGCCGGCGGCAACTTGCGTGAGATCCTTCTCGTACACTTGCGCGTCCACGTAAACCCGGTCCAAATTCACGATCTTGAGAAGGGGCGTGGATGTGTCGGTGACCTGGCCCACAACCATTGCCCGCTGGGTGACGATGCCGTCCATCGGCGCAACAATCGGGATGACGGCCCGACCGTTTACGAGCTGTACGGTTCCGGTCCCCGGCTCCACGCCGTAGAGGCGCAAGGTGTTGGCCGCTGCCTCAACGGCAACCTTAGCCTCTTCATAGCTGTCCTCCGCCTGCTGAAGAGCCTGAGACACCGGGATGCCCGATTTGCGCACCGTGACGGCCCGCTGAAAAGCCCTTCTCGCCAATTGCAGAGCCGTGAGGTCGTTCTGATAGGTGTGTTGATCCTGCTGAAGCTTGGATAGGGCCGCCTGAACGGCCGAAGCGCCGTTGAGGTTCTGGCGGTAGATCTCCTCCTGGCGTTTGAGCTCATCGGACGTGAGCCTCTCGGCCGTTTCGCTCTGCTGAACGGAAGCCACGGCGTTGTTGTAGGCGGTTTCCGCGTCTTCCAATTGTTGTTTGGAGTACACGCCGTTGCGGTACAGGATGCGCGCGCGATCCAGGCTGGCTTTGGTGCTGTGAAGGTTCACGCGCGCTTGCACAAGGGCAGCCTGGGCTTGAGACCAGGCATTGCGGGCATCGTCCACCGGCTTGCGGGTAATCTCGCCCAAATCTACCAGCTTGCGGGTGTTCTGAAGGGCGATGCGGTCGGTGGCGATTTGCGCCTCGTCGCTCTTGACTGCCGCTTGTGCTGCGGCAAAGGTCCGTCGGGCATCCTCCACGGCAGGTTCATCAATGGCGCCGAAGCGGGCAAGCTTCCGTTGCTGCAAAAGTTGGCTGTACGTGAGGCGTTCATGAGCGACGGCAGTTTGGTACGCTCCTTCAGCCTGAGCAAGATCCACGGAATCCACCTGCGCCAGGACCTGCCCCTTGCGCACATGTTGTCCCACGCCGGTAAAGATGGCGGTGATGCGGCCCGGCAGGCGCGAAGTGATCTGTATCGTGCCGCTGTCGGTGGCGGCGACTTGTCCGACGGGTTCTACGGCCGATCCGAGCTTCCGGATCCGGACAGGTGCCGTAACCACATCCGCCAGTCGAACGCCCTCTAATCCAAGCTCAATGCCCTGCTGGTTCCCTACGGTAATCAGACGGGCGCCGCTCTCACCCCTTTTCCCGACGGCTTTTGGGGGATCCGTGGGCGTCCCGGCGCGGCACCCCGCCAAAAGTCCGGCACAGGCGCAACCAAAGACCGCCCGCACCAATGGGGAGGGACCCACAAAGAAGCCCAGCCGGGCAGGCGAGCGGCGCCGCGTCGGACACAACAGACTGCGCATCCGTGGGAAGCCATGCATGGTAGATCGTGTCACTTGGGCACCTCCTTGGAAGGAGAGATGGAAAGACCGCCGGTGGCCGCATAGACCTCGTCCCTGGCTTTATAGAGGGCGAGAAGAGCGTTGATGGCTCCTATGCGCGCGTTGCGCAGTGTGGTCTCGGCGTCTATAACGGGCAGGATGCCCGTGGCGCCTTGCTGATAACCGATGCGGGCCATTTCCAGCAGCCGCACCGAGGGTTCGAGGACTTCCTCGCGGTAACTTGCTGCAATCTTCCGCGCTTGCACGTAATCGGACCATGCCTGGGCTACCTGCTGCGCCACTTGCTGCTCGGTTTGTACTTCTTGGGCTTTCGCTTGGCGTTCGGCTGCCGCGGCTGACCGAATGGCCTCGTTGATGCTGCCGAAATCCAAGATTGGGAAGTGTGCTCCAAGAAGCACGGTCTCGGATCCCGCGGGGTGCTGCAGTGATCGCTCGTAATCTACGGACACATCGGGGAAGCGGGATGCCTTCGCTTGGAGCACGGCGTACCGGGCCGACCGGGTTGCCTCTCGAGCCTGGCGGATGAGGGGCCGGTTTTCCAGAGCGATGCGTTGCAGCTCCTTCAAATCGGGAAGGTTCGGGATGGGCTCCGGCGCGGATGCCGAAGGAGAGAGCGCGTCCTCGAGCTCGAGCGGCTCCATGGCCGGTCGTGCCAGGAGCGTATTGAGGGCAGCCAGCGCCACGCGCTCGGCCCCCAATGCTGCCTCGTAAGCCTGCCGGGCGTTGGCTACGTCAATGGAACTGCGCACGACGTCGGCATGGGGAGACGCTCCCGCCTGCTCCTGCGTAATCGTGAGCTCGTGGACCTTTTCAACGTCATGGAGAGCGTCCAGCGCCGCCTGTGATTGGGCCCGGGCGGCTGCAAGGCCCCAGTAGGCATCGCGGATCTGCTGCTCGAGGCTGAGGCGCATCTCCTCCAGGGCGTATCGCGCCGCCGTCCATTGGGCGCCGGCCCCCGCAGCCTGATACCGGCGCTGGCCGCTCGTGTCCAGGGTTTCACCCACATCGAGGAACGTGTCGTTTGGAGCTCCTGTGAGCGAGGGCGCCGTGCTCGTACCCTCACTGTGCGTGACGCCCAATTGAACCCCGGGAAAGGCCGCAAAGGATCGGTAGTTGGCGCGGGCGGCAGCCTCGGCGGCACGAGCCCCCGCAATCTGAGGGTTCCGTTCCAACCCGATGCGTACGGCTTGTTCCACAGAAATCTTCTGCGGACCAACGTGCGCCGTGAGCACGGTGGAGGGCGCTGCCGCCTTGGGCGCTCCATCGGCTAGGGCTGTGGAGGCCTGGAACACCAGAGTGCAGATTACTACAACAAGGATCAAGTTTGTTTTATCGGGATCGGACACAGGCATGCTCCTCCTGGGGCTGCGTCGGTTCACGGCTCGCGGGCGCCCGCCAGACCGCCTCTTGCAGGATGCATCGGCACCGGGCGAACGCGGTGGCTCAGAGCATCATGTCGCAATACGGGCGTTGCTTGGGTGGGGGCCAGGTTCTCGGGGAGGAGCGGCGGAGCGCGGGATGCGGCGGCTTGGAGGATGGGCGGCTGCTGGGTCGCGACCGGAGGAAGGTAGGCCGTGCCGGCCAACTCAGCTTGCAGTACAGGAGGCGCAGCTTGCGATGCGGGCGACTGAAGCGCCGCATACCAGGCGCACGAGGCACATTCCGCCTTTGGGGCGTAGACGGCCGTGTGGGCGGCACCAGGCTTTACCGTGCACGTGTGGATGAATGGCGAGGCTGCGCTGAGCCAAAGCCAGCCCATCAAGAGAATGACCGCTCCGGTTTTACTGGGGGAAGACATGGAGATGTCGCACCACCCATACGCTGCAGCCGTTGTACCCGTTATACGGCGGTAATGCACGCCTGGGTTCCCGGCCATAGGCTTGGAGTTGGCTTAGAAGCGTGCTTCAGAACCGGCTGCGGTAGAGGTCTACGGTAAGGACCCTGCGTTCCTCGGCATCGCCATCTGCAAGGGTCCACGCCATATCCTTGCGCGGCTGAAGCGTGCGCTTGATCCCCGCCAGGGAGGCATAGGCTTGGGCGTTGACCGTGTCGCCGGCGGCTATCTGGATGTGGGCTTCCGACACAGCGGGTTGCGGCTCGACGGTCGCCGAAGGGTGCGCATCAACTGGAGTGCTGGGCCGCGGGGCGGGCGGCGTGTCGCCCGAAGGCACCGGCACATCGTGAGTTGGGACCACGGGGTTGGAAGCTACCTGCTGAGCTGCAGGAACTTCTTGGGGCGGAATGGAAGGCGTGTGCGGGCGCGGTGTCCACATCGGAACGCTGCGGGGAGAAGCAATCAGAACAGGGGGCACACTTCTGTTGGGCGTTGAAGAGGCCAAGATCATGTGGCGCTTCGGAGGGCTTTTGAGCACGGGCGCCTTGGCCTCACGTGTAGTCGGCGGCGCGGGGGCGGGCGCGGGCAAAGCAGCCGATGCTGCGCTCCGGGCGGCTATCTCGGGCTGGATTGCTCCGCCGAAAACCTTGAACGTTGGCGCAGACCCCTTCGGCACAACGACCATCCCTAGGATTGCTGCAATCCCGATACCCGCCAGCAGGGGCAACGGAACAGGCCGCAGTGCAGGCAAGTACCAGGGCCATCTCCAATTCCTGTGCCGCCGAGGCTGCAGCACCGTGGCTGCCAGGATGCGCTCTCTTAGGTCGGGCGGCGGGCCCACGAGCTCCTCACTGCGAAGAACCTGGGAGGTTTGCCGCAACAGGTGGGCTGCAACTCGGCACTCAGGGCAATCGTGAAGATGCGCTTCAACGCGGAGGACTTCATCCCTGGAGGCCTCGCCGTCGCAGTAGGCGCAAAGCAGTTCCCAAATCTCGTCGCAGCTTCTCTTGGGTTCCACGGGCAATCCCTGGATTTGCCGGATGGCCTTAGCAGCTCGAAGTGCCGAGTTATCTGCTCCGCCGTCCTGCCGCAGATGCACCCATGTTCGGGCAGCATCCAAAGTGTAGGATTGCGTCAGGCGTGACTAGGTTCCCTCTGTTTCGGGAGGTTGCCAAGAAAAAGGGTGCGAGGCGGACCACGCACCGCCCCGCACCCGGCCACACGTGCAGCTAGGACCCAGGCTGAACCTTGATCTTCACCGCCTTGGTCTTCGCATGCTCCGACTTGGGCATGTCCAGTTCGAGCACACCGTTGCGGAAGGTGGCTTTGACCTTGTTGGGGTCAATCTCGCAAGGCAGCGTATAGCTCACGCTGAAGCTGCCTTCGCTGGCCACCCAGCCCTGGCGATGCGCCACAGCCTTTTGGCTCTCACTGTCGAACAACGCTTTGCGCTCACCCTGGATCGTGACCGTGTCCGGCGTGGTCTCCACGTGGATCGCATCGGGCGAGAAGCCGGGAAGCGTTGCGTACAGCATCACCTTGTCGTCGGTCTCATAGAGATCTACGGCAGGCTCGAACGCGGGGCCGCTGGGGATCAGCCGGGAAAGCGGCGTGTATCCGAAAACGCGGCTGAACAGATCGTCCATCTGCCGGCGCAGATCCTCAAACTCCTCCCACGGACTGATGTGGGTGAGGGCGCCTTCCCCGCGCCGGGTCAATGCAGTGGCATGAGTGTTGCGTCGCAGCATCGTTCCCACCTCCTTGCGCAGATCTTAAGGCCGTGTGGCCGATGCGTGCCCCAGAGGCGTCCGGATGCATCCGAGGCTGCCCCAGGGGCCGCCTCCACTAATTAATACGGCCTGTTACGCAAAGAGTTCCCTCGCTTGTTCGCTTCATCTGTGGAAGGGAATGGCGGCATCCCTGGGGAATAGCATCCACACACATCGGACGCACCCCAGGCGCGGTGCAACGGGAACCGCTGGATGGCTGCCATCCCCACATATCGTTGCAAGAAGCTCTGCTCCGGCGAGCCCGACACCTGGTTGCGGTGGGAGTTTTGGGCGTCGAGCCCGGACGTTCGGTGGCTTCGGGACGTGCGGGGCGGGGCTCCTCGAAAGATTTCACCTCGTGTGCTGGAGGGTCTGTTCCGACCGGGCGGCGCGCCCCATGCAGATGTGGGAGAGTGCCGAACCGCCGTCGTGGCGCGATGGAGCCCCAGGCATCTCTACGTCGCCTTCCTGGCTGCAGACACCTACATTTGGCGTACGTGGACACAGCGGGATGATCCCCTGTATGACGAAGAAGTCGTGGAGATCTTCCTGGCGCCTCGCGGGGAACTCACTCGGTATTTCGAATTGGAGCTCAACCCCGGGAATGTGCTTTTCGACGCGGAAATCCGCAGTCCCAATCTGGAACGCTCCACGATGACGGTGGAACCCGACTGGGACTGCGCCGGGCTGGAGACGCAGGTGCATGCAACTCTGCCCGTGCACGGGGAGCCCTGGGGCGTGGGCGGCGCATCTACCGACATTGTGCATGCCGGGGTATGGATTGGCCTTTGGCAGATCCCTTGGTCCGGCTTGGGTGAGCCTGAGCCGCAGCCGGGTGCAGTATGGCGGGGGAATTTCTACCGAATTGACCGCGGGCCCCGCGATCGGTACCTTGCCTGGAGCGCTACTTTGGAAGATCCGCCCAACTTCCACGTACCGCGGCGCTTCGGTCGCATCGTCTTTGGTGCATGATATCCCAGCCGGGAGGTAGGGTATGATCTGCTCGGGATGCAGCCGGCATCACCATCCTGCTGTGCGGCCCTGGTCCTCAATGGCTCGAAGTTCTTCAGGAGTGAGGTGCCGCTCGGCCATGATGGAAGCCCTGTAGCGGCCCTCGAGCACGGCTTCGGTTTCCACTTGATGTTGGGCCTGGCGCTCGGCCTTCGCGGGCGTATATCCCGGTGAGCCCGGCGCCAAATCGGGCACCCGCCGGCGGGCCTCTGCGGCTGCGCGTTTCTCGGCTGCCAGGATTTCCTGGTAGATCGCGCGGTTGCGGGCGTCATGCGCATCGGCCGGATGGGAAGCCTGTTTGCGAGCTTGATAAACTGCCTGTTGCACTTCTACGCTGGGGCCATTCCACCGGTTGATGTAGGTTACGAGGAGAACGGCGATGACGGCGCCGGCGACGATTTCGGCGGCGAGGAGCTTTCCTTGCCGGCTGAGCCAGCGCGTTACGACACGCCAAAAGCTTCGGTGGCGGGTATGGCGGCTGGGACGTGTGGAAGGGGCACGATGGTGCGAATGGTGGCGACTATGGGTTCCGGACGTATGTTGAGATCTTTCGAGGGTAGGCTGGTTCTGTTGCATGTTCGGTTCGACGATGGTTATTGATTATAGGCCCCAGGCACGCATCCCCGCACGCGCCAACCACTCCGTTGGCAGCCGGCAGCGCAGAATTCACGCGCCGGGAGTCGGGGAATTGCCTGTGCTCCAGAAGGTTCAGACGATGAATTTGCCTGTTCGTTCCAGCAAATAGGCATGGCAGCTCGCAATTCTGGTAATTTGCCCAAGGCTGCGGCTTCCAGCTCCAAGATGGTCGTGGCGGCGCGAGGCGCCATCCTGGGCTGGTTCTTTGGGCTTGCCCTGCACAATATGTCCAGGGGCGTGCTTCCCTGGCTTGGCAGCGACTACGTAATCCTCGTTTGCCCGCTCCTTTGGGGGGCGCTGGCAGGCACGCGCTTGCGGGCGGCGCTCTGGTGGCCTCCGGGCATCCTGGCCATCCTCATGGGTGTCGTCGGGTTCACGCCCGTGATGAGCGTGCTCATGCCCCGCCTGGTTCTGGCTGAACCTCCCAGGAAGGCAGACGCCGTCATCGTGTTGGCATCCGACGTCTTTTTGGATGGCGGGATGACATGCGCCGCCCAATCCCGCATGGTCAAGGCTTATGAGCTCCTGAGCGCAGGTTACGCTCCCCGCATGATCCTTTCTCACGGTTCCAGCAAGTTTGCCGATTGGTCCGCTGCAGCGAGAGAACAGATGCGGCAACTGCACTTTACGTTCCCCGTGCTTTTGACTAGGCACGCAGAGAATACACACCAGGAAGCCCAAGCGGTGGCTCGCCTCGCACGCCAACATGGGTGGACGCGCTTTCTCCTTGTAACCCACCCTTGGCATATGCGCAGGGCTGTAGCCGTGTTTCGACAGGCCGGGGTACGCGTAGTGCCCGTTCCATGTGAAGAGCAGAGCTACGATTTCAACGCGTTGGCTGGTTTCGGCGACCGAGTGGCTGCCTTCCGAGATTGGGCCCATGAAACGCTGGGTTACTGGGTTTATATGCGGCGAGGGTGGATTTAGGAGATAGACGCTTACGAGACCTCTCTCGACGCGGCTCGGATGCGTTCGATGAGGCGCGCCATCTCCTGGGGCGGATCCGCGTGGAATGACACTGTGTCCCCCGTACTGGGATGGCGAAATGCAAGTCGGTATGCATGAAGCGCCTGTCCGTGCAGGCTTGCGATTTCTCGCTCCAAAAGAGACGCCGCTTCTTCCCCGAAGAGGTTTCGCGGGATGCGCCGCCGGCCGCCGTACAGCAAATCGCCTACAACAGGATGGCCGATGTAAGCGCAGTGGACGCGGATCTGGTGCGTACGCCCCGTACGAAGCCGGGCCTCCACAAGGCTGAAGCCCCTCCACGCCTCCACGACCTCCAATTGGGTAACGGCGGACCGCGCCCGAAGACCTGCATCGGTGATTACTGCCATCTTCTTGCGGTCCACCGGATGCCTGCCGATGGGTGCGTCCACCTCAACTCTACGGAAGGAAGGGTTCCCCCACACCACGGCCAGGTAGATGCGCTGGGCGGTCCGCTGCGCAATCTGGAGCTGAAGGCTTTGGTAGGCTTCCTCTGTTTTGGCTACCACCAGCAGGCCGGAAGTGTCTTTGTCCAATCGGTGCACGATGCCCGGTCGCAGCGCATCGGCAAAGGTGGGCGCAAAGTGTGTGCGGCCTAGTAGGGCGTTTACGAGGGTGCCCTCCGGATTTCCTGGAGCCGGATGCACCACCATTCCCCGCGGCTTGTTGACCACTAGGATGTGATCATCTTCATAGACGACGGAGAGTGGGATCTGCTGCGGCACCGCGCGGATGGGCTCCAAGGCAGGCAGTTCTGCCTCGATAACATCTCCGATGCGCAGCCGGTAGGAAGACCGGGCGATCCCCGAGTTGACGCGCACGGAACCGGCATCAACAGCGGCTTGTACCCGCTCCCTGGAGACTTCAAGGGCCTGTGCAAGGTACCGGTCCAGGCGCATGCCGGCGGCGTTTGCTCCCACGGTGCAGGTGTACATGATGTGTCTCCCGCACCCATTCTACCGCTTGCTGCCGGCGTCCGGTGGGAATGATGCGTCTCAGCGGCACGGGATCAGGCAGATGGCTCCCGCCCATGCCAAAAGCGCCAAGGCTACATGAAGCGCGACGCGCATGCTTTGTTCCTCCAGCTCTATTCTCGGCAGGAAGCAACGGAAGCTGTTACCGGTTTTTGGGGAGGCTGTGGGTCCCGTTGCTTCCACGGGCGCGTCCCACCGGTTCGGCCACCTTCAGGCGTGAACCGTGCCTCAACTGGGGAGAGCACTTGCCGTTCGGGGGGAGGTTTCGGGTCCTCTCGGCTGTAGAGCCGGAGGGTGCCGAGGACCGCCGAAGGAGGGTGCGATGGGCGCCGGCGTGGAATAAGGCTGGTGCGGCGCCGTTACAGGTTCCTCCGCACCAGCCCGGGCATGGATCAAGCCTTGCCCATCTTCCTGAGGTTCTGGAGGCTTCGGTCTACGCATTCCAGGGGTGGATAGGCGTAGCTCTCCTGCTCGACGATGTACCACTCGGTGCCGCCGGTTGTCTCGCAGATGTGGAAGATGCGGTCCCACGGCAGATCGTCTTCTCCTATGAGGGCCTTGTCGTTGGTCTTGGAGAAGGCTTTGATGTGCACGGTGATGGCGCGGCCGGGGTACCGTTCGAGGAAGGGCACAGGATCGGCGCCTCCGTGCATGGCGTTGCCGGTGTCAAACTGCATGATGACGTCCTGCCGGGTGTTTCCGAAGAACGTGTCCCACGGCAACTCGCCATCCAAAGGCTTGAACTCGATGGTGTGGTTGTGGTAACCCGTCAACATCCCGAAAGCATGGAGGCGCTCGGCAATCTCGTTGAAGATCTTCGCCGTGTCGAGCCACGCCTGTCGAGATTTGGTCCGCTCTGCCGGCAGACCCGGCACGATCAGGTGCTTGTTTCCTAACGTGTGGTTGAACTCCACGGTCTTCTCGAGCTCATCGCCGAGGAGTGTGTCCAGCCCGATATGGGTTCCGACCGTCTTCAGCCCCAGGTCATCGCACATCTTGCGAAGCTCTTTGGCGCTGCGGCCGTAGTATCCGGCCCACTCCACGCCTTTGTAGCCCATTTTGGCGACGGCGGCCAAAGTGCCTGGGAGGTCTTTTGCACAGTCCTCACGGACGGAATAGAGTTGCAACGCGATGGGAATAGCCATGGGTTTCTCCTTGGGAGGGATGCGCATTCGCCTACAAGCGTCAGTTCAACCGGAGGGGACCGGATTCCTTCGCTCCTCCTGCCTGCTGGGGATAAAGGGGAGCTTCCGCTAGGCGGCCCGCTGGCCCCTCTTGCATTGGTACATTTCCTGGTCTGCTGCGGCAAGAAGGTCTTTGGCCGTGTCCCCATCCTCAGGGAATACAGCGATGCCGATGGACACGCCCAAGGGTGGGAAATCCGGTTCAGTCTGCTGAATGCCCGCGGCGTAGGACTGCACAGCCGACTCGATCTTTTGGACAACGCTGCGAGCTTCGGAGCGGTTCGTTTCGGGCAGGACGATAACGAACTCATCGCCCGCGTATCGCGCTACCACGTCGTAATTGCGCAGATGCTGTTCGAAGAGGGCGCCCAAGTCACGCAACACTTCGTCGCCCCGTTCGTGCCCGAAGGTGTCGTTTACGCTTTTGAAGCGGTCCAGATCAATGCCCAGCACGGCAAGGTTGTGCCCATTCTTGCGTGCACGGTTCAGCTCCTGGTCCAAGCAATGGCGCAGGTAGCGCGCATTCCTCAGGCCGGTGATGGGGTCCGTAAACGCCGATTCCCGCGTCTTTTCGAAGATGCGGGCGTTTTCGATGCCGCGTGCTGCCAATTCCCCAACGAGAGCAGCTATTCGAAGGTCATCCTGCGAGAAGGCATCGGGCTCGGTGTGGTAGAGGTTGAGGGTACCGATGATGCGATGATCTATCCGCAAGGGCACAACCAGGGTGGAACGAAGCGGCGTCCAGGCTTCGGGGGTGGAAGCGAGCATCACATCGCCTTCGAGATAGGATGCGAGAGCAGGTTCGCCTCGCGACGCAACGCGACCAGTGAGATAGGTTCCCATGCGTGCTGCGCTTTGCTCGAAATGCGCAGCGTTGACGCCATAGGCTCCGTATGCCCGCAAAAGATCGCCCTCACGCAGGTATACGATGCATGTGGAGTAGCGGACCAGTTCTCTGAGGTGCAGGGAAAGGGCCGATAGGGTGTCCGCAAGGCTCAACTTCGCGCTCACCGATGCTGCAAGTTCTTGGAGAGCATGGACTTCCCGCGCGGCGTCGGCAACCTCGCTGGGCGCGCTCGGCAGGATCCATGAACCAGCGGACACGAGGCGCGTCTGGACGCGGTCTATGGCTTTGAGGAAAGCCTCTACAATCGTTGGGTCGAAGGCGGATCCGGCGCCTTGGCGTATCTGTTCCAAAGCCTCTTCAGAAGTACGTTTGGGCCGATAGGCGCGTGGAGACACCATGGCATCGTAGGCATCGGCAACCGCAAGGATGCGCGCCCCAAAGGGGATCTCTTCGCCGCGTAAGCCGTCGGGGTAACCGTTGCCGTCCAGCCGCTCTTTATGATGCCGTACAATTTGAGCTACAGGCCACGGAAAAGGGATCGCTTCCAGGATGCGGCTTCCCAGCAGCGGATATTCCTGGATGCGTTCCCATTCCTCGGGAGTGAGATCTGCTCTCTTCACCAGGAGGGTGTGGGAGATGCCGAGCCGGCCGATCTCATGCATGAGGGCTGCAGCACTTACAGCCTGCTCGGTGTCTTCGTCTGTATGCAATTCCTTGCAGATTTCAGAACAGTACACCTGCACGCGCACTACATGGCCCAGGTCATATCCGGCTTTCGCTTCGATGATGCATGCGAGGGATCCGGCAAGGTCAAGGCACAGCCGCTTACCCTCAGCGCGCGCGTTCTCCAAGCGCAGCTCTGCTTTGCGCGCACAATCTGCGGCTGCGCGGCGTGAAAGGATCACGCCCAGAAGCAGCACTGCCGAAGCGACCGCCACGACGGGCGCGGTGTGAAATGTTCCGGAAGGGCTGGTCCAGTGAGCAGCCATCCATCCGGCGATCCCCGCCGCAATCGTGGCCGTAGCGATCTGCGCCGTCGGGGGCTGATCTCTCATCTCCGGTCGCGAACCTTTCGTTGCCTGCATCTGTTGAATTCTGTGCAGGACCACCAAGCGGACTTACCGGCCATGGTACCGGGAATGGATCCTTGCCGCCGCCACCCACGGTACACCGGGACGCCAAGCGGGGATCCCATTTGGGACCCCCGCTATCTCAACGAGCTTCCCGGGATGGGCCCAGCAGGGCCGACACCGGGCGCTCCCGGTTTGGAGCCGGGCGCGACAAACTTCTGGGCCGCGCACGGCTAACGCTATTTGGTTTTGCCGCGGTTCGGACCATCGGGCCCGCCCCGCGCTCGCCGCTATGCAGTTGTCTGTACGCTGGAACGGTGCACCAGGTTCCAGCTCTTAAGACGTTTGCCGTGGAATGTTGTTCCATAGCAGCCGGGATTTGACCCAACGGAATTTCATGAGCGTGGGCAATCAGGGCTCATGAAAGGCCGCACTGCCGGATGCGCCTAGGAGCAGGAGCCAGCCGAGGATGAAGCAGATGCCCCCAAGAGGAGTAACGGCACCCAGCCAGCGCGCCCCGAAAGCCGCCAGCAGATAGAGGCTTCCGCTGAAAAGCAGGATGCCGGAAATCATCATTCGTGCACTCCAAGCGAGGGTTGCGCTTTGCGGGTGTCTTGCCGCCATGAGCCCCACAAACAGCAGCACCACACTGTGCGTCATCTGGTAGCGTACGGCGGTGTCCCACAGCTCTAGGCTTGCCGGCGGAAGATGTCCTTTGAGCGCATGGGCACCGAAAGCGCCCAGCATCACTCCGATCATCCCACCCAGCGAGCCTGCCGCCATCCATCGTTGTGACATGTTTGCCTGTTGCCCTCTGTACTGTGCGATCAATGCGACGGCGCCTGCGCGATGAATGCCCGTACCGCGCGGGCGGGGATCACCAGGTGCTGCAGTGCTCGAGAGCGAAGCTCCACTGCACTGCCCTGCCCGACTTCGTTAAAAAGGAAGCGGCGCGGCAACCCGTACTCGCTCCAGTTCGCACGGAATGCCACCTGGGCCGGTTCATCCCCTACGTTCACGAAGATCAAAGCAATGGATGTTCCATCCAGCCTCTTCCATGCTCCCGTAAGCACCTGCGGCGTTGTGACCATGGCGACGCCTCCCCATTGCCAATCCGCAGTGACCGTGGTGGTCTGCCCCTCGATGGACGGGGGGCGGAGCATGCGGCCGGCATAGAACCACGGTGCCAGCTTTCTGCGCATGGCGACGATCTGCTTGAGGAAGGCGATGTTCTCGGGTTCGTCTACCACGGCAGGGTTGATCCAGCCGATCTGTTCTCCAAATACGAGTTGCTGCCCCGCCTTCATGCGCAAGGCGAGATCTTTCTGCGGCCCTCCTGCATAATTGCGCCCAAACATCTGGATTGCACCGCCATAGACTGCCGGGAAGGCCGGCACCATTCCGTTCATCTGCCAGTGCCAGGTGAGGTACCCATCGAAGACGTTGATGAAGGGTTCCGCATTGCATTCCGTTGTGAGCATTCGATCCTTCGGTTTAGCTGCTTTGATGGCGCCGACGAGCTTCCAGTACCCCTCGTTCCACCAGTGGCCTCCTCCGAGGGGATGGCCGTGGGTGGGATCCATACAAAGAGCGGGGTAGGCGGCTGCCACTTGGTCAATGTACACGCCATCCACGCCGACCTCCTGGAACAGGCGGGACACGAGATCGGCGATGACGCTCTGCCACAAATGCGTTGTTGGGCACATGACGGCGAGGCGCACAGGGCTCCCGTCGCTTTCCTTGCTCCCGTAACTCTCTATGATGGGCTTGCCTGCAGCATCCTTGCATGCCGCGGGGAGGGCGCGGCTCGTGAATTCCCAATCCTCCAAACCCCGGTCGCGAGTGTCCCAAAGCCTGCCGTTGATGTACGGCATCACCTTCACACCGGCCCGCTGAAGCTCCTTCACCCCTTCTGCCACGCCCGGCTTCGTGGGAAAGTAGTGAGGATAGTCGTTATCGAAGGGGTTGGAGTGCCAATTATACCAATGGAAACCTGTTGGCGTTCCCATCGCCTGAGCGAAGCGCTTCACAAGGGGTACGCACTCGGATGGTGCTCCCCCGCCCACGGCCCATACTGCCAATCGGCGCATCCAAAGAGGCGTGTCCGGCCTGCCGGCGTGCCCGATCTTTGGCCACCATCGCGCGTGCCGCATCACCCAATGGCGGTACATTTGGGCAGCATCGAACCAATCGCCGCGGAGCAGGGCCCACACGGCTTTCCCACTCTGGGTATATCCGTTGCCGGGCACTCCTCGATTGGGGGCCGGGGTGTGGTAGGAGAGGATCACGGCGCGGCTTGCAGCATCCGATTGGGCAGACACGTCCTTGATGCTTCCCCATGCGTCATGGACGGCGAAATAGAGCCCGGCGGCGTCCGGACCTTTGCGGTATGCGGCGAGGAGGGGCATGCTGCACCACCCGCCCGGATACTGGCCGAGGTACGTGAGAGGATGGTTCCACGGATCCGTGTGCTCTACACCGGGTCCAGCGGGGTAGAGCACGGCGCCGTTCGAGCCCAAGTCCGCCACTCCAATTTGGGGAAAATCCACGCGCCATATGGATGGACCGCCCGGCGGAGTTTCCACGTGAAAAGTCCAATCCACTCGGTTGGCGGCAGCATCGGGAGTGAGCCTAGCAATCACTGAGAACTTCGGAAGATCCGGAAAGCGCAAGCCTTTCCAGCGGAGCACCCAATCGTTGCCTGCCTTGGTAATCTGCGTTGAGGACCATCCCGCATCCGCTGTGACATTGATATCCGGCCCAGTCTTGTTTTGGCGAATTGTGAGCGCAAAGAGCGGAGGCTGTTCCGAAGCAGCAAGTTCCAGCCTGCGCCGCAGATCGTAGACGGAATGGAGGCGGATAGACCCTCCCCCTGAAGAGAAAGCAATTCCAAGGTCGCCTGCACGCACGAGCCTCCACCCTTGGGGCACGGCGCCGGAGGCAAGGGTACGCGCATCCTCGAGGCTCCCCTCCAACTCGGCCTGCCGGGCCAGCGCGCTCATCCATCCCCGCATCAGGCGCGCGGTGCCTGTTGCGCGTTCGGCAGCCTGTTCGGAGAGCTGCACTGCGCGGTGCACCGCACGGGTGCTGATGGCTACCCTCGGCTGCGCAGAGAGTGCATCCGCAGCATGGCGAATGCGCGCAACAGGATCCGGCGCTTCGCCCATCCAGAGCCATGCGGAGAAGCGCGCCTCTCCACCCTGAAAACTCGTCCACGCAGCATGAAGGTACGTACCGTATTCGCCACGGCCGTCGTACATCCGTATGAGGCCTCCAAACATGCCCACTGCGTGGTTGCCGGCCGTCAACGCGGCCCATGAAGAGAAGAGGCGGCTCTCCCGCCGGCCGTCCAGCGCGCCTTCCTCCACGGGATTGCCTCCTGCATAGCGTGCAAAGTCGTTCCCGGAAAAGTTCCACTCCAGAAAGTGCAGTTCGCTCCAGGCTTCCGGCGCAGCCTGGCGGACGATGCCGGTGACAAAGGCAATAGGAGCATCCCTGAAGAAGTACCAGTCGTACACTGCGTCGGCATTCCCGGGAGCGCGGCGGCCGTCTTCGTCACAGTACGCTGCCCGAACGCGATAGACGCTGCAAAGGGGCCCTTCGCACAGCAGTTCGAGCGTGGCATTGCGATCGTTCCGCAGCAGGAAGCCTCCGGCGCCGGGCCGGTAAAGGCGGTCGTTCCATGTAAAAGACGAAAGGGTCTTTCCGTCTCCCAGCCGAATGGAGTTTGGGAAGCCTGCCATCCGGCTGGGATCCATCTGAACGAGGGAAGATCCCACGACGACCTCACATGGGGCAGTAATCCGCCGGGGCCGCTGGAACTGCGTTGAAGCCAAGGTTAGGCTGATGTCCCCGCTGACCGGAGCTCGCATCACCGCAATGCCGCGCGCACTCTGCACCGCATCGGGAACTATTTGGAAGGGGACCGCACCGTCGGCATTCTGCGCAGCGCCCACAAGGCAGTCGCCCAAGAGGCGGCGTGGGACGTGCACCTGACTTACCACCATGCTTTCGCGCCGGGCGCCTCGAAGCACCACCACCAGTGGGTCGCCTTGCGCGCCCGAAACCGCACAGAGAAGCACCGAAGCCAATCCGGCAATCAGCAAAAACCCAGCCATATGTTGAGAACCTCCAGGAACTACCTGCAGGATCGCTTCGCTGTTACCGGGCGGTTCTCCTGCGCCGGTTCTGCCGGTGCCGAACGCTGTATGGTAAGATACATGGATTCCGAAGATTGCACTTCCACTCCCGTTCAGGAGAGGCACGGAAATATGGAAGGGAGAGGCGTGGTGATCCACAATGTGTGTCCCATGCGCGCGGAACCGAGCGGCGAAGCCGAACAGGTGAGCCAGGCAATCTTTGGGGAAACCGTCCGCATCGTGGGCCAGAGCGGCGCGTATGTGCGCATCCAAACTCCGGATGCCTACGAAGGGTGGGTCCTCCAGAAGCATTTGGCGCCGCTGTCGGGCGGCGGGGCCTACCCGGAAGCTTCGCGCGCCGCTGCCGTAGCTTCTCTCTTTCTGCCGGTGCTGCCCCAACCATCGGAGGGGTCCGAACGCATCACACTCCTAACGCTCGGGACCCTTTTGGAAGTAGTCCAGCCGGATGCGGCGCCGGGCTATTGCAGCGTGAAACTTCCTGACGGGCGCATAGCGTACGTGGCGGCATCGGGGCTAACGGACCCGCCGGCACCGGCCAAGGACCTTGGGCGAAGTCTGGTGGAAGCCGCGAGAAAGCTGATCGGTGTACCCTACCTGTGGGGCGGCCGCACGCCCTTCGGCATGGATTGCTCCGGCTTCGTCCAGCGGTTGTACTGGCTCTGCGGCACGACGATCCCGCGAGACGCCCACGAACAGGCTGCCTCTAACGCCTTCGAGGAAGTGGACCTCGGCGACGCTCAAGGGGGCGATCTCCTTTTCTTCGGCAGCGGCACTGGCATGGACCGCGAGGGCATAACGCACGTGGGTATGTGCCTGGGTGACGGGCGCTTCATCCATAGCGCCGGAGCCTTCGGCGTCATCGTGACGCCCATGGACGACCCCGGTTATCGTGCCATGTTCCGGTGTGCGCGGCGCATGCACGCAGCAGCACAAAAGCCTGCGTCTTGAGAGGCCGCCACTCTGTGCAGGAGGTGGTTGTGGTGGTGTGGGTAAACCTTCTGGCTGCGATCCTAGCCGGCTGTGATCTTCTGCAGGGCGCGGGATCTGTGGATCTTCGGCTGCAACTGGATTGGCGCGACAACCGGCTGAGCATCCTCTCGCCGCTTCTCCCCGGCGGCAGGGTGGAGGTCCTCTACCTAGAGGCCTTCTGCCGGAGAGGATCTACTGGGCGCCGGTGGGAAGACACGGTGATCCCGCATCACACCACGCGCATTGACGGCGCAGGGCCCGCCAAGGAAGTGCGTCTCCGCACGGAGGTCGCGGGCCATGTGGAAGTTCTGCACCGCATCCGAGCCAGGCGGGAAGGGGTGCTCTTCGAGCTGACCGTACGGAACGCAGGGTCGCAATACGCGGATGTGGAATGGTTCCAGCCCTGCATTCAGGTAGCATCCTTCACCGGATCGGATCAGAACGAGTATACCAAGCAGTGCTTCCTCTTCACCGATGACGGCCTTCGGCATCTATCGGATCTGCCCCGCGCGGAGGAAGCGCTCTACAAGGGAGGCCAGGTGTACGTTCCCGCCGGTGTAAACCCCGAAGATGTGAACCCGCGCCCCATCTCCACGGTCCGACCCGCCAACGGCCTCATCGGGTGCTTCTCGTCGGATGGCCGGTGGATTTTGGCTACTGCGTGGGACCGTACCCAGGAACTGTTTCAGGGCGTGTTGGTGTGCATCCATGCGGACCCTCGCATTGGAGGTCTGCAGCCTGGTGAAACCAAGCGGCTCAAGGGCTGCATCTATCTCATCCCCAACGACGTCTCTCTGCTTACCCGCCTGTACCGAAGGGACTTTCCCCGGGGGTCCTTTGGATCGAACGCGGTCCGCAGCCGCTAAAAGAACTTCCAGGCCGCCCGCGAATTTGCCGCTGGAATACCCGGATCCAAGCAAGGGGCCGCTCTTCGGCAGGGAAACCGTGTCGGGGTCAGGAATACTTACGTACGAGGCGGCAGGGAGCTGCAGACGCCGGGACGTTTGGCGAAGGCAGCGTATGGCGGGTGTGGAGGGTTCAAAACATGGTATCCGGATGGACTTCGTGGATGGCGGCAGTGGTGGCACTGGTGTTTGTGTGCGGTGCGATGATGACGCAAGGCGCCGATGCGCAGATCAACCCGGGAGTGCCTTGGCCGGCTACAGACGAACTTGGGCGCACTTTGCCCGATGCCGGCGAGGTAGGCCCCCCAAAGAGCGGCCGATTTGTGGGCATTTTCTACTTTCTTTGGCACGATAACCGCGGCGGCAAGAGCCCGAACTGGGATGGCCCCTATGACGTGTCCAGGATCCTCGCCGCCGATCCCGACGCGCTGAAAAAGCCGCATTCCCCTCTGTGGGGACCCATTGGGATGTTTCACTATTGGGGTGAGCCGCTCTACGGCTATTATTTGGCGACGGATCCCTGGGTGCTTCGGCGCCATGCTCAGCTTCTGGCTGATGCCGGCGTAGACACGCTCATCTTCGACACCACCAACGCCGTTACCTATACGCCGGTGTTCATGGAACTTTGCCGCGTGTTCCGTCAGATCCGTGAAGAGGGCGGCCGCACGCCGCAAATCGCTTTCATGGTGAACACCGAGGCCGGCAAGACGGCCCAAAAGATCTATGAGGAACTGTACAAACCCGGCCTCTATCCTGAATTGTGGTTCCGGTGGCACGGCAAGCCTCTCATGATCTGTGATCCGGCCCAGGCCTCACCGGAGCTCAAGCAGTTCTTTACGCTGCGCAAAGCACACTGGCCCTTCGAGATGGTCAACACTCCATACGCGTGGCACTGGGAGGCTGCCTATCCCCAGCCCTACGGATATACCGATGATCCCAGCAAACCGGAAGAGGTAAACGTGTCCGTTGCCCAGAACCTCCGCGTGAGCGACGGCAAGGTCACCAACATGAGCAACGGGGATGCCCGTGGCAGAAGCTTCCATGACGGCTTCGAGGACACTACGCCCGGTGCAGTCCTTCACGGATATAACTTCCAGGAGCAATGGAAGCGTGCCTTCCAACTTCATCCCCCCTTCGTAATGGTCACAGGATGGAACGAGTGGATTGCAGGCCGCTGGGGCAACCCGGATGGGCCCATCGTCTTTGTGGATCAGTTCACCGAGGAGTACAGCAGAGACATTGAGCCCATGAAGGGAGGTCACGCCGACAATTACTACTGGCAGCTCGTGGCCAATGTGCGCCGCTACAAAGGAGTGCCGCCCCTGCCCCGTGCCTCCTCGCCCAAAACCATCCGCGTGCAGGCTTCCTTCGACCAATGGAAGGCGGTCGAGCCTGCCTTCACTGCTGAGCGCGGAGGGACGCTTCCCCGTGATTTCGACGGCGTCGGCGGAACCCACTACACCAATGACACCGGCCGAAACGAATTCGCCCTTCTGAAGGTAGCTCGGGACAAAACGAACGTCTATTTCTACGCACGAACTAGAAAGCCCATCACACCGTATACAGACCCCAACTGGATGTGGCTTCTGATAGATGTGGACCGCAACCATGCGACGGGCTGGGAAGGCTACGACTTCATCGTTAACAGAGAGGTCCAGAGTGATGGGCGAACGTGGTTGGAGAAGAACGTCGGCGGCTGGAACTGGCGGCGCGTGGCTCTCGTGTCGTATCGCGTCAAGGGCAACGAAATGCAGATTGCCATTCCTAGAAGCGCCCTTGGGTTGAAGCGCGGCACGACGAAAATCGAGCTCGATTTCAAATGGGTGGATCACTGCCAGCATCCGGGGGACGTGATGGATTTTTACCTCTCCGGGAACGTAGCGCCGATCGCGAGGTTCAATTACCGGTACAAGGCCGATTGACCCCATTTCGTGACGCAGTGCCGGGAACTCCACAACTCCGCCCTGCGCTCTTACAACAGAACGGAATGAACAGTTCTCTGCGCTGCGGGAACTGCTCATCAACGAGAAGTCGGCTCAGCGAAGCATATGGCGCCTTTGGCCATCAAACGGTGCGTCCATTTCCGGGCGCTCAAGCCCGACGAACTGAAGCATGCCACGTGCGGCGGCTTCTACTTCTGCGCACTTTCGGCGGACCTGGCCCGCAAGCTGGCAGCCGTTCCTGATGCCGCTTCGCTCGCAGCAGGTTTGCAGGACGCCTCGCCCAACGGCATCGGGCCCTCCCTTATGGGCCCCGACCTCGAGCCGCTTACCCGCGCCGATTGCACTGCAGAGCGTTCGGTGCGGTGCCGGAAGTGCTATAGGCTGCTCCTTCACACCTATGGCGCCGGTGTCGGCGTGGAGGAGGAACCGGCCGGTTCGGGTTGACGCACCCCAAGGATCAGCCTCGGCAGGATATCTGGAGGCCGGCGATGAATGATCCCATGTCTCCTGCCCGAGGTGCGCACGATGCCGTCCTTCCGCAAGTACTTCACACTCGAAGAGGCACGCGCCTGGCTCCCACAACTGCGTGCCCGCTTCCAGCGCATCCATAGCCTCTATGCTGAACTCCACGAACTTAGGGCCGCATTCGAAGCAGCCCAGCGCATCATCCGCGGTAACGGCAGCTCTCCCAAAAAGACCGGCTTCGAGGCGCGCGCGCAAGAGCTGACTGCCATCCTTCAGGAGATCATGGCCGCCGGCATCGAGGTCAAAGATATAGGGCGCGGCCTGGTAGACTTTCCTCACTTGATGGACGGCCGTGAAGTGTTCCTATGTTGGGAGTTGAGCGAAGACGACATCCGCTACTGGCATCCGATTGATGCCGGCTACGCAGGCCGGGTGCCCCTGGATGGTTAAACCATGCGATGCGTTCTAGGAGTGGACGGCGGTCAGACCTCTACGGTGGCCGTGGTTCTGCGCGACGATGGAGTGGTGCTCGGCCGCGGCTATGGCGGGCCGGCAAACCACCTGACCGAGCCCGGCGGCATGGAGCGGCTGGAGGCATCGCTGCGTACTGCTGTAGAGGCGGCTCGCAATCGGGCAGGATGGAGCGGCGTCTTCGCAAGCGCCTGCGTGGGGCTGACGGGTCTGGCTCTTGGGGTAGAGGCGCTCTGCGCGAATGTGATCCGGGCCGAGCGCATGGCGGTTGTGCATGACACGCGCATCGCCCTTTATTCCGTTACGCTCGGCAAACCGGGTGTTGTGGTCATAGCAGGTACGGGGTCCGTGGCCTACGGAGAAAACGCTCAGGGCGAATGCGCATCCTGCGGCGGCTGGGGTTACCTGCTGGGCGACGAGGGCAGCGGCTATTGGATCGGCCTGCAGGCACTCAACGCCATGACGCGCGCTGCCGACGGCCGGGGGCCGGCCACCAGCCTGTCGGATGCCGTTTGCAGGCATCTTGGGGTGGCAGACGTCCACGGCGTGCACCACCTGGTATATTCGCATCGCCTCGACCGCCGAGGTGTCGCCGAGATTGCCCGCATCGTGGACATGTGTGCGGAAGACGGCGACACCATATCCCGACGCATCCTTCGGAATGCGGGCAAAGAACTTGGCCTCCAGGCATCTCTCGTCCTCAACCGCTTAGGGATGGCAGATCAACCGGTGATGGTGGGATGTGTGGGCGGAGTATTCCAGGCCGGGCGCTGGGTATGCCCTGCCATGGCTGCCTCCATCAAGCGCACGGCCCCCGGATCTCAGGTTGTGCGGCCGAAGGCTCCCCAATCGGTGGCATCGGCGCTTCGCGCCCTGGAAGCGTTGGGAGTGGCCGTGGATGAGCAACTGCTTCAGCGGGTGGCCGCTTCGTTGGGGCCGGGAGCCGAGAGCAAATGAACACCCGTGCGGTGGAGGAAGCCGTGCTCGATGCGCTCCGGGGCGGACTGATCGTGTCGTGCCAAGCCGAAGAGGGCGGGCCACTGGATCACCCGGAGATCCTGGCTGCCTTCGCCCAATGCGCCGTGTCGGCAGGGGCGGTGGGGATCCGCGCCAATCACGGGCGGAACATCGCCGCCATTACCCAAGCCGTGTCCGTGCCGGTTATCGGCATCAAGAAGCGCCAAGTACCGCCGTGGCCTGTGTACATCACGCCCGAATTCGACGATGCCCGCGAAGTGGTGCAAGCAGGAGCCGCCATTGTTGCAGCCGATGCCACGAGGCGCCCCCGCCCGGTGCCCTTCCCGGTCCTCGTAGAGGCAATCCACCGGGATCTGGGAGCCCTCGTCATGGCGGACTGTGCTACCCTGGACGAGGGTTTGGCTGCGGCCGACGCCGGCGCCGATCTGGTGGCTACAACGATGAGCGGTTACACGGAAGATACTGCGCACCGCAAAGTTGGCCCGGACCTCGGCCTCGTGGAGGCTCTTGCCCAACGCGTGAATTGCCCGGTGATCTGCGAAGGGCGGGTGCATCGCCCGGAAGAAGCCAGAGCCGCTTTGGAGGCCGGCGCCTTCGCCGTAGTGGTGGGAACCGCCATCACTTCCCCTGCCTGGATTGCTCGCCAATTCGTGGAAGCCCTGGCCGCTGGCAGACATTCCCCTTAGGTATTCTCACAGGCAGCTTCCATGAGCCACGGGCGAGCATGGCGGCGGTCCTGCGCTAAGGGTGGAACCAGAGCCAATGCCTCGGCCAAATCCCTAGGACTAGAGCCGCCGATGCGCAGATCCAGCTCCGTTCGGGCTCGCGCTTCTTCCAGCGTCACGTCGTCGAGGAAGAGGTTGTCGTCCTTGAGGCAAACTCTGGGGAGATAGACGCGATCCCGGACGGGAAAGCGGACCAGGTGTTCCAGGATGTCCTGAGCAGTGAGGAGCCCCGCCACGTTGATGCCGCCTCCAAAGAAGTGGTTCTTCACCACGCAAATGTTGAGGGACACGCCCTCGATGCGGTTGAGGCGTTCGGCGAAGGATTGGAGGACGCCTGCAGCAAGCTCTCCAGTGACCAAGGTGGCGCGCACAGGCGTTGGGGCTCTCTGGGGAAGCCTCCGTTCCAGCCTTCGGACCCCTTCCAGGAAGAGGCGCACCGTTCCGACGCCGTCCTCCAATTGAGGGAACTCTTCATAATGGCGGCGCCCCGGCACCGGTTTGCTTGCGAGGAAGTACCATTCGTCCGAGAGCCACGCGAAGCGTGTCCCCAGGCGGTGCATGAAGTCTCGCTGCCGGGCGCGCATGAGGCGTACTAGGTCTAGGGCATAATCGCCCGTTGCGGATGCCAGCTTGGGGAGCCTTTCTCGAAAGCGCGTGAGCCCCACGGGCACAATCGCCACGGAGAGGACGCCCGATCTTCTTCCACTTTGGGTGGGATGTTCCGCCGCGAGCTCCCTCAACGTTTGTTCCAGGGCGGGGCCGTCATTGACGCCGGGGCAAAGCACAATCTGCGCGTGCGTGTCTATGCGGGCTTCGGCCAGGCGCCTCAGATGGGGCAGGATCGGCGCCGGCTCTTTGCGGCCCAGGAGTTTGCCCCTCAAGACTGGGTCCGTCGCATGAACGGACACATACAGCGGCGAGAGCCTTTGATCCACGATGCGCCGGAACTCGTCTTCGGTTACATTCGTGAGCGTTACGTAGTTGCCGTGCATGAAGGAGAGGCGGAAATCATCGTCCATCAGGTAGAGCGATCGCCGCATCCTCTTGGGCATTTGGTGGATGAAGCAGAACACGCACTTGTTGCGGCACGTGTGGATATCGTCTGCCAGCGCCTCTTCGAAGGAGATGCCCACCGAAGGCGCTTCTCCGAGGAGGATGCGCCGGGAGAATAGCTGCCCCTCCCGCTCCAGAACGATTTGCAGGCGGGGCTCGGCCGCGTGGAAGCGGAAGTCCAACACGTCCAGGATGCGGTGCCCATTGACCTCGACGATGCAATCGCCGGGACGGATGCCCGCCAAATCAGCGGGACTTCCCGGATCTACGCGGGCCACCCTCAATCCCCGCTGGCCGTTTTTTGGAAGCAGTTCGGTCATGGCGCTTTATTGTACCAGCCTTGCCCAAAGATCCCGCGGCGACTGAACATTGGAGGGGGAGGCAACGTCCAATAAGCAGGTACCGGGAAGATTGCGTTCAGGAGGCCGGCCATGGTTGTTTGGTATGCTCTTGCTCTGCTGGCTGCCCGACCCGTGGAGACTGGGCAGCTTAGGCCAGTGAAGATGCCCTTGGGACACTTCATCTACATCATTCAGGAGAACATCAGCTTCGACCACTATTTTGGCACCTACCCCGGGGCGGATGGCATCCCGCCCGGTTTGAAGCTGCCGCGTCTTCCAGGAGGTCCACCGGAAGTCGAACCCTTCCACCTGCACCAAACCGCGTTACCGCGTGATTTGAACCACAGTTGGCAGGCTGCCCGCACCGCCTACGACGACGGCAAGATGGATGGATTTCTGTGGGCGGAGTGGCCTTTGGCGCTGGCCAGGTACTGGCGGGGAACTGTTCCGCAGCCGGATCCGGCGCTTGTGCATCCCAAACCGGGGTTCTCGACCCTTCCGAGGCGCCGGATGCAGCGGTTGGGCGAAGGGGCAGCCGTCCGCGCGGGGCAGGGCCCGCAATCCCGTGGAGGTCAGGGGCCGCTAGGGCCTACGCCGGAGTGGGTCCTGAACACGATGAGTTACTATGATTATCATGAGGTTCCAACCTTGTGAACGGTTTTATCGAAGGGAACGGTGAACGTGGCGGTGAGTTCTCCATCCTTCACGTCCAGCCGTTCTAGGATCGTGGTAAGGATGCGGCGCTTCTCGGCGACGGACACGGCATCGGACTTCAACGTAGCCGCTGCCGTCTTGAGCATCCGCAGGATCACGGCCTGTGCTTCGCCAGGGTCCAGCCGCGGCTGGGCCGCCTTCTGCTTGGGCTTGGTGAGTTCGGCAAGTTCGGCCTCCAGTTTCCGCCGTTCATTCCTGAGTGATGCCATCACTTCCGCCATAGCCTCGGCGGACACGTCGTGCTCCAGGCGAATGGCAACGGCCTTGGCTTCCTTCTGTGCGACGGCTGCAAGCTTCTGCTTCAGTTCGGCGATGCGGGCGGCGTCCTCCTGCAGTTCCGCCTGTTGGTCGGCGTACGCTTGGATGGCGGCTTCGATGCTTTCCTGCGACGCCAAGGCGTCCTCCACCAGGCGCAGTGCGGCGGCTTCTATCTGTTCGGCGTCAAAGCGTGTACTGGTGGGATGGGACACGTTTTGGCAGACGTAGCCTCGGATGGGCGGCTTCCTGCCCTTGCCCGGTATGGTTGTTCCGTACAGTCGGCGGCCGCACTGGGGGCAGCGCAGGATGCCGTTCAACAGGAACACTCTCTTGGGATTGCCGCCGATGCGGCCGTTGTTGGTCGCCAGCCGACGCTGACAGGCTTCCCAGGTGGCTGCATCCACGATTGCGGGGCATGGAATTGTGAGCCATTCGCCGGGCTTGCGGGGCCGCAGGTAATGGATGCGGAGCCCCTTGGCGAGCCGGTCCTCATCGGTTTTAAACTCCGATCGGCCAAAGGCGGCTTCCCCCTTGTGGACGGGATTAAGCAGGATGGCTCGGATGGTGGTTATGTGCCACACGAGGCCGCCACGGGGTGTAGGGACGCCGCGGCGGTTAAGGTCCAAGGCGATGGCCCGAAGGCTTGCCCCTGCGGCGTAGCGTTGAAAGATATCGCGCACGACGGCGGCTTCGTCTTCCTGGATGATGTACTTCCCCACCGCCTCCGGCGGGTACTTGCCTGCCAACACGTCGGCCTTGGTGGGGACGCGGTACCCGTAGGGTGCAAGGGTACGGGCTACCTGCGTTCCTTCCTTTACCCGTGCCACCTTGCCGCTCATGCACCGGTCGCGAATCAAGTCCCGCTCCAAGGCTGCGACGGCGCCCAACGACGACAGCAGGAAGTTCTCAACGGGCCCATCACCGACGGACGGCCCATCGGCAAAGACTAGGGTTGCGTTGGCCTTCTTGAGCCTTCGCCTGATCTGCAACAGGGCGGCCAGGTCTCGGCTTGCCCGGTCAAGCTTGGCGGTAATGAGAACGGATGCTTGGCCCGCTTCGATGGCGGCCAGTGCCTGTTGCAGCCCTTCCCGGGCCGCAAGCAGGGAACCGGATACCCCTTCGTCGCGGTAGACAGCCGCAACCTGCAGGCCTAGCTGTGCGGCTTTGGCCCGGCAGGCGGCTTCCTGGGTTTCCAACGATGTGCCTTCGGTTTGTGCCTCGGTTGACACGCGGCAGTAGATGATGCAGCGTCCGTCACTGGTCATTGTGGGCGGCCTCCCTGCCTGCCTGTGCCTGCCTCTCGGCTCGCTTCCGGGCGTAGTACTCCCGCATTCGGGCGGCGTAGTACTCCTTGCCTCGAACCTTGCGGAAGTGACGGTTCGAACAGAGACGGCTGCAGTACTTCACTCTCGGCGATGTGGGGTGCTCGATCAGTACCCCGCATTCGGCGCAATACCTTGGGCTGTTCATGGGCGCCTCCTGCCTGTGCGGTGCACGCTGACAGGCTGTGATTATCATAATATTATATCAGATCGAGGCAGGGTGTGTCAACTGGAAGTTCCACAGATTGAAGACTTGCAGAGAGTCGGGCGTACCGATTTCGGAAAGTTTTCCGTTTTCGGTACGCGCCAGCCAATCCGATACTGTCTGTTGCGGCATTCCGACCGCCGCGGCAATCTCTTCCTGCATGCGGGTGTGCGGGTGTGCGCGAGACGGGGGTGGCCGCGCTCCCCTTTGCGGGTAGCGCCTTCGCGTCTCACGCAACGGGCCCCATTATTGCTACGGATCGCTCATCGTTCGTCTGGAAGTTCCACAGATTGAATACTTGCAGGGAGTCGGGTGGTTGAATTTCGCAAAAGATTGCGTTTTTCAACCCATCGAGCGCCTTCGATACACCGGTCTTATCGCTATATCCCACCGCCACCGCAATCTCTTCCTGCGTGCGGCACGGCAGCCACAGGTTGAACACCTGCAGGGAGTCGGGGGTACCGATTTCGGAAAGTTTTCCGTTTTCGGTACGCGCCAGCCAATCCGATACTG
>JBMFSQ010000010.1:0-119337 GCA_049967475.1 Chthonomonadales bacterium | reverse complement strand
CGTTGGTTGGCGACCCATGAGGCTCGTGGGAGTTGGGATGCCCGCACGCTGGTGGCACGGTGCGGGTCGAACATCCCTGCACGCGGATCAGGGTTCGATATCAGCCCGCCCGCCCCAGTGAAAGAAGTTGGCGACGCGGCCGCGCTCCTCGTCCATCATTTCCAAAGCTCTTTCGGCATTGGCCCGCACCTCCTCATTCCGGAGCTCTTGGAAGCTGACGAGGCTGCTGGCGCGAAAGGGCGGGTAATCCAGGGCCAGGTTGTACAGATGGATGCCTCGAGGGCTGAGTGTGGTCCACCACTGGATCACTGCGAGAAGCGCTTCGAGGGACTGTGCGTGTGCGCACGCGTCTCGGAAGCGCGCCGCGCATTCTTCGCGGGAGGGAGCCTCGGCGGGCTTGAGCGCAGCCCTCCCGATGGCTTGCCGCAGGGTGGCTGTGAAGCGGGCGCGATCCTGCCGATCACGGAAGAAGCAGACGAAGACAAGGCTTTCGGGATCGGGCACCTCGAAAGGTGTGGGGCCGCGGAGACCGAGGCTGGGCACGGGGCTGGTCATGTGTGCCAGGCCGTCGGGAACGGAAGGATCCACGATGCTCCTCTCCCTGCACAAGGGGCTGCAGCGCAGCTTCACCGCGAATGGAAGCGATTGCGCTGGTTAGCGCGCGTCGAGTATAATGGGGACACCTACCGGTCGGGTGCAGGCGCCACCATCCGGATCTGACCTGGCAGCACGCTCATACCGCTCGGGCTACTTTGCCGGCTTTGAGGCACTTCACACACACGAGGACTTTCTTTGTGGCTCCGCCGTTGGCCACGCGGGCCGTCTGCAGGTTGGGCATCCAGCGGCGTTTCGTCCTCGGGGCGCGGAGGGCCCATGCTCCAGAGTGGCGGTGCCGGATGTTCTGCCCGAATTGGGGAGCCTTTCCGCACACAGAACAGACTTTCATAGGAACCTCACCTCCTTAGACGGCCTCTCCGCTGCCATTGCTCGGACAGGCCACAGGAATATAGCACAGAAGCGCCATGGGAAGCAAGCGCATAGATGAGTGCCGGGGCTCCAACGCCTACAGCACACGTTTCGGCGACGGGGAGGCGCTCGCGTGGAGCTAGACGAGAGCAAAACATCGCTGACGGCATATTTGGCGCAGCCTCCGGCAATTACTGCCGACGCATCTATCGGCTACGCCGCCCATATGCTGCGCTTCACAGGAACAGACCGATTACCGGTGGTGGACCGGCGGGGAGTGCTGGTTGGGGTAATTCTTGCGACCGACTTGGCGCCGCTGCTCCTGCGTGCGAATAAAGAGAACCTCGTCGAGCCGGTGTCCACGCAGATGCGTCCGGCCGCCATCCTGCCTGCTCGTGCCGACGCGGAGCAAGCACGGGCGGCGCTCGTGTCGGAAGGGTCGCCAGTCTTATACGTAGTGGATGATCGGGGGCACTATCTGGGCGCGGTGAGCGTTGCCGGCCTGCTGGATCCGCAACCATGGACCCCGCGCCCGCGTCCCGTGGGAGGAATGGCGACGCCGTGGGGTGTTTACCTTACGGCATCGGGCATCCAGGCTGGAACGGGTAATCTGTCGCTTGTGGCGGGAGGGGTTGTGATTGGGCTCCTCCTGGCGGCGGCGCATGCTGTGAGCGGGATCGCGGCGTGGGTTCTGCAGAGATGTTTCGCGCTGCCGGCTCTCGCCTTGTGGGAGGCGCCTCAACCTGCCAGCGTGTCCGGGGTTACCGCCGTGTGGCTGGCTTTGCGCGGGTTGGAGGTGATGGCGTTCCTTTTGCTGCTGAGGACCGTTCCCCTCTCGCGCTTCCACGCAGGCGAGCACCAGGTTGTTCACGCAATGGAGCGGGGAGAGCCCTTGGTGGAGGAAATCGTGTCGCGGATGGAACGCGTGCATCCCCGCTGTGGCACCAACGTGATGGCGGCAGGGCTCATCTTCTCGGTTGTGATGCAGGGAGTGTCTCTTTTGCGCCTGGGCTGGCTGGACGCCGGAGACGGCGCGATTTTGGGTGCGGTGGCCGCCTTCGTAGGTTGGCGCGGCCTCGGGGCTTGGCTTCAGGAGCATTTTACAACGCGGCCGCCCGCTCCGAAGCATATTCAAGCTGCCATCCGGGCGGGGCTGGATCTGGAACGCAAGTACCTGGAAGCGCCGCCGCGCACTCCGAGCCTTGGCAGGCGGCTGTGGTGCATGGGATTGGCGCAAACATTCGTGGGCATCATGATAGGCGGCGGTGCCGGTTTGTATCTTGTAGATCTGGTTTTTAGCCACGTGGCGTAGGGTGTCTGCGCAGTCGAGGGGCGCATCCATCGCGGCACGCTTCAGCAAAGAGTTGGGGGGAAGAGGTATTGGTAACAGAGGAACTGGCCAGCCGGATCAGGCAGGCGTTGGCGGCGGCGCGGGCATCAGGGGAACTGCAGGTCCCCGAAGGCGAGGTGGAAGTGAACCTTGAGCTTCCGCGCAACAAGGATTTCGGGGATTACGCCTGTACGGTGGCATTGGCTCTAGCGCCGAAGGTGAAACTTCCCCCGCGCGAGGTGGCAACGCGCATCGCCGCACACCTTCGCACAGGCGAGGATCTCATCGAGCGTGTAGAGGTGGCAGGCCCAGGCTTTCTCAACTTCTACCTGAAGCCCCACTGGCTCCAGGACACCCTCGTGCGCATCGAAGAAGCCGACGTTCAGTACGGTCATTCCGATCACTTGGCCGGCGAGCGCATCCTCATCGAATTCGTCAGCGCGAACCCCACGGGGCCCATCAGTGTGGTCAATGGCCGAGCTGCCGCCCTGGGAGATGCGCTGGGGAACCTGCTTGCTGCGTCAGGCGCCTTCGTGAGCCGCGAGTTCTACGTGAACGACGCACTCAACTCCACCCAGATAGACTTGATGGGCGCATCTCTTGCTGCCCGATACTTGCAATTGTTAGGCAGGCAGGCCGAAGTTCCTCCAGACGGGTACCAGGGCGAGTACCTGGTGGATATCGCCAGGGAAATCATGGACGAAGTGGGCGATGCCTACGCAAACTTGCCGGATGATGAGCTGGCAGCACGCTTCCGCGAATTGGCTGTGTCCCGCATGATCGCGAGCCAAAAGCGCGATCTTGCCCAGTTCGGTGTGGTTTACGACACCTGGTTCTATGAAAGCACCCTCTATACCTCCGGAGCCGTAGCCGCTGCCATAGAGCAAATCAAACGCAACGGCTTCGCCTATGAAAAGGATGGCGCTCTCTGGCTCAAATCTACGGAATTGGCTGGAGATGATCAGGACCGCGTGCTCGTGCGCTCCAACGAGAAGGAGACGTATATCGCGGCCGACGCCGCATACCATAAGAACAAATTCGACCGAGGCTTCACCCGGCTCATTGATATTTGGGGTGCAGACCATCACGGGTATGTTCAACGGTTGAAGGCGGGCATCAAGGCCCTGGGTTACGATCCCGACCGCTGCCAGATCATTCTCACCCAAATGGTGCTTCTTGTGCGCGACGGGGAGCCGGTCCGCGGCTCCAAACGGGCAGGCGATATCATCCCCCTGGCGGATCTCGTAGCGGAGATCGGCCGCGATGCCGCCCGCTTCTATTTCCTTATGAACAGTTATGAGACTACGGCGACATTCGACCTGGAGATCGCCAAGAAGCAAAGCATGGACAACCCTGTGTTTTACGCTCAGTATGCCCACGCCCGTTGTTGCAGCGTCCTCCGCCGTGCGGCGGAGTTGGGCATCAATCTTTCCCCTGCGTCGAGTGTGGATCGGTCCCTCCTGACACACCCCAGAGAATTGGACCTGCTCCGCAAGCTAGCCGACTATCCCGAGGAAGTCCGCAAAGCCGCAGACATGGTTGCGCCGCACCGTCTTACAACCTACGTGCGTGAGATCGGCCAGGAGCTCCATCAGTTTTACGAAGAGTGCCCTGCCCTCAAGGAGGGGGTGCCGCCGGAACTACGCGACGCCAGGCTGGCAGTGTTCAACAGCACGCGCATCGTAGTGCGCAACCTCCTGGGCCTTCTGGGCGTGTCTGCTCCGGACCGAATGTGATGGGCGAGCGCAGCTCTCTGCGTGCGGCCGTACGGCACGCGGCGGGGAAGCACGCCGGCTGCACGGTGGCGGTAGCTTGGCGCGATGTTTCGAGCGGCCGTTTCTTCTATCTGAATGCCCGCCGTTCATTCCATGCGGCCAGCACGGTGAAGCTCGGCCTTATGATGGAGGCTTACCGCCGAGCGGCCCGCGGCGACCTCTCCCTCGATGCGCGCGTACCCATATACAACCACTTCCATTCCGCTGCAGACGGGTCTGTTTACGAACTCCGGCCGGACGACGATGCGGATAAGCTTCTCTATGGTTATGTGGGGCAGGCTGCCACGGTTCGCGATCTTGTGCATAGAACCATCTGCCTGAGCAGCAATCTTGCAGCCAACATCCTTCTGGATCTGTTCGGTGCCGATCCGGTGAACCGGCTGTTTCGCCGGCTGGGCGCTCCGGACGTCGTGCTGCGGCGCGGTTTCATGGATCTGAAAGCATATGACGCAGGCATCAACAATACAGCCACGGCGCGAGGTCTCCTTGCCCTGCTCCTGGCCCTGGCGCTCGGCCGCTTGATAAGCGCGGAAGCAGATCTCGACATGGTTCACGTGATGATGGGACAGGTGCATCGGGACGGCATTCCCGCCGGGCTCCCGGATGGGGTTGGGGTTGCGAACAAGACTGGATGGTTCCCTGGGGTGCATCACGATGCCTCCCTAGTCTTTCCGCCAGGGCGCCCGCCTTATGGCCTCGTGATCCTTACGGAAGGCTTTCGCGAACGTCCTCATTCTGCCGGAGTGATCGCCGAACTATCAGCCTTGGTATATTCGCATGCGCTCGCCGGCGGCCTCCATCCGCCCGCGAACAGCAAGATTTAACGAGGACTTAACGGCCTGCGAGGTACATTGGAGTACGGTGAACACATGGAAAGGACGAAGGCGAGCATGCGGTTACGATGGATCGGGGTGGTTGCGGGCTTTCTGTTGGCGGCGGTGTGCGGCAACGCCTGGAGCGCGGGCAGGCTCCATCGGCCACGATTGGCAGTAGTCATCTCCATTGACCAATTTCGCGCGGATTATCTTATGCGCTTTGAAGATCTGTATTTGCCTGCGCGTTCCGGAAGCCGGGTGGGAGGCTTCCGATACCTGATGGAACGGGGGGCTTGGTTTGTGGATGCCCACCACGATCATCTTCCTCTTGCTACAGGGCCCGGTCATTCCGTGCTTCTTACGGGTGCGTATCCCTACAAAAGCGGCATCGTGTCCAATGATTGGTACGACCGCGAGGCCAAGCACGAGGTCTACTGCGTCCGCGATGACCGATATCCCCTTGTGGGGACTAATGGCGGTGAGGGCGTCTCGCCGGCTAGGTTGCTCGTAACCACCGTGGGGGACGAGCTCAAGATGGCCACCGGCAATCGCGCCAAGGTCTTCGGCATCGCGTTGAAGGATCGCGCTGCCGTGTTGATGGCGGGGCATCTTGCAGACGGCGTGTACTGGTTCGATGACAAAACCGGCGGATGGGTCACCAGCCGTTACTGGCAGCGGAACGGCACATTGCCGAGCTGGCTGGTTGCCTGGAACGAGCGCCACATACCGCAAAACGCCTTCGGCAAGAGCTGGAACATGAGTGTGGATGAGCGGGCGCTGCGCAGGTTGTGGACGCCGAACAACGAGTACGCCGGTAATCCCTCCAGCCTTGGGACGCACTTCCCGCATCGAATAAACGGCGGATCGAGTGCCCCGGGCCCCGCTGCAAACCGAGCCTTCGCCACGACGCCCTTCGCCAATGAATACACGCTCCAAAGCGCACTCCGGTTGGTTCAGGAGGAGCGCCTCGGCCAGCACGAAGTTCCGGATCTCCTGGTAATCAATCTCTCGAGTAACGATTACATCGGCCACGCCTTCGGACCCGACAGCGCCGAAGTCCTGGACACGAGCGTCCGCACGGATCGTTATCTGGCAGACTTCCTTAATGGGCTCGCGGTTTCGGTACCGGGAGGATTGGCATCCGTGGATGTTGTTGTGACTGCGGACCATGGAGTGGCGCCCATCGCTGCGGCCGCCGAGGACGCCGGCCTTCCAGGCGGGAGGTGGGATCCCGGCCAAGCTGCAGAAGCCGTTCAATCGGCCCTCGTAAAGGAACTGGGCCCAGGCAAGTGGGTGTCCGGCTACGGTGAACCCTGCCTCTACCTCAACTGGGATCTTCTGGACGCAAAGGGCGTGGCCCATGAGCGTGCCGAACGCATCGCGGCTGCTGCACTGGCGCATTTCCCAGGCATCTATGCAGCATATACGCGCACGGATGTGCTGGCAGGCCGGCTTCCGCGCACGGATATTGCCCGCCATGTGACGCTCGGTTTTCATCCTGCGCGATCCGGAGATGTGGTGATCGTGAGTTTGCCCGGGTATATGGCCAGCAGCCGCAAGACCGGCACAACACACGGAGAGCCTTACGCATACGACACGCACGTACCGATCCTCATTGCCGGCTTCGGTATCAAGCCTGGGGTTTACACGGAGCGGGTGTCCACGGCGGATATCGCTCCTACCCTTGCATGGCTGTTGCGGGTTCAGGAGCCATCCGGCTGCGACGGCCATATCCTGCGCTGCACCCTTGCCGCGGATGCAGCGCCCGCCCGTTAGCCTGGCGGTATAATAAGCGGCAGGTGCGGCTGCACCACAACCACGCAGGCAGGAATGGCGCAGGATATGTATGCGAGGCGAAGAACGCGGCCCGTGCGGGTTGGCGACGTAGTGATCGGGGGCGGCCACCCAATCGTGGTTCAGTCCATGATCACCGAAGAGACGCATAACGTACCGGCAGCGGTGGCACAGATTATCGCCATGCACAAAGCCGGTGCCGAAATCGTTCGCGTAACCACTCCCAATCTCCAAGAAGCGCGGTGTCTGGCAGAAATACGCGCCGAGTTGCGGCGTCGCTATCGCGATGTGCCCTTAGTGGCCGATGTGCACCACCAAGGCACGGAAATCGCCGTGGAGGTCGCCCGATATGTGGACAAGGTGCGCATCAATCCCGGCCTCTTCGTATACCGAAAGCCGCGCCAGCGAAGCGAGGACTACTCCCAGGCGGAGATCGAAGAGGAGCTGGATGCCATCGAGCGCAGCCTGGTACCCGTGATCCGTGCGTGTAAGGAGCATGGGGTCGCCATGCGCATCGGAGTAAACCACGGGAGCCTTTCCGAGCGCATCAAGGTGATGCATGGGGACACGCCCGAAGGCATGGTAGAAGCCGCATTGGAGTACGTGCGGATCTGCCAACGACACGGATTTCGAGACTTGGTGATTTCGCTCAAAGCCAGCCGTGTGCCGGTAATGCTCGCCGCCAACCGCCTCATGGTTCAGCGAATGGATGCGGAGGGAATGGATTATCCTCTTCATCTGGGCGTTACGGAAGCCGGAGATGGAACGTACGCCCGCATCAAGTCTACGTGCGGCATCGGGACGCTGCTTGCCGAGGGCATCGGGGACACCATCCGCGTGTCTTTGGCTGAGGATCCCATCAACGAACTGCCGGTATGTTACGACATTCTGCAATCGCTCGGCCTGCGCAAAACAAAGGTAGAGTACATCGCATGCCCTTCGTGCGGGCGCACCAAGTTTGATCTTCCCACGGTGCTGCACGCGGTGCGAGCGGCAACCGGGCACCTAGTGGGACTGGATATCGCCGTCATGGGTTGCATTGTGAACGGTCCGGGAGAGATGGCGGATGCGGACTATGGGTACGTAGGTAAGGCGGGCGGCAAGATCTCGCTCTACCGGGGGCGGGAAGAGGTGAAGACCGGCATCCCGCAAGAGCGCGGGGTGGAAGAGTTGATTGCCCTCATCAAAGCCGATGGCCGATGGCAGGATCCTCCGGAAGGATGGACGCCTCCACCTCCGCCTACGTCCTTCGCATCGCGCATCCAGACTTCGATTGCAATCGAACCACGCTGACGACGGCCTGCACTCGCGCAGGCCGTTTCATCATCACTACAGAGGGAAACCGCAAGAATGAGCAAGACACTCAAGGTCGGTGTGATTGGTGTGGGCGGCATCGCACACACCCACTTTCCCGGGTGGAAGGAGTCTCCGTACACGGAGGTTGTGGCTCTCTCCGATGTTGTGCCCGACACTCTCAAACGGGTAGGCGAGGCTCAGGGCATCAGCCGTCTCTACGTCAAGCCCGAGGACCTGATCGCCCAGAAGGATATTGACATCGTTGATATCTGCACCCCCAACATGTACCACACGCCGTTGGCGGTGGCCGCACTAGAAGCCGGCAAACATGTGCTCTGCGAGAAGCCCCTTGCACCGACGCCGGCAGACATCCGCAAGATGATCGCTGCCCGGGACAAAAGCGGCAAGCTGCTCATGACGGCCCAGCATTTCCGCTTCCAGGGCTCCAGCAAGGCGCTAAAGGCCGAGCTCGATAAGGGTGTCCTGGGCCAAGTGTACCACGCCCGTTCGTGGATGCTTCGGCGGCAGGCGGCGCCGACCCGGGCGGGGTTCATCCAAAAGAAGCACTCCGGCGGCGGGCCGTGCATTGACATCGGAGTGCATATCCTGGACCTTACCCTCTGGATGATGGGGCATCCGAAGCCCGTGGCAGTATCAGGCATCACCCAGGCAAAGCTGGCGCGGCAACCGGGCGCCTTCAGCATCTGGGGAGGACCGATCCCCACGGAGGAATTCGACGTGGAAGATTTTGCTGCAGCCTTCGTCCGCTTCGAAAACGGCGCTACCCTTGTGCTGGAAGTAAGCTGGCTGCTGCATCACAAGACGACGGGTGAGGATATGCAAATGTGGCTCTACGGCGACAAGGCGGGCGCACATTGGCCGTCCAACGAAATCCTTTGGAGCGACAACAAGACGCGCCAACAGATGAACATGCAGTTGGTGCTGTCGGAGGGCGGCGAACCCCATGCCAAGGAGTGCATCGCTTTTGCAGATGCGGTAGCGAACAACAAGCCCTCCCCGGTGCCTGCTGAGGAATCGCTGCAGGTGATGGCCATCTTGGACGGATTGTATCGCAGCGCTGAAGCCGGTAAAGAGGTGCGGCTGGATCTTTAGCCGCCGGCTTTCCCTGGATGAGCAGTTCGGGCCGGATCCGACGGATCCGGCCCGAACGAACCAGCCGCCTTTCCGCCGCGGCATTCCGGGCGGCTGGATGGCTAGCGACCCCTGGGCTGCGGGACCTGCACCTCCAGGCGGGCCGCGGAGATCTCTACTCTTGTAACAGGCCGGCTGCTCCAGTAGATGATCTGAGCCATCTCCTCAGTGCTCAGGTTCTCTCCGGGTGCGGGAGCGTTCGCCTTCCAAACGACTACGCCGTAGAAGCCTATGTAGAGGGCGATGGCGCTCCTCAACATCGCCGTCACGAAGTATGGCCGGCGCCGGCGCGCCCACTCGAGCAGAGCAAGGGGACCCATGCACGAAAGCGCCTTCGCTGCCACAAAGCACCAAACACCCTGCTCCAGGCACACGCGCATGATCGGGTTCAATTCCATGGCCCCCTTCTTGCCCACGAACCACAATGTCGTAACCAAATCGGCCGCACAGATGCCGGCCAAGATCATTGTCTCCCTCGCGATTCTCATGCTTCACCCTGGTGCTGTGATATGCGCTTGGGCTCCCAGGCGTTGGGGCGCAGATACTGGCTGCCCGTGCCCTTACGGGGGAGTTGTTCCACGTGGAGTTGCCGGGTTTCACCTAAAAACCTTTCCCTTACAAAAACGGCGCGGCAAAGTCGGATGTAAAGGGTTGCATCAAGGGGTGGAGGTATGGTACAATTCAATCCGTACTGAAATGGTCCTGTTTCCTGGGAGCCAGGCATGATACGCCTCACCAAGCTAACGGATTACGGCATCGTCCTCATGACGCACGTTGCGTGTGCGCCGGCCGGCTGTGTGCACAACGTGCCCGATCTGGCCCGGCGAAGCCAACTTCCGCCGGCAACGGTGAGCAAGATCCTCAAAGCCTTGGTGCGGGGTGGCCTCCTCGTGTCACAGCGAGGAGCTAAGGGGGGGTACCGCCTGGCCCGGGACCCCGGGGCCATCTCTCTGGCGGATATCCTGCAGGCCATGGGTGGGCCAATCGCCATCACGGAATGCGGCACCGGCGTGCCGGCTAGTTGTGATTACTCGGTGTGCTGCCCGGTCCGGCTGAACCTGCAGCGCGTGAACCACGAAGTGCGTGGAGTTTTGGAGCGCGTGTCCCTCGCGCAGATGACGCGGCCTGCAGGTGCAGAGATCGCCTTCGCCCCGTGGGCTGGGCAGAGCCGGTCGGGGGAGGGTGCAGCTCTCGGCAATGCCGCCAAAGTACCGACTGTGGCGGCGGAGGCATGAACTCGATGGAACTACAACAGACCCACAAGGCATCCGTTACTCTAACGCCGGCTGCGGTGCGCCAGGTGAAGTATCTCATCGCGAAGCGCGGGCAGCCGGGACTGGGGCTTCGCCTGGCTGTGCGCGGAGGCGGCTGCTCGGGCTTCAGCTACGTGCTCGGTTTGCAGCCGGAACCGAATCCTGGGGACCATGTAGTGGATGCCGGCGGCGTCCGGGTATTCGTGGATGCCCGGAGCGCGCGCTTTCTCGATGGCGTCACCGTGGATTATAGTCTGAAGAACCTGATGTCGGGCGGGTTTACGTTCAAGAACCCGAATGCTGCCCGAAGCTGCGGGTGCGGCACGAGCTTCGCCCCGAAGATGGGCGGCGGCAGTCCATTGCATCCGAATTCGGAAGGTGAAGAATGAGCGCAACCGAGGTTCTCCAAGAGCATCTTTCTCAAGAGTATAAGTGGGGTTTCGTCACACAGATTGAGCAGGAGACGGTACCGAAGGGCCTTAACGAAGACGTCATCCGGATGATTTCCGCCAAGAAGGAAGAGCCGGAATGGCTTTTGGAGTGGCGCCTCAAAGCGTACCGGAAGTGGCTCACCATGCAAGAGCCCACATGGCAGAACGTGCACTATCCGCCCATTGACTACCAAGACATCATCTACTATGCCGCTCCCAAGGCCAAGCCGCGCCTGAACAGTCTGGATGAAGTAGATCCCGAGTTGCTGCGCACCTTCGAAAAGCTGGGCATCTCGTTGGAAGAGCAGAAGCGCCTCACAGGGGTTGCCGTGGATGCCGTGTTTGACAGCGTTTCGGTGGCAACGACGTTCAAGGAGAAACTGGCGGAACTCGGCATCATCTTCTGCTCCTTCAGCGAGGCTGTGAAGAACCATCCGGATCTCGTACGTGAGTACCTGGGTTCTGTTGTGCCCTACTCAGACAACTTCTTCGCCACCCTGAACTCCGCCGTCTTCTCCGACGGATCCTTCGTGTACGTGCCGAAGGGCGTGCGATGCCCGATGGAACTTTCCACCTACTTTCGCATCAACGCCGAGAACACCGGCCAGTTCGAGAGGACCCTCATCATCGCCGACGAGGGAGCCTATGTGAGCTATCTCGAGGGCTGTACGGCTCCGATGCGCGACGAGAACCAGCTCCATGCTGCAGTGGTAGAGCTGGTGGCGCTGGATCATGCATACATCAAATACTCCACTGTACAGAATTGGTATCCCGGCGACAAGGACGGAAAGGGCGGCATCTACAACTTCGTAACAAAGCGAGGCAAGTGCCTAGGTGTCAACTCTCACATCTCGTGGACGCAGGTGGAGACCGGATCCGCCATCACGTGGAAATACCCTAGTTGCATCCTGCAGGGCGACAACTCGGTTGGGGAATTCTACTCTGTGGCCCTCACGAACAACTATCAGCAGGCGGACACAGGCACCAAAATGATCCATATCGGAAGGAATACGCGTTCGACCATCGTGTCCAAGGGTATCTCAGCCGGGCATGGGCAGAATACCTACCGGGGGATGGTGAAGGTGTTGCCGGGGGCGGATGGCGCACGCAACTTTTCCCAGTGCGACTCTCTGCTGCTGGGGTCCGAATGCGGCGCCCACACGTTCCCCGTGATCGAAGTGCGCAATCCCACGGCCCAAATCGAGCACGAAGCGTCTACCAGCCGCATCGGCGAGGATCAGCTTTTTTACTGCAACCAGCGCGGCATCAGCACAGAGGATGCCGTAAGCATGATCGTAAACGGGTTCTGTAAGGAAGTGTTCAAGGAGCTGCCCATGGAGTTTGCCGTGGAGGCTCAGAAGCTCCTGGGCGTCAGCCTAGAAGGAAGCGTAGGATAAAAGGAACAATGCTCACCATCAACGACCTCCACGTGAGTGTGGGGGGCAACGAGATCCTCAAGGGTGTAAACCTGAAGGTGGAAGCCGGCGAGGTGCACGCCATAATGGGGCCGAACGGCTCAGGCAAATCCACGCTGGCTCAGGTATTGGCCGGCAGGGAAGATTATGTAGTGACGCGCGGAAGCGTGCTCTATGACGGCAAGGATCTGCTGTCACTCAAACCGGAGGAGCGCGCTCAGGAGGGCATCTTTCTAGCCTTCCAATACCCGGTGGAGATCCCCGGCGTGGGTAATACCTACTTCTTGAAGACGGCGCTCAACGCCGTGAGGCGCCACCAAGGGCTTCCCGAACTGGATGCCATGGACTTTTTGAAGCTGGTTAGGGAGAAGGCCCGCCTCCTGGAATTGGATGCTTCGCTCCTGAACCGGCCCGTCAACGAGGGCTTTTCCGGCGGAGAGAAGAAGCGTAACGAAATCCTCCAAATGTCGGTTCTCCAGCCGAAACTGGCCATTCTGGACGAAACCGACAGCGGACTGGATATTGACGCCCTGCAGATTGTGGCAAGAGGCGTCAATGCCCTGCGTTCTCCGGAAAGGGCAATCATCGTAGTGACCCATTATCAGCGCCTGCTCAACTACATTGTGCCGGATTACGTGCACGTTCTTCTGGACGGCCGCATCGTGAAATCGGGCACGAAGGAGCTTGCCCTGGAACTGGAGGAACGAGGCTATGGTTGGCTCGAGCAGGCGTCGGCAGTGGGGGCGGCACGATGAGTGCGGCAGGTGAAACAGCTCGGTTGGAACGCGGCGCACCCATGAATCTCCCGGAGTGGGCGGATGCGCTTGTGGAGCAAAGACTGCGCGAGGACGCGGGGGACCCTGCGTGGCTTAGGAGTGTTCGCGCCGCCGCAGCCGAGCGCATTCGCACCGTAGGGTTTCCGTCTGCCAAAGATGAGGAGTGGCGCTTTACGAATGTGACTCCCATCGTCGGGGTGGACCGTGTGCTGGCCGCGGCAGCCGCTCCGGATCACCGGATGATAGCGCCCTATCTGTTGGACGGCGCCTTGGTGCTCGTATTCGTGAACGGCCGGCTGATGCCTGGTCTCTCGCGGCTGGACGCCGTTCCCGAGGGGGTATTCCTGGGCACAATCCGCGATGCGCACCTCCCCGGCCAAGTGGTGGGATCCTTCGGCCGAGTAGTTCACCCGGAGCCTCACGGCTTCGCGTGTCTCAACAGCGCCTGCTTTCCGGACGCTGCGGTGATTGCTGTGGCGGACCGAACCGTATTGGATCGGCCGATCCAGGTGCTCCACTTTGGAGTGGGGAGCGGGGAGGCGTCCTTGGCCTGCCCGAGGACATTCGTGGCGGTTGGTGAGTTGAGCAATGCCACTATTGTGGAAACCTTCGCGTCAACCGACGGCACGTTGCTGACGGACGCTGTGACCGAGATGGTGGTGGCGGATGGGGCGAGTGTGGATTATTACCGCTGGCAGACACAGCACGAGGCAGCCCATCACGTGGATCTGATTGGTGCGCAGGGCGGGCGGTCTTCGGCGATGAAGATAACTACCCTTGCCTCTGGAGCGGCGTTGGCGCGAAGCGATGTGGCGGTGCGCCTCGCGGGCGAGGGCGCAGAAGCCACCCTCAACGGCCTCTATGTGGCCCGGGGCCGCCAGCACACGGACCATCACACGCGCATTGATCATCTGGCTCCGCACTGCCCCAGCCACGAGCTCTACAAAGGCATCTTGGATGGGCATGGGCGGGCTGTTTTCAGCGGGCGCATCTTCGTTCAGAAGGATGCCCAGAAGACCGACGCCAAACAGACTAATCAGAACCTGCTGCTCTCTCGAGATGCATGGGTAGACACGCGACCGCAACTAGAAATCTTCGCCGACGATGTGCGGTGCACCCACGGCGCCACCGTAGGGCGCTTGAGCGACGATGCGCTGTTCTATTGCAGGTCCCGGGGAATCCCGCAGGATGTGGCGGAAAGGCTCCTCATCTACGCCTTCGCCGCCGAGATCCTGGATCGCATTCAGGTACCCTCCCTCCGCACACGGATTGAGGAAACGATCCTAGGACCAGGAGCCCAGGTCCCGCGATGACCGCAGAGGAGAAGAAGTGATGATGGCGACGGCGAAGGCAACCCTGGACGTTCAGCGCATCCGGAGTGATTTCCCAATCCTCCGGACGCAGGTGCGCGGCCGCCCGTTGGTCTATTTGGACAATGCAGCCACGACACAGAAGCCGGCCGTGGTCATCGAGCGTCTGGTGGAATATTACACTCGGGAGAATGCCAATATCCATCGGGGAGTGCATGCCCTTAGCGAGCGAGCCACGTCGGCTTTCGAATCCGCGCGGGACACGGTGCAGCGCTTCCTGAACGCAGCCTCGCCGAGGGAAATCATCTTCACGCGGGGGGCTACCGAGAGCATCAATCTCGTGGCTTCGTCACTCGGGCGGTCCATGCTGCGGCCCGGGGATGAGGTGCTCATTACGGCAATGGAGCACCACTCCAACATCGTGCCGTGGCAGCTCGTTTGCGAGCAGACGGGCGCCCATCTTAGGGTGGCGCCTATAGACGACTCGGGAGAGGTCCTCTGGGACCGGTTCGAGGCGATGCTGGGACCGGCTACGCGCATCGTCGCTGTGGTACACGTGTCCAACTCTCTTGGAACAGTGAACCCGGTGCGGCGAATGGTGCAGGCGGCCCACTCCGCGGGCGCAGTCATCCTGGTGGACGGTGCGCAAGCCGTGTCTCACATGCGGGTGGACGTGCAGGATTTGGGGTGTGACTTCTATGTGTTGAGCGGCCACAAGCTTTTCGGGCCCACAGGGATCGGCGTGTTGTACGGCCGGGAAGAACTGCTCGACGCAATGCCGCCCTACCAAGGGGGCGGGGACATGATCCGCTCGGTGACATTCGAAAAGACCCTTTTCAATGATCTCCCCTACAAGTTCGAAGCAGGCACGCCGCACATTGCAGGAGCTGTTGGGCTCGCCGCCGCAATAGAGTACGTGGAGAATGTGGGACGGGATCGCATAGCCCAACACGAGGGAGAACTGCTGGAATACGGCACCCGGCTCCTCGGCGAGTTTCCGGAAGTGCGCATCATCGGTACGGCTGCGCAGAAGGCCGCGGTGCTCTCCTTCGTAGTGGAGGGCGTTCATCCGCACGATGTGGGCACGATACTGGACAGCGAAGGCATCGCCATCCGCACGGGGCATCATTGTACGCAGCCGGTGATGGAGCGCTTCGGTATTCCTGCCACGGCGCGGGCTTCCCTGGCATTCTACAACACGCGAGAGGAGCTCGACGCCCTCGCAGCGGGCATCCGCAAGGTAATCGAGGTTTTCCGCAAATGACTGCGCTGAGAGAGCTATACCAGGAGACGATCCTGGATCACTATAAGCGGCCCAGGAATTTCCGTGAGATGCCCGATGCGGACCGGCACGTGGAGGGGTACAACCCGCTTTGTGGCGACCGCGTCACGGTGTACCTGAAGCTCCGAGACGGCGTGATCCAGGATGTGAGCTTCGTAGGGCAGGGATGCGCCATCTCTACGGCGTCTGCTTCGCTCATGACGGAGGCGCTGAGAGGCAAAACGGAAGCCGAAGCCGAAGAGCTCTTCCAGCGCTTTCATGACCTGGTAGCCGGCAGCCGGAACGTCTCCCTAGATGAAGAAGAGCTCGGCAAACTGGCTGTCTTTGCAGGCGTGCGAGAGTTCCCCGCACGCGTCAAGTGCGCAAGCCTGGCATGGCATACGCTTCATGCTGCAATCAAAGGTGACCGCCAAAAGGTAAGCACGGAATGACGCATACCGGCATGGGAGGGGCAGATGGACGGCACGACTCATGATGCCACGGCAAACCCGTTTGCCGGGCTTGACCTAGAGAACAAAGTCGTGGAAGTGCTCAAAACCGTGTACGACCCGGAGATCCCTGTGAACATTTACGAGCTCGGGTTGGTATACGACGTGCAAACCGATCCCTCCGGTGTCGTGAAGATCCGTATGACCCTCACATCTCCCATGTGTCCTGTGGCGGGATCCCTTCCGCTGGAGGTAGAAGAAAAGGTTCGGAGGATCCCCGGCGTTACCGATGTAAACGTAGAGGTCGTATGGGACCCGCAGTGGAACCCTGATATGATGTCCGAGGCCGCCCGGCTTGAGTTGGGCTTCTTCTAGGAGTGTTCAGGTTTCGGGGCCGGCGCCATGCCTGGCTCCATTACCGTCGCGGTATTCTGGTGAAGGTAGAACGGGTCGCCGCAATCATCATGCGTGCGGATGCACTCCAGCAGATGAAGCACGCTGGGATTGGCGATGCCGTAGTAAACGTGGTTCTTGATGCGGCGGCAGTACAGGATGCCCTGATCTTTGAGGATCCTGAGCTGTTGGCTTACGACCGCCTGCGCTACGCCGGTAGCCTCGATAATCTCGGACACGGTCCGCGGCTCGCCTGCGTGTTCCAGATAATCCAAGATCCTGAGGCGCAACGGATGAGCCGCTGCCCGGATGACGGGAGCAACCCGTTCGAGGCGCTCCATAGCGATGAAGGGTTCTTGTGTGACGCTAGCCATTCTGTGCCGATCCCTTCCACGCGCCTTATATATTATATGCCTATATTCCGATGCAGTCAATGCGGAGACGGTGCATTTGGGCGCACCGCAGGAAACGCATCGTGGTCTCACTGATGCCCGCGGACGGCGTCACATTGCATCGCCGGTGTGCTACAGGCTAAAATACGGCTGATGGACACGCAACCTGCCGCTCCGAACGCCCCTTCCCTCGCCACGGTTACAGGCCTCGACGGCCTCATTGGCTACCTCCAGCACCACCGGAACAGTTTAGCCCAAAGTGTGCGGTGCGGCGTGGAAGGCCTGGCAGTCGCCCGGCGCTACAGCGACCTCGTAGACGGCGTCATTGCTCGGATGCTCGAAATTGCCTGCGGGCGCATCCATCCCGGGCTCGCGACGGACGGCGCCCCCATCGCTATCGTGGCCACGGGGGGATATGGCCGGCGCGAGCTGTCTCCACATTCGGATATTGACCTCACGTTTGTTCCTGCGCGGGATGGCGACACGCGGGCAGAGCGCATCATCAAAGAGATGTTCACCATGGTGATGCGCGTATTCATGGACGCCGCCGGCATGGAAGTGGGGTATGCCTACAGGCTGATGGAGGATTGTGACAATCTGGATCATCAGACCGCATCGGGGCTCTTGGACGCTCGGCTGATCGCGGGCAATCCGCGCATCTTCATCCAGCTCGAGCACGCCTACTGGTCCCACTTCAATCCTGCAGATTTCGTTTTCACAAAGCTGGATGAGCGGCGGGCGCAATGCGCCAAGACGGTTCCGCCGGGTTCGGCATCCGACGTCTTCACCCCTACTCCCCGCATGGTGGAACCGGATCTGAAGAACGGACCGGGCGGCCTGAGGGATCTGCAAACCGCCGTGTGGTTGACGCAGGCGATCCACAACCTCCCTGCGGCGCGTGTTCGGGGCGACCGGGTGTGGGAGGTTCTCGAGCGCTATGCCGGGCTCACCTCAGAGGAATGCGCACAACTCAAGGCGGCGAAGGAGTTCTTGATTCGCACGCGCAATGCGCTCCATGTTTGCGCTGGGGCTGCCCGCGAGCAGCTCGTGGTGACACGGCAGGAAGAAGTGGCCCGATGCATCGGTTACGCGGCCTCGGAGGAAGGAAGCGGCCACCCCGCGCCGCAAGAACCTCCGCCTGTGGAGCGCTTCATGGCGGATCTGTATGTTCACGCGAGCGCCATCAGTCGGATTGCAGGCGCCGTGATGGAGCAAGCAGAAAACGCCCGGATGTTTCTGGGGATCGGCTTGGATTGCGCAGGCCGATGCATCGAACCGGCCGGATCGGTCCTTACCACGGAGGATCCGGTTTGGATGCTTTGGGCGTGCGAACTGGCCCAGCGCTACCGCCTGCGCATGAGCCACCAACTGCAGCGCGAGATCGCCCGCGTGCTGGCCGGCGATACCCGGACGAAGCATCCTAAAGAGCTCGGCGCCATCTTCACACGCATCCTGGCCTCGCGCAACGGATGTTGGGCCACTCTTCAGCAGATGGCGGAGTTGGGCATTTTGGGATGGATGCTGCCCGAATTCGGCGCGGTGCTCAACATGATCCCCTACGATCCATCCCACGATTACACGGTGGGCCAGCATACCCTTTACGCCGTGCGCTTCCTGGATGCCCTTCGCGCGGCCACGGGTCCCGAGGAGACGAGTGAGCTCCGCCGCCTACTGGCCGAACTTCCTCATCCGGAACAGCTTTATTTGGCCCTTTTGCTTCACGATGTGGGAAAGTGTCGGGATGACCGGCCGCACTCCGACACGGGCGCCGAGATCGCAGAAGCGGTATGCCGCCGCTTGGGATGGGATCCCGCAGCTACGGAGAATGTGGTCTTCTTGGTGCGGCACCATCTCCTCATGGCCGAGACATCGCGCCTGCGGGACCTGAATCTCGATGAAACCATCCGGGACTTCACCACCGTGGTGAATGATCTGGATCGCCTCCACATGCTGTATTTGCTGACCTATGCGGACACGAGTGCCGTGGGCGCCGGCGTGTGGACGCAGGTAAAAGCCCGCTTTCTTATGGACCTGGCGCACAGGGCGGAGCGCTTCCTGTCTAGCGAAGAAGAGGCGGCCGACGATGCGGAGCTTACCCGTACGCGCCGCCGCCTGCTGCGAGAACTCTCTGTGGAGAACCTAGATCCTGCCGAAGTAGCCCTGCACGTAGCCTCGATGCCTGCGCCGTATATCCTCAATACCAGTCTCGCCGAGATTGCGCTCCATATCGGATTTGTTCGGAGGGTACAGGCGGGCGAGACGGTTGTGGAGTTCCAGGATGAACGGAATGGAACCTATACCGAGGTGACTGTCTGCACTCGAGATGATCCCGAACCCGGCCTCCTTTCCAAGATTGCAGGTGTCCTCTATGCCGCAGATTTGGATGTGCATGCGGCACAGGTCTTCACGCGGGTGTCGGCTGCAAACGACGGCGAACCGGAGCGCATCGCCATAGACCGCCTGTACGTGGACTTTCGGGGCCGGCGGCTAACCCCGGGAAAGCGCCGTGAGCTGGCCACGAATTTGCCCGCCGTGCTGAACGGCCGAACGAGTGTTGCCGATCTCCTTCAGAAGCGTAATAAGTCTCCCGAAGTGGGAGGCCCAGTCGAGAACCTTGCTGTTCGGAACGACCTTTCGGACACCTTCACGGTTGTTGAGGTATCCTCCAGAGAGGAGCGCGCGATGCTTTACCGTGTCACCGGTGCACTTTCCATGCTTGGGTGGGACATCCACAGCGCCAAACTTTCCCACTTTCGAGGCCGGTCTGTGGCAAGCTTCTACGTAACAGGCGCCAAGCACTTAACGGACGCAGACGCTCGTTCTCAGCTTGCCCGGCTGATGCCCGTGTCATCCTGACGGACGATGCCTTGGCCGGAGCGCGCCACTCGCCACTCGATCCTCCCTCCCAGCCCGCGGGGGAGGGCCGGGGTGGGGGGGCCACTCGCCGGCGTGCAACACAGTATTTGCGGTTTCAGATCTGTACGGAGGGATCTGCAATGGAACCCGGAGTTCCGTGGGTGCGATACGCCCTATTGATGATCGGCTGCCTGCTGACAAGCGCTGCCGGCTGGAGCGCGCCCTCCTCGCCTCGATGGGGAGCCGTGATCCCGCAGAACCTGGGAGTGAATATTCACTTCACAGATCCCAGGCCGGGGGAAATGCAGGAGTTGGCTTCCGCAGGCTTCCGCTGGGTGCGCATGGATTTCAGTTGGGAGGGAACGGAGCGCGAGAAGGGGAGATATGATTTCAGCGCTTACGACCGCCTGATGGCGGCTCTGAGGCCCTATGGCATCCACGCGCTGTTCATTCTGGATTACAGCAACCGCCATTATGACGGCGGCCTCTCACCCCATACGGAGGAAGGTCGCGCCGCCATGGCGCGCTGGGCGGCGGCAGCGGCCAGGCACTTCCGCGGTCAGGGCATCCTGTGGGAGATGTACAATGAGCCCAACATAGGCTTCTGGCGGCCGAAGCCTAACGTGCAGGAATACATCAGCCTCGCCCTGGAAGTGGGGAAAGCTATCCGTGCTGCGGCTCCCGGTGAAGCGTACATCGGGCCCGCAACCTCGGGAATGGACTTCGGCTTTCTGGAGGCATGCTTCAAGGCCGGTTTACTCAAGTACTGGGATGCAGTGTCCGTCCATCCGTACCGGGGTCAGCCTCCCGAGACGGTGTCGCCCGATTACCGGCGCCTGCGCCTTTTGATCGCCAAATACGCACCCAAAGGGAAGGCCATTCCCATCCTTTCCGGCGAGTGGGGCTATTCCTCGGTTTGGCGCGGGATGGACGAGGCTACCCAAGGCCGCATGCTCGCCCGGCAGTGGCTCACGAACCTCATGAACCGCATCCCGGTGTCCATCTGGTACGATTGGCATGACGACGGGCCGGACCCGCGGGAGCCGGAGCACCACTTTGGAACGGTGCGGTATCCTTACCGCGAAGGGGAGCAGCCAGTTTATGAGCCCAAACCGGCTTATCGCGCTGCCGAAACCCTCACGTCCACTCTTGCCGGGTTCGTGTTCAACAAACGGTTGGATGTAGGCCATCCGGATGATTATGCATTGCTCTTTAGCCGAGGGAGCGATGTTCGGCTTGTGGTATGGACCACCTCAGGTCAAAAGCACCCTATCCGGATCCCAGCTAGCGATGGAACGTTCAGGTTGATCAACTCCACGGGTGGTGTTCACGGCTTTGCCCAGGCTTCTTCCGGCGTGCTGACGTTGGACGCAACGGAGGATCCGGTGTACGCCATTCCATCGCAGCCCAACGATCTTTTGAGCGTAGCCGCGGCGTGGGAGAGCGCCCCCATGGAAACGCTGGTCCGTGCAGGCGGTGAGGTGGAAGTGTCGCTGATCCTAAGGAACCCGCTCAACCGCACGTTAAGGGTTCTCGTGCGGAACGGCCATGGAGCCGCGGGTACCTTCGCATTGGATACGACGCTCCTCCCGGGCGCGTCTGTTCCGGTTCGATTGCGGTTGCCGATGGAGCGCTCCGCCGAGCCGGTTCCGGTGCGGGTGGAGGTGATCCTCCCCGGCCTGGGCGGTCGGATCGCCCAGCAGGTGGTTCTCGTTGCGTCGAACCCGCTTGTGGTTGAAGCAAGCCCGATGTCGAAAGATGTTTGGCCGGTTACCCTGCTCAACCCTATCGGCGAACCGTTCAACGGAGCTCTGCGCGTCGTGGATCCGTCGGGTTTTCGACCGGCCTCTCGGGTTACGCCCATCCGCCTTCACGCGGGCACCACGCGGTTGGTTGTTCCGATAGCGGTTACCCAAACGAGGACGGAGTATTCCGCAGGCGTCGTCATCGCCGATGTGGCTCTCCATCCCGTGCTCACGCTCCCACAGCGGCGATATCGGCTCGTAGACGATTTCAGCCGCTACCCCTCCGGCGCGGCTCCCTTCGCCTACCGCCTTGTGGCAGACGGAGATGCCAAGGTTGCTTCCGAACTCGAGCTGGTCGTCACTACTCCGCCTTCCGGCCTGGGGCCAGGTTTTGGAGCTGTGCGAATCACCTATCGGTTCGCGGCCGGCTGGAAGTTCGCGCGCCTGGCACCGCAAACGGACGCGGTGCGCCAGATTTCGGGGCAGCCGTTGGCTTTGCTCCTTTGGGTCTACGGGGACGGTTCCGGGAACCTTGCGCGGCTGCGCTTCACCGATGCCAGCGGGCAGACGTTTCAGCCGGACGGCGGAGCAATCAATTTCAAAGGGTGGAAGCTCCTCAGCTTCCCGCTCCAAGGCAGTACAGGTGGCCACTGGGGTGGAGCGGATGATGGCGTAATTCATTACCCAATCCATTTCGACACGCTGTTTCTCGTGGATAGCGCGCGCGGCCAGGAGACGGGGGGCACCCTGTATCTGGCGGCACCAACCTTGGTTTACGATATGCAGGCCAAGTGACGGACCTCCACAAAGATAGGAGGGGTGCCTTGGGAAGGACACGCCGTAATTGGGGAGGCCGCTTCGCACAGCATGTTCACTCCGGCTTCCGCGGAGGATATGCCTGGACGCCACGGGGATTTAAGATCGGATGGTAGCGGGCGGCAGGGCGGCTCGATTGTTGTATCTAGCGGAGGTTTATATTATGGCATTTTTGGCCCCATCCTGGGTTGCGGGGAACCCAATTGAACGCGTCCCCACTCTTGTGCGCCTAGAGCCGGAACGGTTGCAGCGCGTTCGCGACGACGTGGCGCGGTACGCGCAGGAACGTGCGGGCGTGTCCCTTAAGGCCGGCTACCGGGATTTTCGATGCGTCCTCCACGCCCATTCGTACCTATCTCATGACAGCAGGGGCAGCATTGCCGAGATTGCTGCAGCGGCTAAACAGGCAGGCGTAGCGGCCGTTTTCCTCACAAACCATCCGCGCAAGGATCTCGATGTGGTGGCGGCGGGGCAGCGGGGGGTTGTGGATGGGGTGCTTTTCGTGGCCGGCGCAGAGGCGAATGGGTTTCTCCTCTTCCCCGGGGATGGTAAGCTTCCTCCCCTGGATACAAGCGACCAGGCTCTGGTAGACGCGGTCCAAAAAACTGGGGGCATGGTTTTTGTAGCCCATCCGGAGGAACATACGGATTGGACACTTTCTCGCCTTACCGGGATGGAGATCTACAATACCCATGCCGATTTCCTGGACGAAGCCGGCCTCATCGCGTCTCTAAATCCGGCGGATGCGGCAGCCATGATGCGCCTCTTCCTACTATTGGATGCCTTCTACCGGTATCCTCAGGAAGCCTTTGGTGCGATTTTTGACCCGCCGTCTGAGAACCTGGCGCGCTACGACGCGATGGTGTCGAAGGGCCCCTTCGCAGCCATCGCGGCCAACGATGCACACCAAAACGTCGGCTTCATCTTGAAGGGCGCAGACGACGGCGGCATCGAGGTTCGAAACCCCCTCGGCGAACTGCTGGGCCGGCTTTCTGCGGAGCAGGCGGCCAAGCTCGCCCCGGTAATCGGCGAGCCCGAACCGGGCAAAATACTCTTGGAGCGCATCTTGGATCCCTACGAAGTGAGCTTCCATTACGTGAGCACCCATGTTTTGGCTCAGGAATGCACGCAAGCCTCGCTGCAGGAAGCGCTGCGCCACGGGCGGACGTATGTGGCATTCGATTGGATCGCCGATCCCAGCGGATCCGCCTTTCTGTTGCGATCCGGCGGGCGTACGGGCACCGTGGGCGACACAGTGTCTGCCAAAGAGCGCCCGCTCTTGGAGGTGGAGGTTCCGGTTTCATGTACATTGCGGCTGATCCGAAACGGTCAGGTCGTGACGGAGCAGAAAGGAAGGCACTTGTCCGTGCCTCTTCGTGAAGCGGGCCTCTACCGCGTAGAAGCATGGCTTTCTGTTGGAGGCGAGGACCGGGCCTGGATCTACACAGGCGGGATGCGTGTTACACCTTGATGCGTGTGGCGCACTCGCGCAGAGGTTCTCTTGTGCTTCGTGGATCGCAGGAAGGATTCTGCCGTGTCTGCGGCCCTCGCTCCGGAGTGTTTCGTGATTGCAGCGCCTCCTTAAGGAAGGAATGGGCACCCGTGTCGTTGCAAAGGGCGTTATCCGCAGGAATGCTCGCCGTCTTAATCGGCGCATCCCCGGCAATCGGGCAGGGTACGCATGAACTGGCGGTTTTGCAACACCGCATCGAGTTTCTCGCCTCGCAGCGGTTGGCCGGGCGGGCCTCCGGAACGGCAGGGAATGACCGGGCGGCGGCATTCATCGCGCAGTGCTTTCGGCGTGCGGGGCTCAAGGCTCTAGGAACCGACCATCAGCACGATGCCACGGCTTCCATGGATGGAACCGGCTACTTTCAGCCGTTCACCTTTGTTGCCGGAAGCGCCCCGGGGCGCCGGAATTCTCTTGAGGCGAAGATCGGAGGAGTTGCGGAGCGGCTGCGGGCTGGGGTGGATTTCGAGCCTGCTTCTATCTCCGCTTCGCGCGCAGCCGAGGGCGACGTGCTCTTCGCCGGATACGGCATCCGGTCCGCCGACCCTCAATGGGACGATTATCGCGACGCCCAGGTTCAGGGCAAGGTGGTGCTTCTGCTTGCAGGCAGCCCCGCCCGCGATCCGCATGATCCGCTTTACGGCTACGGGTCCGTACAGCGGAAGGCCGCCGTTGCCAGGGATTTGGGGGCAGCCGCAGTTTTGGTGGTGTCCTCGTCCGACAGCGACGTTCCTCACTTCCAGAACGATGCCGTTCCATCGGACGAGGGGATCCCCGTCCTATTGCTTCGCCGCACTGCAGCGCGGAGATGGATGAAGGCTGGAGGGCTGGATTTGGATCGAGAGGAAGATCAGGCGCGATCAAAGCCCCATTCCATTCCGTTGCCGGTCCACGTGCGGCTGAGGACCGATGTGCGCAAGGTTAGGCGTGTTACGGCGAATATCGCCGGGCTCCTCCCGGGGAGAGATCCGGTCCTCAGCGCCGAGGTGGTCGTAATCGGAGCGCATATGGATCACCTCGGAATGGGCGGGCCATACTCCCTCGCAGAGAGCCGCAAGCCTGCTGTGCACCCTGGTGCCGATGACAATGCTTCGGGGACCGCAGGAGTGCTTGCTTTGGCGGATCGCTTTGCGAAGGCCCAGGTTAGGCCGAAACGCTCGATCCTGTTCGTTTGCTTCTCCGGGGAAGAACTGGGACTGCTCGGGTCTTCCTACTATGTGCGCCATCCGCTGATCCCCCTCGACCATACCATCGCCATGATCAACATGGATATGATCGGCCGGCTTCGCGAGAAGCGCCTCATTGTTCTCGGCTCGGGTACCTCTCCGCAGTGGGACGGCCTTCTTTCCGGCGTGGATGCGCGAGGCCTGACCATTGTCCGCAGCGAGAGCGGCTTCGGAGGAAGCGATCAGCAATCGTTCTACGGGGCAGGCATTCCCGTCCTCTTCTTCTTTACTGGCCTGCATTCGGATTACCATCGCCCTGGGGACACGGCGGACAAGATCAATTATGCTGGAGAAGCGGCTGTGCTGGATTACGTAGCCGAAGTCGCCTGGAGGATCGCAGATCTGCCTGCACGACCGGAATATCGGCGCATAGCGGCTCCGGTTCAGGAAGGGGGACCGGCTCGGCTGCGCGCGTCGTTAGGAACGATCCCCGACTATTCCGCCGATGTGGATGGGGTAATGATTTCCGGAATTCGTCCGGGCAGTGCTGCGGAGCGGGCGGGCATTCGGGCTGGCGACATTCTGGTGCGGATCGGCGGGAGAACGATCCACAGCATTCAAGACTTCGCCATGGCCCTGGGCGAAAACAAACCAGGCGACACCGTTGAAGTTGCGGTGCGTCGGGGTGGCCGGATATTGACCCTCCAGGCCACGCTGGAGGCCGGACGAAGATAAGCCGCCCGTTGATTGCAGGCGAGGGTACACTGTACGCGGAGTTTGCGCGTGCTTCGAGGATGACGGACGAGCGGCCGGGCAGGGTTACCCAGGCCCTTACGCGCCGCTCCGTTCACCGGCTTCGCTGAGACGCCTCCGCTACACGGGTAAAGCCTCTACTGCAAAGGAGCAGAATGAATGAAAGCCATCGTCAAGAAGGATGCGACGCCGGGTGCCGCCCTCGTACAGATCCCCGAACCCAGGGTGCGCCGACCTGACGATGTGCTTGTTCGTGTCTTGATGACTTCCATCTGCGGGACCGATGCCCACATCTACGAATGGGACGCCTGGGCCGCTCAGCGCGTAAAGCCTCCGCGCGTCATGGGCCACGAGTTCGTTGGGCGGGTAGAGGAAGTGGGGCCCGAGGTACAAGGGGTGCGGCCCGGGGATCTGGTGTCGGGGGAATCGCATCTGGTCTGCGGCATTTGCTACCAGTGCAGGAACGGCCAGAAGCACGTGTGCTCCAATACGCGCATCCTCGGCGTGGACATTGACGGGTGCTTCGCCGAATACGTGGTGGTGCCTTCGGCCAGCGTTTGGGTAAACGATCCTGGGTTGCCTCTGGAGATTGCGTGCATCCAGGATCCTCTGGGCAATGCTGTGCATGCAACCCTCGCCGGCGAGATCGTAGGCCGAACGGTGGCGGTGTTGGGCTGCGGCCCCATAGGTATCTTTGCTGTGGCGGTGGCTCAGGCAGCCGGGGCCGCTTGCGTCTATGCAGTGGACGTGCGGCCATATCGCCTCGACCTCGCCCGGCGATTGGGAGCTACAGACGTGTGCGACGCGTCCAAAGAGAACTGCGAGGAGTTCATCAACAGGAAGACCGATGGTTTGGGGGTAGACGTAGCCCTCGAAATGTCCGGAGCGCCCGTAGCCATCGCACAGGCCATGCGGATTACGCGCAGGGGAGGGCGCGTGTCGCTCATGGGTATCCCCTCACGCCATGTGGAACTGGATGTGGCAGAAGATATGATCTTCAAGGGGTTGGAAGTGCGATGCATCGTAGGGCGCAGGCTCTATGAAACGTGGACCGTTATGAAGCATATGCTGGCTTCCGGTAAGCTGGTGATCGCACCGGCGATTACCCACAAGCTCTGCTTCGATGAGTATGACCGTGCCATGGCTCTCATGCGGGACGGATCGTGCGGCAAAGTGGTATTCGAGCTTTGAACGACGGCTCCGGCGCCGCAGAAGGGGCTCCCGGCTTTGACCGATGCGCTAGGTGTGCTGAAATAAGGGCGATATTCGCTCGGTGTAAAAGACGCCGGAGCTTGAGATTTCAGAGGTGAAACGGCATGAACACCACACTGCAGAACTGGCTGGACGATCAGCTCGGAGCGCTCAAGGCGCAGAACCTCTACAAACCCTTGGTAGAGCTGCAGTCACCGCAGGGAGGCCGCATCACGGTGAACGGCCGCCAGGTGGTGAACCTGTCGTCCAACAACTACCTTGGGTTGGCGAACCATCCGCGCCTCAAGGAGGCCGCCATTCTGGCCGTAGAGCAATGGGGGGCCGGCGCCGGAGCGGTCCGCACCATCATCGGCACAATGGCGCTGCACCAGCAGCTCGAAGAGCGCATCGCGCGCTTCAAGCATGTGGAGGCTGCCATCGTTTTTCAATCCGGCTTCACCGCAAACGCCGGCACGATCCCTGCCATCGTCACGCGGGAAGACGTGATCATTTCGGATGAGCTCAACCATGCCTCCATCATAGATGGCTGCCGCCTGACGGGGCTGCCAAGTGAGCAGCGCCCCATCTACAAGCATAAGGATTTGAACTCGCTGGAGGATGTGCTCAAGAAGACGCAGCAGTATCGAAAGCGCCTCATCATCACCGATGGCGTTTTCAGTATGGACGGCGATATCGCGCCTCTCCCCGGCATTGTGCAGCTTGCTGAACAGTACGACGCTGCAGTGATGGTGGACGATGCCCATGGTTCCGGCGTCTTGGGCGGCGGACGCGGCACCGCCTATCATTTCGGCGTTCATGATCGCCTGGATATTCAACTGGGCACACTCTCCAAGGCGGTGGGTGTGATGGGGGGATACATTGCCGGCAGTGCCCGGCTTCGGGATTGGCTCACGCAGCGGGCCCGGCCCTTCCTGTTCAGCACTGCCCATCCCCCTGCAGTCGCAGCGGCATGCATCGCGGCAATTGACCTGATGGAACAGGATCCTTCCCTTACACAGCGTCTATGGGAGAACGCCCGGTACTGGCAGCATGGCCTCACAGAGATCGGCTTCGACATCGGCGCTACCGAAACGCCCATCACTCCGGTAATGACCGGCGACGAAGGCAAGGCGCTTCTGTTGCAGCAACGCCTTATGGAAGAAGGTGTCCTCGCCTTGGCTGTCGTTTACCCCACCGTTCCTCGCGGGAAGGCCCGTGTGCGCACCATGCCCAACGCGTCGCACACCCGTAAGGACCTCGATGATGCTCTTGAGGCATTCCGGCGGGTAGGTAAGGATCTTGGGCTTATCTGATGACGTCGTCCGGTTGCATTGAGGCAGCTATCGCAGTGAAGTTACGTCCAGAATTAATGTATGAGGACAAATATCTATGAAACGCAACGTTTGTGTCATCGGTCTCGACTGCGCAGACCCGCACCTGGTGTTTGATTTGTTCCGCCCGGCTCTGCCCAACCTTGGCCGCATCATGTCTGCAGGGTGGTACGGACCGCTGGAATCGACGATCCCGCCCATCACTGTCCCTGCATGGATGTGCATGATGACGGGGAAGGATCCCGGCACGCTGGGCATCTACGGGTTCCGCAATCGAAAAGATCACTCCTACGAAGGGCTCACATTCGCCAACAGTTCCATGGTGCGCGAGCCTGCGGTGTGGGACCTTTTGGCTCAGGCCGGGAAGAGAGCGATTTTACTGGGTGTCCCACTTACTTATCCGCCGCGGCCGGTGAACGGCCTTCTTGTCAGCGGCTTCCTGGCTCCGGACACGGCGAGCAATTTCACCTATCCGGCGGATCTCCGCACGGAGATCTTGGAGGTCGCCCCGAATTACATGCTGGATGTGCGCAATTTCCGCACGGAAGACAAGCAGTGGCTTCTCGGCCAGATCTATCAGATGACGGAACAGCGCTTTCGGGTGGCGCGGCACCTGATCACCACCAAGCCATGGGACCTCTTCGTTATGGTAGAGATGGGGCCGGACCGCATCCACCATGGCTTTTGGAGATACTTTGACCGCGATCATCCTCTCTACGAACCGGGGAACCCATACGAAAGCGCCATCCGCGATTATTATGTGGAACTCGATCGCATGGTGGGGGAAGTGCTGGACCTCCTTCCGGACGACACGCTGGTGCTCGTCGTGTCGGACCATGGCGCCAAAAGGATGATCGGCGGCATCTGCATCAACGAATGGCTCATGCAGGAGGGATACCTTGTTCTTCGCGAACAACCGAAGGAGCCTGTGAAGCTTACTCCCCAGATGGTGGATTGGCAGCGCACGAAGGCGTGGGGAGATGGTGGGTACTACGGCAGGCTCTTCCTCAACGTTGAAGGTCGCGAGCCCGCCGGCACGGTTCGCCCTCAGGATTACGAGCCCCTGCGCAAGGAACTCGCCTCCCGTCTGGAAGCTCTCCCCGACGAACACGGCAACCCTATCGGCACTCGGGTGTTCCTCCCGCAGGAGATCTATGGCGCCTGCAACAACGTGCCGCCGGATCTCATCGTTTATTTTGGCGACCTCAACTGGCGGTCGGTGGGAAGTGTGGGGCGCGGAACGATTTGGGTGCACGAGAACGACACAGGCCCCGATGACGCAAACCACGGACAGTACGGTATCTGTTTGATGGCGGGTATGGATGCCGTCCGGTCCGGAAGAGCTGGGGGCATCTATCGCGAAGGGATGTCCATCTACGATATCGCTCCGACCATCTTGAATGCCTTCGGCATCACGCCTCCTCCGGGGATGGGGCGCTCTGTGCTGGATCTTCCGGATACTCCATGGACGTATACTCCGGAGGAAGAGGCCGAGATCGCCCGGCGTTTGGAGGACCTGGGGTATCTGTAGGCTTCCCGGCGATGCGCGAGCGGGCGGCTTTGGCTCGTGTGCGGGAACTTGGAATAGTCGAAAGTTCCTAAGAGAGGCGTGATGAACCCTTCTTTCACCCATTCTACAGTCGTGGCCGCCATGAGCGGTGGGGTAGACAGCGCCGTTGCGGCCGCCCTGCTGAAGCAGCAGGGGTACGATGTGATCGGCGTGACGCTTCAGATTTGGCAGGAGCGCACGGATCAAAGCCGCAGCGGGGGCTGTTGCTCGCTGGGAGCAGTGGAGGATGCACGCAGGGCTGCGGCGCGCATCGGCATCCCCCATTACGTGTTCAACTTCCGGGAGCATTTTCAGAACGAGGTCATCCAACACTTTGTGCTGGAGTATTCACGGGGCCGGACCCCCAATCCTTGCGTAGAGTGCAATCGGCGCGTCAAATTCCGGGAGCTGCTGCACCAGGCGCGCCGGCTTGGCGCACGGTACCTCGCCACAGGGCACTATGCGCGCATCGTGAAGGATGAGGCTTCCGGACGGCTGGAGCTGCATCGCGCGCGCGACCGGGCCAAAGATCAGTCCTATGCCCTCTACATGCTGACGGAAGCAGACTTGGACCAGGTTCTGTTCCCCATCGGTGAACTGGGGGGCAAATGGGTTACGCGGCGCATCGCATCAGAACTGGGCCTTCCCGTGGCGGCCAAGGCCGACAGCCAGGAAATCTGCTTTGTGCCTCAGGAGGGTTACACAGCATTTCTGCGTGAGCGCGCTCCCCACACCCTGCGCTCTGGGCCGATTGTAGACACTTCCGGCCGGGTCCTGGGTTACCACGAGGGCCTTGCTCTTTACACCATCGGCCAGCGCCGGAGGCTTCCTGCCAGCAACTCGGGTCCGCTCTACGTGGTTGCAATGGAGGCGAGCACGAATACCCTGGTGGTAGGCGAAGACCGGGAGCTTTACTCGCGCCGCTTTACAGTTGAGGACGTAAGCTGGGTAGGGGAGCAGCCGGACTTTCCTCTTGCGGTTTGTGCCCAGATCCGCTATAATGCAGATGCGGTTCCGGCCCGGTTGTTTTACCGGGATGCTTCCATTCAGTGCGAGCTGGATGAACCTCAGCGCGCCGTTACGCCGGGACAGGCCGCAGTATTCTATCTTGGCAACCGCGTACTTGGCGGCGGTACCATCAGCCGAGTTGAAGACTAGTATTGGCAGGCGAGCAAAATGGATACAAGAACAATTGTAGAACTGGTATTGCTTGCCGTCATTGTGCTGAACGTCGTCGTGTTCTCGGCAGGAGTGCTTCAAGCGCTGAAGGCGGTGACGAGGGCCCTGGCCGAGGTGAATGCGAAGCTGCAGGTGCTTCAGACGGAGGTGGTTCCCGTTCTGCGGGAAACAAAGACCGCGCTGGAGCGCATAGAGCAGCTTACCGCATCCGCAGACAGCCTGGTGCGGTCGGAGTTGGCGCCTACAGTTCAGATTACCCGCACCGCCGTAACGCACGTTGAGGCGGCGACGAGGGCAGTAAGCCAAACGGCGCAGAATGTTGCCCAGATTGCCTCATTGGTGCGGACGGTTACGGAACCCGCCAACGTGTCGTCGGCAGCGGGTCGGGTGCTGAAGCTCTCGGCCAACAAGCTCGGGCTCCTTATGATCGGCGTCCGAACGGGTTTGCGTGCTCTTCTGCCCAACGGCAACAAATCCAAGCAGCTTGTTATTACCAAAGAAGAAGGACAAAGGAGGGACACAGATGGAGCAGCAGGATAACGATAAGAGCGTTCTGATCAGCGTCCTTGCCGGCATCGGCATTGGGGTGATCGTGGGCGCGGTGGCCGGGTTGCTCTTCGCTCCCAAGCCGGGTACGGAGACGCGTGAGACTTTGAGCAAGACGCTTGCAGATCTGGGGACGAAGATCTCCGACCTGAGCAAAGAGGTCGCCGAGAAGGTGAAGACGGCTGTGGAGACGGGCAAGCAGGCTATGGTGGAGAAGGCCCAGAAGTCCGAGGAGAAGGAGGCCGAGCCTACCTCTACCGCGGTATAGGCCCTCGAAAGAGCGTGGACGATAGACCGGCTCCTAATGCGTCCGAACAGAAGCGGGACATGAGTGTCGTGCCGCCGGAATGCCCACCGGCGGACGGGCCGGCAGCGGACGGAGGATGGCGCAGGACGGCAGGGCTGGTGGCAGCCGGAGCCTGCGCCATCCTCTTTTTGTGGCGGGTCCGGAGCGTATTGCCGCCTTTCCTTATCGCCTTCTTCCTTGCTTCCCTCCTAGATCCTGTGGTGACGCGGCATCAGCGGCGGGGGGTGTCGCGCGTCCGAGCTGTGGCAACCATCTATGCTTTGGTATTCCTCCTCATCGTGCTGGCGGCCATAGTGGTTGTTCCCCAGGTTCTCAATCAGATGAACGGCTTGGCCAACAAAGCCTCAGATTATGGCTCCCAGATTACCCGCATCACGGACCAGTGGTATCGGCGCTATCAGAAACCTCTTTCAGCCCTCGGGGTCAAGAGCAACCCCCTCAGCGCTACCAACCAGAACGGCGCCATCGCCGCAGCCGCCAAGCAAGCTCTTATTACGGTCAAAGATGCGATTCAGGGGTTTGCCGGGCAGATCCTGTGGCTCATCATCATCCCGCTTTCCCTTTTCTATTTCCTCATGGACTACCGCGCCCTTCGCGCCAAGCTCATCTCCTTTGCGCCCCCTGCCCATCAACCGGGCATCCGCCGTATGTCCGAAGAAGTGGTGGAAGTTTTCAGCGCCTATTTCCGCAGTCTCGCCGTGGTCTGCGTCTGTTACGGTATAGCCGCCGTGGTGCTGTTTTACTTGCTGGGGCTTCATTACGCACTCTTCCTTGGACTGGCTGCAGGTGTGCTGTACGCGGTTCCCTATATCGGGCCTGCAGTTGCCATCTGCACGGCAGGCATCGTCGCCCTCACCGTGGAGCATCCGGTGCTTCTGTTCCTCTGGCCTTTGGAGCTCCCTTCCGCAGGATACGCCCTGCTGGTGGTGGCGCTGTTCGTCGGCATGCACCTCTCCTTCGACTACGGCATCACTCCTCGCGTTGTGGGCGGGTCGGTTGGGCTTCATCCCCTCGTGAACGTATTCGCCTTAATGTGCGGCGCGACGCTTTTCGGCATTTGGGGGATGCTCTTGGCTGTGCCCGTGGCAGCCTCAGTACGGATCCTGTTGATTTACTTCTTCCCGAAACTTGCCGAGCCGGTGCCCGAGGACGTACCCGACCCTATTGATTGAGGTGTCGGTTCTTCATTCATGGCAGCGAGGATCGGTGAGGTGCTATCATGGAACCTGTGGATAACCCCTTTGCCCATGTGCGTGCCGCACTCTTCGATCTGGACGGCACGCTCATCCAAACGGAGATAGACTTTGACGCCATGCGCCGGGCGATGCGCCAGCTCGCGCTCCGATACGGCATTCGCGTAGATCCCACCGAGCGGGATGTTCTGGCCATCGTGGAGGAAGCCCGCGCCGCACTTGCCCGTGAAGGAGATCCCGCCCAGGCGGCGGCCTTGCGCAAGGAAGCATTCGCAGCCCTCGAGGCAATCGAAGAACGCCATGTGCGGGACGCGAAGGTGGCTCCTGGGGCTGCGGCTCTCATTCGGCATCTGCACCGGCGGTCCATTCGGATAGGCATCGTAACCCGAAATTGCCGGCGGGTGTCCGAACAGCTCGTGCGAATGAGCAGGCTTCCTTATGATGCCCTCGTGACGCGCGACGATGTGGAGCGCACGAAGCCCCATCCGGACCACCTGATGCACACTCTGCGCCTCTTGGGCATGGAACACCTCCATGATGGGCCAGCGCAGGCCGTCATCATCGGGGATCATTGGATGGATATCCAGGCGGGTCGGGCAGCGGGCCTCTTTACCGTGGGCATCCTGTTAGGAAGAGACGGTTCCTTCTTTGCTCCGGCCATGCCGGATCTTCTTGTAAACGAATTGGCCGATCTGCTGCCTCTGGCGACACAAGGTGGGTCGGCAGCGTGCCTCTTCCCATGACGCTCTCCATCATCCTCGTCAATTGGAACACGCGCGACTATCTCCTTGGAGCACTCCACTCAATCTACCGGAACCCGCCGCCCTTCGAATTCGAGGTCATCGTGGTAGACAACGCCTCTGCGGACGGAAGCGCGGAGGCAGTCGCCCGGAAGTATCCTCAGGTGTGCCTCATCGCCAACAACGCCAATGAAGGCTATGCGCGGGGGAACAACCAAGGCGTGGCTGCCAGTAGGGGAAGGTACGTTCTGCTGCTCAACCCCGATGTAGTGGTTTGGCCGGGAAGTTTGGAGCGTGCCGTGGAGCTGCTCGAGCGTCGCCCCGAGGTAGGCGTGCTGGCCGCGAAACTGGTGCATCCGGACGGCACGGTCCAAAAGTCGGTGCGCGGTTTTCCTCGGCCTGCTGCGATGATCTTTGAGGTGACGGGGATTGCGGCGCTGTTCCGCCGGAGCCGTATCATCAACGCCTACCGAATGGATTGGTTCGATTACGAGCATGAGGCGGTCGTGGAACAACCGATGGGTACCTTTCTACTAATGCGCCGCAGCGTTTTCGACCGGATCGGGGCGATGGATGAGTGCTTCCCTATCTTTTTCAACGACGTGGACTGGTTGTACCGGGCAAACCGGAATGGGGTGGTGGTTCTCTACACGCCTTCGGTCGTTGTGACGCACTACGGAGGCGGCAGCACGCGGTTGGTGCGGGGTATGATGGCATGGGAGTCGCGACGAGGGCTACTGCAGTTCTACCGCAAGCATTACCGCTCGCCCCTATTTCTGCCGGTTTATTGGGTTGCGGCGCTGGCCTCGTGGGTGCACGCTTGGATCGCTGCGAGGCTCAGAGGATAGCGTGGATCTAACCGTTATCGTACTCAACTGGAATACCCGCAACGATCTTCGTGTGTGCCTCGCATCGCTTGTGGCTCAGAAGTATGAACACGAGGTGGAGATTATAGTAGCCGATAATGCTTCCGCAGACGGCAGCCGCGAGATGGTACTGGCAGAATTCCCGCAGGTTCGCCTTGTTGCCCATTCCCGCAATCTAGGCTTTTGCGCCGGCAATAACCGCGCGGTACCGGCTGATCCCGGTCGCTACATACTCTTCCTCAATGCCGACACGCGCGTAACTCCGTGCGCCCTGGACACCCTCGTGTCGTTTGCCGACGAACACCCGGATGTCGGCATCGTTGGCCCGCGCCTGCTCAATGCCGACGGCAGCCTCCAATACTCTTGCCGCCGCTTTCCGAATTTGGGTGTGGGCTTCTTTCGTAACACCCCGCTGGGGCGGTTGTTCCCAAGGAACCGCTTTACGCAAGACTATTTGATGGCGGATTGGGACCACGCCACACCGAGGGACGTAGACTGGGTGTCCGGCGCGGCGCTCATGATCCGCCGAGAGGTGCTGCGCCAAACGGGTGGCTTCGATGAATGCTTCTATATGTACTGCGAGGATGTGGATCTCTGCTACCGGACCCATGAGCTCGGGTGGCGCGTGATGTACTGCCCTGCATCCGTGATCTACCACACCATCGGCCGGAGCAGCGACCAGGTTCCCACGCGAGCAACGTTCGCCTTCCACCGGAGCATGTATCGCTTCTATCGCAAGCACTATGCCCGCAAGACGCCATGGTTCGTGCGGCCGCTGATCCTTCCCGGCCTGGTATTGCGGGCGAGCGGGCAGATCGTTCGCTACCGGTGGCGGAACCTGAAGCGGCGCCTGGCCCATTGGAGGCAGAAGTGACGCGCAGGCGCGCTCTGGTTTTTTCTTCGGCCACCGTGTCGCAGATCGTAGCCCTAGGCGTGGGCTTGGCCCTCGTGGTAGTAGCTCTTCGCGGGGGAATGCCGAGCGACCGCGTCAACCCCGCCACACCCGGAACCGGCTTCACAGACTTGCTTGGAGTGCCTGCGGCTACGTTCGTTGCGCTGGTCTCGTGGGTTCTGGTTTGGCGGAATTACCGCCAACTTACGTTTTCTGCTGTGATCGCCGTGATCCCGGCTTTGGCGGTTCTTTCGTTGATGCACTCGCAGGTTGTTTGGGCATCCCTCGTTGGGTGCATGGTGCTGGCAGGAGCGTCGGCAACGGGCGCGAGTACAGCGGTCTGCGCCCGCAGCGGCCGTGCGCTCAACGTTGTGGTGTACGCATTGATCCTCGCTTCCGCAGTTGTGGCCGCATTGGGTATCCGCGAGTATGCCGGTGAGGTGGCGCTGCACAACCCCACGTGGCGCGTCTTTTCGACCTTTGCCACACCCAATTTCCTTGCCGGCTATCTCTGCATGACGGTGCCGTTGGCCGCGGCAGCCTTCCTCGCGACCGGGGACCGAATGGTCGCTTTGCTCGCCGGGTTTTCATTGGCCCTTGAGACTTCCGCACTTCTTCTGACGGGTTCGCGGTTTGGGCTCGTTTGCCTCGTGGTAGGGCTGACGGTGTTCGGATCGTACGCTGTGAGGGCCGGAGCCTTGAGAGGTCGAACGCGGCGGCGCACCCTTGCCTTGATGCTCGTAGCCGTGCTGGCGTTGGCGGCGGGCGTCCGTCCGGTTCTCCATCGCCTGGCAAATACGGGGCTGGAGAGCTATTCCACCCAGTTTCGCGAATACACGTGGCGCGGTGCATTGCGGATGGCGCTGGCCCATCCTATTTTCGGAACGGGCATCGGTTCCTTCGACGCGGCTTACCCCCGATACGCCCTCGTCGGCTATACCGAGCACGCGCACAACAGCTACCTTCAGTTAGCAGATGAAATCGGCATCCCAGGGGCGGTGTTGTTTACAGCGTGGGTAGCTGTCCTTTTGGTCAAGACGTTGAAAACCGATTGGCGCCGCTACCAAGCCGCTTCGGTCCCGGGGCCGCCATCCGTTCGTGCAGCCCGGGGACCTGCCCCCAATGCACATCAATCTCGGCCGCCTGGAGCCGGCGGCAGCGGCGTCACGCTGGATCTGGAGATCCTGAAGGCTGGCGTTGTGGGAGGCCTTGCCGGCGCGCTTCTGAGGAACTGCTTCGACTCGGACTTATATGTGCCGGCGAATGCCTTCACATTCGCCGTGCTCTGCGGCGTCATGGCGGGCTTCGCCGGTTGGAGGCCGGCCGCAACCGTGAGCATCGTTTTGCGGTGGATCGGGATCGCGGCAAGCGCATGCGCGGCCGTATTTTGCGTGATGGTTGCCGGAGGCCGCGTTGAGGCCCTTCGCGGAATGGGGCTCTTGCGATCAGCAGATGCCTTCGGTGCGGCCCAATACCTGAGTGCCGCTGCCGCCTGGGATCCGCTCAATCCGGATTACAGGCTCTCACTGGCCGAAGTATACGAAATGCAAGGCGATCTTCATTCCGCCGGCGAGCAGTACCAAGCTGCCATCCGATTGGCGGATATAGGTAAGTGCCATTACCGATACGCCCGGTTTTTGGAAAGGGCGCATGACTTGCCTGGCGCAATCGGCCAGTTCGAGCGCGCCAGGACCCTGGAGCCCCTCAATCTGCAGAACCTTCTCGCTCTCGCTGAGGTCTACGAAGCCGACGGGCGCCGTGCCGCAGCCGAGTTGGTGTACAGGCAGATTGCTGCTCTCTACCGTGCGCCGGTGGGCCGCGTGCGCGCCCTACCGGAGCTTGTGAACTGGGAATTCGGCGCTGCATATGCCGCCTTAGGGCGCTATGAAGCTGCTGCGGGTGATCCAAAACGTGCTGAAGCCGACTACCGGCAGGCTGTGCAGATCCTGGAGGAGTACTGGCAGCGACGAAACTTACAGATCGTGCAGGTAGAGGTGCGGCCTGAGGTGCTGCGCTCCGTGGCCGATCGCTACCGGGCGGCTCTCCAAGGCTGGGAACACAGCCTCCGCGCCCTCGGCCGCACGGAGGAAGCATCCGCTGCCGCGGCGATGCGCGCAAGGCTGGAGCGCGAGCTTGCTGCCCAAAACCGAGCGCAATTCCCCTAACCGGCATGGGCGGTGTTTCGGGTAGCGGCGGCGAGCACGACCCGAGTGAGAAAGGCGCTCTCGGCGTAGTTCCATGTGCGTAATAGACGGGGCTGCCGCAAGCGCGTCTGCAGGGATAGGGGACGTCGCCGCTATTTCCCCGAGGGCATCGTCCGAAGCACGCAGTTCCCGTTCACGGATGATACCCTCCCCGTTCCCATTCGTTCACTTGGGCGACCAGCGTGGGGCAAAAGCAGGCCACACTTCGTTGCACCAAATGGCTGATGGTGCGCCGGGTCGTTCCTCCATACCATCCGAGCGACTATGGGTAGCTTTTACGTGAGCAACGACAGTGTGCCGGCAAACCCTTGACAAGAGGTTAACCACCTGATATCATACGGTCAACTTATGGCCTTAGCTTGGTAACGCGATGGTGCGCATGGCCCCACAATCATTCCCTGCAGCGGTTCGAGTGCGCCGGGCTCTGGAGGCTGCCATCGCCAATGGGCACTATGCGCCCGGAGCCTGGCTGCCGTCTGAACGGGTCCTCGCCGATGAATTCGGCGTGAGCCGACCGGTGGTCCGGGCCGCTTTGGCCGCCTTGCAGGACCGCGGTCTTCTTGAGCGGAGGCCTGGATGCCGGCCGGTCGTACTGCCTTCGGGTTCCCACCGAACAGGGGCCGACGGGAATGGGGACCGCTCGCAAAGAACCATTGCCGTCATTTTGCCGCACCACCCTACCTACGTGACGGCTCATGCCATTCTTCGGGGCGTTACCTCGGTGGTGAACCGGGAACCCCACCTGTGCAGGCTTGCCGTATACGATACGAACCCATCAAGGGATGCGGCCACCTCAGTTCATCCTGGGGAAGATCTCGAGGTAGAGGTTCTCCATCGTGTTCTAAAGGATGGGGTGGCGGGCATGATCGTTTGGCATTCGGGTAGCGATCGCAGCCTGCAGATTTTGAGCGAGGAACATCGGCGAGGTCTGCCGATTGTGTATGTGGATCGCTACCCCGAGGCTTTGGAATGCGACTTTGTGGGAGTGGATAACCGCGAAGGCGTGCGCACTGGGGTGGAATATCTGTTTGACCTGGGGCACCGGCGGATTTTGTATGCCGGGCACGACGAACGGGTTACCACGGTGATGGAACGGCGGGCAGGCTTTGTGGAAGCATTTGCCGGCTTCGGATTGCCGCAGAAACCCGAGCAACTGTACACCTTCACGGGCAATCTGGAGGACGCTGTGGCGCGTTTGGCAAAGGACTGGCTTTCCGCGTCCGAACGTCCTACGGCGATCGTGTTCGAGAATGACCTGTCCGCGTTTCGGTTCATGCGAGCTGCCGGCAACGCGGGGATCCGCATTCCACGCGACGTGAGCATCGTGGGGTTTGACGATGTGGAATGCTATTCGCCCCATCCGGCAATCCTCACGACGATCCACCAGCCCTTCTGGCAGATCGGCAAGCGTGCCGCCGAACTGCTGCTGTTGCGAATGCGCCAGTCCGCGGAGGGAGGTCCTCGCACCTTCAGGCATGTGATCCTCCCTACAACGTTGATGGTGCGCTCCACCACGGCATCTCCGGGGGGCGTGGTTACCGCGCAACGCCGGACGCGTCGGAAAGAATAGAGCGCATGGCTCGAGGGCCGAGCTGAGATAGGACGGCGCAGCCTTAGAAAGGAGGTTGCATCGGAAGGAACACGCATGCTCATTTGAATGTGAAGAAGATTATGCCGCGATGGGCGCTTGGCCATTGCAGCGATATTTGACTGTGAAGGAGCTCACGATGAAGTCGAAATCGAACGGTGGGTTTACGCTGATTGAATTGCTGGTTGTGATCGCGATCATCGCGATCCTGGCCGCGATCCTTTTCCCTGTATTCGCTCAAGCACGGGAGAAGGCGCGAACCATTAGCTGTTTGAGCAACATCAAGCAGATCGCCTTGGCACGTTTGATGTATGTTCAGGACTACGATGAGACGTTTCCCTCCAACCGCATCTGGATAGACAATAACGGAGGGCATTATACTTGGCGCGCAGCCGTGGTGCCGTACCTTAAGAACGAGAATATCTGGCTCTGCCCCTCGGCGCCGTGGGCGCGCAACGAGTTCGATTGGCCGGGCTGGGCCGGGTGCGTCGCCGATGGGAGCATGACGCTCGCCGATGCCCAGGCAAACAATTTCCACAGCCGGATGAACTATGCGGACAATGGGAACCTCTTCGGTGGTCCTGTGTCCATGGCATCCATCCAGTATCCTGCGACGACGATCCAGGTTCTAGAGACGCGCGACTTCTGGCCCGACCTAGGCACCTGGACCATCGGCTGGAACTATGATCACAATGGCGGCAGCCTACCGTTCTGGCACAATACGGGCGGCAACTGGGCCTTGGCCGATGGGCATGCTAAGTGGTACAAGCTGGCCGCCACGCTCAGCCCCACGTTCCTGTGGAACCCAGACAATGATCCAAACGAGTGGTCGAATTGGGGCGGGGATCCATGCGCTTCCGGCCCCAATAACGGTGCGGCGTTCATTTCGTGCCTGCTGAACGAGATCCCGCCGGCCTATCGTTGATCTGTCCTGAGTTCCGGAAGGAGCGAGTGAAGCCATGAAGAAGGAGATTAGCACCCCGGTGGCTATTGTGCTGATTGTGATCGTGGTCATCGTGGTGGCAATTTACGGGTACAAGAAGCTGAACCCCTACAAGAGTAACGTAACTCCTCAGCAACAGATCGAGATGATGAAGCACATGAAGATCGGTCCTGGCCCGGCAAAGTAAAGGCTGGGGAGTAGAGAGTGAGGGCCCGGTGCAAGGATAGGCCGGGCCCGTTGTTTTGCCGCGGGCTTGGGTGGAGGGACACATCAGCCCACCGAATGGGACGGAGGCCTGTGGGACGTCTAGATACCCAGGGCTTCTTTCATGTAGCGGCGGCTGATGGTGGCAGCCTCCAGATGGGGAAGCTGCGTGCTGTCTTGCTCGGCGACGATCCATTGCGCGTTGCCCACCTCGCGGGCAGCCGCCATGGCTCCCTTCAGGTCTACCATTCCCCGCCCCAGTTCTTGGAAGATGGGCTTACCCTCAGGCGAGCGCGATCCATCCTTGAAGTGGTAGTATCCGGCCCGTTCGGCGTGCCGCTTGATGAAATACACGGGGCTTTCGCCGCCGAAGGTGACCCAGAACACGTCAATGTTGAACTTCACAAGCGCCGGGTCCGTTTCTTGGGCGATGATCTGCATGCCGTTGGTGCCGCCGAGGTCCTCGAATTCCCATGCGTGGTTGTGGTAATTGAAGGTGATGCCTTCATCTCGGAGCCGGGCTCCTACCTCATTGAAGATGCGGCAAGACGCCCGGTAACCTTCCACACTTTTGGCATCGGCCACGCCGGAACACATCATGTGGCGGATGCCCAGCGCTTTGGCGTAGGCGATATTGGCCTTGAGCTTCTCGGCATCGGCATAGTCGCCGTAGCCGAAATGTGCCCCGCATACCGTCAGGCCCGTCTCCGCGAGCAGACGTCGCGTTTCTGCTTCTCCATGGGCAGCAAAAAGGTTTCCGGCTTCGAATGCGGTGAAGCCCGCAGTGTGTACGTCGCGGAGCACGCCGGCGAAATCTGTGCGATTGCGCTCCCCGAAGACAATCAATTGGATGGCAGCGGTTGTTTGTGTCACAGGTTCTGTCCTCCCACATCGTGCTGTGAAGGGTGTTGACGCAGCTTCAGGGGCACGTTTCACCAGAGGTACGGCAGGTTCCTGCACCTGGAAGCAAGATACGGGCTGCCCGGCACCGGGCAGCCCGTATTGCATCAATCAACGCTCCACCATCCTTGGAATAAAGGCTATTTCCCGATCTTGTACATCTTGGTGCCGCATACCACGCATGTGCCGGTTGTGGCGGGCTTGCCGTTCTTCATGGTGATGGCCGTTGGGTTCTTCATTTCCCGCTTCGCCTTGCACTTGACGCAATAAGCCTCCATGGTCCCTATCACCCCCTTGACCTTGTGATTTCGCCCATTCATTCGAGAACCGGGCAGAGATTCCTTCTTAATCGCGCTCGAGGATGCTTCCTTTGCTGCCCACGCGCGTGTACAGAAGATACGGCTCACGGCGCAGGCGGAAATCGGCCTCGTCTGGACGCCACGAGGCTGCAAGTTCCTCGTAACACGCCCCGCCTCGGAACGCCTCGTACGCCGCGTCATTGGCCAGCAAATGCGAGAAACCCGAGGCGTCCCATTCCTCTGGAAACAGGTCGCGGAGTGCAGCGGCGAGTTCCAGACCTATGCGGAGGCACGAATAGGGCCTGCGCGCAGTATCCGGGAGGCGGGTTACCACTACCTGTACACCGCAGCACGTTTCTCCAAAAAACGGAGGACGCTGGGGAACGAAACGCACCGGCAAGAACCGCACGTTTGGGATGGACAGCCGGTTCAGGTGGCGTGCAAGCCGGGGACCATCCATCCACGGGGCTCCCACCTGCTCGAAGGGTGCCCTCGTTCCCCGCCCCACGGACACGTTAGTGTACTCGAGAAGAGCCATGCCTGGGTACAGGAACGTCTGCAGAAAGGTCTCCAGGTTCGGCGAAGGACCCGTCCATGTCACACCGGTTTGGTGGAACCACTGGTGCGGCTTCCAGCGGGAGCAGGGGACCACAGTAAGGTCCGCGCCGAGGTGCAACTCTGCGTTGTACAAGCGGGCAAGCTCCCCCACAGTCATGCCATGGCGCACCGGAATAGGGTGCCAGGCAGTGAAGGAGAGGCGGTGGGGTTGTGCCATCGGACCCTCGATTGCGTAGCCGCCGAGCGGATTAGGGCGGTCCAGTACGATGAAGGAAATGCCGGCCTCAGCAGCCGCCTGAAGGCAGAGGCCCAAGGTGGAGATATAGGTGTAAAAGCGAACGCCCGCATCCTGGATGTCGAAGACGAGCGCGTCGAGTGATTGGAGGTGTTCCGGTTCGGGCTTCAGGCGAGCGCCGTAGAGTGAAGCCACGGGTACACCGGTTCGTGGATCTACCGCGTCTGCCACCTGGGCATCTACGGCTCCGCGGAGGCCGTGTTCAGGGCTGAAGAGCTGCGTCAAATGGACGTGAGGGTTCTGATGCAGAAGGTCTGCTGTGCGCGTGCCCTGCCCATCCACTCCGGTGTGGTTCGTTACGAGGCCCACGCGCTTACAGTGCAAAATCGCGAAGCGCTGCTCGGCCAACGTGTCTATCCCACAATGCATCAGATCGTTCCCCTTCGCAGAGCCGCAGCACTGCAAGCTTCCGGTGCATGCATTATACGCGATGGGCGAAGCGTCCATCTCCTTGTTGGCCCATACTGATTGTGTTATACTAAGCGAGGATTCCATGCGGAGGATGCCGGCGGACGAGGAATTTCCCATTATCGCGATTGTGGGGCCTACAGCCACCGGTAAAACGGCGGCAGCGTTGCGCGTAGCCCTGGCCCTGGAAGGTGAGGTGATCAGCGCCGACTCCGTGGCCGTATACCGCGGTCTCGACATCGGCACGGCAAAACCCGCTCCTTCAGAACGGGCAATTGTGCCCTTTCACCTGTTGGATGTTGCAGATCCGGGGGAGGGTTTCACCGCCGGGTGCTTCAAAAAGCTGGCGGAGCAGGCGCTGGCGGGGATCCGGCTCAGGAAGCACCGGCCTATCCTCTGCGGCGGTACGGGGTTGTACGTTCGGGTGTTTTTGGACGACTATGGATTAACCGGAACGCCGGCAGACTTGGATCTTCGCCGCCGCCTCGAGCAGGAAGCCCGCATCCACGGCACAGAGAAGCTGCACGACCGGCTGCGGGCTCTGGACCCGATCGCGGCCGAGCGCATCCATCCTCGGGATTTGGTGCGCATCGTCCGCGCCTTGGAGGTGACGCTCCGCACCGGCGTGCCCGTGTCCGAACAGCACCGGCGCGACGCTCGTGCGCGCAAGCCGAAGAAGCGCATCATGTTTGGCCTCACAATGGATCGCAAGGCACTCTACCGGCGCATCGAAGAGCGTGTGGATGCCATGATGGAGGCCGGATTCGTGGAAGAGGTGCGTGGGCTCTTGGAGCGCGGCGTACCGCCACAATCCCAGGCGATGCGGAGCCTGGGATACAAAGAGATGGTGCGGTACTTGCAAGGGGAAATCGGCCTGGACGAAGCCGTCTCCCAAATCAAGCACAGTACAAAGCAGTTCGCCAGGCGCCAAATAACATGGTTTCAGGCGGAGCCCGGCGTGGATTGGCTGGACGTTTCCGGCATGGATCCGGCAGCGACGGCGGAGGAGATCCTCCGGCGGTTGGGAGTGCGTTAGTTTGGTTTGGTTGGTATCGTTGTACCGAGGGAGGAGTGCCAAGGAATGAACAAGCCCCAGTTGAACCTGCAAGATGTGTTCTTGAACCAGGTGCGCAAAGAGAACATCCCTGTAACGATTTGGCTGGTGGGGAGCGTGCAGCTCCGCGGATTGGTGCGTGGCTTTGATGCCTTCACCGTGCTTTTGGACGCCGCGGGCAAACCTACGCAGCTTGTTTATAAGCACGCTATTACCTCCATCGTGCCCATGCGGCCTGTGTCCGGCTTCTATGCGGAAGCGCACCGTGAATCGGCTCCTCAACCTACAGAAACAGCGCCGGTCGCCGTCGCGCCTCATCCTGCTCAGGGAGAATGAGGGATGGTGGCATTTGAGATCGAGGGCATGCGACAACACGCTCGTCGGCTGGTGTCGAAAGGCCGCCGGGAGCCCTTGAGGAGTGCAACGTGAAGTTCGTAAAGATGCAGGGCATCGGCAATGATTTCGTGGTAGTGAACGGCTTCGACGAGACCCTTCCCGAAGACCAACTCCCCGAAATCAGCCGTAGGCTCAACGACCGCAAATTCGGTGTGGGCGGCGACGGCCTCATCCTCGTGCTGCCCTCGAAGCTCGCCGACTTTCGGATGCGCATGTTCAACCCGGATGGCAGCGAGGCGGAAATGTGCGGAAACGGCATCCGCTGTTTCGCCAAGTACGTGTACGACCGCAAACTCATCGCGGATGCACAGGTAAAGGTCGAAACCTTGGCAGGCGTCAAGCATCTGAAGCTGTTCACACGCGGAGGGAAGGTGGAAGCCGTGCGCGTGGATATGGGCCAACCACGTTTGAACCGCTCGGAGATCCCCATGCGTGGCGACACGAACGGGCCGGTGATCGCCGAAGCCCTTCGGGCTGACGGGCGCCGTTTCGAAATCACTGCAGTGTCCATGGGCAATCCTCACGCAGTGATTTTCGAGGAGAAGCTGGACAGCCTGCCTGTGGAGCGATACGGGCCCCACATCGAAAACCACAAATCCTTCCCTCAGCGCACGAACGTGCAGTTCGTCAAAGTTCTTTCACCTTCGGAGATCGTCCTGCGCACGTGGGAGCGCGGCGCAGGGGTTACCCTTGCCTGCGGCACCGGAGCGTGCGCTGCGGTCGTGGCGGGCGTGCTCACTGGCCGCACCGGCAAGCGAGTCACGGTGCACCTGCTTGGCGGAGACCTTTTGGTGGAATGGAATGGCGATAACCGCGTCTTCATGACCGGGCCGGCTGAAGAAGTGTTTGTAGGCGAGATAAACCTTTAGCACCGCAGATACGTAGGGGCGCATCATCATGCGCTCCTACGGCGGTCCGCCGACCATAGGAGCAGCAAGCGCCATGCGCTTCGCCATATGCAATGAGATGTTCCAACAGTGGTCCTGGGAGGACACGTGCCGGTTCGCAGCCCAGGTTGGGTACGAAGGCATCGAAGTGGCACCGTTCACCCTGGCGGAGGATGTTCGGAACCTCAGCGCCGGTGACCGAACCGCACTGCGGGATGTGGCGGAACGGGCGGGGCTGATGGTGGTGGGGCTCCATTGGCTCCTCGTGTCTCCAAAGGGCCTTTCTTTGACAAGCGATGACCGGGCCGTGAGAGAGGCAACAGCAACGTATCTGGTTGCACTGGCGGAGTTTTGCGCAGATCTTGGGGGAGCAGTGATGGTGCTCGGTTCGCCCGCTCAGAGGCGCATCCCTCAAGGGTGTTCGATAGAGGAGGCTGAAGAGCGCTTCTGTGCAAGTATCCGTCCTGCGCTGGACCGCGCGGCGGAACGAGCAATCCGCCTATGCATCGAGCCATTGCCTCCACCCGAAGCGGATTTCATTTTGACGCTGGAGGACGCATCGCGTGTGTTGGCGCGCCTGGAACATCCGGCAGCCTTCACGATCCTCGACGTGAAGAGTGCATGTGCCGAACGCGATCCCATCCCTGTCTTGATCCATCGGTACGCCGGCAAGATTGCGCACGTGCATGCCAACGATGCCAATCGGCGGGGTCCTGGCTTCGGAGACACAGACTTCGGGCCGATCCTGGCGGCGCTTCAAGAGACGAAGTACTCGGGCTTCGTGTCTGTTGAGGTTTTCGATTATTCGCCCGATCCTCAAACGATCGCGCGCACATCCCTTGCCTATCTTCGCGCAGCGGAAGGCGATCCGGACACGCCCCGCGGGGCGCCGTAGGCTCATCAAAGCCGAATTATCGAAGGAAGCAAGATCCCTCAGAAGGAGCTGTTTCGTACCATGCCCATCATCACCGTACGCATTACCACTCGCACACCCGAGCAGGCGCGTCAGCCCGTACTGTACCGCTTGGGAAAGGATTTCAACGTGGTTCCCAACATTCGCCGCGCCCAGATCACCGAGGATTTTGGCTGGGCCGAAGTAGATTTGGAAGGGCCTTTGGAAGAGGTACAGCGCGCCATCGCATGGTTGGAGACCACAGGCCTTGGAGTGGATGCCCTCCAGCGCTCTGTGGGCAAGGACACCGTAAACCTGTGAGGAGCGCAGCAGTGGCTTCAACGGATGCTGCGGAGGGCGGAAGCAGGCCGGATCGGCTCGATCGCCTCATGGTAGCCCGAGGGCTTGCCCCGAGCCGTGAGCGCGCCCAAAGCCTAATCCAGCGCGGATTGGTTCGGGTTGGGGACGCCGTCGTGCGCAAACCCGGCAGCTTTATAGATCCGTCTGCTCCCATCGCCGTGGACGAGGAAGCCCAGCCCTATGTGAGCAGGGGCGGCGCGAAGCTGGAGCGCGCGTTGAAGCATTTCCGGCTGAATGTCGCCCGCCTCCGCTGCCTGGATGTGGGCTGTGCTGCAGGCGGCTTTACTGAGTGCCTGCTGCGGCGGGGAGCGGCGGAGGTGACTGCCGTGGATGTGGGGCACGGCCAGATGCATCCATCTCTCCGGGCCGATCCGCGCGTGCACCTGTACGAAGGCATCAACGCCCGCTACCTGGAAGCCGCCAACTTCCCTGAACCATTCGATCTCGCCGCAGTGGATGTGTCCTTCATTTCACTGACCTTGGTGCTGCCGGCCGTGGCGCGGCTGGTGCGGCCGGGAGGCCATATCCTCGCCCTGATCAAGCCCGAGTTCGAGGCGGGACGCCAGGCGGTGGGCAGCAGAGGCGTCGTTCGGAGCAAAGCGGCAAGGCATCGCGCCGTAGAAAAAGTAATTGGGTTCGGATCGCAGCAATTGGCGCTGGAAGTGCGGGGCGTGGTCGCCTCCGCCTTGCCCGGCGCCGGCGGGAACCGCGAGTACTTTGCCTGGTTCCGAGTACCCTCAGGCGATGATGTTGGGGATGCCGTCCAGAGCGGGAGCCAGGCTGACGGGTGAAGTGTTCGTACCGCATCCCATGAAGCGGGAACCCAAGTCTTCAGACCAATTCTCTCCCTTTTGCTTCCTCAAGGCGTTGATCTTCTCGCGGAATTCCCAGTCGGCATCCTGTACTACGCGCTTTACTGAACGCTTCTCGCCTGTGCGCTTCATGAGGTCTTTGATCCATCGAGCCCCGAACATTACGTGGGTGCGTTCATCCACGATATCGTACTCGTGCTCCAGCGCCGAAAGGGCGTCGCGGCGCTTCCATGCGGCTGCTACCCAAGCCCGCTTGGGCGCGAAACTGCAGGCTTCCCCTACCTGGGTGAGACTGGCCAGGCGATGCAGGAGACTGATGTTGGCCCATACGCTGTAGTGTCCCACGGGTATCGGAACTTTGTACGGATCCACTCCGAAAGCGATAAGGCGGTCCATGCCCATTTGGGTGTGACGTGCTTCATCCCATACTTGGCGGGTGAAGTCTTGGTAGAACTCGAAGGGCATGGAATACTTGCGGCCGTCATAGACGATTACGCCGCAGATATCAATCACCGGTAACTCTGTAAAGTGGGTGTATGCCGTGGGAATGGCTTCGTATTCCGGCCAGTCGGGCAAAGTATAGCGGTCCGCACTTTGGATCTCAAAGCGATCTTCCAAGGCCATTTCCTTGGGCGGGCGCCATTCCGGATAGTGTGGGATGCCGTTTGCTCCTTGTGCGGCAAACATCGCCGTAGGCCCGCCCAGGAGCGCCAGGTGGTTCTGGAGATCCTTCAAGAAACCTTCGTTGCCGCACTGGCCGAACCTGGCCCTACCCCATGCCACCTCTTCGCGAAGCGCGGGAAGATGCATCGCGAACAGCTCTCGGGTGGGTGCGTCATTGACGGGAAGGGTGCTGCGGAAGTGGAACTCATACGTGCTGAGCTGGGTAGGGCGGACTACACGGTAGAGAGCCGCCAGGATGGTTTCTGCGTCGGGAGCGCTCATCAGGTGGCGCACAAAGTTCGCCCATTGCGGCAAAACTTGGCGCTCCGGTTCACGCATGAGGAAATCGGAGCAGCGATCTCGCAGGGCGCGGGCGCGCAGCATTGCCGTGTGCAGGTGATGAGCCATGGCGATTTTCAGCTCGAGCTCCGGGATCATGGCGATGGCGCCGCAGAGTGTTGTGAACAGCTCGAATTCCAGCGAGAAGTAACTGTGGATGATGCGGGCGCTCTCCTCGACGGTAAAGTACGTCTGCCGCTGAAGCGGGGTGCGGCTGGTTGAACGGAGGCGGCGGCCTTGGGGATCGGATGTGGTGTGGGTTCTCAGGGAGTGCATTGAGCGTCTCCTTGTAGTGTAGGCTCGCTTAAACAAGCAACAATGATATTATCCTACCGAAGTACCGTGCTCTTGTCAAGATCGGCAGTCCAAGGGTTGACAGGGCCGGAACATGTGGCCCATGATATTAGCGTGGGACAGAGCCGACGCATTGCATGCCGTTCTCGGTTGGGGAATGGATCCGCGCCCGGGAAGGCTGTGCATCCGGTGCCGAATGGTACGCCGACGAGCTCAAGCGGCCTTTGTTCCGATGGCAATTCACAAGGAGGGAGCACTGCGCGTGCAGAAGTGGAGCAAGGACACGATCGCGGCTGAGATTAGGAAGATGGCTGCGGCCGGGGAACCGCTGAACTATGCGCGGGTGGCCCATCAGCGCGTGGCGCTGCTACGGGCGGCCACACGCTACTTCGGTTCTTGGTGGGCGGCTGTAGAATTTGCCGGCCTCGACTATATAAAGATACGGCGGTACAACGCCTGGAGCCCCCAGGCGATTGTGGAGCGCATCAGGGAGCTCCATGCCCGTGGGGAAGACCTCTCCTGGCGCTACGTGAGCACGGTTCTGGATCCGCAACTTGCGGCGGCTGCCACAAAAAAGAAGCACTTCGGATCGTGGCGGGCTGCCATCGAAGCGGCAGGGATTGATTATGAAACGGTTCGCCGTTACAAAAGATGGAATGAAGAGACCATCGTACGGCGGCTGAGAGATCTGTATGCCCAGGGCGTGGATCTCAACGCCAAGAGCATGGAGGAACAGAACATCTCTCTGATTACTGCGGCGCGCAGGAGGTTCGGTTCGTGGGATCGCGCTCTGACGGCTGCAGGTCTCGACTACCAACAGATTTGCCTCCGCAGGCCATACCGCAGAAGGAGGCCGTCTGCCGTGCGTTCTGAAGCCGATACCGCCACGGTGCCTATAATGAAGGGCTAGAGCGTTTCCCTGCGTCGCCATGGCGCCGGGCGTTACGGTCCGCCGACCGATACAGCTTCGTCGTTGCGCAGGATGCTCCCATTCCGGAGGTCCTGCGCCTGTTTTTGATGCCCATTTGATTGTAAAACCAGCGGCGGCTTCCTCGCTGAACGGCAGGAATAGCGCGGTCTGTCGGCGAATTCCGGCGCCGGAGGTGCCCATGAAGGACGGCGTGAGGATCGGTGTGATCGGATGCGGCGCAATGGGCCGCAAGCATCTCGAATTGTGGCCTCTTGTGCCGGGGGCGAGCGTCACCGCCGTATGCGACGCCGATGCGGCTCGCGCCACTGCCGCCGCCAAAGAGCTCGGCGCCGCACCCTTTGACGACGTTGAGGCGATGGCGGCATCGGGCCTGGTGGACGCCGTGGATATCTGCACGCCGTCGGGCCTCCATGCATCTCAAGGAATGGTCGCCGCCAGGTACGGCCTCCATTTGATCGTGGAGAAGCCTCTGGATCTCTCCTTTCAACGGGCCGCAGAACTCGTGCGGGAATGCCAATCGCGCGGCCTTACTCTCGCTTGCATCTTCCAGAGGCGGACCTTAGCCGGCGCACGAGCCGTGGCCGATGCAGTTCGGCGCGGCGCATTGGGAAGGCTGCTTTCGTGCAGCGCCTATGTGAAGTGGTGGCGCCCCCAAAGCTACTATGGCGCAGATGGCTGGCGTGGGACACGCGCCCTCGATGGCGGTGTGCTTGCAAACCAGGCGATCCACGCCCTGGATCACCTGTGCTGGCTGGCCGGACGAGTGGTGGATGTGGAGTATGCCCGGGTGGACACGCTTTGCCACCAGATGGAAGCAGAGGACCATGCCGTCGCAGTGATGCGCTTCGAAAGTGGGGCGCGAGGCGTGATCGAGGCCAGTACGTGCTGCTCGCCCGATTTGGGCACTCGTGTCGAGGTCTTCGGCACCGAGGGCTCCGCTGCCTTTGAAGATGCCAGGGTTACCGTCTTCGGGTACGGCGGCCAAGATCGGCTGAGCGAGATCGGCCCGCAAGAAGTCGCCCTGGGCGGCGCCTCCGACCCGATGGCGATAGGTTTGGAAGGGCACCGCGTCTTGTTTGAGGATTTCGTGAAGGCCATACGCACGGGTCAAACCCCGATGGTACCTGGGCAGGAAGCGCTTATGGCCGTGGAAGCCCTGAACAAGATCTATGAACAAGCAGGAGTTGCATCGTTTGCACGCGAAATAATCAAATGACAGGGGCAACATCGGTACCATCGTTGCCGTACCCGAGGGTGAAAGGAGGGCTGGTTTCGCAACCTTTTTGACCGAAGAGACGATGTTTGTCGAGAGCCGCGAAGGCCGTACTGGAAGGGACCAGTATGCCTGCAACAGGCGAACGTTCGCCCCTCTAATGCGCAGGGCGCATGTAGATGCCCAGGCGTTTGGGCCACTGGGTAATACGGCCATGGCGAAACAGCGTATGTTACGAATAGTGGAGGGTAGTAGCAACTACCCCATAGTAACTGGCGGCCAGGAGGAGAGACTTAAGCATGCAGAAAAGAAACGTACTTATTGCACGCATCCGGGATCCCGAAACGCGCTCGCGGGTAGGTGAGCGCATCAAGGTGGCGGCGGCGAGCGCCGGGATCAGCCTGAAGGATCTTGCCATCGCGCTCGGGCTTAGGCCCGTCAAGATGTACCAGTATGTGCGCGGGGTTACGAGTGTTCCTCCCGACGTGCTGGATGGGATCTGTGAACGAACCAATGTGACCCTGGAGTTCTTCGACCCCGACCGTGATGCGCGGTCGGCCTTTGCAGCAGCAGCAAACGCCGAACTCCCGCTGGAGGTGGTCGGGGGTGCGGATCGCGCCTCGGGACAGTTGCGTCAGCTTGAGTTGCTGGCGAACGCCTACGACGAGCCGCGGCGAAATCCCAATGCCCTTGCCAGCGTTCTCCACGAGATGTTGGGCGTGGCCAAGGTATTGAGTGATCGCAAAGCGGAAGCCGTTGTATTGGCGCGCCTCGGGCGTGTCGAATGCGAAACCGGCAACCTCTCCAATGGCCGCATCCACCTCACTCTGGCGAAGGAGTTGTTCGCCATCCTCGATATGGAGCGGCACGTGGCGAGCACTGCACTTGACCTGGCTGCGTGTGCGCTGGAAGAGGAAGACTACGACGGCGCTATCGAACAAGCGCGGGTTGTAGGAGAGGCCGGCCCTGCGGAAGTGCGGTGGCGCGGGCATTTGGCCATGGCGCGTGCGCATCTGGCAGCCCACCGAAAGGATCTGGCACTTCGGGCAATCTTGGAAGCCGGACGTACGCTCGAAAAGGCAGAAGGCGAATACGGCACGCCGGAAGGTATTGCCGCCCTTACCGATGTTACTGCCGCCTTGGCATTAGCCACAGGCCATTTGCAGCCGGCTCTATCTCTGTGGACGCGCCGCATGCGGGAGGCTGGGGAAGCAAAGGACTTGGGCCACTTCCTGGACGCGCTTCTTCCGGCCGTTCAAGTGCTGTTGTGGATGGGTCGTCCGCAGGAGGCACGCAAACACCTGGATCTTGCGGTGACACTCGGCAGCTTCCTAGAAACGGAAATAGCCCGATCGAGCCTCGCCCAGTCCCTTCTCGCCGAGGTCTTGGCGTGGGTAGGTCCCGCCGGCAGAGCCAAGGACCTGGCGCGTTCGGCCTACCGCCTTGCCCTGAAGGCCCAATTGCCCCGTGTGGAGACGGTGGCGTCCAACGCCATGGCGAGCGCGTACTATGTGGCAGGCCAATACGACGACGCAGCCTCCAATGCATCCGATGCGATCGCAGGGGCCGAAAACTCTCTCGGCCGCACCCTTGACGTGGTGCGCGCGCGCTTGATCCTGGCTCGAACCTTGCTGGCCATGGCCGGTGGGGAGGGCGCGTCTTCCACGCTTCGCGATGCACTCCAGCAAGCCGAACGTGCGCGGGAAGCGTCTGAGCGCCATCATGCACCCCTGTATCGGCTGGAGGCAGCCTTGATGGTGGCCCGTTGCGCTATGGCGGTAGGGGATATGGAGAAAGCCGCCGCGGCAGCAGCCGAAGCGATGGAGCTTCTACGGAACGGCGCATCAGATCTCGCGGACCTCATGGGGGATGAAGAGCCGGCCATCCCTGCCATCCTCCAGTTGCCGGAACTCAACCTCGCCGAGGTGTTCACCGGCAGTGTTCTGGATGCGCCTGGGCTGGCCTGGCAGGCGCAATACCTCACTGCAACGTTGAATGGGAAGCGGGGCGGCAGGATGGACTTCGACACGCTGCGGGAAGCCGCCCAAACTCTGGCCGGGATGCTTGCAGGAATGGATCGGGAAGAGGCAGTTACCTACGTTCGGCGTGTGTCGTTCGGCGAGAAGCCGGAGGCCGCACGCTTGTTGGAGGATCTGTTGAAGGCGGCGCGCACCGCTGAGGAGCGACAGCAGGCGCACGAACTCGAGGCGGCCCTGAGTGCGGTCAAAGAAGCCTGAGGTTTGGCCTCCAGATGATTAGAGTGCTTGCGGGGTGGTGACCGACGTTGGCGCCACCCCGCAGGCACGCCGCGGCATCAGCGCTTGGCCCGACCCGGCCTATCCTTCGCGGGTGGCCTCACGGGACGTGTCGGCGGTCCAGCGCTTCCATTGTTCTTCTACGTGGGGCCAGTGCACAACGAGTTTGGCCGGCGGGAGGTGCGCCAGAAACTCGCGGCCGTACCGAGCTGCCAAGATGCGGGTGTCCAGGATGCACACGATGCCGTAATCCCGGCGGGTTCGGATAAGGCGGCCAAAGCCTTGCTTCAAGCGTATCTGGGCCATAGGAACCGAATACTCATAGAACCAATTCCCGCCGGCGTCTTTTATAGCGTTTGTGCGGGCCCGAACGATGGGCGCGTCCGGTACGGCAAAGGGTAAGCGGTCAATCACTACGCAGGAAAGGGCCTCGCCCTGAACGTCCACTCCCTCCCAAAAGGTTTGGGTTCCAAACAGCACACCACACCCGCTGGCCTTGAAGGCATCCAGCAGCATCGCAGGCGGCAAATCCCCTTGCAGGAAAACCGGAAGGTCCAGGCTGTCTTTAAGGAGGGTGTGAACCGCGTTCATCATCCGACGCGATGTGAATAGAAGGAATGCCCGCCCGCGGGTGAGCCGCACCAGGCGCGAGATTTCCTCCGCTGCCAGTCGAGCAAATTCCGTGTCGGCGACTTCCTTCGGCGACGGCATGTGCCTGGGAACGTACAACACCGTATTGCGGGCATAGTCGAACGGAGACCCCTCCACATGTTCCACGGCGGGGCCTTCCAACCCAAGGCGGGAACGCACGTAGGTGAACCCGGTAGTGTCGGCAAGCGTGGCGGAGGTGAGGACACAGGACTTTGCGCTGCTCCACAAAAGGTCCTTTAGGGCGTCTGCAACCACAACAGGAGAGTAGTGGAGTGTCAAATTGCTCCTAAGGTTAGAGCGGCGCGGTGCGCCCTCGGGGGTTCCGAGAGGCATGGTGCATTCAGCCCACTGGATGTAATTGGGATCCTTGCCGAAGATAAGCTGCTCGAGCTCCTCCTTGAGGCGGCTGCCCCGGCGGGCAAGCCCATCCAGAAGTTCCCTCCGCGTGTCCGTGTCTGCGTCTTTCGCAAGCCCGATGAGCTCCTGAACAATTGCTTGAAGCCCTACCAACACCTCGGACGCCAGCTCGTGGACACGCTGCTCTGACGCCGCATCGAGCACGTCTTCGAAGGCGAATTCGCCGGGGTTGGAGGGGAAGGCTTCAAAGAGCTTGGCACAGGTCTTCTCCACCGCCTCCACCCGCGTCGTATCCGGTCCGGCGCCCGGGATGCGAGCCACCCGCTCCAGGAAGCGGCGCACGCGGCTGTTGCTCACCTCGATGCCGAGGGCGCCGGTTGCGGCATCCTCCAGGCGATGGGCTTCGTCTAGTATGGCGATGTCATAATCGGGGATGAGGCTTGCTGTAGGGTCTGTGCGGCGAATTACAAGATCGCTGAGGAAGAGCGCGTGGTTCACCACGAAGAGGTTCGCCTCTGATGCCGCCGCCCGCATGGCGTAGTAGAAACATCCGTCGTAAAAGCGGCACTCCTGGTGCCGGCACGTGTCTATGTTCGCCGCAACCTCGCCCCAGGCTGGGAAGGCGAAATCGAGATCGGCCCGGTCACCGGTTGCCGTGTCGCGAGCCCATTGCTTGAGGCGAGCCACCAGCGGATCGTTATAGCCGAAGAGGCTCTGTTCTGCTCCCTCGAGATCCTGCAGGCAAAGGTAATTGGCTCGCCCCTTGAGCACTGCCGGCCTGATGTCGGCTTCGGGCATCAGCTCCTGCACCAGAGGAATATCCTTCTGGATGAGCTGTGATTGAAGGTTGAGGGTGTAGGTGGAGATGCAGACTCTCTTCCGGTCGGCGATCGCCCGTGCCGCGGGGAGCAGGTAGGCCAGGGACTTCCCTACGCCGGTTCCCGCTTCCACGAGGCAATGCTTGCCTGCGCAGAGAGCCTCTTCGATGGCGCGGCAAACTCGTTCCTGTTCAGGTCGGTATTCGTAGCCCGAAAGATGAAGCGACAGGGCACCGCCCGGCCGAAGGTACTCCTCGATAGAAGCTTCATGCGGTGCCATGGAGCCACGCCTCCTTGCATTCGAACTCGACACGACGTCCCTTCATTCGGATGCCGTGTTTTGTACCACGATGAGTGTCTTGCTCCGCGTAGTGACGCGGCCGTGTTCGTCCAGCCCATCTACTTCCAACAAGTGTTCGCCGTCTTCCCACGCGCGCGTGTCCCAACTCATGGTGAAAGGAGCCTTGTTCATGATGCCTCGGGTTTCTCCATCCACCAGGAAGGTTACAGAAAATGGATGTTCCCCTGCAGCTAGGCGCGCCGTAACGGTGAGCGTTCCAGCGACGGGGTGTCTGCCGGCCGCCCTCAACCGAGCCAGGGCCTGATCCCGGTAGTACTTGGCAGCATCGGCGGCGTAGGCACCGATATGGCTGCGTGGCATTGAGGTTGTGTACGCAATAAGCGTGAGCACATCCCCATCCCGAGGCATGTATCCCGGCGGCATCGGCTTGGGAGTTTCACCTATGCGCCCCGACCAGAGGACCGTGGAGCCCGGCGGCGGCAGGAAATCCTTGACGAGGGCAGCGGTTGGGGGCACATTCAGGTGGATATCGGCGTGGGATCTTCTCTTGGTGTGGACGTTTGGGAGGATCCGGAGGATGCGCCCGCCCCCCACATTGATGGCCGTGCCATAGGGGTTCGTGCGGAGCACAGTGCCTCCGGCAGAGGCCCCACCGGGGGCCGTATCCGTGGCCGGGATGGATACGCGGCCGATCAGCAGCCACGATTTTCCCCTGTCGGTGCTGATTTGCACGGGGCCCAATGCCGTGTTGACGATCCTGATGCGATAAACCTCGCTGCTCTCCTGCAGAGCGGCGTATGATGGCGCGCACGGAAATGCGAGCGCACTAATCCCCGCTGACGCAAAAAGCCCAAACTTACCGAAGCTGATCCACAACGCAGCGGATCTCGGCCGTGAGATTCTGCACCTGGTGCGGTGCCAAGGCAGGTTCGGCGAATGCCTTGTCCAGGATCGGCCACCACCCGTAATCATACAAATAGGATACATCAAAGATCATCACGCCCTGCGCGTGCTGGCGCGCGGCCTGGATGGCTTTGGCAAAATCATCGGGCCGCGACGCGTAGTCCAAAGCATAAATGCCCGCGTAGACGGGTGTTGCACTCTGTACGGCTTGAACCGAAAGGTCCGCGGCTGCTTCCACCGTGGCTCCCTCGTCCTTGCCCAAGCTGCGGGCGTCTTCCCGCGTGGGGATAGGGTAATAGCAACCGGTGCTGAGCCAGTCCAGAAATTCGGCGTATCCTGTGCCGCTGTACCCGTCCGAGGCCCACGTGTAGGGAACGGGATACTTTTCGCTTCCCCAATTGACGCCCACAGGGTAGTAATCCGCGTACCACGAGCCCACATAAGCTGCAATCTGCAGCTTCGGGCGGATGGCCCGGAGGCGCGCACTTGCCAGCTTGAGGAACCGGCGGATGGTGGCGGCGCGAAATTCAAGGAAGGGTTTGAACAGGGGTCCCGGATGGATCGGTTCGCCCGGCACAGGATCGAAGCTGAAGACGTCCTGAGGCCAATGGGCTACGGGTTTACCCAGCCACTGTTGGAAAGCCGCCTGGGTGGCAGGGCTGAAGTCATTATAGAGATTGGCGTAGCGCATCCGGTCCAGCACGATGGCATCAACGGGATAGTTGCGGGCCACCTCTTCCAACAGGGAGAGCTCGTAGGCGGATACGTCTGGAAGCACCGGGTTCACGAAGACGGCCACCCTTTCCATGGCGTCATCCGCGATAGGGATGAGGCGGGACTGTACGTCGAAACGAACGGTGTCGCCTACGTGCAGATGCGTGCTCGCCCAGTCGAGGCTCGAGCCCTCGAACAGAACCAGGCGTCCGTCCTCCGGAGCCGAGAGCGGTTCATCGTCGAGGAGAGAAGGGTCCATCGCTCCCGCCACGCGGCCTTGGTTATCGAGCTGTACCGCGAGGCGTTCCCCAGGAGTGCCGCTCGGCAGAATGAGATGATCTTCCCCATAAACAACGGCCGCAGCAGGATCCAAAGGGTCGGAAGGAGCCCGCACAGGCAGGCGGGATCCGTCAGAGGCAACTAACGCGTGCGTGGCCGAGTAAGACACCGACTGCCACTGCGGCTTTGTGTAGGCAAATCCTTGCCGGACGTACTTGTGCCCTTCCGAAAAGACGTTGAGCGCTGCGGCGACCTCAATTCCAGCACGATGGCCTTCATCCACGAAGGCTTGCAGCACGTCGAAATCAGGCACGGGCCGGCCCTGCCACACCCGCAGGCGCGGGGCGATCTTGCTGTTGTAGAGCACCTGGCCTACTACCGGCTTCACGTCTACGACAATGGTAGAAATGTTGGCCTGCTTACAGCGGCGTACGATGTCCTGCACGCCGGCGAGGTTCGTGGTTCGGTCGAGATTAGCGGCGCCGTCTACCCAAAGAACGCGTCCTTCCAGCCCGAGGTCGGTCGTGATGGTTCGGCCAACAGGGGGCACATTTGGCTGGCAACGGGCGGTGTAGGGCAAGAGCGTCATTGTGGAGGTAAGTGCAACAGGAAGAATGGCGTGAGAGAGCCAGACTATTCGGTGGCGGGCTATAGGAAGACTCAGCAACAACGGGGATCCTCTCCGTTCTTGGAGTGTGCACGCTCGCGGATGTACTCGGCAAGGGCTTGGGGCCATGGGCGCATGGGGCCGTATCCCGGCACTTCCTCCCGCGCCGAGGCCAAAGCCGAGTTTCGCGGCCGCCGCGCAGGGCTCGGGCGGTCGGAAGACACGATGGGATGTACTGCCGCGGATGCTCCATGCGCCATTTGAAGAATGGCCTTGGCAAATTCGTAGCGCGTTGCCCGTCCGGAGTTCGCAATGTGGTACGTGCCAAAGTAAGGTGTGGAGATCAATGCTGCCAGAGCGGCGGCCAGGTCGCCGGCGTACGTAGGAGAACCGGTTTGGTCGGCCACCACGTTCAGGGTATGCTCGCGTTCCGCGGCGGCAAGGACGGCTTCTGGGAAGCATCGGCCGTGTACGCCGTAGAGCCAGGCTGTGCGCACGATCCAGTGTTTGGGCCATACCTCTCGAATGGCGCGCTCGGCTGCGAGCTTAGACGCGCCGTATACGTTGATGGGGCGCGGTTCGTCCCATTCCGTATAGGGGTCCGGCTTGAGGCCGTCGAAGACGAAATCGGTGCTGATTGCGCAGAGCGGCACATCTTTTCGGCAGCAGGCGATGGCAAGGTTCCACGTGCCTGTTGCGTTCACGCGGAATGCGGTGGCGGGATCCTCCTCGGCCCCATCTACGTCGGTGTAGGCAGCGCAATGGATTACTACGTCGGGTTGTGCTGCCTGCACCATACGCACCGTGCCCTCGATTTCGGCAAGATCTTGCAAAACTTCCCCGCGCCGCAGCCCGGCCGGCACAACCTCGTACCCGCGCCGAAGCAGTGCGGTGCACACTTCCCTTCCGAGCATTCCTCCTGATCCTGTTACCAATACTCTCATGGCGCTTGGATCCGCATCTATACCTTGAATGAAACGAGAACTTCCGCAATCCAGGCGAGCAGATTAATCTGCATAGGGCGATCCTCCATGAGGATCGCCTCGGGGGAACCGCCCTTGTGTTCCACCTGAACCAGGTAAAGATACCGGAAAACACCATACAACACATTCACCAAGGTAATTACGAGGAGTGGATGCTGCGATGCTGTGGGCGACATGATGGTGTAGATCGCGTAGCAGACCACCAGGGCCGCCAACACGATGGCCATCATCTGGTCCAGCAGATTGACCGTGTAATGCTGGAGGTTGCGGCGGTGGTTGCGCGCTTCGTGCGCAAGCGCAATGAGTTCATGGCGGCGCTTGCCGAAACCCAGGAAGAGTGCAAGCTGCAGAGTGCAGATAAGGAGCCAAACGGAAATCGGCACGCTGATTGCTAATGCTCCCGCCGCAGCCCGGAGAACGAAGCCGGCAGCAATTGCAAACACATCAATGAGAACCTCGTGTTTCAACACGAACGTGTAAGCAAGCTGCAGCGCAAAGTACCCCAACGTGATCAGCCCAAAGGGAAGGTTCAAGCGAAAGGCGATCGCAATTCCACCTGCTCCCAGCAGGACGGCCCAGAATACGGCTACGCCCACGGGGAGCCTTCCGGATGCCACGGGTCGGTGGCGCTTCTGCGGATGGACGCGGTCTTGGTCGCGATCTGCTACATCGTTCAAAAGGTATACGGCACCCGACACCATGCAAAACAGAACGAATGCCCCCATGGTAAGGCCAAGCATGTGCCAGCGGTGGCGATCTTGGAACGAAAGGGGGATGTTGTTGGTGAAGACGAGGGCCGCGAACACAAAGGCGTTCTTGGTCCATTGCTTCGGGCGCAGTCCTTCCACGAGAGCCCAAGATATACCGCCGCCGGGCCGCGAAAGCGGGCGGCCGGTATCTGGAGCCGTCTGGGTGACTGGGAGCTTCACGCCCTATGCCTCCTTGGGTCCGGGATCCGGGTCGCCCGTCCAGTCTGCGATCAACTCGCCGGGAGTGACGGTCGCGACGCCGACCTTGCGCACGACGCATGAAGCCGCATGATTGGCGAGGACGGCTGCTTCTCTTAGCGTCGCGCCGCAAACGAGTGCGAGGGTGAGGGTGCTGATGACGGTGTCCCCAGCTCCAGCTACATCGAATACCTCTACGGGATGGGCCGGCACATGTTCGGCGCCGGATGTATGGAAGAGGGCAAGCCCATCCGGGCCCAGCGTCACGACCAGAGTGCGGATACCGAGCCGGCAGCGGAGATCTTCGCCGGAACTCCAAAGCGCCTCTGTGCGTGCGAAGGATCCGGGGCCTTTCAGCGCCTCGGCCTCGCTTCGGTTGAGGGAAACCAAATCCAATCCTTCCAGCAGATGGACATTGGCAGGCTTTGGGTTTGCCGTAGTGAGAATGCTCCGGCGAAGCGCCAAGTGCCGTACTGCGCGCGCGACACTCGCTGTGAGAACCCCTTTGTTATAATCGGAAATAAGGATGGCTGGTGAAGCAGCACACTCGTTCAACCGGGCGTGGATGGCTTCGGCGGTACCTTCTGAAATCGGCTGGGCACGCTCACGGTCTACGCGCAAAACCTGTTGGTTGTGGGCCACAACGCGCGTCTTGCGGGTAGTGGGGCGCGAGGGATCGGTTATGATGCCGGAGGTGTCCGCACCCTTCTCGGTGAGGGCTGCTACAAGGGCATCGCCGGCTTCGTCGTTACCCACCACTCCGATTACGCGCACATGGGCACCTAGGGATAATAGGTTGTTTACGACGTTGGCGGCCCCACCTGGCACGCGCGTCTCCCGGTCCACCTCTACAACCATGACGGGGCTCTCAGGCGAGATGCGGGTTGCCCGGCCCCACAGGTACTCGTCCATCATGAGGTCGCCCAATACTGTTACGTGGGCGCCGCGGAATTGGCGCACAATTTCAATATAGCGGTCCGCGTTCATCGAGGCTCCGGCGATGTGGAGGCGCCCATTATGCTTCGGCAGCGGCTTCCAGAACGGCCTGCCCGAGCAACGGGATAAGGATCTCGTGATGCCCGGTGATGGCGATGCCCCGCCCGCCGATGGCCTCCACTCGCATCACAACCTGCTGGTTGGAGCGGTACTGTTGAATAAAGTCGAAGTTGACCCCCAGGAAGTCCGTGAAGGCATCCCCATGGCAGTTTCTGAGAAGAGCAATGGCCTTGAGCAGCACTTCCGGAAGGACGACTGCGGAGCCGAGGTTCATAAGAACGCCCCCTCGGGCCAGGTGTTCCATGTGGGCGGTGAGGATGCGAAAGTCCCGAAGGGATGCCTCTCCGAAGGCGGCCCCGTCCGCTCCGGGATGCATATGGATGATGTCCGTTCCGATGGCCACATGCACTGTGAGCGGAACCTTATGCCTATACGCTGCGGCCAATAGGCTTGCATGGATATAGGGGGCCGCCGCCTCTGTGAGGGCCAACCCGAGGGTTTCTCCGAGGCCGAGGCGTTCCCGGGCGGCGCGCTTAACCCCCTCGTTGTAGAAGGCAGCCGTCTCCTTGGCCATTCCAAAGGTGCCCGAGCGCAATCCGGCAGCCACGTCCTCGGAGGTCTTTCCGAACAAGGCGATCTCCAGATCATGCACGGCTACCGCTCCGTTTACTGCCGCCGCAGTAACGAAGCCGCGCTCCATAAGCGTAATCAGGACGGGGGACACTCCGGTCTTGACGACGTGGCCGCCCAACGCTGCCACGACAGCCCGGTTGCGCCGGCGAGCCTCCACAACGGCGCGAGCAATCTCGGCGATGCGGGGTCCTGCCAGGATCCGGGGCAACGACGCGAGCCAGTCACGAAAGCTTCTTCCCTCCGTGGGAGGGCCAGCGAAATCTTCCACGCTTACTTTGCTGACGCGCTGGGAGAATGGCTCCGAATGGATTTGGGTGTTGTCAAACTCTGGATACCTGGACATACCTTCCTGCACGCGTTCGTTAGATCGCCGGGTTCAGTGTACCCGCCCGTAAGCTTCAGCCGGCCCAGGGGACGAAAGCGCCCGTGATGCGGGGGTCACGGGTTGCCCCGCTGAAGGGTCAGAGGGTGGAAGGGGGCGCCGATGGGTGAGCCTCCACAATCCGACTGATGATGTTGGTGGTAGATCGTCCTTCGACGAGGGGGACGATTACCACGCGGCCTCCGTACCTTTGAACCACTTCGGCTTCGGGAAGATCCTCGGGCCGATAATCGCCGCCCTTTACGTGGATGTGGGGCCGTACCGCCTCGATGAGTGCGTTGGGCCGCATCTCCTCGAAGATGCATACGTAATCCACCCAGCGCAGGTGGCAAAGCATCTCCGCGCGTTCCGATTGCGGTACGATGGGGCGACGAGGTCCCTTGAGCATGCGGACAGAGGCGTCGCTGTTGAGCCCCACTACGAGAATGTCCCCAAGCGCCCGTGCCTCCATGAGGTACCGCGCGTGACCCAGGTGGAGGATGTCGAAGCACCCGTTTGTAAACACGATGCGCTCGCCCTTGGACCGCCTCACCGCCAACTCAGCGGCGAGAGCGTCCCGGGACACGATCCTTCCCATCTTCCCCTGGACCTTCTGCTCGATATCTCGGTTGGATTGGTCCAATGCTATAGGTCCTCTCCAAGAAACGGGCCGTAGAACCGGGTTACAAACTGTACATACTCCGGTGTAGAGAGGATCGGACGCCACCAGTCTTCGTGCTCCGCATACCAGCGGATTGTGTCTTCCAAACCCCGGTTAAAATCTACTTCAGGACGCCATCCTAAGGCACTGAGCTTGGAAGTATCCAGCGAGTAACGGCGATCGTGAGCATCTCCTCGAGGATCGGGAATAGGGAAAATGAGATCTCTCGGCTTGTTCAGAACCGAGAGGATGCGTTCTGTAATCTGGAGGTTCGTGCATTCGTTGCCTCCTCCCAGATTATACACTTCTCCTGAAGTGCCGTGTTCCAGCACCCACGCGATGCCTCGACAATGGTCCTCCACATGGATCCATTCTCGAACCTGATCGCCGGCTCCATAGAGGGGGAGTTTCTTGTTCCGGATCGCCCTGGTTATGAAAAACGGAAGGAGCTTTTCCGGGTATTGGCGGGGACCGTAGGTGTTGGATCCTCGCGTGATGAGCACGGGAGTTCCGTAGGCAACGTGATGCGCAAGCGCCAGAAGGTCGCCGCCGGCTTTGGAGGCTGCATAAGGCGTTCGGGGCCGTAAGGGGTCCGTCTCTTTGAAGCTGCCTGTGAGAGCTTCTCCATAAACCTCATCGGTGGACACGTGAAGAAACCGTTCCACTCCGAACTCTCTCGTGGTTTCCAGGAGGATATTGACCCCTGCCGTATTGGTTTGGATGAACCCTGCAGGGTCCAGCAAGGATCGATCATTGTGGGTCATGGCGGCGAAGTTCACTATGAATTGGGGCTTCTCGGCTTGAAAGATGCCCCGCACCGCGACAGGATCCTGGATGAGCCCGGGATAGAACCGGAACTGTGGAGAAAGCTGGGCATGCGCAAGGTTCGCGAGGTTGCCGGCGTAGGTAAGGGCATCGAGCACTACGACGCGATCTCCAGGATGGCGCTCGAGCCAATGCTGCACGAAGTGGGACCCAATGAACCCTGCACCACCGGTGACGAGAACCGTGCTCATGGCAGGATGTACTCGCTTTCGCTGTCTTCGTAGCGGATCTCGTCTACGGGTTCCCTGCGGTCCCAGCCGGCATAGAGGCGGTTGGGAAAGTTCAGCACGAAGGCGTCCTGTGAGCCGACATTTCGATATCCGTGCACAACCCCTGCGGGTATGAGCACGAAGGTAGGGTTGGCTTCGCCGATCGTGAAGACCTCCGATCTCTTGGGCCGCCCGGGCCGGTTCTCCCACAGATGGAGCCGATAGGTGCCGGAAAGGAAGCAGAATAGGTCGGCCTGCTCCCGATGCTCGTGGGGACCTCGGGCCATGCCGGGATGCGTCACCGAGATGTATCCCATTGCAGGATGAAAGTCCTTGGGAAGCTCGTCTTCCCGGAACAGTTCTGTAAGCCAGCCGCGAGCATCCGTGTGGCGCTGGAGGCGGCGAACGATCACACCCTCTATTGTCGAAGTGTCCATTCTGCTTCTGTTACGAGCCGCTTGAGGTATCCGGCGTATTCAGTGGCGCCGAGGCGGTGGGCTTGTTGCAGCACCTGATCCGCCGTGATATACCCCTGGAGGTAGGCGATCTCTTCAAGGCATGCAATCTTGAGACCTTGACGCTTCTCGATGGTCTCGATGAAGTTCCCAGCCGCTAACAGAGACGAATGAGTGCCCGTATCCAGCCACGCGATGCCTCGGCCGAGGATCTCTGCTCTAAGTTTGCCGCGCCGCAGGTACTCCAGGTTGAGGTCGGTGATCTCCAATTCACCCCGGGCAGACGGGCGCAGGCCGCGGGCGATCTCCACGGCTTCCGCATCATAGAAGTATAGCCCGACGACGGCATAGTTGGATCTGGGGTGCTGGGGCTTCTCTTCAATAGAGATTACGTTGCCGCTTCCGTCCAGCTCGAGGACGCCGTACCGCTGGGGATCGCGCACCCAATATCCGAAGATAAGGGCTCCTTCGGACAGGCTTGCCGAGCGCTGCAGGATCTCGGAAAGGCCGTGACCGTAAAAGATGTTGTCGCCCAGCACCAGGCAGGAGGGACCGCCGTGCACGAAGCGCTCGCCGATGAGGAATGCCTGGGCGAGACCTTCAGGCCGAGGCTGCTCCGCATACTGGAGTGAGATGCCATATTGGCTGCCGTCACCCAACAATCTCCGGTAAGCCGGCAAGTCCTCCGGCGTTGAAATGATGAGGACCTCGCGGATGCCGGCGAGCATCAGCGTGGAGAGCGGATAGTAGATCATGGGCTTGTCATAGACGGGGAGAAGCTGTTTGGACACAGCCAAGGTAACGGGATATAAGCGGCTGCCCGTTCCTCCCGCTAGGATGATGCCCTTCATCGCTTACTCCCCTGAACGGCATTAGGCCTTCGCTTGATTGCCATGCAACCTGCAAGCCGGAAGGTGTGCCGCATTGCGGTGTTTTGAATGCACGGCGCTGCCTTGCATTCAGCGGCTCAATATCTTCGGTTAAGCTCCCAGTTCCACGCAGTTTCGACGATCTCGTCCAGATCCTGGAAGCGGGGTTGCCAGCCGAGTTCCGACCGGGCTTTGGCGGAACTGGCAACCAGGACGGCCGGATCTCCGGGCCTCCGCGGTGCATCCACGGCTTTGATGGGTCGGCCGGTGACTTGTTCGCACTTCCGAATGACCTCTCTCACGGAATAGCCGTGTTCGGAGCCCAAATTGTAAAAGGCACTCGGCGCCCCAGCTCGCAATGCGTCCAGAGCCCTCGCATGCGCTTGGGCCAGATCCAATATGTGCACATAGTCCCTAATGCAGCTCCCGTCGGGCGTGTCGTAGTCGGTGCCGTAGACATTCACGCACTCTCTTTTCCCTGCTGCCACCTGGAGAATGATGGGGATGAGGTGGTTCTCGGGGTCGTGGCTCTCGCCGATGCGTGCTTTTGGATCGGCTCCGGCTGCATTGAAGTAACGCAGGGACACGAAGCGCAGGCCAAAGGCATGATCGTAAGCAGCCATCATCCGTTCACTCATTTGCTTGCTTTCGCCGTATGGGTTGATCGGGCTCTGCGGGTGGGCTTCGTCTATAGGGGTGTACCTGGGGTTGCCGAAGGTTGCCGCAGACGAGGAGAACACCAGGTGGCGTACGTTGTGCGCCCGCATGGCTTCTAGAAGAGTAAACGTGCTCACTACATTGTTGCCGTAGTACTTGTGCGGTTGAGCCACAGACTCGGGAACGGAGGCGAAGGCTGCGAAGTGAACCACCGCCGTAATGGGATACGCGGAAAAAACCGTGTCCAAAAGCTGCCGATCTCCCACATCTCCCACGATCAAGTGGGCATCCATCACTGCCTCGGCGTGTCCGTAGATCAGGTTGTCTAGAACGACTACTTCTTCACCACGCTCACGTTCGTACAGAACGTAGTGGCTGCCAATATATCCGGCGCCGCCGGTAACGAGGATCATTTTTTTCTGCTCCCTCCATGGCTGGCTTCACAGGGTTCAACGGTGGGTACTGGCGGGCCTTCGGCGCCCGTTTCCACTTCTCGGCGCAGCCCGCCGGCGCGTGCCTTTCGTGCGTTCAGCGCGGCTGCGTAGATCTTCTTCTTGGGGATCCCGAAGACCTCGGACACCTCGTCCACCGCGCTTCGCAGGGTGACGCCCTCAGCAAGCTTAGTGGTGAGCTGCGTCAGCGCCGCGGCTTCATCGGACGCAGGCGGCTGTTGCGTGACCGGGGGCGCCACGACGATGGTGCACTCGCCGCGAACCTGGGATGCTGCGAAATGGGCGATAGCGTCTGGTAGGGACCCCCGAAAGATCTCCTCATGGACCTTGGTGAGCTCGCGCGCAACCGCCACGTCGCGGTCGCCGAGGGCTTGGTACAGATCCTCAAGGGTTTGGACGAGGCGGCCTGGGGCTTCAAAGAGTACGACGGCGCGCCCTTCGGATCGAAGACGTTGGAAGAAGGTGCGTCGGTCTCCCTTTCGGCGGGGCGGGAAGCCGTCGAAGGCAAACCGCGTGATGGGGAGGCCGCACGCGGCGAGCGCTGCCGTGATGGCACTCGGCCCAGGGATCGGAACGACCCGCACGCCGGTAGAAGCGGCCTCTGCTGCAAGAAGGGCGCCTGGATCCGAGAGCAGTGGGGTGCCGGCGTCGGCCACGAGGGCCACATTGATCCCCTCCTGGAGCCGCCGGATGATCTCCCGTGTTCGATCCTCTGGCGAATATGCATGGAGCGACAGCATCTGTTTGTGGATGGTGTAATGGCTGAGGAGCTTTCGGGTGACCCGGGTGTCTTCGGCGACAATCAGTTCTACGTTCGCCAGCACTTCGAGTGCGCGAAGGGTGATATCCTTCAGGTTTCCGATAGGGGTCGCTACGATGTACAGAGTGCCGGGCATGGGGATCCGGGCCTCACGCTTCGATCCAGAAGGGCTGGGTCCAAGCGAATGCATCGCCGCAGCCGTAACACTCGATGCGCACATACCCCTCATCCCCGGATGGGGTGTAGCGGGCCGTTGGGCCATCGGCGAAGGAGCGGACAGCGCCGTGCCGTCCTACAAAGCGGAAGCGCTGGCAATCAAGAGCGTGGATGACGATGGTGCGCCCTTCCACAGCGAGGTGCTGGATGGTGACGCCCGTGGAGGCGTAGAAGCTCCCGGACTGAATCGCCGTTAGGATGGCTTGAACCGTTGGTTCCTCTGCGGCAACCTGGATCCACGCCCTGCCGATATCTTCTGGGTGGTGCGCGTCGTCATTGGCGAAGCCCCAGGCGCGTACGCCCGAAGAGAGGATGCGGTCCCAGCGGTCTGTAGCCAGGCTCGAACCCTCCAACAGGTCTATCACTGCATTGTAGATCTCGATGCCTGTGTAGGCGGTGAGGGCTTCCACGACCGAATGGGGCCAATGGCTGAAGGTGACGCCCCAATTGGGATGGTTCAGGATCGTGATGCCCCCCTGTTTGGCCGCCTCGCGAAGCACGTCCTGTCGTGCCATTCTGGGATCTATACGGCTATGGACATGGATTGCAAGCGTGTGAGGGCCGCCGCCCACTTCCTCGCCCTCGATGAGCACCATGCGTGTTCGGGGCCGCAAGTCCGCTAAAGGGGTGATGCGGTCGTGATCCGACACCGCTAGAAAGTCGTATCCGAGCGCTTCATAGGCGGCAACCAATTCCGCCGGCTCCAGCACCCCGTCGCTCTGGTTGGTGTGTGCATGGAGATTGCCGCGCAGCCATCGCGTGATTTGGGTCGGATAGGGATTGATGATGAGCATTGGGTGGGATAGGCATCGGCCGCAGTATTGCACCGCTACGGTGCGTTGGCGCCGGGTTTCGATGCTTCCGGCGTGGCCGGAGCATGCGAAGGGGCGCCTGCAGCCTGCTTCGTCGTGCCCTCAGCCGCCGACGTCGGTGATTGGGCGCCGCTTGGAGCCTTTGCTGCTTTTTCGGCCGCGGCGCGGGCCTTGGCCTCAGCCTGTGATTTCTTCTCCTGTTCTGTTAACTGTTCGATGCGCTTTGCCTCTTCGGCCGCCAAATCGGGACGTCCCAAGTCCTTGAATGCGCGTTCCAGGCGTACATGCATGGGCTTTGATGCAGGGGTGTCGTCCCACCTTAGAAGGCGTTGCTGGGTCTGGTACACCTTCAGCGCCTCTTGCGGTTTCTTGGCGTCCAGGTATAGTGCTGCCAGAGCCATGCGTACTTCGGGATCTTCCGTGCGCTGGAGGCCGGCGGCATAGTATTTGATAATCTCATCCCGCAGTTTGTCACGCTGGGGACCCGGCGGAGCAACGATGTACTGCGGGTACAGCATCTGGCCGAGGATGATGTCGGCGGCGCCGTCGTCTGGGTTCTTGGCAACGTATTGGCGAAGCTCTTGCAGAAGCTGTTCTTGGTTGCCGGTGGGGATGGCGCCGCCCATCATCATGGCGTTGGGGTTGCTCCGGGCATAATCGTAGCGCCATTGCAGGCTCGGATCGTGCCAAACGATCTTAGCCGTTTTGCGCGCTTCATCCATGAATTTCATGAGGGCTTGCTGCCCCTTCTGCCGCTTGAGGTCCTCCAGAAGGCGCGCCTTGTTCTTCTCAAAATCTTTAGGGAGATTTTCGCGGATGGGGGCCTCGAGCTGTATGATGTGGTACCCGAACTGTGTCTTTACGGGAGGAGACACCTCGCCGGGTTTCAACTTGCGTATGGCATCAGCAAACTCGGGAACGTATCGGCTCAGAGGAGCCCAGCCCAGTTCGCCGCCCTTGGGTGGTCCAGCCGGAACCTCCTTCTTGAGCTTGGGATCCCACTTTTGGGGTTTATTGCTGGGGTCGTCGGAGAACTGGTTGGCGAGCGCGGCAAAGTCTTTGCCGGCTTTGATCTCCTCATAGATCTTCTCCGCTTTGCGCCGCGCCTGCTCGTCGGGAAGCTTGGAGGTAGAGATGAGGATATGGCGCACGCGCGCCTCCTGGTATTGCTGGAGGAGATCCTGTTCGGTGACCTTTTGGCTCTGTATGATGTTGTCTTGCAGGACCTTGGCCAGTAGGTCTGTCTTGAGCTGTTGGCGGAGGTCGTCCAGGGTGAGGCCTTGCCGCTGCAACATTTGTTCGAAATCGGCTTCGGGAACGGGTTTGCCGTCCGGTCCCTTCTTCATATCCGCGATGGCCTTGTCTACCATTTCGTCGGACACAGTAAAGCCGCGCTTCTTGGCTGCAGCGCGCATGATGGCTTGGTCAATGAGGCTGTTGAGGATCATGCCCTGCATGGACACGGCCTGGACCTCGTTTCCGGAGCCGAGATACGTCTTCATCTGGTCCCATTGCCGGTCATAGGCGCTGCGGGGGATATCTTCGCCGTTTACCGTGGCGATGATCTGCGATGCCTGAGCCCCGGCCGCCCGGCCCGCCACGCCGCTCATGGGGCCGGAGCCGAAATAGGCCACGAGACCGAATGCGAAGACGGCTGCGATGAGCAAGTATACGAGGCGGTGTTCGGCGAACTTCCGCCAATACGTGATGGATCCTACACCGCGGCTGGATGTATAGCGTTTGGGCATGCTGAAACTAATCCCCTATCAGTTGGCGAAGGGCCGCAAGGCACAGGCGGGACCCCATCTCCGGAGTTCCGCCTTCAGGCACATAGTGCGTCTCCAGGGACACTGCCCCTTCGTACCCATCTTCCCGAAGCGCTGCGAACTGACCCCGGTAATCCACCTGCCCTTGGCCCACCACACACCATTTGGTGTCTCCGTTCGTTCGGACACCATCCTTTACGTGCACATGAACCACGAAGGGCCGTACTTCTGCGTATCCGTTGGGATAGGGCACCTCACCGGCGGCGAACGCATTGCCGGGGTCCCAGCAGGCGCGGACGAAGGGAGTGTCCATCGCACGAAGGATGCGTGCCGCTTCCGCTCCGGTTCCGACGAAGCAGGCGTGTTCATTCTCTAGAGCGAGGACCACGCCTTCCTCTTTGGCAATCCTGATGGGTTCCTGGAAGGCTTCGATGATGCGTGCCTCCACTTCTGGGGTCACTCCCCTTTGCGCCAGAAGGTAAACACGCGGATGAGACGCGTACCGAAGCGATGGGCGAGGTCGGCGCATCGGCGGAGCATCTCCATCTGTTCCGCGCGGGGCCGGGCTTGAGCCAGGTGCATCCGTCCCCTCACGGCCGCTTCGTCAGTGTCCAGATCGCACTTGTAGAAAGGGGAGGCCAGGCACGCTACGTTCATCTCACGTGCCCTCAGCGCTTCTTGGGCCCGGCTCACTTGTGCGTCGTCGAGCTCTGAGATGTTGCGCCCCCACAATCCGCGAAGCTCGGCATGATGGGCGCCGTATTCGCGGAGAACGTCCAGGGCGTGTTCAAAGTCTTGCGAGATCTCGTCGGTGATGGCACAGAGCTTCATCTGGGATGCTCCCCGGGAGAGCGGCGCAGCGCTAATACCGCCGGATTAGGCCGGGGGCAACGCTGCATCGCCGTATGGTACCGCAAGACGGCGCTTGGTGTCAAACTCCCGGTGCCCACGCGGGCGCAGCGAGGGCAGGGTCGGGTACAATCGCACTGAAGCAGAACCTGCAAGGGGTTAGGGAGAGGAGCCGATGAGGGAAGCCATATTTGGTTGTCTTTTGATGGTGTGGGCGTTTGCCGGCGCAGGCGCGGCCGCCGCCGGCGATGGTCCGTACACGCCCAATTGGGCCTCACTTGATGCCCGCCCAATCCCCCGATGGTTTACGGACGCGAAATTCGGCATCTTCATTCACTGGGGTGTCTATTCCGTGCCGGCGTGGGGGCCGAAGGGGAGCTACGCAGAGTGGTACTGGAATGCCATGCAGGATCACAACGGCCCCACGTGGAAGTTTCATGAGCGCGTGTATGGCGCGGATTTCCCCTATACAGCTTTTGCGCCTTTGTTCAAGGCCGAGCTTTTCGACCCGCAACAATGGGCGGATATCTTTGCCCGCAGCGGTGCCCGTTACGTGGTACTCACCTCGAAGCACCATGAAGGTTTCTGCCTGTGGCCCAGCGCCGAGGCCGACCGCACCTGGGGGCACCCATGGAACAGTGTAAGCACAGGACCCCACCGCGATTTGCTGGGAGACCTCGCCCAGGCAGTCCGAGCCAAGGGGTTGCGTATGGGGATCTACTACTCGCTCTACGAGTGGTATAACCCGCTCTACCGCAGCGACTTTCCTCGGTACCGCGATGAGCATTTCTTTCCCCAGTTCAAGGACGTGGTTACCCGATACAGGCCTTCGGTAATCTTCGCGGACGGTGAATGGGAACACACTTCCGAAGAATGGCATTCCCCCGAACTTCTGGCATGGCTTTACAACGAAAGCGGTTGTGGACCGGATCTGGTTGTGAATGACCGATGGGGCAAGGAAACTCGAGGCAAGCACGGCGGGTATTACACCACGGAATATGGCGGCGCCACCGATTTCAAGGCCAAGCCGGGGCACGCGTGGGAGGAGAACCGCGGAATGGGGGCCTCCTACGGCTATAACCGCAACGAGAACATAGATGATTACCGTTCGGCTGCGGACCTTCTTCATCTTCTCGTGGACACGGTGAGCGCCGGCGGGAACCTTCTCTTAGATGTAGGCCCTACGGCAGATGGGCGGATACCAGTGGTGATGCAGGACCGTCTAGTTCAGATGGGGCGCTGGCTTGCGCGGAATGGTGAAGCGATTTATGGCGCGGGCCCCAGTCCGTTCTTTCCGCAGAAGTTCGATTGGGGAGCCTGTACGTCCAAGCCTGGCAAGCTCTATGTGCATCTGTACCGGCGGCCAGGAGACAAGGTGGAGATCCCACCCATCGAGGGGACGGTTCGGGGCGCGTGGTTTCTCGAGGATCCTGTGCGCAAGCTTCCGGTAAGGGTCACCCGCGCGGGTGTGCAGATCCGGCTGCCGGAGCAGCTTCCGGATGCATTGATCTCTACGATCGTTTTGGATGTCGGTAACGGCAAGATAAGCAAATAGCCGCGCTGACGTGCGTCGGTTTGATGGGTTTTGCGTGACAGGCGATCGGCTGCAGCGTGCTTCATCGCCTGATGAATAGACACGATGGCACTTCTCGACGAGCTACCCCAGGAGGTTGAGCACAGCCTCCGATCTCTTCGTCTGGCCGGCAATATGGATGCCGACCCTCCAATGGCGGACGTTGATGCTGCGGACGGGGCCGAAGAGGCTTCACATGTGCTTGCATTCGCCACCGATCTGGACCATTCCGGCAAGTTTGGTCGTGAATGGCTCGTGGTTCGGCGGGGATACCTCTACGTGTTCACGCCCAACGGCGGAGGGGAAGCTTTGCTCAAAACCGCGATCCCCCTCGACCGTGTTCGGGAAGTGACGGCGGATTTCTATGTTGGGAACGGCCTCCTCAAGGTGCGCACAGATGCTGAGACGATCCCCCTTGTGCGCTATTCTCAGGCGCTCGTAAGCGACGCGAACATCTGTGCCCGCCAAATCACAACGCTCCTGCGCCACGAAGCGCCTAAATGGGAAGAGGCGAAGGATCGCCAAACGTTCTGCCCCAAATGCGGGCGCGTGCTTCCCGAAGACAGCGACGTATGCAAGGCGTGCATCAACAAGCGTGCCGTTCTGCTGAGGCTCTTTCAGTTCCTGAGGCCCTACAAACTCGTGGTGGCGGCAGGCTTGGTAATCCTGGTAGGTACGAGCCTTACGGACCTCGCCCCTCCTTACATCGGCGGCCGCATCGTGGATGCTTTGGTGACCGGGAGGCACACTCCAGGGCCTACCATGATCCGCATTGCCATCCTCGTGGGATTGATGGCGATCGTTCGGTTGGTGGCCGGCGGCCTCCAGTACGCCGGTCGGCGCATCAGCGCATGGCTGGGGGCCCGCACCCTGATGGATATCCGCATCGCCATTTTCACGCGGCTGACGCGGCTCTCCCTGGCGTACTTCGACAAAAGGTCCACGGGAAGCGTCATGGCGCGCATCACCAATGACGCAGACAACCTTTGGGACTTTTTGACCGATGGGGCGCCGTGGCTCCTCACAAACGTGCTTTCGCTGGGCTTTACCAGCTTTGTGTTGTTTCGGATGAACGCGCGCCTGGCGTTCTATTTGTTGGCGCCGGCGCCGCTCATCTTCATTCTTACGCGATGGTTCATGCCTCGGGCGCGGCGGCGCTTTCGCATGGTGTGGCACCGCATCAGCAAGATGTACTCGGCGCTCAACAGCGCTCTGAGCGGTATCAAGGTGATCAAGGCGTTTGCCCAGGAGGATCGGGAGAACCGCCGCTTTACGGATCGCAACCGGCGTGTGTTCGAGGCAAGCTTCGCGGCGAACGCCATGTGGGCGGTCTATTTCCCCCTACTGGGTCTGCTCATGTCCGTGGGGTCCTATATCATCTGGCTGGCCGGGGGATATCAGGTTCTTCATGGCACTATGACCTTGGGCACGCTCACGGCCTTCAGCGGATACCTGATGCAATTCTATGCGCCATTCCAGAATTTCAGCCGGGCGCTGGATTGGTCCACGCGGTCCATGACTGCGGCTGAGCGTGTGTTCGAAGTGTTGGACACGGAGCCCGACGTGCGTGACGTTGCTGCTGCCGTTGCCATGCCCCGCATCCGAGGGGAAGTTGAGTTCGACCACGTGAGCTTTACGTATGACAAGGCCCGCCGCGTTCTGGAGGATTTCAGCCTCAAGGTAGAGGCCGGCGAGATGATCGGTCTGGTGGGTCCTACGGGTGCTGGGAAAACCACCGTGATCAACCTTTTGGCGCGCTTCTACGATGTTACCGAGGGAGCGATCCTGGTGGATGGCGTGGATATCCGCCGCATCCGGCAGGAGGATTTTCGCAGGCAGCTCGGGATCGTTCTTCAGGAACCGTTTCTGTTTCCAGGTACGATCCGTGAGAACATCGCCTACGCCAAGCCCGGAGCCACAGACCGCGAGATCATGCGGGCAGCCAAGGCCGCCAACGCCCACGAATTCATCCTGCGCTTTGCGGACGGGTACGACACCCAGGTGGGCGAGCGGGGGCAGCGCCTTTCCGGAGGAGAGCGCCAGCGCATCTCCATCGCCCGGGCGATCTTGCACGATCCGCGCATCCTGATATTGGATGAGGCGACCGCGAGCGTGGACACAGAAACCGAGCAGCTCATCCAGGAAGCGATCGCACGCCTTGTTCAGAACCGCACCACCTTTGCCATCGCCCACCGCCTGAGCACACTCCGCCATGCGTCCCGATTGGTGGTGCTCCAAGAAGGCAAAATGGTGGAGTGCGGCACGCACGATGAGCTGATGGAGCTCAACGGCGTTTATGCGCATCTGGTGCAAATTCAAACGGAAGTAAACCGCATCCGAGCGGTTTAGCCCCATAGCCCGAAGCGCAATCTTTAACGGCGGCGAGGTTATCAAGGAGGAAGAGGCAACCGATGCCGGAACAGTACGAGCTGCGCATCCTGTCGCCACGGTCCGTTCAACTCTTGCGAGCCGGAGGCGTGACGCGCCTTACGCTGAAGGATGATCGTTCCTACCGCTTCGTTCAGGTGTATCGGGCCTTCCCCGTGTCCGATCCTAATCGGTGGATCGCCTTTCTGGATGGAGCAAACAAGGACATCGGCCTCATCGAGAACCCCGCGGAATTGGATGAGCAATCCCAGCGCATCATAGCCGAAGAGATCGAATTGCGCTATTTTGTGCCGGTGGTTTGCTCGGTGGTATCCGTTCGCGAGGAATTCGGCACGGTGTATTGGCACGTTCAAACGGATCGCGGCGAAACCCAGGTAATCGCCCGCAACCTGCGAGACAATTTGCTGGAGCTGCCCGGCGGGCGCGTCTTGGTGACGGACATTCACGGCAACCGGTACCAGTTTCCGGATATGTCTCAGCTAGATCCTGCCAGTGCAGACATCATCATCCGGAACCTGTAATCCCGCCGGTAAAAGAGCAGGCCGTCGGCGCAAAGGGCGACGGCCTGCGTTACATCCCGTTATGCAAGGCCCATGCGGCGCAAGTTCCGCAGGCTGATCTCCACGCTCTCCAGGGGCGGTCTCGCGCACACATCCTGTTCCACGATGAACCAGTGGGTGCCGGCCGCATGGGCTGCCGCCGCGATGGCGGCAAAGTCCAGCACTCCTTCTCCAACCTCGGCGAAGGCTCCCTGGGGCTTTCCCGCCATATCCTTCAGGTGGATCAGCGGCACGCGCCCGGAGAGGCGCCGGATGAGATCTGCCGCGTCATGACCGGCGTATTCCGCCCAATAAGTGTCTACTTCAGCAGCTACCAGATCCGCGTCCGTTGCGCCGAAGAGGAGGTCGTAGCCGGTACGCCCGTCAAACCTTTCAAACTCGAAGGCATGGTTGTGATAACACAGTTGCAGACCTGCCTCCTTGCATTCCCGCCCGATGGTGTTGAGGCGTTCGGCTAGCCGCCGATAATCCTCTGCGCTCTTTCGCCGATCCTCGGGCAGGTACGGGCAGACGACGTACCTATTGCCCAGTGCAACATTGTAGCGGAGGACTTCGGCGAGGTTGTTTTCCAATTGATCCAAGCCGACGTGGCTTCCGGCTACTGCAAGGCCAAGATCGTCTAGGACCGCCTTCAGTTCCGTCGCGGCCAACCCTCCGGTGCCGGCGAGCTCTACGCCTGCATACCCGATGGCGGCTACCCTGCGAAGGGTTCCGCGGAAGTCCTTGGCTGCCTCTTCACGAAGGGTGTACATCTGCAACGCAATGGGGATCCGTGTCATGTTGGGTCTATCGTCCTTTCGGAGCAGCGTTCACGATGGCGGCGAAGTCTGCGGCTTTGAGGCTGGCTCCGCCCACCAGCGCGCCATCAATGTGGGGTTGGGACAAGAGGCTTGCGGCGTTATCCGGCTTGACGCTTCCTCCGTATTGCACGCGGATGGCTTCCGCCGCCTCGGATCCGTAGAGGCCCGCAACTATGGAGCGGATGGCCTCACATACCCGGTTGGCTTCTTGCGCATGGCACACCTCGCCGGTACCGATGGCCCACACGGGCTCGTAGGCGAAGATGACGCGCTGAATGTCTTGACGGGCCACATCAGCCAAAGCGCCGCGCATCTGTGCCTCGATCACCGCATCGGTCTTGCCGGCGTTGCGCTCGGCGATGGTTTCCCCTACGCAGCAGATCGGATGGAGACCTGCAGCCAATGCGGCCAGCAGCTTGCGGTTGACGCTGGCGTCTGTATCACCGAATTGCCGCAGTAGATCCTCGGTCAAATCGGGTTCGGGCACTCCAAACCGGCCTCGGGCTTCCGAATGCCCCACGATTACGTAGGCCACTCCCAGCTCGAGCAGCATTGGGGGGGACACGCGACCTGTATAGGCCCCCTGATCCTTCCAGAACACATCCTGGGCGCCAAGCCTAATGCCTGTGCCGGATAATGCGTGTGCTGTGGCGTAGAGGGCGGTGTAGGGCGGGCATACGACGACGTCTACGCTAGACGTGCGCCCGGCAACGAGCGGCGCCAAGTTCTGAACTAAGGCTGTGGCTTCGGCACACGTCTTGTGCATCTTCCAATTGCCCGCAATGATCGTCTTTCTCATCAGAGGGTATCTCCAGTGGTCCTGTGGTGTTCCGCACTATGACGGGTCACGCGAGTTCCCAGCGGTCGGTCAACCTCAGCAGGAAATCGCGCACATTGGCGAGTTCGGCGGGTGCAGCGCCCTTCACAATGGCCGGCACCTCATCCGCGACATTCTGCAGGATGGCCTGCACGTAGCGTGGGTAGTCCAGGCGGCCCTGTCCTGGCCCTAAAAGCGCCTCCTCTCCGTCAGGCGGCATGATGCAATCCTTCAAGTGCGCCACTCCGGCGTACGGGCCCAGCGTGCGGCAGATGTCTTCGGCAACATCATCCCGATGGGAGTAATCCTGGGCGGTGATCAGGTTGGGAGCGTCCAGCACATACTGAACGCGTTCTGCCGTGGCTGGAGGCAGGCTGTTATGAAACTCCACAATCGCTCGTGCAGTGCGCAGTATGTGCGTTTTGTAGGGTTCGATGACGAGTTCGTACCGGCGGGCGCGCGTTGAAGCCACGAGATCGTCTAGGAAGTCCCGCAGCATATCGAGGCTGTGTACCTGCAAATTGTCGGGATGGTCGTCAAAAAGCGTATCGGCATGCGTGCCGCTCCAAAACACAACCCTCCTGGCTCCGAGGAGGTCCAAAGAATGGAGCACTACATCCAGGTCATCACGACCCACGCCCATGAAGGATGGTTCATCCGGGCGCATGGGGTTTACATAGCACCCAATGGCAACGGGCCGCACGCCGTATTCCAGGAGAGCATCCGCAATGGCCAGGAGGTCCGTGCGGGTGGCGCCGGTCTGCATGAGGTTCAGTTGACAGAGGAAGTAGCCCGCGTTACGGATGGCGTCGAGCTGCCGGCCCAGATCGTCCGCGCGCTTGCCGGCGATAAGGACGCCCAACTTCATGCGCGGCCTCCCGATGCCTCATCGCGCGCGGGCGGCATGTGCTGAGGTTGCCTGCAGTCCTGTGCTTTTGTGATGCCCATGCGGGTGCATCTCACCCTGGTATAATCTCCGGTACGATCTGCATCTGCACGCTCGTGCGGACAGCATTGGATATGAGGCAGTACTTATCGGTTTTGTGGGCGATGGCCATGGCAGCCTCGAGCACGGATGCATCGTCACTTGCCACTTTGATGCGCGGAAAGATGCGGATCACGGTGAAGCGCAGGGTTCCGCCTTGCTCGCGGATCACGTCGCCCTCGATCTCTACGTGGATATCCGTAATGGGGATGCGGCGGCGCTCGGCGATAATCGCCAAAGTGATGCTGTAACATGCCGCTATGGAGCTGAGGAGCATCTCTTCCGGGCTGATGCGCCCAGCCTTCCCGCCTAATTCCTTGGGGCGGCCGTATTCGATTGTGTATCCTTCGCCGTGGAGAACGCCGTCCCCGTCGGAGCCGCCGCTCCACTCCGATGACTGGCGAAACGTGTAAATCTCTTCGGTCATGATCGTCGTTCTTCCAGCGCCGCTATGCGCTTCAGTCCTTTCGGTTCAGTTCCATGAGGAGGTTGAGGATCAGCCAGAAAAGGTTGATCAGGTCCAGGTAGATACTGATGGCGCCTGCCACCGCCTCGTCCGGCCCGAGCCTATGCATGATCATAGATGTGTCGTAGAGAACGTAGCCGCTGAAGATGAGGATCCCGATCACGCAGTACAGGGTATGGACCAGAGAAGAGTGGACAAAGAACATCACGATGCCGGCTACGACCATCGCGATGATGCCCGCCGTCAACATGCCGCCCAAGTAGCTGAAATCCCGCCCAGTCTGGAGCACGTAGAGCGACAGGCCACCGAAAACCGCGACTGTAAGGATGGCAGCTTCTGCGGGCACTCCGGGCGCGACCCGCTCCATTAGGGTGAGGACGGGGCCGAGAACAGCCCCTTGAAGAGCCGAAAAAACGTACAGGAGGGCGACGTTGATGCCGGTCGTGCGGCGTACAAAGGCCAGGATCAACCCGCACACCAACTCGCCGATGATGAGCACAGGCAGGAGCGCGATCATTGCCGGACGAATGCCGGGCAAAGCGGCCACATATCCCGTGCCGACGGTTACCAAGAGGGAGACAAAGAACAAATGGTACACCTTGCGGATGAACGCCGCTCTGACGTCCGGCGGAGCGGACGCCACTGTGCGGCCTCCAAAGGGTGCGGAATAGTTCACGTCTCCCTCCCGGATCCTATTTGTCCAGCAAAGCAACGACGCCCGGCAGCGGCTTGCCTTCCAGGAACTCCAGTGAAGCCCCTCCACCCGTAGAGATGTGGGTGATGCGATCGGCGAACCCCATTTGTTCCACCGCGGCTGCCGACTCGCCACCGCCTACGATGGTGACTGCGCCGGATGCGGCGAGGGCCGATGCCATGGCGCGGGTGCCTTCTGCAAAGGGCTCGAACTCGAAGATGCCCATGGGGCCATTCCAGACGATCGTGCCTGCCCCACGGACCGCCTCGGCAAAAAGTTCCCGCGTGCGGGGTCCAATATCTACGCCTTGCCAACCTGCCGGGATCGCGTCAACGGGTACCACTTGTGTCCGGATCGCCTCCAGGGGCTGATCCCAAGGGCTGCCGTCGGCAACGATAACGTCCACGGGAAGCAGGAGGCGATCCCCTAGGCGGGAGATCACTTGGGCGCAGTAGTCCAGCGAAGCCTCGTCCAGGATGGATGCGCCGATCTCCAACCCTTTGGCCTTTAGGAATGTGTAGGCCATGCCGCCTCCTACGATGAGGCGGTCTACCTTTCCGGCCAGGTTCTCGATGACGCCGATCTTGTCGGCTACCTTCTTCCCTCCCAGAACGGAGACGAAGGGCCTCTTGGGATTTTCGAGGGCACCGCCCAGGAAGTCTATCTCCTTCTGCATGAGGAACCCGGCGACGGCAGGCAGATCGTGTGCTACGCCTTCGGTAGAGGCATGGGCGCGATGCGCGCTACCGAAGGCATCGTTCACGTAAAGATCCGCCAAAGAAGCAAGCTTACGGGCAAACTCGGGGTCGTTCTTCTCTTCCTCGGGATGGAAGCGCACATTCTCCAGGAGCAGCACGTCTCCCGGTTGAAGTGCGCCGGCCATCCGCTCGACCTCCGGTCCCACGCAATCCGGAGCCATTGCCACGGGTTTGCCCAGGATTTGGCCGAGGCGCTCTGCCACAGGGCGAAGGGAATACTTCTGGCGATCCTCGGGTGAGCCTTTGGGTCGGCCCAGGTGCGAGGCGAGGATCACCCGAGCTCCGTGATCGACCAGGTATCGGATGGTGGGCAAAGCAGCGCGAATACGGCGATCATCCGAGATTGCGCCGCTCTTGTCGAAGGGAACATTGAAATCCACGCGCACCAGCACGCGCTTGCCGGCGACCGGGATATCTTCGATGGTCTTCTTGTTCATCTCCGGTTCTCCGCATTGCAACGAAAGGGCCGGCGCAGCTCCGTTGCCTCCGATGGCCGTGCTGTGGCTGGCCCGAGCGCCAGGGCTAGAGGCCCTTCTGCGCGATATAGTGGATCAAGTCGGCGATGCGACACGAGTAACCCCACTCGTTGTCGTACCAGGCCAACACCTTCACATGGTTGTCGCCGATCACCATGGTCTCCAGGGCATCTACCACAGAAGAAGCAGGCTCCCCGATGAAGTCGGACGACACCAGCGGCTCGTCTTCCACCCGCAGGTAGCCCTTCATTCGGCCTGCGGCTGCCTTTCGCATGGCATCGTTTACGGCTTCCTTTGTAGTGGGCTTGGTAGTCGTAGCAACCAGATCCACCAAAGACACCGTGGGAGTAGGTACCCGGAGGGCAATGCCGTGCATTTTGCCCTGCAATTCTGGGATTACGAGCCCAATGGCTTTGGCTGCGCCGGTGGACGTGGGAATGATGGACTCGGCGGCTGCCCGCGCCCGCCTCAAATCCTTATGGAATTGATCGGCTACCTTCTGGTCGTTGGTGTACGAGTGGACCGTCGTCATGAGGGCCGCCTCGATGCCGAATTCGTCGCTGAGGACCTTGGCAACGGGCGCCAGGCAGTTGGTGGTGCAGGAGGCGTTGGACACGATGTGGTCCATGGCCGGATCGTACATTTCTTCGTTTACTCCGAGCACGATGGTGCGCACATCGCCCTTAGCCGGTGCGGAGATAATCACCTTTTTCACGGTGGAGGCGTTGAGGTGTGCGCCCGCCTTCTCGGGATCCACGAACAGACCTGTGGACTCGAGAACAATCTGCACGCCCTGTTCCTGCCACGGGATTTTGCCCGGGTCCCGTTCCGAATAGACCGTGATCCTGCGCCCGTTTACCACGATGTCCTTATCTTGCGCCTCTACAGTGCCGTTGAATGCGCCGTAGTTCGTGTCGTGTTTGAAGAGATGCGCATTCGTCTTCGCGTCGGTAAGGTCGTTGAGAGCAACAACCTCGATGTCATTCGGGTAGTACTGGAGGATCGTTCGGAGGCTCAAGCGACCGATGCGGCCGAAACCGTTGATACCCACCTTGACGGCCATGGGTGAAACTCCTTTCTGTGTGAAGGCAGCCCGGGAAGGATCTGCTGACGCCTAAGGGCCTGGCTGCCCTGCGCTCGCCGACCAATGTGGTGAGCCGGCTCACCTGCACTCGGCGACGTTCCCGCAGGGGAACTCATCTCTGAGTTTAGCACTTCGCGCGCATCACGGTCAACGCCGTACGCATCGCGAGCCCGGGAACCGGGTTGGAAAGGGAGCCGGAACGGGGATGCGCCGGGGGTGAGATGCCCAACCGCTTGCAGCGGCGTTGGGCCGGCATTGGTCCCGCTGCTTGCCGGTTTGAAACACCGGAGCGCCTTGCCGCACATCCATCTTATTGCGGGAGCCTATGGCGACGCGCTCGAACGCTCACTGGGGTCTTCGTGCTACGAAAAGATAGCGGTCTGTAGTAAAGCGCACGGGCATGAAGGTGTACCCGTGGGTGCACGCTATCTCAACAAAGCCGGCCGATGCGAGCAATGCTTCGATTTCCTGTTGAGTATAGGCGCGCTGGGTGTGCCATTCAACGAATTCGCGGTCCACGCCGCGCTCGCGTACGAAGAAGCGCATCTGAACGGTGCAAAGGCGCCGCGCGCCATCATAGCTGCTCCGCCACACGTAGCGCACGCGGTCGCTCGTGGCGAGGTTGTCCTGGTCGAAGAAGCCATTCTCCAGGGCGAATGGAGAATTCATATCGAAAACGAAAAGCCCGCCCGGTTTGAGGCACCCGAAGACGCGCCGGAATACTTCGGCCAATTGGTCCGGAGAGAGCACGTAGTTGAGGCTGTCGAAGAGCGACACGCACACGTCGAAGGGGTCTTCCCGAAGCTGGAGGCTCGCGGCGTTCTGCACGTAATATCGGATCGAGAAGCCGGCGCGGCGTGCCTTCCTGCGGGCTCTGGAGATCATCTGAGGGGAAAGGTCCACTCCCACCGCCTGAAGGCCCATGGCAGCGAAGAGAAGGGTGGCGTTGCCCGTGCCGCACGCCAGGTCGAGGATGCGCACTGGGGCCAGCCCCATCGTTTGCCAGATTTGGCGAACGTGCTCAACCCACGATTTGTAGGGGATATCCCGCATGAGCTCATCGTATATGGATGCCACGAGCGTGAACGGGATGGGATCGGCCGGAGGCGTGGCTTCGTGCTGAGGCGGCTGCGGGGGCATGCAGGATGACGTGGGGTCACTCATGGGTTAGGGCTAAACCGGTTGCACGAGGATCAGTCGCGCGGTTTCGCGATCCAGGGCGAGTTGGGTGTAACCGACGGCGATTACGTACGAGGGGAAGCGCTGGATCACGTGCACATCCGCGCCGGGAATGAGGCCCAGCGCCATGAGTTTGTTGCGCTCGTGGGCCGAAAGCTTGGAAAGGTCAACGACCACCGCCCGAGTGCCGCGGTGGAGCGTATGCAGGGGGCGGATGCCTCTTCCGCTTCTATCTTCGGCCAGATGTTCCGGACCCACGCCTTCCCCACTTCTTGAGCATTTTGACGAGATTGGGTGTCTGCGGCATTTCGTAGCCGCATCGCGGGCACTTCACCATCCGGCATCCTCCAAAAAGGGCGCAGCGCCCGCAAGCATGGGCGCCCTCCTCTTCTGTGAACTCATATCCACAAAAGACGCACCGGGTTGTCGCCCCGCCGGACGTGTGTTCCTGCTCTTCCAATCTCGTTATACCCTCACATGGAGCATCCCCAGAAGCAGGTTGAGCGTCGCGCCTACTACAATGGCAAAGGGGAAGATGAACGCTGCCATTCCTAGAGCCATTGCAAGGCCCCGTTCCTTCTTCATCATGAGGAACTGGGCGATGCAGGGCAAGAAGATCGTAAGCGTCACCACGCTTACCAAAAGCTGGTTTCCTGTGAGCATATGGTTCTGCTGCAATCGGTATAGACCAGCCGCCCCATAATCCCTGCGGAAGAAGCCGAAGAGAAAGGCTTCCGCCGTTTGATCCGGCAGCCCAAGCAGCCGCATAATGGGGCGCATCGCGTGCACAGTAGCCTCGAACAAGCCGGTGAGACGCCCGATCCAGATGATGAAGCTCGCGAACAGGAACAGCGGGAACACTTCTAAGAAATACCATTGGACGCGGGCAAAGGTCTTCACGGCGATGTTGGAAAGGCTGGGGATGCGCAGGGGCGGTATCTCCATGGCAAAGCGCGCTGTTTCGCCGGGCAAAAGTTTGGCGGTCAGATAACCGATGAGCAGGAAGATAACCGTCATAATGCCTACCCAGAATGCAAACGCCCGGGGATGCCCCGCTAGGAGGACGGTCATGACGCCGATCTGAGCCGAACAGGGGATGGCCAGCGACAGGAGGAACGTGGCGATGATGCGTTCGCGAGGCGTCTCCAGGATGCGCGTGACGATCGTGGCCATGGTGTCGCAGCCGAAGCCTAACACAATGGGGATCACGGCCTTGCCGTTGAGGCCGATGGACTTGAAGATGCGGTCTATGAGCATAGCCAATCGTGGGAAGTAGCCGCTGTCTTCCAGCACCGAGAAGGCCAAGAAGAAGGTCCCGACGATGGGAAAGATGAGCGCCGTAGCATACGTAACCCCGAGGGTCCACATGCCGTATTCGCCCACAAATAGATCCGAAAGCCACGTCCATGGAATGAGATGGCGTACTTGGGCCACCATCCACGGGTTGATATGTTTGCCGAAGAGGTTATCCTCGAGTAATCCCACCAACGTCTTGCCGCCGAAGACGCCGACGAACTGATACAGGCCGAACCACAGCACGAAGGCTAGGATCGGCAGCCCCGTGATGGGATACATGCAGAGCCGGCTGAGGCGCTCATTGAAGGAGATTTGCTGCACTTGGGGCCGGCCCATGACGATGCTGCTGAGGCGCTGGGCCGCTTCGCGGCGCTGGATGGTAATCTCTGCATCCAGCGGTCCAGAAGCTCTGCTGCGCAGGGCGGCGATAATGTCTGCAACGGCAGCGAAGCCCTCTCCCTCGGCGTGGCGCACGAGGTCCGTAATTTCAGCGTCATCCTCTAGGAGTAGGAGGGCGACGGCACGTCTCGAAATGGGATACTCTCCGCGCATTCGCTCCGTAATGCGGGAGATAGCCTCTTCGATGTCGGTATCTAACGCCAGAAGGCGATCAGGTTCCGGCGCGATCGTGCTCATTGAGAACCTCTTTCAAGCGGTCAATGCCTCGTCCGGTGAGTGCGACGGTTCCTACCACAGGGATCTCCAATTCGCGGGCGAGGCGAGGAAGGTCCAGCGAGATCCCCAGCCTCTCGGCCTCGTCCAGCATGTTCACGACGAGGACGAGGCGGAAGCCGGCCTCGATCAATTGGAATGTGAAGGGAAGCATCCGATCCAGGTTCTTGGCATCTACCACCTGGAGGACGACATCTGCGGGCTCATTGAGAAGGATGGTGCGGCCCACGCGTTCCTCTTCAGAAAGCGGACGCAGGGAATACATGCCCGGCGTGTCCACCACTTCGAAGAGGGTGTCTCCTATCTGGGCGCGGCCGCGGGCAATCTCTACAGTGGTTCCGGGATAATTGGACACTGTGACGTAGCGGCCCGTGAGGCGATTGAAGATGACGCTCTTCCCCACGTTGGGGTTGCCCACAATCACGATGCGCCGGCGAGGCGCTGGCGCTCCCTCCTCGTCTAAAGGCCGGGCATAATGAATGCCGGCCCGCCGCTCACCTCGGATGATCTCAAAGAACGGTATCCTTGGCATGGGCCTTCCTCACGGGTGTGGAGCCCTCATTACAGCTTCCATCCCCAATGCTTTGTACGTATACGGAAGCGGATACTTCGCCGCCTACCGCTACGGGTTCCTCCCGCCCCTCAATGCGAAGGGTAAGCACGTCTCCAAAGGGGGTTCGGCCCACCAGTTCTACGCGGGTGCCGGGCACGAGGCTCAGCGTGGTGAGATAGCGTAAGAACTCCTCTCGCTCGTCGGTTATTTTCACCACTTCCGCTGCAGCCGGTACGGGAAGATCTCCCAAGGGAATGGATCCATCCGGGGTAGTGTCCAGGATCGGGTTTCCGTGGGGGCAGCGGCTGGGGCTGCCGAGCGCGCGGGCAATGTGATCTGCCACATCGGGTCCGATGTAGTGCTCGAGCTTGCAGGCGAGATCATGCACACCGTGCCAGGGGAGCTTCAGGAAGTCCACCAGCAGGCATTCGATGAGGCGGTGGCGGCGCAGCAGTTCGACGGCCAGGGCTTCGCCTTTGTCTGTGCATCGCACTCCTTGATAGGGCCGATGCTCAACAAGCCCCAATGTGGCCATCCGTTTGAGCATGGGGGTTACCGACGCCGGCGCAACATTCATGTATTGGGCGATCTCGCCGGTTCCTACGGTGGCCACTTGCTTCTGGAGGCGCCAGATGCCTTCCACATACTCCTCCACGGGTTCGGTGATGCGGGTTGCAGCGGCCTCCCGTATGGTCACCGGGCGGCACGTTGCAGGTACCCTCAGGTAGATGTTCCGTGATGGCATGGGCCTTTCGATAGCTTAGGGTTATCTTGAGTATAGCACATGCTCCGCGGGTTTGGGCTTCGCCGCAGGTAATTTTTAGAGGAGACGAAATTGAGACGGGTAATAGTGATTTAACCCGGTTCGCTGGAACACCCTGACGCACGCGCGGTTCAGGAGGAGGCTACTGGTTGGCCAGGTTCCATCCGAGTTGGAGGACCCGGCGGTAGGGGAGCGGCTTGGCGGTTCCGGATGCCAGGAGAACGGGGCACATCTCGCCATGGGCGGTCGCCACATGGTAGTTGCACCAGGCTACCACCGTTTTATCCGGCGGGGCGTTGCGGTATTTGAGCTGGTTGGGCGCGTCGGAAGTTCCGCTGCCGCCGGTCCAGTTGCGGCTGTAAACCAGTGCAAAGCTTCCGTTGGTGTTGCCGTTGGCATCTATCAAGGCAGTGAGGTCGTAACTGTCGAAAGTATAGAGGTAGAGCGGGCGGTTCTTATAGGCGTCGGGCACGTCAATACCAAGGTCGCCCACATTGGGGACGGCACCACTGAGGACACTGCCCGGAGCGAATGCTGCAGTGGATGCTTGCGTCATGTCGTTATGCATGTTGTCCGGGCAATGGAACACGTTGATATCGTTGCGAAGATACTTCCCGAGGAGGTATCCGTGCTGGATACGGTTGGCCGGTACGGGCGCAGGTGAATCGCCGGGAGCCCATGGCAAGCCGTTGGCATTCTCGGCATATCCCAGGAGGAGGGGTGGATATTCGCCGTTGTCGTCGCGGTAGAGACTGAGGGCTACGCTAATCTGGTGGAGGTTGGAAAGGCAGGTGGTTTGCCTAGCGCTCTCGCGGACCCGTGCGAATACGGGCAGCAGAATGGCTGCCAGAACCGCGATAATCGCGATTACCGTCAGTAATTCGATGAGTGTAAAGGCTCGGAAGCGGCCTCTTGGCATCCTTCAGCTCCTGGAACTCGGTCCCGCGCGCTGCCTGGCGAATGGAACGGGCGAAACCTTCTGTACTATTTGACGGAGGCTCCCGCCCCTGATGTTCCGCATTGGTATTCCATACTTCCTCCAGACACGCGCGGAATCCTTCAGGCAGCCCACGCGGGATGTTAAATGGGGTACGCGAAATAACGCAACAGGATCCACGCGAAGCCGGCAGCAAGGGTCACGGACCACAGGTTCACGACGTCGTTGTTGACCCATACCGAACCCCCGCTGAGATCGCACGGCGCATCGCAGTGAATACGACGTTCCGTGGCCATTTGACATACGGAGCATCGGTATCGCGCCTGCACGGAAGCGCCAAGCACGCTGTCTGCATAAGCCCCAAGGAAGCCAGACCATGCCACGGTTATGAGTTCCGGTGCGTCAATTCGCCACCATCGAAGTTCCGGCGGGAGGAGGGGCCACACGAGCCATGCGGTTCCAGCGATGGCGCCCGCGCCGACAAGGCTTGCGGCAAGGCCCAGCAGGGTGACGCCTCCGGATGTGCCGGGCTCGACATGGCGGAGTGTGGTCACGAGCCGCGGCCGGCCGCGCCAAAGCCCGCCGATTTCCGTAGCCCACGTGTCCGCATTGGCCGCAGCGAGGGTGGATAGGTACAGGAGCACGGTCATTCGATCGTGGTGGCTGGTATGGTAGGCAATGGCGAAAAGGGTTGGTACCGCACCATTGGCCAGGACCTGCCAGGCATCGCGGGATGAACCCTTTTCCTGGCGCATGGCTGCCAGGGATTTACGCTTCGTCCCTACGCGCGAGAGCGCACTGCTGGAAAGGAAGAACAAGAGCAACGGGACGGCAAAGGGTACGGACCCGGCTGCGAAGATGAAGAAGCCCACAGCAAAGGCAGCCAGCGCCCCGGAAAAGTTGAGCATCCGCAGGGCCCACGAGGCCAGCGCCACGGCGCCGGCTAGGGCCGCTGCACCTGCGAGTTGCGTTGTGGGGACGTTGGTCAAGCGATGCGCGCTCCCATAAGAGATACCAAACCGTGCACTGTGAACCAGGCGAACATTCTAGGATCCGTTGGGCATTCCCTTCCAAACTGGGTCGGCAAAGAGGTCTTCATGAAGGGTTCCCGGTAGGGCCACGCTCACCGGGCAAGGGAGGCGCATGCGCATACACAGTTCCCTCACGCGGCTGCGAATATGATGGTCGTCGTACCGCCGTGAAAGGTGGTAGAGCCCCAGATGGGTTACGCGGGCCTCCCGGGCAATCTCCAGGACCTCGTCGAGGCACGAATGCGGATGTCCGCGATCTTGCATCTCTGCCCGCTCGCGCGCATCAAGGAAGGTACATTCATGGATGAGGACACGGGTCCCAGCGTAGCGCTCCGGGGGCATGGGAAGCGTGTCCCCGGTGATCGTGAGGAGGATGTCCTCCACGGTGTGGGTGATGAAGGCGCGCCCGTGTCGTTCCCGAAGGGCGTCCAGTTCCTGTTGGGGCAGACCCATGAATTCCGGCTTGAGCTTATCTACATGCCGGACGATTTGGTACCCCAGACTGAGCGCTCTGGGAGGATCCATTCTGGGGTAGTGGTCGGTCTCGAATGGGCGCAGATAGTGGCGGTCGGGTTCGATGGGCACCATAGATCCTGGAGCCACGGGCACCCAGCGCACTTTACCAGTGGATCGGGCGTCGAAGTTGGAAAGAAACGTGGCGAGCGCTCGGGCAGCCCCGCTCGCCTCGGGGTAGCAGACGGTAAAATCACCCGGGCTTCCTCTCAGATTGAGGAGCTGCAAAAGCCCGGAACAGTGGTCCCGGTGGGCGTGGGTAATTGCCGCATAGCGGATGCGGTGGATGCGGGCATCCAGGAGTGCAGCAACGCCATCGCCTGCGTCGAAGAGCACCCGATGCGTCTGGTCAAAGGCCCAGGTAGACACGAGGGCCGTAGAGAAGAGTGTGATTTTAGGCGGTTCCATATTTCGGGTTATTGTAGGGAGCGGGCGCCGCGCCTCCAGCAGCCATGCCATGGGTTGCTCCGGACGGCGTTTGGAGGGCGGATCCGTGAACCGGGTCGCATCACGCCTTCGGTGGCCGGTGCGGAAGTGCCGAGGTCAGGGCGCGCTCCGCAGGATTTGCAGAAACTCTGCCGTTCGCAGAGTAGGTTCCGTGTGCCATGCGATGTACGAGCGAAGGCACCTTTCGAGATCTTTGAGGGTTTCCGGCGGAAGCTGGAGGCCGCACGCAGGGTCAGGAGCCAAGGCCAGCATCTCTGCCATGCAATGGAGCGTCGTTGCGCGGATCGGCACGGCATCCTGGGCACCATATCGGTGCCGTCGGCAAAGTGCGCCGCCCATGCTGGCACTGAAACCCAAACCTGAGCCTTCTACAGAAGCTCCGCACTCGACACAGCGAGACACCTGGGGCTCATAGCCCCGTTCGGCGAGAAGCTTCAGTTCAAACATATGGACTACCGCGTCCCGGTCCATCCGGGCAGCGTCCAGCAGCTTCAAAGTTTCCATGAGCAGGTCAAAGAGAACAGGGAGGGGCTCCTGTTCGTCGGTGAGCCTCTCCACGAGTTCGCAAAGATATGCTGCGCGGGCGATGCCCTCCAAATCCTGGCGGAGGTTCGGAAAGGCCTGGTCCATTTCGCATTGCGACACGATCTGAAACGTTTTGCCGGTGGCAAGGAGCATCCGTGACGCTGTGAAGGGCTCCGTGGCTCCGGCAAAGCGGCTCGTAGGTCTGCGGGCCCCCTTGGCGATGGCACTGAGGCGACCGGCTTCACGCGTCAGGAGCCGCAGAACGCGATCCGTTTCGCCCAAGTCCATCCTGCGCAGTACGATGGCGTGTACTCTGTAAAGAGGCATTGTCACGGCAGCGCGCACGGATGATGCGAGCTCCCACGAGAATATACCTTATGAGGAGAGCCATATCGCTGGTCCTGCAGCCGAGGGGGTATTTGCCGGTCTGAAGAGCGCCTTCGCAATCGGCTGCCTACAAGCGGAAGCGGGGAGCCTGCCTCCGGCAATTCTACGGCCGGCGCGTGGCCTGCTTGAGCGATGCTGCGAACTCGCGGACCTTCTGCGCGAGGGCAGGATCGTGGGCGTGTTCGGCGATCAGCCTCACCAACGCGCTTCCTACGACCGCGCCATCCGCATCCTGAACTACCTGCCGCACGTGCTGCGGCGTGGAGATGCCGAAGCCTACACAAACGGGGAGCGGCGTGTGGGCCTTTACGCGCCGGATGAGGTCGGCAAGCTCCGAAGGAAGCGTGTCCCGTGCGCCGGTGACGCCTGTTCGAGACACGCAATAAACAAATCCTGTGGAGAGCGACGCGGCAGTAGCGATGCGGGCGTCCGTGCTCGTTGGGGCCACGAGGAACACCGTGTCCACGCCGGATGCGCGCGCACTTGCAATCCACTCCTCCGCCTCTTCCGGGGTGAGGTCGGTTTGGATGACGCCGTCGGCTCCGCTCGATGCCGCATCGGCGGCGAAGCGTGCTACGCCGTATCGCAGAACGGGGTTGAAATAGGTCATGATGACGATGGGAATTTGAGACACGCGGCGGATGCTGCCGATCAGTTCCAGCGTCCGCTGCACCGTCATTCCTTGGGCCAGTGCCCGAAGGCCCGCTTGCTGAATGAGGGGACCGTCCGCCAAAGGATCGCTGAAGGGAATGCCGAGCTCCACTGCGTCCACCCCGGCGGCATCCAGAGACTGGACGATGTCGAGGGTGGCATCGGGCGACGGATCGCCTGCCATGATGTAGGTGATGAGGGCGCGCTCTCCCTGCTCGCGCAGCCGTGCGAACCGCTGGCTTAGGCGCGTCATATGGTGTCTTATCCTCCTGGGATCTTCTGCCGTGGGCTTCGCCCTATGGCTGCCGGCTTTCGGCGCTCAACGGCATTCACCCTTCCGCATGATGGTGGAAACCGAGCCGGCGGGCGACAGAAGCCACATCCTTGTCTCCCCGCCCGCTGAGGTTCACGATCACCACGTCCTGGGGCGAGAACTCTTTGGCGATGTGATACAAAAGTGCGAAGGCGTGTGCGGCTTCCAGGGCCACGATGAGCCCTTCCGTTCTGGCGATGCGCACGAAGGCATCCAGAGCCTCTTCGTCGGTAACAGCGTAATAGCGAGCCCGGCCAATGTCTTTGAGATAGGCATGTTCGGGACCGACACCGGGGTAATCGAGACCGGCGGAAATGGAATGAGTGGGGGCAATCTGCCCGTCGTCCGTCTGGAGGAGATAGCTCTTACTCCCGTGAAGCACGCCTGGAGAACCGGCTGTGAGTGTCGCGCAATGCTCGCCGCTTTCCAGTCCCTTGCCTGCCGCTTCCACTCCTATGAGCTGAACCGATTGATCTTCCACGAATGGGTAGAAGATGCCCATGGAGTTGGACCCCCCGCCGACGCAGGCGAGGATGGCAGTGGGAAGACGCCCTTCCCGCCCGAGGATCTGCGCTCGCGCCTCCCGGCCGATGACCGATTGGAAATCACGAACGATTGCCGGATACGGATGGGGTCCCACTACCGAGCCGATGACGTAATGTGTGGTGCGTACGTTTGTGACCCAATCGCGTATAGCCTCGCTGGTGGCATCCTTCAACGTTTTGGAGCCGGCCCGCACAGGCACCACGGTGGCGCCCAGAAGTTCCATCCGGAAGACGTTGAGGCGCTGCCGCTCCATATCTTCCTCACCCATGTAAACGTGGCACTCCAGGCCGAACCGCGCCGCGGCCGTGGCGGTTGCCACTCCGTGCTGGCCCGCTCCCGTTTCAGCAATGATGCGGCGTTTGCCCATCCGCCGGGCCAGCAGTACCTGCCCCAGGCTGTTGTTGATCTTGTGGGCGCCGGTGTGGCACAGATCCTCGCGCTTGATGTAGATCCTGGGGCCTCCCAGTTCCGTGGTGAGGCGTTCGGCAAAGTAGAGCGGAGTAGGCCGACCTACGTAGTCCCTCAGGTAGCCTTCAAGCTCTTGCTGAAAGGCGGGATCCTTCCGAGCACGTTCGTATTCGCAGGCAAGTTCGTCCAACGCGGGAATGAGCGTTTCGGGCACGAAGCGTCCCCCGTATGGGCCGAAATGTCCCATGGCATCGGGCAAGCTGGCGTCAATCGGATGCAAAGCGATCCCCCGTGTGTGGACTGGCGCCCCCGTTTTGGTTACGGTGGTGGCCTCCTATCTATGGTACCCCCAAGCCGGCCGCGCGGCTCGATTGCGTGGCGACTGGAACCGTAGGCTGCAATCGGCCATGCTCACGCGCCCGGGCTATCGGCGGGCCATCAACGGGCCCTTGGGAGCGGGGGGCCGTGACGCTTTGGGTGCCTTGAAGGCGAGGTACCATAGGGGTACGGCGGCAATGAGGGCGCTCCAGCCGAGGAACGAGAGTGCGCGGGAATGGGGCGCCACCATTCCAACCGCGCCGGGCATATAGGCAACGTCCGGCCGATCCGGAAGGTAATACACGGTTATGTATTGGTTGGGCTTGAGGCGGTCCCAATCTGCAGCGGAGGCGATCTCGTTCTCCACGTCGTGGTTCTTACGCAGGCTGTCGGCGTACACGAAGCGTACCACATACACGGGTCGGCCTTGTACTGCGCGGCTGTCTTTATAGAGGACCTGGCCTTCGGCTTTTACCCCTCGCTTTTGGATTTCGGTGGTGCGCCCCGGCACAACAAAGAAGAGCAGCGCAATTGCTGCAACTGTGAGAACCGCGGCGATGAGCATGAGGGGTGCGCGCGACATGGTGAACCTCCTGGACGGGAGCGGCTCCGAAGGATGAGAACCCTGACTTCCTACAATGGGTTACGGACATTGCCGTTGGTTGCTGTCAGTCCAGTTCCCGGTCGGCGTGGCGAACGGCGGCGAAGAACGCCGTCATTTTGCGGATGTCTTTGCGTCCGGGGGCGGCTTCGACACCTGAGGATACGTCCACGGCGTAGGGGCGGACCATCCGTATGGCTTCACCTACATTCTCGGGCGTCAATCCCCCGGCAAGGATCACCGGCAGTGCGAGGCGTTGCGCGGCCTGCGTGGTATTGCGCCAATCAAAGGGGGTGCCTGTACCGCCGAGGGCATTGGGGTCGTAGGCATCCAAGAGTACGGCCTGCGCATACGCCGAAGCTGCCGAGGCCGCCGCCACATCATGTTCATCGCGCACTCGGGTGGCCGCAATGATGCGCATGCCGCAAGGCACCTGGTCGCCGCCAGGCGGCTCGTAGATCTGCACCGTGTGGAACAGGGAGGCGCAGGGATGCGCTCGGTAATCCGCAAGGTTGCGGCAGACGAAAACGGCCTCTACGAACGGGGGAAGACGGGTTACGATGCGTTCTGCGGCATCCCCAGCACCCAGGTAGCGTGGCGAGGAGGGCACGAAGATGAAGCCGAGTGCATGGGCGCCCAGCTCAACGGCGGCGCGGGCGTCTTCGAAACGGGTGATGCCGCAGATCTTGATGCGCGTCACAGGTTACACCTTGTGCGTGCCAAGCAGCTCTGCAAGTTTCGCAGCGATGTCCGCTTCGCGCATGAGCGCTTCCCCTACGAGCACCGCATGCACCCCGGCTTGGGCCAGCCGCTCCACGTCCGAGCGGAAGTTGATGCCGGATTCGCTCACTACGATGCGGTCACGAGGGATGCGCGGTATGAGTTCCAGCGTGGTATTGAGCGTGGTGCGGAACTGGTGCAGATTGCGGTTGTTGATGCCGATGATGCGGGCTTCCACGGAAAGCGCCTCGTCTAGTTCCTCGGCGTTGTGCACTTCTACGATGGAGGCCATGCCCAGGGAGGCTGCGCCCTCTAGAAGGCGCTTCATCTGAGGCACGGGAAGAGCTGCTGCAATCAGCAGGACGGCGTCGGCCCCGGCCTCACGTGATTCCAGAAGCTGATATTCATCAATGATGAAGTCTTTGCGAAGGAGCGGCCGGCTGACGACTTGGCGGATGGCCCGGAGGTAGTTCAGGTGCCCCTCGAAGTAGGGTTCATCGGTCAGCACCGAGATGCATGCCGCGCCCCCTTCCGCGTAGATGCGCGCAATTTGGACCGGGTTGAAGTCATGACGGATCACGCCTTTGGAAGGGGAGGCCTTCTTGACTTCCGCAATCAGCGCCGGAGGAGGCGCCGTGCTCAGCGCACCGCTAAAGTCCCGCGCTGGAGGCATGTCGGCAATTCTGCGGCGAAGTTCCTCTTCGGGCACGCGGCGACGGGCGCAATCCACCTCCGTTCGTTTGGCCGCCAGGATCTCGGATAGAATGCTCATAGTACCCCTCGACAGGAACAGCGTGTGTCTGGCTGCCTGCAGTGTCGTGCGCCGAAGTCGGCGTGAGCACGCCCCTCTACAGTGTAAGATTTCAGGCTTGTTCGGCGCATCGCTGCGTAAACTCGATCAGTTGTTGCAACACCCGGTAGGCACGGCCCGTGTCTATCATTCGGTGGGCCAAGGATATGCCGTCGCGCCACCCTTCTGCCATACCTCCAAGGATCATGCCGGCCGCAGCGTTGACGGACACAATATCCCTCCTCGGGCCTGCTTCTCCTTGGAGGACCGCGAGGACGATCTGGGCATTCTCTTCTGGGGACGCACCTCCTGCGATCTCCTCTTCGGTTGCAGGCACGAGGAACATTTCCGAAGGGATGCGGGTTTCCGTGCTTACGCGACCGTGCTGCAGATGGCTGATGCGTGTGGGGCCCACTGTGGAGATCTCGTCCAAGCCATTCATGCCGTGCACTACCATGGCACGCTCGCAGCCGAGCATCCCCAGAACCTCAGCGACTTTGGGGCATAGGTCCGGGTCAAACACTCCTACGAGTTGGCGGTTTGCCCCCGCAGGGTTGATGAGCGGGCCCAGGATATTGAAGACGGTACGGATGCCCAATTCCTTCCTTGGTTGCGCCACAGAGGCCATGGCAGGATGATGATGCGGGGCGAACATGAAGCCTACGCCCACGGTGTCTATGCATTGGGCGATCTGCTCGGGCGTGAGCGTGAGTTCTACTCCTAGGGCGGCAAGCACATCGGCGCTTCCGCACCGGCTGGACACGGCGCGGTTTCCATGCTTGGCGACTGCGATGCCCGAGGCAGCGATCACAAAAGCGGCAGCCGTCGAGATGTTGAAGGTGTCGCACGTGTCGCCGCCGGTCCCGCACGTGTCCAGCAGCGGCCGCTTCCTGGGGTAAACGCGTACCGCGCGCTCCCGCATGACACGGGCAAAGCCCGCGATCTCCTCAACTGCCTCGCGCTTGGTGCGCAGACCAGCCAGGAGGCCGCCGATTTGGACCGGCGTCGCTTGGCCGTCCACGACTTCGGTCATCACCGTCACGGCTTCTTCGTGCGTGAGGTCCCCGCCATCCGTTATTTTGCGCAACGCATCTTGGATCATGGCCCACACTCTCCCCTGTGCGTAGGTCACTCCCGGCAGTTTCAGTCGTCAATGCAAACCTAAGGCTCGATCACCGGCAGCTCGGCCGGAGGATCGGCATTCAAGCTCACGGCGCCCGATGATCGGACCACGACGATGTTCTCCACGCGAATGCCGAAGCGGCCCGGAAGATAGATGCCGGGTTCAATGCTGAAGGCCATTCCTTCCTCCAGCAGCTCCCGGTTCCCGGCCACGATGAACGGCGCTTCATGGCCCGACATCCCGATGCCGTGACCGGTGCGGTGTATGAAGGCCGGCCCATAGCCCGCCTGTTCGATGACGTGCCGCGCTGCTGCATCCACGCGTTCGCACGGAACACCTGGGCGCACCGCTTCGAACGCCGCCTGATAGGCGCTGCGCACGATCGAGTAGACCTTCGCCGCCTCAGGATCCGCTCCCCCGTATGCCGCAGTACGCGTGATATCCGACCAGTAGCCTTCACGCACGCAGCCGATGTCCAGAAGTACGATGTCACCCTCGGCCAGTCGCCGTTGGCTGCTTCTGTGGTGGGGCAGTGCGGTGTTCGACCCGAAGCAGACGATGGCGAAACCGGGTTCCACTCCCCTCTGAAGGTATGCGCGCCGGATTTCCTCCTGCAGCTCCAGTTCTGCAATTCCGTCCTGCAAACCCTGAAGAGCTGCCGCGCACACGCCGTCTGTAACGCGCGCGGAGACTTCCAACTTCTCGATCTCGTCCGGAGCTTTCACTTGGCGCAGAGAGCTCAACACAGGTGCGGACGAGCCCCATTCAACGCTGGGTGCGAGGCGCTGGAGCCGCATAAGGTGGCCCGAGGGAAGCTCGTCATCCACAATGACGCGAGCCGTGGCAGGTATCGCTCGCAGAATTTCCGCCGCAAGGGGTTCCCATCCGTGGGCGTCGTCCCATCCCCTTACATCGGCGACGCATTGTACGGCGCTTAGGGCATCTTCTAGGTTGAGCGCCGGAACTACAAGTATGGGCGTTCCATCGGCCGGCACGAAGAGGGCCATAAAGCGTTCATGGGGAGGCTCTGCCCATCCGAGCAGATACTTCATGTTATCGGTGGGGGCGATGATCGCGAGCGCGCATCCCGTGGTACGGATGCGGCGTTGCAGCAGTTCCACCCGCCGGCATTCGGCGGCTGTGGATTGGGAATTGGAAGGAGCACTCATAGCCGTTTCAGGATATACCGCATTTGGGGCATTCTTCACTTTTCGGCCGGCGCCCCAAGGTGCTGTGAACGCCTGCCAGATGGCACGGCCCCAGACGCGCTCCAACCATTGGCTGCGTTCGTTGGCCGAGCGACGGGCACAGCGGACGCGGGTTTTCGCTCTTGCCGGTTTGGTTCCGGTCCCGATGGCTGGCGCAGGAGCCAATCTTCGTGGGGCGCATGGGGTCCTCTGGTTACCCGCTACTGGCAAAACAAGCATACCACACAACACGGGTCCGCGATGCAGTCCCTGCTGCCGCGGCCCAACTAGCGAATGGAGTGGAGGTCAGCGCATCCTTTTTTGCGCACGCGCGGTTGGTTCTACACCTCGATCCAGTTGCGCAGGAGCGTCTTTCCGTGGGGCGTCATCACGCTCTCGGGGTGAAACTGCACTCCCTCGAGAGGGTACTCCTTGTGGCGAACCCCCATGACCTCGCCCTCGGGCGTCTCCGCGGTGACCTCCAGAACGGCCGGCATCGTGTCGCGGCGAATGACTAGGGAGTGGTACCGTGTGGCTGGGAAGGGATTGGGCACGTTCCGGTAGATGGTACGGCCGTCGTGGTGGATCTGAGAGGTTTTGCCGTGGAGAACGCGGTAATTGCGCACGACCTCTGCTCCAAATGCCTGTCCGATCGCCTGATGTCCCAGGCAAACCCCTAGAATGGGGATGCGCCCGGCGAAGCGGCGGATGAGGGGCACACTGATGCCGGCCTGATCCGGAGTACATGGTCCCGGCGAGATGAGGATGCGTTGTGGCCTAAGAGCTTCCACCTCATCGAGCGTGATGGCGTCGTTGCGACGTACCAGAAGATCCTGCCCCATCTCGCCGAGGTACTGAACCAGGTTATAGGTGAAGCTGTCGTAATTATCTATTACCAAGATCATCGTGCATCTCCCTTTGTACCGGGCCAGGCACCCGTTCTGGCAACTTCCTCCAGGAAGCGCTCGGTCTGCGCCGGAGACTGGAATATGAACACCGGTTTGTGGGAGCAGTATGCAGCTAGGCGCTCGCGGATGCGCGGGCCGTATTCTTGGTTGAAGCGCCACACGTAAGCCAAGAATGGCAGATCCAAGTGTTCCGGGCATCCGGGAGCCATATCGGGACGCACGCGGCCGAATTGGGTGGCGATGCGCATCAAAGTACGCCCTACGCAAAGGGCGCGGGGGTAGTCCAGATAAATAACCGCGTCGGATGCCTTAAGGCGTGGGATCTGCGTCGCATCGTAGTTGCCGTCTACGATCCAGGAAGTACCTGCGACAAGACGCTCGATGAGGTCGTGCCATTCGTTCTCTGAAGGCTTCGACCAACCCGGCTTCCAATAAAGGGCGTCCAGGTGGTACACGGGAAGGTTCAGCAAGGCGCCGAGGCGGCGAGCAAGGGTAGATTTTCCTGCTCCCGGTGAACCGATTACCGCGATGCGCTGCACGAGGGGGCCGGATGGCACATCCGGCTTGGGTTGGACCATGCCGAACGCCGCATCAGGAATAGACGCCGATCTCATAGCCATCTGGATCCGATATGAGGAATTCCGTGTAGTTCTCTTCTTCGTTCACGGCGAGATCCCTCAGGATTGGAACTCCTGCCTCTCGAAGCTGTTTGTAGAGGGCGGCAGCGTCGTCTACTTCGAAATAGAGGCGTACGCCGATGCCCCACTGTTGTGTCTGAAGCATGTCGCGCCGGGCCTCGGTGCGAGAGGCCGACGATACCAGGAAAAGGCTGCTCTCCTCGCGTTCCAGAGCAATGAACTCCGGATCCTCCGGCGGATCTACCTGGGTTACAAAGAAGGCGAAATGCCTTGTGTAGAACTCGGCCGAGCGTCGAATATCCGATGCTACGATTTGTGGGGTTATATGGAACATCGTGTCGGGATCTCGCCGGAGCGTGCCAAGTCTTCTTATTCTAGTCCCTGACGGGCCATCTCGACGGCTGCAATGAGTGCCCGTGCCTTGTTCATGCACTCGCGATACTCTGCTTCGGGCACCGAGTCCGCCACTACGCCCGCGCCTGCTTGCACAAATCCTGTACCGTTCTGCACGAGCATCGTGCGGATGGCGATGGCAAAGTCCATATCGCCGCTGAAGCTGTAATACCCTACGGCGCCACCATACAGGCCGCGGCGTGTGGGCTCCAACTCCTCGATGATCTCCATGGCCCGAACCTTCGGAGCACCGGTAAGCGTTCCGGCTGGGAAGCACGCGCGCGTGACGTCGTAAACGTCTCTGCCTGAAGCAATGCGACCCGTTACGTTGGATACGATGTGCATCACATGGGAATATCGTTCCACAACCATCAGTTCGTCTACGCGCACCGACCCGTACTCGCACACACGGCCTAGGTCGTTGCGCCCCAGGTCCACCAACATGATGTGTTCGGCGCGCTCCTTTTCATCGGCGAGGAGTTCGGCGGCAAGGCGGGCGTCTTCTTCCTCAGAAACCCCGCGGGGTCGCGTTCCTGCAATAGGACGCACGCGGGCCTGGCCCTTCTCGGCGGTGACCAGGATTTCGGGGGAGGTCCCCACCACTTGCTGATCGCCGAGGTCCAAGTAATACATGTAAGGCGACGGATTGAGCGAGCGGATGGCGCGGTACACTTCGAAAGGGTGCACGTCCAAGGCAAAGGAGAGGCGCAGCGAGGGCACAATCTGGAAGGCATCGCCTGCCATGATGTAGTCCTTGCATTTGCGCACAGCCGCTTCGTAAGCAGCCTGATCCATGTTGGCCTCGATTTGAAGCGGGCCGTTGCAACAGTAAGGCGCCTTGATGCCCACGGGCGCGCGGAGGCGGGCGATGAGGGCCTCGATGCGGTCTGTTACACGGTCGTAGGCCGAACCTGCGTCGTCGTCTACTCGGGCAGCCCCCAGAACCTTCACGCGGTGCCGCACGTGGTCGAAGATCAGCAGCGTGTCCGTGAAGAGGAAGCATGCGTCCGGTACGTTCAGATCGTTCCGGGCGAATTGCGGAAGCTTCTCGAAGTGCCGCACCATGTCGTAGGAGAGGTAACCTACGGCGCCCCCGCAAAAGCGCGGAAGACCGGGAGTTTCTAGGAACCGGTAGCGGGCAAGGAGCCCCTGAATGAGGTGGAGTGCGTCCGTTCCCGCTTCCAGTGGCAGTTGTACCGTGCGGCCTCCTTCCGTAACCGTTGCCACGCGGTCCACACACCGGAGAGTGAGATAGGGGTCGCTTCCAAGGAAGGAATAGCGGGCCAATCGCTCTCCCCCCTCTACGCTCTCCAAAAGGAAGGAACCCGGACGTGATGCGATGCACTCGAAGGCGGACACAGGAGTGATGCGGTCGGCGAGGATCTCACGGTACACGGGTATGAGGTCCCCTGGCCGTGCCATGGCCAGAAACTCCTGCCTGGATGGGGTGAACATGTTGAGTTCCGTGTGGAGCGAGATCAGTGCGGAATTATAACATACGGATGGGCCTCAGGCAAGGTCGCGCGGGGCGTTACAAACGGCCGGAGCGCGTTGCCTTCGGCTGTGAACAAGCTCACGGCTCTTGGGGCCAAACCACGCGCAGATGGAGTTCCTCCAGTTGCTGTGGCGACACCGGCGATGGAGCGCCCATCATCGGATCCGCGCCGCCGCCAATCTTTGGGAAGGCCATGACCTCGCGGATATTGAGGTTCGGCACGTCCATAAGGGTGGCCACCAGGCGGTCAATGCCCGGTGCGATGCCCCCGTGCGGCGGAGCGCCATACTGGAAGGCTTCCAGCATGTGGCCGAAACGGGCCTCCTGCTCGGCGGGCGCGATGCGCAGCAGTTGGAACACCTTCTCCTGGATATCGCGCCGGTGGATGCGGATGGAACCCGAGGCGCCCTCGATGCCGTTGTACACCAGGTCGTAACAGAGCGCCCGAACGCGGCCCGGATCCGTGTCCAGAAGGGGAATGTCCTCGGGGTGAGGCATGGTGAACGGGTGATGGACGGCGTCCCACCGGGCCTCTTCTTCATTCCACTCTACCAGCGGGAAATCTGTGATCCAGCAGAAATGGACCACATCGGGATCGGCCAGGTTCAAGCGACGGCCGACTTCGGTGCGCAACCGCCCCAGCACGGCGGCTACTCGGCTGGCTTCGCCCGCCATGAAGAGTACGAGATCCTCGGGTTGGGCCTGGGTGGCCGAGAGGACGGCAGCAAGTTCGTGCGGATCCAGGTGCTTGGCTACGGGACCGCGTGGATGTGCCGCATCGCCCGTGAGGTATGCCAAGCCGCGGGCTCCGAATTCCCGCGCAAGGGCGGTGAGTGCGTCTATCTCTTTGCGCGAAAGCGTTCCACCGCCCGGGTAGCGCAGAGCCTTCACCTGCCCGCCATGATCCAATGCCTCGCGGAACACCCCGAACCGCGTGCCGGCCAGGATGGTCCCCACATCCACTAACTCCAGTCCGAAGCGCAGATCCGGCTTGTCTGTCCCGAAGCGGCGGATGGCCTCGTCGTAGGTGAGGCGTGTGAATGGGCGGGCCCCAATGCGCTTGGTGGAGAGCCGCTCGATAAGTTCCACGAAGAGGCCTTCGGTGACTTGCAGGACGTCGTCCTGGGTTACGAAGGCCATTTCCATGTCCAGTTGCGTGAACTCAGGCTGGCGGTCTGCACGCTGGGCCTCGTCGCGGAAGCACTTGGCGATCTGATAGTACCGCTCGCACCCAGCCACCATGAGCAACTGCTTATACTGTTGCGGCGACTGGGGAAGGGCGTAAAAAAGGCCGGGGGTCAGGCGATAGGGAACCAGGTAGTCGCGGGCACCCTCGGGAGTGGACTTGGTGAGGATGGGGGTCTCGATTTCGAGAAAGCCATGGCGGTTGAGGTACTCGCGCATGAGGGCAATGACATCGTGACGCATCTGGAGCATTTGTTGCATGCGCGGCCGGCGAAGGTCCAGGTAGCGGTACTTCACGCGGAGTTCCTCATTTACCTGGGCCATTTGGGCTTCGTCGCTCAGCGGAAAAGGTAACGGCTGTTTGCAGGTATTCAAAACCTGCAGATGTTGTATCTCCACCTCAATCTCGCCGGTGGCAAGCTTGGGGTTCTCGTTGCCCGGAGATCGGCGCCGCACCTCTCCGGTGATGGAGAGAACATATTCCGGCCGCACTGCGGAGGCGAGGCGTACGATCTCGGCGCCGCTCTCGCCTACATCGGCGCGGGTTTGAATGAGGCCCGTGCGGTCGCGCAGATCAATGAAGACCAGATCTCCGTGATCCCGAACGCTGTTGACCCAGCCGTTGAGGGTAACCGTCCGGCCGATATGAGCGGGTCGGAGGATGCCGCAATATTCGGTTCGCTGCCATGAAGCCAAGAGCCGGAAACCTCCTTTTGCTGTGCAGAACTAATGGGTCCGCAGATACTCCGGCAGATCGGCGAGCGGCACAGTGCACTGTTCGCCGCCGCCCCGAAGGGGCTTGACGCCGGCGCAGGAGCGGGCCAGTTCCTCGTCCCCTAGCACCACTGCGAAGCGGGCGCCGGCCCGGTCCGCAGCTCGCATCTGGGCCTTGAGGCTCCTAGCCTGGTAATCGAGTTCTGCTGCGATGCCCGCACGCCGAAGGTCCTGCGCGATGAGTACAGCTCGCTCTTGGGCCGCTTCGCCCAGGGACACGAGGAACACTTCGGGCGCTTCGTCTTCTTCGGGGATGCTCACGCCCAACTGCTCCATGGCCAGGAGGCATCGCTCGGTGCCGATGCCGAAGCCTATGCCCGGAGTAGGCGGCCCCCCGATTTCTTCAACCAATCCGTCGTATCGCCCGCCGCCACCGATGCTGTTTTGGGCGCCGAGGCCCGGGCTCACAATCTCGAATGCCGTGCGCGTATAGTAGTCGAAACCGCGTACAAGATGGGCGTCAAGGGAGTAGGGGATGCCCAACCCATCCAACAGGCGCCGCAATGCAGCGAAATGTTCTGCACACGCGCCGCACAGGTAATCCAGCAACTTGGGTGCATGGGCAAGGATTTCTCGGTCCCGTTCATCTTTGCTGTCCAGCATGCGCAGGGGGTTTACCTGGAAGCGCATGCGGTTCTCGTCGCTCATATGCTCGACCCTCGGCCTGGCGTATTCGATGAGGGCGTGGCGAAAGTTGGGCCGGCATGCCGGGCAGCCGAGAGAGTTGAGGCGGAGTTCTGTGCCGGTAAGCCCCAATCGCCGGTAGAACTCCATCGCTAGCGAAATCACTTCCGCGTCCATGGCTGGGGCATCGGAGCCGAGGGCTTCTACTCCTGTTTGCTGATGTTCGCGGTAGCGGCCCTTCTGGCCGCGTTCGTAGCGGTAGATGGTCTCGATGTAATAAAGCTTCACCGGGTTTGCGATGCCGTAGAGTTTATGCTCTACGTAGGCGCGGAGTGCCGGGGCCGTGCCCTCGGGCCGAAGCGTCATGGAGCGCCCGCCGCGGTCCGTAAAGGTGAACATCTCTTTTGTGACGATGTCGGTCCCCTCGCCGATGCTGCGGGTAAACAGTTCCGTGGGTTCCATAACAGGGGTGCGGATTTCGCGGTAACCGTAGAGCCGGCAGGTGTGGCGGAAAATGTTTTCGACGGCGCGCCACTTAGCCGTGTGCAGCCACGGTTCCCTGGCCGGAGGCAGGGGTAGAACATCGTGCATATACGGTGGCGCGGTGTACTTCACGCAGCGGCGCTCCATAGCGATGGGGTGGCATCATTCTACCCTGAACGTCGCGCCGGACGTCGAGGGGTGGGGAGCTTCCTTCCCGCGGGCATCGCGCTCTTCCTCTCCGGAGTGACTGGGCGGGGTGTCTCGGCGCCGAGATGCGCCAGAGAAAAACATCATCCCGGGTCCAACGAGCACGGCGGTTAAGGGATGGACTGCCCTTACGATGCCTCCAGCCGTTTGCGCAAGGCGTGAAGCTCGTACCACAGCTCGCCAGGCAGCCGGTCGCCCAGTTTGTGGAAGAACGCTTCGCCGTCGGGCATTTCCGCCAGCCATTCGTCTCGGTTCACGGTCAGAAGCTTGTTGAGTACATCCCGGCTGATGTTGAGCCCCTCTAGGTGAAGGCTTTCCGGTGTGGGCACGAAGCCGATGGGTGTCTCTGTGGCAGATGCGGTGCCGCGGATGCGGTCGCGCATCCAGATGAGGGCGCGGATGTTCTCGCCGAAGCCCGGCCACAGGAATTTGCCATACTGGTCCACGCGGAACCAGTTAACGTGGAAGATCTTGGGAGGCCGTGGGATGCGCCGGCCCATCTCGAGCCAATGCCGCAGATAGTCGCCCATGTTGTATCCGCAGAAGGGCAGCATCGCCATGGGATCGTGACGAAGAACGTTGGCCTTCCCTTCGGCGGCCGCCGTTGTGCGTGAGGCCATGGAGGCTCCCACAAATACGCCGTGCTGCCAGTTGAAAGCCTCATAAATGAGCGGCACCGTGTAGGATCGCCGTCCGCCGAAGATGATGCCCGAGATGGGCACGCCTTGCGGGTCTTCCCAATGAGGCGACATCGAGGGACATTGGCGTGCGGGAGCTGTAAACCGTGAGTTGGGGTGGGCTGCAGGCTCCGTTCGGTCCCATGGCCTTCGCCCCTTCCAATCCGTCAACGGCTCCGGCGGGCAGTTGTCTTTCCCTTCCCACCAGGGGATGCCGTCGTCGGACACGGCCACGTTCGTATAGATGGTGTTGCGGCGGATCGTCGCCATGGCGTTGGGATTGCTTTGCTCATTGGTGCCAGGGACCACGCCAAAGAAGCCTGCCTCGGGATTGATGGCCCAAAGCCTGCCGTCGGGGCCGATGCGGAGCCAGGCGATATCATCCCCCACAGTGTGGACGCGGTATCCCTGGGCTTCGAGGGGGCTTACGAGCATCGCCAGGTTCGTTTTGCCGCATGCGCTGGGAAACGCAGCGGCGAAATAGGTGATCTCACCGTGGGGATCCTCCAGCCCTAGGATCAGCATGTGCTCGGCCATCCACCCTTCGTCGCGTGCCATGACGCTGGCAATCCTCAACGCGAAGCATTTCTTGCCCAAGAGCGCGTTGCCGCCATAGCCGGTATTCATGCTCCAGATGAGGCGCTCTTCTGGAAAATGGAGGATGTAGCGCTCTACAGGGTCGAAGTCTACTACCGAGTGGAGGCCGGGCACAAATTCGGCGCTGCGCTCCAAGCGCTCCATGGCAATCTTGCCCATACGCGTCATGATGCGCATGTTTACGGTGACGTAGCGGCTATCGGTAATCTGGACGCCCACCTTGGACCAGGGACTCGCCGGCGGCCCCATGATGTAGGGGATCACGTACATGGTACGGCCCTTCATGCAGTTTCGGAAGATGGGTCGCAGCCGTGCTTTGGCCTCTTCCGGCGGCATCCAGTTGTTTGTAGGGCCGGCGTCTTCTTTGCGCTCGGAGCATATGAAGGTGCGATCTTCCACCCGCGCCACATCGCCCGGATCCGTGCGGCGCAGGTAGCATCCCGGGTACTCTTTTTGGTTCAGCTCAAAAAGATGGCCGTCCGCGAGCATGGCCTCGATGAGGGCTTGGTACTCTTCGTCGGAGCCGTCGCACCAATGGATGCGATCGGGTGTCATGAGGGCAGCGCATTCCTCCACCCACGCGGTGAGCTGCGAATTCAATTGATGGGTCCCTTCCTCGGAGAACGAAATCGCCAGGTGGCTACACACCAAATGCTGTATCATTGTAGCACCTCAGCTTCGGCGGGAGCGGAGCTCAGAGAACGGTGCCCATTTGTTTGCAGAGCACGCCTCCGCGGGGTCGCGTTGACTTCCGGGAGTGGGGCTGGTTATAATCGTCGGATGCTTCCATTTGATCGTGGGTACGGCATGCGAAAGGCGCCTGGTGCGCCGCGCTCCGTGCTGCAAAGGGCAACTTCGTGACAGACCGTCCAATGGTTCCACCTGCTATCGGCATCGTTCTGGTGCTTTTAGCGGTTTCGGCCGGCATCATGGCTGCACTGTGGTGGAAGCGGCGCCTCGTGCGGAGAGCATGGGGCGAGGTCGCCCGTGCCCTGGGCGGAGCGCTAGATTTTCGGCCGGGCACGCGCGCTATGGCAGTGCATGGCACCTATCGCGGACACACTGCTTTCCTTGGGGAGGGTACAAGCTTCGAAGATGGGGTACCCTACCATCACACGCGGGGCGCGCTTTCAACTCGAAACCCGGCACGCGTGGTGATGGGCCTTCGCCGCAAGTCGCTGCTCGAGGAGCATCTCACCCGTCGCGAAGAGAATTCCGTTGCCACAGGCGACCCCCTCTTCGACCGAAGCTTCTTCCTGGTTGCATCTACGCCGGAACACGCGCAGAAACTGCTTCCGGAAGAGGTGCGCGCCGTACTGACCCGGTGGAATGACGTGGAAGTGTATGTAAAGGGGGGCCAGATCGCGTGGCGGCGCGCTTCGCGTGTGCGGTCCGCCCGTGATATGATGGCCCTTTTTGAAGCCATTGCTCAGATGGCCGACGTCCTAGCCGAATTGCCGCCGCGTGAATTGACCCCCGAAGAGCAACAGGAAGAGGAGAGATTGATTGAGCACGGTATTTAGCCTCGTCTTGGCAATCATCCGTCCCTTAAGGAGACGCCGAAGAGCCCTGGCGGCTGCTGGAGCGGTCTGCCTATTGGGAGTATGGAGCCAGGTGGGGGAGGGCCGGCAGCTTCAGTCGCTCAGGGATCCCCGAGAACGCCATTTGACCAATGTGCGGCAGCTTACCTTTGGCGGGCAGAACGCAGAAGCCTATTGGTCTCACGACGGGAAGAGGTTGATCTACCAGATGCGCGGGGGCGACTTGAAGGCGGATCAAATCTTCATAATGAACGCCGATGGATCCGGCAGGCACATGGTATCAACTGGGCGAGGGCGGTGCACCTGCGGGTACTTCCTTCCCGGGGACCGCGAGGTCATCTTTTCATCTACTCATGCTTTTAGCGACGATCCGCTTCCGGAACCCGACCGTTCGCAAGGCTACGTGTGGCCCGTCTATCCCTACTATGCAATCTACCGCGCCAAGGATGACGGTTCCCGCTTGCGGCCCTTGGTACCCAAGCACGTAGGGCCGGGCGTTGTAACGGGCTACAACGCCGAGGCAACGGTTTCGCCCGATGGGAACAAGATTATCTTTACTTCCACGCGCGACGGCGATTTGGACCTCTACACGATGGACCTGAATGGAGGGCACATTCGCAGGATCACGCGCCGTGTGGGATACGACGGCGGAGCCTACTTCTCGCCGGACAGCCGCTTCATCGTATGGCGCGCCTATTATCCGCAGACGCCCGAGGAACGGGAAGATTACGTGCGGCTTCTAAAGCAAAACCTTGTGCGGCCTACGAAGATGGAGATTTGGGTAGCCCGTGCGGACGGCACAGAGGCGCGCCAGGTGACGCACAATGGTGCAGCCAACTTCGCTCCCTATTTCACGCCGGATGGCAGGCACATAATCTTTTCGTCGAATATGGATGACCCCCAACGGCGCAGGTTCGAACTGTACCTCATCGGTGTAGACGGAAAAGGGTTGGAGCGCATTACGTACGGAGGTCAGTTTGACGCCTTCCCCATGTTCAGCCCCGACGGAAGGCGCTTGGTATGGGCCTCCAATCGGAATGGGAAGGCTCCTCACGAAACGAACATCTTCGTAGCGGATTGGGTCCCCTAGCGGTCTGTTCCTTGAGAGCAACATCTAGCCGCCAAGAATAGCGCGCCTGAGCCTTCGGATGGCGCTCGCCGCCATGTGCGTAAAGGGGGTATCCCCGTAGAGGAGGCGCACGGCTGTGCGTGTGGCCGTGGGGCGGGAAATGGCGTACCGGTACACCGCGTGCGGCCACGTGTAAAAGAAGCGGGCGAGTTTGTATGCGGCATCAAGGTTGGCGGCGAACTCCGCGTTGATGGCCTGGGTATACCGGGATGCCTGCCCGGTGACGATAGATCGAGCGGCGATGATGCCGCTTTTGACGGCGTTCAGGATGCCGTCGCCGAAGAGCGGGTTGATGAGGCAGGCGGCGTCCCCAGCCAGGAGAATGCGCCCGTCGCGGGTGTTGAGGCGCCGCCTACCGGACCACAAGGGCAAGGGATGGGCGTACCAGCGGATCTGAGAGGCTTCGCACGGTATCCCCAAAGAGGCGAGGTAACTGCACACCACGGCGCGCAGATTTGCGACGGGGATGGTTGCTGAGCCCCGCCCTGGGTGAAACATTCCGGCTCCCACGTTCAGGTGATCAGCCTTGGGGAAGATCCAGGCATAACCCCGATCCACCATTCCGTACTCCAAGTGCATCACATGGGGTTGCAGATCGGGATGCCCTGTGAGCCAGTCGTGCGGTATCTCAGCTTCGATGGCGATTGCTACGGTGCGATGGGCATGAAGTCCGGCTGCCCGGGCTGTGATGCCGTTGGCTCCATCGGCTCCGATCAGGAAATCGGCTTTGAGATGGACGGGCTGCCGATTGGCGGGGTTTTCCAGAGTGACTTCTACGTGTTGGCCGCATCGGCTCACCGAGCGTACGGGTGCGCCATCCATCAGTTGAGCGCCGGCGCTCGCCGCGCGCTGGGCCAAAGCAGCATCAAAAATGGACCGCTGGACCATCCAAAGGGCGAGTTGGCGGTCGGCTCCCGGCGGGTTGATGGGGGCAAGGTGGGGGTCGCCGAAGCGCCACGTATGGCGCATATGGGTTACGGTGGCCTCGACGAAGGCCTCGGGCACCAGTCCCATCAAAATATCGCCCACGGCCGTCGGCATGCCCCCTCCGCACGTTTTGTGCCGCGGGATGCGCTCCTTTTCAACGAGGGCGGTGCGCATACCGGCGCGGACACAGGCTTCTGCAGCCGAGCAGCCTGCAGGTCCTGCGCCGATCACAATGACGTCGAAATGATCCATAGCCCTTGCTCGATTGGCGGGGCTCGTTCCGAAGGGTTCTTAGGTGCCTCAGCCGATCGGTTTGCCGGGGAACCCGTTGGTGCGCCCGGCGCGACCCCGAGGGCGCCCCCACGGGCTTCGCCCGCCCGCTTTCGCTGCATGCGTTACGGTATCAGGAGCACCTTGATGGATTGCCGGCCGTCATGCACCAGGTGGAACCCTTCGAGATACTGCTCGAGAGGGAGCTTATGGGTCACGATTCCCTCTACTTTGAGTCGCCCGCTTCGGAGGTATTCAATCACCTTGGGATAACAGCCCGGTCCGAGGTGTGCGCCGAAGATGTTCAGCTCTTTACTGTCTCCAATGATGGTCCAGTCTGTGCACGTTTCCCGGGCCATCACGGAGAACTCTACAAAAGTACCGGCTTTGCGGATCATATGGAGACCCTGGTTTACCGCATCCGGGTGGCCTGTGGCTTCAATATAGACGTCGCAGCCGATGCCCCCGGTCATTTCGCGCACGGTGGCGATCACGTCCTCACGGTCGGGGTTCAGCAGAACATCGGCGCCGAGCTTCTTGGCTACCTGAAGGCGCTCATCGTAGCGGTCTATCACTATAAGAACGCCGGGGTTCTTTAGGCGTGCAGAAGCAACCATACCCAGGCCCAATGTGCCGGCTCCGGCGATGACCACGGTGTCTCCCAGCTCGATGTGGGCTCGTTCCACCGCGTGCATGGAACATGCCAGGGGCTCAATGAGGGCAGCCTTCTCAATTGGAAGATCCTGAGGCACCTTGTAGTTGAGGGCTCTGGCCGGGAAGAGCATGTATTCCGCCATTCCCCCTTGGGTCGCCTGATGGAAGCCGTAGATGTCGTTCACAGCGCAGAGCCAGTAGAGACCGCGACGGCAGTAGGTGCAGGAGGTGCATGGGACGATCTGCTCGGATATGGCGCGGTCGCCGATTTGAAGGCCGTACTTATCTGCGGCTCCCGCCCCGAGGGCCACTACCGTGCCCACAAACTCGTGGCCCGGCGTCACCGGCGGCTGAACATAGGGCGGGCGATTCTCGTCTCCCCAGAATAGAGGTGCGCCGACGAAGCACTTAACGTCCGAGGCGCAGATGCCGCACGCATCCACGCGCACCAATACCTCCTCCGGGCCGGGACGAGGTACCGGCACCTCTTGGAGACGGTAATCCTCGGGCGCGATGCATCGAACTGCGCGCATCATCTTGGGCAGCTCTTGAAAATCGGATGCAATCATAGCTTCTCCTTCCCGTTCGCCAAAACTGGCCCCACGCCGAATGATTACAGATGGCAGTATAGCGCACCAGGGCGCCCCATGCAAGAAGCTGAATGGGCGAAGCTTCCCTGTGCAGATTGGGCACACGGTGTCGAGCTTGCCGGACAAGGCCGTGCGGGCGGGATGGTTGGGGTAAGGGCAGGAGGGCATCATGCGTTCCTCATTGACGATCGCTGCCAGGTTCGCTATAATGCTGCCAAGCGCCGGCTGAATTGCTGGGTGCACTCCTCGATGCAGCCAGGGAGCACGCTTCTTGGGGCAGTGCAATGGTCCAGCGCATGGAGACGGGTTCCAGCAAACCGGAACGTGAGCGTGAACCCTCGGGCGAAAGCTTCCTCGAAGGGATGCCCGGCAGTTCGGCTACCTTTCGCTGGCAGGGTGAGCGCATCCATTACCGTTGCCTTGGGTTCGGCCCGCCCCTTGTGCTCGTGCACGCGCCAGATATAGGGGCATCGTGCATCGAATGGCGCCGGAACCTCGAGGCGCTCGGGGCCGTGTACACGGTCTACGCTGTGGACCTGCCCGGCTACGGCCTTTCCGACATTCGGCCGCGGCCCTACACTGCCGAGCTTTACATCACGTTTCTAACGGACTTCCTTAGGCTCCTGGCTGGCCCCAGAGCATTCGCCGTCGGGTGCGTGCAGAGCGCTGCCTACCTTGTGCACATCGCAGTGCGAACGCCCGCGCTGCTTGCGAAGCTCATCCTCATTACTCCCGGAGGCGTCAGTAGTCACCAACCGGGCACGCTAGGCGGAGCGGGCTTCCTAATCCGCCATATGCCGGGGTTGGCATCGGCTTTGTATGGAAGCTCCACGTCCCGGTATGCCATCCTCGAACATCTTCAGAACGACGTTTATGTGGACAATGCCCATGCAGGACCTCATGCAGTAGACGTGCGGTATTGGGTGAGCCATCGGGATCACGCCGAAGCGGTGGAGCGTTCGCGGGCTGCGGGTTTGCAGAACATTGACTTGCGGGGCGTGTGGCCCAAACTTCGGCGGCCCTGCCTGTTGGTGTGGGGCCGCGCTGCCCTCACACCGCCTCTCTCGGATGGAGAGTTTCTCGTGTCATCCAATCGGAACGCCCAGCTTACCGTCTTTGATCACAGTGCACTGGCGCCTCACGAAGAAGAACCGCACAAGTTCAATCAGCTTGCTCTTGGCTTTCTTGGTACGGCCGCGCCCAAGTAGCGACCGTGGGGATAGGGACGACCGGCCCGTCAAGCGCCGGAATTCACATGGGATGGCGCCTCGTCATCCCGGAGGGATCGAGACATGGGAGGATCTGCGGAAACCATTCGGCAAGGTCTGGATCAGGCATGGCAAAACATCATCGCATTCAGCCCCAAGGTGGCAGCGTTCCTGATCATTCTTCTGATCGGATACTTCCTGGCTAAGGTGATTGCCAAGGCAATCGTGGCAGGGCTGGCGCGCCTGGGCTTCAACAAACTCGTGGAGCGGGGAGGTCTGCGAGGGGCTCTAGAACGCACAGGGTACAAGGTGGAGGATGTGGTGGGAAGGCTGATCTTCTATGCCCTTGTGCTCTTTGTGCTTCAACTTGCCTTCGCAGTGTTTGGCCCCAATCCCATTAGCAACTTGCTCAATTCCATCGTAGCCTTCCTGCCCAACATCGTGGTGGCTCTCGTTGTCATTGTAATCGCAGCAGCGGTGGGAGCCATCGTCAAGGACATCGTGGCGATCGCCTTGGACGCATACACATTCGGACCCCTCCTCGCCGATGCTTCCTCGGCCGCCATCGTGATCGTGGGCATCTTCGCTGCACTCAATCAGCTTCAGATTGCTCAGCCTATCGTGAATGGCATTTTCTACGCGCTCCTGGCCGTCGTTGCGGGTTCGCTGATCGTAGCGGTGGGCGGGGGCGGCATTGTTCCCATGCGGCGGCAATGGGAACTGATGATCCAGCGGTTGGAGGAACACGCCCAGGAGGCCGCTGAGCGGAAGGCGGCAGCGGCATCGCCTGCGGAGCATGGCGAAAGCAGTCCCGCTTAGCATCCGTTGGGGTATCATCGGAACCGCGTCGGTGTGGAGATCGCAATCCGTGTGCCCGCAGCCCGCGTGTGCGGGTGGCCTCCACGGCATCGAAAGGCGGATTGCGCAAGGGTATGCACGATTAACCCCGGCGCAATACCGAAAAGAGGGAGCAGGCTGGAATGGACCCTGGGTGCATCTTCTGCCGCATCGTGACCGGGGAGGTTCCCGCGCAAATTGCCTACCAGGATGATTACGCCGTTGCCTTTTACGACATTCGGCCTGTGGCGCCGGTGCATCTGGTAGTAGTACCCCGGCGCCACCTCGTCCCACCGGATGCTTTTAACGAGGCCGATGCATTGGGGCATCTGCTAGAGGCTGCCGCTCGTGCCGCGGCGTCGGAGGGGATTGCGGCCACAGGGTATCGCCTCGTGATCAACGTCGGCGAAGATGCCGGCCAGGAAGTGCAACACCTTCATGCGCACCTCCTGGGTGGGCGGCACCTTGCCTGGCCGCCCGGGTAGGCGAGAGGCGCCCGGCACCGTCGAAGCATCCGTTGATGGCATGGCCGTCGCCCTGCGGATGGAGGCATCGGCGCTTGCCTCCGCATACCCACGCCGCCCTCACAGAGATGGCCCCCCCACGCGTGGCACGGCGGGAGCAGCCTGCACGAAACCGCTGAAATTCACCTCTCGACCCGTGCAACCGATCCGATCCTTTGGCCGTAGTCTGTTTGACTTGTGGAGGCCGGCGGGTTGGAACCTCGTTATCGCGGGTGTGGATGCTGCATCCCGGTGGCGCAGCGGGGACCTCGCTGCTTCCGGATTTCAGCGGGAAGGGGGCTGTTTCCATGAGACGGTATTTGCATGTTTTGGTGGTGGCAGGCGCTTTGGCTGTGTCGCCACACGCCGTGGCCGCCCAGGCGGCCCAATCGGAGCCGATTATTCAGCAGACGTTCGCTGAGAGCGAGGACGGCTGGATGGTGTTCATGGGTAATGGGAAGGTGAGCGTCACCCACGATCCCACGGAGTTGAGAGGCGGCAAGGGGGCCCTCAAGTTCACCTACAATATCGCCAAGGGTGAAGTCAATTTGATGGCGCTTCCCACTCCCGGCGGAAAGCTCGCACACATGAAGAGCCTAAGGTGCTGGGTGAAGGCGGATTACGGAACCACCCTCGCCTTCGCCATCCAGGAAAGCGGCGGAGGGAGGTATGTGGCTCCGTTCAGCGTTCCCGGCGGCAAGTGGCAGGAAGTGGTGTTGGCCCTCGGAGACTTCGTGCTGAGCGAGGACAAGGACGCTCCTAAGGACCCCGACGGAAAGTTGGATCCGGATCAGGCCATGGGCATCGCCGTGATTGACCTCGCCCAAATCGCGGCCCAAGCCGGCGACAACCCCTTGGTGGCGGCGTTGTTCCCTTATCAGCCGGGTGCCCATACGCTGCTTATGAGTGACTTCACCGTGAGCGACCAACCGGTTCCTGCGAGTGTCGCCGCGTCTGCAACAGGCGTGGATATAGACACGTTCGCACATCCTCAAGTGTGTTGGATCGGTGTAGGCGGAGCCAAGCTCGCTCGCGTGGATGGAGGTCCCATCGGCGGTCCGTCATTGAAGATGGATTACCACGCGGGCCCTACTTCTGGGGGCGGCGTGCTCAAGCCGGTGTCCCGGGGTGCGCTTGCCGGAACGAACCGGATTGAGTTCGATATTGCTTCGGCAAAGCCCACCAAGGTCTTTGTGCAATTGGAGCAGCCCGGCGGGATAAAGTTCAATGCGGCGGCAGACCTCGATGGCGGAAGCGCGAAGCAGCACGTCGTTCTTTCGGCATCGAGTTTCGCGCCTGCCCAGGATAGCTCGGATCCTTCCGCCAAACTCGATTTTGCGCAAGTAACCACGGTGCTGATCGGCGATATAACGGGTGTTTTGGGTGGGGTCGAGCAGGATAATACGCTGTGGATTGGAAAGCTGCGGGCGGTGAAGTAGGCTTCCGGATCCCGCAGGGCCGCGTCCGCGCCGGATGGTGAGGGCTTCGTGGAGTGCGGGGCAACGGATCTTTGCGCTGCTCGGCGGGAGAGATGCGGCGCCCTTCCTCCGGGTGCGGACGCGGCCTTGCTGCGCGGTGCGCTCCCATGAGGCTGCGCAGAGACGGCCGCATCTGCGCCGGAATAGGCTATGCCGCCCCTCCTTGACAACGGCGCAGAAGCATGGTAATGTAAACTATAAATGAATAGAAGCGCTAGGGGTGCTGGCTCTGCCGGCTGAGAGACGACTGTTGCGTCAACCCTGGAACCTGATCCGGATAATACCGGCGTAGGGAAGCGACACATGCCTCATCCGATAAACGCAGTTCCGAGGCCGCTTGCCCAGGTTCCATCAGGGCAGGCGGCCTCGTTGCCTTAGTTGCCCACCATGCTTTGGGCGGCTAATCCCCACGCGCTCCGGAAGGGATGAGGCGATGGCAACAGATCAATCTGCAAGCAAGCCCGTATACCCTGCACACGTGGACGCATTTCCTGCCTCCAGGAAGGTCTACGTCCAGGGCAGCTTGTATCCGAACATACGCGTGCCGATGCGTGAGGTTAGGGTGGGGTCACCGCGCTCAGCAGACGGCACGCCGATCGGATCGAACAAACCGGTCTTCGTCTACGACACGTCGGGCCCCTACACGGATCCTTCCTACCACCCCGATCTGGAGCGCGGCCTACCGCGCATCCGTGAGGAATGGATCCGCAGCCGGCCCGGTGGATCCGTCCACGAAGCACCAGCAGGGCCGAAGGCGGCATCTCGGCCAAAGGCTGACGGCTCTCCCGGGCTATCGGGCAAAACAAGGCTCCGAGGCAGCGGTCTCGTGACGCAACTGCAACTAGCGCGCGCCGGCATCATCACCCCGGAGATGGAGTTTGTGGCCATCCGGGAGAACATGGGCTATGCCCCGCATTCCGCTGATGACAAACGCGCACCCGGGGAGCCATTCGGCGCACAGATCCCACGCCAGGTCACTGCTGAGTTTGTACGGCAGGAGGTGGCCCGTGGCCGCGCGATCATTCCGGCCAATATCAATCACCCCGAAAGTGAACCGATGATCATCGGCCGGAATTTCCTGGTCAAGATCAACGCGAATATCGGCAACAGCGCGGTTGCCTCATCCATCAGCGAAGAAGTGGGCAAAATGATCTGGGCCATTTATTGGGGCGCCGACACGGTTATGGATCTTTCCACGGGCAAAGACATTCCCGAAACGCGCGAGTGGATCCTACGCAATGCTCCCGTCCCTGTAGGCACCGTGCCGTTGTATGAAGCTCTGGAGAAAGTGGGAGGTAAGGCCGAGGAGTTAACCTGGGACATCTACCGCGACACCCTCGTGGAGCAGGCGGAACAGGGAGTGGATTACTTCACCATTCACGCTGGGGTGCGGCTCGCCTACATCCCGCTTACAGCCGGCCGGCTGACGGGTATCGTGAGCCGCGGCGGTGCCATCATGGCCAAATGGTGCCTGGCCCATCACAAGGAAAACTTCCTGTATACGCACTTCCATGAAATCTGCGAGATTATGGCCGCCTATGATGTGGCGTTCTCCCTGGGAGACGGCCTCCGCCCCGGGTGCATCGCCGACGCCAACGATGAAGCTCAATTCGCAGAACTTCACACGCAGGGCGAACTGACGCGCATCGCCTGGGAACACGGCTGCCAAGTCATGAACGAGGGGCCAGGGCATATCCCTATGCACCTCCTCCGCGAGAACATGACCAAGCAGCTCCAATGGTGTAACGAGGCACCGTTCTACACACTCGGGCCGCTTGTGTGCGACATCGCGCCAGGCTTCGACCACATCACCAGCGCCATTGGCGCCGCCATGATCGGATGGTATGGAGCTGCCATGCTCTGCTATGTAACGCCCAAGGAGCATCTTGGCTTGCCCAACCGCGACGATGTGAAGGCCGGCGTCATCGCATATAAGATAGCAGCCCATGCGGCGGATCTGGCCAAGGGCCACCCCTTCGCACAGATCCGTGACGACGCACTCAGCAGCGCCCGCTTTGAATTTCGGTGGCAAGACCAGTTCAACCTGGCGCTGGATCCCTACACGGCTCAATCGTTCCACGATGAGACGCTTCCTCAAGAAGGAGCCAAAATCGCCCATTTCTGCTCCATGTGCGGACCGCGCTTCTGCTCGATGAAGATTACTCAGGAGATACGGGAGTATGCCGCCCAGAAGGGCCTTCCCGAGGATCAAGCGATCTCCGTTGGTCTCGCCGAAAAGGCACAGGAATTTCGCAACCTCGGCAGCCAGATCTACGTTGGAACCGCATCTGAGGAGGAGACGGTGGGATGAGTGCACCACTTTCGCGCAACGAACAAGAAGACGATCTGCTGGAGATCGCCGGAAAGAAGTTCCGATCACGGCTGATGCTGGGCACGGGAAAATACCGCGATGTCACCGAGATGAACGCGGCGTTGGCGGCCTCCGGGTGTGAGATCGTTACTGTGGCTATTCGACGCATAGACCTCGACGCCCCCAAGAGGAGCATCTTGGACGACATTGATTGGGCGCGGTTCCACATCCTCCCCAACACGGCAGGCGCCCGCACCGCGGACGAGGCAATCCGCACGGCTCGGCTGGCCCGAGCAATGGGCCTATCCGACTGGATCAAGGTGGAGGTGATCCCGGATCCCAAATACCTGCTTCCCGACCCTGTGGGGACCATCGAAGCCTGCGCAACCCTGGTCCGTGAGGGCTTTGTGGTTCTTCCCTACATTCAAGCGGATCCCATATTGGCCCGCAGGCTTCAGGAGATTGGAACCGCTACAGTGATGCCGTTGGGCTCATTCCTAGGCAGCGGGCAGGGTACAAAGACCCTTGAGGCGATCCGCGTGATCGTGGAGCAGGCTACGGTCCCCGTTGTTGTGGATGCTGGGATTGGAGTTCCCTCGGATGCCTGCCTGGCCATGGAAGCTGGCGCTTCCGCATGCCTTATAAACACAGCGATCGCACGGGCAGGGAACCCGCCCCTGATGGCAGCAGCCATGCGCAAAGCTGTGGAGGCCGGCAGGATGGCGTATCGGTCAGGACGGATGCCTATACTTCCGTATGCGTCAGCCAGCAGCCCGCTGGAGGGCGTAGTGCGGTGATGCGGCTGCGCAATCCCATCCTGATGATTGTGGCGGATCCCACATCTGAGGCCGTGCGTCGGGCCGCTCTTGCAGCGGAGGGAGGCGCGAATGCTGTTCAGCTAAGATGCCCTCCCGAGCCGACTGCGGATCAGATCGCAGCGTTTAGGCTCCTGAAGCAGATTTGCCCCACCCAGACGCTGCTGGCGATCAATGCCCATCCGAGCATCATCCAGGAATTGCAGCCGGAGTGCGTACATCTCCCGGAACAGGGTATGGGTGTGGCAGCGGTGCGCGCCTTGGTGGCCGGCCGCCGCATCTTGGTTGGTCGGTCCGTCCATTCCGTAGAGAAGGCCAAGTCGGCTCAGGACGAAGGGGCAGATTACATCGTGGCTGGGACGATTTTCGCCTCTTCGTCCCATCCGGAGATTGCGCCTGCCGGCCTCAACTTCTTGGGGAGAGTGTGTCGTGCGGTGCGTATTCCGGTAATCGCCATCGGGGGTATCACGCCGCAGAACGCCCCCGCGTGCATCGGTGTAGGTGCTGCTGGGGTTGCAGTTCGGTCAGGCGTCCTTTACGCCCGAGATCCGTGCGGAGCAGCCAGGGGATATCGGACTGTTCTCGATGGAGGACCAAATGATTGAGCTCACAGTGAATGGAGAGCCTGTCTCACTGGATGGGCCGGTAACCATTGCCGATTTCCTTGCAAGCCGGGGCATTCACACCCAGATGGTCGTTGTGGAACGCAACGGCGAAATCGTGCCGCGGCCTGAGTTCACGGAGGTAGTTCTCAAGCCAGGCGACCGATTAGAGATCGTTCAGATGATGGCTGGAGGTTGACACCGCATCGGAGGGATCACAGATGGTATATCCGGACGTTGTTGTTGTTGGCGGTGGGATCGTCGGTCTCTCCTGCGCGTGGGTCATGGCGCGGGCGGGCCTCCACGTAACAGTAGTCGAACGCGGTTCCATGGGCTGCGGAGCTACCAATGCCTCTGCCGGTATGCTTGCCCCGCTATCCGAAGCGCATGAGCAAGGACCGTTCGTAGACCTAGGGCTCGCCAGCCTTGCTCGGTACCCCGAATTCGTACGACGCCTCAATGAGGAAACCGGGGAGCACATTGCCAGCACGTGCGAGGGGCTCATGCGGGTCGCAATGAGCCCCGAAGAAGCTGCCGGCCTGGATGATGCAGCCCGATGGCAGAAGGCCATTGGACTACCCGTCGAGAGGCTCACCGGCGATGCTGCCCGACATTTGGAACCGGAGCTTTCACCTGAAATTGTCGCTGCCACGCGCACTCCGCAGGAGCAGCGCTACGATCCACCAGATCTGACCCGAGGGCTCGTCGCGGCATGCATCAATCGCGGCGTGAGGTTGATGGAGGGCACCCATGCTCTCGGCCTGCTCACGAGTGGTGCCCGGGTGCTTGCTGTGCAAACGCCGACAGAGGACCTGCATGCTCACAGCATTGTCCTCGCTACAGGAGCTTGGACACAAACGTGGGCGAGTTGCCTTCAGGTGCCGCTGCCGGTTTTCCCCGTGAAAGGCCAAATCCTGGCAGTCCACCCAGGACGCGCGCAGGGAAGTTCCTCCCCAACACTAGGCCACACTATTTACAGTCACCACGGCTACCTTGTACCACGAGCGGACGGATGCATCCTGGTGGGTGCGACTTCGGAACCTCATGTGCAGCACACGCACGTTACGGTAGCCGGGGTTGCATCACTTCTCGAAGCCGGCAAGCGCCTTATGCCAGGACTAGGCGCTGCAACCTTCGAAGGTGCCTGGGCCGGCCTACGCCCGGCAACACCGGATGGATTGCCCCTGATCGGTCCTGTTGCGCGGTGGCAGAATGTGTATGTTGCCGCGGGGCACTACAGGAACGGGATTCTCCTGGCTCCAATCACCGCGGATCTTGTGTCGGGGCTCATCCTCGGCGAGGAACTTCCAATCTCGCTGCAACCGTATCTGCCTGCCCGTTTTCTCGACGGCGAATGATGCCTGCGAAGGCGCAATCCCAAAGGATTTCGGACCCATGGTCCTTACAATTGCAGGTTCAGACCCTTCAGGAGGCGCAGGCATCCAAGCAGACCTGCGCGTGTTCGCCGCATTGGGGCTAACGGGTTTTTCTGCCGTTTCGGTAATCACTGTTCAGAATAGCTCCGGCGTCCGGTCCGTTTACGCGGTGCCTCCGAACGTGTTGGAAGAACAGGTTGCTGCGATCCTTGAGGATGCATCCATCCAAGCGGTGAAGATCGGTGCCCTGGGAACACGCGAAAACGTGAGGGCGGTCTGCTCGATATTGACGAGGTTCCCTTGCCGCAACGTGGTGCTGGATCCCGTGTTGCAGCCGACGGACGGCGGACCACTCATGACCCGGGATGGTGCGCGGACGCTCTTGAGCGATCTAGCACCGCTGTGCGATGTGATTACGCCCAACCGCCACGAGGCATCAGTTCTCAGCGGCATTGATGTGCGTGACGTGGAATCCGCTGCGCGGGCCGGCAGAATGCTTCAGAGTGGGGGGAGGCAATACGTACTGGTCAAAGGCGGTCACCTGCCCCACCAACCCGTGGACGTGCTCGTGCATCCAGGCGGTGAGGTTACCGTAATGTCGGGCCGGCGCATTGACACCCCTCACACGCACGGCACTGGCTGCATGTTATCGTCGGCTGTGGCTGCGTTTCTAGCCAAGGGTTTTCCAGTCATAGAAGCAGTGAAGTCTGCTCGTGCATTCGTCGCTGCGGCGCTCGGGTCGCCCGTTATCTACGGCGCCGGGCGGGGTTATCCCAATGCCCTAGCGGTTCGGGACACATTCTTGCCGCGCGACGCACCTCGCACCCACGCCGAGCGGATTGCCCGTCTGCGCGGAATATACGTGGTTACCGATAGCAATCTCTACCCTGGGAGGGATGCGGAGCAGATCGCCCAAGCCGCCTTGGCCGGCGGCGCTTGTGCGGTGCAACTGAGAAACAAAAGTGCGCCTGTGCATTCGCTCGTGGAGACGGCGCGGCTCATCAACTCCATGGCCAGGCGCTTCGGAGCCCTGTTCTTAGTGAACGACCACGTTGATTTGGCTTTGGCTTCGGGCGCAGATGGTGTCCACCTCGGTCCCGCAGACATGAGCCCCAAAGATGCACGCGCTCTATTGGGGCCCGACGCCCTCGTGGGCGTGTCCGTGAGTACGGTAGAAGAAGCCCGGGCGGCTGCACCGTACGCATCGTACTTCGGAGTAGGTGCGATCTTCGGCTCCACCACAAAGGACGATGCCGGTCCCGCCGTTGGGGTCGAGCGGATACAGCTCATCCGGAAGGAATGCCCACAGCACCCCGTGGTGGCCATCGGAGGCATCGCGAAGACCAACGTATGTGCCGTGGCGCAGGCAGGAGCTGCAGCCGCTGCGGTGGTCTCGGCGGTCGTATGCGCCCCAGACATGCAGAGCGCAACGAGCGAGCTTGTATCGGCCTTTGCGGCCGCTTCCCCTCGTGGATGAAAGCCGCACCGGAGCCGTCTCTTACGCAGCCTCCTACACCGTAGACGGCACCG
>JBMFSQ010000009.1:48321-131037 GCA_049967475.1 Chthonomonadales bacterium | reverse complement strand
TCAAACGGGAGGTGCTGCCATGAACCATCTTCTCTCCATCTCCATCGGACCGGTGCAGGAGTTCATCGCTGCCGCCCGTAAGACGGGCGACCTGCAAGCAGGCTCGGAATTGCTGGCAGACACAGCCAGGACTGTCGCTCGAGCGGTGGCTCCTCACGGCACACTCATCTTTCCAGCCGATCCTGATGCCAAGGCCATTGCCAACAAGGTCCTTGTGGAACTTCATGACTGCGAACCTGCCGAAATCGCGTCTCAGGCTGAAGAGGTCGCCCGCGAATTCCTGCGCGGCCGCTGGCAGCGGGCCAGGAACGAGTTCGCAGCCAGCGATTGTGACGACCCTTTGGCCCAAGATCAGATCGAGCACTTTCTAGAGTTTTATGCCGCCTGGGTCCCGCGCTCCCAGGACTACGCGCAAGACAGAAAACAGGTGGAGCGGCTTCTGGCCGGGCGCAAAGCGCTGCGGGATTTCGTTCAACCGATGAGCAGGGAGGGAAGGCCAAAAAGCCCGCTGGATCCTTCTAGGGATTGCGCGATCCGGGGGAATGACCTCGGTAATATCGCTCGTTCCGCGGGGTCTTTGCGCCTCAAAGAGGGCGAAGCGCTGGATGCCGTGTCCTTGCTCAAGCGCGCAGAGCGCAAAGACGTGCCATCCACGTCCATGATGGCTGCAGAGTGCATCCTGCCTATCGTGAGAGAAAAGGACGCCGGGGTTCTCCATGAGCTGGCAGATCTGATGCGAGCCACGGCGGGGTCCAACGACTTCAGCGACCTCCTCTACGAAGAGCGCACCGAGGTCCTTTGTGATGAGTTGCGCGCGAGCAACAGGGCTGCGGAAGCCGAGGACCTCGCGGCTAAGGCTAGGTCCCTGCGCAAACGGGTTTGCAAACTCGCTTTCGGCGACGCGAACAGGCCGTGCCCTGCCTATTACGCCATCCTGGCCGCTGATGGGGACAAAATGGGCGATAAGCTCGGCTCCTTTGCGCACCCGGAAGATCACCGCAGCTTCTCTGCAACGCTCGTCCGGTTTGCCGAACATGCGCGTAATGAGGTGCGCAACTACGGCGGGCATTGCGTGTACACCGGCGGCGACGACATTCTCGCCCTTCTGCCTCTCAACACAGCGCTGGATTGTGCTGCCGCCTTGGCAAGGGAATTCCACGATCAAACGGAAGCCACGCTCTCCGCCGGCATCGCCATCGTGCACCATCTGGAGGATTTGCAGACGTCCCTAGAGCGCGCGCGAGCAGCGGAGAGGGTCGCGAAGCAGGAGCGCGATTCCCTCGCCGTGGCTTTGCACACCCGCGGCGGCGCGCCCCTTACCGTCGCAGACACCTGGACATCCGAGCCGGTGAAGGAATGGAAGATGTGGGCAAAGGCCTTCCGCAGCGGATTGGCGCATGGGTTCCCCTATGAACTCCTGGCCGTTGCTCGGGAATGGCGCGGCACGGGCCTTAGCGCGGCAAGGTTCCGAGGGGAGGCCAAGCGCATACTCTCGAGGAAGAAGCAGGCTGAAGGCACCAATTCCGGCGGAAGCCAATCGCCTGAATTGCCCGACTTCCGCCATCTTGATGCATGGGAACCGTTTGCCCGCAAGCTCATTATCGCCCGGTTCCTATCCAACTATCCGGAGGTGAAGCATGCCTGAGCATCTTGTGAAGATACGCGGAATAGACCCGCTTCTCTTCCGCGACGGGCGTCCCTTTGGGCTGCTGGAAGGCGCCCAGTCTGCCCGCACGTTGCCTTTCCCCATGCCGGGCACCATCGCAGGCTTTCTACGCACGCGCATCGGCGAGGCGCTCGGCTGGGATTGGAAGAACGGCGGCGCTTCATTGGCGAAGGGAGTAGCCGTACATGGCCCTGTTCCCGTAATGAATAGCCAGGCTATGTTCGAAGCACCTGCGGATTGCGTTATTACAAAAACTCAGGGCTCTAATGCTGTTTTGCTCCCGCTTCGCCCTTTGCACCTGCCGCAAGGAGCGGGATGCAATACCCCGGCTGACCTGTTGCCGCTGGATGTGGTGAGCCGCTCCGGCAGCGACGAAACGGCCAAGCCGGATCCCGGCTACCGGTTCTGGCGCTGGCCGGAACTCGAGAAGTGGCTTCTGGATGCGCGCGGAACCGCCACACAGCCGCCGGCAAAGGTGGTAGGGCCGCCCGTGGAGGAGCGGATCCACGTCCGTATGCAGCCGGAAAGCGGAACCAGCTCCGAGGCAGGGCTCTTCACGGTTCAGTTCCTTGCCTTTGAGCATTACCGGCGGCCCGGCGAGGGCGAGGGGGCCACGGCGCAGCCGCAGGGGTTGATTGCGGAGGAGTGGGGCTTGCTGGCAAAGGTTGCTGCGCCGGAAGGCGTGGATCTATCAGGGCCGGGTCTCCTTGGAGGCGAGCGCCGTCTGGCTGCTGTAGAGGAAGCACCGCATGGCCTGTGGCCTGCCTGCCCATCCTCAGTAAAGGACGCATTGGGTGCGGCCCGTAGGGTCCGAATGATGCTTGCTACACCGGCCGTGTTCAAGGGGGGATGGAAACCCGGCTGGCTGAATGAGGAACTCTTCGGTACTCCGCCCGGCAGCAGCCTGACATTGAAGTTGGTGTCTGCGGCCGTTCCGAGGCGCAAGGCGGTTAGCGGTTGGGATTACGAGCACGGGAGACCTAAGGCCGTCCGCTGGCTCGTTCCGGCAGGTTCCGTCTATTTCTTCGAGGTGGTAGACGGTGGTGCCGGCCAACTCGGCAGCGACGGATGGCTTGCACCCGTGAGTGACGACGGTCAAGACCGTCGAGATGGATACGGCCTCGCATTGTGGGGCATTTGGGACAACTAAGGAGGATAGCAATGGCGGCAGCAAAGATGGTTTTCTTGCATGCAATTACGCCGGTTCATTCCGGCACGGGTCAGGCCGCATCCGTGATAGACCTTCCCGTAGCTCGCGAGAAGGCGACCGGGTGGCCCATCATTCCCGCCAGCAGCTTCAAGGGTGTTTTGCGCGATGTCTGGACGAGCAACGGGAATGGATCCCAGGTAGACGTGGCCTTTGGAACGCAGAACCAAGCAGGCGCGTTGTGCTTCGGCGATCTGCGCGTCCTCTGCCTGCCGGTGCGCAGCTTCTTCGGGACTTTCGCGTACGTGACGTGTCCTCTGGCGCTGCACCGCTTCAAAAGGGATGCCGATGCTTTAGGTGCGCCGGTTGCTCTGAAGGAGATCCCGGCTGTGGACGGGACGAAGATCGTCGTGACGCAGGGTACGCAACTGCGCGATCCCGACGGCAAGAACCAAGTGTTCCTGGAAGATCTGGACCTGGAGGCTCGCGATGGAGCCGATGCCGTGGCCGGCGAACTCGCTCGGCAAGTCTTCGACAACGAAGAGGATGGAAAGACGTTCAAGGCCCGCTTCGCCATCGTGTCGGACGAGGTTTTCAGCTTTTTGTGCGATGCAGCGCTGGAGGTGGTGGCCCGTGTGCGCTTGAACGATGACACCAAAACCGTGGAAAGCGGCGGTCTTTGGTATGAGGAAGCGGTTCCAGCCGAGACGGTCTTCGCCGGCCCTGTGGTTCTGGCGGGGCATGCAAAGGACAACGGAAGCGGGGACCTTCTGGCGCAGCTTAAGGGCGGATTGATCCAGATTGGCGGCGATGCCTCCGTGGGTCGCGGCTTGTGCAGAATGGTGGTGGCACAATGAAGACAAGAGCACAAAACGACCTCATCCTTGCCGAGCGATTGGTGGCGGGAGTGGCGGAAAAATACCCGGACAAAGGGCACCAGGTGCGCAAAATCTACGGCGGATTGTGCCACAGCTTTCCCGTGATGGTGCGCACGTGCGGCCTGTGCCAGGCGCTGGCCTTCTCGGAAGCCAAGGCGAAAGGCGGCGAGGGTTCCCGTGCCGAGGCACACGCTCTTCTTTTGCAGCACGTGGCGGAGCTCATCGGAGCGAACCAAAGTTCACCGCTGGGTCATGTGCGTAAGGCCAAAGCAATTCAGTACATGCTGTACACGCGCCGCGTGCTGGATGCGTGGATCTACTTCAAGCGGTTTGCCGAATCGATCCTGGAGGTGAAGAGCGCAAAGGAGGCCGAGGATGTCGAACAATGATGCAATTTCGTCCCGGCGAGAGGCCCTGCCTTCGTTCACTAACAGCCGATCCTTGGATCACCCTGGACTGGCCTTCAGCCGATACCTCGAAACTACGGGCGACAACCACGCCAAGGCAGCGGAACTGTTGGACGCGCTGCAAAACTCCAAGGCTGGAGATGCCTACAAACGTGCCTATGACCGGTGGGTCGCAACTGTGACGAAGGTGCCGGGCACCAAGCCCTTCCCCTTGGCCCTTGCGGGTCCCCTAGCCATAGGCTTAGGAAACGAAAGCCCGCTGGAGGTGGGCCTTACACTCCATCACACGTACGGAATGCCCATCATCCCCGGCTCGGCGCTCAAAGGTCTTTGCCGGCGCGGCGCACAGTTGTTGAGAAACGCAAACAAGATTTCCAGCGAACAATTCCTGGCCCTCTTCGGGTCGGCAGACAATGGGGTTGCCCAGGCATCCACATTTGTGTTCTGGGATGCTTGGTATGACCCCAAGACCGTGGGCGGTATGCCCCTGCATCGGGATGTCGTGACGGTGCACCATCCCGATTATTACAGTACGCGCGGCAAGGACGGGTGGCCTACGGACTTCGACGACCCTAATCCCATACCATTCCTCGTGGTTCGCCCAAAGGCCGGGTTCCTCTTCGCGGTGACGGCGCCAACGCCGGAATGGCGGAACTTCGTGGAGCGGTTACTCCGCTGGAGTTTGGAGAACCTAGGCGCGGGCGCGAAGACGAATGCAGGATACGGCTTTTTCCAGGACGTTCCAACGTTTGAAGGAAGTGCGCCCCGGCCGACAGCCGGCGAAGTCTGGAAGGGGGTACCGGTGCGGTGGGATCCAGGGCAGCGCGCCTTCGCCGCTTTCGGTGAACGCAACCAGAAGGCGGAGGCCAGGGGCAGCGCCGCGGCGAAAATCTTCACCGCCTTGCCCGAAGGCGCACAGGCCGCGCTGAAAAGCAAAAAGCGCACGATCACCGCGGATGTAGAAGTTACTCGGCGCGGGAATGCGTGGGAAATCACGAAGATTACGCCGCGAGAGGGATGACGCCATGCGGTTGTTGACTGTATTGGGCACAGGAGACTACAAACCTGCAGATTACTGGTGGAATGGCTCCTTTTACAACACCGCTCTCTTCCCGGAAGCCCTGGTCCATTGGCTCAAACCCGCCGAAGTCTGCGTGTTTCTTACTGAAGAAGCCGAAGCCCACGAGAATTGGCGGAAGCTGCAGGAGCGCCTTCAAGGACGAACGCAGTACACATCGGTGCGGATTCCGTCCTGTAAATCCGAGGACGAGATGTGGCGCTTCTTTGAAGTGCTTGCCGAGCACGTGAACGGTGAAGAAGTCGTGCTGGACATCACCCATGGCTTCCGATCGCTTCCCATGTTGGCACTCTTGGCGATCGCGTTTTTGCGCATTGCTCAAAACCTCCGAAAGGTTCGAATCCTCTACGGGGCTTTTGAAGCCAAGGATCAGAACGGCCGCGTACCCGTCTTCGAATTGACTGGGTTCGTCGAGCTTCTGGAATGGGCGTCCGCTGCAAATCAGTTTCTCGACACTGGAGACGCCGGCAGGATAGCACAGCTCCTCGAGGATAAGCACAACGGTGCCTACAAGGCTCGTCCGCGGCTGCCTTCGGACAGGTTGCCGAAGGGGCTGAAAAAGTTCGCCGACGCGCTTAGGCAAGTTTCCTCGGCCGAGGCTACTGCTCAACCGCAGAAGGTTTGTGCCGGCGCCGCTAACGTCATGACACAATTGGAAAGGGTGGAAACCGAGGCCCGGTCGTTGGCGCCACCCATGGCGCTTCTTATGCAAAGGATACGCAACCAATACGCGCGCCTTGCCTTATCCGATGAGAACCAAGTAAGCAGGGAAGCGCTCGACCGCCACCTTTCTCTTGTAGAGACATACCAACGTCGAGGCCAGGTGACCCAAGGGCTTTTGTCCGCAAGAGAGTGGGTGGTGTCGGTGGCGTGTTGGGCTCTTGAAACCGATTGGTTGGATAGCAATGCCCGCGATGGAATAGCAACGGCAATCAACAAGCTCTCACGCAAACGCACACGCGCGGATGACGATGACCAAGGCAAGTTGCAGCAATCGAACGAAGAGCAAGCCCGGTTGGAGCGATTAAGGGGCCTTGCTTGGTTTGAACATCTTCTCCGGGCCTGGGATAAGGTCGGACAGGTTCGCAATTCGCTGGCTCACTGCGGGATGAGAACGGACGCGAAGGATCCTTCCGTGCTCCAACGCGAATTGGATGATGCTGTCCCGTTGCTGATCGAACTCGCCATAGCCTCGGGTGTGCGTTCCGCCGGATAGGCAGGGATTCCTGAGATCGCACGGATAGGGTGTAGGGAGGTAACCATGCCGACGAACGGTAAGGCGCCGGCGGGAACCGCGGTGGTGAGCACCGTCGGGACCAGTTTGCTCACCAACGCCGCAGTTTCTGAGGGGCTGCGGGATCTTCTGCGCGCCACCGCGAACCTGAAGCGGGAAGGTTGTAGTGTTGCGGAACTCCGGCAGATTGAGCAGCACGCCGTGGCAGTGCGAGAGCGTTTGGCTGCGGCTCAGAAAACCTCCGTTAGTGAGTTCAGTTCAGAACTCAACGGCATCGTGTCGGGCAACTTCCTGGGGGACGCATTCGAGCACTATCTACTCCATACCGACACGCTCCAGGGGGAACTATGCGCGCAGATCGTGAAGGGTTGGCTGGAACCCCAGGTTAGGCGCGTGACCCTATTTCGGATCGAACAATTGAACACGGCGAGCCAGGAGGCCTTCGAGAGGGGCATTGATGCCCTTCTTCACTGGTGCGATCAAACCCTCGGGGATCTGCGCACCAAGGGCTATTTCATCGTGTTCAACCTTGTAGGTGGCTTCAAGAGCCTGCAAGCCTATATGCATACGATCGGGATGGTCTATGCCGACGAGATCTGCTACATCTTCGAGGGCCCGGGTTCCCCATTGCTGCGCATCCCCCGCCTCCCTGCGTGTATAGATGAAGAGATCGTCCGCGACCATGTTTTCTCCTTGGTTCGTTTGGCGGTTCGGGGAAGGCGGCCGGCAACGGAGATTACCACGCTTCCCGAGGTGCTGGTGCGCAGGGAAGGCGAATACGTAGTGCTTTCCAATTGGGGGCGCCTCCTCTGGAACAAGGCATACCGCGAGATACTGGGCCGGCAGGAAGAGCCGGTGGGGCATCCCGAGTTGGAGTACACGGATGCATTTCTGGCCGATTTCGCTAAAGCTGCGGAGGACGAGCGCGTGGTATTACAGCAGAAGCTTGCTGAGGTGGCCGTCGTGTTTCGGGATGGCGGCCTGCAGGCTCTCCGCGCCGATCACGGCATCCGGTACGAGAATTATAGGAACACGCCGGGAACCGAGGGACACTTCCGGGTGAACCGGAAACTGCGCGTGCGCTGTGAACCGATTGGGAACCGATTGCGGCTGCTGCGCTTCGGTGGCCACGAAATCAACGAAGGCGGCTAAGCTCCAGAGCTCCTACGGCACGCAAGCAATGCCTCGCAACTACTACATCTTTTCCAGCGGCCGTCTGCGGCGGGAAGCCAACACCCTTCTGCTGGAACAGACAGACGCTTCACGGCGCATCCCCATCGAGGATGTTGAGGCCTTGTATGCCTTCGGCGAATTGGATCTGAATACGAAGGCGCTCAACTTCCTCTCCCAGCACCGGGTGCCGCTTCACGTATTCAACTACTACGGCTACTACGCCGGAACGTACTACCCGCGTGAATATCTCCATTCAGGCCATCTGCTTGTACGCCAAGCTGAGCACTATCTTGATTTGAAGCGGCGCATGGTGCTGGCAAAGGAGCTGCTGGAGGGATCCCTCTTCAACATTCTACGCACGGTAGCCTACTACACGCGCCGCCGGGGAGTGAGGGACGACGAGAGCGATGCAGTACAATCTCCCGAGGAGGGAGCGGAAGTCCAGGTGCCGGAAGACGGGCTGGATGACACCGCTCCACCTGCCGATCCCATTGAGGTGGATCTTACCCGGCCCGATGCGCCGGATGGGCCCTTGGCAGCAGGGTTCGGAACCATAGAGGAACTGGCCGGGCAGATCGGCAGTGCATCGGATGCCGGCGAATTGATGGGCGTCGAGGGAAAGGCTCGCAATACCTACTACGGGCTTTGGCAGCACATCTTGGTTGAATCGGCTCTAGCCGAGTTTCGCAAGCGCGTGCGGCGTCCGCCGGACAACCCGGTGAACGCCCTCATTTCGTTCGGCAATGGTCTCCTCTATGCCGCATGCGTAGGTGAGATTTACCATACACAGCTTTCACCGGAAATCAGTTACCTTCATGAGCCGGGTGAACGCCGCTTCTCGCTCGCTTTAGATATCGCCGACGTCTTCAAGCCGGTCATCGTGGACCGCATGATCTTCTCGCTGCTCAACACCCGGCAATTGGTGCCGAACCACTTCGACACGTCGCTCAACGGCTGCCGCCTTGATGAGGACGGCCGGAAACTCGTTGTGAAAGCATTTGAGGGCAAGCTCCAGTCCACGCTGTTTCACCGCCGCCTGAAGCGGCATGTATCGTATCAGAGATTGCTGAGGCTCGAATGCTACCGCTTGATCCGGCACCTAGTAGGCGAGGAAACGTATCGCGCTTTCCACATGTGGTGGTAAGCGAGGAGCCTTGGGAGCACCGGATTGTACGTGATCCTGGTCTATGACGTGGCGCAGAGAAGGGTGCAACGGGTATTCAAATACTGCGGCCGCTTCCTTACGTGGGTACAGAATTCGGTATTCGAGGGCGAAGTGACCCAAAGCCAGCTCGCCCGCATGGAGCGGGGCCTCCAGAAAATCATTGAACCGGAGTACGACAGCGTGCTCATCTACGTACTTCGCGACAACAACTGGTTGGATCGCCGCAGCATCGGGATGCGCAAGGGGGAGCCCGGCAACATGATTTAGTCGCCGAACCCCTTCCGACGTAAAGCCGTGTGTCGCCGTCTCGTCCTATTGCGCCTTGCCCGGGACGATCCAGATGTTGCGGAACTGTACCGGGCATCCATGATCCTGCAACATGATGGGTCCCTCGGCCACGAGTTCATTCCCTAGCCCCGCGGTGGTTCCGTGAGGGATCTCTACTGCGTCGTGGATCTTCACGCCGTTCCAGTAGACCGTAACGCGTGGCAGTTCTTTCACCGAGCCATCTGGATTGAACCGGGCTGCTCGGAAAAAGACGTCGTATGTTTGCCACTGCAGCGGCGGTTTGCAAACGTCCTTATCCGGATCCTTAATGCCGTAGATGGCGCCACATCCGCCGTATTTGTAGGTGGGATTGTGGTACGAGTCCAGGATCTGGATTTCATACCGGCCCTGCAGGTACAGGCCGCTGTTTCCTCTGGCTTGGTCGTGAGCGTCGGGCATTAGGGGTTCTCGAAACTCGAGGTGGAGCTGGAAGTCTCGAAAACGCTCCTTGGTGACGATGTTCCCTGTGCCCGGCTTGACCTCCAGCACTCCGTGGGATACGGTCCATTGGACTGGGCGCCCATCGAGGTGTTGCCAAAGGGAGGCATCCTTGCCGTTGAACAACACCTTGGCGCCCTTTGGGGGATGAGGGGATGGAGCCTTCTGGGCCGACACCATAGGTGCAGGCAGCATGGCTGCTAGAACAGTCGCCCAGACCATTGAGCGGATGCGGGTCATGATCGTGGTACCTCCTGCGGAATATGTGGCACATTGGGTTGACGCAGCCCAAACTCCTCGAGGGAGCTTCTTGGCATTCATTCTCAATGCAGTATCTCGATCCCTGCCGACACAGTGAAATCCGGTCCGACGGCACTGAACCAAGGCAGGGTGTAATTGTGGATGTCGCCGTTCTCCGAAAAGGAGGCATAAAGGAAGACCCCAGGCCGCAAAGATCTGCGGTACCCGAAGGTCGCCGTAGCCTGCGGGTGATCGGCGAAGCGGTTCCCAGTGACCACGGCGGCCGGGCTGCTCTCCCATTCCCAAAGAAAAGCATCACGTCTGTTGGCCTGGTATCGAATGCCCACGATGTACTGGAATAGGGTGGAGCGGTTCGGGAGCGCCATCGGGGCACCCCCTGCAATCACGCATCCTCCATTCGCGATGAAAGCCACAGCGGACCCAAGGTTGATGCGAAGGTCCAGGGAGATGCCAAAATCCGGATGCCCGCTGCCCAGAAGAAGACCTGGGTTGCCCGTGGGCAATTTAGCCAAGATGCGCACTGCGGCATTCTTCGGCTGGTTGGATCCGTACCAGGCATGTTTGAGGGTAAACGATACGTCGCCCAACCCGAAGGCATTGCCTGCGTTGACCAAAACTCGTCCGGAAGGATCACGCAACAGCAAGACCGAATGGAAATCCCCATAATGGTCTCGGCCCAGGGGCACGTCCTCTCCGTCTGCCGGGATGCCGAAGAGGCGGTGCCAGAAGCTGAGGATGGGATCCATCATCCCACCATTGCGCCAGAGCAGAGGGATGCGGGCCGACACTTCCCAGTCGGAGCCGATGCCGAAGGCAGGTTCCAGGGTAACGCGCTGGATCTCATTGTCTTCCACAACGGTTGACCCCGGCGAAGCCACCGGCGCCAGAAGGTTGTTGGCGATATCGAGCTGGCAGCGCAGGCGTGTGTGCCCAGCACTGAGGACATCCGGCGGTGCCGGCTGGATCTGGAGAAAGAGGAGGTTGTACGGCCGCATGTTCCGGATGGGAATGAGCTCGTAATCGGGCAAGGTCTGGGCCGTCCATGCACGAGTGGGGAACCAAAGGAAGAAGAGGCCGAGAGACCACGCAAGGGCGCACGATTTGCCGAAGCCGTGCAGGCGGAACTCGATCACCATGGACACCGGATGCGCAGGTGGTGCATTCGCAGGTGAGTATACCCGACCGCTGAGAGCGCGCAGATGCAGCAGTGGGCTTCCATCGTCTTACTGATGGATATCCGCGGCGTGGATCACAGAGCGTTTCGGCGGTACACCGGTGTCTTCCGGCCGAGATGGCGGATCGCTGCTGGGTTCACGCACAGCAAAGGACAGGGGACCCCGCCGCTCTGGAAGAACATGAGGAATGGGCAGATCAGCTCGGTGCCTGCAGGGCATCAAACTGATCTGCCCAAAGACCTACTGGCGCGCCTTCTGAGCGTCTTCCTTCTGCTTCAGTTCTTGCAGACCCTGCATGAGTTTGACGGGGTCCTTTTCCATTTTGTTGAAATCCAGCGTAGTGTTGCGTTTGCCGGTTCCGGGCGCCGTACCGGACGTGGACTTCCAGATGAAAGCGCCCACGACGAGCACCACGAGCACAATCACCACGATGGCAACAACGGGGTTGATTTGTGATTTCATTCTGCTACCGCCTTAGTGAAGCGGGGCCAATGCGAACCGAACGAGGTCAAAGAAGGTCCCTTGCTTGAATTTCGCATGGCCGTCAACCATCACGGCAAGAGTGGCTCCGTTGAGATTGCGTCCGTTGCCCCCGAATACTGCGGGGACTACATCGCTGTCGCTCACGCCTAGGTGGGCTCCATAGGAGTTGCAGAAGGCGATGATCGAGTCTGCGGGGTTGCCTACCACGGCCAGCCCCTGCCCGGCGATGTAGTAGTCCTGGGGATTACCGGTATTGTATGGAGGGCCGAGGATGGGTCCTACGAAGCGCACAAAGAGTTCCAGGGGAGTGGGCTTGGGTGACATGCTGCCCATGCCTGCGCCGATGCCTCCATAAGCGTATCCATACGAGCCGTACTCGTTGAGCACTCCGATGGCGTCGAAGCGCGGCGGATCGGATCCCAGGGTGGGACACGCGAAGATACCGTAGTTCTTGATGTACGGCTGGAACACAAACTCCATAAACAGCCCGCGGATGTTGTTGAGGTTGATGGGTGTGCTTACCATGCCGTAGCTGAGGCCGGTGTTGTCGTTGTTGTTCCGCCCGTCCTGCATGAGCCATGGGAACGTCTCATCGTAATCCTGTACATACATGAGGGAGGCGAGGCCGATCTGCTTAAGATTGGAGAGGCAAACGGTCTTCCGTGCCTGTTCACGAGCACGCGCGAACACTGGGAAGAGAATGGCTGCCAAGATGGCGATGATCGCGATCACCACGAGCAGCTCGATAAGGGTGAAGCCGCCTTTGCGGCTACAGCGGAAGAGAGGATGCATCGTGTGGCTCCTTGTCGTCGAGATCGGCGGCACCAAGGCCGCTCTAGGTTCACGCTCGAGACACCCGCAAGATCATGGAGACCGCCGCGCAGGGAAGGTAATGCGCTTCCGTAATCCGCCCGGCGGAGGCAGCCGGCATTGCGGGATGCTCCATTGCATCGTGCTGACACCAGTATAGTACGGGTGCGCGCCGTTGTCAAGCACTTAAACGCATAACCCGCAAATCTGCCGATGCAGGCTCAATGCTCTTCTGATGCCTCCGGCCCGAGTACCTGAAGCTGCGTAGAGAGGGTGAAGGTGTGACCGTTGAGGTTGTAAACCAGCTCGGCAAACACCGCAGAATACCCCTCCTTGGGCCGGTCAAAATGGGCGGTGAACCCGTTCTTGGTGCGCGTCATGGGTTCATAGGTCCAACGGGCATCCCGCAAGTCTTGGGTTGCAGCATGGTTGTGCCACAACCGCCCTTCGATTGCTGCCGGGGTACTCGTTACCGTAAGGTCATCTCCGGCAGGGCTTAGCTTGTGTTCCCACCGCATCCGGGGGAAGAGCTTCCCCGAGGCGATTGTGTCTATGAACGCCGAGAGCGTCGCCAGAACCCTGGCGCGGTCTTCGAGCCCATGCCCGCTGTTGGGAGTGTAGAGTACCCATTTGGGGCCTTTCAACCCGTCCCAGTAGAGGTTAAGGGCGTCTTGGGCCCAGTATCGGTCGTTGGTGCCCAGGATGATCAGCTTGGGGAGGGTGAGGCGGTCTCGGTACGAATAAGGATCCTCCAGTTGCATGAGGCGCTTGCCTGCTTCGGTGTTGATCATATTCAACAGGCCGGTGCTGCTGTAGTCGGCGATTTGTTCGCTGGGTTTGCCGAAGGCCTTCAATTGATGGGGGATTTGCGCCGCCACGTTGAGCGTGTCAATCACCATCGGAGCGATGGCTTTGATGCGCGGATCTCGTGTAGCCCCGGCCAGCCATGTTGTCCACCCGCGTTTGGAGGCGCCACATACCAAAAAACCGTCTATGGGCGGCAACTGCTGCTCCTTCGCTAACGCCTGGATCGTGTCTATCGCCTTGATGACCGCCTTTGCCATGGGAAAGTGAAGGGGCCAGGTATCATCCCCGGTTTCCAGGTACTTGAGCCAAGTGTAGGCTACCAGCTCGTCTTCGACCTTGCCTCCGTATAACGGCTGGTTGGGGATGTTGTACAGAATGGCGAACGTGTCGCCGCTGTCGTGGGCCAGCTCCATGCCGAGCATCGTGTCCATGGGACTGCCGCTGCCCCCGGTATTGTACAGGGCGCAGAAGCCCGGGTGCTTGGGAGTGTTGGGCCGGAAGATCTGCAGGCGATGTTCCCATGTGATCCCTTGCCACACCTGGGACACCATGTGCAAATCATACACCGTGACCTCGTTGGCGGTTTGCTTGCCGCGGAGCTCCCAGCGATAAGCGGGCTCGGGCCTCTTGATGAACGCGTCCAGGTCTGCCAGTGCCGGTAATGCTGCCAGCGCCAAAAGGACACAGGCCGCTGCAGGGCGACGCCAAGTTCGCAACATACTCATCCTCCAAGAAGATAGTGGTTTTGTTCATAATACGGCCCGAAAGGGGCGTTTCAATACGCCTGAGCCCCTTTCGGGCCGGTGTGTCCGTTGGTTCAAGGCCGGCACATGCCCCGTGTCCATCCCCGCGGGTGCGCACGGGGATCCTTGTTTGCCGCCACTCGGTGCATGCCTTGCCCTAGGGCGGTGTCGGGGTGGCCTGTATCGGCCGGCCAAGGTTCCCCTTCATCGCCTCGGAGCGGAAATCGTACATCCCAGGATGTACTTTCACCGGAGGAGGGAGGTTTACCTTGGGCGTGCTCAGCCGCCAAACCACCACTGCAATGATGCACGCCAATACCACGAGCCCAATGGCCGCCCAGGGCGGCACGTTGAGCCCTTGGGGTGGCGGCTGCTTCCTTTGCCTGCTCGTGCTCAATTCCTCAGACCCCAGCTTCCATCAGCCTTCTTGTAGGGGATACCCCACAGTTCGAAACTGCCTTGGTACGGACCCGCATCCGTAACAATCCAGAGGGGAATGGACTGGCCATCAAGCTGATTGCAACCGTACTGCACGCCGTTGGCGTCGGTTGCGGGTTTGGCGTGGACAACTTTGGCATGGCCATCGGCCCAGTTGGAGTTCACCGTTACGTTGTGGCGCGCCTGGATGGGCGAACTGAAGAGACCGCATACGCCTCCGGGCAAGGTCACCACAGCGTCTGCAACGGCGCTGGTTTCCGCAGGGTAGTCAATTTCCGCCATGCGCTTGACGGTGCGCGTGTCGCCTGGACCGAAGAGCGGGTTCGGCGCTCCGTCGTCAATCAACGCGTAGTTGGCCTGATAGCTCACTTTGTCCAGCGGCGGGGAGGCCGTGCACGCGGGCGGCAATCCGATGATGCTGAAACCCAACTTCCAATCCAGCTTGTGGCCGTCGGAGGGACACAGATTCATCTGCTGGTTCTTCGTGTAGGGGAGGACACTGTGGAACCAGGTCCAGGTGCAGGGATTGCCGTTCGCCTCAGCCGCAAAGTAGATGCTCTGCGGAAAGGTTTCGTCGTAGTCCTGCACATAAAGCATGAAGGCTGTGCCCATCTGTTTGAGATTGCTGAGACACGAGATGCTGCGGGCCTTTTCCCGTGCCTGGGCAAAGACCGGGAAGAGGATGGCAGCCAGGATCGCGATGATCGCGATCACCACGAGCAGCTCGATGAGCGTAAACGCTCGTCGCCTTTCCGACGTCATGGGATTTCCTCCTTGGGAGGCCCGACCTCCCTCTGCAGCTTGAGAATGATGTTTTGCGTGGGGGAAGGATGCTGCGCCCAGCATTCCAACGGTAGTATACGACGGGCAGGGATGCTTGTCAAGGGCTTAAGCGCCTAACCAACCGATTGCACAGAATCGGGATGAGATGAACCTAGATACATCGCCGCTACTGCGGGTTCCTCTTTTTCTTTGCCCTCGTTGACACCGCAGCTTCCGGGAATGTAGAATACGCTCGCCATGGCTCTTCCGGTTCATCCCCTTTGCTTCCACCTGCCGGCCTTCGATGGGCCCCTGGACCTGTTGCTTCATCTGATCCGCAAGAACCAGATAGACATCACCGACATTCCCATCGCGGAGATTACCCGCCAGTATCTGGAATATCTGGATGCGTGGCAATCTTTGGACCTTGCCGTTGCCGGCGAGTATCTTGTGATGGCTGCCACACTTTTGGAAATCAAGTCGCGGATGCTCTTGCCGCAACCGCCGGGCGTTCCCGCGGACGCCGCTGATGAGGATCCGCGAGCAGAATTGGTGCAGCGTCTGGTGGTGTACGAGCGCCTCCAGCAGGCGGTGGATGCGCTGCGGGAATGGGAGCAGTGGAGGAGCCGGATCTTCTTCCGGGGCGCCATGGAGGACCCGGAGGGATACGCACTCCCCCCGGCGCAGGGTGCGAATGCGACGGTGCTGGCCGCGGCCCTTCAGCGGATACTCGCCCGGGCCGGCGTGGCGGCGCAGCCAGTGACCGCTGTAGCTCCGAGGCGCAAAATCAACCTTCGCTTAAAAATGGCGGAGATCCTCCAGCGCGTGCGGGCAAGCGGAGGAGAGCTGCCGTTCCACGCATTGGCGGATAGGCCATGGGACCGGCTCGATCTGGTGATGGCGTTCCTCGCGATGCTGGAGCTCGTGCGCCAGGCCCGGCTGCGCGCCATTCAGGCGCATCCTCAAGATCCCATTGTCCTCGTATCGGTAGAGGAGAAAGCGTGAGCCTCTCGGCCGCAGTGGAATGCCTCCTGTTTGCTTCGCCGGAACCGCTTTCCACGGCGGACCTTTCCCGCGCGCTCGGTTGCGAGGAGGCTCTCGTGAGCGCAGCCCTGGCCGATCTCGCTCGACGCCTGGAGATGAGCGGCAGCGGCCTCCAGTTAATGGAGATCGCCGGCGGCTTTCAACTCGCCACCCGGGCCGAATACCACGAGTTTGTAGCGCGGCTCATGGCACAGTCGCCGCCGAAGCTCTCCCGGGCGGCCCTGGAAACGATGGCCATCATCGCCTATCGCCAGCCCATCACTCAGCCTGAAATCGAGGCAGTGCGAGGAGTTGCCAGCGGAAGCGTCATCAAGACGCTCCTCGAGCGAGATCTCATCGCCGAGGCCGGACGACGGCTCACGGTCGGACGTCCGATCCTCTACGTTACAACGCAGAACTTCCTCCACTACTTCGGATTGAAGGATCTTTCTGAGCTCCCTCCCTTGGATGGCGAGGATGCGAAGGATAACGCTTCGCCTCCCTCCAGTGCATAACGTAGGGCCTCCCAATCCTTCCGTTGTTCGTCCCATGTGCGGTGCGTGTTGAGGACGCGTGGACTGGGGTGGTACAAGGCTACCAGCAGGCGGCCGTACCACGGAACCACTGTGCCGGCAGCTTCGTGCAAGGTAAGCCCATGGGGCTCAATGAGCGCAGCAGCCCGGAGCGCTACCGCGCCCACCGTTGCAACAATGGGCGGGTCCAGCAGATCTACCGTTCGTTTCAGAAATGGATTGCAGTTGCGAATCTCTTCCAAGGTGGGCGGGCGATTACATCCCCGCGCGTTCCGTGGGTTGCACAAGACTGCATTGGTGATGAAGACGTCTCCAGGAAGAAGGCCAGTCTGCTGTAACAGGCGGCGAAATGCCGCGCCGGAAGCGTCGCCCCACATGGGGATGCGCGTGCGATCCGCCCCGCGCTTCCCGGGAGCCTCGGCGACGAAGAGAACCTTCGGGCTGAGGCTCCCGTTTAGAACAGACAGAACAGCCCGGGCGCCTTCGAGGTGCGGGCAGGCCGCGCAATCGGCGGCTTCTCGGAAGAGAGCCTCCAGGCGCTTGGCAGCGTCAGTCCCGGGTAAACATGGCATCGGTCACCGAGGTTTGGCCGAGGGCCTTCACGTGGCCATCCGCCCACACGATGTTGGCCAGTCCTTTGCACAGTACGGTGTGGGCGTTGGTGTCTATGATTTTGCCGGCATCCACGTGGCGAAAGTCCATGGTCGGGGTGCCCCACCATGCGCTGGGTGGATCAATACCCGGCGTTTCTACCATGGATCCGTCGCCGCCGTACCACGGCGCATTGTAGAAGCCCGCATCGCTGAAAAGGATTTTGGATGCCGGGGCGCTTAAGGAAGCCATGGACGCAGGGTTGAGCGGAGGCCAACTATAGGAGATGTAGTAGTCGGAGCCTATATACCCCCAATTGTAGCCGTACCCGTTTCCGTCCCCAAAGCGAGGTTTGCCGGTAAAGCTTGGGCACCGCTGGAGCTGGTGGTTCTTCATGTACGGGTACAAGAGACCTTGTGTCTTATCCCACCCTGTGGCAGTGCGCTTGCCGAACCAGTACTGGTAACAAACCCAACCCTGGCAGTCGTTGTACTGGTAGAGCGGGAAGACTTCATCATAATCTTGCACGTACATGTTCGTGGCCAGCCCAAGCTGGCGCAGATTGGATGCGCAGCTTGCTTGCCGGGCCTTCTCGCGAGCCTGGGCGAAGACGGGGAACAAAATCGCTGCCAGGATCGCGATAATGGCGATCACTACAAGAAGCTCGATGAGGGTGAACGCCTGCAGTGCGCGGGACGAATGCCGCCCCGCGAAAGGTTGTGTCTGATGCATCATTTGGCTCTCCTCTCGTGATGGCTTCACGAGGGGCGGAGGCGCGGACGGAAGGCGCGAAACAAAAGAGCCACCCCATCGCAGATCCCTCTCCGCGCGGGATGGCCTTCTTCCGTATTCCGTCGAAGCGCCCCTGGAAGCTGCAGGATGCACCGACGGCCGTCCGAATCCATCACACCCTTTACTCGCGAAGGGTTTGTTGTGATGTGCTGCAGGCGGGCATTCGGGCTTGGATGGGCGGCCGCACTACCCCAAAGGCACTGCGAGCACGCCTACCTTACCGCAGCGGGACTGCGCCGGACTTCCACCGGACTTCCCCCGTCGAGGCCGCGTTGCCGGCCGCGGCTCCTGCAGCAGGCACACCAGATTGTTCGCGTATACGATACCACGTTTATGTCCCCACGTCAACAGGCGCCGTGGGCGGCAGGCCGTCCGCATGATGCCGCATCCTGCTTAGCTGCAGGAATGCATGACATAATCAACATGCGGTCGCGCAGCCCAAGAACCGTCGCGAAGATTACCGGGTTCGCCACTCGGATGCATTCTGCGGGGCAGGCGCGGCAGGGGAAGGTAAAAAGATGGCGGTTCCCAAGAAGCCGGTCCTCAGCCCTACACGCTTCCTGACGTATCTGGAATGCCCAATGAAATACCGGTACATCTACGTGGACCGCATCGGGCGCTTCTATCTGCACGCGCGCCCCCAATTCTCGCTGGGAACGGCCGTCCATCGGGCACTCCAGGCGTTTCATGCAGAGGGAACAGCGCTCTCACAAGAGGAGTTGATGGAGCGCTTGCACCAGAGCTGGGTGCCCGCGGGCTTTGCAGATCGGCAAGAGGAAGAAGCCTTTCGGCAGGCAGCACAGGAGATGATCGCAGCGTATCATTCGGTGGGGCAAGCCCGCGCAGAAGCCGGCGTGCAGACCCTCCTTCTGGAGAAGGTGCTCCGGACAGACATGGGCCGTTTTCTTCTCATGGGGCGCGTGGATCGGGTGGATCGGCATGCGGACGGATCGCTTGAGATTGTTGATTACAAGAGCGGCAGGCTCACGGTGGCCCCGGAGGATGTGGCTTCGGACCTAGCCATGGGCATCTACCAGCTCATCCTCCGACGCCTCTATCCGGGCGCGAGGGTGTTCGCGACCATCTATTGCTTGCGGAGTGGCGTCCATGCCAGCGCCGAAATGGCGCCTCATGAGGCGGAAGAGTTCTCGTGTCGGATCACCGAGCTGGGAGAAGAGATAGCCTTTCGGGATTACGAGGGTGAGGGCGCGCCTGTTCCGCTGCGCATCTCCGCCTGCAGCGAATGCCCATTCCTGCGGCGTTGTGAGGCATTCTGGCGGCGTGCGTAGGGTCGCTTTCTCCGCGCCCGATCGCACCGTGTCCCCGCCGCCGAGGCCATTCCGGCGGTCAAGACCTAGAGACCGACACCGCCGCCCATATCTAATTGATAGGTTCGCCCTGCTGCACACCGCCGCTGGGGCCGGATCCGGGATTTGGAGTAGGCGGTGCTTCTGAGGGGCGGTGGCGACGCCGTCGGCTGGGCTGCTCGGTGTTTGGGGCGGGTTGGCCGGCGGGGGTGGTTGGGGACCCCTCCGGTGGCGCAGACATGCCCGAAGGCGCAGTTGCTTCTCCCGCCGCCGGCATCCCGTCCGGCGTTTCGGGCTGCTGTACCGTTGCTGCGGGCCCCGGTTCCGGCGTCACTTGCAGCTCGGGTCTGGCGGGCGGCGGGGCAGGCCGCGAAGTAGTTGCCGGGGGCGCCGGCGCACTCGGCGTTGCGGAGGGAGCTGTTGCCACTTCGGGCGCCGGATTTCGGTGCAAGGCATCAATGAGCGGCGATATCACCAGCATCCCGAAAAGGAACGATCCGATGGCCAGCAGCAGGCCGATCAGCAGAGTTTTGAGCGCTCCCGCCTGGTTGGGCCGCGGCCGGCGGCCTGCTTCTCCAGCGGTGCGGGATGCTGATCCCGTACTCCTTCGCACGGAGCTTCGGGATGCGGCTTGCAATGGGCGGCTCGTCTTGCCCCGGCGTGGCGTCATCAGGGTTGCGCCTCCAGGTAGATCCGCGGGTAGTCTACCGTGTATCCGGCCGGCTGTCAAGTTTGCCGGAGCCGGGATAGCGGCCGACGGGCTGAGCCCGGCAACGGACGCTTCAAACACTTCCCCGGAGCCGCTCCAGCGGCACCAAGGCCAGGAGGAATGCCGCGGCGCCTGCACAAGACGCGCCCAACAGGAACGGGGCGCCGTGGCTCACATGGTCGTAGAGCTGGCCTGCCATGAAGCTGGCCGGAAGCGCAGCGAGGCCCACCACCATGTGAAAGGCGCCGATTTCCGTTGCGCGGCGGTCCGGATGAGCTAGATCCGCCGCCAAGGCGCGCTGGACGCCTTGGGTGAGTGTGTAATAGAGGCCGTAGAGGATGAAGAAGAACCAAACGGCGGCCACGTTTTGGTATGCAGCAAACCCGAAGTACACAACAGCGAATACGGCATACCCGATCACAATCAGGATCCGGCGTCCCACGTGGTCCGAAAGCTTTCCTGCCGGGTATCCGAGGGCTGCTTCCACAACATTGAAGGAGGAGTATAGGAGCAGCAACGTCATGGGATCGGCGCCCATGTCCTTTTGAGCTCGCAGCAGAAGGAAGGCATCGGACGAATTGCCCAGGCTGAAGAGGGCTACGATGACGAGATAGGCTTTGAAGGCTGGCGACAGCGTGCGCCAAGTGGGGAGCGCAGGCCGCTCGGCGCTGTGTCTCGACTGGACCCGCTTCCGTTCCCGCACGAATACCCAAAGGATCCCGACGCTGATGATGCCCGGGAGGAAGGCTATCGCATACAGCATTCGGTAGGTGTGGCCGATGTTCGCCTCGCCCAGCCAAAACCGTATCAGGGCGAAGCCCAGGAAGGGCCCCAGCACGGCGCCGACGGTGTCCATGCTGCGATGGAACCCAAAGGCACGGCCCCGCTGATCCGCATCGCAGTTCTCGGCTACGAGGGCATCGCGCGGTGCTGTGCGCAGGCCCTTGCCCGTTCGGTCCACGAAGCGTGCGATGAGCACATGCCACCACGACCACGCCAAACCCACCATCGGCTTACCGATGGCGCCCATGAAATAGCCCGCAACGGCAAAAGGTTTGCGGCGTCCCACGCGGTCCGAGAGCCAGCCGGAATAGAGTTTGAGGAGACTGGCGGTGCTCTCGGCCACTCCCTCGATGAGACCCAGTGCCCAAGCAGGAGCCCCAAGCACTTGGGTGATGAACAGAGGGTTGATAGGGTAGGTCATCTCGCTGCAGATATCCGCAAAGAGACTGACGAACCCCAATGCGCGGACCGTAGGGCTTAGGGCCCGGCTCGTGCGATCCGTTAGTGGAGCGCCCATTGTGCCTCCTCCGAGACCCGAGCGGTCTCGAGCACACGCGCATAGCCGCGGGCGATCCTGGCTGGCTCCATCGCCGTATGCGCCTGCCTCCTGTGCCGCCTGTAACACCTACCGGATTTTGGATCCGGCAGGCACGCGAGTTTCCGGCTGAAGAAGGATTGCTTGGCCGTCCACATCCGCAGCCAAGAACATGCCTTGCGACTCCACACCCCGTATCTTGCGAGGTGCAAGGTTGGCCAAAAGGACGATTTGCTTACCGGCAAGTTCTTCCGGGCGGTACATTTCGGCGATGCCCGCCAGGATGGTGCGGCGCTCCCCGCCGAGATCCACAACAAGCTTGAGTAGCTTGGTAGCTCCGGGCACGGGCTCGGCAGCGATTACGTCCGCCACGCGCAGGTCCACTTTGGCGAAGTCTTCAATGGTAATGACGTCTCCGGCAGGCCGTTTCTCCTCTGCAACCGAAGGCTCGGCTGTGCGTTCGTTTGCCATGGACAACTCCTGGATGCGGGGGAAGATAGGGATTGGGCTTGGGATCGGGGCGCCCTCCGGCAGCGGCGCCCACAGCGTTGCGTCTATCGACTCCGATTGGGGGATGCCGGGAGGGGCGCCGATCTGCTCGAGGATCCTCTCGGCAGCCACGGGCATCACAGGAAGGAGCAGGAGGGCAGCGGTACGGATGGCCGCAAGGCACGTGCCCAGCACAGAATTCAGCTCCGGAGTGTCGTGCTGTTTGGCCAACCTCCAGGGAGCCTTCTCCTCGATCCACTGGTTCGTGCGCGTCACCAATCTCCACACGGCCTCGAGCGCCGTGTTGAAGCGGAATTCCTCGAGCGCTGCGTTGTAACCGCGGGCTGCTTCGCGTGCAACCTGCTCGATTTCGGCGCTTAGAGGGCCTCCCGAAGGGGCTCGGCCCTGCAGGTACCGGTGCACCATAGTAACCGTGCGATTGCAGAGATTGCCCAGGTCATTGGCAAGGTCCGTGTTGTACCGCTTGAGGAAGCTCGCTTCCGAGAATTCGCTGTCTCCGTGGAAGACCATCTCCCGCAGGAGCAGGTAGCGCAGAGCGTCTGAGGCTATATCGGGGTCGGCGCCGGATTTGCCTGCGATGATTGCTGAGAACTCAGTAGGATGCGGAAGGCCCCCTGTGCGCTTCCCTTCCTTCCTCCCCTCTGCGTCTACCCACCAGCCGTGGGCGTAAACCGTTCGGGGCAGCGGTACGCCGATCGCCAGCAACATGGCAGGCCACAGCGTGGCATGGAAGCGCACAAAGATCTCCTTGGCCATAAGGTGTACATCGGCGGGCCAGAGCTCACGGTATCGCTGCTGGTCCGACGGCCATCCGGTGGCGGCGAGGTAGTTGATGAGGGCGTCAAACCAAACGTAGATGACCTTGTCCGGTTCGTCGGGAACAGGGATGCCCCATCCGCGGTTGGTGCGTGTGATGGACATATCCCGCAGCCCCTGCCGGATGAACGAGATAACCTCGTTCCGCCGAAATTCCGGTTGCAGGAATCCAGGATTGGCCTCGATATGGGCGAGAAGCGGTTCCGCGTACCGAGAGAGCCTGAAGAAGTAGCTTTCCGTTTGTTCGCGCAGGAGGGGCTTGCGGCATTCCGGATTGGGGCAAAGATGGTCGGGCCCAACATCGCTTTCGCGGAAGAAGGTTTCGTCCGACACGCAATACCAGCCTTCGTACATGCCTTTGTATGCGTCGCCGGTTGCGCGCAACCTGCGGAAAAATTCTTGCACCGCCTCCACGTGGCGCGCTTCTGTGGTGCGGATGAAATCGTCATTGGAGATGTGGAGGGAGCGCCATGCAGCCACGAATTCCTGGGCCAAACCGTCCACGAATTGTTGCGGCGGGAGGCCTGCAGCAAGGGCGGCCTCATGGACTTTGGTGGCCTGCTCGTCCGTCCCCGTAAGAAACCAAGCCGGGAGGCCGCGAAGGCGGTGCCACCGCGCAAGGACATCGCAGCAGACCGTCGTCAGGGCTGAGCCGATGTGAGGCCGCCCGTTGACGTAGTAAATGGGGGTTGTAATGTAAAAAGCCTTACGCGTTGAGTTCAATGATGTCGCCAAACTGCATCCGTTGACCGGCTTCGCATCTACCGCGCTTCGCGGCTGCGGATGATGTTCCTTCGAGCGCGGCGTTCCGTTATGTGGGAAATGGCATCGTGCGCCGTTGTCGTCTTTAGGCTTGGGCTCGATGGTGCAATCGAACGCACGAGGTCTGCCAGCGAAGAGTATACCTCACGCTCACCCTCAAGCTTCGCAGGGTAAGATAGTCTGCAGACCCATGATCCGCATCTCCCCCCGCGCGGACCAATGGCGGCGGCAGTGTGCTGTTAGAGGAGGCCTTTTTTGACGCGGACGATCCATGTGGCGGGCATCTCCATAGGCCCCGATGCCGATCAATTGGTTTTGATTGCCGGTCCCTGTGTCATCGAGAGCCTGGATCTGTGCCGAGAGGTTGCCGCCTTTGCGAAGGCAGCCTGCGTCGAGGCCGGCCTCGGTTTCATCTTCAAGGCATCCTTCGATAAAGCCAACCGAACCGCGTTCGACGCCTTCCGCGGTCCCGGCCTCGATGCCGGCTTAGAGGTGTTGGCGGCCATCAGAAGCGAATATGCCGTGCCCGTGCTCACGGATATCCACGAACCGTGGCAGGCCAAACCCGTCGCCCAGGTGGTGGATATACTGCAGATCCCGGCATTTCTTTGCCGCCAGACGGATCTTCTTGTGGCGGCGGCCCGAAGCGGCAAGCCGGTGAATGTGAAAAAGGGCCAGTTCCTCGCACCGTGGGATATGGCCAACGTTGCCGCCAAGATCACCGCCGAGGGAAATGACCAGATCTTGCTGACAGAGCGCGGCGTGTCCTTTGGATATAACACGCTGATCGTAGATATGTGCTCCCTGCCCCTGATGCGCTCCTTGGGATGGCCGGTCTGCCTCGATGCCACACACAGCGTTCAACAGCCAGGCGCGGCAGGGCGGCAGTCCGGAGGAAAGCGCGAGTTCATACCGTACTTGGCGCGTGCAGGCGCTGCAGTAGGAATTGACGCTTTGTTCATGGAAGTGCATCCCGACCCCGAGCATGGTCTCTCGGACCCGGCTACGATGTTTCCCCTAAACCGGCTTCCCCAACTTCTGAAGGACGTGGCGGGCATCTACAAATTGGTTCGGTCGTCGTACGGGCCGCGCTCCTCGGCGTAGGTCAGGCGCTTCCCATCAGCCGGCCGGGTGCGCACATCCGGCATATCTCGATGCCCGGCCCGACGCTTACTATCCCTCACGGCCAATAGGGATGCGTTCCCTCCGGCGAGCGCGGGCCCGTGGCGGCAGCTTGTGTCTGCGAGGATCGAGGCTGAGAAGGGATACGGGGAGTACAAGAGGAACCTGACTGGGGACGGACCCAGCCGATTATCCCTAGAGGAGGAGAACCGTGCAGAATTCAGACAAGATACGCCTCGGGTTCATTGGAGCCGGGGGAAATGCCCGCTGGCATATGGGCAACGTGCTCAAGCTGGACGAGGTGGAAATCGTGGCCTTGTGCGATCCCAATCCCGCCATGCTGGAACGGGCAAAGAAGCAGTACCCTGAATTGGCGGCAGTGCCCGTTTTCGCAGACTTCCGCGACATGCTGGCCCAGGTGCCGATGGACGCCGTGGAGATCAGCACTCCTCACACAACGCACTTTGAACAGATCATGACGTCGCTGGATCGCGGCCTCCATGTTCTGTGTGAGAAGCCCCTAGTATGCACCGTGGACCATGCGAAGCAGGTTGTCGCCAAGCTCGAACAAAGCGGTAAGGTGGGTCTGTTGTCGTACCAGAGGCACTACCAACCCGAGTTCCGCTATATGCGGGACCGCATGGCCTCGGGAGAGCTGGGAGCGGTTACGTTCGTGAATGCGCTTCAATGCCAGCAGTGGAAGAAGGGCACGGCTGGGTCTTGGAGGCAGGATCCCGCTTTGAGCGGAGGCGGCCAACTCAACGACTCAGGGAGCCACTTGTTGGATATCATCCTCTGGACCACCGGGTTAGGGGTCGAGAAGGTGAGCGCATTCATAGATAACTGCGGAACACCCGTGGACATCAATTCGGCGATCTCCGTAGTGTTTCGGGGAGGCGCCCAAGCCAACATTTCCGTGGTGGGAGACGCGCCCACTTGGCACGAAGACCTTACCATATGGTGCGAGAACGGCGTGTTCTTCATGCGCAACGGGAAGTTGGCCATGAGCGACGGCAAGGGCAATCGGTATACGTTTGAAACGATGCCGGGAGGCTCTCTTCCGGACAAGAACTTCGTGGACGCTATCCGCGGGAGGGACACGGTGCAATCGCCCTTCACCTGCGGTCTCCGCGTGATCGAACTCACTGAAGCGGCCTGGAAGTCCGCCGGCCTGGGCGGGGAACCGGTGCAAGTAGAAGCATAAGCGGATTTCCCGTCGCTTTCTATTGGGGATCTTCCCCGTGAAGGGAGTTCCTCGCCCCTTCGGGCATAGGCGCCGCGAGCCGGCGGCTCATGGGTTGGGCGCCGTCTCGGCCCATAGAGCTGCTAGGGCGCGTTGATGGGCATCACGGGAGGACGCATATCTCGCCATTAGCTCCGCAAGCCCTTGGGCGAGGCGTTGTACTGTGGTTAGATATGATGCGTCGGCAGCGCTCCGGGCAGGCTCGGGCAGCGCCGGAAGCGTGCCTGCCTTTTCTTTTTGGCGTCGCGCGCGAAGAGCCTCGAGAGCCTCTTCCACAAGGCGGGCGTGGGCTGCTTCATAGCTGGAAGCCATACCCCGTCGGTTCAGCAAAGCTCGGAACCGGGCCGCGCGGCGCACCTCTACCAGGATCGCCGGCGGAACCCCTTCTTGGGCTCCCGGTTTTTCCGGAATGGGTGCTCGGGCTCCTGTTGGCGGGTGGGGCGGGCGCCCGGCAAACAGCGCGGACACTCCATGGGTCGGCCCGGGGTTTGATGCCCGTGCCGGCTGGGATGGGCCGCCAAGCCGGATCTGCACATGGGCCTCAGCGGGCAACAGGTCGTAGGGCAGGGACACGGTACTGCGTGTGTGCCATGGCCGATCTTTGCCGTTGACCCGTACGCGTGTGACGGCGCCGCGTCCCTGAACGCTCAAGTAGATACGCTTGGTCCCAAAACGTACCGGGTCCTTCTGGTTTAGGTAGGTGATGCTTGGCGGGATGTGCGGAATGAGGATGAGGCGGTCGCTCTTGTAAAGGTACTCGAACAGCCCTCGCAGGAAGGCGGCAGGCGGTCCGAAGGCGTCATAGCACAGGTTGATCGGTTCCTGCGGCTGGTAGACATCACTGCCGCATTTGGTAAGGGGGTTATCCATCCGGAAGCGCCGTGCGAAGGCCAGAAGTGCTTCCATGGAGCGTTGCGCATCCCCATACCGGCCAAGGCGGTAGTATGCCAAGATCATCCGAGCTTCGCACGTAGACCAGTGACCGCCGTTGACCCATGTTCCGTAGGCCCACAGCCCTTCGGGCTTTTCGTACATGTCGTCGTACGAGGGGTAGTTCGGGAGGATAAACGTATGCGGTCGGATCTGCGGGATCGAGGCGATCCTGGCGAAGATGCGGCGGGCTGCGGTATCGTTCACTACACGGAATGCTATGGCGTCATGGTTGGGCGGCGCTTCAAAGTATCCGTGGATGGGAGCGCCATATACGCCGTGGCGCGTGCCGTCTGGATCCAGGGACCTGATGAGGTACCCGTCGGGTGTAAAGAGGTGCGTCAAACCCTTACGCGCCTCGGATCTCCACAGAGCGTACGTTCTACCTTGCGCCGGACGCCCGGCGAGGCGCTCCAACTCGATAAGCCGGTCCAACGCGGCGATGGTGGTTACCGAAAGGCCGGTGAGGTACGCCATCCCATAGGTGCCGTCGGGGCGTTTCCAACCTGCGTAGCTGGGTGCAAGGAGATTGGCCGCGGGCCCGGCCAAATAAAGGTTGGTTTTTGGGTCGCGGCGCGATTGGAGGAATGCCGCGCAGCGCTCCAGTTTGGGCAGGTAATGGGCGATTGCGGCCTGATCGCGCGAGATAAGGAGCAGTTCGCACTGTAGGAGGAGCCCGGCAGCCGTGAATTCCATTGCCCAGTCGTGTATCTGGATCCTCCCGTCACCCTGTTTGTACACGATCCACCCTGGTCTGGCTGCGTCACAGAGGCATCCGTCCGGAGCCACCCAGTCCATGGGCGCCGGAGCGCCTACGCGTTTGCCGTCTCCCATCTGGTCAAACCAAAGATCCTGAGAGTTCTGCAGGAAGGTAATCCACGGCTCCTGAAGGAACGGGAGGATGCAATAGGTGGTGCCGTAGGAGTTCTGTATCCACCATGCATTCCACGTAGGGCCTTCTACAAAGCCGTTCCATGCCGGTGTGTAGAGCATGGAAAGGTTCTGGTACTCGGCATCGGGCTGAAACATGCGGCGTGCAAGTTCCAGCAACTGCAGGTAGCGGATGTCGCCACGGCCGTCGTAATGCCTACCGTGGAATGCAGGCTGCGCCGCCGTGGGGAGGGCCGGCAGCAACACTACGGCCGTAAGGATGGCTATGGAAAGGATGCGCATGGAACTGAGATGCGCTTGGGATCGGCGCGAACGAATTCAGCTCATATGGATCTCCACATTATCTGCAACCGCGCCCAGCAGGGTGTAATCGGTGGGAGCCGTTTGGAGTATCGAGCCGGGGACGTACGTATTCACCGGGCCATGAGCCACGAGGCGCGCAATGAAGCGTTGCCAGGACACCCCGCCTCCCAGGTCCCCGTCCAGCCAGAATGAGCGGTGGCGCGCTCCCAGGATTTGGGCCGGGCCGATGGTATTCGCTTTGGGAGGCACCCAGCTCCAATCGCCGCCGAAGGAGTGAAGCGCATTCTGCATGATTGTCATCGGATGAAGTTCTACGCAGCGGGGGCCGGCGGCCGCGTAAGCCTGGAGGTCGTTTCCGAACTCATCGCCCAGGTGTGCTTCCCAGAATGCAATATGCCCGCACCAGCCGATGCCTCCGTAACAGACGTCGGCGCCGCCCAGATCTTCGATGCGCCGGGCATAGTCCGCCAGCGCTTCGCGCGTAGGAAAGTGGATCTGGCTTTCCGGCGGCCGCAGTTCGGGGTTGATCTTTCCGAAGAAATTCTCCCACATGGCTCTTTGGAACGACCCCGGCCAGTCTATGGGCGCTGTGTTGCCGTCCTGGTCCGCGTATTCATCCATATTGAACGAGTGGACGTGCTTCAAAGGCAGCCTTTGGGCGTTGATCAACTTGGCGGCGAATTCATACTGTGGCATGGGCCCCACGGGAAAGATGGCCACGAAGGGGCGGTCGGCATCCAGCGCTTCACGGATGCGCGTAACGATATCCAGAGCGAACTCGAAGTAGAACTGGGCACGATCCTCCATCACGCGGATGCGGAATTGCGGGTTTGGATGGCGCGTGATTTCGTCGCGGGTAATCGCGCGAACGCGGGCGCACGCTTCGGCATCGCGGAAGGGGATAAAGCGGGCGAGGTCGTATCGGAAACTCATGGCTCGGCTCCTGGAAGAAGTTCCCTATCTAGATCCTGAAGGCGGACGGGCCTGCTGCAAGCAGCGGAATGATCCAGTGCCAAACATACCTCGTGCGTCTTTACCGCATCTGCCAGGTTGACGTGGGATTCCGTTCCCGTAAGGATGCAATCCAAGAAGTGGGCGATCTCTCCGTCGAACGGGTGGTGCGTTACATCGCCTGAGTCGGGCCGGATTGTGGGCACTGCGACCCAATCCGTTTGCCCGCTGAAGAAGTCCTTGGCATAGATGCGGTTATCGCGGATGGTTCCCTTCTCACCCAGAATATCTATGTTGAAGGCGTAGGGGCACTGAACGTCGAAGGACACGCTTATTTTGCCGATGGCGCCTTGTGCGAAGCGCAGGATGCCCACGAGGTTCGTGTCGTATTCGTATTCCTGGTTGCGCCGGTTGCTGTAGGCGCATACTTCGGTAACCTCATCTTGGGTGAAGTACCGGATGGCATCCACCGCATGGCAGCCTGCGGAAAGGAGGGCGCTGCCGGCAACGTCCTTCTTGATGTTCCATGCGTACTGTTTGTACTGCGGCCCGATGTGATGCCAATAATCCACCTCGGCGTAAAAGATGGGGCCGATGGCGTCTGCGGCGAGCATGCGCTTGATGAGCATGAACTCCGGGTTCCAATGGAGCACGAAGCTCACGACGGTACGCACACCTGCCGCACGAACGGCCGCGTCCATAGCGCGTAGATCTTGCAGGTTGTTCGCTACCGCCTTCTCGATTAGGATGTGCTTCCCGGCACGCGCTGCGGCGATGGTCTCCTGGGCATGCAGGTTAGGAGGAGTACAGAGCGACACGGCTTGAACCTCGGGGTCGCGCAGGAGTTCTTCAAAGTCCGTGTAGATGCGCACATTGGGGATCCCCGCTTCGTTTGCCCGCGCCAAAGCGCTCTCGCGTGTGCGGCTGCTTATGGCCACGAGGCGTGCCCTCGGATGTTTGAGGTAACTCTTGATGTGCTCGCCTGCAACCCAGCCGGCGCCATGAACGGCAACGCCAACCTGTTCCATGAACGTACCTCTATACGAGATAGACTCCGCGCCTTTGCACGCGTCCTATCGCATGCTTCGGCACTCGTTCTATATCTTCCTGCCGGCTGTGCCGAGAATTAGGACGTGGTGCAGGCAACCACGCAGAATGATCCTGCCGCTGCATGCCGTTGCGTGCATTCGTGTCCATTCTTGCGCACGGGGTATAATCGTGCGTCATCGTAAGGCGATGCGTGGTACAGGGTAGTGCCCATCGTCAAAGAACAGGTGTTCCACCGCCCGGGCGCGGTGGCGAGGAGGAGTATGTCATGCGGTATCTTCGAGCGGGCATAGTGGCATTGCTTGCCCTGTCGCTCCTTGCGAATTGGATCTTGGTGAACAAGACCCTAAGCCGCCGGATGCATGTTCGCATCAACGACAAGACCTATACCAAGGGCGATTACTACACGTGGCTCGAGCGGCACTACGGTCCGGAGGTCACGGCCAGGATGGTGGCCTATGAACTCGTGACGCAGGCGGCAGAGAAGGCCCACTGCAAGGCCGATCCGAAGGAACTGCAGGAGCTGCACGACGTGATGCGTGACACGAACCCTCAACTTGCCCGGGAATGGCGCCTGAAGCCCTGGGTAGAAGCCGACTGGATGCAGGACCGGGAGCGGGATATGGACCTGCTCAACCTCACGATCAAGGATGTTCCCGCCACAGACGACCAAGTGCGCCAGTACTTCGAGCAGAACCCAGGCCGCTGGGACAAGCCGGTCCGCATCTACACCAAGGTCGTTGCGAGCGCGACACAGACCGGCGCCGAGCGTGCGAAGCTGTTGATGTCCAGAGTGCAGGACATGAAGACGGTGGGGCAGCAGCTCGCGGGGCAGGCTGTGGTTCAGGGTGTGGACGGCACGTGGATGTTTCAACGCCCTTACAACGGCAAATTTCCGGTGCCCTGGATGGCCAAGATTGCCAACCTCCCTGTTGGTGCTGTGGACATCGAGCATCCGGCTCAAGGCCAGTGGATCGTGGTGCGGGTAGAGCGCAAGGATCCCGGGAAGCACGTTACGTTCGACGAGGTGAAAGACAAGGTGGCCCGAGATTTCAAGCTAACCCACGCAACGCCTGCTAAGGACGAACTTCGCAAGCTTTGGGACCAGGCCAATATCGAAACGGAGCAGCCGGCGCTTAAGGACGCCGTTGAGAACCTTCTCTTCCCGGATCGCCTCGATCAGGGAGGGAGGTAACGGTCCCGCGCAATTCCGGCAATCGGACGGTGCCGCGGAACCCGAGCATTGGCGCGCACTTTGCGCGAAGCGATGACGGGGACCCGCCCCGGGTCCCCGCCGTCCGCGGTTAGGCTGTACCTCCTACCCTCTGCTAATCCGCCGTGCATTCCACACCCGGCGCTGGGCATCGCCCTTCCCGGCGCGGCATGGAACGCCATTGCGCCGACACTCTTTGGGTTTCTCTGCATTGCCGAGGCTCCTGGAGGCGCAACCTGCTACAATATCCCTGTGCAAGGTCTTGGCCTCCGAACACTTGGGTGGATGCACCAGCGATCAGGCCGGGAGGTGTTGCGATGACGACTACCAGGGAAACGATCCGCGTACAGTTGAACTATCCGCTGGAGTGGGTGAAGGAGCCCGTGCTGTACCATTTGGTGACGGACTACGGCCTCATCCCCAACATACGGCGCGCCAACATTGATATCCACACAGGCGGCTACATTTTTCTGGAACTGACCGGGGATCGGGAGGCGTTGCAGCGCGGCCTGGAATGGGTACAGTCCTTGGGCATCACGGTCAGTGCGTTGGGCGTGGATGGCGCCCAGGAGTGGGCGTTGTAAGATGGCCGAAGCGATCCTCTCTACCGACAACGAGCGCTCGGTAGGCATCGTCGAGAAGCGTTATTTCACGTTCGGGAGTCCGGAAGAACCCTTCGTGCTCGAGAACCGGCAGACGCTTCCCGAAGTCACCACCTGCTACGAGATGTACGGGGAGCTTAACGCCACAGGGGACAACGTGATCCTCGTGGAGCACGGGCTTACGGGCAGTTCGCACGCGGCCGGGCGGTACCGGCCCGATAGTCCCTACGCCGGGTACTGGGATCCGCTGATCGGCCCGGGCAAGGTTTTCGACACGGAGCGCTATTGCGTCATTGCGCCCAATGCGTTGGGTGGATGCCGCGGCAGCACCGGCCCATCCAGCATCAATCCTCTCACCGGAGAACCTTACGGCCTCACGTTCCCTATCATCACCGTGCGCGATATGGTGCGCGTGCAGCGCCGCCTCATGGAGCATTTGGGAGTTCGGCGGCTTCGGCTGGTAACGGGGGGTTCCATGGGAGGGATGCAGGCGCTGGAGTGGGCTGTAACCTACCCTGATATGGTAGAGGCCGTCTGCCCCATCGCCGCCGTGGACCGCGTGTCTGCCCAGGTCATCGCATTCAATGAATGCATGCGGCGTGCCATCATGCTGGATCCCAATTGGCGCAAGGGGGAGTACTACGGTTCGGAGCCTCCGGCGGCGGGACTGGCGCTCGCCAGGATGATCGGAACCATCACATACCTTTCGGATTCGGTGATGCAACAGATGTTCGGCCGCAAACCGGCGGATCTGCAATCACCTCAGGAGCACGATCTCTATGCACGCTTCGATGTGGAGCGCTACCTTCACGAAGAGGGAGAGAAGCTCGTGCGCCGCTTCGATGCCAATTCGTACCTTTATGTGGCCCGCGCGATAGATCTCCACGACATCGCCCGCGGGTATCCTTCTTTGAACGCGGCATACCGGCGCGTGAAGGCCAAGGTTCTTCTCATAGGGATCCGATCAGACATCCTCTTCTACCCGAAGTACCTGAAGGAGATGCACAAGCGCTTCCTCGAAGCGGGTGTAGATTGTACCTACTGGGAGATGGACTCGGACTACGGCCACGATGCCTTCCTGGTGGAACAAGAGAAGATGATCCCGGCTCTGGAGGAGTTCATGGCACGCATCGGCCAAGGTGCGGGTTCGTAGCCGCGCTTTTTGGCTGGATGTATGCTACGGGGCAGGTTCGCGCGCCGGCACCTTTGAATGTCGGATGGAATATGCATCTATGGATATGGCAGATCTCGTGACAACCTCCTTCCGCAGCGCCTACGGGAAGGATCCTCGATTTGTGGTTCTGGCCCCAGGCCGCGTCAATCTGATTGGAGAACACACCGACTACAACGACGGTTACGTGCTCCCTACGGCCATAGACCGCACCATCGCCATCGCTGCTGAGCCGCGTGCCGACCGCATGGTGCGGGCCTATTCCGGCACCTTCGGCGAACGCTGCGAGTTCAATCTGGATGATCTTTCTCCTTCAGACCGGTGGCCGTGGTCCAACTACATCCGCGGTGTAGCCCAGATCCTTCAGGGAGAGAAGCATTCCTTAGTGGGGTTGGACCTTTGCGTTGATGGCGATATCCCAATCGGAAGCGGCCTGTCGTCTTCTGCAGCTTTGGAGGTGGCATCGTGCCTGGCCTTCGAAGCGGCGAGCGGCTTTGACGTAGGACCGGTGGCGCGAGCCCTGCTTTGCCGTCGTGCAGAGCGCGAGTTTGTGGGCGTGCAGTGCGGCATCATGGACCAATTCGTGTGCAGCCTCGGGCGGGAGGGGCACGCTCTATTCCTGGACACGAGGAGTTTGGATTTTGAGGCAGTGCCCCTAGGGGATCACGGATACGCCATCGCCGTGGCGGACACGGGAAAGCGCCGATCGCTCGTACATTCTGCGTACAATACGCGCCGAGCCGAATGTGAGGCTGCCGTGGAGGCGATCCGCGCGTATATGCCCTGGATCCGAGCCCTCCGAGACGTGGATGAGGAGTTGTTCGCTCATTTGGCTGACGACCTGCCCGACGTGCTGCGGCGACGCGCCCGCCACGTAATCACCGAGAATGGGCGCGTGCTCCGAAGCGTGGCGGCATTGAAGAACCGGGACCTGGCGCGCTTTGGCGCCCTCATGACGGAATCGCACCGATCCCTCCGCGATGATTATGAAGTTTCGACGCCCGAGTTGGATCTGCTTGTGGAGGCGGCCTTGGAAGTGGAAGGCGTGGTTGGGTCAAGAATGACGGGTGCGGGTTTTGGAGGCTGCACGGTGAGTCTCGTTCACAAGGATGCCTTGGCGGAGTTCCGGGACCACCTCGATGCGCGGTATAGCCGATCTGTGGGCCAAAGTCCCGATGTACTGATATGCACGGCGTCGGCCGGCGCAAGTCGCGTAAGGTAATCGTCGGAAGGCGAGAGGTTGCAGGAGGATGCTCGGTGAAGCTCGTTCGGTTTGACGCCGGGGATGGGGCGCGCATCGGTGTGTTGAACGGGGAGCCAGGAAGCGATGGAGCGCGCGTGGTGGACCTGGAAGCTGCGGCGCGGATTTTGGGGCTGGATCGAGCCCGCTTTCCTCAATCTATGCGTGCCTTTCTGGCGGAGGGTTCGCCTGCGCTCGAGGCTGCCAAGGGCATTCTGGAGCGTTTCCAAACGATGCCTTTGGACCCGCCGGCTGCGTTTTCGCTGAGCTCCGTCCGATTGTGTCCACCGGTAGGAGATCCCGGCAAGATCATCTGCGTCGGTCAGAACTACAGGGATCACTGTGAAGAGCAGCACCGACCCATTCCGGCGCGCCCCATCATCTTCGCCAAGTTTGCCACAGCCTTGATCGGCCCCCATGAAGCCATCCGCATCCCCAAACTTTCCAACCAAGTGGATTACGAGGCAGAACTTGCCTTTGTGATAGGCGCCGGCGGCCGGTACATCGCCGAGGCGGATGCCATGCGGCACATTGCCGGGTACGTTTGCTTCAATGACGTCTCTGCACGGGACATCCAATTCGGGGACGGACAGTGGGTGCGCGGCAAGAGCTTCGACACCTTTGCTCCCACCGGACCGGCCCTCGTTACGCCTGATGAGGTGAGCAACCCCCACGAACTGGATATCCGCCTTACGCTCAATGGGCGCGTGATGCAGCAATCCAACACGCGGAACCTGGTCTTCGGTGTAGGGTACCTTGTGAGTTTTCTATCCCAGGTGATGACGCTGGAGCCGGGAGACATCATCAGTACGGGGACGCCCGGAGGAGTTGGGGTATTCCGGGATCCGCCGGTGTTCCTAAAGCCTGGGGACGTGGTAGAGGTGAGCATAGACAGAGTGGGTACCCTCACCAACCCCGTGGCCGCCGAGAAAGTGTAAGAGGCTATTTGCCAGGGCCCATGGGTCGAACGGAGAGTGGTTCTACACGTTCGATGGCGATGCGGCCGCTTCTTCCGGTGCGGTACACGATGCGGGCCTCTTGTCCCGGCTGCAGCAGCTCCGGCTCCACGGCGCTGCGCGCGGTGTAGATGCGGCCCCGGAAGCGCACGAGCGCCCAAGCTCCTCCGGAACTGCCTGTTTGCGATCCGCCTTCGCGTACCACAGAGAGGACCGTAGCCGTACTGTAGGCGGCCGGCGCTCCGGCGAATTCCTGGATGTGCCGCTCGCGCGCCATTCTGCGAACGACCCCGGAAGCCATATATCCGCCCAGCACAGCCGCACCCGCAGCGAGTACGATCCACTGTGTCACTGTACGAGGTGTTTTCATGAGGCAGCACCCGTCGCCGGGGTTGACGCAAATCCTTCAGTCCCTTATTATGTACCCATGAACCTGGGTGTAGAGGGGAGAAGGGAATGAGCGATATAGTGCCGCCTGCTCCTTCGGGCGGGGGCGGGGGTTGCTGGAAGTGGGGCGCACTCTCCTGCGGCATCGGGTGCGCCTTGGTGGTGGTCGTATTCGCGGTGCTTGTGATCGTTATGTGGCCCCGGATTAAAACGGCGTTTGGTGCCGCATCCCGCATGGCGCAGGACGTGTCCGCCCTTCAATATGAGATGGGCCGCGTCAATGATGCCTTGCATCGGTACCACCAAAAGACCGGGAAATATCCGGACAAGCTCGATGCGCTGGCGCCGAAGTATCTTACCAAGGCCGACCTGCACTTCAGCCATGACCCCAGTGGGCCGGAATTTACTTATTACAAGCCTCGGCAAAATGCCCAGCCTACGGACGTGGTATTGGAATACAAGCTCGTGACCCAACAACCCGGCAATGTGCGGACCGAGATGGCGGTGCGCATGAGGCTCAACGGGCAGGTTGCAACAGAGTTCGCCACCCACGCCGAGCGGGAACTGTCGCCGGAAGCGGCGCCGGCGGGCCGCCCTGCAAAATGAACTCTTGCTGAACGGCATATCCTGCCGGGCAGAAGCCGGCGTAGGCTGTGGGCGCTCATCTCTCCGAGCCGCTTTCGGTAAGGGGTGCAAAGAGATGGCGGCATAGCGCGCCGCCCCTATTGTCACAGCACGGCAGCCGTCAGGGTTCGAGGAGCTGCCTGCACGGACCGGCTCTCGCTTGGTGTCATGCTCCTACGCTGAGGCATTGAGGGCCTGGTCCAGGTCCGCAATGAGGTCGTTCACGTCTTCGATACCAACGGAGAGGCGCACGAAGTCGGGGGTGACCCCTGTGGCGAGCTGCTCCTCTTCCGTGAGCTGCTGGTGGGTTGTGGAAGCTGGGTGGATTACCAGCGACTTGGCATCCCCGATGTTGGCGAGGTGCGAAAAGAGCTGCAAGTTGTCTATGAGCTTGCGCCCAGCTTCCAGACCTCCTTTGATACCGAAGCCGAGAATCGCTCCGTATCGGTCCCCCTTGTGGTACTTCTTGGCAAGCCTGTAGCTCGGATGGTCCGGCAGTCCGGGATAATTGACCCAGCTCACGCGGGGATGGCCTTGTAGGAATTTGGCTACAGCCATGGCGTTGGCGCTGTGTCTCTCCATTCGAAGGGGAAGGGTTTCCAATCCCTGAAGGAAGAGGAAGGCGTTGAAGGGACTGGTGCAGGCTCCGATATCCCGCATGAGCTGCAGACGGCATTTCAGGACGAAGGCCATGGAGCGCAAGGGCTCCGGCAGGTCCAGCAGCACGAGGCCGTGGTAGGAAGGATCGGGCTCGGTGAACTCGGGGAATTTCCCATTGCCCCAGTTGAACCGGCCGCTGTCTACGATGACGCCTCCGATGCTCGTGCCGTGCCCGCCGATGAATTTCGTGGCGGAGTGCACCACGATGTCAGCCCCCCACCGGATGGGGTTCACAAGCGCAGGCGAGGGCATCGTATTGTCTACCATCAAGGGTACGCCCGCTTCGTGGGCGATTGCGGCGACTGCTTCGATATCCAACGTGTCCAGTTTGGGGTTCCCTAAAGTTTCGGCAAAAAGGAGCTTTGTATTGGGCCGGATGGCATTGCGGAAGTTCTGGGGATCCGCCGGGTCTACGAAATCCACGGCGATGCCGAGCTTGGGTAGGGTATGGTGAAAGAGGTTGTACGTGCCGCCGTACAGCGAAGTGGAGCTGACCATATGGTCACCGGCGTGAACGATGGTGAGGATGGCCAGGGTTTCGGCGGCCTGCCCGGAGGAGGTGGCCAGAGCCGCGGCGCCCCCTTCCAGGAGAGCCATGCGCTTCTCGAAAACCTCCTGCGTGGGGTTCATGATGCGGGAATAGATGAAGCCAAGCTCCTTGAGCCCGAAGAGGTTGGCGGCGTGCTCGGTGTTGTGGAACACGTAGGACGAAGTCTGGTAGATGGGCACGGCTCGCGCAGTGGTGGCCGGATCTGGGATCTGCCCTCCATGGACGGCAAGGGTGTCGAACTGAAGGCGGCTCTCGTCGAGGGACACGGTACTCCTCCTGAAAGGGTGGTAGGCATGTTATGCTGCTGCACAGTATACCCCGTGGGTTCCGTTCATGGACGCGAAGAAGTGGACTTGTTCGATCAAGTGGCTCAGATATTTCTTTAGCCGCGGTCGTAACTGCCGTGGGCACGGCTATAGGGTATGCTCATGCTGATCCATGAACCACATGATCCGCGTTCTTTTCGTTTGTTTGGGCAATATTTGCCGGTCTCCTATGGCCGAAGCTGTCTTCCGGCATATGGTGAACCAGGAAGGGTTAGCCGGCGAGTTCGAGATTGATTCCGCCGGTACCGGCTTTTGGCACGTCGGTGAGCCGCCCCATCCCGGTACCCGGAATGTGCTTGCATCCCACGGCATCGCATGCAGCGGCCGTGCACGCCAGGTGTCGCCGAAGGACTTGGAATACTTCGATTGGGTGGTTGCTATGGACGACGAGAATTACCAAGATCTCGTGGCCATGGGGCGCCCTCGAGGCCGCCTTGTGCGGTTAGCCGATTATGTACGAACGCCTGGCGTGGATGGTGTTCCGGATCCCTACTACACCGGAGGATTTGACCGCGTCTTCGAGATCGTGTGGGATGGATGCAGGGGATTGCTGGAAGCGATCTTGCAGGAGGCCGCCCGTTGAGCGTATTGCCGCGTTCGCTCATGCATCAATTGAAGGCTGATTTGGGCGTCTCCGTGCAAGGCTCGGCGCCGGCGGCAGGCGGCATGATCTGCCACGCTGCCCGGGTTCATACCGACAGAGGCGACATCTTCGTGAAATGGCGCCACGGTGCAGCGCCGGGCTTCTTTCGGGCGGAGGCAGCCGGTCTCGAACTCCTCGGGGCGGTTGGAGCTTTGCGGGTTCCTCGGGTGATCGCGTGGAAGGATGCGGCTTCGAGCACGGGCGGCACACCCTATCTCGCATTGGAATTCATCGAGCATAGAGCCCCGGGCGACGAAGCTTCCTTCGGCAGGCGCTTTGGGGAGGGGCTCGCCCGCCTGCACGCAGAGGCTCCCTCGCCCTTTGGCGCATACGGGTTGGAGTATAACAACTTCCTCGGTGCAGAGCCCCAGTGCAACACACCGCACGCTGCTTGGAGCCGGTTCTATCGCGAATGCAGGCTTGTCCCTCAAATCGAGCGGGCCCGCCGGCTGGGGCTCCTGCCCCCACGGCGTGAAGCCGCACTGCAAACCATTCTCGAAGAAGTGGACGACCTCCTGCAGGGCATTCCGGAGGAACCCTGCCTGATCCATGGCGATTTGTGGAGCGGCAATTTCCTCTCGGCGGGAAACGAGGCTGTGCTGGTAGATCCGGCGGTCTATTACGGCCACCGGGAAGTGGAATTGGCCTATATCGAACTGTTCGGCGGCTTCCCGAAGGGCTTCATGGATGGTTACTGCAGGTCCTTCCCCTTGCCCGAGGGGTACGCCTACCGCCGCCCGCTCCACCAGCTTTACCCACTCTTGATCCATTTGAACCACTTCGGCGAAGCGTACGGTCCCCACGTAGACGAAGTGTGTTCCTTTTATGCGCATGGGCTGACCCGGACAAAGCACCGCAGGAGCGCACGCAATCATGACACGTTGGAATTCGGCATATAAGCGGAGGAGCGAAGAGCCTCAGGCTGGAATGGCAGATGGGGCGCTGCAGCCAACGCGGTTTGGCCGTATGCCTCGCGAGGTGCGGAACTCCAGGCCGGCGAGCGGCGTAATGGAAGCTGCGAAGGGCCGCGCCGCCAGACATACCGCACCGAAATCCTTGCATTGGAGCCAACCCCTTGCCTAACGACGAACCCTCTGATTGTTCTGGCTGCGCCACCCACACTGTAGTTCCCGTTCACCATCTTCCGTGTGGAACCTGCACTCGCGTGTCGGCGCCGCCTGCCGCCCTGGAGTTGCTGCGGGACCTGCGCCATAGGTATCCCGATACCCCCTTCCTCGCTTTGGGTCAGACGATTTGGTGGGACGAGCCGATGAAGGCCGTTTTGTGCTGCCTGCTGCAAGCCGGGGGCCTAGGCGGTTCCATGACCGTGGGCATCCATGACACGGACTATTTTGCCAAGTTGAAGGTGCGGCAGGCGGGCCAGTCGCGCTTCGAACTGATGCCGCACAACGACGGTTCAACCAAGGAATTGTGGTCTGCAGCAGGTGAGATTTCGCGCCTCTTTGGAGCAGAGTGCATCCCCACCAGGCAGGACTTATTGCGGCACGGGGTACCTTTGGCCAGGATCATGCGGCACCATGCCCAGGATCCCCAGACTTTTCTCAACCAGGTGACCGAGGCATGGGGGTGGCGCGGGCTCGTATACACCGGTTCCCGCAATTTGATTGTGCACCATTTGCCCCTCAGGCTCATGGGCAGTGCCGTGGAGGAGATGCTGCAATGGGGCTTCGAGGGCACCCTCGAAACGATCGCAGATCCATCCACCAAGGCCCATGCACGGGCTTTGGCGGACCGGCTGTTAAAGTGGGTTCGGGATTACCGGGACGCGCATCCCGATGCCATGCTCACCGACCTGTACCAGCACCTTCTTCCTTGCCTGTACCAGCTTCTGTTGGAGGGCGACCCGCCGGGCATCCAGGTGAACTGCACGGCCCACCTGCTGCTGCTTTCCCCAGACACTGCACACCTGCCGCGGTTCGAATTTGTGGATCTCTTCCTCAATGAACGGACACGCCGGCTTGCTGCCGACGCCTATAACCATGCGGTAGAAGGTACGGAGATCTACACCCTCGACCGTTTCGGGTTGGGAGCGCTTCCCTTCGATCTTGTACTGCCCAAGCAGGGGAGAGGCACTTTGCGTGTAACTTTGCGGGCAGTCCACGTAGAGACGCCCGAGCCCATTCGCATCCCGCTCGAGAAACCTATCCGGTCCGTACGGGATCTGGCAGAGGTCCTTGCGGCTCACCTGGGGGAGCATGTGACGCTCGTAGGCAAGGCCGTGGCGCTGATCCCGATGCTGGCCCGCGAGTTTCTGTTTGTGTTCAATGAAGAGGGATCGGAATACGTACGTCTCACACGGAAGATGAACGATTACCTGCGTCGGCGAGGAGTGCACGTTGCCGTGCATCCGATCCTCCGAATGCGGTACCACACCTGGGACGCCATGGCCGAATGCGGCGCCCAGCTGAACTTGCCGGAGCATCTGGCTGCAGCACTGGGGAGACCTCGCGTGGGAGCATGGGAATTGGCTGCAGAGTGGCGGCCCGCAGTTGACGCCCAATCCCGCCTCCTCGAGAGGCTCAAGGGCATCCGCAAACCGCGTGAACTGATGGCCTTTCTTGCGGAGCGGGACCGCGGCGAGTGGGGGGCGCGGCTGGAAGAGTACAACCGCGCCAAGGCTCGGATGGTTCAACTGCGCAGCGTCGCCGCCGAAGTGCAGGCGCAGGTGGTCAGTCTATACGGGCAACTCAAGGGCGTCAAGCGACAGATCGTGGCCACCGAGCGAGAGAGGGGAGATCATTTTCGCCGCACCGAGCAGTGGACGGCCCAAGAACTGGCCCGCCGGGAGGCGCTAGGAGCTCAAGTGGCGCATCTGCTGGATCAGCGGCGCGAACTTTTGGAGCGCATCCACAGGCTCAAGCAACAACGCCTGGATCTGGAGCGGGGTGCCGAAGCACAATCGCTGCGCCGGCACATCGAGGAGTTGGAGGTAGCCGCTGAGGTCGCTCGAATGACCATGGTGCGCAATGCCATCCTCGCCACGCGCAGTATGGTCCATACGCAACATCGGCCATCGGCTTGGTGGTTTCCGATGCTGGACGGCACAGGAAGGTGGTTCCGGCGCATCGTGGAGACGGTGGAGTTGTATACCGAGCCGCTGGTGTCCGAGTGAGGGGCGGTGCGTGTGGGTGCGACGTGGAGCGCCTGGAGCGCCACTCGGATGCACGGTGCGGCAGCACCGGGTGCCTTCTAGGAAGCAGCGGCGATGCCTGCGGCAGCTCGAATGCGGCGTATCTCGTCTTCAGAAATCGCCCGTTCAAAGGATCGGAACCCCGCCAGCGTGAAGCCGTGGCGGCGGCAGATGCGGCTGATCTCGTCTACCTGGGCAACCGACACTTCCTTGCCGAGGGTGAAGCTCTCGTACCGGCGATCCAGCGCCAGGGCCATGGTTTCAGACATGCACGCATAGGCGGTGCCGGGCGGGAAGCCGAAGCTGAAGGGTTGCGTGCTCCCAGGCTTGAGGCATTTCATATCTCCTGGCACCCGCACCACTCCTCCCTCGATTACGAGGACGTCGCGTCGCTTGGCGGCTACCGAAGCAGACACATCGCGGGGCCTTGCCACATCGCAGACAACGGCTCCTGGCCGGATGTGCTCGGGCTGAATGATGGCTTCCACAGCGCTGCTCACCGTGATTACGATCTGCGCATCCTTCAGCCCTTCAGCGATGGAAATGGACGAGGAGATCTTCGCCGTACCGCCTCGTGCAGACAGACGCTCCTCAAGCGCTTGCAGCTTTTGGGTGTTCCGCCCGACCAAGACGATTTCACGCGCTTCCCTGGCCATGATTTCCGCGCACGTTGCGCCGATGGATCCGGTGGCACCCACCACGGCCACTGTGGCTTCCGGGACGGAGATGCCCATGATCTGTGCGGCTTCACGCGTTCCCTCGATTGCGGTAGCCACCGTATAGGAGTTGCCGGTCGTCACCGGGATGCTCAGCCGTTTGGCGAGCGTGATACCGCCATCCCCTACCACGGACGTGAATGCCCCAAGTCCTACGATGCCTGCTCCCAGCTCTTCGGCCATGTGCCCGCAAGCCTCGAGGCGGGCGTACACCTCATCCAGGGGCATACTCAGAAAAAGGCGTGGAGTAAGGGGGCATCCAATGAACCAGCCTTCGGCTTCCGCCCCCGTAGGGGACCGAATGCCTGTAAGGTGCGCCGCCAAGATCGGGCCGCGGCGCTTCATATACCACTCCAGGGCAGGTTCCGGTATGAAGCGGGCGACGGGGTATTTGCGCGCTACGTCGCGCCGCGCTTGTAAAGGATGAATGATGAAGGCGAATTTCTCCATGAAAGCCTTTCTTGTCATTTTGACCGCGCCGGCTCGGCAAAACCGGGAAAGCCTCGGTGCGGGAGCGGCGCGAGCGTACTGCCGCTGAGCTCTATTCCGCGCAGCCCGAAAACCGTTGTGTCTTGCGGCGCACCGCCTCCGAGAAATAGGTGCCCTTGGCCTTCCCTGTATCTACGGGTTCAAAACCCGCACCGGCGGTGTCCACCCGAGTTCGCGAAGCTTGGCCATGTAATCGTCGGCTGTCAGCTCTTCAGGCCGGCGCCCTAGGAGTGTCACCAACACGGCCTCCATAACATTGGTGGCGAAGGCCGCGCCGCCGATCTCCGGAGTGGTTGTAATGAGCATGTGCACGCCCCGTTCCCGCAGCAATTCCACTTCGTGTGGCTGGCTCGATTGCGTAAGGATGATTTTGCCGGCCAGCCGATTGGGCATGTATCTCCGGATGAAATGCCAGTCGCCGGCGATCACATCGGCTTCCTCAAAATACCGTTCGTGCCGCGGCGTGTTGACTTCCTGCTTCTTGCCGGTGGGATAGAACCACTCGATGGGGCAGAGGGCGATTATGGGCAACGCCACCCGTGCAAGGCGTTCTACGGTCTTCCACGAACGCACCGGTATGGGGATCCCCAGTCCGAAAAGGAGGTCTCCATAAACCACAGACGCTGCGCGCTTGGCCAGCTCCTCGCCCATCCCGAAGCGGTCCACACCACTCACGAGGAGAACGCGGAGACGGCTGAAATCCAGCACGCCGTGCTCTTGGAGCCAGGCGACCGTTGCCCGTTCCAGGGTGTGCTTCAGCCCGCTGCCGTCTACCCAAGGCGTGTGGCGAGCGTAACGCATGAGCCTCAGACTGTCTCGGCACGTATAGCGCCTCGTTCCGGCATAGAGATAGACGTCTGTGCCGCCTACCCCGAAGCAATCAATCGTGCCGTCCAGTTCTCGCACGAGTTCCTGGAAGCGCCGCCGGTCGCCGTCGGTGCCGATGCGCTCGATGGAGAAGGGGACATCCAGAAAGGTCGCTTCTTCCTTGCGATTGCGCTTGGACGTGCCGAGGCTCACACTCACTACGCGCTTCATAAGGCTTGCTCCGCTTGTTCCGACCAACGGTTGAGCACTTCGCGGAGCTCCTGCACCGTACGCGCGTGGACGATGCATTCCCGAAACCTGGCGGCTCCCGGCGTTGCCCGCACGATCCCCGAGAGCTGTCCGCGCAGATGCACTACAGCCCGCTCCTCACCCATAACGCGGGCCAGATCGGCAACATGGCGCATAGCAACTTCTACGCGCTCCCTTGGGCTTGGAGGCGGGCCATAGGAACCGGTAGCCACATACTGAACGATGTCCCGCAAAATCCATGGATTGCCGATGGCGGCACGCCCCACCATTATTCCGTCACAGCCGGTGTCCCGGATCATACGGAGGGCGTCCTCGGGGGACCGAATATCGCCGTTCCCGATTACGGGAACACGCAGAGCTCGCTTCATGGCGCGGATCCAGCTCCAGTCGGCTGATCCTGAGAAGCCCTGGGCGGCGGTTCGGGCGTGGAGGGTGAACGCCTGCACGCCCGCATCCTGCAACTTCAGTGCCAAGGGCAGCGATGTGAGATCCTGGGAACTCCAGCCGGCTCGCATCTTGACCGTGACGGGCGCCGCCACTGCCCTCACGACGGCGTCAACTACGCGCAGCGCGGTGTCTGCATCGCGGAGCAGCGCGGCGCCCGCACCTTGGCGGCAGACTTTGGGGACCCAGCATCCCATGTTGATATCAACGATTGCGGCTCCCAGATCCACCACAATGCGGGCGGCCTCCGCCATGATGGCAGGATCCGCGCCGAAGAGTTGGACGGACAGAGGCTGCTCGTCCGGCGTCCAATCCAGCATTTGCCGGGTGCGGCGGCTGCCGTGATGAAGGGCCTGCGTGCTGATCTGCTCTGTGCACACGAGACCCACGCCGCCGATGGCCTTGCAAATGCGCCGGAACGCCCCGTTGGTAACATCGGCCATGGGCGCCAGAACCACCGGCGGATCCACCGTTACAGGGCCGACGTGAAAAGGCTGCGCAAAAGACGGGGCGGCGCCGAGTGCCGATGAAGTCCAGGCACCGATGGACTTTAGAGTGCGTGCCGTCGGATTGGCACACAGGGAAAGGGCATTGTCATTCATGGCCGCGGTTTCTCACGTAGAGCAGATACAGGCCATCCAGGGTGAGCATGGGATCCACGTGCTCGATGGTGCGGCTCAGTTTGTGCATCCTGTCCGCCAGCCCTCCTGTGGCTATGACGCTGGGTTTGGCCGGCAGCTCCCTTGCGATGCGCTCCACGATGGCGTCTACCTGACCGGCAAAGCCGAACATGATGCCGGACTGCATCGCCTCCACCGTATTGGTGCCGATGGCATGGGCCGGGGCGGTCAGTTCCACCCGGTACAGCCGGGCCGCCCGCTGGAATAGGGCATCTGTGGAGATGCCGATGCCGGGCGCGATGGCCCCGCCGAGATAATCCCCACTCGCCCCGATGACGTCAAACGTGGTGGAAGTGCCGAAATCAACGACGACGGCGGGGCCCCCATATCGGTGATAGGCGGCGATTGCGTTTACCAGGCGGTCCGCTCCTACGTCGCCAGGCGGGCGGTAATGGATGGAGATGCCGAAGTCCGTGTCAGGCCCAACCACCAAGGGGTCGGCGGAGAAGTACCGGCGGGCCAAACCCACGAGGGCATCCGTCATAGTGGGCACAACATTGGAGATCGCAACGCCGCGGATCTGGGCAGGCGAGATGCTCCGATGGTCCATGAGGCGCAGAAGGATCGAGGCATGCTCATCAGCCGTGCGGTCGCGCTGGGTGCGGATGCGCCAGTCGGCTTGGAGCTTCCCTTGGTGGTAGACGCCGAGGGTTATATTCGTATTGCCCACATCAATAGCTAGGAGCATGCCGTGTTTCACCCCGTGAATTGACCTATTCTAGCACACGCAGCGGGGACGAGGCTCCGGACACCCGCGTTCGAGGACGGCTTTACACAATGGTCCGGCGCCGGTATAATATACGCGAGCGGGGTGTAGCTCAGCTTGGTAGAGTGCCTGGATGGGGGCCAGGAGGTCACCAGTTCAAGTCTGGTCACCCCGATGGATCTGGTGGGCGCTTCCTATGGGGGCGCCCATCTCTGCTTTTGGGGAGCATGGCTTGCCTTCGCTTTCGGGGCGCTTGCCCTCGTATATGCTTCGTTTCCGATGGCCGGCCCGAGGCGTGCTCCCTTACGGGGGATTTGGAAGGGTCCGGGGACGGCCATCCGGTTGGGGATGCATTCGGCGGCCATTCTCTCGCAGCACCAGGTTGTGTGTGGGCGGTATCCGGTGGTGCCTATCGAGGGATCCTGACCTGTTGCTAGTACTCCTTACCGTCCGGTGGTGACCAATTTCCTGCGCTCACTTTGGACAGATGGCCTGCAATCCCCTTGCATCGGGCGGCGGGAGGTGATACGATAGGCCAAACGCGATGACAAAACCCGAGGACTCAGGTTTGGCAATGGCTTTGTTTTATTAACAGCAGCGCAGTTCAGAAAGGGTGCTTCCATGGCAAGTGTCGCCGTATCTTGTCGCGAGCTGTCCGTGGTGGAAGCCGGCGACCTTTCTTACCTGTTGGACGCCCTGCAGCGGCGCGGCTACGGTGTTATCGGGCCGCAGATCCGCGACGGGGTTATTGTGTTGGATGCGCTACGGTCTGTTGGCGATTTGCCGGCAGGATGGGCCGAAGTAACTGCCGGGGGGCGCTACAGCCTAAAGCGCACTGCAAGTCCCTTCTTCTTCCGGTGCTCGCCGGGGGCGCAATCATGGAAATACTGGCTCTATCCCCCCAAGGTGCGTTTGTGGCGCGCACGCAGGGAAGGGGCCGGCTTCCAAATCGCTCAGGATGAGCAGTCACCTCCTCGCTTGGCGCTCCTGGGCGTGCATTCCTGCGATCTTCATGCGCTGTTTCGCCTGGACGCAGTACTGCGTGACGGGCAGCGTGCGGATCCGGTTTACTGTGCGCGCCGCCGTGAAGCATTCATTATCGCGGTGACATGCTCGGAGCCGGGGCCAACGTGTTTCTGCGCGTCTATGGGTACCGGCCCGCGGCCCACCGAGGGATACGATCTGTGCATTACCGAGGTGCAGGAAGGGCGTCGGCATTACATGTTGGTGGAAGCCGGATCCGCATCAGGGTCTGAGGTTTTGGAAGAGGTCCCCCACAGCAAGCCCGACGAAAAACAGGCGGCCCTGCCCGCGACGCTCGCGAATAAGGCTGCGGCACGCATGGGGCGCTCTGTGGATCTGCAAGGACTGCGGGAAGCCCTCTATGAGCGGCTGGAGGACCCATACTGGGAACAGATCGGCCGGAGATGTCTTACGTGCGGCAATTGCACGATGGTGTGCCCTACGTGCTTCTGCGCTACGGTAGAAGACGCTACAGACCTCACAGGCGCCGAAGCGGAGCGCACAAGGAGGTGGGACTCGTGCTTTACGGCGGAGTTCACCTACATCGTTGGGGGAAGCCTTCGCTATTCCCCAGCGGCGCGATATCGGCAATGGCTGGTGCACAAATTTGCAGCCTGGCAGGACCAATTCGGGACGCCGGGTTGCGTGGGCTGCGGGCGATGTATTACCTGGTGCCCGGTGGGAATAGATTTGACGCAAGAGATCCGCGCGCTGCGCAACGGCGCGCAGAGGGTTAAGGAGAACGTTGATGGAAACGCTTGAGCGCATTCTAGCGGAGCATCCCTTCTTCGAGGGTCTTGATCCTCAGCACCTTAAGGCCATTGAGGATTGCGCCACCAATGTTCGCTTCAAACCCGATGAGTACATCTTTCGGGAGGGGGAGGAAGCGAACTGGTTCTACCTAATCCGCCAGGGGAAGGTAGCTTTGGAAGTGTTTCACCTGGAACAGGGATCCATCATCATCCAGACACTGGGACCTGGAGATGTGTTGGGGTGGTCTTGGCTCATTCCCCCATATCGGTGGCGCTTCGACGCCCGGGCCCTGGAGCACGTCCGTGCCTTCGCCCTGGATGGGCGGTGCTTGCGCACAAAGTGCGACGAATCGCCCGAGCTGGGGTATGCGCTGCTGAAGCGCTTCGCAATGGTTCTGGAGCAGAGGTTGCAGGCCACGAGGTTGCAACTTCTGGATCTCTATTCGGTGCGGCGGTGAGGGGGTGCAAGAATGGCAGTCGCCGTGGAGGATCCCATGCTCACGCGGCCGTGTCGCGTCGAGCGCGTGCGGATGGAGACATCAGACACATTCACCATCGAGTTGCAGAACCCGCCTCAGGTAGGGGCAGCGCCCGGATTTGAACCCGGTCAGTTCAATATGCTCTATCTGTTTGGGGTGGGCGAGGTGCCCATCAGCATCTGCGGGGATCCTGCTCGGCCGGAAGTGCTGGTTCATACCACGCGAGAAGTGGGCTCCGTGACGCGGGCTATGCGCAGGTTGCGGCCGGGAGATATGCTGGGCGTTCGCGGGCCCTTCGGAACGGGTTGGCCCATTGACGAAGCAGTGGGCAGGGACGTAGTGCTGGTTGCAGGCGGCATCGGCCTCGCTCCCTTGCGGCCTGCCCTCTACGCCCTGCTCCAACGGCGCGAGGACTTCGGCAAGATCGTTCTTCTTTACGGTACCCGCAGTCCCGATGACCTGCTCTACCATCGCGAGCTCGAAAAGTGGAGAGCCCGCTTCGATCTGAACGTCTATGTAACGGTAGACCGAGCCGCCGGACGGTGGCGCGGCAATGTGGGCGTGGTGACAACGTTGATCCCGGGAGCTCCTTTCGATCCGCTGGAGACGGTTGCATTCGTTTGCGGGCCCGAAGTCATGATGCGCTTCACCGTGCACCAGTTGGAGCGGCGGGGAGTAGCCAAAGACGCAATCTACGTGTCCATGGAGCGCAATATGAAGTGCGGCATCGGCCTCTGCGGACACTGTCAGTTCGGCCCCTTCTTTGTATGCAAGGATGGGCCGGTCTTCCAATATTCTGAGATCGAGCCGTTCTTCGGAAAGCGTGAGGTGTAGCATGGACCGAGCCCGAAGGCCCAAACTGGCTGTTTGGAAATTCGCCTCGTGCGACGGCTGCCAGCTTACTCTGCTGGACTGTGAGGATGAGCTTCTGGCCATCGCGGACGCAGTGGAAATTGCGTACTTCCCCGAGGCCACGCGGGCTGTGGCGCGAGGGCCCTACGACGTGTCTCTGGTGGAGGGTTCCATCTCAACCCCCCACGATGCCGAGCGCATCCACCAGGTTCGCAGGGCGTCGCGGATGCTCGTCACGATCGGGGCGTGTGCTACGGCTGGGGGCATCCAGGCGCTGCGAAACTTCGCGGACGTAAAGGACTTTGTAGGCATCGTCTATCCCAATGCTCGGACCATCGAGGCTCTAGGCAAATCCACACCCGTGAGCGACCACGTGTTCGTTGACTATGAGCTGCGCGGCTGCCCGGTGAGCAAACAACAACTTCTGGAGCTTCTTTCGGCGTACCTGAACGGGCGGCGGCCCAACATCGGCCGATACAGCGTGTGCATCGAATGTAAGCTTCGCGGCAATGTGTGCGTGGCAGTGGCTCAGGGAAAGAACTGTTTGGGACCGGTGACGCAAGCAGGGTGCGGGGCGCTTTGCCCCTCCTTCAACCGAGGTTGCTACGGGTGCTTCGGACCCAAAGAGGCTGCCAATCCCCCGTCCTTAGCTGCCCGATGGAAGCAGGACGGCATGGAGGATGCGGCCATCGTGCGTTCACTGCGCATGTTCACCGCCTTTGCCGAACCCTTCCGAAAGGAGAGCGAAGCTCATGAGGGGTAGAACGATCAAAGTAGATATGCTCGCCCGGGTGGAAGGCGAGGGTGCCCTTACGGTGAAGGTGCGGCATGGAGCCGTGGACGATGTGAAGCTCCGCATCTTCGAGCCTCCGAGGCTCTTCGAAGCGTTCCTTCGGGGCCGGGATTTCAGGGAGGCCGGCGACATTACCGCCCGCATCTGCGGCATCTGCCATTCGGCCTATCAGATGAGCGCTTCCCACGCTATGGAGGACTTGTGCGGGGTAAATCCCGGTCCCCGTGTTAGGAACCTCCGCCGTCTGATCAGCTGCGGTGAGTGGATCGAGAGCCATACTCTGCACGTGTATCTGCTCCACGCTCCCGACTTTTTGGGCTATGAAGATGCCATCCGCATGGCCAAGGACTACGGATCCGTTGTGGCCAAGGGCCTTAGGTTGAAGAAGGCCGGCAATCTCATCATGTCCACGCTGCTGGGTCGGGAGGTCCACCCGGTCAACATGCGGGTCGGCGGGTTCTGGCGCGCTCCGTCCCGGGAGGAGGTTGCGTCGCTCGAAGGGCCGTTGGAGGAAGCTCTGGCGATCGCCCGTGACACCGTGCGCTTCACCGGGGATCTGACGTTTCCGGACTTCGAACAGAACTACCAATTTGTTGCCCTCCGCAGCGAGGATGAGTACGCCATCAATCATGGAAGATTGGTGTCGAGTAAGGGGCTGGATATCCCGGTGTCCCAATATGAAGAGCACTTTGTTGAAGAACAGGTGCCCCACAGTACGGCGCTCCACTCCGTGATCAAAGGGCGCGGTTCGTACTTCGTGGGGCCGCTGGCCCGCTTCAATTTGAATTACGACAAGCTTTCCCCAACGGCTCAGGCTGCAGCGCGTGAAGTGGGGTTGGGGGTGCCCTGCCTGAACCCGTTCAAGAGCATCGTGGTGCGGGCGGTGGAGACGCTCTACGCCTGTGAGGAGGCTCTGCGCCTGGTCCGCGGGTACGAGCCGCCGGATCCTCCTTCGGTGGAGGTGTCGCCCGTTGCCGGGGTGGCTACGGGCTGTACTGAGGCGCCGCGCGGCATCCTCTATCACCGGTACACGGTAGATGAACGGGGCGTTATCCGCAACGCCAAAATCGTGCCGCCTACGGCCCAGAACCAAAGGAGGATGGAGGAAGATTTGATGGCCCTGGTTCCGGCGTATCTGGACGAACCGGAGGAACACCTCACTTGGCGCTGCGAGCAGGCCATCCGCAACTACGATCCGTGCATCTCGTGTTCAACTCATTTCCTCCAGTTGAACCTCGACCGGAAGTAAGCTCCGGCGGATTGCTGCTTGGCCGAAGGTTTGGCGCAAGACCTCGCCCCAGACCTGTCCCAAGACGAATGCACGCACGGGAACCGGCGCATCCTTGCGTGCCGCGATGAGGCAGAGCGCCAAGCGATCCCAAGAAGAGGCGGGCGCCGTGCGCGTGGTAGTGATCGGCGTTGGCAGCGAGGGGCGGGGTGACGATGCAGCGGGCTTGATCGCCGCCATGGCGCTGCGCCGCCTGATGGGTGACGCCGAGATCCACACTTCTTCCGGAGATCCTACCGACCTGATGGCGCTTTGGGAGGGGGCGGACGCGGCGATCCTGGTTGATGCGGCCATGTCCGGTGCTGAGCCTGGTACGGTGCATCGCTTCGTCCCAACCGACGAGCCGTTGCCCGCGGAGCTAGCCTGTCGCCCATCCACCCATGCTCTAGGGGTCCCGCAGGCGATCGAGTTAGGCCGGGCGCTGGGTGCCCTCCCGCCCAGGCTCGTGGTCTATGCCATAGAAGCCCGCAGCATGCAGCCCGAGGCGCCCCTCAGTCCCCAGGTGGCGGAGGCCTGCGAGCGCGCCGCACAGCAGATTGCAGCGGAAGTCCGTTCCCTAACGGCTAAACGTGGGGAAGCCGCCAGGGGTCGCGCCGGGGCCGATCCAACCAGGTATTGGCCTCCGGGTCGTTGACGAAGTGCCAACGCTTAGGATCCCAGCGGAGCTTCCGGCCGTACCAGTAGGCCAAGTTCCCAAGGTGGCATACCGTAACCGAACGCGCGCCGATCTCCACGTCGCAGATGGGGCGTTTGCGGCTTCGGATGCAATTGAACCAGTCCTGGTGATGCCCGGGAGACTTATAAAGCGGCTTCTCATGGGGACCGAGGGGTGTTTTGACGATATCCTCGGGCCAGCTCATGAGCTGCCCGCGATCCACATACACAATGCCGTGTTCGCCAACGAAATGGACGCCGCCCCGAGTTTGGCCGTCCGGATCCTGATGGCTCCCATGGATCATTTCTACGCCGTTGGCGTAGAGGAACCGCACACCCTGCCCTGTTTCTGGTTTCTCCGGAGGGATAATCTCAACAGGACCGCTGTGATCCATTCCCAGTCCCCATTGCGCGATGTCGAAGTGGTGTGCTCCCCAGTCGGTCATACCGCCGCCCGAATACTCGCGGTAGGCTCGCCAGTTTGGGAAGAAGTTGTGCACGCCGCGGGGGCTTAGAATGGAGTTATACGGGCGCATGGGGGCCTGGCCCAGCCAGAGATCCCAATCCAGACCGGGTTCCATGGGCTCTTCCGGGAGATCGCACCAGCGGCTCGGTCCACCCACGGCTACGTACACCTGCTTCACCTTGCCGATGCGCCCGTTGCGAACCGCTTCGCAGGCTACGCGAAATTCACGATCCGACCGCTGTTGGCTGCCGGTTTGGAATACGCGGTTGTACTTGCGAACAGCGTCTATCATCACTTTGGCTTCGGCGATGGTTAGGGATAGAGGCTTTTCGCAATAAACGTCCTTGCCGGCCTTCACTGCTTCTACCGCAGGGATGCAGTGCCAGTGATCCGGCGTGCCGATCAAGACCGCATCAATATCGGGCCTGGCAATCAGCTCGCGAAAATCTCTGTAAGCGTCACAGCCCTTGTACGGACCGGCGCTCGTGTCAGCGCTGTACCACTCGTCGGCGATATGCTTGGCGTTCTCCCTGCGGGTGGTGTCTACATCGCAAACGGCCAGAACCTTGGTGTCCGGATGCCGGATCAGGAGGTTCAGATGACCCCGTGCCTGGAAGCCCACACCGATGATGCCTACGGTGATGCGTTCGCTAGGCGGCTTCTGGCCTCCTCGGCCCAGCACACCCGCGGGGATGAAGAGCGGTGCCGCCGCGGCGGCCGAGCGTTTCAATAGGTCGCGGCGTGTAATGTGGCGCTGCCCGTCAGACATAATCTCTTCCTGCACATGCCCATGAGCCCCGGATTTGGATTGAGCCGGCGATGGCTCTTGACGGTATCCGGATGCTTGGATGTACTCTTCCTGCGTCTTCACCGGAATTCCTCCCCAAAGGCCGTGCGGCTGGCGTTACGGAACGGGTATCGAGGCGCGCGCCTTGGTGGGCGAGGGCACGTACCCGCTGCAACAGCCGATTGTGAGGTGCGCCTTCATTTGCCGGCGCAGGGCAACACCGGCCCAGTCCCTCATAGCGAAGCGAAATGAGCGCGCGCCGGGGAGGGATCCCGCGCCGAACGCCGAATGTTACCGCTGAACATTGCATCCACCCAGAAAGGGTTCCGCAATGCCAGGTACGGCACGCTTCTTAACCTTTGACCTCGGCGCCGAGAGCGGCCGAGCGGTTCTCGGCACGATTGCCCGCAGCCGCCTTACCCTGACCGAGGTCCACCGCTTTCCCAACGAACCCCAGCGTATTCTGGGGCGGTTCTATTGGGACACCGTCCGCCTCTTCGCAGAGATATCCAACGGGTTGGCAAGGACCGTTCGGGAGCACCCAGGTGAGCTCCAGGGGATGGGCGTGGACACCTGGGGAGTGGATTATGCACTGTTGGACCGGGATGATGAGCTGCTCGGTGTCCCCTATCATTACCGAGACAGTCGCACCGACGGTGTGATGGACGAGGTGTTTCGCGTAGTGCCCCGCCGGGAGATCTATCAGACGACCGGCATTCAATTCATGCAGCTCAACACCTTGTTTCAGTTGATGGCGTTGCGCCTGCGGAATTCGCCGCTGTTGGAACAGGCTCGCGCCTTGCTGCTCATGCCGGATCTGTTCAACTTTTGGCTCACAGGCGTGAAGGTCAATGAGTTTACTATCGCCACGACAACGCAGTTCTACGATCCCGTCCGAGGAGATTGGGCGCGTGGACTGCTCGAACGGCTGGGTCTTCCCACACAGATGCTCGGCAAGGTGGTGCCTCCCGGAACTGTGCTCGGACCTCTTCACGCTGGCGTCCAACGCGTTACCGGGGCTGGCGCTGTTCCGGTGATTGCTCCTGCGACGCACGACACCGGCTCTGCTGTGGCAGCCGTACCTGCCGAGGGCCGGGCCGGCTGGGCCTACGTGAGCTGCGGCACGTGGTCCCTCGTAGGGGTAGAAGTGGACCACCCAGTGATCAACGACCGCACTCTAGAGTTCAACCTCACCAATGAAGGCGGGGTCAACGGCACAGTGCGGTTGTTGCGCAACGTCATGGGGCTATGGCTCTTGCAGGAGTGCCGCAGATCGTGGGAGCGGCAGGGACGGAGCTATTCCTACGAAGAATTGGCCAGGCTGGGTGCGGAAGCTCCAGGCTGGAAGGTTCTGCTGGATCCCGATGACGGGGCATTCCTTAACCCGCAGGATATGCCGCAGGCAATCGCGGAGTTTTGCACCCGCACCGGGCAGGTGCCCCCGGACGGCGTGGCCCAAATGGTGCGGTGCATCCTCGAGAGCCTTGCCATGAAGTACCGCTGGGTGGTTGAGCGGCTGGAAGCCGTAACGCACACGCCCATCCAAACGATCCATATCATCGGCGGGGGTTCCCGAAATGCCCTCCTCTGTCAGCTCACGGCGGATGTGACCGGGCGACGGGTATTGGCCGGGCCCGTGGAGGCCACAGCCATCGGGAACCTGTGCGTACAGGCCATCGCCGCGGGAGAGCTCGATACCTTGGAGCATGCCCGAGACCTCATCCGGTCCTCCTTCCCTTTGGCGGAGTACCGGCCCTCGGCAACGCACTCGTTGGAGGAGCATTACCGCCGGTTCGAGGCGTTGGTGCAGGGTTAGCAAATACAGCATCTAGGAGGCGGCACACCTACTGTGATCCCCCGTGTGGGAAGCAGAAGGTGTCGCTTTGCGAGGAGTTCTATGAGTGTCACTTGGATGAAACGATTGGCGCGGTGGGGGGTTGCTGCGGCGATCCTGACGGCAGCCACAGGGGTGCCCGTGTGGGCGCGCGCATCCGGCAACGACCTGCCGTGGCACGCTCGCCGTGTGGAACTTGGTTTGCGCGTAGGCTTCACCAACAATAATCTTGGTGGAGTGCTTGGGGGCGTGGACTTCGCTTCGACGGGCCTTGGCGTGGATCGAGGCTGGATGGGACGCCTCGATTACGACGATTGGCGGTCCGGCGTGCTTTGGGGTGACAACGGGCGGCAGATCGGCCGGGGTTTTGCGCTTTCGCAAATCAATGTGGAGCACCCGCTCTACTTCGGAGGGGGTGTGAGCCTCATGACGGTTCGCAATTGGGGCGGCAGGTTTCGTGATGTGGGCATCAAGCTCATAGGGGGCTACAACCTGTCACGCTATGTAGGCGTCGAAGCGGATTTGGTGGCCGTGCGAAGCGTTACGGTTCTGATGCTGGGCGCTCGTATCCACCTCTAACGGCAGACCTCGTACGATCAGGCACTTCCCGTTGTTCGGCTGCAGGGCAATGCAATGAGGAAATGGCGGCAAGGAGCGATCTTGGGGCCCTTCCTGTTGGCGATCCCGTGCGCTTCCCTGCCCGGGCGTACCATGGATGCGCCGATTGTGCTTCAAAACAAGTACTTCCGGCTTTCGTTTGACCGCGCATCCGGCGGTTGGGTGGAATGGCTCGACTTGGCTTCGGGCCGCAACCTGCTCGTAGATGCGCCACTCCGGGCGGTTTTAGGCGTGTCGGTTCCGAAGCCTCCTAATGGTGCATCCATCCGGCGCGCCATTGATCGAGGGGACGCGGTGTCTTTGGAGGGGCAGTGGGTCTTTGCGCCTGGGACTTCCGAAGCCTCAGAAGCCGGTGCGCTGCTGAAGGGCCGCTTCGATGTTCTTCAATGGCACCCCACCCCAATCCCAAGCGTCCGCGGGGCGGGCGACGATCGCCTCCACAACCGCATCGGCAATTTCTGGTACCGCACGCAGTTCTCGATCCCTCACGCATGGGCAGGCAGGAACCTGGTTCTGCTCATCGGTTCTGTAGACGACTTCGACACGACGTACGTCAACGGTGTGGAGGTAGGATCCACAGGTCCCGAGACCCCGCATCATTGGGAGGTGCCTCGCCGCTACTCGGTTCCGGCGCGAGTGCTCCGTCCCGATCGCCCCAATGTGCTCTTGATCAAGGTGACCAACGGAGCCTACGACGGGGGTATCGGAGGGCCTGTCGCTATCGGCGTCTCCCCTGCATTGCGAGGAGGAGAAGCTCCAATTTCGCCTCTTTCCGCCTTTGCGGTGCGCCGCTCACGTGAGGGTACCACCCTGGAATTAACCACGCGATCGGACGGTTGGGAATACACGCTTCGCTATGTCGTTCCTCCGCGGCGGCCGTGGATCCTGCGGCAGCTCTTCGTTCGGAACGTAGGGTCCACGTCAAAAACGCTCAGCGCCACCTCTCTGTGTACACCGCCCATCCGGGTTGGCCCCGATGAGGCCATAGCCTTCCCAGGCAGTCTTCCTGTTGGGGACAGTCCCGTGAACAGGATGTTGGAGGGCGGCGCGATCGCACCGCGCTCCCAGGACCCCCTTGCCATTCTTTGGTCTGCGAGAGATCGGTGCGGAGTAGGGACGTGGTTTCATTGCGAAGAAGAGTACACGCCGGTATCCGTGGTGCGCCGAGGCGACGGTGCCGAGATCCGGCATACCCAGAACATTCTGGCGCCCCTCAAGCCTGGCGAGGGCGTTGCCTTGGGTGTTCAGTACTTGTGGTTGATGCACGGCACCCGGGATGCCGTCCTCCGCGGCGTGCAAAGCGTCTATTCCGATATCGGCCTGAAAGCCCCGAGCCGGGGGCTGCCCAGGCTGAGCGAGCAGGTGATGTATTGCGGGCATCCAGGCGGCACGCCCGAGATGAACTTCCGGGGGTACGGCGGCTTCAATCGGCTGCGTGAGTACGTCCCGGTATTGAAGCGCATGGGCATCACCTTGCTCTGGCTTCTGCCCATATGGGAACATGGCGACGGAACGCGCTGGAACCTCTATTCTCCCTTCGACCATTTCAAGATCAGCCCTCTCTACGGCACTCCCGAAGAGTTGAAGGAGCTGTCGGCAACCTGTGCACAAGCCGGGATTCGGCTCATATTCGATTTAGTACCCCACGGGCCGCCGGACATCACTCCCTTGGCGCGGGACCACCCGGACTGGATTTGCCGAAACCCCGACGGGTCGGCGCACTACAAGTGGGGCCAAGTGTCCTTCGACTATGCCAACCCGGGATGGCAGGATTACATGCGCCGGGTAGCGGCATGGGATGCACGGGAATACGGTGCAGTCGGCGCACGCGTGGATGTGGCAGCGGGCAGCCCAGTCAACTGGCAGCCTGTTCCCGGCAAGCGGCCCAGCTTCTCGACGCTCGGCGGCGGCTTGGCAATGGACCATGCCATTCGGCAGGGGTTCCTTCAAGTGCATCCCTATGCGCTGCTCCTCCCGGAGGAATATACAGGCGCTAATATCTTCTACCGGGACGCAGACCTTACGTACGATGCCCAGCTCTATTTCCTGATGATGGACCTGCAGGATCGCAATGCCGCGCCTGCAGAATGGGCGCGCGCGCTGCAGCAATTCCTTCATGACCAGGCTTTGACGTTGCCGCCTGGCGCCCTCAAGATGCGGTGGATCAGCAACCACGACACCGTGTCGTGGACGTTTCAAAAGAAAAGACCGCTCCAAGTGTATGGGCTCCAGAAGATGCACGCATTGATGGCACTTTGCGCGCTGATTGACGGCGTGCCCATGCTCTACCAGGGCGATGAAGACCCTTCGATCTACAAGAAGGGTGTGGGGCCCTCCAGTGTTGAGTTCCTGCGCCGCATCTATGGGCTTAAGCGGCGGATACCGGCGCTGGCTCGGGGTTCGTGTGACACGGGTGGGGTGGCAGCATCCGGCGGAGTGTTCGCATGTTTGCGGAAGGCGGGGAGGAGCGTGGCGCTTGTGCTCATCAGTTTCAACGCGGCATCGGTCCGGTCCACTGTGAGGCTTCTTTCGGGTTCAGGGAAGGTTGTTTGGGAAGATGCGATGGGCGGCGAGAGGATCGTTGCCGATGGTCCCTTCCGGGTTACGATGGGGCCCTATCAGGTTCGGGTGCTCGTGCGGCGCGCGGGGGGTTGACGTCAGCGGACGCTTCATCCATAATGGGCTGGAGGGAAATTGGACCTGTGCATCTGGTTTCGCTTTTGTGCGTCCCGCGGCGCAGGCGTACTGGAGTACCGAAGGGAAGTACCACCTTACTATTGTTTGGGGCGATGAGCTCTGTTAATCTTTGACAGAGAGTTGAGGGCATCGTCGGAATTCCCCCGAGGGAATGGAGGCGTTCCATGGCGAAACACATTGTGCAAGAACGGTGCACCCGCTGTGGCGCGTGTCTGGAGGCATGTCCCATAGGTGCGGTTACCGAAATCCTTGGCACTTACCTTGTCGCTGCGGACCGGTGCACGGATTGCGCGGGGATGGCCGCGCCGGCGCGCTGCATCGCCGTGTGTCCGGAGCAAGCCATCGAAGTGGATCCCGTGTCGCTCGCCCGCGCATACGCTGTGGCACCAAACCGTGGAGACTTCCTTTTTAATGGGCCTTATCGTTGAGCATTCTGCTCCGCGAATGAACCATACCACGTGCAGTCCGAAAGGAAAGGGCAATGACCGATCTGAAGCCGTTGTACACGGCGATCCTCGAGGGTGATGCGCCGACTGCGAAGGCGGTGACGCAACAGGCAATCAACGAGGGGGTGGATCCCCAAACGCTGCTGAATGACTACATGATCCCAGCCATGGATGAGGTGGGTCGTTTGTTTGAAGCCAACGAGTACTTCGTTCCTGAGCTCCTCATCGCGGCGCGGGCTATGAAAGGCGCACTAGAGATCGTCAAGCCGATCCTGGTGGGTACCGGCGCCAAGCCGGTGGGGAAGGTGGTGATAGGCACCGTACGGGGGGACCTGCACGATATCGGCAAGAACCTCGTGGCCGCGATGTTGGAGGGCGGCGGTTTCGAAGTGATTGACCTGGGTGTGGATGTGAGCCCCGAGCGCTTCGTGCAAACAGTACAGGAGAAGGGTGCGCAGATCGTAGCCGTGTCCGCATTACTTACTACAACGATGCCTGGGATGAAGACCACCATCGAGGCGCTCAAGGAGGCAGGCATTCGCGACCGGGTGAAGGTAATGATCGGCGGGGCGCCTGTGACGCAGCGTTACGCCGACGAAATTGGCGCCGACGGCTTCAGCGACAATGCCAGCGGAGCGGTGCGCGTAGCACGGGAGCTCGTGGCAGCGTGAGAGGAGGTGCCCCATGACGGCTTGTACATCGGAGGCTGCAGAGCTGCAGAGTGGCTCGGCCCTGGCGATTACCAGCCTGGATGATTTCGTTTTTGGGATTGCGCCGCGCCCCGTGCAATGCGGCCGAGGGTTGGTGATCGGCGCGGGCAGAGTGATCCCTGAGATCAACTTTACCCTGCCGCCTATAGACATCAACGAAGAGAACTGGGCTGAGATCCGGCGCCAATACACCGAGATGATCAGCGGCGTGACCCAGCGCGCGGTGGAGCTTGGGGTAGAGGACCTACTCGTAGAGTTCGAGACGCTTCCCCCTATGACGGTGCATCCGAAGTGGGGCGCCGAGATCACTTCGCTGTTGGCTGAAAACCTCGAGAGGGCCTTTGAGAAGCACGGACTAAGAGCGGCGCTACGCCTTACTCCCAACGACACGCGGGATCATGTGCGGCCTCCCCGCATGCGCGGCGGATACTACTGGGAGGGCATGGTAGAACTGTTCCACACGGCGGCAAAGGCCGGGGCGGACCTTATCGCCATCGAGTCCACAGGCGGAAAGGAGATCAGTGACGAGGGCTTGATGCAGGCCGATCTTCGCACGATGGTGTTCGCCTTGGGCGTGCTGGCGCCGCGGGACATGCGCTTTTTGTGGGGGGAGATCGTGTCTGCATGCCGGGAGGGCGGCATCGTTCCTTCCGGCGACACGGCCTGCGGCTTTGCCAACACGGCTATGGTGCTGGCAGACAAGCATATGATCCCTACGGTGTTTGCTGCCGTGGTGCGGGTGGCGTCGGTTCCGCGCGGCCTCGTGGCCTATGAGACAGGGGCTATAGGGCCCAGCAAAGATTGCGCCTACGAAGGACCCTACATCAAGGCGATTGCCGGCGTCCCCATCTCCATGGAAGGACGTACGGCAGCAGGTGCACACCTGAGCCCCGTAGGGAATGTGTCCCAGGCTGTGTGCGATTGCTGGTCCAACGAATCGATGCAGAACGTGCGCCTGCTCTCCACCAATGCTCCTACAGTGAGCCTGGAGCAATTGGTCTACGACTGCCGGTTGATGAACGTAGCTGCATCCCATCCCGGAGGAGCTCAGGTGTTGCGGGATTGGCTCTCCGAATCCGACGCCCCGCGGGACGCCCAGGCGTATGTACTGCGGCCCGACGTAGTCCTGCGAGTGTCTTCTGCTATCGCCGCGGAAGCCACGCCGTACCTGCGCACGCGCCGTGCCGTGCTTGCTGCACTGGAAGAACTAAGGCGCGGGAAAGCCGCCGGCGAAGTGCACATCCCAGCCAACGAGACGCGCTGGTTGGATCGCCTTTCCCGCGAGGCCGACAGTCTGCCGGAGGATGAAGAGCGCTTCATCGCCGAAATGATGCCCGCCCTGGCCGATGCGCCGTATCTGCCCCGGGAGTACTGCCTGGAAGGGTAATCTCCGTGTCGGCCGGCGCACCGCATGATCCCTGAACCTATGAACCGCGGAGGACATCTTCTTGCCTAATGTAATCGAGGAACTCGCCGCGGAGCGGCCTGTACTCACCGATGGTGCCTGGGGTACCCAGCTCCAAGCGCGCGGACTGCCGATCGGCGCCTGTCCCGATGTATGGAACCTGCACCATCCCGACCGAGTGGAGGAAGTAGCCCGGGCGTATGTGGCTGCCGGCAGCCGCGTGATCCTCACCAACACGTTCGGCGCCTCGTCCATCGCATTGGCGCGGCACGGATTGGCAGATAAGGCGCATGCGATAAACCGGGCCGGTGTGGAGATCTCTCGACGCGCCGCAGCCGGAGCCGCCCGCGTCTTCGCGTCCATGGGTCCTACCGGGAAAATGCTGGCTATGGGCGAGGTAAGTCCCCAAGAGGTGCGGGCCTCGTTTCTTCAGCAGGCACAGGCGATGGCCGAGGCCGGCGCCGATGCGGTGGTGGTGGAGACCATGACAGATTTGGAAGAGGCACGCCTCGCCGTGTCTGCTGCTGTAGAAGTCGGCCTGCCTGTGGTGGCCTGCATGGTGTTCGATGCCGGGCGCAACAAGGATCGCACTATGATGGGCGTAACGCCCGAACAGGCGGTAGAAGCATTGCTTCAATCCGGAGCCACATCTGTGGGCGCTAACTGCGGCGTCGGCGCTCGGGACATGCTGGAAGTCTGCCGGCGCATCCGCGCAGCCAGCTCAGCCCCGTGTTGGATCAAGCCAAACGCAGGCCTGCCCGTCCTCGTAGATGGGAAGGCCGTCTACCAAACGGGTCCCACAGAGTTTGCAGAGGCCGCCTTGTTGCTTGTGGAGGGAGGGGCAGACTTCATCGGGGGATGTTGCGGGACGGGTCCTGAATTCATTGCAGCTCTCGCGAAGATGCTTCGGTAAGAAGGGCCAACGGAAGAGACGCGCGGTTGGGTGCTTTTCGGCCGGGCTTGCGGGATGCGTTGGGGATCCGGGAAGATAAAGAGAGAAGAAGAAGGGAAACGAAGTATGAACGCGCGTGAGCGCTTCGATGCCACCATGCACTTTCGGCCGGTAGACCGTTGCCCCATAATGGACTTCGGTTTTTGGGACGAAACGATTGTCATTTGGCAGGATTATGGCCTACCTAGGGGCGTGAACCTGGATGAGTGGTTCGGCATGGATCCCCAGTGGATCGTGGCGCCCATCAACACGTTCCTCTGTCCCGGCTTCGAGACTGTGGTCTTGGAAGACAGGGGAGACACGATCATCGTGCGCGACGGAGATGGTGTCACCAAAGAGCAGGGCAAGTTTCTGGGCTCTATCCCGCGCCACTTGGACCACACACTCAAGGATCGGGCAAGCTGGGAGAAGGAGGTAAAGTGGCGCCTGGATGGGCGCGATCCCCGGCGTTATCCCGCCAACTGGCAGGAATACGTCAAGCGGTATACCGACCCGAAGCGCGACTATCCTTTGGGGATCCCTGGAGGTTCGCTGTACGGAAAACTGCGCGACCTCATGAGTGTGGAGCGCATCTCCCTGCTCGTTTATGACGACCGGCCGCTGTTTGAAGAGATGGTGCGCACCGTGGCAGATTGCATCATTGAGTCCGTGCTCCCGGCTCTCAAGTCCGGCATCCATTTCGAATACGTGTCTATGTGGGAGGATATGTGCTATCGGGCAGGGCCGCTCCTATCCCCCAAGATCTTCAAGGAAGTTCTCGTACCCAATTACCGGCGCATCACCGAGACTTTCCGCAGCTATGGCGTGGACGTGTTCGTTCTGGATTGCGACGGGGATATCTCCAAACTCGTGCCGTTGTGGTTGGAGGGCGGCGTCAATTGCATGTTCCCCATCGAAGTGGGAACGTGGGGTGCAGATCCGGTGGCGTATCGGAAGCAATACGGCAAGGATCTCCTGATGATCGGCGGTGTGGGCAAGCGCATCTTGGCCGGCTCCAAAGAGGGCATTACGCAGGAGGTCGAACGATTAGCTCCCCTGGTGGAAGAGGGTGGTTACATCCCCACCCCCGATCACCGCGTCCCTGCCGATGTGTCCCTGGACAACTACCTCCATTACCTGCGGGAGGCTCGCCGGGTTTGGGGACGAAACCTGCCCAATCTCAGACCCATGGGGCAGCTCAATCCCAACAGCCCCAAGCGCCTTACAGATGCCCATACCTGGATAAAGGTATTGCGGTGACCTCCAAGGAGCGGATGCTCACGGCCCTTCAACTGGGAGTTCCCGACCGTGTGCCCGCTACGGTGCATCAATGGCAACCGTTCCACCTCAACACCTACTTGGGCGGCATCAGCGACTTGGATGCGTTCCGAAGGTTCGGCCTCGATGCATCCCTGGCGCGCTTCCCCGTGATCCCGGACACGTCTCCGGACTGGGTGGTGGACACGCGGCCGCTTCCTGCTCCACCCGGCGAAGAGCGTTTCGAGGTAATCGTAACCACCCCAGGCGGCGTCCTCTCCCACATTGTAGGGCAGAATGCCGTAACCCGGTGGAACATCACTCCCCTGATGAAGCGCCACGAGGACTTGGAGCTCATCGCCAAGTATATGCCGATCCCCAAACTGGACAAGGACGCGCTTCTACGGGATTACGATGCCCTGGGCGACGACGGCATCCTCCGCGGCTTCGTATGCGGGGAACAAGGCGGCTGCTGGCAGGACGCAACGTGCCTCTACGGAACGCAGGAACTCATCATGGAAGCCGCAGATCATCCCGATTGGGTGCACGCGTTTCTAGAGGTATTGTGGAAGCGCAAGGAACGCTTCATTGAGGAGAGCCTGGCTGGAGCGCGCTACGATCTCATCGAAACGGGCGGTGGCGCAGCCAGCTCCACGGTGATTTCGCCCAAATACCATCGGGAGTTCTGCCTGCCTTACGACCGAAGGATGCACGATGCGCTCCATGCCATCGGGCACAAGGTGGTGTACCACACATGCGGAGGCATGATGCCCATTCTGGACCTGATCGTCGAGAATGGTTGCGACGCAAGCGAAACCCTCACGCCCCCCGCCATGGGAGGGGATGCCAGGCCCAAAGAGCTCAAAGCCCGCATCGGAAGCAAGGTTGCTCTTATCGGCGGCCTGGACCAGAACAACAGCCTAGAGATCGGCACGCCCGAAGAAATCCGGGCCCATGTGCTTGAGATGTTCTGTGCCTATGGGCCTGGAGGCGGGTATATAATGAGCCCAAGCGACCACTTCTTTCACGTGCCGCCACGGAGCCTGGAGGCTTACGCATCGGCTGCCAGGGAGTGTGTCTATTGAGGGCGGCGCGGTTCATGGCCCGCGCTGCGCAACCCCTGCTGAGGAAGCCTCGGCGTTACCCGCCGGAGGCGCCGTAGCCGGGGCGATCGGCACGAGGTTTACTTAATTCTGTAAGGAGGATGGCGCATGATCATGCGCCCTGTAGCGCTGGCAACAACACCCATTGTTCTGCTGGGGATGGCTACCACCCTCACAGCTCATTTCCAGAAGAATCCTGCGCCGCAAAAGGCCCTGGGTTCGGACTCCGCGTGCGTTCGCTGTCACGAGCATGTAACGCCTGGGATCGTAAATGACTGGCGGCTCAGCAAGCACGCCAAGATGGGCATCGTGTGTTCTGTTTGCCACGGTAGCGATCACAAGTCTGCCGCAGACGTGGCCAAAGTTAAGATCCCTACGCCGGACACGTGCGGCCAATGCCATCCCCAGCGCCTGGAGCAGTTCAAGGCAGGCAAGCACGCACTGAGCTGGGCATCTATGAAGGCTATGCCCACGTTCCACGCCCAACCGGTGGCTCTGACGGAGGGGATGAAGGGCTGCGGCGGATGCCACAAGATCGGCCTCAAGTCTGCAGAGGAGATCCGGGAACTCCAGCGCACCAACGGCGGCTTCGGCGTGGCCTCCTGCGACGCATGCCATACCCGCCATACCTTCTCGCTGGCCGAGGCACGCTCGCCGGAAGCCTGCATGACGTGCCACATGGGCTTCGACCATCCCCAGTACGAGATGTATGCGTCGTCCAAGCACGGCGTCCGCTTCGACCTGAAGCAGAAGCACGTGATCCCGCAATCGGCATCGGCGCCTACCTGCCAGGATTGCCACATGCAGGGCGGGGACCACAACGTGCGCACCGCGTGGGGCTTCATAGGGATGCGCGTGCCGCTGCCCAAGGATCCCCAATGGCAGGCCGACCAGGCCACCATCCTGAAGGCTTTGGGCGTGCTGACGCCGGATGGCCAACCGACCGCGCGCCTCGACGCCATCAAGAAGCTGGACATTGTCCGCTTTACCGAGGCGGACTTCCAGAAAGAGCGGCGCAAGATGGAAGCCACGTGCGCCCGGTGCCATTCCACCAATTTCGTGCGGAATGAACTGACGAAGGGCGACAACATGATCCGTGAGGCCGATCATCTGATGGCTGAGGCGATCAACGTAGTGGCTGGGCTCTACCGCGACGGCATCCTGGCCAAGCCCAAGGAGTACGCCTATCCGTTCCCAGATCTGCTCACCTTCCATGATGCGCCCACGCAGATCGAGCAGAAGCTCTTCGTGATGTACTTCGAGCACCGGAACCGAACCTTCCAAGGGACCTTCCACGCGAATCCGGACTACGCCCTGTGGTACGGCTGGAGTGAGATGCAACGCGACCTTACCGAGATCAAGACACTGGCGCAGGATCTGCGCGAACGCCATGCGTCCACTAAAGGGGCTCCCTCCTCATGATGGCAGCCCGAAGTACCGCGGGTTCACGTGTTCGCTTCTCATTGGGAAAGCGTTGTTTGCTCGATGCGCGACAGGGGGGCTCGGCGCCTTCCCTATTGCGCATCCGGCATATCGGGCGGTGCTTAGGGTATCGGCAGGCGAGTCATGGAAGAGGCTAAACGCTTCAAACTGATTTCGTGCGAAGTCTTCTACCGCGAAATGTGCTGGGTCGTGGCCCGGTCACCGAACGTGGTGGATCTCTACTTTTTGCCCAAGGGGCTGCACGATATCGGTGCCGTGCCCATGCGGGATCGCGTGCAGGCGGCCATAGATGCCGTGGACAAGCATCGGTACGACGCAGTTCTTCTGGGGTACGGGCTCTGCAACAACGGCTTGGCGGGTGTTTGCGCCCGTGGCTTGCCTTTAGTCCTTCCACGGGCACACGATTGCATTACCCTCTTCCTGGGGAGCAAGGAACGGTATCTGGAGTACTTCAATGCGAACCCGGGCGTCTACTTCAAAACGAGCGGATGGATCGAGCGAGGCGAGAACCCCGGCGAATTGAGCCAGCTATCCATCCAACGGCAAACCGGGATGGACAAGACATTCGACGAGCTCGTAGCTAAGTACGGGGAAGAGAATGCCCGGTACCTATGGGACACCCTCGTGAATACTACGCGCAACTATTCCTGCTTTACCTACATCGAAATGGGTGTGGAGGGGGACGACCGGTACGAGCAATGGACGCGGGAAGAGGCGCGGCAGCGCGGATGGGCTTTTCAAAAACTGCGCGGCGATCTCTCGCTCATCGAACGCTTGGTGAACGGCCCATGGTCGCCCTCGGAGTTCCTGGTAGTGCCGCCGGGCCGCCGCATCGGTGCTCGCTATGACGAAGCAATTGTAGATATTGATGAGGCCCCAAACGCGTGAAGGCGGGGTCGCAGAAACCGCGGGGTCCCTGGCCGGCACGTAGCGAAACAAGGGGAGGGGAACATGACATCCTACGAGCGTTTCAAACGGATGTTCGAGCACCGCGAAGCCGACCGCGTGCCGATTATAGATGACCCGTGGGGAGCCACAATCGAACGGTGGCGTCGCGAGGGAATGCCCGAAGGTGTGGACTTCCGGGACTATTTCGGCCTCGATAAGGTGGCCCATATCGGAGTAGACATCAGCCCCCGCTACCCCGTGCGTGTGCTGCAAGAGACTGAGGAATACCGCATCCACACCACCGCGTATGGGGCCACACTCAAGGATTGGAAGCATGCGGGCGGAGTGCCGGAATTCCTGGACTTCACGATCAAGGACCGGGCGTCATGGCTCGCAGCCAAGGCGCGCATGACGCCTTCATCGGACCGCATCCCTTGGGACTACCTCAAAGCCAACTATCCACGTTGGCGGGCGGAGGGATACTGGATCCAGGCAGGGCTCTGGTTCGGATTTGACGTGACGCACTCCTGGACGGTGGGTACGGAGCGCGTGCTCCTTGCCCTCGTCGAAGATCCGGAATGGCTTCTGGATATCTTTAATCACTTCTTGGACGTCAATCTTGCGCTGCTGGATCAAGTGTGGGATGCCGGGTACACCTTCGACGCGGTCAATTGGCCCGACGACATGGGCTACAAGCACAACCAGTTCTTCTCGCTGAAAACATATCGGCGCCTCCTGAAGCCCGTTCAGAAGCGGGCGGTTGACTGGGCGCATGCCAAAGGCATCTATGCCCACTTGCACTCATGCGGAGATATCCGTCCCTTCGTTCCCGAGCTGGTGGAAATCGGCGTGGATGCTCTCAACCCTCTGGAGGTGAAGGCAGGTATGGACCCGGTCGCTTTGAAGGCGGCTTACGGCGATCGCTTGGTGCTCCACGGAGGCATCAACGCGGTGCTGTGGGACGACCGGGAGGCTATCGAGGCGGAGATGCGGCGCGTCGTGCCCATCCTCAAGGAGGGCGGAGGATACATCTTCTCGTCGGACCATTCCGTGCCATCCAGCGTGAGTTTGGAGAACTTTCGGCAAATCGTGAACTTGGCCAAGGAGTTGGGACGCTACGACTAGCAGGCGTGCGGCAGCTTATCAATCGCTGCTGCCGATATCCTGCGGCGACGTATATGGCAGGCAGGGGCCGCATGCGCCATGCGTTCCGGCGCAACGGGATCGAGCGGGAATGGAGCTGGAATACAAGCCGGATGCAGACGAAGCCATCGCTCGCATGGATGCGTGGTGGCATCGCGCCATCTTGGATCGGCCCACGATACAGGTGACCGCTCCAGGCCCTCGCAGGCTTCCTGTTCCAGTGAAGCGCCACGCCTCTCTCAAGGACCGGTGGATGGATGTGGAGTACAACGTGGAGCGGTCCGCTGCGTTGTGCGCTAACACCTATTGGGGCGGCGAACAGCTTCCCTTCATTTGGCCGAATTTGGGACCCGAGGTTCTGGCTGCAGCGCTGGGCGCAGAACTCGTTTTTGGGGAAGAAACGTCGTGGTCTGTACCCATCCTTCGTGACTGGGCCGACGTTCCGCGCCTCTGCTTCGATCCCAACAATGAGTATATGAGAGCCATCGCAGAGATGACGCTCCTTGGGCTGGAGATGGGGCAGGGCAAATTTCTGGTAGGGTATACCGACATCCATCCAGGCGGGGATTTGGCCGCGTCTTTGCGGGACCCTCAGCAGCTCTGTCTCGACTGCGCTGAGGCCCCCGCTCAGGTGGCAGCACTCATGCACCATCTCAGTCCCACCTTCCGGCAGCTCTATACGCTCCAGGAAGAGATTTTGCTCGCTGCCGGCCAGACCATCTCTACGAGTTGGCTGCCCCTCTTCTGCACGGGCCGCTACTACATTCCCTCCTGTGACTTCTCATGCATGGTGTCCCCGGCGATGTTTCAAACACTGTTCCTGCCCGAGATCATTGAAGAGATCGAGTGGCTGGATCGCTCCATCTACCATCTGGATGGGCCTAACGCACTTCCCCATCTGGATGCGCTCCTTGCCATCCCGAAGCTGGACGCCATTCAATTCGTGTACGGTGCAGGGAACGAACCCGCGTCCCGATGGATGCACGTATACCGCCGCATCCAGCGCGCCGGGAAGAACTTGCATATCACCGTGTGTGCGGAGGAGATCCCAGTGTTTATGGAGGAACTGGAACCCGAAGGAGTGATGCTTCAGACGTGGTGTTCATCACAGGAGGAAGCGGAGGAACTCATCCGGTTGATTGCCTCATGGAAGCCGGGGCGCAGGAATTGAGGGCTTGGCGGCGCGGGGTTGTTCCTGAGTATAGGAGGATGCAATGAACAGCCGAGAACGCGTGATCGCGATGATCGAAGGGCGGCAGGTGGACCGGCTGCCGGTGATGCCCATCACCATGATGTTCGCTGCGGACCGCATCGGTGCCCGATACGTGGATTACGAAACCGATTACCGCGTGCTTGTGGAAGGCCAGCTCAAGGTGAGCGAAGACTTTGGACTGGATTACGTCAACACCATGTCGGATCCAGCCTGTGAAGCAGCCGACCTGGGCGCCACTGTGGTGTATCCTGAAAACTTGCCGGCCTCACTCAAGGACACCGACCCTCTCATCAAGGACAAAGCCCAGCTCCTCAAGATGCGCATTCCAGACCCAACTTCGGGCCGCCGAATGTCCAACCGCCTCAAGGCCCTTGCCCTGTTTCGGGAGCGTGTCGGCGGAGCGAAGCTTATCGAAGGTTGGGTAGAGGGCCCTATTGCCGAGGCAGCCGATCTGCGCGGTATGAACGCCATCATGACGGATATGGTGGATGATCCCCCCTTCGTGGAGGACCTCTTCGCGTTCTGCGTCGAGATGGAAGTGCGCTTTGCCGAGGAACAACTGAAGGCCGGCGCCGACCTCATCGGCATAGGCGATGCGGCCGCATCCCTCGTGGGGCCCCGCTTCTACCGGGAACTCGTTTGGCCGTACGAGAAGCGGCTGGTAGACGGCATCGCATCTCTCGACGTTCCGGGCAGACCGGCGCGCACGCGATTGCATATCTGCGGGAATACGCGCCGCATTTTGGACGGTATGGGACGACTGGGTTGCGCCATTGTGGACCTTGACTTTCTTGCCCCTATGGCCGAAGGACGCGCGGCGATGGGGCCGGACCAAGTTCTGCTGGGCAATGTGGATCCCGTTCGCGTTCTTCGGCAAGGTACGCCCGATGAGGTCATTGACGCGGTGCGGGAATGTCACCGCGCTGCCGGTCCCAACTTCATAGTCGGGGCGGGCTGCGAAGTGGTGCGCGACACCCCGGAAGAGAATTTCCGCGCAATGGTCCGGTATGCCCATGAGCATGCGCCGGATGAGTTCGGCCCGTCCTAGGGGTGCCGGTTCAAGGTTGTGCGGCGTAAAACCAGCGACCCCCGTGCTGTTGGCGGCGGGATCAGACCCTGGTACGAATTATTCCGGTTTAGGGACAGAGGAAGAAAAGGTGCCAAGGGAACCGATGGAACTTTCTGGACGCCCGGTGCGGCGGATGTTGTGGATGAGTGCGGCGGCCCTGCTGAGTGGCGCTACCGCTTCGGCCCATGGGGCGCGCTATGCCTGGCCTGCCGTAACGCCCGTTGTGTGCGTGGCTCGTGGATCCTCGGCTCTGGAGATTTTGGCAGCCCGTGAGGCGCAGCGGTACCTCTATGTGCGCACGGGACGCCTCCCATTCATCCGCTGCGGGGCCATTGAAGGACCTGCGGTGATCGTTGCGTCCAAAGCCCGGCCGATGGCTCTGGCGTTCGCACGATCCGCAGGCTGCCTCGCTGAAGTACGGGCCCTACATCCCGGCGAATTCGTGGTGTGGACGGTGAAGAAGCCAAGGGCAACCCGCGTCCTGCTGTGCGGGGGCGATGGCGTTGGGACGCTCTATGCCGCCTACCGCTTTGCGGAGGCCCTGGGAGTGCGCTTTGCTTTGGATGGGGACATCATTCCCGATGAACCTTTGCGCGGCGGCCTCCCCTATGTGCATGAAGCGGCAAAGCCGTTGTTCAGCCTTCGGGGTATTCAACCCTTCCATGACTTTCCGGAAGGGCCGGATTGGTGGAACCTGGATGATTACCGGGCTGTCGAGACGCAGATGGTGAAGCTCCGCATGAACTTCATCGGTCTGCATACCTATCCCGAGCCTATCGCCGAGCCGACTGTTTGGATCGGGATGGGCAGCGACGCGGGGTGCAGCGGCACAGTGTCCTTTGCCTATCCTGCCAGTTACCAAAACACGCTCCGAGGAGACTGGGGGTATTCCGCGAAGCCTACGAGCTCGTTCCTTTTTGGAGCATCACAGCTTTTCGACCGAGATGATTTCGGCGCCGATGTGATGAAAGGGCTCTGCCCCAAGCCTGCGACCCCGGCAGCCTGCTGCGAACTCTTCAACCGGACTGGGGCTATGCTGCGGGGGGCCTTCGAGTGGGCACGCCGCTTCTCTATCCGGACCTGTGTGGGTACGGAGACGCCTCTCACCATACCCGCCACGGTGAAGGCGCGCCTCGCGGCGACCGGCCACCAGCTCGACGATCCTCAAACTGTCGAGTTCGTCTACGAAGGGCTTTTCCGGCGCATCATGGGGGCCTACCCAATAGACTATTATTGGTTTTGGACACCCGAGGGGTGGACGTGGGAAGGGGCCAAGCCGCAGCAAGTGGCCGCAACACAGCGGGATCTGACCCAGGCTGTGGCGGCGGCTCGCGCCGTGAGGGCTCCGTTTCGCCTTGCCACGTGTGGTTGGGTTCTGGGACCTCCAGAGGACCCAGCCGCCTTCGACAAATGGCTTCCAAAGTCCATTGCGATGAGCTGCATCAACCGTAACGTGGGAAATTCTCCTGTGGATCCCGCCTTTGCCCGCATCAATGGCCGGGAGAAGTGGGCCATTCCCTGGATGGAGGATGATCCCGGTCTCACGGCGCCGCAGCTCTGGGTAGGCCGTATGCGGCGGGACGCTGCAGATGCGCTCAAATATGGATGCAACGGCTTGATGGGCATCCATTGGCGCACGCGCGTCATCGGCCCCAACGTAATGGCTCTTGCCCAGGCTGCTTGGACGCAGGCACCGTGGTCCAAACAATTGCAGCCGGCGTTACGCTACGCGCCTGCCGGCGACTTTTGGATGGATTGGGCCCAAGCGGAATTCGGGCAAACTGTGGCCCGCCAGGCAGCACAAATCTTCGCGAGGATTGATTGCTCCACGCCTCGCCCGGTTAACTGGATCGGCGGGCCGGGCGGCCTCGCTCCGGACGACAAGCCCTGGGAACAGGTTCAGGCACAATATGGCTTTGTGAAGGAATTGGAACGATTGCGCGCCAGGGTGCACGGTCCGCGAAGCAGAGAGCGGTTCGATTATTGGCTCAATACATTCCGCTACACGAGAGCCGTTGCGTACACTGCGTGCGTGTGGGCCAAGCTCAACCGCGCCCTGGAACGCGCCGAGGCGCAAAAGGAACCATCGGCGCGGCAACGTGTAGCCCGGAACGAAGCGCTTCCGCTGAGGGTCGAGTTGGTACGCGCTGTGCGGGAGGTGTATCGTTACCTCCTCCAACTTGTGGGAACCACAGGCGAGTTGGGAACGGTAGCGAACTGGGAGCAGCATATTCTGCCCGGCCTTCTGGGGTCATCAGGGGAACGGCTTGAAAAGGCCTTGGGCGAGGATCTTCCGGCAGCCGCGGAGCCGGATAAGAGCTACCGGGGAGCTGAGCGTGTTTTCGTGGTGACGCGCCGGTCCGTGGTGCAGGAGGGGGAGGCGTTGGATGTGCGCGTTGTAGCGCTCTCGCCGCGAAGCCCGATCTCCGGGGTACTCATGTGGCGTCCCCTGGGGCGCGGGCCGTTTCATTGCGTACGCTTGAAGTCTGTGGCTCGCGGCGTGTTCCATGCCGTACTGCCGGCCGCTGCAACCAAAGGAAGTTTGGAATACTACGTGCAGGTGATGGATGCCGACCGGCGCCGACCCGTGCGTTATCCGGCCGGCGCTCCTTCGGTAACGGAGACTGTCGCGGTCATGCCCGCAGGCAAGTAAGGCTCGACACGAGCACATAGGCAGGACGAGATCGTGGGGAAAGACAAGAAGCTTTATCGCATTACTCTGCAGCCTATCGGCGCGGTAGTGGAGGCCGAGGCGGGGACACCGCTTCGAGACCTTCTCTTTGAACAGGGAGTGGAGTTCCCGTGCGGCGGGCAGGGAAGGTGCCGGGGCTGCAAGGTTCGCGTTCTTCAGGGAAATGTGTCCGTCAACGCGGCTCAGCGCGAGCACCTTTCCCAGGAAGAACTGGAACACGGCTGGCGCCTGGCATGCCAAAGCCGGTTGGAGGACGACCTCGTCATCGAACTGCGCCAATGGGATGCCACGATCCTCGTGAATGATGCAGCATTCGCGTTCACACCCGAGGAGGGATTGGGTGTGGCGGTAGATGTGGGCACCACTACCGTCGTGGCGCAACTGTTGGATTTGGAGAAGGGGTACGTACTGGGTGTCAAAACCGCCCTCAACCCACAGGCGCGCTATGGCGCCGATGTAATGAGCCGGGTAAATTACGCCGTAGCGGAAGGTGGAGCCGAACGCCTCACCAGCCTGATCCGCCACGAGGTGGGCCGGCTCATCCACCAACTCTTTGTGTCTTCCCAGTCTGATCCTCGGCGCCTCCGCAAGGTGACCCTCGTAGGCAACACGGTGATGCACCACCTGTTTTGTGGGATTGACCTCGAGCCGCTCTCCCACACGCCCTTCGAACCTGTAAATGACGGGATGCAGGTGTTTCGGGCACAGCAATTGGGTTGGGTATCGCCGCAGGATGCACCCGGCATCGAACGGGATGCGGGCGGAGATGCTTGGGGTCTTCCTCCCGATGTAGAGGTGCGCTTCTTGCCGTGCCTCGGCGGGTTTGTGGGCAGTGATCTGCTCGCAGGCATCCTTGCTACGGGAATGCACCAGAGCGACGAGTTGTGCGTTCTCATGGACTTAGGCACCAACGGGGAGATCCTTTTGGGGAACCGAGAGCACATTCTTTGCGCCTCCACTGCGGCGGGCCCTGCCTTTGAAGGGGCGCGCATCTCCATGGGAATGAGGGCGGCCACCGGGGCAATCTGGAAAGTGGTCGCGACGGATCACCGACTCGAGGTACAGGTGCTCGGCAACGCGCAACCGCGCGGGATCTGCGGATCCGGTCTTGTGGATGCCGTCGCCGCCGGATTACAGTTGAGGCTCATTCGGCCTACCGGCAGGTTTGCCGACGGCGCCCATTCCCTCACTCTCGCCGGCGACGTGGCGCTGAGCCAAGCGGATATCCGGCAGCTTCAGCTCGCTAAAGGCGCCATCGCTGCAGGGGTACGCATTCTTCTTCATCGCCAAGGCGTAGCGATGGAAGACGTGCGCCGAGTATACCTTGCCGGGGCCTTCGGCAATTACGTAGACCGGCACAGCGCCCGCCGGATTGGGCTGCTTGGCTTCCAGCCCGATGTGGTGCAGCCGGTAGGGAATACGGCTCTGCTGGGCGCCAAAATGGCGCTCTTCGCTCCCAAAGACGAGGATTACGCTTCCATCCGGCGGATCTGCGAACACGTGTCCCTGAATGAGGACCCGGCTTTCCAGGATGTGTACGTGGAGGAGATGACGTTTCCTGCGATTGTGGAAGAATGACCCTTGCGTCCGCCTGCGGTTTCTGCTAAGATGCCTCTATGCACAAGCAGAAGGCACAACCGACGCGCAATCCCCAGGATGCTCGCCGCGTAGTGATTACGAACCGGCGCGCCCGGCACGAATATGACATCGGGGAGACCTTCGATGCCGGCCTGGTGCTCGTGGGCACCGAGGTAAAGTCCCTTCGCGCCGGCCGCGGGAGCCTTCAAGACGCCTTCGGGCGCATCGAGAATGGCGAGGCGTGGCTCTATCACATGCACATTCCCCCTTATGAGCAGGGATCTCACTGGAACACGGAACCGCGCCGCAAGCGCAAGCTCCTTCTCCATCGGTGGGAGATAGACCGTCTGCGCGGCGCCCTCGAGCAAAAGGGCCTCACGCTGGTTCCTTTGAGCGTCTATTTCCACCGAGGCCACGCCAAGGTGGAGTTGGGCCTCGGCAAGGGCAAGAAGCTGTACGACAAGCGCGAGGCGATTGCCAAACGCGACGCCCAGCTCGAGGAGCGCAGGGAGCTCACCGGGCGGGGGTGATGCGCCATGCTCAATCCGGACAACATCCGTGGCCCCGGCGACGCGATGTTCGCCGTCGTCACCTGTATGTTCCTTCTCCTCGCCGCTTCCTATCCCATCATTCGGACGATCGGGTGGTGGATGGAGGGCGCCGTGGAGCCGGTGCTCGCCATCGTGTCCCTTGGCCTCTATTTGGGGCTCATCGTGGTGGCAATGACCACCCCGCAGCCTGTGGCGCTGGCGGCGCTGTTCGCCATCTTTGCCTCGGCGGTCGTCACTCCCATCCTGGGCAGGGCCAAGGATCAGGCGGACCTGCGCAGCATCGAGGACGAGCGCTTCCAGCAATACGCTGCAGCACTCGAGCGCAATCCCATGGATCCCGTGGCCCGCATCGCCTACGCTGAAGCGCTCTATCGGCGAGGCGAGGTGGATCAAGCCATCGAGCATCTGGCCTGGACGCTTCAGCAGTACCCGCGGCTGAGCTTCCGCATCCGCCCTCAATTGGACGACTGGATGCGGCAACGGGACGAGGCGCGTTCGGACGAAGCATTGTGTCCTGCGTGCGGCAGGCAGAACCCGGCGGAACTTATATGGTGCTCCTATTGTGGAGCCTCTCTGGCTCGCGCCAGCGGCTTCAGGCACGGGGAAGGCCGGAAGTCTCTTCACACGGGCGGGGTCCTGGTGCGAGGGTGGATCGTATGCGCCACCATACTTCTTGCCTTTGTGGCAGTCTATTGGTGGATGCCGGGGAGCCTGGCGGGTCCTGCCGGCTTCGGCCTGGTTTTGGCAGGCGTGTGGTGGTTCTACCGGTGGACAGGCCTGCAATTGCAGCAGGGAAGATAGCGATGCCTCAGGTTCCCCGCTCGCCGTGCCTGTGTGGTGGAACACTACATCCGCGCTGCGGCTCAATGGGCGCCGGCCTGACCTTCGGTTCCGAGCTCCCTCGCCTCAGGCCACAGGACCACGTCTGCGATGCATCCGCAGAAGATACCCGGCGTGTCACCCTTCGGAGGGTCTCCTCCCCATGCGTCCCTCCCAATGCAGAGCGGCTCTTCGTTTTGCATCACACCGTTTGCGTTGTGAATGGAGCCGGCAGCGCGGCCATCAACGTAAAGTGCAGCTCCTTCACCTGCCCGGAAGACCAGCGTTAGGCGGGCCCACTTGTCGGCCGCAAGAGTGACCGGCGATATGAAGTTGAAGGACCAGCGGCCGTCTGCATCCGTTGCTTCGAAGCTCGGATGACCGTCTGTAAGCCCGAGGATGAAGGGTGCGGCAACTCCGTTGAAGCGCTTGGCCACGAGCCCGTAGCGGCCTCGCAGTCTGTGCGGCTTCACCCAAAGGGAGAGAGTGAACGATGGGAGGCGCAAGATGCGGGCCATGGGCACGGTGAGATAGGTGCGGCCGTCGAATGCCAGGCAGGGATGTTCCGGGTCGTCGGCGTGCACATCGAGCGTACCTGCGGCGACGGCATCGAAGCCATGACCCGAGACGTCCGGCACCTGGCTCACCGCTCGCCGATCACCACGCGCCACTCGCCATTCCAGCACCGGCTTGCGCTCGCGGATGAACCGGGCGATCATCTGGGCTGCGCGGCGCTCATCGGCCTGTTCGTCGGACACGGGGATGCTGCAATCCACGAAGGTGTTGTTGCGGGCAAGGATGCCGATTGCAGCTCGAGACACCGTGAGGCCCACAGAAGCGTGACGCACGGTGTTCCCCTCCACGATGACCTCCTGCGTATACGGGAACGTGGTTCCCGGAGATGGGGGATCTGCCCCTCCCGCCGCGAGGTGCGCATTTCGATCGAGCCTGTTCCCCCTGATGATGCCGCAAAGTGTCACAGGGGCTTGGGGTTCCATGCCCGGAGGCAACGCGAAGACACCCAGATGCGCCTCACCCATCTGCATGGATTGGTCGTGGCCTCCGCCATAAACATTGCCTTCCGTGATGCGGTTGTAAAGCCACTGCACAAACCACGAGGGCTGAACGCCCATGTAATTCATTCCGAAGTTGTGGAAGCCGCCCGTGCGCGCAGAAGTGTTGCCGTAGGCGATGTTGCCCACTGCCGTACCGTACATTTGGATGGCGATGCCGGCATCTTGGAAGGTGTTGTCCACGAACAGGTAGTTGCGCTGCAGCATGGTGATCGTTACGATGGACGATGCGTCGGGCGGCACCAGCCACGGCTCGTCTAGGGTCACGGTCCGCCCATGGGCGGATTGGATCTGGCGGTATTGGCCCATTCCTCGTCCGCCGAGGATGAAGACGGCAGCGCCCTTCCATTCCCGGCCGCCCCATTGGGGATCCGCTGCCAGCTCCAATTGCTCGCCCTGCGCATCCGCGATGCGTCCGTAATACGCTGCACCCCCGGCGTCTGTGGTCATGGCTTCGCGATCCCATCCGTACATTCGGGCCAGATGATTGCGCGCATAGTAGACGTTCTGGGACACCATGGAGCCGTCCAGGCAGTTGAGCCCGCCACCTGTGGACATGAGGTCTCCGCCAAGGATCGCGTTGTTCTCGAAGATGACGCCGTTGCTCCCGCTGATGCAGTACCAGCCCCAGCGGCCATTGTAGAACGTGTTATGGTGGATCCATACTCCTTGGCCTCGGCTCAAGTAAAGGCACCGACCGCCACCGTCAATGTCGCAGTAGGCGACCACGACGTTGGACCCGCCCAGGCGCAGGGAATCGCCGCCCCCAGTAGAGAGCTTGAGCGAGGCAGTAAAGCGGCGATTGACTTCCTCTGGTGTGAGATGTCCGCGATAGGGATCGAGGCGCATCCGAACGCGAAGGATCCGCACATTCCCGGCGTTGGGACCGGTTTGGTCCGCCACGATGCCGTGGAGATGGTTGGTGGCGTAGAGTGTGAGATCCCGCACACAGAAGTTGCCTGTGCCGCGGATTAGGGCCTCGGGAGGATTGTCGCTGTCGGGCCAACAGAGGGCAGTGTCCGCCATGGCGCTCCCCGCAAGGGTCACGCCGGGAGGAATGGACAGGCCGGCGCTCAAGCGGTATCGCCCGCGCGCGAGAAGAAGGGTGCCGCCGCCCTTCCTGCCAAGCTCGTCTAGTGCACTCTGCAGCGATTGTGTGCGATCGGCATCATTGTCCGACCATTCGCTGGGACGCATGCGGACAAGGCGGGAGGAAGGAGAATGGGCAGCTTCGACCGCAAAGACCACGGGCATACTCCATCCCTGGCTGCCTCCGCATCCATTGTGCACATAGAGGCGGTATCTCCCGGGCGCGAGTGTCGCAGGGATCTGCGCTTGCACCGCAAGGGGTGAGAGGGGTGTGGCGTCGAGGAGCACGGCGCGTCCCGCAGCGGCCAAGAAAATGCGGGGCCGTTTCAGGCCGAGGGATGTGCCGAATACCCGCACCCATCCTCCTGGAGTACTTGTCAATCCTGCGTCGCCCTGCGCCCATAGGATCGCAGGGCGGTTGATCCAGACATCGGTTGACCCGCCGGGTGTCAGAAGCCGGGCCACGAAAACGCCGTTTTTCCAGTGGGGAGGCAGGATGAACTTGGCGGCGCGGTCATCTAGCTGGACCGGTCGCAGAGCCAATCCGGAGCCCGGCAGCCGTACCTGCGCGCTGGGGTTCTTGACTGGACCGTCGGCCAGCCGCCAAATCTTCACCAGGCGCGTGGTGCCTAGCCCGCTTCCAAACACAAGGGCCGTGTCTCCGGGCTGTACCGGCTGCGACACCCAGAAGACGACAGGCGAGGCGTGCGCCGCGGCGTACCAGCCCAAGGCGACGGCTGCCAAGATCCAAGTCCTCATGTGCATGGTTCCGAACCTCCGTTTAGCCGGACGGCGCCGGCGGCCGTGAGCGGTAGGGGCGAGCAACGCAAGCGGTGCAACGCAGGGATTTCCCAATATGGAGCGCAATAAGATGTGGGGGAGCCTGCCGGAGCCGCCCGGGGCAGGAGTGCCCGGCTGCGACGCGAAATCCCCGGACGAGCGCGCCGCACAGCGTGCCGCCTGGCCGGACGGGTTGGGCTGTTGATGGAGCCCTTCGTGCGCATGAAGCATCGCGTGCCGCGTATTTCGGCGCCTCGGCAAGCTCGGAGTTTCCGACCACGCGTGTGCAATCCAGGAGATCTTTGCGCAATGGTCATCTTCGGAATAGACCCGGGCATTGCTCGAACCGGCTTCGGCGTCGTGCGGAAGGAAGGGCAAGCCCTTACGGTTCTCGAGTATGGGGTCATTACCACACCCCCGAAACATCCCCCGCCACAACGGTTGATCCACATCTACACCCACGTATTGTCTTTATTCGACAGGCACCAGCCGGAAGTCCTTGTGACGGAGCGCCTGTATTTCGGGCAGAATGAGACCACCGCTTTGGGTGTGGGCAGGACCATTGGAGTGGTGCTCTTGGCGGCTGCCCAGCGTGCCATCCCTTGGGTTGAGTATCCTCCTGCAGCCGTGAAGGAGGCTGTGGTGGGTTATGGAGCGGCGGAGAAACGCCAAGTTCAGTACATGGTGCAACGATTGCTCCGACTGGACAATCCTCCACGGCCGGACGACGCAGCAGATGCCCTGGCAGTGGCGGTGTGCCATGCTCATTCATGCCGCATGCGGGGCATCGAAGAGGCGTCTGGGAGTGATTGATGCCGGCACCGCTCCGTCGTGAGCCGGCTCCGCGTTCCTCGGTGCTGCAGGGCGCTGCCACGCCGCAGGAAGCAGAGGGAAGCTCACGCGATTGCCGCGCGTGTCGAAGCGCAATGGGCCCGTGGCTCCGTGATAACGTAGCCGCATCAGTGCGCGTCGGAGCGCTTCGCCATTCCCGGTATGCCGGCCCTGCGCCGCGCGGATCGCAGCCCACGCCGCGTCGTAGCCGCAGGCAGCGGCAGCGATCGGTGCGGATATGTGCGCCAATGAGGCTTTGCGCCGGAACGCGGCATCTACCGGGAGGACATCCGCATACCACAAGAGGCGTGTATGCCGGGGTGCCTGCGCCCTAACGGTCCTCCAGAAAGAGAGCGGACCAAAGACGAGGAATGTGCAGTCCCTTTGCTGTCGGATCCTTTGGACCACGGAGGCCAGTGTCGCAGGGACACCGGGACTGGGCACACCGCGGCCGACGGGTGGGGTCCGTGCCGCCAAGCTGGACACCATCCAGCAATCGGCGCGCCCAATCGCACGCCCGCCAGGGGCGCCCGCCTGGACAAAGGCTGCTGCGGAGCGCCGGCTCTCTCGATCGTCGGAACAGATTACGCGCACGCCGATGCGCTTGACAATTCCCCGCCGACGGATGAGACCCTCCAGCAGGCGAGCCCATGCTTCGCCGGACGGGGAACAGCGAAAGGCAAACGGGACGCCCGCTGCCGTAAGAGTAGGATCGCCGGACCAAGCGATTAGAAACGGGATGCGCGCCTTCATGGCGATCTGCTCAATGATGTGGGCGCTGGTGCTCTCCACGCCGCCGATCAACACGTCGGCATGATCCCGAAAAACGGTCGCCGTTACCTGGGCAACGCCTTTGCCCCACAGCCCATCGTCGCTGCGTACAAGGACACGCACGCCGATCCCCATGCGCCGAGCTTCTCCAACTGCCAATTGAACACCCTGCTTCACAGCCGCTCCTTCGGAGGACCAGGCGCCGGTAGAAGGAACGAGGACGCCGATGGTGAGCACGTCGGCATGGGCATTGGGACTTCCGGCGGGGCACGACGATACGGCGTTTGGGCTTGTAACAGCCGAGAAAAAGAGGCAAAGCACGCAGGTGATGGCGCGCGCCTGCGCCCGGCCCGGGGACGGGTGAGGCTTCAAGGAAGGAGCGTCGCCAAAGCCGGGCACAGGACAACGGAATGGAGGGTGCATCGCGTAGCCCAGCCTATTTGGGTGCTCCTGAATAGCCTGGAGGCATCCCAGGGGTAGCCCCGGCTGGAGGAACGACGGGCGACGCATTGGAGGGAGCGCCGGGGGGCGCACCGCTCTTGCCCGGGGTTCCGTAATTGGGGACCTGTGCAGCAGGCTGACCCGCCACGCCAGGCGACGGAGTGTACGGCGCCGGCTGCATCATTTTGTATCCCCATACCGCCAGTACGGCAACTACAATTACAATGATCACTGCCGCTATGGCCGGGGAGAGTGATTTGTTCACGGCTTAACCCTCCTGGAACAATCCGACGAGTTACGGCCAATTGCCCTGGTTACCGCCACACGTTACATCAATACCATCGTGAGCGGGCAGGATGTCGTGCCAATTTCCAGACCAGCGTGATGCCTGGTGCGGATTGGTGTGGGGCCAGCACCGGTACCCCGGAAGCACAGGATACGTGCCGCTGGATGCCCAGTTGCCTGGCTGCCCGCCTACCACTGGGTGCACGTGTCCGTCGGCGTAGACGAGGTTGGATGCATGATTGTGCCGCAGCGCCAATTCGTTGGTGCCGTCTCCCACGGAACACCAGTTCCACCAGCCGGTAGACCAGTTGCAGTTATCCCGCTCATAGAGCATCACTGTGATACCTGGATATTGGGCACCGGCGACGGGCACGGAGAACTCACAGCCAAACGTACCGTTGTTCCAGCACGAGTAATTGTTCTCGATGCCGCCGTTGCCGCAGAACCAGCACCATCCGAAGGTCCCAGGCATGGTGTACGACCGCTTAACCTTCCCAAGGTAGGTGTTGACCTCCGGCGAATAGATGTCGCTGGGGCAGGAGAGGATGCCCACATTTTTCATGTACGGCTGGACGAGGCGATCCCAGGTCATGGGGCTGTTGACCTGGTCGAAGTTGCCCACTGGGATCCAGCACAGAGGCGGGCAGAAGTGGTCATCGTAATCTTGCTGGTACATGATGAGCGCTAATCCGAGCTCCTTCATGTTGGACACGCAGGTGATGGCGCGCGCCTTCTCCCGAGCCTGTGCGAAGACCGGGAAGAGGATGGCGGCCAGTATCGCGATGATCGCGATCACCACGAGCAGCTCGATGAGCGTAAACGCTTGACGGGCGCTTCTTCTTGCCATGGCAGACTCCTCCATTAAGCATTATTAACACTGAATTCTCACACTGCGATGCACCCGTAAAGCGGTTCGCTATGGATCAGGAGAATTCCTGCCCTATTCATGGGCCGGAATGGCTGTGATCTTCATCACATTTCAGCGGCGGGCCATGCTCTGTTCCGCTTCAGGAAGTCCGGGTCGCGGCACAGTCGCCGGTCGAAAGGAGAATTTGTGATGGATTAATTGTGCAAGATAAATCCGGCGAACGTTATTTCGGGCTCCGTCGAAGATGATGGGGCCTGTAACTCCTCGAACGGCCTTCAGGTGCAGGAGGGCATCGCCGATACGCACGCGGTTCAATCCTGCGCGCTTGATGGCGTCCGTGAGGAGCTTCATGCCGTCGTATGCATAGGCCGCGAAGACGCCCGGATCCTGTCCGTACCGCTTGCGAAACCTTTCGCGGAAGCGTCGCGCCAATGGATCCGGGCTTTGCGGATCATAGGGGAAGGGGCACACCATCCCCTCGACATCCTCGCCGCCGATCCGCACGGTTTCGGGATCAACGGCACGGAACCATCCCACAATGGGCTGCTGCATTCCCATGCGGCGCATCTGCCGCGCGATAAGGGCCGTTTCTCGCGGATTGCCCCAGACGACGACTGCGTCGGCGGGGCTGTCCTTGATCCGCTGAAGTTGTTCGGAAAAGTCTGTGTCGCCGTCGTTGAAGCGCAGTTCGAAGATGAACGGATGGCCCAGGCGGCGAGCGCCGTCCATCAGTTTGCGGATTGCGAAGCGTCCATCACGGTTGTTGATGCGGAGAAGCGCCACGTTGCGGTATCCGCGATCCTTGAAGAGGTACCAAACCGTAGCATAGGCGTATTGGCGGTCATCGGGGATGACCCGCGTGATGAAGGGGACGCGATGCTCCATGAGCGTTTGATCTGTGGTTGCGCTATTGACTACGGGGATGGGCAACTTCAGGGTGATGCGCATCATCACGTGGGAGTTGGCGCTGTCTACGGTGCCGAGTACAGCCCAGACGTTTTGATCACAGTACATCTTTACCATGGAGTTGCTGCTGTCGCCCCAGCGCGCCTTGTCTTCGTTGATGCAGAGCACAAACGGCCGCCCTTTGTACCCGCCTGCGGCATTCGCGTCGGCGATGGCCATTTGCGCGCCCTGAAGCATCTGTTTGCCGAAAGGCGCAAGCGGACCCGTGCTGCCTGTAGGTCCCAAAAAGCCGATCTTCACCTGGCGCACGGTGGGTTCGCGCTCGGATCGCCCCGGACCCAGCCACTTTTGGGGCGTTTCGTAGAAGTTGGCGACGTAGGCTTTGTGGAGCATCCCCTTATAAGGCACGAGTTCCGCAGGAGTGTTCGCGTAGTAGGGCCGGGCATGATGCGGCGCTATCCGCGGAGCGTGTGCGGGATGCGGCCCGGCCAACGCTATCCCCGAGATGAGCAACCATGCCGCGCCTGTAGACACCCAGTGCTTCATGTGTCCTTCTCCTTCTGTCGGATCACCCAAATGCCACAATGTCGCTCCATGGCTTGTTGCCGGATGCCTGCCGGCCCGATGCACAAGTAGACGCCGCCCGCAGATCTACGACGACCGCGAGCTTGGGATGATCGCAATGGCCTCGATCTCCACAAGGAGT
>JBMFSQ010000009.1:0-48221 GCA_049967475.1 Chthonomonadales bacterium | reverse complement strand
CTACGACGACCGCGAGCTTGGGATGATCGCAATGGCCTCGATCTCCACAAGGAGTTCTTCCCGGCAAAGGCGAGCCTGGATGCCGGTGCTCGCCGGAAGCGGATCCAGACCCAGCCAGGAGAAAAATGTAGTGCGGATTTCGTTGAAGTCTCTGTAATCGCGCTCGATGTCCCTGAGGTAGCAGGTGGTGCGCACCACGTCATGCCAGGTAGCACCTTCGCTCTCCAAGAGGCGGGTGATATTCCGATAGGTGCGCCAGAGTTGGGCGCGGAAATCCCCTACGTGGACACTTCGGCCCTCGTCATCCACGCTCGCGGTGCCGGATATCAAAAGAAGGTCTACTGTACCGAGCGGGATGCGCAGACCGCGGGAGAAGGACGAGGGACGCGTATAGCAGGTGGCTTCATTGAGGACATCGGGTGCGTGCATGGATGTTCGCGGAATGCGCGCCAGCCCGCGCTCCATGGGCGATGGTGGTGGCGCCATGCTGTTCCCGAAGGGATCCAGCAGACCCAAGGCGCGCATCTCGGCTACTTCAGCTTCGGAGAGCTTCCGGATGCTCACGCGGTGGGGTTCGGCTGCATGCATCGTCATTGAATGCTCCTTCGTGTTTTTGTGCCGTATGAAGCACGGAAGGGCGGAAGGCGGATGCCGGTCGCCCTGTGCACCGTGGCTTCGCTGTGCGGGGCAGCCATCGCAGGCTGCTTAGCGCGTGCGTGCGCATGCGCGCTCGCCGTTGTTTCGAGGGATGGTCCGGTGGAACCCTGTGCGCGCCCCAAGGCGACACCCGAGGCAGTGGCCACCCACACTTCATCACCTCTGAAGTCCACTCCTTCGCAGTAATTCCCCGGGAGCGTACGGGTGAGGTGGAATACACGGGGGGATGCCGGCGGCTCCTGGATGCGCATCTCGCCTCCCTTTGGCGTACGGCGGTACGTGATCCAGCGGGCTCCGTCGAAGGCGCTGAGGCCGTCGTCCGTGCAGATCCATCCCACGCGGCCATTGGCTCGAACGAAATTGGTGAAGTCGCTGGCCAGGCCACTATCCTTCTTGAAGTAGTTCTTCCAGTGGCGGCCATCGTAGGTGCTCAATCCGAAGTAGCTGCCGGCCCACAGGAGCCCCCGGCTGTAGGACACGGCAGGGATCACCTCGTGCACGAGCCCTGCGTCTTTGAATAGACACGTCTCTAGTTCGCCGTCCGGGTCGTGGTAATCGCGCCACATGCGGGTGTTCAGGTTGTATTCCACTACGCCGCCACCCCACACGCCGACGTAGACCATGTTGTCGGCAGCGCTTATGGCATAAGACCACGGCTCGAACATGATGGTGTTGTTGACGTTATAGAGAGCCCATTGGCGCGTTCGTGTGTTGAAGCGGCCCACGCCGGATGCAGTAGCGCACCACACATCGTCCCCGTAGCACGCGATGCCGTATACCACGTCGTTGGGAAGCCCACTATTGAGCTGGTTGAAGGTCTCGGCAACGGTGCCGCCACTCACGCGGGCCAACCCGCCGCATGTGCCCACCCACAGGTCATCCGTGCGAGGATCCACGTCGAGCGAGAGGACGATGCGGTGGGGCAGACCAGCCTTCACACCCAGGGTAGACCATTTGCCGTTTTCGTAGCGCGCCAGCCCTTGGTCCGTGCCCACCCAGATGCGGTCCGTGTCTACCCGAATGGCCTTACATTCGTTAGAAGGAAGGCCGTCTTTGGTGGTAAAGGTGCGCCAATTTCGATAGATGCAGGCTTTCTCTGCAAGCAGCGGCGGAGTAATCTTCTGGGGGCTGGATGCAGCGATGGCCGGCGGGGAGGCGGCGGCCCGCTGAGGCGGGGCCGGAGCTCCGGAACTGCGATGCAGAAGAACAGCAGCCACGGCAACGAATACGCCTGCTGCTAATGCCGTACGTAAGCCGGTGATTACTGCTCGATCCATGGAGGTCTCCCTCAGCGTTGGCGGATCGGTAGGTGCATCGGTTCTATAGACGCACCGATCCGCAAAAAGATCATCTCCTGATATGCATTCCAGATAGCGCTCTCACAGGATCTTTATTTAAAGGGTTTTGACATATTCAATAAGATCATTAAGCTGTTCCTTCAACAGGTCGTTCACCGCTCCATGCCGGTTCGTAGTGCCGTACTTCGTCCAAATCTCTTCCAGCGTCTGCGCGCGGCCGTCGTGAAGGTAGGGAGCTGTTTGGGACACGTTCATGAGATGCGGCGTGTCGAACTCCCGCTTCGTGTCTGTGGGGCCCGCCGTGTCCACGTCGTGTTTCCGATGGTCCGTGTAGAGGGGAGGAGGGTGACAGGTGATGCAACGGTTGCCGGGAGGGATCGGGACGCCGTTGTTGTCCACGGATCGTTCAAAGAGAGCCTTTCCGCGTTGTTGTGCCGGGGTGAGCGCAGATCCGGGCGCGCGATAGCTGTTGGGGTACGGCTCCAGGGACACGATATAGGCGACGAGAGCGGCAAGTTCGTCTGGAGTATAGGCTTCTGAGCGGGTGATAAACGCAGCGAAGCGCGGACCGCATTGCCGGTAAAGGCTGGCGCTGACCCCGTTCCACTTGAAGGGAGCCGTTCCGTTCACCCGAAAGAGCGAGCGGTTGTCCACAATATTCACGCCGATGCCGTTGGACTCGAGTTCATAGGAGAGGCCGTCGTTCGCGCCGTCGGGATGGCAGGAGCGGCAACTGAACTGCCCCTGGAAGGTGTGGGAGGCGCTGTGGAAAAGCCTCTCTCCACGTCGTATGAGGGTCGTACGGCGCGGCCCGCCCAGGTCTATGGATCCTACGACCGTGTCCCCGGCGGTGGAGAGGATCTCGATCTTGTCTGCCAGGGCATCCGCAACATACACCCACGCACCATCCGGAGACACCGCCAGCCCACGCGGACAGGCTCCCGTGGCGATGCGCTTCGTGATGAAGCGCGAAGCTGATGCAAGACTGTCGGCCAGGTAAGGACGGGTAGCCGGATCCTTTACAAGCCTCATCAAGGATCTCAGATCGGCCACGGACACTGTGTCCGCGCCCGAGTGGGAGATGTACGCCTTGCGGCCGTCCGGCGTCACGACAATATCGCATGGGTCAGCGTAAAAGATGTCCGGATCGTCCAGGAGTACCTGCTGGATGCGTGGCTTCGCGGGAGTGTCGTCCGGCGAAGCGGTGTGCGCATCCAGCGCAGGCCGAAGGATTGCCAACCCATCGGTTATCATCCAGCCGCGCCCCACCTGCACGGCGGGTATGAGGTTCTTGGGGCGAACCAATGTCGCGAGTACGGTGGGCGAGGCAAAGGGGGGCGCAACAGGCAGAGCGGCAATCCCTTCGATCATGTGGGCGCCGCGAAGGCGGAGGCGTTGAATGACGATGCCGCGGCGGGCGGAGAGGACCGTTACCTCGGTTACCGGGGACGTGCGGAAGCCGATCGGCAGGGTCTCCGTGCTGGACACGTAGGCGTATTTTCCATCGGAGCTCAGGGCAATAGCCATCGGCCGCCGCCCCGCTTCCAGGCGCTTCTCTTCCGCACCGGATGCAAGATTGACCACAGAGATATCCTGTGCGAAAGAGTTGGCCGTGTAGAGCTTGGAGCCGTCGGGGGTGACGGCCACTCCTGCCGGACCTTGGCCCACGGGGATCGTGCGCGTTACCCGCAGAGCGGCCGTGTCAACCACGGACACGGAGGCGCTCCAGCGGTTGGTCACGTAGGCGAACTTGCCGTCGGGGGAAAGGCATACCCCATGGGGCCGATGCCCTACAGGCACTTCGGCAACCACCTTGCGTGCTGCACTATCTACCACGAGCAGCCTGTCACAGCCGGATGCGCTGACGTACAGCCTTCGGCCGTCGCGGGACACGGCGATGGATTGCGGAGTTCGGTACGGTTCCACGTCACGCCAACCGATAGAGGGACGGATGCCGGCACCCATATGGCAGATGAGGCAGTTGGGGACCCAACGCTTGTCTCCAGTCATGAGGAGCACGTGGGCCTCACCCCAGGTGCGAAGGCGCACCAACACGAGGATGCCCGATGCTCCCGCAAGGGCAAGTGCCGTGAGAAGCCATTTGCGACGCTTGGCCATGGTTGGTTCCTCAAATGCGCTTCAAAGCAGATTGATGCGCAGATCCGTTGCTCGGCATGAGTTTCTGAGGCGGCTTGCGGATGGCCTCGGCCACGCGGTTGGGCGGAGTGAGGTATGGGCTTTCGTGGCAGCCGATGCATCCTCGGCTCTCGTTAGGGCGGACCCAGATCCACACGGGCATGCGGCACACAACCGCTCCCTGCCGGTTCAAGATGTCCAGCCGCACCGGGCGATCGGCAGGCAATTCGAGGGAGAAGGATGCGTCCGAAGCGAGGGGCACCGTGCCCAAGACGCGCTCTTGGGGATCTGCAATCCACACCCGCACCCAAGCCAGAGATCCTGGTGGAGCACGCCTTATGGCGGCTTCCTCGCTGATGCCTACGCCAAGGCAGAAAAGCTTGCCAGTCGGGCGGCTAGCGTCCACAACGGACACGTGGCCCATGGGCGGCTTCCGCGGGTGCACAGCAAGGTCTGCAGCGTCGTTAGATCGCGGAGGAGGACCTGCGTAGGGTGCGATGCCGGTTCCATCCGTGTTGACCGTACACCACCTTTGACCAAGCTGCACCAGGATGCGGCCATCCGGCAGGATCGTGGTGCGGGACAGAGGCTCCTTATTGAAGGTGATGCGTTCGCTTCGTCGGGCGGCAAGGTCGTAGATGTAGAGGGCGTTGGAACCGCCCTGTGCCGCCGTGAACACCAACGTGCCGCCTGAAAGGAAGTGCGGCTCCGAACAGTCGAGGGTGCCGGTGCCCGAGATAGGTTGCGGATCTCCTCCTGCGGAAGAGACGAGGTAGATGCGCCGCGGCTCGGAAGGTGATGGCCTTGCCGCAAATGCGATCGTGGCTCCGTCGTACGACACGTCCACGCCGGAGATTTCGGTAAAGCGTCCCGCGACGGGATAAGAGGTTCCGCGGCCCTCAGGTACCGCCATGATGCATCCGCTTTCGATGTGAAGAGAAGCCAGTCTTGCCTGCCGGCGGGGCCACCACGCCGACCCGGCGAGGATGGCGAGGGCGGCGCCCGCAACAAGAGCAAATCCTGTCCTTTTGCCCATGGTTCTACCCTGCCGGCTCCTGCACGGTGAGGATACGGTTGACCGGCAGATCGCGCAGCACCTGCGTGCGGCCCGACGGCCATCGAATTTCGATGCGGTCCACCTTGCGCGCCTTGCCCAGTCCAAAATGGATGCGAGGATCGTTGGTAGAAAGGAACGCTCCTCCACCTGTGCGCTGGGCGTATTGGGTGTGGCCGGATGCCGTAACCCGGATCTTGGCCCCAATACCGTCGCGGTTGGATCGAGCGCCTACAAGCTGCAGCTCGATCCAGTTGTTGTGCAAACCCGTTGTGTTTTGCAGCAGGATGGCCGGTGCGTTGAGAGGCACGATGCACAGCCCCACGTTGCCGTCATTCAGAAAGTCCGCGAAGGCCGCGCCGCGGCCGCAGAACTTGGTCTTGAAGAAATCTCCGGCGTCGGCGGATATGTCCTGGAACTGTCCGTCGCCGCGGTTGCGCAAGAGAAGGGCTTCCTGGCCCCAAAGGTGGTGCAGAGCACCGTTTATCAAGAGGAGGTCCGGGCTTCCATCGTTGTCCACATCCAAAAAGCCGGCCCCCCATGTAACGTATTGGCCTCCAGCCGCAGCGATGCCGCTTTGAGCGGTCAGATCGGCGAAGGCTCCGTTGCCCTCGTTGTGGAACAGGGACTTGAAGCTGTTGTCGGGAACAAACAGATCCGGGCGGCCGTCGCCGTCATAGTCGGCGCACGTGCCCATCATGGATGCCGTTCCCTCCCCTGCCACGTTGAGTGCGACGCCGGCCCTCGCTCCAACCTCGCGGAAGCCGCGGCCGCGCTCGTTGTGATAAAGCCACTTGGTCATCGAATCGTTGGCTACGTAGAGGTCCATGAAGCCGTCTTCATCGTAATCGAAGGCGACCGCCCCCATGCCTCGGCCTGATGGGTTGTACACACCCAGGGATTTGGTAACGTTCCGAAAGGTGCCGTTGCCCTCATTGTGATAGAGGACATCTGCCTGACCCTCGAAGGCCAGCGGACCGGGAAAGCCGTCGGGGTTGTAGTAGTACTTGTAATTGGGGTCAAAGATAATGTAGTTGACCACATACAGATCCAGGCGGCCGTCGTTGTCGTAATCGAAGAAACAGCCATAGACGCTGCACGAGCGGTCGGCCACTCCTGCCTCTTTGGCCACATCGGTGAACGTGCCGTCTCCGTTGTTGTGGAAGAGGGCGTTGGGGCCGTCGTAGCAGGCTACGAAAATGTCCGGATGGCCATCGTTGTCGTAGTCGGCTGTTGTGGCGCCCAAGCTGAAGCGGCCCAGTGCCACACCGGCCCGGTCGGTTACGTCGGTAAACGTGCCGTCCCCATTGTTGTGGAACAGGCGATTGTGTGGCTGGAATGAGGGGGCACGCCCTTTGGTGAATGGCGGCTTGGGGACCCCGGTGACGAGGTAGAGGTCCATGCGGCCGTCGCCGTCGTAATCGAGCCATGCGGCTCCCGAGCCGGTGGCTTCGATGATGTTCGTAGGTTGTTCTTCGCCGATGGAGTGGACGAAGTTCAGGTGCGCGCGGGCGGTATCGTCTTCAAGGCGGATGCCTAAGAAGGGCGCCGCTGCAGCGGCCAGCGAAGGGAGCTGGTGCTGGGACACGGCGTGAAGGCGTTCGATGCGGTGGCATCCCGCGCCGAGTATTGCGAGAAGAGCCAGCAGGAATGAGGTTTTGACGAGCATCGGATTGCCAACCCTCCGCATAAGGGTTGTGTGCAATCCTAGCGAGGTTTCACGAAGGCGTCTTTGATCTGGATCAAAGTTAAAGAAGATTAATCTGCATCTGTTCGAGCTGCGCTCTGGACAATAGGCGGATGTTTCGGCCCTGAGAGATCACGATGCCCTTGCGCTTGAGGCGGCTCATAGTGCGGCTGGCCGTTTCCAGAGTGGTGCCGGCCATCTCGGCAAGTTCCATGCGTGTGACGCGCTGGCGGATGACGCGCGAGCCATCCGGCTGGGAGATGCCGAAGCGATCATCCAGTTCGAGCAGCGCTGCGATCACCCTGCTGCCTGCAGGATCGAGGGCGAGGTTCTGGAGCCGCCGATCTGCATCCCTCAGGCGGGCCGCTACTGCCTGAAGCATCGCCGCCGAAAGTTGAGGCACTGCGGTCAGCATCTCATAGAGGTCTTGCTGCGTAAGAGACGCGGTTTTCGTCGTTTCCACTGCTACAGCAGTACAGGGCCAACGGGCGGTTTTCAGCAGGGTGCAACACCCAATGAAGTCGCCTCGGCCGTAGAAGCTCACTATCACTTGGCGCCCGTCTGCAGATGTACGCAGGATCTTGACGCGCCCGTGCAAGAGGAAATGAATGGCGTCGGCTCGGTCTCCGGCGTGGTAAACCTGCTCGCCGGCGAGAAACACCTGGACCCTAAAACGTGGAAGGAAACGCTCGAGCGTGTCTGCAGGGATTGCAGCCAGGATGGGTACCGACCGCACCTCCATGTCTTGCGGCTTTTGGGCCATGGAACCGTGTCCCTCCCACAGATGAAGGCGGTGCTTAGAAGGAACGCAACACCCGCACCCTCAGAAATCAAATCCCTGCTTGCGATGGCGCCCAGAACCGCGGTATCCACGAGGGAGGCCAAACGCCGGCCGATCCCCACTCACCGCACGCCGCTGTTCTACTCACTACTCACCGTTGTTCTCTCCCTATCCTTCGCCCCACAATAGGGTTGATCCTGCACGTGCCTCAACGGAAGCGCACCAGAGCGATTTTGTGAAGACGCAGCGTCACTCTGTCCCGCGACGTATTGCAGCCGACCCGCAGCGCAGAGACGCGATCCAGGTCCAGTCGTCCGTTTGCGTCTGCAGGCCCGATGCCGAGGGGTTCGAGGTCAGAAAACGGAACGATCCAGTGCTGTTCGCGGGTAGCGGCCGGGATGCCCGAGCGTGTGAACCAGGTGGCGCCGCCAGGCTCCACGAGCATCACGCGGACCCTGGTGTCCGGATCGTCCACACTGGTTGAGAAGTCCACCTCCAATCCTTGGGCCCGCGTCCAGTCTGACGGCGGGTCAAAATCAACAGTGGGATAGGCCCAGCGGTCGCCTGAGCGGTCGAAGACGAAATCGAAGGCCACTCCGCCCTGGGGATCCGTCTGTCGCGTCATATGACCGATCTCCGCAATGTTGTTGGTCCACTTGTCGGGCTCCAGCACGGGCAAGGAATCGGCGTGGAGGACGGCAGCCGGAGATAACTGCGTCGCTATCATTAGAGACACTGGGGCGGCCGGGCGGTGTTTGAATGTGCCGTCGGCAACGAATTCTGCGCGCAATTCGGCAGCGCCGGGCCGGTAGTGTTCCGGCGGTGTGAGCGATGCATGGAGAACTGCCCGCTCCATGGGCTTTGCCGAAGCTGCAAGGCGCTCTGGCCGCACTGACCACCCCGCAGGAGGTGCAAGATGGATGGTTCCGTGGATGGGATGCGATCCGAAATTGTACAACTCGATCTGCATATGTGTGGAGGTTGCCAAGGGAAGCTCGTAGCGCTCCTTAGCCTTGTTCACAGCGTTTGGGGGAAGCAGTACGCGCAGCACGATTGGGCTTGAGGCATAGGGCGGCTTATTCGGGCGCACCGTCCGCTCGAGCCTGGATCCCTCCACGGCCAATCGCGTCCCGGGGCGGCAGACTATATACACGGGAGAGGAGCTTATCTGCGCATCCGCGCCCGGCTGTTCGGCTCCTACGCAGTTGTAGACGCGCGATCCTTGTGGGAGTGGAAGGTGCACAGGTTGGGCCGGCGGCTCCGTCCAAGCCACCAGAGTGAGCCCGGCGCCGTTGTCGAATACATAGGCGTGTAGTCCGTCTGGGTGCGGCTCGAGCCTGAGCTTGCCAAGGTACCGCGCGCGCCCCAGCAGATCCACGGCGGCAGCAAGGGCGGCATATCCTGGATACGGCCGGAAATCGGGACCGATGGCGCCGAATTCGATGCCGTTTTCCAGATAATGCGGGAATACGAAGAAGAAGTGCCGGTCCGTGCCCGCTGCCAGCGAGAGAGCGTACGCTTTCGGGATGAACTCTGCTTGTTTCCGTTGGTCCTCCGGAGATAGAGCGCCGTTGTGGGCTCGCAGGGCGATGCCTGCTTCGGTAACCCACACCGGGCAGGCGGGCACGCGGTACTCATCGAGCAGCGCAAAATGGCCTCTTGCCCTGGTCGCATAAGCGCGCGGATCGGCATAGATATGGTAGTTGAACACGTCGAAGTATCCCTGGGTTCCGTTGCGATAGAGGGCCCTGGCGAACTCCTGGGCGGGACCGGCGAAGGACACCTGGGCCACCTGGACGTGGGGATCGCCGGCCTTGAAACCCAGATAGGCTGCCTTTAGGAATGCGGCGTAGGCATCCCCCGTGTCCGCAGAGAATGCATCAATGTCCGCCTCGTTCCAAACCTCCCAGGCATCCACGCGGCCCTTGAAATGGCGGGCAGCTTCGCGTGCAAAGAGGTACACGTCGCGGAGATCATCGGGATACCGATTCCGGGCATGATCCGCACGCGCCCAGGCGGGTGTGTCATGGAACACTTGGACGATGTGAATGGAACGGCGGTGTTCGGCGTCGGCAGAGGCGTCGTACTGATCCCAATGGTACACGCCCCGTTGTTGTTCCACACCGGACCAGCTCAGCCGCTCGCGCACCCATCCAAACCCTGCTCGCGCAAGAAGCTCCGCACCGGTGTCAAAGGTGCCCTGGGGGATCAGCCACGACAGTGCAGCATCCGTTGCGATGCGTTGGGAAGGAACCCTGGGATGAGGCACCACCACCACAGGAAGGGTCGCCGTGCGGGTGCCCTCCGATGCGGACACCTCGTAATAGCCGCGGGGCAAAACCCCGAGGTTCAACGTGCCGCCGGCGGCTGAAACGGAGAGCGGCCGAGCGTCCCCGCCGTAGGGCTTCAGGCGCACTACCAATCCGGCCGGATTGGCGACTCCCGTTACTTGAAGGGTCACGGGTTGTGTGTCTAGGAAGACGCCCCCCGGTTGAGAAGCCGTCAGAGCCGGCGGCGCCTCGCCGCGTGAGCCAAGATCCATCAGCGCGACCATGACCAGCAATCCCAGCATGTGAACTCCTCCTGTCTACGTGCACGCGGCGAAACGGCATCCCACTTCAGGGGAACGCCGTAGGCCGGCCCCCGGAGACCGCATTCCGCGCCGACAACCGAGCGCGCTCCCAGAATGCTCAACGCGCCGTTCCCTAGCGGTTGGGGCAATCGGCCTGCTCGGAACGGGCGGCAACAGGCAGCAGGTGCACCCAATCTCCGTGTTTTGTGCAAGCATGCGCGCAGGCGGTGCCTCTGCGGAGGGCGGGATTTCCAGCCTAGTATTCCGCGCGGATCTCCACATTGCCTACGTCGCCAGGAAGTTCCACCCAGTCGGCGTGGGTGTGCATCCAGTGCATCCCGTTGACGGTTACGCTTCGTGGCGCTGTGCCTTCCGTGCGGCGGAAGCGCACCCGGATGCGCCGCGGAGGGTTTCGCCGAGGCCCCTGCAACAGGCACCGCACCCAATGGGGGCTGGACACATACCGGACACTTACCTCCCCGAAGTGCGTGGCTCCCCGCTCGATGCCGCAGATGTTCCCAGGTTGGAGCCATGCCGAAGGGACGGCCTGGCCCACCAGCAAATCCTCGCCGTCCTCTCGGATGAACAAGGATCGAAGCCATCCGCAGGCATTGGCTTCGTCCGACGTTTTATAGTGGTCCCCGCGCCAATCTCCCATTTCGGGCAGAGCGTGTTCGGTAAGCATCTGGGCATCGGGAAAGTAACCTACGGCGATGGCGTTGAAGATCGCCCGGAGGGCATTCTTTACATCATCGCGGTAGAGATAAGGTTCCGCGTCTAGAAGAAGACACGCTTGCATACTCATGCCGCCGCGGCCGAACCAGAACTGTTCGAAATCCGGCAGGGTGTATCCGTACTGATGGGAGAGGAACAGGTTGTCCTCGTAATCCTTCAGGATCCATTCTGCTTCTGGGGCTCCGGGCGGCAGGATGCCGGTGATAAGGAGATGGATCGCGCCTTCCAGCGTTTCGCAGATCCAGCCGAAGCTTCGACCTCTGCGGTAGGGTTGGGAGGGGATGTGGGGAACGGCGGACCCGTCTCTTAGGCGCACAACGGGGGACCGCTCCATGGCCTGGCGAAAGCGCGCTAGGATGGCCCTTCGATAGGCCTCTGCCTCGGCACGCACCTTGCGAGCATGGGGGTGGCCGAGCTGCTCCAGAGCCCAGGCTGCTGCATCGAGCCCGCGCCAGGAGTAACAGTTCGTGGACAGCCACGGCCACCAATCGCCGATGTCTTCCAGGCTCCCAGCCGGCAGCAGTCCACGAGCGATGTCGTTTCGGCCGAGCGTCCGCCGGCGTTCCCGGATGATCCAATCCGCAGCGCGAACAATGGCCGGCGCCGCCTGTTCGAGCCATTTCCGGTTTCGCGTGAAGCGGTAATGCTCCACGATGCACCACAGGATCCACCCATGATGCTGGTTGTACCCGCCCGCCTCGTATCCGCCGGCTCCGTACAGAACGCCTTCTTTGGAACTAAAGTCTCCGGGGAGGGGTTCCGTGGATTGGTATTGGAACCACGTGTCCAGACACTCTTCCGCTTCCTGGTGGTAGCCGCGACGGTCCAGATCCGCTACCATCATGCAGGCCTCGTTACCATAAACGCCGTAGTGAAACGAACCCACGCGCGCGAAGCGCCGGTGCTCTGCCGGGTCGCCCTCGCAGTTCACCAAGAGGTGCATCGCGTGGGCGCGATAGAAGGCGTTCAGCATGGGTTCCGGAGTGACGAGCTGGGCCGATGCGTCTTCCCGAAGCCTCCAATAAGCGGCAACGTCCTCGAGAGCCTTGTCAAAGTCGAGACCGACGAGCCAACGAAGCTCTTCCTCGGTGGGCACAAGGTAGGGAACTGCAATCGTGACGCGCGCAGTCCTTCCCGGCTCAAGGAGGCGCTGCCACGGGATCTCCCAAGGCCCCTCGTTTGGCGCTTGCCCGCAGAAAACGATGCGCGGAAATGCGCCGGACCTCAGAACACGGCCGTCGGGGCGCAAAGGGGCTTCGTGCGACGCGGTATGCATGCGGATGGGAAGCGCTATCCGCAGTGCTGTTGCCGAAGGATTGGTGAAGGTAAACCTTGCTACCCATGTCGTGGGGATGTCCGGAGGCGGCGGGGTGGCGTACGAACGCCATCCGCCGACGGGGATGACGAAGCTCTCCTGAAGTATGTGGACCCCGTTTGCTTGCCACTCAGTGGTCACGATGGGCAGGGTACCCTCCATGAGGGTTCGGGAAGCTGGTCGTTCCGGAAGCCCAAACGAGACGCGAACCGGGGCTTCTTCCAACCTGAGGCGAGGGGTGTCGGAGCCGGGGCGGGCGTACAAATAACCGTCGTTCGTACGAAACTCGATGGCTCCCGAGGCATCTTGGCTGAAGCGCTGGCGCCCTCCGTCCAGCCCCATGGGAATGATGATGGGGCGCCTTTTCGGCGGCATCCCGGCCCATGCACCTTGCCATGTTTGTTCCGGCAAGTCTTTCACGCGGTCGTAGAGGGTTTTTCCCGTGCCCGATCCTTCAGCCTGTGTGTAGGAGCGGCCGTCGTCCGCGCGAAGGAGCGCAATCCCCAGCGGCTTTACCACAAGGGGCCCGGCTTCCAGATCTGCAGGGTCGAACGTGCAGCAGTGTCCGGACCAGTTTACGGTGATGAGTGTGCGGTCGAAGGAATTTGGATCCGGGTTATCGGCAGCGAGAAACTCAATAGCGGTGGCGCCGTTACGGAATTGCACGGACCGGATATGCCCATTGAAGGCTTGCACACGGGGGGCCTTGCGCGGAGGGCGTTTCCACACGATGCGGGCTGAGCGTTGCTGCCAGATGCTGTCGGTGAACGCTGCGATAGCCGCTACGCGGAGGTTGGGCTCGGATGTTAGCACGCGAAGCTTCAGGGTAGTGCGGTACCGGGCCTGGAAGTCTTTCAGATCGGGCCGCTCCGCCTCGTTGATAGGCCGGAACGTAAAGATGAAGCGGGAAGCTTGGGACTGAACCTCCGTGTCCGCCGTGCGCCACTCCCCTGTGTACCAATTGCCCAGTTCCCACCATCCTACGTCACCGCCTCCCGGCCGGCGGTCCTTGGGCAGACGCTGATCCGGCCATCGGCTGGGCCAGTATTGAAGCCGAATTTGGCGCGGATCTACGGGTGTTCGGTTGAGGGTTACTTCCACCCGATGCACCTCCCGGGGATCTTCCCATTGCAGGCCATCTTCGATCGGGATAGCGAATGAAGCCATATCCGTGGGAGATCCGGGTTGAGCGGACGGAGCGGTTGTTTGCATCGGCATCAAGAGGAGTGCAGCAAGGAGCATTCCCGACACCTCCTCAACCATGTGCCGGCAGCGATGGCAACGCATTCTATGCGTGGATTGAGCGGCGCTGGCAAATCCCGCATCGGCGGTCCGGTCATGGCCCCAATCTTTCTGCTGCCGAACTGTGTTCCGTTGGGTTCGCGTGGGTGGGCGGCAGCGGCTTTGCTCACACGCAGGAGCTGAGCATGGCGCGGGTTAAGAGTTGTCTGCGGCCCTGGCAGTGCCGTCCAGCGTAAGATACATGGACTGGATGCCCACGCGGCCCGGGCCTGTGAAGCGGTTCCAAAACAGTTGACCGCTGCTGGCGAAGAAGCCGGTTCTCAGACCCTGCCACTGGGTATCCATCTGAACCGTTCGGTCCTTGTAGATCCATCCGCCTGGCTCCACGTCTATCTGCTCGCCCGGCTGTAGAGCCACTTCGAACACATTCCCGTAACCGTGAAGCCACAGGATGCCCGATCCGCTCATGCAGGTGAAGGTGTCCACGAAGAGCCCAGTGCCGCCCATGAGCACATTGCGCACCCCTTTCACCCATGCGAAAGAGTAATCCAGATTGTCCGTTGCGGCAAGGAATTGGTGCTCGCGCACGTCCAGCGACTGGCCGGCTTGGAATGGTACGGCGAATACGTGGCCTACGCCGTCCCGGCTGAATGCGAGGCCGCCGGGCCCGCGGGCCTGGGTCATGAAGATGGGCATCCCGGCCAGCACGCGTTTGAAGGCGCCCTTGAGTGGTTTGATGCCGATCTCCACGCTAGGATTTTTCCAGAGAAGGATATGATGCTCGAAGTAGACGGGCATGGCGGCCAGCTCTATGTGAAGAACGGGCACAAGCTCCCCCATGATGCGGTACTTGACGCCGGCATAAACCGCCTCGCCTTGATGGCTTTGCAGGAGCACGGGTACGGGCATGACGTACACTCCTTGTGTTTGCACAGCGCCCGGCAAAGAACGCCGGAGGCAGGCTGCTCACCGGGCCTGCACCCACAAAGGCCTGATGCGCGGGTTGGTGCGTCAGGCAGGTATGGGGGTCGCCGCAGGCGCCAGGGGTGCAAGGGTTCTCGGCAGAGTGTTTACATAGTCGCGCGTCCGTTTGAGGTGGGCGCGGATAAGGTTATGGCCGTACAAGCGGAAGAAGCCCGTAAGGTAGTTGCCCTGGAGGGTGGCCCATGCCGCCCTGGAAAGGCGGTAAACCTTCTTCATGGCCTCGAACGTTTCCACCTGCAGTTCATAGGGGGTCATGTTCTTGGGATAGAAAACGGTGTGGTGGGCGTCGTAGAGGCTCCAATTGTAATCGAAGATGCGCCCGTCTTTGTGGAGCCATTCGAAGTACCGGGTTCCAGGGAGGGGTGTCAGGATCATGAACTGTACGGTGCTGATGTCGTTCTTGATGGCGAAGTCGGCAGTGGCTCTCAGGGATGCGACCGTGTCGCCGTCGGCACCGAACACGAACATCCCGTGGGCCCGGATGCCGTATTCCTTCAGGATGCGAATGGCTTCGATAATCTCCTCAACGTTCTGGCGCTTGTTGAATTCGTGGAGGGTTTCGGGATTGATGGATTCGAAGCCCAGGTACAGCATCATGCAGTTGGTTCGCCGCATGAGCTGCAACAGCTCGCGATCCTTCACGACTTCGCCGGCGCGCACCTGCGCCGTCCACGCCCTCGGCACAACGTTCGCGCGGAGCATATTCTCCAGCAACATCTTCGTGCGCTTGCGGTTCGCATTGAAGTTGTCGTCGTAGAAAAAGACGCTGCTCATGTTTTGGGCGTGCATCTGCTTCATTTCGGCGATCACGCTGCGCGGGTCATCTACGTCTACCGGCCGGTACCGCATACGCTGGCCAAACATCTCGATGACGGAACAGAAGGTGCAGTCGAAGGGGCATCCGCGCGAAGTGACTATGGGCGCAATATGCATGCGCTCATGCCCCACAATTGAGGTAAGATCCGGAAACGGAAGATCGCTGATGTCCTGGATTGTGCGGCTGGCATCAATCTTCTGAGCGAAATTGTCTCGTAGGCGGGTCCCGATGATGGGCTCCACTTCCTCGCCTTCCTCCAGGGCCTGCATGAGCGGCACGATGAGTGCTTCCGCTTCTCCTCGAATGACGTGGTCGCAAACCGGCATCTCGATACCGAAGCGGCGACAGAATTCGCTGTCGAAGGGCTCGTCGGGCATGAACGTTACATGAACGCCGCCGATTGCGACAATGGCTCTTGGATTCCGGTGTTTCACGAGGCTCCCCAGCCGGTACGCAGCAAGGGAGGTGGAGGTTGTGGTCGAGATGCCTACGAAGTCGGCTCGGCAGACATCCTCGAGATCTATCGGGGCCAGATCTTCGCAATAGATGGTGATATCGGTGTAGCCGGCCCGCCGCAACATTGCCGACAACATAGGCAATCCGAGCCGTGGGAGTTTCACGCGGCTGTAAACGTGGTACCCCGGCGCTCGCGGCTCGACGAGCACAATCTTGTTGATCCTTTTCATCCCCTCACTCCTTCGGCACGGCCGAAACCCCTATGCTGGAACGCAGGGACGCGCGGAATGGTCCCTGCCGGTGGTGCAGCCAAGACCCGCTTGCTCGGTAACAACTTCGATACGCCGCACGGCATCTCCTGCTTTACGGGTGTGCTACACTCACTCAAAGCTTAGGTACAAATGAAGCGCCGATCCATCTAAGGATACCTTCTCACGACAAAAACCCCACGCGGGCTTCGAGCGGCAGGATGCGATGCTGTTCGCCGTGTGGCCCTCGTGCAGCGCATAGGGTAGGTTCGGCATCGCTGCCAGGGTCGGAGCGGCTGAACGCATTGCCCGGGTGCCACGCAAGGGCGAACCGGCGGGGGCCGATGGAGGCCGGCGCCATCGGCGGGCGTGCAGCCGTTCTGCGAGACCTCGGCGAGTGTGGAGGCAGCGCTGTAGGTGGTTTCTGCGAACAGTGGCAAGATGCCCAGGCTATCCCGGCGCAGTCCCACACGCCGAAGTGCGGATCCTGCTGAACAGATTGGGCGGCCGTTGGGCTTCCGGTTAAACGGTGCGTAGGGCGGAGCGAATCCAAGCCTTTGAACCCGTGCTTTTCTGCTTTGAGGGCACAGTAGCGGTCTGGTAGCACTTTCGTATCGCGGGTATGCGTCAAAAGAACCAACAGCCACCAGCAACGGATCCCGTGCGGCAGTCCGACGCCCGTCCTCCAGAATTGAACCGCTTGGAGGTGCTTCGTGCACTGCGCATCTCCAATTGGGAGGCGGTTACCTCGACGGCGCACTTCACGCTCACGTCGGGCGCGTTCCAAACGGGATTTGCCTTGTGGTTGGGGGCAAGCAATTTCTGGATGGGGGTTCTGGGCGCCATTCCGACGCTGGCCGGGCTCGTTCAGCTCGTGTCCTCCTATATCGTGGAACAACGGGGCGAAAGGAAGCTCTTCACTGCATGGTCTTCGCTTTTGGGGCGGATGCTGTGGCTGCCGATCCTGTTGGTGCCCGTGTGGCTGCCGCCCGGTTTGCGGATGCCTGCGTTCTTCGTGCTCTTTACGCTTTCCAGCATTCTTTTGAGCATTCCGGTGCCGGCCTTCATGTCGTGGATGAGCGATCTTGTTCCGCCGGATCACCGGGGGCGGTATTTCGGCAAGCGGAATATGCTCGCGGGCATCACGGTGATGGTGGTGTCGGTTCCCGCCGCATGGTTCCTGGATCTCGCAACAAAGCGGCACACTCTGCCGGAGTGGATTGGCTTTGGAACGCTCTTTGGGTTGGCATGCCTGTTCGGTGTCGCAAGCTTCGTCTTGTTGCTGAAGCAGGCGGAGCCGCCGATGCAGCGATCTTCCGAGGTCGGTCCGGCGGGTTTATTGGCGTTTTACCGTGCTCCCCTTGCCGACACAGGCTTCCGGTCCCTCATGATCTTCAGCATGCTCTTCGCCGCGGCCCAGTTTTTCGCTGCGCCGTTCTACACGGTGTATGCTTTGGATGTTCTCAAGCTGGACTATGTGTGGCTCCAGGTTCTTGGCGCCGTAGCCAGCCTCGCCAGCCTTGCCTCTATGCCGGTGTGGGGATACCTCAGCGATAAGTTTGGTTCCAAACCCCTTCTTGCCATCTCGGTATTCGGCACCGGCGTGCTTCCGCTGCCCTGGGTGGTGAGTGTGCGCGAACATCCGCAGCTAACCCTCGTGCTGCTGCTCATCAACAATGCGCTGGGCGGCTTCTTTTGGGCCGGAGTAGGGCTTACCCAATTCAACCTTATCATCGGTACCACGCCCACGGAGCGCAAGTCTGTGTACATCGGCACAATCTCGGCCGTGACGGCGATCAGCGGCGGGCTGGCTCCCGTGGTGGGCGGGATCATCGTTACAGCGCTCGAGCCCGTTCATTTGAGGTTTCTTGGGCTTCCTATCGGCAATTACCAACTCGTCTTCGCCCTCAACTCGCTGCTGCGCTATCTGGCGCTGTTGACCCTGCGGCCGGTGTCCGAACCCGGCGCCAGTACCGCCAGAGAAGCCCTCACCCATATCAGCGGGAGCCAGATGGGAGCCTTGCTGGCGATCCGCAGGCTTCAAAGCGCGCGCAACGAGGCGGAACGCCGGCAGGCGATCCAGATGCTGGGAGGCGGCAAGAACGTCCTGGCACTGGATGAACTGATCGAGGCTCTCACCGACGCAAGCCTTCACGTGCGCGAGCGTGCGGCCATTGCCTTAGGCGAACTGGGAGATGAGCGAGCGGTGCCTGCCCTCATCCAAGCCGCCGGCGATCCTGCGACCGGCATCACCGAGGCTGCCGCCGAGGCTTTGGGCCGCATCGGCGACGAACGGGCTGTGCCGGTTCTGGCGGCCATGCTGCAGAAAGGGGGAGAGGCCGAAGCGGTGGCAGCCGCCCGCGCACTGGGACGCATAGGGACGAGATCGGCTGCGGACGCGCTGACACAGTATCTGAAAGACCTTCCTAAGGAACGGATCGGCTATACGGCATCCGCAGCAGTGGCGGCTCTTGGGGAGACAGGCGATAAACGCGCCCTTCCCGTGCTGATGAACCTGGTGTCTGGCACGCCTCGCTGCGTGATGCTTTCGGCTATTCGAGCTTTGGGGAAGGTGGGCGACATGGAGGCCGTTCCCGTTCTGCTTACGGTTGTTGAAGAAGAAGAAGATCCTGCGATCCTCACGCATGCTTCGGTGGCCTTGGGAACGCTTGGGGCTCGGGAAGCCGTCGGCCCGCTCCTGCGCCGGCTCGCAACGGCCGCCGACACCTTAGCCAGGCGGCAGATCGCTTACGCTATCGGGACCATCATTCAGGCGGGCGAAGGGCTCTACACTGCGTTGACGGCAGATCACTTTGCGCGGGACGAGGCCGTCGCCAAACTCCTTCGGGGATTGACGCGGGTCCCAGGAACCAATAGAGAGGACTTCGGGGCGCGGAGACGTTCGCGGCAGTTCGACCACATGCTCGAAAAGTATCTGGCAGGCGACTATTCTGGTGCGCTGCGGCTGCTGGAAAGGATGCTGCCCGAAGAGGGACAATCCGGTACGGATGCCGGCGCGCTGGAGGTTGTACGGTGGGGCGTGGAAGAGGCCAAGAGGAGGAATGTCTCGGTGGAGGAGGCGCTTCTCGTATTGTTCGGCTTCGCGCGATTGAAGACTGCCGGGTAGATGCCCGCAGCGCGGTACAATAGCCTCGGCGATGGATAAGAATACTTGGGCTTTAGTTCTCTTCTCTCATGGTTCGCTTCTATGCGGAGCAGGATGCGCTCTGGAGGCGCATGCTGCCCGTTTGTATGCAACCGGGCACTACGTGGCAGTTGAGCCCGGATATCTCAATTACAGCGAGCCCACGTTCGAGCAGGCTGTGGACCGGTGTGTCGCTCGGGGTGCCCGCCGCATTCTGGTGCTTCCGTACTTCCTCGTTCCTGGGCGCTTCGTTACGCAGGATCTGCCGGCTGCGCTGGATCGGATCAAGGCGGCATATACGGGCGTCGAGTTTACAGTCGCGGCGCCCATCGGGTTTGACGGCCTCATCGCCGATGCCGTATTGGAATTGGCCCGCGGCGCATCCCCATTAGCGGATCGGCTGGGACGAGCCCTGGGCATTCCGGACGCCTGCCGCGCTCTACCGGCGTGCCCGCTCTACGGATCCGTTTACTGCCCGGTGGGCGCTTCGGAAGCGGGGGCGGGGAGCGGGCGATGAAGCGCGCACTACTCCTTCTGGCACATGGCAGTCCTCTTCCGGATGCCTTGGAGCCGGTCCGGCAAGCGGCGGAGGCCGTTGCGGCGCAGTCCACGGAGTTCCAAATGGTGGTGATCGGCTATCTGGAGTGCAACGAGCCCGACATTCCTGCAGCGATACGCCGCTGTGTAGAGGCCGGGTGCCGGGAAGTCGTGGTGGTGCCTTACTTCCTGCATTTGGGCGCCCACGTTGCGGAGGATCTTCCCGACCTTCTCAGCGCAGCAGCGGCTCGGCATCCCGCTGTGTCGTTTCGGCTGGCGGATTACCTCGGAACGTCTCCTCGCCTTACGGAGATCCTTGCGCGTCGCGCAGATGAGGCTCTGGAACGAGCGGCCGGAGGGTCGCCGCCCGAGGCGTGCCGCTAGAGCTCGTTCGGCCTCACCGGCGATGCAAAGCTTCCCCTCGGATGCGTGCGTATTCCGCCCGATGCACGTCACCATTCCGGCGGGCCAATTCTTCCAGCGTGTGCCATAGGGCGGGCTGGTGCGGATCACGAGAGAGGCGGATCTGGATTTCCGTCACCCTTCGCAGATAGCCGCTGAGGCGGGTAAAGCGCCTTCGGGCCACCGCGCTCGCGCGGCGATCTCCGCAGAATGCGTAGGCAAGGCTGAGGTTGTAGAGGGCATCCGGGTAGACCGGGTTCCTCTGAAGCGCTGTACGGAAGGATGCGACGGCCTGGTCGTAATGGCGCGCCTGCATCGAATAGATGCCGCGGCAATAGGGAATGATCGCCGATCGCGGCGCTGCCGCTTCTGCGTCCCGAAGGATGGCATCGCGGCAGAATTCCGGGGATTGGGGCGCACGAAGCAGGGCGGAACAGAGGAATTCCCATGCCCGGACATAGCCACGGTCGCGGGCCACCGCGTGCCGCAGCAGAGCGATAGCCTTTGCAGTATCTCCCGAGAGATCCATTACATGAGCGAGGGCCACATCCGCCTCGGGCATGTCGGGCGCCAAGGCCTTTGCGCGGCGGGCAGCATCGAGCGCGTCGCGCAGGTTGTGCATGTCCGCCAGAACCATGGCGAGGCCTGCCCACGCGTCGGCGTTGGACGGGGCAGCAGCGAGGGACTTGCGGTAACCGCCCTCGGCCGCTTCGAGGTTCCCCAATGCGTAGTAGGCCGAGGCCGCAGCGGCCAAAAGGAGGGGGTTCGCGGTGTTCCTTCGTAGGTAGGTGTCTGCTGCAACCAGTGCCTCGGCCGGAAGCCCAGCCCTTAGCAGGCTCCGGATTTGCATGGCTCCGTAGTCTGGTCGCTGGGGCCGGGCAGCGAAGGCGGCCGCGAAGGCTCGGGCTGCATCTTCGGGGTGATTTTCCGCTAGGAGCTTCCGGCCCAGCTCGAATTGGATCTCGGCGTTGCCCGGATCTTCGAGTGCAAGCGCCATGAGCTCTGCAGTGGAGCGGGATCTGATGCTCCATTCACGGATGCGCGGCAGCGCCGCGAGGAAGAGGGCTCCCAGCGCCAGAGGAATGCCCAGTGCCCAATATCCCGGTCTTCGGCTCATCGAATGCGAGGATCTGGGGCGATGCCGCTATCTTCCCGCACCACATAGAAATGGTCGGCGGGGACCCGGTGAAACGTTTGGATCGAACCGCTGGGCCAGCGGACCGTTAGGCGCTCCACGTACCGCTTTGAGGCCAGCCCAAAGTGGATGCGCCGGTCGGAAGTAGATGCATAACTGGAACCATCCCTAACTTCGGCAAGAACCTGCTTCCCGGCTACCTCGATGATCACTTTGGCGCCTATCCCGTCGCGGTTGGTTCGGGTTCCTTCCAGCCGGAGCGTGATGAAATGCCCGGCCCGTGCCTCATTGTGGTAGAGTGCAGCAGGCATATTCTGGCTGTTGTCGAGAACGTCTACCCGGCCGTCGTTATCGTAATCTGCAACGGCGCACCCCATGAGCGCGCCCTTAACGGAAATCCCGGAACGGGACGACACATCCTGGAAGGTTCCGTTGCCGAGGTTCCGGAAGAGGCCCACGCGTTCTCCAACGAGTACGATATCCGGCCAGCCGTCGCCGTCAAAGTCCAGGAATCCGGCGCCTCCTCCCGTCACTTCGAGGATGTTTCTGGGTCGTGTGGGGGGGCTGGTGGCGAAGCGAAAGCGTAGTCCTGCGGCTTGGCTTACGTTCTGGAAGGTGATTGCCGGCGGGGCCGCGGCGGACCCTTTATAGGCCGGCGCAATTTTCCTGGCGCAGGATGCGGAGAGAAGGAGGGCTGCCGCAGCGGCCATCGGCGCGGATTTCATTGCCAGTATGCCGCATCTGCGCGCAGGCGCTGGAGGCCGCGCGGTCCCACTGCCGCCCATATGTGAGTGGGAGTGATGAGGAAGAAGGAGGGGGTCTGCTGTACCGAACAGGCGAGGCCGTCGGCCATATCGGCGTCCACCCGCGCGTTCAGGCGCGCTTGTTGCTCTGCAACGTCGCGCTGGAGGCGGTCTGCGTCTAGCCCTGCGAGCCGGGCTACGGTGGAGAGGGCCTTCTGCGGGTCTTCCGATGCGGCCCACTGCGGCTGATCCGTAAACAGGGCTTTGTACATGGGCCAGAAGCCGTGCTGCAGGTCCGCAGCTTCTGCGGCGACCGCAGCCATCCGTGCGTATGCATGCGAAGGGGTGATCGGGCAATGACGGAACACAAAGCGCGTCGCCGGCAACGCCCGCAAGAGCGCTTCGACTTGGGGGAAGGCTTCGGCGCAGGTTCGGCACTGAAAGTCGCCGAACTCCACAAGCGTCAGGTCCCACCGAGCCGGCCCGCGCGCGTGCCTGGCGTTGCCGAGGACGCGGCGCACGGACACGAGCTTTGTAACATCCACGGGATCGCCGGGGGTGTGCTCCGACGGGGTGTGCAAAGCAGGGAGGATTGCCACCGCCGCAAGGACGGTTGCAGCGGCGAGAAGTGCTACCATGAACCGGGCTTCTGGAGCGCGCAGCATAGGTTGGGCTCTACGAAAAGATAGCTCAACGTATACTTCGCGAGGGGCGGCCTTACTCCCTGCTGTGCTTCGGCGCGGCGGATCGCCCTGTGCTTGTGTTGGGCGCCGTCACCATTCGGCGGGCTCCTGCCAGTCGCCGCGCGTAGTACGGCTCGAAGAGGGAGGACACGATGATGCCCTTCTCCCGATTGGCTGCGTGGACGAAGCGGCCTTCCCCGATGTAGATGCCTACATGAGAGATGCCCCGTTTGTACGTGTTCCGAAAAAACACGAGATCTCCCGGCGCGAGGTGCTCAAAAGAGACCGGCAGCCCGCGGGTGAACTGCTCGGCAGCCGTCCGCTGAAGCACCAGGCCGATCTGCCGGCAGATGGCCTGTGTGAGCCCGGAGCAGTCGAAGCCATGGGGCCCGTTGCCGCCGAAAACATAGCGGCCACCCCGAAAGGCAAGCGCCGTGCGAGCGATGCGCTCGCCGCGGTCCAAGTGGCGGATCCCCGGACTAAGGGTTGTACGCGGGCGCACGTCACTGGGGCGAGCCGCATTACGATCCGCGCTGATCTGGAGGAACCAAAGGAGAGGCGCTGGCAGAAGGAGCGCCCACAGGACGTTGGGACGTGCGAAAAGCAATGGGCCGGAACCTCCGACTTCTGACGATGCGGTGAAGCCGGAACATCGGTACCGGCCGTACTTTGTGTTATGATACCCGATCAAAGGGTTCGGAAGGACCAACCGCGGCTGCGCCTGGGGCAGGCCGGCACCAATGTGTCAACCCGCCTCCACGGCCCCGCTCTTCAGGAGGACGCGCCACTGCGCCGAAGGCACGTGCCAGTCAGAGCCCAGGAGGCGCCGGGATGAGCAGCCGCGTAAGGTATGGGGTGCTGGGGAGCGGCTGCAGCGGAGCCTCCGGCAAGGGCTACGCCGCTTTGGGCACAGATTTGCGTCCACCAACCCCGGCTGGTCCCTCGGCTGGAGGAAGAGCCTCCAGTTGTGCCTGAAGCGCTGCACGCACGTACTGAATGGTATCCGCGTATTCCATTCGGAGCGTGCGCAGGGCCATCTCCATTTGGCTCGTGTCGTGGGCCAACCGAGAGGCAGCATCCTCGGCCCGTTGATGGGCTTCTGCAATGATCTGCTCGGCGCGCTGAGAAGCCTGCGCTTCCATGGCTCGTGCACTGGCTTTCGCCTGTTCCATGATCGCATCGGCAGCTTCTCGGGCCTTCGCTTCGATGGCCTGGGCTTGCGCTTCCGCCTCGGCCAGCATATGCTCCACCTTGCGCGCTGCATCCTCCTTGGCAGCCCGGGCCTCGGCGTACATCTGCTTGGATGCATCGTCGGCCGCTTTGCGGATCGCGTCTGCCTCCGCACGAGCTGTCTGCCGGGTATGCTCGGCACTCAAAACTGCGCTTGTAATGAGTTGTTCCTTCTCGCGCAACTTGGCCAACTCGGCCTTTGCATCCGCGAGTTCGGATTGCAGGGTGTCGGCGCGGGATGTTTGGCGGTCGAGCTCCGCCTGTAAACTCGTTAGACGGGCGCCCATGTGCGCCACGAACTCATCAACTGCCGAGGGCAGATACCCGCGCACTGCCCTAGGAAAATCCGCGATTAGCTTTGCAGGTTCTTTGTTCATGGGCCGTCTCCTTAAGGCCGGAAGCTCCGGCAGGGTCTTGGATGCATAGATGGCATGTGTCCTGACGCCATAACGGGTGTCTGCCCCACAACCGGATCTCAGCGCTGCGGCGGAGATAGGCGCAGAAGCCGCCAACGGGATTGCTGCGCAGATGTTAGGGTGTCCATGAAGTGTGCTTCCGAGCGCTCTCGCACGGCGCGCATCAGCAGGGGAGGCACAGTCCCCTCTGTTGCTGCTGCACTCTCCACCAAAACAGTTACTTGCCGGCGGCTTTCCTCCAGTATCTGCTGCAACGCATCGCGCTGCCCGTTGGTAAGGTTCAGATATCCCGCCACTTCAGGAAGCAGCGCCGCTTCGAGCCCGCGCAAATGCACCAGGCGCTCACCCGGAGCCGCTTCTCTGTTCATTGCGGTTGCGCGGACTTTTTGGACCTCGGCTGTCGGATGTGCCGCCGCAGCGAGGGGAGGTTCCGGATTGGCCAACCCGGTTACAGTCCCCAATCCGGCGCAGAGGCCAATGATTGCCGCGGGCCGCCACACCATCTGAAACAGTTGTGCGGGAGGCATTTCGTTTCTCGGGAGTTCTTCCCTATTAAGGGGCCACCGCATGGCGGCAGCGGCCAACTCTGCGCGGAGGCGGAGCAGGGCCGCTTCGTCGCTCTGGAGGCTTGCTGGGTCTTCCCACCTGCAAGGAGTATTCCCAAGGGCGAAGCGCGCCGCAGTTCGGCGGATCAGCGGATCCGTAACCACGATGCCGCCGCGGGAAGCCAGGATCACATTGCGGCAGGTAAGCGAACCGTGATTGATGGACCGCTCATGCAGTCTCGTGAGAGCAGAAGACACCGCAGAGTAGATTTGGACGGCCTCCCGGGGGCTCAGGACCGGTCCCCGGAGGAGGCGCGCCTCGAGCGGTTCGCCTGGCACGAAGGCGCGGGCGGTATACGCGCAGCCATTGTACGTGCCCGCGTCCCTCACCGGCGCAACGCCGGCGACTGGAAGGTTGTGGAGGCGTCCCAACGTATCTGCGATCCCGGCAGCGGTTCCCGCGGCATGACCCTGCCGGAACACATGGAGAACCACCTCTTCTCCCGATCGCAGATCCCAGGCTCGGAAAGACGCCAGGCTGTAATCTGCAGACAGGATTTCTGTGGCGCGATACCAGGATGGAATGGATGCTTGCGTCAACATCGCTTGCTGGCGAACCCTGCAAGGATTATCGGCGCAAACCCGCAAAAGAAACAGGGGCGTGGCAGCTCCCGGATGCGGGCGGATGGAAGCCGGAGAGTGTCCTGACCGCTTCACGCAGGGGCGCAGATTGCAATGGGGCTGAGTGCGGGCCGCAGGACCGTTCTGAGATGGGATCCGCTTCAATCAGTACAAACAGACACCGGCCGAACACCGCACTTTCGTGGGGTTGCGCGAGCACGCCGATTTCGGCCGGGTGGGCGATGATGGGGCGGCGCAGGCAGAAGCGTACGCTCTACGCCTGGGCTTGCGAGGTTCGCATCTGCACGGCGTCGCGAGCAACTTCCAGATCGAGTAGGGCCTCTTCTGCCAGGCATGGCGCCGGCCGCAACCCGCGGATTGCCGCGATGAAGTTGGCCGCTTGCTGCTTCATGGCATGAACCCACGGCAGTTGCGGGCACGTGCGCACAGGCTTCGAGCCAGGAACATCTTCGAATAGTTCCAGCCGCCCTGGCCGGTTCTGTGCGAGGGGCGCGGGAAGGTCCAGAGTAAGGGTGGCATGCTCGAAGGCTACGAAGGCGCGCTCCTGCCAGTCTATCGTGGTGGTGTAGGGCGACATTTCGATGATGCATGGAATGCCGCTTTGGGCTTCACCCACCAGGAGGACGCCTGAGCGATCTGCATAGGTGACTCGGTAGGGCTCATTCAACAGGTATCGCAACAAGTTCACCTGATGGATGTAGTAGTTCACGAAGGACACGTAGGCTTCGTACGTTTTGGGATCCATGTCCGCAGGTGGAGCGTCCCAATCGAGGGGAGGAGCGGGCTCATCCGTTGTGATGAGGCCATCGAAGCCCGATGCGATCCAGTCACCGGCGGGCATGGTGATGCGGACGTAGGTGAGCTTTCCTGCCGCGCCGCTCTCTTTGAGCGCAAGGATGCGGGAACGGGCCTCCATCGTCGCGGGGTCACTGCGTTTGTGATATCCCACCATGACCCATGTGCCGTTCGCGCGCGCCGCTTCTACGATGCGACGGCCCATGGGGATGGATGCTGCCAGCGGCTTCTCGATGAACACCGGTTTGCCGGCGGCCAGCAATTGTGGGATGAGCGTCCCGTGACGCGTGAAGGGCTGCGCGGCTACAATGCCGTCCAAAGCTTCATTGGCCAGCATCTCTTCGTGGGATGCATAAGATCTGGGGATCCCGTAGCGGGCTTGCACCAGTTCCCTCAACCGCGGTTTTACCTCTGCGATGGCCACCACCTGGCAATCCGGCATGAGCACGTAATTCCGCAGATGAGCGCACTGGCCCATGGCGCCGACGCCTACGAAGCCGATGCGTATCTTGCTCGTATGGTTCTCCATAGCGACCCCCTGCATTGTATTGCAGGCCAGTTCGGCACAAAGATGCGCGCCCCCTCCCTAGCTGGGACACGCTGGGGCAAGTTCCTGGACACCTAACGGATGCGCCTGCCCTAGGATAGGAGGTTTGCTGCCGAGCGGGCGGGTTCTTCGGCCGGGGGAGATGCTTCAAATGGAGGTACGCGGTAATGGAGTACTCTGGACACGCCTGGTTCCTCCATGGTGACGCCGTACCAGCGATCGGCGCAGGCGATCGTTGTGGGATTGTGTGTGATCACCAGGAATTGGATGGATGCGGAGAAATCCCTCAGGAGCTGGGCGAAGTGCTCCACGTTGGTGCCGTCCAGGGCGGCATCCACTTCATCGAGAATGCAGAATGGGCTGGGGCGCACTGCCAGGAAGCTGAACAGGAGGGCCAGAGCGGTGAGGGCCCGTTCTCCTCCCGACAAGAGGGACAGCGGCTGAAGGGCCTTGCCGGGCGGCTGGGCAACGATTTCGATACCTGCTTCTAGAGGATCACCGGCGTCGGTGAGAGTGACGCGCGCCGTACCTCCGCGGAAGAGCCGCCGGAACAGAGCCTCAAATTGCTGGGACACGGCCTGAAATGTGTCTAGGAAGAGGGTGCGGCTGTTGGCGTCTATCTCGGATATCGTTGCCGTGAGGGATTTGCGGGCCTTCTCCAGGTCGTCGCGTTGCTCTGTCAGGAAGGTCAGGCGTTGGGATAGGCGGTCATACTCCTCCAGAGCGCCGGTATTCACCTGGCCCATGGCTTTGATCTCACGGCGGAGCGCGGCGATCTCCCGAGCAGTTTGGCCGGGAGCGGCATCAACCCTGCGGTTCAGAGCTTCTTCTTTCGAGATGCTATACTCCTCCGCCAATCGCTCCAGAATCTGTGCCAAGCGTGCCTCCACCCGCGCAATCTGCAGATCGGTTGCGTGCATTTCCTCAGCGATCTCGGTGCGGCGTGTGCGCGCTTCCTTCATGGAAGCCGACCGCTGATAGTTCTCCGCAAGAAGCGCCTGGCGGCGGTCCCGCCAGAACGTCCATTGGTTTTGGTATTGCGCCAAGAGCGTTTGAGCTTCGGATCGTTCTGAGGTGATCGCGGCTGCGGCGATCCTGGCCTGTTCCAGGTTCTGTACGGCGGTCTGGCGCTCCCGTTCGATAACGCCGATGCGGTTTTCCACATCCTTCAGGGCAAGCCGGAGGCGTTCGCCGTTGGCTTGGAGGGCTCTGTATTGCTCTGCTGTTCTTGCACGCTCAACCTCTATGCGGCCAAGGCGCCGCCGCGCGTCCTCGGCAGCGCTTAGCAGGGCTCGATGCTGTTCTTGTGCTGCTTCCAGGGGTGCTGCTTTTTCATCGCTGCCGGCATCGGGTGAGGCAGCTCGCCCTGCGAGGGAGTGAAGCTCGTCGCTGAGAGCCCGGCGGGTGTTGCGGAGCCGGTCCGCCTCTCTTTGCACGTCGAGTACGCGCGCTGCGAGGCTCTCGCGCTCCCGTTGCGCGCCTTGCAACTCGGTTGCCAATTCGGCGCGACGCACATTGCACCGGGCAAGAGCCTCCTCGCAAGCCTTCAAATCTGCCTCGGCTTTTAGGAAATGCTCGTGTGCTTGCGCCGACGCGTGGGCAAGGCTGTTCGCTTCCTGTTCCAGGTTGCGGATTGCGTGGGCCAAGTCATCCATCTCGCCTTTGCGCGCCACTAGGTGCACGCCCCGATCGGCTGCGGACCCGCCCGTAATGGCCCCTCCGGGAGTTATGAGTTCTCCCTCCAAGGTTACAAGGCGGTTCCACCCTCGAATGCTTCTGGCAGCCTCGATGGCCGAGGAAAGGTCCCGCGCAACAATCGTTCGGCCCAAAAGGAGGTCTACAGCAGGCTTGAACTGGGCGTCGAAGGCTACCAGGCTCGAGGCGATCCCCACCACCCCGCTGAAGGACTGCAGGTGATCCTGCCGGAGCGGCTGCTGGGGTGACAGGAGGTCCAGAGGGAGAAAAGTAGCCCGTCCTGATCTCGTGCGTTTGAGCCATTCGATGGCTTGGCGCGCCTCGTCGCCGGACGAACATACCAAATCCTGCATCGCCGGGCCAAGAGCAATCTCGATTGCGGTTCGGTATTCTGCCGGCACGCTCAGCACGTCCACAATCGGACGGAAATTGCCTCTCACCTGCCCCTCGCGCTGAGCCTTCAGTACGGCACGCACGCCTTGATAGAGGCCCTCGCCCGCAGCGTGCGTTTCCTGGAGAACGGAGAGGCGTGTGGACACTTCTGTAAGGCGCCTCTGGGTCGCTTCCAGTTGCTTGTTTGCCTCGGCGAGCGCGCTTTGCCTGGCGGCGTACGCGCCGGCCAGTTCCTCCCTGCGCAGGCGGAGTGCGGCGTGTTCCGCTGCCAGCTCCTGTTCGCGAGCAGCCAGAGCGGCGGCTGCTTCGTCTGCCCTCCGGTGCTCGGCGCCGAAGGCGCGCAGAAGGTCTTCCAGCTCTCCGATCCGCCGGTCCATCTCCTCCAGCCGCGCTCTGGCGGCCTCGGCGGCGGCTCGGGCCTCTGCCTGTTGCCGGGCGCTGCGCGCCTGTTGCGTCCGAACCTCTTCGAGGTAGGATTGAGCCTGGAACGCCAATTCATCCAGGCGGCGTACTTCGGCCTGAGCCGCTTCGTACTCCTGTTCGTATCTGGCCGAGAGCGCGGCGCCGGCATCGAGTTCGGCAAGTGTGCTTTGCAGCTCATTTTGGATTGTGGCTTGGCGCTGCTTCAGTTCGGCCAGTTCGCGGTCCATCCGTTCTGCAGCAGCCTGCGCGTTGCCGGCGCGTTCCTGCGTTAGGTGGAGGCGGCTTTCCAGGCGCTCCAGGGTGGTGAGGGCCGATTGCCGTGAAAGGGCTGCGGCGTCCTGTTCGTGCTCGGCCTGGGCGAGTTCATGGCCCGCGCTTTCGCTCTCCCTTTCCAGGATGGCGAGGCGGGCGTCGAGATCTGCTACGGCCTCGCCGGTTCGTTCGCGCCTGTTGCGGAGCGTTGCCAGTTCGGCTTGTGCCCGGCCGGCTTCCGCCAATAGGACCTCCAGTTCGATGGTGTGGAGGCGCTCGGTTAGGGCGTTGTACCGCCGCGCGGCGTCGGCCTGCTGAGCCAAGGGTTCCCGCTGCTGTTCCAGTTCAACGAGGATATCGCCGATGCGCACGAGGTTGGCTTCGGCGGCCTCGAGCCTGCGAAGAGCTTCGCGCTTTCGAGTGCGGTATTTTTTGATGCCGGCTGCTTCCTCAAAGAGTTCGCGCCGCTCCTCGGGCCGAGCGGAGAGGACGGCGTCTATCTCGCCCTGACCGACGATGGAATAGGCTCCACGGCCCGCGCCGGTATCCAGGAACAGGTCGGTTACATCTTTCAGGCGGCAGGGGCTGTTGTTGATGAGATATTGCGCTTCACCAGACCGGAAGATGCGGCGCGTTACCGTGACCTCGGCAGCCTGGATGGGCAGGGCCATATCGGAGTTATCGAGGACGATGCGCACCTCGGCCATGCCCAGCGGCTTGCGCGTCTTGCAGCCGGCGAAGATGATATCCTTTGCGTCGCACGCCCGGAGCAATCGAGGGTTCTGCTCGCCCAGAACCCACAGCAGGGCATCGGCGATATTGGACTTGCCGCTTCCGTTGGGTCCCACGATGGCTGTTATGCCGGAGCCGGGTTCCACGATTGTGCGGTCTGCAAAGGTTTTGAAGCCCACGATGTGGAGGCTCTGCAACTTCACGGGATCAATCCTGCGGGAGGTGTCGGCAAAAGGAGTACCGACGCGCTATTGTACCTCGGACGCTTCCTGTTGTGGGGGCGAGCCGGCGCACCACCTCTTACTCTTGCTGCAGTGCCTCGGGCTCTGCGGAGGATGCTTTTCGTGCCCGCGTTTGGGCCCAATCCCGCAGGAAGGCGATCTTCTCGCGCATGGTGGTGGAGAGGGGCACCGAAGCCCTGCAGGCCCGGAGCAAATCGTCCAGGGTTACGTCGCGCCCGGCATCGAAGGCATCGTACAGTGCTTCGATAACGGCTTGCTCGATCTCGGCTCCCGAGAAGCCTGGCGTTGCTCGAGCGAGCGCGGCCACATCGAAGTTGGCGGGATCACGCTTGCGTTTGCGTAGATGAATGCGGAAGATCTCTTCGCGCTCTTGACGCGTGGGGAGGTCTATGAAGAAAATGTCGTCGAAGCGGCCCTTCCTCAGCAGTTCCGGGGGAAGGCTCTCTGCCTGGTTGGCGGTAGCTACCACGAATACGGGCACTGTTTTCTCCTGGAGCCAGGTGAGGAAGGTGCTGAAGACGCGCGCCGTGGTCCCTCCGTCGGTTTGGCCGGAAGATTGAATGCCCGAGAAGCCTTTCTCGATCTCGTCCAGCCAGAGGATGCAGGGCGCTACGGATTCCGCTACTCGGATGGCTTTGCGCATGTTTTCCTCGGAGGATCCTACGAGCCCTGCGAAGATTTTTCCTACATCCAAACGAAGCAGAGGAAGCCGCCATTGGGCTCCGACGGCCTTGGCTGTGAGGCTCTTGCCGCATCCCTGTACGCCAAGAAGGAGAACGCCGCGGGGCTCCGGGAGGCCGAACTCACGGGCTCTGGCCGAAAATGCGGCCGTACGCTTCTGCATCCAATCTTTGAGTACGTCCAGGCCGCCCACATCGGCGAAGCGCTCGTCGGCGGGAAAGTACTCCAGGATGCCGGATTTGCGGATGATCTGCTCCTTTTCTGAGAGGATCACGTTCACGTCGAAGGTGCGCTTCTCAACGAGAGACTTAGCGAAGACGTTCTCTGCTTCCATGGCCGTTAGACCCTGGGCAGCCTTGAGGATGTGTTCGCGCTCTTCAGGTGTAAGGTTCGTGTCCACCCCGGGTGCATCGGATACCGATCGGATAATCTCATCGAGCAAGCGGCCGAGGTCGTCATAGTCGGGCAGGGCCCAGTCCAAAACCGTAATTTCCTTTTCGAGTTCCGGAGGCAATTTGAGGATAGGCGAGAGGATGACGAGGTTCTTGTAACTGTTCTTCAAAGAGAGGGTAAGGTCCCGCAGCTTGCGCACCACGGTGAAGTCCGTAATGAAGGCGTGGAAGTCCTTCAGCAGGAAAACCGCCTTCTGCGGCGAGTTGTGCACGTAATCGAGGGCTGCCAAGGGCTCTCGGGTGGCGCGGTCACGAGGGGTGGACGCGGCGGCGAAGCCCTGGGTGACCGTCCACACATGGAGGATCTTGTCGCGTTCTCGGGCGATGGCGCGCAGGGCTTCCTCCACGCGCTGTTCCTCCCAAGACACGACGTAGATAATGGGATACCGCGCCCGAATGAGGGTCTCGAGCTCTTCGTGGGTTCTGGTGCTCACGGGTGTATCCGGAGATGCCGCTGCAGGGGCCGACGGCTATTCCTTGTGTGCCAGGTACGCCTCTACCATGGCGATATTCCGTTCCCCAACGGCCTTCGTAATCTTGAGAAGGTCCTCCATCTTGCGGACTTCCTCAATTTGCTCAGTCACGAACCATCGCAGGAAATCCTGGGCGGCGTAATCGCGTTCGGAAATGGCCAGAGCCATGAGATCGTTGATGTGGCGGGTTACCGTGAGCTCCCAGTCCAACGCATGCTTGACGGCAGCTTCCACTGTGTCGAATTCAGTATCCGGTGCGGGGATCGGCGGTATGCGTACCTCCCCGCCCACATCCGAGAGATAGTGGACGAATTTGAGGGCATGGGTGCGCTCTTCGTCTGATTGCTCATAGAAGAGCTTTGCCAGCAGCCGCAGAGCCTTCTCTTCCATGAATGTGGCGATGGCTAGATATTGGTTCGAGGATTCGAGTTCGCGGCCGATCTCGGCATTTATGGCGTCTACGAGCGGCTGTGTAATGAGCATCGTTCTCTCCTTATCCTAGGGGGCTCTCCGTGGTGCGACCCTGTTCCTTGTCCGATCCTGGTGCCCGTTCCTCGGCACCTGCCGGTGACGGAACCGGCGTCATCCTTTGCGTGAAAGGACGCACTTGCTTATTCGGTGGAAGGCCGCGTGTGTCCTGCCTGGCGCCTGCATCGTAACTTAGCGCGGGCATCATGAGCGAAGGAATTGTTTGGCGCACAAGGTCGGGTTCGGCGCCCTATGCGCTGGGTGGGATGGTTTGTAGGGATCCGTTCTCCCCTTGGCCTGTGTCGTAGAACACCCGGTCCACAACGCTGTCTGTAAAGGCCGCGGCTTCGCCCTCCCAAACGATGCGTCCTTCCTGCAGAGCGAGGATGCGTGTGCAGATGCGGCGCGCGGCGCGGACATCATGCAAAGAGAGGATTACCGCTGCGTGGCGCTGGTCTGCAACCGCTGCGATGAGGCGAAGGATCTCCTCTGAGGTTCGGACGTCGAGGTTTGCCGTGGGTTCGTCGGCAAGGATGAGGCTGGGTTCTTGCACAAGCGCCCTCGCGATGCCTACGCGCTGTTTTTGTCCTCCGGAAAGCTGGCGAACAATCCGTTGTTCATATCCCGCGAGGCCTACTTCCGCCAGGGCCGACCGCGCCAATTCGACGTCGCGGTGCGGGAAGATGCGGGCCAGGCTCGGGAGGAGGGCGGCGCGTCCAAGCCGGCCTACGAGGACGTTCGTAAGCACATCGAGGCGCTCGATGAGGGCAAACTCCTGAAAGATCATGCCGATTTGGGTGCGCAGGATGCGGAGATCACGCTCCGGCAAGGAGCGCACATTCTGCCCAAGCACCCGCACGTTCCCGGTTGTGGGGAGGACGAGGCCGTTGATCGTTCGGAGAAGGGTGGACTTGCCGGCTCCGGACATGCCCACAAGCCCCAACCGTTCACCTGGCCTTATGGTGAGGGACACGCGGTCTATCGCCGGGCGCTCTCCCCGGTAAAAGTGGGTTATGTCGGTAAGTTCTACAACGGGGTCCGCGAGATCCGGCGCCATGGATGCGCAGCTCCTCATGCGGCGGTAGCGGGGTGCGCGCTACTTCTTCTTTTCGAGCTGCGCGAGATTGAGGTTGAGGATGCGCGCAGTGTCCCGCACATGGTCGAAGAGATGATCGTCGGCGGGGACGATCTTGTCGTTTGGTGCTTTCAACATGGCGGCCCGGCCTTCCGGATCGGTGTTCATGTCGAGGAAGGCTTTGCGGAGCTTCTCCACCTCGGCCGGGTCCAGGTTTCCCCGTGCCACGTAGATACCGTTGGGGATCGGCTCCGTGCGGGCAATAATGCGGAACAACTGAGCCTTTTCCGGATGCCCTCGGTAGGCTACCTGGAATACGGACTCATAGGCAGCCCCGGCGTCTGCGGCTCCCGTTTCTACGGCTTTGACGACGACGTTGGCGTCTCCTGCGTTGTAGTAATGTTTGAGGGAGGTGAGGGGAACGCCGCTTCTTTCCAGCAGGGCCCGGGGCAGGAGGTATCCGGAAGTGGAAGTGGGATCTCCGAAAGCTACCGTATGTCCTTTGAGGTCTTGGATGGTCTTGATGGGGCTCTCTTTGCGGACGAAGATGATGCCGCGATAATCCAGGCTCCCCAGAACCCAGGGCATGGCGAGGGGATAGAGCTTCATTCGGCTGGTGGCCAGAGCATAGGGGAAGGAAGAGAGATAGGCCACGTCCACCTGGCCGGACTCGAGGGCCGCGAGGACGCCGGCGTAATCCACCACGGGCACGTAGACGCCTTGCTTTTTCCCTAGTTTGCGGGCAAGGTACTGGGCCATGGGTGTGTACTCTTCGTTGAGCTTCTGGGCGGCTTCATAGGGCACGACGGTGAAGGTGAGGGTGTCCCCAATGGGCTGGATGTTCTGGGATGTGCTGGAGTGGCCTGCGTTGCCTGCCGGCTTGCCGCAGGCAGTCAGGATCAACGCGGGTATGAACAGGATTGGGATATGAAGGCGCAACGGGTTCCCTCCGAGCCCATGCGGTGATGCTGCTAACAGGATACCTCACTGCTCGATTGGGAGGGAGGGTCAGTCGGCTACGGAATAGAGGTGCCAGCAGTTTCCCACAGCGTGGAGTTCGGTGAGGCCGCAGGGTTCAATCTCGACACGGTAGACCGTGCGTTCAGAGAAGGTTCCCCAGTTCCAATCTGCTTCCTTCCATCGGTTTTGGATGTGCTTGATCTGGTGAGAGCGCCCCCGCCATCGAAATCGGATCGGTACGCCATGATCATCCGTGGTTACTTCTATGGGCTCATCGAACAGGTGGCCTAGAGAGTAGGTCCAAAGCCCGATTTTGCGGGCGCGGCCTGCCTGCTGGTAGGTATGGCGCATCAATGCCGCAGTAAAGAGGGTACGGGCACCATAGCGCCTTATGAGGAAGCGCATGGCGGCTTGGAGAGACTGATCGCGTTCATGGGGCAGGCCGCGGGCGCAGTCATTCTCATCTAGGAGCGCAAGCTGCATGCTCGTTCCTTTTTCTATCCCTGAGGCGCGCAGCCTCACTTCCACAACGGGGCGTTCCATGGAGATGCGCTGGAGGAGGCGTAGTGCAGTGCGGTGTAACACATCTTCTTTCTGTACAAGGGCCGAGAGATTTTGGGATGTCTGCAAGGAGTTGCCGCCATCCATTTGGATGGTGAGGGTAAGCATGCGGCATCCTTCACCCGAATTGTGAAGCTGTTTGGAGATTGCCCTGGCACATCGGCGTAGAGCCTCTTCCATCACAGGCCGATCTGAGATTTCCTCATCAAAGGCAACGCGCTGCTCGATGCTGCGGGGCGGCCACAGAGGGCGTACCTTTTGGGCGACACGCCCCTCCATCATTCTACGGAGTAAGGGCGCGGTGCTGCCCACCTGACGCTGGAGCTCTACGGGTGGGATATGGGAAAGATCCCCCAAGGTCTGGAGCCCCAGTTTCTGAAGACGGGCTAGGATGGGAAGAGGAAGCTCCTCGATCTGTTCCAAAGGCATTGGGGCCAGAAACGCGGCTTCTGATCCTGGGGGTACCCAGGTTACCGGCGAAAGAGGCTCTTGGGATTGCGGCGGAGGAGGAGCCAGAGCTGCCCAGCGCGCAACGAACTTGGTAGAGGCTACCCCTACGCGCACCGGAGCGTCTGTGACGGTCATAAGCTCTTCTGCCAGACGAAGCGCCCGGGCAGGAACGTCTGTTCCCTCGAGTGCTGCGTAACATACCTCGGGACACACCGGTTCCACCGTGGAGCTTTCCACTGCGAGGAGATCCCATACTGCATGCGCTGCTTCCTCGTAATAAGGCCGGTCGTAGGGCAGAAGAACCAGTCCACTACAAAGGACGCGCGCTCCACTCGTTCTTTGACCAGGACGGATGCCGGCAGATTGGGCTTCATGAGACACGGCTACGATGCTTCCCTCGGGGGTATGCAGCGCTAGGGGCCGGCCCCGCAGATGGGTGAAACGTCTGCGCTCTACAGCGATGCCGAACTGATCCATGCGGAAGCAGGCGACGCACATAGGGTATCCTTCTACGTAAAGGATATGTAGACGTATACGCGTAGACAAATATACATCTATCTGGCGCGGTTGTCAAGAGGCGCTTCTCCCGCAGGGGCTTGCTTCCCAATCGGCAGTGTGCGACAATAACAACACGGGACTGGGCTCCCGCTACGGGCACCAACCGATAGGGCCCGCCCTCTGGGCCTCCTTCACCTGGCGACGCGCCGGCCTGAGGCAAAGCCATGGACCAGCCCTTCGTCCATCTTCACGTCCATACGCCGTACAGCTTCTTGGATGGCGCCAGCGACATCGAGACCCTGGTACGCCGTACCGCAGAGCTGGGCATGCCGGCTCTGGCGATGACGGACCATGATGGAGTTGCAGCCTCCGTGAAGTTCTCGGCCCAATGTGCGGCCTACGGCATCCGCCCGATCCTTGGCGCCGAAATCACGATGGAAGACGGATCCCACCTCACCCTCCTTGCAAGGAGCCGGCACGGTTACGCGCGCCTGTGCGCCCTCATCTCCTCTTCCTATGCCATCGGAGGGCGCCTAACCCCGAGGCTTCCGTGGGAGAGCCTGGAGGATCTCGTGACCCGGCCCCTTCCAGAAGGCGCTCCTCATCCACAGGATGGGCACGATCTCTTTTGCCTTTCCGGCTGCCGAAAGGGGCTCGTTGCGTCTTTGGTGCGCGGCCATCGCTACGAGCAGGCGCGCGCCCAAGCCCAACGGCTGCGTGCGCTCTTCGGCAGCCGCAGCTTCTTTATAGAACTCCAGGATGATCTTACGCCGGATGCTGCACGTGTCTGCCGCGAGCTGGCAGACTTGGCGGATGCCTTGGGATTGCAGGTTGTAGCCACCAACAATGTGCATCATCTGGAGCGGCGGGATTTTACCGCCCACGACATTCTGCGCTGCATCGCAGTCGGCACCACGATAGACCAGGTTCATTCCGAACGCCCCCTCAACGCAGAGCGCTTTCTCAAGCCGCCCCAGGAGATGGCTGCTCTCTTCGCCTGGCGCCGGGATGCTCTTACCGCTACGTGGAAGATTGCGGAGCAGTGTTCCACGGCGCTTCCCGACGCTTCGGATGTCACCCCGCGCTTCCCGGTGCCCGAGGGGATGGGGTCTGCTGCGCAGTATTTGAGGACCCTCACCTACCGGGGAGCACGAGCCCGCTACGGGAAGGTAACCGCGGCCGTCCGCGACCGCATCGAGCACGAACTGCGCATCATATGCGAATTGGGATACGCCGACTATTTCCTTATGTGCTGGGAGTTAGCGCGATGGGCCCGCAGGCAGTCCATCCGGTGCACGGGCCGAGGCTCGGCCGCCGATAGCTGCGTCGCCTTCTGCCTTTCCCTCACCGATGTGGATGTAATCCGCCGGAACCTTCCCTTCGCGCGCTTCCTTGCGCCCGGCAAGACACCGGATATTGATTTGGATTTTCCATCGGATCGCAGGGACGAGGTCTTCCGGTACATTATTCAGCGCTACGGAGAGGACCATGCTGCCTCCGTATGCATCTTCAGCACGTTCTGGGCCAAGTCCGCTGTGAGGGATGTGGGGAAGGTCCTTGGGCTGCCGCAGGAGGTTTTGGCCTGGCTCAGTGATCACCTATCGCATTTCGTGAGTGCGGACGCCATCGAGGAGGCTTTCAGCAGATACGCCGAGCTGCGTCCTCACGCATCCCTCATTCCTCGCTTCCGCGTGTTGTTCGATCTTTGCCGGCGCATCGCAGGCTTTCCCAGGCATATCGGCAGCCATTCCTCGGGTGTTGTCATCAGTCGTGTTCCTCTCTACACCATCGCTCCGCTTAGGGGTTCGGCTCGCGGCATTACGCGCATCTGGGAGCTGGATAAGGATGATGCCGAGGAACTGGGGGCGATGAAGTTGGACGTGCTTTCTCTTCGCACTCTTTCCGCGATGGCAGATGCGGATGCGGCATTGCGCCCGCAAGGTGCATCGGTGGATGCCATTCCTTACGAAGACGGGCGAACCTTTCAGATGCTTCGGGCCGGCAAGGCGGTCGGTACGTTCCAGTTCGAGAGCGCCGCTCAACTGGCGCTTGCAGTTACCCTGCATCCTCGGAACTTCGAGGATCTTGTAGCGTCTGTGGCGCTCATCCGCCCTGGGCCTATTCAGGGGCGAGTGGTGCAGCGCTTCGTGGCCTGCCGCAACGGATGGATGCGGGCCGACACTCTGCACCCATGCCTCGCGCCCATCCTTGCCAAGACCTACGGATGCATCGTCTTTCAGGAACAGGTGGTGCAGGTTGTGGCGCAGATGACCGGGTGCACCGAGGCCGAGGCGGACCGATTTCGCAAAAGCATCAGCCGGCACGCGAAGATGGGCGATATGGATCGGCTTCGGGCAGAGTTTGTGGGGAAGGCGTGTACCCGCCATCCTGAGTTGGGAGAAGATCGGGCTCACCTACTCTTCGACCAGATCCAGGGATGGGCGGGATACGGCTTTACGGAGGGGCACGCCGCCAGCTTCGCCCTTACTGGGTATCGCACCGCATATCTTTCGGCGCACTATCCGGCGGAATACTATGCGGGTCTCATGAACCACCAGCCGATGGGCTTCTATCCGCCCAATACGCTTGCCGCAGAGGCGCGCCGGAGGGGTGTGCGCATTTTACCCGTGGAGATCAATCACAGTGAAGACAAGTGCATTCCTTGCCGCTTCGGCCACGCTGCTCAACCGGCGATCCGTTTGGGATTTCGGCTGGTAAGCGGCCTCACGGCGGAGGATATCGCCGCAATCCTCGAGGCGCGGACCCTGCGCCCCTTCGCGTCTCTCCTGGACTTCGGCATGCGCGTACCGTTGCATCGGGATCGGCTGGAGAACCTGATCCTCTGTGGCGCCTTTGATGGCCTCCATCCGCACCGGCGGGGCCTATTGTGGCGATTGGAGGATACCATTGGCCTTGCTGCGAGTTATAGAGCGCAAAGCGGCGGACTTGCCATGGATTTGGAGCCCCCTACGGAAGCGCCTACTCCTGTGGCCTGGGATCTGGAGGACTTCAGCGCGTGGGAGAAGTTTCTGTGGACGTGGCGCATCACGGGTGTATGCGCCGAGAGCCACGTGCTGGCACTGTTGCGGCCGCATTTGGCCCGCCAATCGGTCCTTACAGTGCGTGAGGCAATGAGGCAGCCCGGCGGAGGATGTGTGATGGTGGCGGGTCTGAATATCCGACCGCACCGCCCGCCGACGGTCAGCGGCAATCCTGTGCTCTTCACGCTCATCGAGGATGAAACAGGCATGCTGCAGGCGGCAGTCTTTGGCGATGTGCTGGACCAGGCTACGCCGGTCCTTCTGACTTCTGCGGCGGTCATCGCCGGCGGGCGCATTCAGCGGCGCGGCGCGGGGGTGTCTCTGCAGGTGGAGCAAGTGAAACCGTTGAGGTTGGCGGATTTGATGTAGGGCAAGGTGCGTCGTGCCGTTGCGGGCGTGAAGTCGTATCCCAACAGGTGTGGTATGCAGATGGAGGCAGACAATGGTTCCGGCAAGGCTGCGGGTGCGGATTGAGCCTTTCGAGCGCTTGGCGCAACGTTATGAGGCGTGGTTCGAGGCGCATGTCCAGGAATATGAGGCGGAACTCCAGGCGGTGCGGGCATGCCTGCCGCGGGGCGGCACCGGCCTCGAGATCGGTGTGGGTACAGGGCGATTTGCTGCACCATTGGGTGTGGAATACGGCGTGGAACCCGCTCGAGCCATGGCAGCAGAGGCGCACAAGCGTGGCATCCGTACGGTTGTAGCACGAGGAGAGGAGCTGCCGTTCCGAAGTAACGTCTTTGATTATTCGGTCATGGTGACGACGATCTGCTTCCTCGACGACCCTATTAAGGCTCTGCAGGAGGCACGCCGGGTTCTTACGCCGTCGGGCCGGCTCATCATCGGGTTTGTAGACCGCGAAAGCCCTCTTGGCCGCCGGTACCAAGATGCCAGGGATGCCAACCCATTCTATCGCGTGGCCCAGTTTTACTCGCCGGCAGAAGTGGAACACCTGCTCGGCACGGCGGGTTTCCACGTGGAAGCATGGGTACAGGCTCTCTTCGGAGTTGAAGCAGAACGGGCGGTGGTGCCGGGGACCGGCCAAGGGAGCTTCGTGGTTTGCACTGCCCGGCCTGCATGAGATGGCGAGCGCAGAGGGTTCGGACACTCCCGCGTGGCTCGCTGACGGGCTTGTGAGGAGGCGCCCGGAACCGGACGACGGCAACGGGCATGAGCGCTGCTATGGCTAGCTGCGCCGAAGCGCCAAAGATCCTGGAGGAAGCTGCCGGGCGGCCATCAATTCCGCGGGATAGGGCCGGAGCAGGGTTACTGCTTCTTCCGGCGGCAACCCGGCCGTGTCCAGCCAAGCGCGCTCTTGGTCACGGGGGAGGATGACCGGCATCCGGTCATGGACCTGAGCTACGAGTTCGTTGGCCGGGCACGTAATAAGGGTGAACGTGCGGAGCGGATCGGCATCTCCGGGGGGTTGCCAAACCTCCCACAATCCGGCGAATGCAAACACGCTTCCATCTGCCGCGGAGTATTGCACGGGCGCTTTGGTGCCGTTCTCCAGCGCACGCCATTCGTAGAAGCCGTCGGCTGGGACCAGGCATCGGCGGCTTCGGAAAGCACGGCGGTAAGCGGGCTTTTCGGCTACCGTTTCGGCCCTGGCGTTGAACATCCGGCTGCCCATGCGAACGTCATCGGCCCATGAAGGCACGAGGCCCCACCGCGCGGCCGCAAGCGTGTAGGGCAAAGTATTGAGGATCACCGGCGCCGCTTGGGTGGGGGCGATGTTTGCATTGGGCGCCCAGTCTACCTCGCTACGTTCCAGTTGGAACCGCTCCATAAGTGCAGCGGGCGGCGTGGTCAGGTAATATCTTCCGCACATGGTTGTTTCTCGCAGGGGCTCTGGGCGAAAGGCCCCTTGTGTATTATAGCGGATGGGCGTTAAGGGCGCTGCCGCTTGCGGAATAGGAACCAAGAAAGGATGGCGCCGCAGATGGAGTATCGGTCCTTGGGACGCACAGGCGTACAGGTGAGTGCGCTCTGCTTGGGTTGCATGAACTTTGGATGGGGTACGGACGAGGATGAGAGTATCCGCATCATCCACGCTGCATTGGATGCCGGCATCAACTTCTTGGACACGGCTAACGTCTATGGACGTGGAGCCAGTGAGGAGATCACCGGGAAAGCCCTTGCCGTTGCGGGGAAGCGGGATCGCGTCGTGCTGGCTACAAAAGTGCACGCGCGCATGGCTGACGATGACCCAAATGCGTGGGGAAACCACCGGTATACCATCATGAGGGAATGCGAAGCCTCCCTGCGCAGGCTGAAGACCGATCATATTGATCTGTACCAGATCCATCGGCCGCAGCCTTCCATCCCGATTGATGAGACGCTGCGGGCTCTGGATGATCTGATCCGGGCAGGAAAGGTACGCTATATCGGCACTTCCACGTTTGCGGCCTGGCAGCTCGTGGAGAGCCTTTGGGTTGCTAAGGAGCTGGGTCTGAACCGATTCGTTTGCGAGCAACCGCCCTACAACTTGCTGGATCGGCGCATCGAGCGCGAGCTCCTGCCGATGTGCCGCACGTACGGCTTCGGCGTCATCCCATGGTCGCCTTTGGCCGGAGGCCTGCTTACGGGCAAGTACCGCCGAGGCGAAGGCGGTCCTCCAGGCTCGAGATACGAGAAAGGCGCCCCGGAAACGCGCGCTACAGCCCGAGCATTCGACGTCATCGAGCAATTGGTAGCCATGGCCGTGGAGAAGGATTGCACTCCGGCCCAGCTTGCTTTGGCCTGGTGCCTCCGCCGGCCGGGTGTCACAAGCCCCATCATCGGCCCTTCTCGTCTCGAACAATTGGCCGACAACCTCAAGGCTTTGGAAGTAGAGATTACGGACGAGGATGCCAAGCGCATTGATGCCTTTACGGAGCCGGGAGGCGTGGTAGGAGCGTATTATGAAGCGGACTTTGGGCCCAACGCCCGGTGGATGTGAGGACACCACCAGAGTGCCGCTATCCGCGCGGATGAGGGTATTCTGGAATGGGGTTAAGCAAGTTTCATCTTTGCCAACCGAGCGTATCATGCAACCTTATGCCGCCGGAAACGTCTTATGGAACAAGGAACAAACGGAGATGTCCAACGCACGCTTTTTCGATTGGCACAGGCGCCTTGCTGGGGAACCGAATAACTCGAATCTTTCGCCAGGGGGTCCCGGCATGCAAAAGTGGGTTCGTGGCTGGCGGGGGGCGCCGCCGACCCTCGGCAGAACGCGACGACCCGTTGGGGCGGCGTGTCGCTCGTGGTGCGCCGCTCTGGCCATGGTTCTCGCCGTCGGTCTGCCTGCCTTTGCTGCAGGTCCTGCTTCTGTTCTTCCTCCAGGGAATGCCGTACCGGGCTGGAAGATGCTAGGGAAGGCCCGCCTCTACAACCGCGACAACCTCTACCAGCTCATTGACGGCGGCGCCGATGCCGTCAATCAATACGCCTTCACCCAATGCGCCCACGGTGAGTACGCGCCGGCCAAGGCCAACCAGCCTTCTCTTACCGTGGACGTGTACGACATGACGGATGCGCTCAACAGCTTCGGGCTCTTCGGGTTTGATCGGCAGAGCGGCACACCCGTACGCATCGGAGTGGAGGGCGTCCGCATCGGAAGCACGGGGCTGGACTTTTGGAAAGGCCGGTACGTGGTGCGGATCGCCATCGTGGAGCGTACTCCGACGGCGGCGACCAGGGCCGCCATGGAGAAGTTCGCTTTGGCGGCAGCGGCGCGAATTCCTTCGGCAGGAGGAATGCCCGCCCTCATCAAGGCCCTTCCGCCGGGATACCAGCCTAGGAGCGAAAAGTACACGCTCCGCAACGCAGCCGGCCAGTCGTTCCTCTCTAATGCGGTGAGCGCCCGGTACCCCAGCCTTGGTATCGGAGCGGAACTGTTCATTGCTCAATATCCTACGCCTGCTGCGGCTTCCAGAGCGCTGAACGAGTGGAAGTCCCGCGAAAAGACGGGCATGCACCTCGCTCCGGTTGCGGGCATCGGGAGTGGAGGCTTCAGTGTGCAGGACCGCTTTATGAAGCAGATCGTAGCAGTTCAGAAGGGGCGGTACCTGGTGTTTGTAGTTCGTGCCAAGGATGCAGTGAAGGCCAAGGACCTGGTGAAGCGTGCTGCAGCCAAGGTTTGACCCGTTAGGAGTGTGAACAATGGCCGATGACGGAAGGAAGCTCACCCGCCGCAAGTTCCTAGAGATAGCCGGGGGCACCGCGCTGGTGGGCGGCATCTACGGTTTGAGCTTCGTGGATGAAAATGCCATAGCAAAGCCCAACATTCGGCCTCCGGTGAAGCCCACCGAGAATGACCTGGTGGTGGTGGAGGGAAATCCCCAGACCTACGGCGACATTACCGAGCGGGCAATCAATGAGTTTGGAGGCATCGAAAAGTTTGTCCGCAAGGGCGACCGCGTGGTCCTAAGCCCCAATATGGGCTGGATGCGCACTCCCGATCAGGCGGCTGCCACTCATCCGGCCGTCCTCCGAAGGGTAGTGGAGCTGTGTCAGCGCGCCGGAGCCTCCAAAATCACGTGTGTGGACTACACGCTCGATGACTGGAAATTGGCGTTCCAGATCTGCGGCGCCGAGGACGCCGTGAAGGGTACGAAGGCTACCCTCCTTTCGCCCACTGATGTGGCAATGTATCGTGATGTGGACATTCCGTCGGCTGTACCGACCAAAACGGTAGACGGCGCCGAGTATGATGTCGTCCACGCCGAGAACCGCATCTACCAGAAGCTTCCCAAAGAGATCTTGGATTGCGATGCATTCCTATGCATTCCCGTAGTGAAGGACCATGAAGCCGCTACGATCACGATCAGCATGAAGAAGTTGATGGGCAATATCTGGAACCGAAAGGATTACCACCGCTACGGTCTGCATGAATGCATCGCAGAGCTGAACATGTATCTGCGGCCCACGCTGATTGTGGCGGATGCCACCCGGGCGCTGCAGACGCGCGGGCCGAAGGGGCCGGGAGAGGTTACCACTCCCAACAAAGTGGTCGTCGGCATAGATCCCGTGGCTGTGGATGCCTACTGTACGCGTTTTCTCACAGTGAAAGGGGTTACGCCGGATCAGGTGAACCACCTAGTGATTGCGAACCGTCTTGGGCGTGGCGAGATAGACTGTGACAAGCTCAAGATCAAAGAAATTGCCGGACCGCAGGGCGCCTGAACGGGCGCCGGTGCCTTTCTTCGGGTGTGCCGCACCGGCGGCCTGGCGGTCCGGCCGGCCATAAAGCGTCGCCGTCTGCGGCGTTTTGGAGACAAAGACACAGGAGTGATCCAGTGGCTATAGACACCAACCCTATGCCTTCTGCTGCGGCACTCAAGGCAGCCAAGCGCCCATTCACCGCTGAAGAGAAGCGCCGCATGGTGGAAGCCCCGGGGAATGTGGCCGCCCACCGCATCGTTGCCATCCGCAGGGGCGTTCAAATAACCACGTTCAGTCTGTTTGTGCTGTTCTTCTTTCTAACCACAGTAACCTCGCAGTCCCTGTGGTGGATCCCGAAGAACTTCTTCATGCTGCTGGATTTTCTGAACACGCTCAAAAACGCCATCGCTTCGCACCATGTGGCGGTTTACGCACTGGGCCCCGGGCTGTTCATCCTGTTGCTCACATTGTGGGGAGGGCGCATCTTTTGCGGGTGGATTTGCCCGCTCGGCACCACCATAGACATCGCAGACCGGCTCCTCTACCGTAAGGGACGGCTGTTCTACAACCGCAAGCGCTCAGAGACGCGCCGCTTCCGCAATTGGAAGTATATCTATCTGCTGGTAGGTGTCGGCGCTCTGGCCTACGGCGTAGATGTGCTCACGTTTGGGGATCCGCTGTCACTGATCACGCGCACCTTTACATTCTGCTTCTACGCCCCCATCGCGTACATTTGGAACGGCATCCTCAATGCCGCCGACCAGCTTCACCTCGGCAAAGGCATCTATCATCTCACAGGTCTGGAACTCGAGAAGCTCCACATGAGCAGCGCAGTCTATTTCAACGGATTGCCGGTGCTCATGTTCTTCATCGGCATTCTGGCCCTCTCGGCTTATCAAGAGCGCTTCTGGTGCCGCAATCTGTGCCCCTATGGCGGCTTGTTGGCGCTCATCTCGCGTGTGTCGTGGCTGCGTCACTACATTCGGATGGATGGATGCATTCATTGCAAGAAGTGTGAGATCCAGAGCCGCATGGGTAGTTACGAGAACCTGGACCGCAACGCAAAGGGGCCGGTTCAGCATTCCATCAGTGAGTGCATCCAGTGCTTCCGGTGCGAAACCATCTGTCCCACCGACGTAATCCAGATCCAGGCTCGCGTTCCGGCGGCCGTCAAAGAGCGCCTCGTTCCATCGTTGAAGGGAAAGGTGGACCGCCCCGAAGAGCAGACGAGCATAGACTTGGGCCGCAGGCGGGTGATTGCCGCCGTGGGCTCCGGGTTGCTCCTGGGCGCTACGGCCAAGGCCGGTGCAGACAACTACCAGGGCCGCATGCGGCGATATCCAAAGAACAACAAGGCGATGCGGCCGCCGGGCGCTCTGCCGGAACGCGAATTCCTGTCGGCCTGCACCCGGTGTGCAGAGTGCATGAAGGTATGCCCTACCAATGCGTTGCAGCCGGCCTTCCTGGAAACGGGCCTGGAGGGGATTTGGACGCCGATCCTGGTGCCCAGCATCGGGCCGTGCGCCGAGAAGTGTACCGCGTGCGGGGACGTGTGCCCCACTCATGCCATACGTCCCTTTACGTGGCAAGATAAGCGGTACAAGATCAAGATGGGGTTAGCCAACGTCAACCGCAGTACGTGCATCGCTTGGAACGGGGGCCGGGACTGCGTAGTCTGCGCAGAGGTATGCCCGTATTCCGCGGTGGTCTTTCGGGACACTTGGGATGACACATTGCAGAAAGATCCTTCCCGGCCCATCACGGATCCCGGCAACAAAGGGCGGATGAAGCGCGTGCCCACCGTGGATGAGAAGCTCTGCACCGGATGCGGCATTTGCGAGTACCATTGCCCCGTGCTTCCGGATCACGCCATCGTCGTATACACGTTCCAAGAGGACCGCGATTTCAGGGAGCCCCGAGAGACCCCTCTGGACGGGTTCTTCCGTAAGAACTGGGACACGCGGAAGGATTTGGGGAAGGATCTGGAGTACGCCAAGACGAAGGAAGAGTTCAAGAAGCGGATGGATATCATGGGGCCGGGAGCGCCTGCAACACCGGGCTCAGGGCAAAGCTGAGGACGATGCTTGGGGCTTGTGAGGGATGCATGGGACCACGGTATATCCCGTGAAACCGCCGTAACTCAGCTGTCGCCCGCCAATGAAAGGGCGGTCCCTGGGGGCTCGAGGAGTGCGCGGAGCCTTTGCATCGCTGGGCGTTGGGGTGGCCGCCGGGGCGTTCGGCCGGCAATCTGATGAAGTGGTGCTCAAGCTGGTATGTCGGATGAAGGAGGCGCATTTTCATGACAGATGCTTCTCAACCAGGTAGATCCAACCCCGTTGGTCGTGTTCTCACCCGGCGGGAATTCGTTGAGCGCCTTTCGGTTGCTGCGGCCGGGGGTGGGCTCGTGACGGCTGCATTCGCCGGATGTACGCTTACCCGGTCTCAGCGGGCGGAAGCGGCTGAGGCAATGGTAGCGGCTGCAGGCAAGCTTCCCAAGCGGCGCTTCGGCACCCGGATGGGGAATATGCGCGTTACACCGGTAGCCATCTGCCAGGACTGGCCTCCGGAGTTGTATGCGCCGGCACTGTCGCTCGGCATCAATTACGTGCACAAGGCAGGGTACTGGGCCGAACTCCCTGAAGAATTCAAGAAGCTGCCGCGGGAAAGCTATATCACGGATATCACCGTGGATTCGACGCCGAACAACCCCGACGACGAAGAAGGCGCCTATCGTCAGGTCACTGAGTCGTTGAAGCGCAATGGCCTGGGATACTACGATATCTTCAAGGCTCACTTCGGCTGGAAGTCCGTGGCAGATATGCGCGAGAAGCGGGGCACGCTGCGCGCGTTCCAACGTTTGAAAAAGGAAGGTAAGGTAAGATACTTTGGTGTGAGCCAGCACAACTGGGTGCCTTATCCGGAGATCATCGCCGCCCAGATTGACGAGGGGCTCATAGACACGATGCAGGTCTTCTATTCCTACGCCACCGATGCCGCCACGGAGGAGGTGTTCGCAAGGGCCCATAAGGCAGGCATCGGCATGATGGCCATGAAAATCTGGTCCGGCGGAAACGGCAAGATGCGCAACGACCCCCAGATGCAGGAGAAGATGAAGGCGCCGGGCATGCCGGGGAGGGCTCTCATTCGCCATGCGCTGTGGGTGAAGGGGCCGGACGGCAAGCCGATCTTTGACATCGTGGTGACGAACACGCGGAACATGGACCAGTTCGAGGAGAACGTGGCTGGAGTAGCGGAGCGCATCGCCAGCGCGGATGGGTTCTCCTTAGAAGGCTGATGCCGGAAGAGTGTCGGCGGGTGTGGGGATCCGCACCGCAGGAATGGGCGACTTTTGGGCTTCCGCTGGAAAATGTAGGGGATGCGTATATCCGCACGGAGTGGGTGGTAACACTCGCCCTCGATCTTCTGAGCCGGGGCACTCGGCCCAACGACACAGATTTCGGGGCCGTGCTTCACTGGGCCCATATACTCAAGGCGCTGCAAGGGTCCGACGGCTTGTGGCCGACCCGGATGCACGGCAAGACCGGAGCTGCCGCCTGCAGCGGCCGAACCGAGGCGCCGATAAGGCTGTTTATGGCGCTTCGGGACATTATGGGGACTACTGAGTATGATCAGGTGATTGCTCGATCAAAAGGAGAAGGAGAAACGTATGGGATCCAAGACGGAAACGACCACGCCCAATCCTCGACCGCTGAGCAGACGTGAATTCGTGCGCATCCTTTCCGCCACGGCGGCCAGCGGAGGCATGATCTCGGCAGCACTCTCAGGGTATCTGCTCACGCCTTCCCAGCGCGCCGAGGCAGCCGAGGCCATCCTGGACAAAATCGGCAAGCTGCCGAAGCGGCGCCTCGGCTCCC
>JBMFSQ010000008.1:0-137348 GCA_049967475.1 Chthonomonadales bacterium | reverse complement strand
GGCGGACTTGGACAACGCGTTGCACGGCGCCCTCGACATCACAAGCGAGCCCTTTGCGGATTGGGGCATCGTCGGAGCAACGGACATGGCTGACGGGTGGAAGGCGAGCTGGCTGCCTGCGCCAACCCCCGTAATCAACCCGGCAGGACCGCCCCCGGTGACTGTGACGCCGGGCTTTAACAAGTTGACCTGGGCAGCCCTTGTGTCATGGGCCGGTTCTGGGAACGTGGTTGGCCCGCAATATCTGGGCGATTACGCGTTCAAGTCGCTCTCGGATGCCAGCAAGTTGAAGGCTGGCGGGTACGGATCCCAGGACCACAACACGAAGACTGGGACTCCCCAGGGCAACCTCGGGCAGGTGCAAGTGCCGGGTCCTGTCCCCGTTTCCGGAGCGCATACGGCCGTCATCGGGCTCTTCGGGTCCACCCTGTTCCTGCTCCGCATGCGCAAGCGCGCCTGATTGGGGCCGCCAATCGGGCACCAAAGGAGTGGAACGTAGGTGCAGCCACTGGTCCGACCGCTCGTACAGGGGAGGACCGGTGGCCCTCTTTTTGCCTTCGGGAAGGAAATCGCTCGTGCGGCGGGGAAAGGCAACCCCGCCGGAGGGCACGCCCGGCGTCTTCTTCTGCGTATCCTAAGGGGGCTCAAGCCGGCAGCCTCTTCATCCGATACTGAAACCCGTGGAAACTTCTGCACAGATGCAATCCAGCATATCCTCCAAGGCGGGAACGGCTTCGCCTTCTCTGCCGCCCAATGAGCTTTTGCGGCGCTATTGGCCGTGGCTGCTGCCTTTGGTCCCTCTCCTCTACCTATTGTGGGGTCCCGTGCAGTGGGCATGGGTCACGTGGTCTGCACCCGATTCGCCTCAAGCCTATCAGCCGCTGGTGCTTCCCGGCGCCGCCGTTCTGGCGTGGGTGCGCCGCCGTGAGATCCAGGCCGCCTACGAAGCAGCCAAGGATCGGAAGAAAGGCAGCTTGTGGGTCACCGCAGTGGGCGTGGTCCTCATGGTTCTTGCCCACGGCACTCAGATGGCCAGCGTGTCGGCTGTGGCCTTCATCGTAATCATTGCAGGCACCATCTACTATCTGTATGGCGGAGCGGTGGTGCGCGCCCTTCGAACGCCCCTTCTCTTCCTCTTCACCATGGTGCCGCTCCCGGGCTTTGTGGTGGATCAACCCACCCAGATGCTGCAGATTGCCAGCACCAAGGCTGCGGGGCATATCCTGGAACGCCTCCACATCCCCACGCTGGTGCAGGGGAACAACATCATCACGCCCAAGTACACGGTAGAAGTGGCCATCGCGTGCAGCGGAGTAGGCATCCTCCTTCCCCTCCTGGTGATGACGCTTTGGCTTCTGCTGATGATGGAGGGCAGCCTTGGCCGCAAGCTCTTCCTTCTGTTCGCAGGCTTCTGGATCGCGTTGGCAGTGAATGTGCTGCGCATCACGTCCATGGGCCTCATGGGGCAGTTCGATGCAGACGTAGCCAATATGCTCCACGACAGCAACTCCTGGATCTTTACCGCCTTGGCCTTCTATCTCACCTATCTGGCCGCTAGGGCCTTGGGGATTACGAAGCTATGCAGCCCTTCATCAAGCTGAGCGCCCTCTTCGCAGCGGCGGCAGCCGTCAGCATCTTCATGGATGTGCGCCTGCAACACGCCGGAGACTGGATGCCGTCCATTCCTGCGGAATTGGGCGTTTGGTCCGCACGGGAAAAGCAGCTCAGTCGCATGGAGTTGGAGACGCTGGGATACCCCAAATACGTGGCCCGGGATTACTCCAACCCGGCGGGGGACGTGGTGAGCATGTCTGTGCTGGCTGCCAGCTCCATGAACACGTATCATGATCCGCGGAGCTGCTCTTTGGGCAACGGATACACCCTTACGGGCGAGCGCATCATCACCCTGCCGGGTACGCCGATCCGCGTGCGGGCCATGGTCTTGCGCAACGGCGACACGCGGGCCATCATGTACTATTGGCTTCAGAACAGCGACGGCACTTCCAACACGGAGGGCGCCATTCGCCATGATATCCTGGCCCGCCTTGCCTCTGTGCGCACCATCTTCAGCACCGTGGCGCTTGGGCGCAAAACATGCGTAATCCGTGTGTTCACCCTTGTGAAGCCTTCCGACGACTTCGCCATCCGCGCGCGGCGCAATGTGGCTTTTATTTCGCGGGAGATCTACAAGGCGCTTAGAAGCGCACCGTAGAGTTGGGAGCAGAAGCCGCCCCTCATGATCGTGTCCATCCATCAGCCCCACTACCTGCCCTGGCTCCCCTATGTGCACAAGGTGGCCTTGGCGGACCTTTTCATCTTGCTGGATGATGCCGCCTATACCAAGAACGGGTGGCAGAACCGCAACAAGATCAAGAACGCCAACGGATGGCAGTATCTCACGGTGCCCGTGCGCGCGTCTCTGAACCAGCCCATCCATACCGTTGAGATTGCCCAGCCCGGTTGGGGTTCCGCGCATTCGGCGGCCCTCAAGGCCAACTATTCGAAGGCCCCCTACTACGCCCAACACGCTGCATTCTTCGAGGAGTGTTTCACACGGCCGTGGCACCGGCTGGCGGATCTCAACGAAGCGGTTTTGAGGTACATCCTGGAGGCTGTGGGCATCCGGGTGGAGATCGTGCGCAGCTCCACTCTCAATGTGCCGGGATGCGCCACGCAGCGATTGGTGGATCTTTGCCGAGCAGTAGGGGCCACGGCGTACCTTTCGGGCCGTTACGCCGCTCAGACGTATTTGGAGCCCCACATGTTCCAAGATGCCGGCATCGAGCTTTACCTCCAAGAATGGCATTGCCCGGTGTACCGTCAGCAGTTCCCCAAGGTTCCGTTTCTACCCGACCTCTCCATCGTGGACCTGCTCTTCAATGAAGGTCCTCGGAGCCTGCAGATCCTGCAGAGTGGGGGTGGGTCCACCCCGTATCCCGGGCCGGATACCGGTTTTTGAAAAAAGTTTTTCGCCGGACGGGCCCCCAACCGCGTTTTTGGCACGGTTCTTGCAGTAACCCCTAATTGAGCGTGCGCCGCAAAAACCATAGCTCACGCCGATTAGGGAAAGAGCATTGTATACCGACCATTCACATCGTGATGAGGACGCCCGCACGAGCGGGTTTGCCATACCCCATAGCCGGCCCTACCTTGGCGACGACCTGGAGGTTGCCGCCCGCGAAATCACCGCTTCCGGAATGATCGGGCCGGGCCGTCATGTAGAGCGCTTCGAAGCCGAAATGGCGCTCCTCCACAATGCACCAGGTGCCGTAGCCACCAACTCGGGAACGTCTGCCCTCCACCTAGCCCTGCTGGCGTTGGATCTGGGCCCAGGCGACGAAATCATCCTCCCAAGCTACGTGTGCACCGCAGTCCTCAACGCGGTGCGTTATGTGGGAGCTCAGCCGGTTCTGGCCGATATCCGCGAGGACACATTCAACATAGATCCCGCAGATGTGCGCCGCCGCATCACTGCGAGGACGCGCGCCATCATCGTGCCGCACATGTTCGGCGTCCCTGCGGACGTTCCCGCTCTCCAGGAATTCGGCCTCCCCCTCATCGAAGACTGTGCCCAGTCTCTCGGGGCTTCCATAGGGAACGCCCTCACGGGAAGCCTGGGAGATTTTGCCGTGTTCTCGTTCTATGCCACCAAAGTCATCACGACGGGAGAAGGCGGCATGGTTTTGGCGCAGCGTCCGGAAATCGTAGAGCGGATGCGGGACCTGAGAGATTACGACGAAAAGTCCGATTATGTTCCACGGTACAACTATCACATGAGCAACCTGGCGGCGGCCATCGGCTACCGCCAACTGCGGCGCCTGCCCGACTTCGTCAATCGGCGGCGAAGCTTGGCCCGTCTTTATGGGGAGCGCCTCGCCGAAGGGAGCTGGCGGCTGCCGGAGCATCATGTGGGTTCCATCTTTTACCGGTACGTTGTGCAGGTGGATCATCTCGAAGAGACCATCGAAGCCCTCGCCGAGGCGGGCATCCAGGCCAAGCGCCCGGTATTCGAGCCCCTGCACCACTTTATAGGCGGCGACCTGCCGGTGACGGAGCATGTGTACCAATCGGCATTGTCGCTGCCTCTGTACCCTGCCCTTACTGATGCCGATGCCGAATACGTGGCCATGATCGCCCGTAATCTGCACCATGCCGGCGACAGCCCGAAGGTGCGGCTGGAGGCCATCGGCGCAGCGACGCGCTAAACAAGGAAGTGAACCATGGCAAGTTATGCACTGAATGCAGTAGGGGTTTCGTTTGTTGCAGCGCTCGCACTGGTACCTGTCGCCATGCGGCTCGCAGTAGCATTCAGGATCTTGGATCATCCCTGCGCCCGCAAGATCCACGTTACAGCCACGCCCCTGCTGGGCGGCTTGGCCGTGTACGTTGCGGCGCTGGCATATCTTGCGACGGCTGGTGCCGTGTTCGCCAAGGTAGTATCCCTCCTCGTGGCGATGGCGGCTGCCACCATTCTGGGGATCCTAGACGACCGTTACGACATCCATTCCCGCTTCCGCCTCATGGCTCATCTGCTCATCGCAGGCCTCCTGGTAGCGGCGGGGTACCGCACCCAGATCCTCCCATTCTGGCTGGATGTTGCCGTGGGAACCCTTTGGATCACCGGCATGATCAATTCCATGAACTGCATGGATTGCGCCGACGGGATCGTAGGAGGGATGTCGGCCCTCATGCTGCTGGGATACGGAGCCATGCTGGTCCTCTTCGGCGATCTCCCTGCGGCGATCCTGTGCTTCGCCTTCGCGGGAGCGGCTGTAGGCTTCCTTGCATACAACTTCCCGCCCGCCCGCATCTTCTTGGGGGATGGCGGCAGCACAACCCTCGGATTGCTCATAGGAGCGATCTCCTTGCGGGCTGCCGCCCACGCCCCTACGCACGTAGCAGCCGTAGCTGCGTTCCTTCCTGCGATCATCCCCGCAGGAGATCTTCTCCTCGTCCACGCGCGCCGATACCTGGGCGGATTGCGCTCCATACGGGAACTCCTGGCATCCACAGGCAAAGATCACCTGCCGCATCGGCTGCTGCGCATCGGCCTATCCAGCCGGGGCACAGCCGTAGTCCTCTACGTACTTACCGCATGCATGGTGCTTGCGGCCGTCCTCAGCAGCGTATGGATTGCGGGGGCCCTTGCCGTGCTGTGCGCCGGGTTCATGATGATCGGGCGCCTGGAGTATACGTATTGCGCGATCCAAAAGGCCGAAGAAGCCTCCCAGTACACGACTGTGCCGGCGCCGGCCAAGTCGGTGTCGGCCCAAGTAGCCTACTCTCGTTCGGCTCGGATTTCATCGCTGGAAGACTAGCAGATCCCTGCTTTGATGCGCTGGGGGAAGGTATCATGATGGGGCACGGGGTGCCTGGATCAACGGGCATACCCGGCCGATAATATGCCCAGCAGTCCCCTCATGTCTGCGCCGATTGGAGAGCCACCACTGTGCCTAAACGCGCCCTCATCACCGGCATCACAGGCCAGGACGGAAGTTACCTGGCCGAGCATCTGCTTTCTCAGGGGTACGAAGTGCACGGCCTCGTGCGGCGGGTAGCCTTGGAGGACCCTTCGCGCCGGGTGGGCCGCATCGCCCACTTGCTCGAACGCGTGGTGCTCCATTCCGCCAGTTTGGAGAGCTACCCCAGCATCTTCCACGTATTCACCCAGCACGAGTTCGACGAGTGCTACCACCTCGCCGCCCAGAGCTTCGTATTCGAGAGCTTTGCAGACGGCTTCTCCACCATGAATACCAACATCAACGGCACCCACTTTGTGTTGGCCGCCGTAAGAGAGCTCCAGCCAAGGTGCCGCGTCTACTTTGCCGGATCCAGCGAGATGTTCGGACGCGCCACCGTCACACCGCAGAATGAAGACACGCCCTTCCATCCGCGATCCCCCTACGGCATCAGCAAGGTAGCCGGCTTCGAACTCACGCGGAATTACCGCGAGACGTATGGGATGTTCTGCTGCAGCGGCATCCTCTTCAACCACGAGAGCCCGCGTCGAGGCTACGAATTCGTTACACGCAAGATTACCAGCGCTGTAGCGCGTATCAAGCGCGGACGGGCTTCGATCCTTTATCTGGGCAACCTTGATGCGCGCCGCGACTGGGGCCACGCCGCAGATTACGTGCGCGCCATGCACCTGATCCTTCAGCAAGACAAGCCGGATGACTACGTGGTCGCCACAGGTGAGACACATTCCGTCCGCGACTTCTGCGAGCGCGCCTTCGCACGAGCCGGTCTGGATTACCGGGACTACGTGCGCATAGACGAGCGGTTGCTTCGGCCCGCCGAAGGGGAACAGCTCGTAGGAGATGCATCGAAGGCCCGCCGGGTACTGGGTTGGGAGCCCACCGTAACCTTCGACGAACTCATAGCAGAGATGGTGGATGCAGATTTGGCCGCCTTGGCGGACTGAGCCGCTCTCCTCCCGGGCGACACCGCCCCCAAAACAGACGGCCTGGGATGCGTTTACCCAGGCCGTCTTGCCGTATATCCAGACCCTGAAGCTAAGGCTTCAGTTCCGCCTTTGTCGCTGTGATCACGCCGGCGCTGAAGGTGCCTTCCACCTTGACGTGGGTAGTTCCGCCGGCAATCGCCGAGAAGAAGTCTGCCGCCGAGATGGTCTGGTCACTGAGGTTCTTGAACACGGTGGAACCGTTGGTGGTCACGTTCACGCTGCCGCCCATGCCCATGAAGCCTTCCCATTCGGTCATGGGATTGATGGTAAAGGTCCCGGCAACCGCGTTCGCGTTCACCGCGGTACCTTTGGCTTCGGCGTCGTGGGAGTGATCGCCACCCCCGCCGCCGTGCCCTTCCATCTGCTCGATCTTGACGCGGTTGGCATTCAAGACCTTCGTTGAAGCATCGTAGGTCCCTTCAGCTTCTACCTTCTGGGAACCGGCTGCCAAGCGGGCAAAGAAGTCCGCAGCGGTGAGGATCACGCCGCTTTCGCCGCGGAACACCGTGTTGGCGTTGGTCGCCACGGTGACCCGGTCTACGTCCGGCAGGAAATCCGCTTCGTGGAGGATTACCACAAAGGTTCCGGCTTGGGCGTTGGGACTGTCGGTCACGCCTGCGACACCGTGCTCATTCGTCATAGAACCTTTATGGATCTTGATTTCCGCCGCAGCCAACGTAGACGTGGACGCGTTGAACACGCCCCGCACGGTTACCATTTGCCCGTTAGCAAGCTGCGGGTTCGGTGAACCGTCCGAATTGAATACCGCTGTGTTGGCATCCGTTGAAACGGTGACGCTCCCGTGCTCCATCGTAAGCGTGAACGTGAAGTTCGGCGCAGTACCGCTAAGCTGCGAAACTGTGCCCTCGTAGTCCTCACACTCATGGCGGTTCATATCGTTGAGGCCTGTTTCAGAACCCAAATGGAGCCCTCCCGAGTTCTTGCCCGGATCAATCCCTGTTACAGGATCCTCGCCGATGGCCGTCCACTTTGACAAGTCGAAGTCCACAACCATCGCACCGGCCGCACCTTCAACGGAGAAGCTGAGGACGGGACGCCCTTGGGTATCCTTGTCCACATTGACGAAGGGAACCGTGGCGGTTCCGAACTGGTCTGTAACCGTCACCTGTGGATCCAACGTCACCTTTACAACACTTGCATTCGGAGGCAGGGAGCCGGTGCCGAGGAAGGCGAAACGCGCCCCGGTGTCGTCCCGCAGCGACCGCACGTCCATAACACGTCCGTTCGGATCATCCAACACCACGTCAAGGGATTGGCCGGCGGAATTCGTTACCTCTACCTTGTAAACTTTGATCCATGCGTGGGAAAAGCGGGCATTCATGTCGTCTGTGGCAAATACGTTCACCGCGCGGCCGCCTGGAGGAGGTGTAGAACCACCGCCCCCACCGCACCCGGCAAGAGCCATAGCCGCAATCACGGACGCGGCGCCAAACCACCCAAACCGTTTCATCATGCGCTGCCCCCTTTCTGTGCACTGATGCTGTGTGCACGCTTCGTCGTCTTGGATTATGGGATCCTCAACCCTTTGCCATACTGCAAGCGAAACGGGCCTTGTGTGGGCACCCTGGGCTGGCCCTGCGTCCGCTGGCGGTGAAAGAGGAAATTCCCGTGGTTAGACTGTTTTTCACCAACGAATTGTTCCCTTGGTATTGAAGTCCTCAGACCGCAGATGTATCATCCACTCGCTCCCAGCAGCGGCTGGCAATAGACCTGTAGGCGGCATCCAAGATGCAATTCACCAAATATCCATCCTCAAAGGTCTCACGTGGAGTTGTATTGTGGGCCACGCAGTCTACAAAGTGACGCATCTCTTCACGATAGCCGTACACCCATGCTTCGTCCACAGGCGGAAAGAGCCATCCGGTTTCGGCGTCCGCCTTCTCAACCACATACGCCGCACCCGGGCGTGAGAAGACCCTCAGCGGTGTTTCCCTGGTCACATCGGTAAAGAGAGCTCCTTCGGTACCATACACTTCATTGCGAAGGTCCAGCCCTCCCCTGGCGGTCCAGCTCAGTTCGCTCTGCCCAAGTTCTCCGCCTTCGAAGCGCATGAGGAGCACTGCATTATCTTCGGCGTCTGTTCTGGCATGGTGGTAGAGGCGTTCTCCCCAAGCCATCACCTCCACGACGCGGTTCTCTTTCCCTACGAATACGCGGGCTGCCTCGATGGTGTGACAACCCATGTCTAGGAGCGCACCCCCTCCGGCGAGTTCCTTATTCCAGAACCACTCTTCATGGGGGCCGGCGTGGGCTTCGCGGGACCGAACCGTCAATACGCGCCCGATGCTCCCTTGGCGGATATACTCACACGCCTTCATCACGGCCGGGCTGAATACTTCCGTTTCGGCATAACCATGCATCACCCCCGCAGCCTGGACTGCTTCGAGCATCTCCTTGGCCTCAGCAGCATTCCGGGCGAGGGGCTTCGTGCAAACCACGTTCTTATGAGCCCGTGCACAAGCCACCGCCAAGTCCCGGTGAACGTAATTCGGCACCGCCAACAAGATGAGATCCAGATCTTTGCGCCGAATGACCCCGTCCACGTCGGTGGTGGCCTCGGGGATACCCCATCTGCGAGCGAAGGCTTCCGCTCGATCCTGATGGGTGGATGCTACGACCGGTATCGTCCACCCGGCAACATCCTGCAGACCCTGCAGGTAGAAGTTGGCCACAAAGCCGCTGCCCAATAGCCCAATCCTTACCGTCATGGTTGCTTGGACCTCAATTCACGTTGATTGTAGCTGCGGTAACGGTTCCGTATTGGGACGAGGCCGTGATCGTCGCTTGCCCATGGGCCACACCCGTGACCTTGATGGAACTGGTGGTTTGCGAATCGGAGAGCAGCGTCACGGTGTTGTTGGGCGCTGCAGGAACCGACGCAACCGCCGGATTGCTCGACAAAAGGGTGAATTGGCCCCCATCGGGAACCGGCGTCACAGATCCTACGCTTACGTAAGCGTCACATTGGGTATTCACCGGGATGCTCGACGTGCTCAGGCTCACGCTCCCCACGGATGCGGTGCGCTTGTGTTGGATGTCGGCACGGCGCGCATGGTACCGCCCCTTCCAATGATGGAACCCCGCCAATGCCCCAGGCGCCGAAGCAAGGGCACACAACCCAATCGCGATGCCTGCAATCACTACCACCCACACATGCTTTTGTTTGTTCACTTCATCGCCTCCTTCCCAATGGTCCACCTTCACACGAAACGGGTTACGCTGGGTGGCGGCAGCGTGTTCGGCATCCGGCCGGCAGCCCGCGGCCGTCAGCGTTGATGGGCTGCGCGCTCCGACCTCTTGGCCACGGCTGCCGCGCGAGATTGGCCCACTGCGAAGGCAGCGTCAAACCGTGCCTCGCCCAAGACGTCGAGCGCCTGCTTTCGAAGAGCCTCTTCCAGCGGCCCGCCCGATGCCTGGGCCATGGATGAAGATTGGGCTGACCCGAGGAGGATCGCCGCCTCCTCCGCATTGCCTTCCTGCAGAATGACCCAAGCCAATCCGGTTCGGCACCGCCGGGAATAAACCTCGCCGCATTGGTCGCATAACCGGATGCCGGATTGAAAGGCGTCGCGCGCCGCCGCAATGTCGCCGCTCGATGCCGCCAATTCCCCAAGATGGCAGAGTGCGCGAACCTCACACCGGGCATCCCCAAGGAAGCGGGCCGTCTGCAGGCTCTCCTGGTAGGCCGCCTTGGCTCCCGCCAAATCCCCGACCGCGAAAAGCGCCTCGCCGCAGTTGTAAGACACATGACACAGCGCTCTGCGGTCGTCCATGCGGCGCAGGATTGCAAGGCTCTGGTGAAAGAGCTCGCTCGCCTGTGCGAATTCGCCCTCGGCGAAGGCGATCTCGCCCAGGTTGCTCAGGCACTCGGCGGCTGCACCTTCTGCGCCCATATCACGGCGTATCTGCAAGCTCCGGTTGTAATAGTTCCGCGCCTGTTGCAGCAATCCCTGCCGGTAGGATGCAATGCCCAAATTGTTCAACACCTTGGCGGAACCCGCAGCATCTCCAAGATCGTCGTACAGTTTCAGGCTCTCCTCGAGCATAGGCACTGCTTCGGGCGCATTCCCGCCCTCTACAAGCGCCAATCCCAAATTGTTGAGGGTTCCGGCTACGCCTGACGCATCATCCAGCAGGCGCCACAGATCCAGGGCTGCTTTGTAGTGCGCCATTGCGTCTGTAAGGTCACTCTGGGCATAGGCAAGAATACCGGCGCCATTGTGGGCCATGGCCCATCCCCGTGTAGCTCGCGTGGCGCGGTGGGCCAGAACGGAAGCAAGATGCCTTCGGCCCTCGCTCAGGTATCCCCTGATGAACCAGAAGCGCGACAAGGCACCCGCCAGCCGAAGTCCGTCTTCATCGTGTGAGGGTGCAATCCTACACCAGTGGATAGCAGCGCGCATATTGTCATGCTCGCGCTCCAGGCGATCCAGCCAGAACGGCTGCCTGGGGCCTAATACGCCCACCATGGCCTCCTCTGCCAAGTCGCGGTAGTATTGAAGGTGCCGGTCTCTGAGGGTGTCGCCACCTTCCTCTTCGGCCGATTTTTCCAAAGCGAACTCGCGCATGGTCTCCAAAAGCCGATAGCGGGGCGCTGCGGCGTCTTCGTCCACCACAACCATGGATTTATCCACGAGCGCCGCCAAGAGGTCCAGAACCATGTCTGCGGCCAACTCGGCGTCCGCACAAACGAACTCCGCAGCTTCGAGAGTGAAGCCCCCTGAAAACACAGCCAACCGGTGGAAAAGCAGGCGTTCCATCGCGGAGAGCAGGTCATAGCTCCACTCAATCGTCGCCCTGAGCGTTCGGTGCCGCGGCAAGGCGGTCCTCCCTCCGCCTGCTAGGAGCGCAAAGCGGCGGCTCAACCGCTCGGCAATCTGTTCCAGGGAAAGAATGCGAACCTTGGCCGCAGCGAGTTCGATGGCCAGCGGGATGCCATCCAACGCCCGGCAGATATGCAGGAGAATTGGGGCAGAGTTGGGGTCCACCTGGTAGCCGGGCCAAGCAGCGCGGGCGCGATCCATAAAAAGCAGCACCGCTTCGCACCCAAGCACCTCTGCAACGTCGCCACGCATCTGGGAAGGCATGGCGAGGGATGGCACCTTCCACACCAATTCACCGGGAATTCTCAACGGTTCCCGGCTGGTGGCCAAGATGCGCACGCCCACACAACGTCTCAGCAGGTACTCGGCGGCGGCAGCCACCGCATCTACGAGATGCTCGCAATTATCGAGCACAACCAGGGCTTCCTTATCCTGAAGGTAATCGGCTGCAGCTTCAATTGGGGGTCTACGGGCATCCTCGCGAAGGTGCAGAACGCCGGCGATTGCCCCCGGCACGAGGGATGCGTCCGCCAGGGGACCCAATTCCACCAGCCATACGCCCCCGTCGAAGTCGGCGGCCATCTCTGCGGCTCCGTGGAGCGCCAAACGGGTCTTGCCGCACCCGCCTGCGCCGGTAAGGGTGACGAGGCGGCTACGACGCAAATGGTTCCGCACTTCAGCCAGCTCAACGTCCCGCCCGATGAAGCTGGTAAGATCCACGGGCAGATTGTGCCTGGCGACACTCAGGGTGCGTAGGGGCCCGAAATCCTCTCGCAGTGCAGGATGCGTGAGTTGGTAAAGGTTCTCCGGACGCTGCAGATCCTTCAAGCGATGGAGACCCAACTGTTTGAGCGCCGCACCTTGGGGAAGGTGGTCCTGCACGAGCGCCGCCGTAGCCTGGGAAAGCAGGATCTGCCCTCCGTGGGCAGCATCGCGAATGCGCGCGGTGCGGTTGACGGCGGGCCCCAAGTAATCCCCGCTGCGCTCCTCTGCAGAGCCCGAGTGGAGGCCCATCCTCGTCCGCAGAGGCTGGCGAGCCGCCACAACATCTCCCGGCTCCCATTCGCCTGCATCTCCTTCGTTGAGCGCAACTTGTATGGACAGCGCTGCAGACACGGCAGCGGTCGCCTCGTGGAATACGGCGCATACGCCGTCGCCCAAGGTCTTGAAGACGGTGCCTCCCGCTTTTCGAATGATGTCGCCCACTAGCTGGTCGTGGTGCTGAAGCGCCCGGCGCATCATCCCAGGATCAGCTTCCCATGCCTTCGCGCTCCCCTCGATATCCGTAAGCAAGAACGTAAGCAGTCCCACCTCCTCGCCCATAATGCCCTCCACCCGCGAACCCCGGAACCCTGCCCAAATCTTCACCCAGTGAATGAAAAACGTCCGGTTTCGCGGGGACACCCCGCACGAACCGGACGGTCTCCTAAGCCTCAGAGCGGACTCGAACCGCTGACCTTCGCTTTACAAGAGCGTTGCTCTACCGGCTGAGCTACTGAGGCCTGTATGAATAAGACGTCTCCTTGGCCGCGTTGGTATCAGGAGGGCGGCGGTGCGGCACGACGGACACTTCGCCTGCGGCTTGCTGCAACTGCGTGGTCCCTGCGCATGGGAAGTTCCATTCGGGTGCCGGCCACAACACCATCCTGCAACAAGAGCAACCCCACCTTGCGCTTTGCGCGCTGAAGCGCATTGTCAATGCACTTGGTGCGGCAGTGCAACTCTCGTGAGATCTCCCGGTAGGTCTTTCCCTCCAGATAGCGCTGCAACACGCGAACTTCCAAGTCCGACAGTGCATCGGCCACCTGCTCTCGAAGGACTACGGCATTCCTCCGATGGAGCATAGAGGCGGCGGGATCTTCCACACGCTCGTCTGCGATGCACTCAATGAGTGTACCCTCTCCCTCCCAATCAAGAACAGGGTGATGCAGAGAGATGTACTCATTGAGGGGGCCGTGCTTCTGGCGTGTGGCGGTCTTCACTGCGGTGATGATCTGGCGGGTGACGCACAGTTCCGCAAAGCCGCGGAATTGGCTCAAGCGGTCTGTGCGGTAGTCTCTTATCGCCTTGAAGAGGCCGATCATTCCTTCCTGGACTACGTCGTCCCTGTCGGCGCCCGTAAGGTAGTAGGTTCGGGCCTTTCCTTCCACCATGTGGCGGTATTTTGCGAGCAGATATTCCACGGCGCCGGGGTTTCCTTCACGGGCACAGGCTACGATCTCCTCGTCGGACATCATGGCGAAGTTGAGGCGTCCATCCAGCTTGGGTGAAGCCATGGCAACCCTCCCCGTGGTGGCGAGAAGCCCGCCCAGCGCCGAAAGGCACCGCCGGGCCACACCGGCCTGCCCTAGCATTGATGCGGGCTCAGGCTCGACGTTGACTAATATAAACAAACCAAGCGACAATGTCAAGGGTGGTGTGCAGCCAAAGATCTCGGCACGGGGACCGTCGTTGGGAACGTTCGTTCGCAAGGCGTTTGCGAGGGCGAAGCATCGGAATTGCCGCGCCGCACTTAGGGCCCACTGCTTGCCGGCGCAGGTGAGGCGTGGTAGAATAGCATCATGCAGGTTGCAGCGCCCTGCAGGTGATTGGTGATGTTCCGCTGAAGTTCTGAGCCAACACCCATAAACATGGAGATCGTCTCGGAACGCCAAGTGGCAGCCTCCAATTTGGAGGAATCGCGAGGCAAACCGGCGGTCATCCGCCCGTGCTTATCGGGTTCAAGAACTCAGGGGCACACGGCACCGCGGGGCCGAATGTGATGATAGGCTGGGCAGACTCCACGCGGTCTGCCCAGCCTATCTCTCCTCATGCACAGAGCCGGCCGCTTCAGTGGCTCCCGTAATTCCTGAATAGCTCGCTCACGGAACTGTCGTCGTGAATGCGCCGGATGGCATCCGCCAGCAACCCCGCCACCGAAATCACCTGGATCTTCTGGTGCTGTTTGTGGTCCGGAAGGGGTATCGTGTCGGTTATCAGCAGGCTCTTGAGCACGGAAGCTTCTACCCTTGCCACCGCCTGCCCCGAGAGAACCCCATGGGTGCAGCATGCATGCACTTCCTTGGCTCCCCGATCCATCAGCGCCTTCGCCCCCTCCACTATGGAGCCGCCCGTGTCAATCATGTCGTCAATCATCACACAGGTACGGCCCTCTACGTCGCCGATGATCTCCATGATTTCCACGCGGTTGGCCTCGGGCCGGCGCTTGGCGATGATGGCAATGGGCGTTCCAAGGTGCTCTGCCAATGCCCGTGCCCTCGCCACACCGCCTACGTCAGGAGACACCACCACGGTACCCCCATCCTGTAGTCCCCGCTGCTTGAGGGCATCCGCGATGAGAGGCCCAGCGTACAAGTGATCCACGGGAATGTCGAAGAAGCCCTGGATCTGGCCGGCGTGAAGATCCACGCAGAGAACGCGGTTGGCGCCGGCTACCGTGATGAGGTTCGCCACCAGCCGCGCACTGATGGGCTCCCGGGGCTTGATCTTCTTGTCCTGGCGGGCATAACCATAATAGGGAAGCACCACCGTAATCCGCCGCGCAGACGCCCTCCGGAACGCATCAATCATGATGAGCAATTCCATGAGGTTGTCGTTCACGGGATGGCACGTGGATTGGATGAGGAATACATCGAGGCCCCGGGCGCTCTCCTCGATCTTCACCTGGATTTCGCCGTCTGAGAAATGCCGTACGATGATCTTGCCGATCTCAACGTTCAGATCCGCTGCGATCTTCTGTGCCAGTTCAGGATTGGAGTTACCGGTAAAGATGCGCAGCGTGTCTCGTTCTGCCATGTCTCTCCCTCGTACTGTACCGGTGCCAGGAACACCCTATTGCCGGGATCCCCTCGCCCGTTCCTCACGCTTGCGTTTGGCCCACCCAGGCTTTACTGTCTGCCGGCAGCGGGCAATCACGAGGGCATCCTCGGGTACGTCTTCATCCACCGCGCTCGCCGCGGCAACATAGGCGCCATCCCCTACGGTAACCGGGGCAATGAGCGTGGCGTGGGAACCCACGAAGACACGCTCACCGATTACTGTGCGGTGCTTTGCGGCTCCGTCATAGTTGCAGGTAATCGTTCCCGCTCCGATATTGGTGCCTGCCCCAACATGCGCATCTCCGATATAGCTGAGATGCGCCGCAGACACTCGCTCACCGATGACTGCGTTCTTCAGTTCGACAAAGTCGCCGACCTTGGCGCCGTCTGCAATGCGACACCCCGGCCTCAGATTTGCAAAGGGGCCGATGCGAACTCCGCTGCCTATAGAACACTCCACAATCTGGGAAGACACGATGGTGCACCGGTGGCCCACAGACGTGTCCATTAAACGCACACACGGACCGACGGTGCAGCCCTCGCCGATGCTGGTTGCGCCCTCCAGGAACGTTTGAGGGTGAAGCACCGTGTCCATCCCAACGGACACCCCTACATCCACGTAGGTGGAAGCCGGATCCGTAATCGTGACCCCGCCCAGCATCAGGTCTTCCAAAATGCGCCGTCGGAGGATCGCTGCGGCTTCCGCCAACTCCACGCGCGTGTTGACGCCCAGCACCTCACGCACATCCTCAGCGGCGACGGCCTCCACACGGTGTCCGCTGGAAGTGAGCAGTTCGATTGCATCAGTGAGGTAGAGCTCGCCCTGGGCATTCTCGGGGCGCAACTTCCTCACCGCCTCGAAGAGCATGGGGCCCCGAAAAGCATAGATGGACGGGTTCCACTCCTTGATGGCCCGCTCCTGCTCGGTAGCATCCTTATGCTCCACGATGCGCATCACCGATCCGTCGGGCCCTCGCACGATGCGCCCGTAACCTGTGGGATCATCCAGAAAGGCGGTCAGGAGGGTTGCGGCGGCTCCGCGCGCTTCATGAAATACCATCATTCGCTCAATCGTTTGAGGACGCAAGAGCGGGACGTCGCCGGCGAGGACAAGTACGGTGCCCTGCCAATCCCTCAAGAGGGGCTCTGCAGCTCTCGCGGCATCGCCTGTGCCTAGCGGCCGTTCCTGCAAGGCGTATTCCACGTCATCCCCAAGCCCTGCTTTCACGGCTTCAGCCTGGTGCCCCACCACCACGATGATGCGCGAGATCCCAGCTGCCTTGCACGCTTCGACTACGTGCCGCGTAAGCGGGCGGCCGCACATCGAATGCAAGGCTTTGGGGATGGCCGAGCGCATCCGCGTAGACTTGCCGGCGGCCAAAATCACTGCTGCCCGCAACGGCCGGCCCAAGGGACTTTCCTGTGAATGTACATCGGGCATGCGTTCTTATAGCTCCTACTTCGCACAAACGGGGGATTGCCGAACCGCCCTCACCGCAAAACCAGCCATGGGCACGCACCGGGAAACGACTAGCGACCCATTATACACCCTTTCCCACAACTGGTAAATCCCGAAATGCTTCAGGAATGGCCCTAGGATGCCGAACATAGAAGCAGGAGACCACAATGGCAATCGAAAGCAGGGGCGGATCCGAAGGCCCGCCCGTGAAACTCTAGGGACCAAGTTGCTGGAAGCGTCTTTCGCCGGGGGAACCCCTGAAACGTTACGGCAGATGTGCCGAATGGATGCTTCCTAGGTCTGCTGCAAGTCAATCATTTCTAGCCGAAGGCTCCTGTTATGCGCAATTTGCCCATCAAAGCCCGCATCTACCTCTTGGCCGTGTACCTCTTCGGGATTGAAGCGGCCATATGCTCTTTTGTCTTCAGAAATCCCCCCACCTCCGCCGCCTCGTGGGAATTACCTCTCTTTGCGGGACTGGCCCTCCTCGCGGGAGGCAAAAAGGTGCAGCTCATGCGCCACAAAGGTTCCGAAGACGTGGGGTCTATGTCCCTGGGCTTTACGATTACCTTCATGTCCCTCCTGCGCCTCGGTCCAGGCGCCGGTCTTTTAGTTGGAGGATTGGCCACGCTTTCCGGTTGCCTCTACCCCCGCCGGCAGCCATTGTACCAGGCAGCCTTCAATGTGTCCTTGGCAGCGCTGGAAGCGTGGCTGTCGGGAATGGTTTTCCTAATCTTCAACGGGTACAGCCTCCGCATCACGCCGGCGTCCTCGCTGCCGGCCGTGTCCGCAGCGACCCTGGCCTATTACGGCATCAACACCGGCGGCGTAGCCATGGCGATCGGCTTCAGTACGGGTAAACGCCCTTATGAGGTGTGGAAGAACTCGTTCCTTTGGACCGCCCCAAGCTATTTCATGGGAGCCTCCGTTGCCACACTGGGACTGATCCTCTTTGGGCACAACATCGGAGTTGCACTTCTTTTCGGCTCGCCGGTGGCCTACTTCACCTACCAGTCCTATGCGGTGTACACGGCCCGTGCCGAGGAGAAGCAGCAGCACATCGAAGAGCTTCAGATCAGCCAGGCACGGCTCGCCGATCTCTACCTCGCTACGATCAAGAGCCTCGCCTTGGCAATAGATGCCAAAGACCAGTATACGCACCAGCACATCCTTCGCGTACAGCGGTACGCTGTAGCCACGGCCCAGTACCTGGGACTTTCCGGGGCGGATCTGGAAGCGGTTAATACTGGCGCGTTACTGCACGATATCGGCAAGTTGGGAGTGCCGGAATATGTGCTGCTCAAGCCCGGCCGCCTCACAGACGAAGAGTTTGCCAAGATCAAGAAGCATCCCGAAATCGGCGCTGCAATCTTGGATCCCGTGGAATTCCCGTGGCCCGTCGTCCCGGTGGTAAAGCATCACCACGAAAAGTGGGACGGTACGGGATACCCGGACGGCCTCAAGGGTGAAGAGATCCCCCTCACAGCCCGCGTTCTAGCCGTTGCCGACGTGTACGACGCCCTCACCTCCACACGCTCCTACCGCAGCGCATGGAGCCACGAAAAGGCGATGGAAGTTATTCGGCAGGGAGCGGGAAGCCACTTTGATCCGCGCGTGGTGGACGCATTCCTCAACATCATCACTCCTCTTGTACAACAGATGGCCGAAGAAGGCTTCGGACCCCTCGCAGCCAAGAACGCCCAATCTGCTTCCGCAGATCCAGCCTCCAAATCCGATCAAGCCGTGCGCGATATCCAGCGGGCCTCTTCCGAGCTTTGGGCGCTTTACGAAGTTGCCCAAACGTTGTCGGCCTCCATCGGTCTCAAGGAGACCCTGGACATTCTCGCGGGCAAAATCTCTTCCATCATGCCGGGGACTTCGTGCGTCTTCATGCTCAAGGATCCTGCAAGTGGCCGCCTTGTGTCAAAGACTTCCGTGGGCGTCAACAGCGCCTTTTTCCGAGGCTGTGCCACCATCAATGCTACCTCCAGGTCCATGGTGGTCGCCCGCACGCGCAAGACCTATTGGGGTCCCTATGACCCCGACGATTTGATGCTCACGAGTGTGGAAGGCGAAGAGTGGACACCTCTCAACAGCACGCTCATCGTACCCATCATTCACGAAGCGGAAGTGCTTGGCACAATCAACCTTTATCATCCGGCGCCCCACGCTTTCGGCCCCCATGACCGTCAGTTATTGGAAACCATTGCCGACCGGGCCGCCATGGCCATCTTCAACGGCCTCCTCTTCGACCGAACGCGCAGCCACGCCCTCACCGATCCCCTCACCGGGTTGCTCAACCTGCGTTACCTGCACCAATACGTCAATGACCGCTGTGCCCGAACCACCCCCCATATGCCCGCTACGCAGCGGCTTCTCCCGCCGGCCGAGGATGCCCAACCTTCAGGGCAAGAGAAGGGTGAATTTGAGCCGCAGTCGGACCGCTTCGCCCTTCTGTGCTTGGATCTGGACAGCTTCAAGCCCATCAACGACAACTTCGGCCATCAGCGCGGCGACCAGGTACTCAAGGAACTCAGCGCCGTCTTCCGAAGCATCATCCGAGAAGACGACATCGTGGTGCGTTACGGCGGGGATGAGTTCGTGATCGTTCTTCAAAATGCAGGGGAGAAGGAAGCGCTTTCCATGGCCCGGCGTCTGCAGGAGGCCGTCGCCCAATTCGATCCCGCCCTTGTTCACCCCCGCCTTGGGGCGATCCGATTGGGCGTGAGCGTGGGCTACGCCTGCTACCCGGGCGACGGCGCCGATTGCGCCTCACTCTTGGCTGTGGCGGATACACGCATGTACAACCAGAAGACGGAGCGCAAACTCGGGCTGCTGGCACACCGTACGCGGGTACGCCGCAAGTCTCCCGAGCCGGACGTTCGGCGGCGAGCAGCGTAGCGCATCGAAAATGCACGAGATTGCTGTCGGAGCCACATGAATAAGAAGCGCTAGGCGTGCCACCGGGCCGGCAGAAGGCACCAACCGCATATAGGACACCGCAAAGTCGAAAGGAGGAAACACGATGAATGGTGAACACGGGCTCCCGCCGGATCGGCGATCCGCACTTCGCCAGGCAATCAGGCCGATGTCGGTGAAGGTTCGCGACCACCAGGGCGCCGAACAGTACGGAGAGCTTCTCGAAATCAGCCGCGCTGGGGTGCGATGCACCCTGCCGGCCGATTTACCCGTAGGATCGCAAGTGCTCATCGAAGCGCCGGAAGGTTTCGAGCTTCGGCCTGTTCGAGGCACAGTTACCCGGCGCATCGGTCCATCCGCCCACCAACCTGACGCGGTGGAGTACGGCATCCGCTTCACCGACGAAGCAGAGGTGCGCCGCCACACCTGGTGGCTCACCCTCCGCAAGGTAGCCTAACGCGCCAAGAGAGGGAAGGACGCACTTCTCATTTGAGGGGCAATGGGAGGCCAAGCGGGGAAGGAACCCACGCGGGCCTATTCCCATTCTCCTCCCACCCCCCTTTTCGCCTGCCTCCACGCCGCCCATCGGGCATCTGTACGGCGCAGGAATTGCAAACCAGCCGGAAGAAGATACACCCTGGCTGGAACGCTCTGCGCCGGCGCACGTCCCTTCGTCCGCCCGCAGTTCTCTGCCTGTTGAGCTGCCTCCAGGCGTTCAACGACGAACCCTACATCACAGGAGGATGCAGCTATGACTGCCTCACACGCCGCCACCCCAGGGCTTGAACTCGCCGACCGTATGGCCGTCCTCGGCACCGAAACCGCCTTCGACGTCCTCGCCAGGGTAAATGAACTCCGATCCCAAGGCCGCGACATCATCTCGTTTGGACTGGGTGAGCCGGACTTCGATACCCCTGCGCATATCCGCCAGGCGGCCAAAGATGCTCTGGATGCCAACCAAACGCATTATGGCCCATCCAACGGTTTGCCGGAATTGCGCGAGGCTATCGCCGCGTACATCCGGCGCACGCGGGGTGTACCTGTAACCGCCGACTGGGTTGTGGTGTCGCCGGGGGCCAAACCGGTGATCTTTGCGGCACTCAGCGCCCTGATCAACCCCGGTGATGAAGTAATCTACCCTTCGCCAGGCTATCCGATCTACGAATCATTAGCTGCGTGGATGGGCGCAGCCACAGTCCCCGCACGCCTTGTAGAACAAAAGGGCTGGAGCTATGATGTAGAAGCTTTGGCGCGCCTCATTACACCCCGAACCCGCGCGATCGTTCTCAATAGCCCCCATAACCCTACGGGCGGAATGCTTGCAAAAAGTGACTTGGAGGCCATAGCCGCCCTGGCTCTCGAACATGACCTGTGGGTCATCAGTGACGAAGTATATTCTCAGATCGTGTTCGACGGGGAATTTCACTCGATCTTCAGCATCCCGGATATGGAGCGCCGGACGGTACTGGTTGACGGCTTCTCCAAGACGTATTCCATGACAGGCTGGCGCATCGGCTTCGGCGTCTGCCGACCTGATCTTGCAGCACAGCTTGCCCGTATCGAAACGAATATCCATTCCTGTACCGCCACATTCACCCAATGGGCAGCCCTCCAAGCCCTCCGCGGACCCCAAGACGAAGCCCACGCCATGACGGCGGCATTCGCTCGACGGGCGAGCCTCATCACGAAGCTCCTGAATGAGCTCCCAGGCGTACACTGCGTGCATCCACGGGGCGCGTTCTATGTATTCCCGAATGTGACCCAAGCCTGCCGGCGCATCGGCCTTCCGGATGCAAACAGCCTCTGCGATTACCTTCTGGCAGAGGCCGGCGTGGCAGTCCTCCCGCGGACCTGCTTCGGCCGCCGCCTGGAACAAGAGGAATACATTCGCCTTTCCTACGCCACATCCGAGGGAAATATCCTGGAGGGGCTTTCGCGCATGAAGCGGGCGCTGGGGGATTGACGGCAATGGCCTCTGCCGCAAAGCCCTATGTCCTTGCTTTGGATATCGGCACTTCACGCGTCAAGTGCGGCATCTATGACGCCTCCGCCAAGCCGATCATAGGGATGCAATCCCAACGGAACCTGCGCCTTGCATCCCCGGAGCCTGGCGCCGCAGTGCTGGATCCGCGCCGTCTGATGCGCGCTGCCACCGCGTGCATAGACGAGGTCCTTCTGGAAGCCGGCGCCGCCTCCTATTCCATCGCTGCCGTGGGCGTTTGTTCCTTCTGGCACAGCATGCTGGGCATTGATCGTACCGGCGCAGCGATAACCCCAGTGTACACGTGGGCAGAGCGGAGAGCATGGCCACAAGCTCAATGGCTCCGCTCCCATATGGATGAGGACGCTGTACACAGCAGAACGGGATGCCGCTTCCACCCCAGCTATTGGCCGGCCCGCCTGTTATGGCTTAGGACCACCCGGCCGGAGGAATTCGCTCGAGCATTTATGTGGTTGTCGCCGGGCGAATTCCTTCTGAGCCGATGGATCAGCAGCGTGGCATGCTCCGTGAGTATGGCGTCTGCCACGGGTTTGTTCCTGCAGCGCCACTGCGACTGGGACGAAGAACTCGTTGCCGCAGCGGGCATCTCCAGGACGCAGCTTCCTCCGTTGACTGACGTGGATGCGCCGGTCGGCACACTCCGCCCTCCATGGGCATCCCGATGGCCCGCCCTCAAACACATCCCGTGGATCCCCGCCATCGGTGACGGGGCCGCCTCGAACGTGGGATCCGCCTGCGCGGGAGAACATCGGGCAGCCCTCAACATCGGCACATCAAGCGCCCTGCGCATCGTCACCCGTCGGCCGCCTCGCCCGGTTCCCCCCGACCTGTGGTGCTACCGGCTGGATCGGGAACACGCCATAGTCGGAGCAGCCTTCAGCGATGGAGGCCAAGATCTGGAATGGGCGTCCAAGACCTTCCGCATCTCCACGCGGGACCGTGCCTCCATCACGGATTGCGCTCCATCGCCTGGGATCCCTCTATTCGTGCCCTTTCTCGCCGGAGAGCGCTCCTTCCGTTGGCGCGCAGAAGCCAAAGGCATCTTGGCCGGACTTGCAGTGGAAACAGGACCAGCCGACCTCATGCGCTCCATGCTTGAAGGTTTGGCGCTCCGGTTTGCTGCTGCAGGACAGATCCTACGGGACCAATTCCCGGAACTGGATCTCGTAGTGGCTTCGGGAGGTGGTTTGCGCGCTGCCCCGGTGTTTGCCCAGATGATCGCCGACGCCATGGGGGTGCCCGTTCTCGCCTCCGAAGATCTGGAAGCCACCAGCCGAGGCGCCGCCCTTGTGGCTCTGCGGGCGGCAGGCGTCCGGACCGACTTGAGCTCGATCCCGCTTCCCGAAGGGCGCCTGCTTCAACCGCATTGGGACCACCATGCGTCGTACAGGGAACGCCTTGCCCGCCAAGAGGATCTGATCCGCAAGTGCACGTGACATTGGGCGAAGCACCTATCCCGCGCCTTGTATGTCGCATCGCCTCCCGGTCCAAAGCAAGAGGCCAACGGCTTCAGCCCGGCGGAGGGCGCAGCAACGGCACGCGCATTCGCTCTCCTGGGACAGGCGTCTATCGGCACACCTTCACTCCACAGTCAACAGAGGCTATACTTAAACGACAAAGAGAACATCATCTCAGCACGTGCTGCCCACGCTTGCGGATCCCCCTGCTCCGCCACTGCGTCTTGGAAGAGCAGAAAGGAACGGGGAACCCGCCCGCGAGCTTCCGCGGCGCCGTTGCAATTCCTTGAACCGGAGAGGCCCGCGCTTTGCGGGCACGAAGGCAAACGATGCATCTATACTCGAGCGTTCTACAGGGTGCGCAGCACCATCCTGACCGGCCCGCGATCTACTTCCGTGAAGCCGTACTGACTTACGCGGGACTGCTCACTCGCGTGCATCAAACAGCCCGCGCACTCGTATCCCTCGGCATCCGTGCCGGGGACCGTGTGGCACTCCTGCTTCCCAATCAGCCGGAGTTCACGACAACCTATTATGCGGTCACGGCCATCGGCGGAGTATGCGTTCCTGCCAACCCTCTCCTCAAAGCCCCAGAGCTTGTTTACATCTGGGGCGATGCGCAAGCCCGTGCGGTGGTCACGGCTCCGGCGATGCTGCCTGCTACGCTCCAGGCGAAAGAGAGCCTCCCGTTACTCGAATACGTGCTGTGCACGGGCACCCCGGAGAGCCTGCCGCCGGACGTACTTTCGTTCGACGAATTCACGGGTTCGGCACCCGATGAACCGTTGGGCGCGCCACCGGTTCCCGACCAAGCGCCCGCTGTGACGATCTATACGTCGGGAACGGAGGGCCGACCCAAAGGCGCCTTGCTCTCCCATCGAAACCTAACGGCAAACTGTCGGCAGGTGTCCCAGGCACTGCACTTCGACGAGAAGGACAATTTCCTGTGCGTGCTGCCCCTATTTCACTCCTTTGCCGGCACCGTCTGCCAGAATACGCCCCTGTTTTGCGGATCCTCCACCACCATCATAGAGATGTTTCATCCGGCCCGCGTGATGGAGGCTATTGAGCGCTATCATATCACCGTTTTTGCCGGTGTCCCTGCCATGTACGCGGCCTTGCTCCAATATCCCATGGAGCGGGAATATGATCTTTCCAGCCTGCGTGTGTGTGTGTCCGGAGGAGCGCCGATGCCCGTCGCGGTGATGCAGGAATTCGAGCAGCGCTTTCACACCACGATCATTGAGGGAGACGGCCCTACCGAGTGTTCCCCGGTTACTTCGGTAAACCCCCTCTATGGCGTGCGCAAGCCAGGCACCATCGGCCTCCCCATACCCGGAGTGGAGATGCGCATCTTCGATGACGAAGACCGCGAACTCCCACCGGGGCAAATCGGCGAGATTGTAGTCCGCGGCGAAAACGTCATGCTGGGCTACCACAATCAGCCGGAAGCGACAGCTCGGGCGCTGCGCAACGGCTGGTACCACACCGGGGATCTGGGGATTATGGACGAGGACGGCTACTTCACCATCGTGGATCGCAAGAAGGATATGCTCATTGTGGGGGGCATCAACGTATACCCCCGTGAAGTAGAAGAAGTGCTCTTTGCACATCCTGCGGTAGCGGATGCAGCAGTGATCGGCGCTCCCGATGCCCTTCGCGGCGAGACGGTCATAGCCGTGGTGGTCCTCAAGCCCGGCGCCCAGGCGACTTCTCGAGACATCATTCGCTTCTGCAGGGAACGCCTCGCCAACTACAAAGTGCCCCGCCGCGTAATCTTCCGAGACAGCCTTCCTCGCGGAGGCACAGGGAAAGTCATCAAGCGCCTGCTGCGCAAAGAGTTGGAGATGGAGACGGCCTCCCAACCGGAGCCTGGCGCATGAATGCTCCAGCAGCACAGGAACTGTCTCCCGGCAAAGGGATGGTTGCCGCTCTGGCAAGCGATGCCCTCAATTTCGTAGGCGAAACAGTGATGCTGGCGGGCCAGGCGTTGGCATTCATCGCCAGGGGCCGCGCGTCCCTGGCCCAGACACTCCTGCAGATGAGCGCCATCGGAGTGGATTCCCTCCCCATCGTGGTAGCCATCACGTTTTCTACGGGGGCTGTGTTCGCATATTACACCGTATCGGTATTCGTTCGCTTCGGTGCCACGAACCTGGCAGGCGGCACCCTCGTATACGGCTTTCTGAACGAATTGGGTCCCGTACTTGCAGGCGTAGCAGTAGCCGCCCGAAGCGGCGCGGCCATCGCCGCTGAAATCGGGTCCATGGTCGTCACCGAACAGGTAGACGCCCTCCGCGCCATGGCGGTGTCCCCCATCCGTTACTTGGTGGCCCCTCGGCTGCTGGCCTGCCTGTTCATGATGCCCCTCATTGGCGTATTCGCGGATCTTGCCGGATCCTTCGGCGCCTTCCTCATGAGCGGCTTCCATGGCGTGCCCCATCAAGCGTTCCTCCAATCCGCGCGCACCTTCGTGGGGACCGGCGACCTTCTTCGGGGGCTCGTGAAAACCCTGTGGTTCGGGTTCACCATCGCCATTGTTGCCTGCCGGCAAGGCCTCCGAACGCGCGGAGGTGCCACAGGCGTGGGTCGCGCCACAACGAGCTCTGTTGTGCTGTGTGTGGCGCTGATCTTCATCTCCGATTTCTTCCTTGCACAGATCCTTACTGGCGGAACGGTGGGCAGCAAGTGAGCGCCGCATTAATCGAGGACGTCCACCTCACTCTTGCAGGCAAGCCGGTCTTGAAAGGAATCAACCTGGAGGTCGGCGCAGGGGAAATCGCCGCGGTGATGGGGATGTCCGGATCGGGCAAGACTACGCTCCTCAAGTGCGTCACCGGATTGATCAAGCCGACTTCCGGCCGCATCCTGATCTCCGGAACGGATATCGTTCCTCTTCCGGAAAATCGCCTCGACGAAGTGCGGCTCAGGATCGGACTTGTGTTCCAACACGCTGCACTCTTCGATTCGCTGACCGTTTACGAGAATGTGGCCTTCGGCCTCGTCCACAACCGCAAATTGGGGTCCTCCGAGATCCGGCGCATCGTGCGTCAGAGGCTCGCCGAGGTCGGCATGGAAGGAGCTGAAGATCTTTACCCCGCGCAACTTTCTGGAGGGATGCAAAAGCGTGTCGGCCTTGCCCGCGCCTTGGCGATGGAGCCCGCAATTCTGTGCTATGATGAACCGACAAGCGGTTTGGACCCGGTCATCGCCCGCACGATTGATGACCTCATTGTTCGTACCCGCGATAGGACAGGCGCCACAGCGATCGTGGTGTCCCACGACATTAGTTCGATCCTTCGCATCGCGGATCGCATCGCCATGATTGCCGATGGCTCCATCATTGCTTACGGAACTCCGGACGAGATCCGTGCATCGGACGATGAGCGAGTTCAAGCATTCCTGCGAGCACTCTAAGAGCGAGGGCCTCCTGTTCCGGGGGCGGACCCGCGGGCCGGACGCACAAGGGAGCAAAGTCCTGAAGGCCTTCCCCGCAAAGGGGATTGGTCATCATAGGAGGCCCCAAAGCCGTAAGGCGCCGCTTCGGTTCCGCATCCCTGGCGGCGTTCGGGGAGCACCCTTGCGTGGGAGAGCATGATGGACACAAAGGCTGCCGGGAAGGTAGGCGTCACCACCATTGTGGGGTTGGTGCTCTTCGCCGGCGTTTATTGGTTTTTGTCACACGGACTATTCGACTGGACGCACTTTCGGCTGCGTGTCGTGTTTGCGGACACAAAGGGACTGTTGGTTCAAACACCGGTCCGCATGAACGGTGTGGCCATCGGCGAGGTGGAGCGCATCGAGCTTTCGCAGGACCCGGCTACCCGCCTGCGGCCGGTGGTTACGCTGGCGATCCGCAATGAGTTTCGCGGAAAGATCCCAGCCGATTCGCGCATCGGCATCAGTTCCGGCATCCTCATTACCAATCCCCAGATCGAGATCATTCCAGGAACTTCCACTGCCGCCCTTCAGCCGGGGGACACATGGCCGTCGCAATATGTGGAGCCTCCGGCAGGAGCGCTGGCGCAGCTATCACCCGAAGCCGCCACGGCAGTGAAACAATTGACGGCCACCCTGCAACAGGTAGGGCCCAACCTCAACCGCACCATGGCTCAGGTTCAGGGTATACTGAAGCGCACCGATGCGGTGATGGCAAACCTTCAGGAAGCTACCGCCTCGGCCAAGCGCATCATCGCCGATCCGGCCATTCGCAGCACACTTCACGCGTCGCTGAACAACCTGAAGGAGACCACCGCCACTGCCCGCTCCGCTGCAGCCTCCATCAGTCATGACCTCAAGCTGATGGTACATCGTAACAGCGGCAAGTTCGATGAACTGGCAAACGGAGCGGTAGATCTCTTGCAGCGCCTAGGCGACACGGTGGACGCTGCACGCAGCGCTCTCACGCGCCTCACGGAACAAGTGACCGATCCGCGGCTGCAGCAGTCCTTGCTGGACACGCTCGATCTTGCAAGGGCCACGGTAGCCCGATTTAACCAGATCGCTTCGGACATTCACCAGATTACCGGTGACCCGACCATTCAATCCAACATCAAAACGACGATGGAACAGCTCAAAGAGACCACGGAGGAGGCTCGGCCCCTCGTGGAGCGCCTCAACAACCTGGTAGGCTCCATCCACATTCCAAAGGGCCCTCCCAGGTTCGGCATCGGCAGGCCCGAGTTCAGTATAGACTTCCTCCAGCGAGGGAATGCGCCGCACTTCCGATCGGACGTGTCCATGCGGCTGCCCATCGGCTCGCACAATGCCTTTGATTTGGGCATCTACGACTTCGCCGAGCGCAACAAGCTCAATGCTCAATACGAAACGAACCTTGGGCGTTCCGCTTCTCTGAGGTATGGCCTCTACGCCTCAAAACTGGGCGTAGGGCTTGGATGGCACGCAACCCGATCTTCTTCGTTAGTGCTGGACCTTTATGAACCGAACAATCTGCAACTGGATGCGCGCGCGCTGGTGGGTCTCAACGACGATTTCTCGCTTTGGCTGGGTGCCGATAACTTATTCAAGCACACCGTGCCCCTCATCGGGCTAAGGCTTCGCAGATAATCAAGACACAGGAGGAAGCAACCTTGAAAGTCATTTTGAGCCGGGATATCCCCAAGGTCGGGAAGGATGGCGAGATTGTGAACGTGGCCGACGGGTACGCGCGCAATTACCTCTTCCCGCGCCAATACGCTGTTCCTGCTACAGGCGGCGCCCTGCGGGCATGGGAAGCGCGCAGGCTGCGCGAAAAGGAGCGCGAGGCTCGGCGGGCTCAAGAAGCGCGCGAAGAAGCCGAGAAGCTCACCGGCCTTACACTCACCATCACAGCCCGGGTGGGCGGCGGCACCAAGCTCTTCGGTTCGGTAACAGCCCAGGATGTGGCCGACGCCATCGCCAGGGAACGCGGCATCACCGTGGATCGGCGCAGGGTGTCTCTGGCAGATCCCATCAAGAACCTGGGCACCTATACAGTGCCCATCCGTCTTCACACGGATATCGTGGTGCCAATCACTGTGGAAGTCATCACCGAAGAAGAACTCCGCCGCCGCGCGACAGCCGCCGAAGCTGCCTCCGAAACCCAGGAAGGCTGAGGAGATGCGGGCCGCGATATCGCCGGCCCATTTCCTCGCCTACCGTTCGCCGCTGCGCCCCAGCCTCTGCGTCGCCCGACTGCCGCCACGTGGGCGGGCACGCAGACGGGCAGTCGCGGGAAACTTCAGGACAGATAGCGATGGCAGCAGAGAGAAACATCCCCTTCGACCACGTACCGCCGCAAAGTCTCGAGATGGAGCAAGCTACGCTCGGCGCAATGCTCATCGAGCGTGCAGCCATTGAGAAGGCAGCCGAAATCCTCAAGCCCGAGGATTTCTACCGAGACGCCCATCGCATCATTTTCGACGCCATCCTCACCCTCGCAGAACGCGACGAGCCCGTAGATATTCTCACTGTGCAGGAACAGCTACGCTCCCAAGGCCACTTGGAAGCCGTGGGAGGCACGCCCTACATCGTACAGCTTACAGAAGCCGTCCCTACGCCGGCAAGCGTAGAGTACTACGCCCGCATCGTAGAAGAGAAGGCAATTCTTCGCCGCCTGATTGACGCTTCGAGCCAAATCCGCTCCCTTGCCTACGCAGATTACACGGAGATCGGCGACGTAGTGGACGCTGCCGAAAAGGCCATCTTCGCTGTGGCCCAACGCCGCATGGGAGCGTACTTCACCCCCATGCGACCCCTCGTGGCCGCGGTCTTCGAACAGATCGAGCACCGCTCCGAACACAAGGAACAAACCACCGGCTTGGCCACCCCGTTTGAGGACCTCAATTACGCCACGGCGGGATTTCAAAAGGCAGACCTAGTGATCCTGGCGGCCCGCCCCTCCATGGGCAAGACCTCGTTGGCCATGGGCATCGCCCAGCATGTAGCCATCCGCCAAAAGCTACCCGTTGCCGTGTTCAGTCTGGAAATGTCCAAAGAACAGCTTTGCCTCAGAATGATTTGTTCCGAAGCCCGAGTGGATGGCCATAGTCTCCGCACAGGTTATCTGAAGGACGAGGATTGGCGGCGTGTAGGAGAAGCGTGCGCCACCCTGTCCGATGCACCCATATTCATTGACGACAGCCCTGATATTTCCGCTCTGGAGATGCGCGCGAAGTGCCGCCGCCTCATGGCTGAACACGGTCTCGGCCTCGTAGTGGTAGACTACCTTCAGCTCATGCGTGGCCAAAGGCGCAGTGATAACCGCACCCAAGAGATTGGAGAGATCTCGCGCTCTCTGAAGTCGCTGGCCCGCGAGCTTCGAGTTCCTGTGCTCGCTCTGGCCCAGCTCTCCCGAGCCGTGGAGCAACGGCCTGATAAGCGCCCAATGCTCTCGGACCTGCGGGAAAGCGGCTCCATCGAAGCCGAGGCAGACCTCGTCATCTTTATCTACAGGGATGCCTATTACAAGATGAAGGAAGCGATGAGCGCCGACTTGGACGAGGCCGAGAAGGAAGAGCGGCGCCAACGGGGTGAAGACAAGGTGGAAGAGGCCGAACTCATTATCGCCAAGCAGCGCAACGGCCCTACAGGCAAAGTAATGGTAGCTTTCCATCCTCATTATCTGCGCTTCGACAACCTGGCCAGGATGCCCGGGCATATCTGATGCACCAAGCTTCCCGCAACAGGTGGGGAAGCCCATCTTGATCCTGTGAGGACGACCGTGCGCATACTCGTAGTGGGCAATGGCGGAAGAGAACACGCATTGGTATGGAAGCTTGCCCAGAGCCCCCATGCGGAACGCATCTACTGTGCCCCGGGCAACGCAGGCATCGCTCAATTGGCGGAATGCATCAACCTGAAGGCCACCGACCTCGACGGTCTTGCCAATTTCGCTGCCACCCAAAAGATTGATCTCACGGTGGTGGGCCCGGAAGCTCCACTGATCGCGGGCATCGTGGACCGCTTCGAAGCCCGCGGATTGCGCATCTTTGGCCCTTCCACGGACCCTGCACGCATCGAAGGGAGCAAGATCTTCGCCAAGGAGCTCATGACGCGCTACTCCATCCCCACAGCAGCCTTCTGGCGTTGTGACACTCCCGGCGAGGCCCACCAGCATATTCATGCGTACTTCTCAGAGCATCCGGAACCCGGAGCCCGCTTGGTCATCAAAGCGGATGGGGCAGCCGCCGGCAAGGGAGTGATCATTGCTGCCGGAGAAGATGAGGCGCACTGCGTAGCCGACGACATGATGGTGCGGCGTGTGTTTGGGGCAGCAGGCGAGCGCATCGTACTCGAGGAGTACCTTGAGGGCGAAGAAGCCAGCATCATGGCCTTCACCGACGGCGAGACCGTTGTTCCCATGCCGCCATCCCAAGACCACAAACGGGCTTTGGATAACGATGAAGGCCCCAACACCGGAGGGATGGGCGCCTATACCCCAGTGCCGGTTATTCCTCCCACTACTGTAGACACGGTGCTCCAAACCGTCCTTTGCCCGGCAGTCCAAGCCATCCGGGATCTCGGCATCCCTTACAAAGGCGTGCTCTACGCAGGCATCATCGTGACACCCCACGGTGTGCGCACGCTGGAGTTCAACTGCCGCTTTGGAGACCCCGAAACGCAGGCGGTGCTGCCGCTGCTGGAGAGCGATCTGATCGAGATCATGGATGCGGTAGTCAATAGCTCGCTCGAAGGACTCGACATCCGGTGGAGGAGCGCGGCCTCCGTGAATGTGGTGGCAGCTTCGGGCGGATACCCCGATCGCTACGAAACCGGGAAACCGATTACGGGGCTGGATGATGCCTGCCGCGATGACCCGGAAGACTGCATGGTATTCCACGCCGGCACTCGCGAGGATGACGGCATTATCGTCACAGCAGGCGGCCGCGTCTTGGGCGTTACGGCTTTGGGAGCGGACCTTCGGCAAGCTGTGGATCGCGCGTACCGCGCCTTGGGTCGCATTCACTTTGAAGGAATGCATTACCGGCATGACATCGCAGCACGGGCTCTCAAACACCTCGGGGGCGATTGATTGCAGAAGCCGGCCCCTGTTCACGCCGTTCGCCCTGAGTGGCCGGAAGGCAGCCAATCAGAAGAACCAGTAAAGGAGAAAAACCTAGAAGCCATGACTTATCGCGTGGGGATCGTCATGGGCAGTGACAGCGACTTGCCTGTAATGCGGGAGGCTGCGGCAATCCTTGCCGAATTCGGCATCGAGAGCGAGATGCGCATCCTCTCCGCCCACCGCACACCGCGCATGGCCGCGGAATATGCCGAAACGGCTGCAGAACGCGGACTGTGCGCCATCATCGCAGGAGCCGGCAGCGCAGCCCACCTTGCCGGTGCCATGGCCGCATCCACACCTCTTCCCGTAATCGGCGTGCCCATTCAATCTTCTGCACTCAATGGGCTGGATGCCCTCCTCGCCACGGTTCAGATGCCATCCGGCGTGCCGGTCGCCACCGTAGCCATTAATGGAGCGCGCAATGCGGGCATCCTTGCTGCACAGATCATCGGCGCTACGGACGGCGCAATCCGGGCAAAGATTGCGGCCTACAAGCAGAGGATGGCGGAAGAGGTCGCCGCGAAGAATGCACGCATCTCATCCGACTAGTGGCCGCTTCAGGGGTTCCCGGCTCGTGGAACGGGTACCCTGATCGCACCTTCCTCAACCGCCTGCGCGATGAACCACAACCCGCCGTGGACGGACGGCCTACAATTGCGCACGGACGATCTGAAGCCCGGCGGCGGTGAGCTCATCCGTCAGCTCCGGAGGCGTTCGGTGATCCGTCACGAGGACCTGTGCCGCACCGATGGGCGCAACCGCAGCGAAAGCGATCTTGCCTATCTTAGTCCAATCGGCCAGCACGATGACTTCCTCGGCGTGGGCCATCATGCGTGCCTTGATCTCTGCAGCGTCGAAATCTACCACAGAGAAACCGGCCTGTGGGTGCACTCCGTTGAACGACACAAAGGCGCGATCCACATGGAAGGCTTCCACAAAGCGTTCGGCCAGTGGGCCCAGTACGGCGCGCCTCCGCGGCTGAACCAATCCGCCGACCAGGATCACTTCGGTGCCCGCATGGTCCATGAGAGCTAGGGCGCTGACAAGGGAATTGGTTACGACGGTAAGCCGCCGGTGTCCGCGCAGGGCCAAGGCGAATTCGTAGAGCGTGGTTCCAGCATCGAGAAAGATCGTGTCGCCATCCTTCACATACTCGGCAGCTCGGCGGGCGATCGCCCTCTTCTCGGCATGGTGCATGACGCGGCGTTCCCCGTAGGGAGGTTCAAAGAGCGTCGCGCTGGCCGGGATGGCTCCTCCGTGCGTCCGCCTCAGCAGCCCTCGCGCCTCAAGTTGGGCCAGGTCCGTCCGGGCTGTAGGTAGAGACACGCCGAATTCGGCGGCGAGCCCTTCCACCGTCACCTTGCCTTCGAGCCTCAACCGTTCCAGGATCGCCTGGCGGCGTTCTTCGGCGAATAGAGGCTCTTGCCCCTTGGCGCCATTCGCCTGTGTTCCGTGGTTACCCATGTTTCGCTTCTTTTCGGTTGACCCATTGATTTGCTTCGGTTTATAGCGTATCATAGTATACTGCAGATTGGGTGATGCGGCTGCGCCTATGCAGCCCTCAGTTGTAGGCAATGTCCTCATACCCACCTCCATTCCCGCACGCGGAGGCACGCCTGATGACACAATGGACGCGGGACGAGATCCTGAGGCTAGCGCGGAACTTCATGGAAGCACGCGTGCTTCTGACCGCTGCCGACCTGGACCTCTTTACCCGGATTGGAGAGCACCCGGCCTCCGCCCATGATCTGGCCCAGGGCTTGGGAGGCGATGCGCGTGCACTCACGATGCTGCTGGACGCTCTAGCCTCCATGGGGCTCCTCACGAAGGCCGAAGGCGTCTACGCCTTGTCCCCCGCCGCCGCCCAGTACCTTACAAAGAATGCGCCACAATCGGTTCTGCCTTTGGTGAAGCACCAGGCGAACCTATGGAATACATGGTCCACCCTCACCCAAAAGATCCTTGGTCCGAATGGGCGTGCTCCACAGGAGGGCGATGATGCTTTGGAGGCCTTCATCGAAGCCATGCACGTAATCGCCACCCCGCAAGCCGACGCCATTGTTGCCTCCGCGGGTGCGGCACAGGCAACGAAGCTGCTGGATGTGGGCGGCGGGCCGGGAACGTACACTGCCGCGTTCCTGAGGGCAATCCCTACCCTTCACGCCACCCTATTCGACCGTCCGCCGGTGCTCGAGATCGCCAAACGCCATTTGGCCGAAGCCGGCCTGCTTCATCGCGTTAGGCTGGCGCCGGGCGACTTCACTGTGGACCCACTTCCCGAAGGTCACGACTTTGCCTGGGTGTCGGCCATCATCCATCAGAATGGCCCGCAGGAGAATATAGACCTTTTCCGCAAAGTGCACGCCGCCTTGGTGCCTGGAGGGCGCATCATAATCCGTGATCACGTGATGGCACCGGATCGCACGGCTCCACGTAGTGGTGCGCTCTTTGCCATCAATATGTTGGTGGGAACGCGTGAAGGCGGCACCTATACACTCGAGGAGATCCGCACCTGGTTGGAGACTGCCGGCTTTACCGGTGTACGCTCCCTTCGCGAAGGAACGAACATGGACAGCCTCGTTGAAGCCTATCGGCCGTGACCCAATTCGGAGGAAGGATGCCGGCGGCAATGAACTTCTATGCCGGCTTCACACATCCCGTAGATCGGCAGCAGCGGGCACCGGCCTGCGACCGCCATCGCAACCGTTTGGAACAGGACCGCGGATGAACAACCCTATGATGGGCGCATGGATGTTAGTGCTCTGTACCACGAGCGCGCTCGCAGCTTCATGTTCGCAAGTTCCCGGAGGCGACGGGTCGGCGCTGTGGACCGTGCCCCACGGTTCCACGGGAATGGTGAACGCCCTTTGGGGCGAGAACCCTCCTGCCAAGCAGTTCGGAGGCGGCCGTACGCGGGTGGTGATCGCCGACCTCAAAGGTCCCGCCGTCATCACCATGATCCACTTCGCTTTGCCTCAAACTCTTCATCTGGACCGCCATACCGTGCTTCGCATCTGGTGGGATGGCGAGAAGGCGCCGAGCGTCGAGGTACCGCTGGTGGACTTCTTCTGCGACCCCGACGGAGCTTTGGACCGCGTCAACAGCATCTTCGTGAACAAGAAGCGCGGATGGAATTGTTACTTTCCCATGCCTTTCCGAAAATCGGCGCGCGTAGAGGTAGATGCCGAAGACCCAAGGTACCCCAATGGAATAGCATCCCGGGAACCGTGCTATGCATACGTCCACTACCGAACGATGCTGAGGATGCCGGCCGACGTCCCGACCTTTCACGCCACATGGCGCCAGCAAACAGTAGATATGGATCGCGTGGAGTTTCGCGCCATGGAGGCTGAAGGGAAAGGCGTACTCGTTGGGTGGAACCTCACAGTGCGGGGTGTACGCGCACGCCACTCCGGCTATCTCGTGGATGAGAATGTAAAGATCTGGGTGGATGGCGCTCGGCAGCCCGCAATCGAGTGGCAGGGGCTGGAGGATGCCTTCGGATTTAGCTGGGGCTTCCCCGAACAGGCCAACAGCTTCCCGAGGACAGGCTACCAGCCATGGTACGATGGAGCAGCAGCCTACCGGTTTCTCGTGGAGGATCGCGTCGTCTTCCGAAAGGCACTGCGTATCACCGTCGGCTTTGGCCGCAACGAAGTAAAATCCTGGAGGGCCATGTTCCCGCAGGGCTTCCCGCCCCACCAATTCTCTGCCGTCACCTATTGGTATCAAACAGAGCCGCATCGGCCCTATCCGGCGCTGCCTCCATCGCACAGCCGAGAACCCCAGAACCTCGCTGTGCCACTGGAGGGGCCGGTAGATGCGGGAGACGCCTTGGAGTTGGCCTGCGGATCCTCAAAGGGAGACCTTACGTTTGCCCGGCAAGGGTGGGATTTTATTTTGAACCGGGGCTACACCTTTGAAGGGCCGCCGTGGACGTCACCCGTCAAGCATTGCTGGGCCGATTACCGCGCCGTTCAATTCACTCTTCTGTGCCCACAGAAAGCCGAGGGGGTACTGCGCCTGTACCTCCTCGACGGCGACAATTTCGGCGGGGGCCGCCATGAAGCGCTCTACGTCAACGGACGTTTCATCGGGGAGTACGGCGGCTTTCAACAAGGACGCTGGGTGGAAGTTCCCGTGACCTCGCAGGACACGGCCTCGGGCCAAATCCACGTGACCATAAAGAATCTCAAACCGGGCTCCAACGCCGTCGTTACGTACGTACGCTTTCGAACAAACCTCGACCAAGCCGGTTCAGCCCGCACCGGGCCCGGCATTCGATAATCAGCACACGGATCATTAGACTGGAGAAGAACTATGCCGAAATCGCTGCCCATACGACCATCCGACGTGCGCAAGAGCGGATTTGTGGAGTTTCAGCCCATCCCAGTGAACCAGTACCACAGGACACTGGAAGAGGAGATGGACCGTTTCGCGCGTGAGGACCTAATCCGCATCCACCGGGACATGGCCATTATTCGGGCATTCGAAGCCATGCTCAATGACGTGAAGATCAAGGGCAACTACCGGGGGATCGAATACAACCACAAGGGTCCTGCCCATCTGAGCATCGGCCAGGAAGCCGCCGCAGTAGGCCAGGCATTCCTCCTTACCGTAGACGACCACATCTTTGGGAGCCATCGTAGCCACGGCGAGATACTCGCCAAGGGCCTTTCGGCCATCGAGAAGCTCAGTGACGATCGCCTCATGGAGATCATGAAGCGGTACAACGATGGAGCCACCCTCAAGGTAGTTGAGAAAGTGCTCCCCGACGACGAGGCTCCGGAAGACGTAAAGTCCCTCGCAATAGACTTCTTGCTGTACGGGGCTTTGGCCGAGATATTCGGGCGCGAGGCCGGCTTCAACAAGGGTATGGGAGGCTCCATGCATGCCTTCTTCACGCCCTTCGGCATCTTTCCCAACAACGCCATCGTAGGCGGATCGGCGGATATTTCGGTGGGCGCCGCGCTTTATAAGAAGATCAACCATAAGCCCGGCATCGTCATCTGCAACATCGGGGATGGCGCATCAAGCTGCGGCCCCACTTGGGAGGCCCTCTGCCTCGCTACGATGGACCAGTTCAAGACGCTTTGGGACGAGGCCCATCGAGGCGGCCTGCCCTTCATCATGAACTTCGTCAACAACTTCTACGGGATGGGCGGCCAACCCGTAGGTGAGACCATGGGAATGGGCATTTTGGCCCGAATGGGCGCCGGCCTCACACCCACACAGATGCACGCCGAGCGCGTAGACGGCTACAATCCCCTCGCCGTTATTGACGCCATCGCCCGCAAGAAAGAAATCATCCAACGTGGCGAAGGGCCCGTGCTGCTGGACACCATCACCTACCGCTTCAGCGGCCATTCGCCATCCGACGCCTCATCCTATCGCGACAAGGCCGAGCTGGAGGAATGGCAAAGGATTGATCCCCTCATCACGTACGGTGAGGATCTCTTGGCAGCCGGTCTGTGCACCCGCAGCGACCTCGATGCTCTCCACGCCATGGTGGATGCCCGTATCCTTCGCGCCTACCGCAAAGCCATAGACCTGGCGATCTCACCACGGGCGGACCTCTTCCAAGTGAACTGCCTGCTGGAACGCGTGATGTTCTCGAACCAGCGTGTGGAGAGCATGGATCCCCAACGGCAACCCGAAGTGCTCATCCCCATTGAGGAGAACCCGCGCATCAAACAACTGGCCCAACGGAGCCGAAGCGGCCTGGACGAAAACGGCAATCCCCTCCCAAAAGGACGGTGCATCGGGATCCGGGATGCCCTCTTCGAAGCGATCCTGGAGCGCTTCTACGCCGACCCCACTCTGGTGGCCTATGGGGAAGAGAACCGCGATTGGGGAGGCGCCTTCGCCGTGTACCGCGGCCTCACGGAAGCCCTTCCGTACCATCGCCTGTTCAACACGCCCATAGCGGAAGGCGCCATCGTGGGAAGCGCCGTAGGATATGCCCTGGAAGGCGGCCGGGCATTAGTGGAACTCATGTATTGCGACTTCCTGGGCCGCGCTGGAGACGAGGTCTTCAACCAGCTCTCCAAGTGGCAAGCTATGTCCGCCGGTGAATTGCGCATGCCCGTCGTTGTGCGCGTGTCCGTCGGATCCAAGTACGGAGCGCAGCACAGTCAGGATTGGACCTCCCTCGTGGCCCACATTCCCGGCCTCAAGGTATGCTTCCCCGCCACCCCTTACGATGCCAAGGGCCTCATCAATGCGGCCCTCACCGGCACAGACCCCGTCATCTTCTTCGAGAGCCAGCGCATCTACGACCAGCCTGAGATCTTCCACCCAGGAGGTGTCCCCCGCGAATTCTACGAGGTTCCCTTGGGTGAACCCGACATCAAGAAAACGGGAGAGGACCTCACCATCCTCACCGTAGGCGCAGTGTTGTACCGCGCGCTGGAAGCCGCCAAACTGCTGGAAGACCAGTACGACGTGTCGTGTGAGATTATTGACGCCCGCACACTCGTCCCCTTCAACTACGAACCGGTGATCCGTTCCGTACAAAAAACCGGGCGCATCGTGCTTGTGTCCGACGCATGCGAACGGGGCTCCATAATCCAGACGATGGCTGCAAAGGTGTCGGAGCTCGCCTTCGGTTACCTGGATGCGCCGCCCGTTGTGGTTGGTGCGCGAAACTGGATCACTCCCGCCGATGAGGTGGAAGAGGCCTTCTTCCCGTACCCCGCCGACATATTGGACGCCATCCATGAACACATACTTCCCCTGGAAGGATACACGGTGCGCCGGCCGTGCGATGCCGGGGAACTCATCCGCAGAAACCGTCTAGGAATATAGACCTCCAAGTTCCCGCGGCTCCGCCAAAGATCTTTGCACCTTCAGGGGGGCCGCGGGAACTTTACTGAGGCGGGATGCGTATTGCATTTGCCTCGCGTAACGCGCACCGGCAGTTTGACCGGATCCGTGCGTTGTGGTATACTGTCGTTTCGTGCGTAGTATAGGAGGGGGCACCATTGAAGGAAATCCAACACGCGTCGAAGAAGACTTCCCACGTTGTTGATATTCCCAACCTCGTTGAGCTGCAACTCGATTCCTACCGCTGGTTCCTGGAAGAAGGTCTCAAAGAACTCTTCGCCAGCTTCTCACCCGTTACCGATTACACCAACACTACCTCCATCTCTCTGGTGGACTTTACCCTTGGCGAACCCAAGTACACCGTGGACGAATGCCGCGACCGGGACATGACCTTTGAGTCGCCCATAAAGGCTAAGGTGCAACTGGAGCAGGCCAACAAGGAGATGATCGAAAGCGAAGTCTACCTTGGAGATCTGCCCCTGATGACCGAGAAGGGCACCTTCATCATCAATGGTGCCGAGCGGGTGGTGGTGAGCCAGCTTGCGCGATCGCCGGGCGTTTACTTCAAAGACGAGCTCGACTTCGCCGGGCACATGCTCTTCCAGGCCACCATCATTCCCAGCGAGGGAGTTTGGGTCGAGATCGAGACGGAACCAAACGACGTCGTCGCCGTACGGGTAGGTCAGATGAGGAAATTCCCCCTCATCACGCTCCTTCGTGCCCTCAATGCCCGCAATCCCGCGGGTGAGCCCATCTTCCCCCAAGCGTGCGCTCCTCTGGAGATGTCCGTCGCCGCCGCCAGAGAAAAGCTTTGGATCTACAAGAACGTAGAAACCGGCCAAACGCGCCAATCCCAGAGGGATTACCTCCTTCCCATGGTTTTGGCGGAACCTGTGGTAGATCAGCACACAGGCGAGGTGCTGGTAGAAGCCAACACGCGCATCGTCGCCACCAAGGATGAACGCGAGCATCAGGAGGCGCTTCTTGCCTCCGCATCCGTGCGTGACGCGGAACGCCTCATCTCTCTCGAAGAAATCGCCGAACGCGTCGGCCCCGACTATGTGCTCCGGCTCGTGTCACCTTGCGAAACCACACAAGAGATCGTCCGCCTCTTCAGCCGGCGCATCCAGATCGAGGAACCCACGGCAGAGGCGCTCGTAGGAAAGCGCCTCTGTGGAGATCTCCGCGATCCGAAGAACGACAAGACGCTCGGCCGCGACTTTCAGAAGATAGATAAGCCCCTTGCCAACGCCATCGTAAAGCTTGGGCTGCCCGCCGTCACTCTGTATGAGTGCAATCGCTATATCGAAGCGACCCTGGAACAGGATCCTTCCCACAATGCCGTAGAAGCCCTTTTGGACATTCACCGCAAGATGCGCCCGGGCGACCCCGCTACTGTGGAGGCTGCCGCGAACCTCGTGCAGGCTATGTTCTACGACAACCGGCGGTATGATTTGGCGCGTGTAGGCCGGTACAAAATCAACAAGAAGCTGCTGGCAGCCGCCAAAGCCGAAGAAGGCACCCCCCTCTCCATCCGCACCATCACCCGTGAGGACATCATCAACATCCTGCGGTACATCATCAACATGGCAGAGGGTACGGGTACCGCCGACGATATTGACCACCTCGAGAACAAACGCGTGCGCTCTGTAGGAGAACTCCTGCACAGTCAACTGCGCCTCGGCTTCCTGCGCATGGAGAAGGTCGCCAAAGAGCGCATGACCTCCATGGATGCAGACAATGCCCTCCCCCAGGTCATTCTCTCTGTCAAGCCGGTGTCGGCCGCCATCAAGAGCTTCTTCGGATCGAGCCAGCTCAGCCAATTCATGGACCAAACAAACCCGCTGAGCGAACTCACCAGCAAGAGGCGCCTCTCGGCGCTCGGCCCGGGTGGCCTGTCCCGGCAATCCGCCAAACTCGAGGTGCGTGACGTCCACCACAGCCACTACGGTCGCATCTGCCCCATCGAGACGCCGGAAGGCCCCAACATCGGCCTCATCGGCTCCATGGCCATTCACGCCCGCGTAGACGACTTCGGCTTCCTGCAAACGCCGTACCGCAGGGTAAAGAAGGGTGTCGTCACCAACGAGATCATCTACATGACTGCGGACGAGGATCACAACTACCACATTGCTCCCGGCAACGAGCCGCTGGATGAGCATGGCAGGTTCAAGCGTTCCTCGCTCCAGGTGCGATACCAGGACTCCTACCCCATCGTGAAACCCGAGGAAGTGGAGTTTATGGACGTGTCGCCCATGCAGATCGTGTCCGTGGCCACGGCCATGATCCCCTTCCTCGAGAACGACGACGCCAACCGGGCCCTCATGGGCGCCAACATGCAGCGGCAGGCGGTACCTACGCTTCGCCCCGAGGCTCCAATCGTAAAGACCGGTGTGGAGCGGCGGGCTGCATTGGATTCCGGCGCCGTCGTGGTAGCACGCCGACCCGGCACCGTCAAACGTGTCACCGCGGAGCAGATCTTGGTGGAGACCGAGGACGGTCAGGTGGACGCATACCGCCTCCTCAACATGCTTCGATCCAACCAGGCAACCTGCATCACCCAGCGCCCCATCGTGAACAAGGGACAAAGGGTCCGCAAAGGCCAGGTCCTCGCCGATGGGCCATGTACCCAGAATGGGGAACTGGCTCTTGGCCAAAATGTGCTCGTAGCCTTCATGCCCTGGGGTGGATATAACTACGAAGACGCCGTGCTCCTTTCCGAACGGCTGGTGAAGGACGACGTCTTCACGAGCATCCACATCGAGAAATTCGAGAAGGAAGCCCGAGACACCAAGCTCGGTCCTGAGGAGATCACTCGCGATATCCCCAACGTAGGCGAAGATGCCCTCAAAGATCTGGATGAGAACGGCATCATCCGCATCGGTGCGGAAGTTCGCCCTGAAGACATCCTCGTGGGGGAAGTGGCGCCTAAAGGCCAGGGAGAACAATCTGCTGAAGAACGCCTGATCATCGCCATCTTTGGCAAGAAGGCGGAAGAGACCCGGGACGTGTCCCTCAGGGTCCCGCACGGCGAAAAGGGCAAAGTCGTAGACGTCAAAGTCTTCAGTCGCTTCAAGTACCAATGCGTGCGCTGCAAGACCATCTATAACTATAGCAAACGCCCCGAGCGTACGATTTGCGATCGGTGCGAAGGCGAGATGGTCCGCCTTCCCTCGGACGAACTCAATGCCGGTGTCAACCAGCTCGTGCGCGTCTACGTAGCCCAAAAGCGCAAAGTCATGGAAGGCGACAAAATGGCCGGGCGGCACGGTAACAAAGGTGTCATCTCCAAGATCCTCCCAGAAGAGGACATGCCCTTCCTGCCGGATGGAACTCCCGTGGACATCGTGCTCAACCCCCTCGGAGTGCCCTCCCGAATGAACATCGGCCAGATCCTCGAGACGCACCTGGGCCTCGTGGGGAAACACCTCAACTGCTGCTTCGTCAACCCGGCCTTCGAAGGTTCTACGGAGGCTGAGATCCTAAGCGAACTGGATCGCCTGGCCGTCTACATGCGGCGGCGCACGCTGACCAATTACCTCAATTCCGAACTCGGTATGGGGATAGACTTCTCGGACATCGCAGCCGAAGAGGAAGACCTCGTCAACATCCAGGATCCCCGCGAGCGCGGCCAGCGTTGTGAAGAACTGGAACGGCGCATGCTCGAGCGCGTGGAGCAAGAGCTGCGATCCTTCGACGCAGCCCGTTTGGAACACGTGTCCCGCATCGTAGCAGGCCCACCCGTAATGTCGGCGGTTCAGCGTGAGCTGGAAGCCTTCCAAGCCGAACGCACTCCCACCCCGGCTCCCACCATCGAGCAACCGGAAAAACTGACTGTGGATCCGGAATACGACTACGGGCTGCTCCTGGACCGGATCCGGGAGAATTCCTGGCGACGTTCCGGCATAGACCCCAAGACGGGCAAGTGCTATTTGCGTGACGGCCTCACCGGAGACACCTTCGACCAGGCTGTAACCGTTGGCTACATCTATATGATGAAGCTCGCGCACCTGGTAGATGACAAGATCCACGCCCGTTCTACAGGGCCCTACTCTCTGGTTACGCAACAACCTCTGGGCGGCAAGGCGCAGTTCGGCGGCCAGCGCTTCGGGGAGATGGAGGTTTGGGCCCTCGAAGCCTACGGCGCCGCATATACGCTTCAAGAGATCCTCACAATCAAATCCGATGACGTCATGGGCCGCGTCAAGACCTATGAGGCCATCGTGAAGGGTGAGAGCATGCTCGAGCCCGGAGTTCCCGAGTCCTTCAAGATCCTGGTGAATGAACTCCAATCGCTGGGATTGAGGGTTACTGTGGAAGACGACAAGGGACGCGAGATTGACCTGAAAGACCGAGACGACGATATTGACCCCGGAGAGGACCCCATGAAGGCGGCCCAGCGCCGTCAACGGCGCCTGCTGGAGCCGCCGGGGCCAGGCGATTGATCCAAGAATGCGTTCACCGGATGGGCGACTGCAGCAGCCCGCCCGGCGCACAGTTTGCGCCCTGCCTAATCATGCACACCTCGCCCACACATAGAGAGGTACAGTCCTAAACCACCCTTTGGAACCGGGCTCGATGGCCGGGTTCGGCAGCGGCTGCATCCTAGCTGCGACACTGTTTGGAGGAGACAGCATGGCGGACGCCACCACGTTCTCAAAGATCCGTATCGGCATCGCATCCCCAGACGAGATCCGCAAGTGGTCCTATGGCGAAGTCAAGAAGCCCGAAACGATCAACTACCGCACCTTCAAACCCGAGCGCGACGGGCTCTTCTGCGAAAAGATCTTCGGCCCCGTGAAGGATTGGGAGTGCCACTGCGGACGCTATAAGAAGGTCAAGTACAAAGGTATCATCTGTGACCGGTGCGGTGTGGAAGTAACCCGCAGCAAAGTGCGCCGCGAGCGCATGGGCCATATCGAACTGGCCGCGCCCGTGTCCCATATCTGGTACCTCAAGGGCGTACCCAGTCCTCTGGCCCTCATCCTAGACGTGTCTCCCAGGGCGCTGGAGAAGGTCCTCTACTTCGCCAGCTACATCGTGACCCACGTGGACCGCCCCCGCATCGCAAACGAGATGGACGAGATCCACGCGGCCGTCCGTGAAGAGATCGAGGAGATCCAGCGCGAGAAGGACGGCGTGGCGGATCACGCGATGCGCGAGCATCGGCAAAGAGTGCAATCGCATACCGAGCCGGATGTGCCCGACGAACACCGCTGGTCCGAAGAACAGATCCAAGAGGACCTGAAGAGAACCCACGAGCGCATCAAGCAGGAGGAACGCGACCTCGAGGAGAGCATCCGGCGCCTGGAAGAGGCTGTGCAACTTCTGGAAAAGGTAGATAAGAAGCAGCTCATCTCCGAAGAGCAATATCGGGACCTGGAGCACCTCATCGAGATCCTCACTCGGCGGTTGGGCGAAAGCTTCCAGGGCGTGGTGCGGGCCGGTCTTGGCGGCGCCGCCGTGAAGGAACTCCTCCTAGAGATTGATCTGGAGAAGTTGGCACGCGAACTCCGCAACGAAGTGGCCAACACCCAGGGACCTAAGCGCGCCCGGGCCATCAAGCGTCTGGAGATTACAGAAGCGTTCATCAACAGCAAAGCGCACCCATCCTGGATGATCCTGGATTGCATCCCCGTGATCTCGCCGGAATTGCGCCCTATGGTGCAGCTCGACGGCGGGCGCTTCGCCACGTCGGACTTGAACGACCTCTACCGCCGCATCATCAACCGGAACAACCGCCTCAAAAAGATCACGGAGATCCGTGCACCCGAGTCCATCGTCAACCACGAAAAGCGGCTGCTGCAAGAAGCCGTGGATGCCCTCATTGACAACGGGCGCCGATCCCGGCCTGTGGTGGGATCCAACAACCGGCCGCTCAAGTCCCTGTCCGACATGCTCAAGGGCAAAGAAGGGCGGTTCCGCAAGAACCTGCTGGGCAAGCGCGTAGACTATTCCGGCCGGTCCGTGATCGTGGTGGGTCCGCACCTCAAACTCCACCAATGCGGCCTCCCCAAAGAGATGGCGCTGGAACTGTTCAAGCCCTTCGTAATGAAGACGCTGGTGGAGCGGGGATACACCACCAACATCAAGACCGCTAAGCGGATGATTGACAAAATGAAGCCCGAGGTGTGGGACGCCCTCGAAGAGGTAATCAACGAACACCCGGTGCTCCTCAACCGCGCGCCTACTCTGCACCGGTTGGGCATACAAGCATTCGAGCCCGTGCTCGTGGACGGCAAGGCCATCCAGGTGCATCCCCTCGTGTGCCATGCCTTCAATGCCGACTTCGACGGCGACCAGATGGCGGTCCACGTGCCTCTCTCCGCCTACGCCCAGGCGGAGGCCCGCGTGCTGATGCTCTCGACGCACAACCTTTTCTCACCAGCGGACGGCAGGCCCATCATTGCGCCCATTCAGGATATCGTGCTGGGTTCCTACTACCTCACCACGATCATCGAGGGCCAGCGCCCGCGGGACTACGTCTTCTCCAGTCCCGAAGAAGCGGAACTTGCCTACCACATGGGCCAGATCAAGCTCCATGAGCCCATCCAGGTACGCATTGAGCGTGACGGCGTCGCCCAAGTGGTGGGCTCGGGGGACGACCCCTCACGGTACACGACAGTTGGGCGCCTGATCCTCAACAACATCCTGCCGCCCAAGCTCAAGTATACGGATAAGTACCTGTTCACGACGATCAACAAGAAGGGTGTGGCGGATCTCGTGCGGGAAGTGTATGCCCTTCACGGGAAAGAGGTCACGGTTCGCTTCGTGGACGATCTCAAGGCCCTAGGCTTCAAGTACGCAACGAGTGCCGGCATCACCATTTCCATGACCGATATGGACATCCCCGCCAAGCGTGACGAGATCCTCCGAGAAACTGAGGCCGCCGTCGAGCGCCTGAACCGCCAATACCGGCGGGGAACCCTCACCCTCGGCGAGCGCAAACAGCAGGTGCTTAATTTATGGATGCAGGCTGCAGATCGCGTAGCCGCGGCAATCTTGGAAGGCATCGGCCACTTCAACCCCATCTATCTGATTACGGACTCAGGTGCCCGGGGTTCAACCAAGCAGCTCACCCAGCTCTCCGGCATGCGCGGGCTCATGTCGGACCCGTTCGGCAATCTCATCGAGGAGCTGCCCATCAAATCCAACTTCCATGAAGGACTCAATGTGCTCGAGTACTTCATCTCCACTCACGGTGCCCGCAAAGGTCTGGCCGACACAGCCCTCCGCACCGCAGATGCCGGTTATCTCACACGGCGTCTGGTGGACGTGTCCCAGGACGTCATCGTGCGCGGCGACGACTGCGGCACCACGAACGGCATCTACGTGGAGGAAATCGTCGAAGGGGACGAGGTCATCGAGAAGCTGAGTGACCGCATTCGCGGGCGCTTCGCCCTCGAGGACATAGTGGATCCTGCCACCGGTGAAGTGCTGGTGGAAGCCAACACCGAAATCTCGGACGATGCAGCCCGCGAAGTGGAAGCCCGCGGCATTAAGAAGGTGGGGCTCCGCTCCGTCCTAACCTGCGAACTGCGGCACGGTGTGTGCGCCAAGTGCTATGGACGGGATCTTGCTACCGGCAAGGTTGTAGACATCGGTGTAGCCGTAGGCATCATCGCGGCTCAGTCCATCGGTGAGCCGGGTACGCAGCTCACCATGCGCACCTTCCACACGGGCGGCGTCGCCGGCAAGTACCTCACCGGCGTGGCCAATGTGAAGCAGAAGCGGCAGGCAACCCTTCGCGACCTCCACGACGACATCCGCAGAGGACTGGTAACGTTCGACGAAGAGGGCGGATCGGAGCGCGAACGCGCAAAATCCGTGCAGGCAGTCCTCAAAGTGCTGGAAGATCAGGTGCAGGGTCTCTTGAGGGTGGTCGAGCTCTTCGAGGCGCGGAAACCCAAGGGCCAGGCCATCATAACGGAACTCGGCGGCAAGGTGGTTGCCATTGAAACCAAAGGACTGCGGCACGTGGTACTCGCCTCTCCAGTTCCCATGGACGATGTGCCGTCCCACTTCGTCGGCGAAACGGTTATGGAAGACGTTCTTGATGCCGACGGAGAAGTACTCGCCAAAGCAGGCGACGTCATCACCGAGCGCATCTACCGGCGCCTCAAGGAAGCCGGCGTCAAGGAAGTCGTTCTGCGCAAACAGGCCCTGGTTCCCTACCGCGGTGAACTGGAGGTCAAGCCCGGCGACACCGTGGCTCCTGGGGACCGCCTAACAGACGGCCCCCTAGATCCAGAGAAGGTCCTGCAGATCCAGGGACCCCGCGGCGTGCAGGACTACCTCGTGCGCGAGATCCAGAAGGTATACAAAGGCCAAGGCGTTGAGATCAACGACAAACACGTGGAAGTGATCGTGCGCCAGATGCTCAAGAAGCGCAAGGTGCGCGAGCCCGGGGACACGTCGTTCTTGCCGGGCCAAATCGTGGATAAGTTCGCCTTCCAGGATGAGAATGCTCGAGTTCGCGCCATTGGAGGAAAGGAAGCTACGGCGGATTGGGTTCTGCTGGGCATCACGGAGGCATCGCTGGCCACAGATAGCTTCCTGTCTGCGGCATCCTTCCAAAAGACTACCCGCGTCCTCACCGAAGCTGCCGTCCGCGGCAAGAAGGACGAACTCCTGGGGTTGAAGGAGAACGTGATCATCGGAAGGCTCATTCCGGCGGGCACGGGCCTCCCGCGGTATCGCTCCCTGGAGCCGGGTACGCCCGATGGAGAGCGCATCATCACAGAACAGCCTCGGCGCCACGAAGAGCTCTTGAAACAGCTCACTCCCGCACCGGAAGATGAAGAGGACGCAGCATCGCATTTCTCCGCCGGCTTGCGCAGCTCGGCTGAGGACCAGGCCGAAGCTGATGAGGAGTTGGAGCCAACCGGCATCGGTGCAGAGGATGAAGACGCTGATGTCGAGCCCTTTGAAGACATGGCCGAGAACGGTTCATCAGACCTCGAAGATGGTGTAGAATAAGCCGTGGAATGCGGCTCGAACCTCGTCCCTGAGGAGGGCCGCACAACGGCGAGGGTGTAGCTCAGTCGGCAGAGCACCGCCCTTTTAAGGCGGGTGTCCTGGGTTCGAGTCCCAGCGCCCTCACAGCGCATTCAGAGGGCCGGGCGGCGCGCTTTCTGTACGCTCGCCCGGTCTTCGCTGTACCTGGGGTACTTCGCGCCCTCCACGCAAAGAAAGGCATAAAGGTCCAGACGAAAAGGTCTCCGGGAGCTACCACACTATGGACAAGAAGAAACGGCATAGGCTCACACGGCGGGATCTAGGCAAGGCTGCTCTTTTGGCTGCAGGCTTGAGCGCGGTCGGAGACGCCACTCAGGCAGCTCCCTTGCCGGACGTTCAGGACGCAGCAGAGGTTTTGATCGAACGTGCTCTCGGACGGCCCATTGCCGACGACCTGCGCGCGGCTGTGCATTCCGCCGTCAAGCAGAACGCCACCACCTGGAGCAAACAGACGCTCATCATTCCCGACGGTACTGAGCCCGCATTCATCTTCCATCCCGTTCCTCCACAGGCGCAGAAGCACCATGGATCCTGACAAGGTCGTCCATCTGCCTGCCCTCGATCAAGGCCGCCTCATCCGGCGACGAGAGATTACGTCGGAAGCCCTCACTTCAGCCTATCTCCATCGGCTGGACACATTGGGCCGGAAGCTGAACGCGTTGGCCTTTTTAATGCGGGATCAAGCGATGGAGCAGGCTCGCGCTGCAGACAGAGAGATAGCCGCCGGTCATGTGCGCAGCCCCATCCACGGCGTCCCATTCGGAGCCAAAGATCTCTTCGCGGTTCGGGACGTACCCTGCCAGTGGGGATCACCAGCCCATGCCGACCAAGTCTTCCGCTTCAACGCTGCGGCCATCGAGAAGCTGCAGGCAGCCGGTGCGGTGCTCGTGGCGAAGCTCGCCATGATCGAACTCGCAGGGGGCGGAGGGTACGAGTACGCATCGGCATCCATCACCGGTCCTTGCCTCAATCCGTGGAACATGCAGCGATGGGCCGGAGGCTCCTCCAGCGGCTCCGGTGCGGCAGTCGCCGCCGGCCTCGTTGGGTTTGCCCTTGGAACAGAGACCTGGGGATCCATTACTGTGCCCAGTGCCTTTTGCGGCATCACAGGTCTGCGGCCTACCTACGGGCGCATCTCCCGGTTCGGAGCTATGGCCCTCTCATGGACGATGGACAAGATCGGCCCCATGGCGCGGACGGCTGAAGACTGCGCAATCCTGCTGACGATCCTTGCCGGTCCCGACGCCCGGGATCCATCGGCTTGGGATCAGCGGTTTCACTACGACCCGCGTGGCCGCCTCCCGCGGCCCGTTCGCCTGGGTCTGCTGCCCACGGATTTCGGTGCCAACGAAGCCCACGCAGCCCAACAGGCATTCCAGGAGGCATGTTCCGTCCTCACTACGCGCCTCCATGCCGAGCTGGCAGATGCCAAGCTACCCGACTTCCCCTATGACGCAGCAGCGGACACCATCATCTCCGTGGAGGGCGCTTCTGCCTTCGAGAACCTGATCCGCTCTCCGAAGCTGGCCCTGCTTCGGGACCGCAGCCAGCAAGCCGGCCTCCTCGCCGGGCTCGCCATCCCAGGAGTGGAGTATCTTCGTGCGATGCGGGTCAGAACGCTCGCTGCTCCCCAAGCTGTGGCGATTTTCCAGCGCTTCGACGCGCTCATCGCGCCTACCCTGCTTCATGGCGCGCCACCGGTGTCAAAGAGCCTCGATGAGAGTTGGGTACACATGGGAGGCAACGGCGGCCCGGGCAACCTTCTCGGCTGGCCCAGCATCTCGCTTCCCATGGGGTTCGACGCCGACGGCCTGCCTCTCGGTCTGGAGATCATAGGGCCTCCCTACGGCGAAGCCGCCATCCTCCGCTTGGCCCAGGCGTTTCAAAGCGTTACCGATTGGCACCGGCGCATTCCTGTGCCGGACAACGCGTAACCGGTCCGTTCTGCGCGTTGTCGAGGCATTCCAGAACGGCGCCGTCAATCTCGCGGAACTCCAGCCGATAGCGCTGTGCCTTCCCCCAATCCTCGGCCGTCACCTGGAAGGACGATGCTGTGCCCGGCGGCACAACAGCACGCGCAAGGATCGCCGGTTCTACCGCAATGCACCGGCCATTCCCGTCGAACAGTTCCAGCACCACCTCAGCGCCCGCCAGATTGCGCCGTGATGCGTTGCGCACCTCACCTGCTACCGTCACATACCCTGCGTCCCGCGAGGCAGTTGCGCTCAAAAGCATCACCGCCGCACGGGCTGGAACAGGCGCCCGCAATCGCTGCAGAGGGCCGCTTTCCGCACTCCCACGCATCGCGTACGGAACTACGCACGTGCCGAGAACCGCCCCTGCAACCGCCCATCGCCGCCACACAAAACAACGGCTTTCTCTCCCTCTGCAAACTGCCTGGATGGTGGAAGTCGCTGCCATGTCGCCCTCCTTGTGACCCACTGCGGAGCATGTGCCACCATGGTATCACAAGGTGGATACGCATGTCAACCATTTTGTGTACGTCACTATCTGTTTCCACTTCACTGAACAAAAAAGGCCGGAGTTGAACCCCGGCCTCGCACGGCGCGGCTGAACGACTGCTACCAGCCGTGGATCGGAACCCACGGCCGCGTAAGGTAATCCTGCATCGTACCAAAAAGCAGCAATAGCCAAAGGAACCCGATGCCTGCCCACACCCACACAAGGCGCGTGGAATACCGCACCTGCATGAAATACAGCACCACAAGCACAGCCTTGGTCACGGCAATGCCAAGGGCTACGGCATTGTTGAGAGGGCCAAGGTGCACTTGGGCCACGCCCACGGTAAGGAGCATGAGCACGAGCAGCACGGCGTATGTCTTCAGGTATACCGCCGGCGGCGTGATAGGATGCGATGCCTCTTCGGATTGCATTACAAACTCCTCGCAGTGCCAGGGATCACTTGGGTATCAGGTAGAAAAGCGGGAACAGGAAGATCCAAACGATATCAACAAAGTGCCAGTACAGGCCGGCCATCTCCAGGGGCATATAATCCCGCACCAGGGCACTATTCCGGCGCGTAAGCCATACCAGCACAGCCATCACAATCAGACCGATCACCACGTGGATGCCGTGGAGGCCCGTCATGCAGAAATAGAGCACGAAGAACATTTGGGCTTTGTCTCTGGGAATACCGCGCGGCACCGCGAAACCGCCTTCCGCAGCAGACGGTGAGGCGTGGCTCCCGCCCATCTCACCCACGCTGTGATATTGGAATGAAGGGCCGGGGATCAGGTGCTCTACGTATTTGTTGTGGTATTCGAACCCCTTGATCACCAGGAAGGTCAACGCACAAAGCATCACAAGGAGCGTCCACCGGATCTGGGCAGCCTTCCTACCTATCTGCGCCGCATGAACGGCTAGGGCCATGAACAGCGAACTGGTGAGGAGTACCGTAGTATTGATCGTTCCGAGGACCACATCCAGGTGATGATGGGCATCTCGGAAAACCTCGGGATACGCCGTACGGTATACGATGTACGCCAGGAAAAGCGCCCCGAAGAACATGATCTCCGTCACGAGGAAGGCCCACATTCCCACCACATAGGCTTCGTTCTGCTGAGACAGGTCTTCGTACTGCTCCGAAAGCTCTTGCGGGGCGGCCTGGATCGCTTCAACGCTCATGAATTCTCTCCTGCCGAATTGCCGGGCCCGGGCGCTGCCCACATGGCGGCCTCTGCATCCACATCAGGCCGACCGTAACGCTCCTCTTCGACCTCCTCCGGTTCGTACGCATACGCTTCCCACGTTACCACAGGCACCTCATGGAAATTGTGGGGATGCGGCGGGGAGTCGGCATGGGTCCATTCCAAACCCACGGCCCCCCACGGATTGCGACCCGCCTCCCGGCCGTATTTGAGGGACCAGAGCAGATAGAACAGCGGTATGATGTACCCCACAGCCAGGATTGAGCTGCCGGCCGACGACAGAACGTGCCACACCTGGAATTCCTCCGGATAAATGTGATAGCGTCGCGGATTGCCGAGCCAGCCCAAAATGAATTGCGGGAAGAACGTCAGGTTAAAGCCGATGAAGATGATCCCGGCAGCCAGTTTCGCCCAATTCTCGGGGTAGAGCTTCCCCGTCATCTTGGGCCACCAGAAGTGGAGGCCGGCCATGTACCCCATGATCGCGCCCCCCACCATAATGTAGTGGAAGTGGGCAATCACAAAATAGGTGTCGTGCAAGTGCACATCCGTGGCCAAACACGCCAGATACAGGCCCGTCAACCCGCCCACCACAAAAAGGCCCATGAAGCCCAAGGCAAACAGCATCGGCGCAGTGAACCACACCCGCCCCTTGTAAACCGTCGCCGTCCAGTTGAACGTCTTGATGGCTGAAGGAACCGCCACCATGAAGCTCAGCACCGAAAAGACCATACCTGCGTACACGGACTGGCTGGACACGAACATGTGATGGCCCCACACCAGGAAGCCGAACACGGCAATCGCGATACTGGAAAAGGCTACAAACTTGTATCCGAAGATGCGCTTCCGGCAGAAGGCCGAGATGACCTCGCTCATCACACCCATCGAGGGCAAGATCATGATATAAACAGCCGGGTGGCTATAGAACCAGAACATGTGCTGAAACAGCACCGGATCACCGCCCAAAGCCGGATCGAAAATGCCTAGATGCAGCGTGCGCTCCACCACCACTAAGAGCAGGGTAATGGCCACCACCGGCGTCCCCAACACGATAATCACGCTGGTGGCGTAAATGGCCCATACGAAGAGCGGCAGCCTGAACCAAGTAAGGCCCGGCGCCCGCATCTTGTGCACGGTGACGATGAAATTGAGCCCGGTAGCGATGGATGAGAACCCAGCGATAAACACGCCGATGATCGTAGCAACAACGTTGGAGTTACTGTAGACGCTGCTGAACGGTGTATAGAAGGTCCATCCGGTATCCACGCCGCCGCTCAAAATTGCAGCGAGGGCCACGATGCCGCCGATAGTGAACAGGTACCAGCTCAGCAAGTTCAGCCGCGGGAAGGCCAAGTCGCGGCACCCAATCATGAGGGGCAGGCAAAAGTTGCCCAGCACGGCAGGGATGGACGGCACCATAAAGAAGAACACCATAATGATGCCGTGGGCAGAGAACATCTTGTTGTAGGTCTCATTGGACAGCAGGAGACCGTGCGGGGAGGTCAACTCGAGCCGCACCATAGCTGCTGCTGCCCCGCCCAGCACAAACATGAGCGAGATAGAGACCATGTAAAGGATCGCGATGCGCTTATGATCCAGCGTTAGCAGCCACGACTTCAGCGAGTGATCCACGTTCAAGTAGTTGACGCGCTCTTCGCTGGGCTCGGGCGCCGATTGGGCATTCACTTCGAGGGTCTGAACACTCATTGGCTCTTCTCTTTAGCGGCCAAGTTGCCGCTCTTGCCCCCACCCTGCACACCCGCGGGCTTCTTCATGCTCGCCGGCGCAGGCTCCGCAGAAGCCGGGTTCTGAGGGCCGAGCGATTTGATGTATTCGATGAGCTGGAGCACCTGCTCCTCAGTAAGCTGCCCTTTGTAGGAGGGCATGATTTGTTGATACTTGGGCGCTACCCGATCCACCGGCGTCAGGATCTGTTCCCGCAGGTATGCTGCATCCGCCACGACCTTTTCGCCAGAAGGCTTCGTTACGATGGATCCGTACAGGCCTGTAAGAACTGGCCCATGCCCCGGCGCGCCGGGATCGTGACATTGCGCGCAACCCTCCCGTTGATAAAGATCCGCTCCCAGCGCAGCCATGGTCTTGGGCGCCGCCGGCACTTCCTGGCCTCCGTTTGCAAGCCAGCGCGCATAATCCGCCGGATCCATTACGGTAACCCACCCGGTCATCTTGGAGTGGTCCGTTCCACAGTATTGGGCGCAGAACAGCCGGTACCGGCCGATCTTGATGGGAGTGAACCACTCCCGCGTGTACCGCCCAGGCACTACGTCTACATGGATGCGGAACTCGGGCACGTAGAAGTCATGGATAACATCCTGGGAGATCATCGTCAGTGCGACGGGCCGGCCCAAGGGCACGTGAAGCTCATTGTTCTCGCGCACACCGTTGGAATGTTGTATGTGCCACATCCACTGCTTGCCTACCACAAAGATCTCGAGAGCATTGGCAGGGGGAGGGCCGAAGGCACCGGCATACAACTTGGCTCCCCATACGAACACTCCCAATCCCAGCAGCAGCGGGATCACCGTCCAAGTGATCTCCAGGAACTGATGCTCGTCGGGAGGATTGGAGCGATCCACTCGAGCTCCCCGCCGGTATCGAATGGCAAAGAAGAGCAGCAGCGTCAGCACCGTCCCAGCGAAGAAGATGGTAAGCATTACCAGCACCCAGAACAGCGGATCCATCTGGGCCGCATAGGAAGATGCCTGATCCGGAGTGAACGGAACATTCTTGATCACGGTGCGGCTCCTCTAAGCACCAGGTCTCTGCATCTGAACGCTTCCATCATGGGGAGCCGTCGCCCGCGCCCGCTTCCGATCGTGCAGGAACATCAGCGTCATGAAGGTTCCCAGAGCGAGCACAGTAGCACCCCCAGCCAACTGGAGCACCCGGCTGATCAACAGGCCGTACTTGCCCGTGGCAGGATCTATGTGGTAGCAGAGCAGTTTGATCTGATCTACCAGGCTCCCAATCCGCCCGCGCGATGCGGTGATCAGAGCGAAGCGCAGGTCCCGCGGCATGTAATCTACGCCGTAAAAGTAATGGCTCGTGCGCCCGTCGGGTGTGAGCACGATAATCCCTGCCGGATGGGCGTACTGGTCGTTTGCCTTGTCGTACACGTACCGAAAGCCCACGGCGTTCGCCACGGCGTGGATATTGGCATCGGTCCCTACCAAAAAGTGCCAGCCCGTGTCGGCCCCGGGTTTGGCATACAGCGATGCGTATTCCGAATGCTTCGCCGCAGCAAGCGCAGGCGTCTCCTTGGGATTGATGCTGATGGTGACCACCTCGTAGTCTTTCCCCATCGCCAAATCCAGCCCACGGAAAGCCTTTACCATGCCATCCAACTCGAGAGCGCAGATCCCCGGGCACGTGTAGAACGGCAGCACCAGTACTACCGGCTTGCTTCCAAAGTATTTGCCAAGAGGAACGGTTGCCCCGGTTTCATCTTGGAAGGTTACATTGAGCGGCACCTGAGCGTTGAGTTTCTGGTCCAACCCAACCTGTTTGCCGAGATCTATCGGCTGTTGTTGTGCAAGGGTTGGTGCGGCTGTAACCGCCACCCCAAGCACCAACACGGCAATCGCCTTTCCAAGCGCTTTCTCCATCTTCATTGCTCCTCCACCGATCCTGCGTTGCCTGCTAATGGGAGGCTTCCGCTGTGCCGCCGGCGCTTGCATCCGCCGACGGCGCCTTGTTGGGTGCCTGCTTTACCGGCAATCCACCTGCGGCAAGCAAATCCATCGCCCGCTCCACCGGGATGCGCACGATACCTTTGCGCCGGTCCACCCAGCCGTAGCTGTTCATGGCTGCGTCTTCGTCCTCGCGCCACTTTTTCAAATCCAGCCGAGGGGCGGGCTGCAGCGCCGGGTTCGGCGCGGGCGGGGGCGGCAATGGCGCCGTAAGACCGGGGCTTTGTTCCGCGCCCGGAACTACAGGCGCTACGAACAACTTGAAGATGCCGTAGGTAACCAGCGCCGTGCCGCCGATAAAGATGCCCAAGGCAATCAGCCACTTGCCCAAAGCCTCGAGGGACACATCCCGGGCCTCGTACCCCAGCTTCCGCAAGTAATCCACCTGGGGATCCATTTTCTCCTCTGCTCTACGCATGTTCCAGCACCTCCGCTGCCCCGGGAACCTCGATAGGAACGAGCAGAGCCCGCGGCAGAGCCGTTAAGAAGAGCACCACCCACCACCCCCCTATAGCTGCAAAGGCTGCCAACCCCATCCACACATATCCGAGAGGCAGCGTGGTCGCAGGGATCGGGAAGAACGGCAAAACGGTCCAGAACATGTCTACCGCGCGCACTGCAAGCAGAAAGGCGGCCAAGCTCCCCAGGTAAACGGGCGTGCGCTTCGTGCGACCCGAAAGCAGCAGCAAGAAGGGAACGAAGAATTGGAACAGCACCAGAAAGGTGCCGATTGCCCACCATATCCCCTGCATGCGCGTCAAGTAATAGGAGGCCTCGTCCGGCAGGTTTCCGGAATAGATGATCAAGAACTGGGAAAGCGACAGGTATCCCCAAAACATCACGAAGGTCAACAGCAGGTTCCCCAGGTCTCGATAGCCGCCGGGCGTTGCATAGGGCTCGAAGGGAGCGTACCGGCGAACCAACGTAAGGAAAACGATCAGGAAGCAGAGACCGCTCATGCCCTGGGACATTACGAACCAGAAGCCGAAGATCGTGGAATACCACGATGGATGGAGCGACATTACCCAATCCGTGAACGCGAAGGTGACGGTGACCACATACGCCACCAAACCCGGAGCCGCCCAAGACGCACGCCGATCTGCAAGGGTAAGATCCCCGTTCTGATCCTGTTGCACCGATAATCTGCGGATCACTGCGGTCAAGCCCATCCAAATCCCAAAGTAAATCACGGCCCGCACCATGAAGAACGGCACATTGAGGTAGGGCTGTTTGTGCTTCAAGATGGTGCTGGATGCCACGAGTGCCGGCTTAGCCCACGGATACAGGGCGCCCAAACCTGCTGCGATCGGAAGAAACAGCAGTGCCATGAACCACAAGTTCCCCGCCCCTGCCTCTGCCGGGCGAACGATCGGAAGGCCCCAGCGGCTCTTGACCATGTGGTGCAGCATCATCAAAGCCATACAACCCAGCGTGATGCCCATCCAAAGCACGTAGGCGAACAGATAACACTGCAGAAACTGCTCCCAGCTCCCCAGGGCGCCCACAACACAAAGAGCCGTACCTGCAAGCCCCACAACAGCGGCAGGGACCCGCGCCTGCTTCAGTTTTGCAATCAGTTCATCGGATGCTCTCATGGCTGTCCCTTGTTCGGCGCACCGGGCTCGGTCGCCCCATCGGTCGGCGCGGCCTCCTTCTGGAGCGCATCAGCCGCCCCGAGCGCCCCCGGCGGAACGTCGCGCAACGGCGCATGCTGGCTGAGCTGCAACGCCCGGATGTAGGCTACGATGCGCCATCGGTCCTTCACATCGGGAATGCGCGACGCGTACCCGTACATCATCCCAAAGCCGTTGGTTATCACGTCGAAGAAATGTCCTACCGGCATCCGTCGTAACCGGTCCGTGTGGTAATTGCCCGGCTGGATCCGAACGGCGAAGCCCCGCTGAGCGATCATCCCATTGCCGTACCCGAGACGGCCATGGCACGGCGCACAGAATACATTGAACTGGTCCTGGCCTCGAGCCAAATCGGCTCTCGTAATCGGGAACGGAAATGCCGTAGCGAGCTTACCGTGATCCATCCCGGTATAGAGGGCGTCATCCGGATGGTACTCTCCGTGGGCTACGACGCCCACCACTTCGGGGCGTGCCGAGGATCCGTCGGCAAAAAAGGCATCTCCCTGATAGGGCTTCTGGATCTTGTTCTGCACCCACATGTCTGTGTGGCAGCCGCCGAGCCCGACGCCTGCAACCAGTGCCACTGCCACGCGCAACCATCGAGAAGTCCGTGCCGTCATGCCGCTACCTCCTCCACCGAGATGGCGCCGAGCCCTTCTAGGAAGCGACGTGTTGCCGCCGCGTCATACCGGGGATCCCGCGCCTCGATGCACAGGAAGAAGCGGTCCTGGCTCGCTCGAGCGAAGCGATCAGCGTTAAACACCGGATGATGAGGGCGGGGAAGGCCGTTCAACATGAGCATCCCAATCACCGCTGCGAAGGCTGCGAACAGGACGGTACATTCAAAGGTTACAGGAATGAAGGACGGCCACGTAACGAAGGGGCGCCCTCCAATATCCATAGGGTAGTCCACAACATTGATCCAGTACTGGAGGGCGAAGCCTCCCACAGCGCCGCACACCCCGCCGAAGAAGATGAGCCAAGGCACCAGCACGTCGCGGAACCCGATGGCTTCCGGCAGGCCGTGAACGGGGTAAGGAGTAAAGGCATCGAGGCGCACGTATCCCGCCTCTTTGGCTTTGCCGGCCGCCACCACGATCTCTTCTGCATCGCCGAACTCAGCCAGCATTCCGTACACTTTTGGCGCGCCGTGTGTCTCCATGGTGCTCCCTCACGCCCTCTCCTCTGCGAGTTCTCTCGCTTCATGCACAGGTTTGGGCTCCGGATGCATGGGGAGGCGCCCCGTAATCCTGTGCAGGAGGTCCTTCATCTCGAACATGTTGATCATGGGAACAAACCGGATGAACAGGAACATGTTGAACGTGAAGAAGCCGATGGTGCCGATGAAGGTAGCCCAATCCCAAATAGTGCCTGCGTACATACCCCAACTCGACGGGAGGAAGTCCCGATGCAGGCTCTCTACCACGATCATGAAGCGCTCCAGCCACATCCCGATGCTCACCACCACGGATATGGTGAAGAGCATGGCCAAATTCCGGCGCACTTTGGGGGACCAAAGGAATTGCGGAGTGATGCCGTTGCATACGATGAGCGCCCAATAGAGTGGCGCATAGGGCCCAACCCACCGGTTCATCATCATGTATTGCTCATATTTGTTCCCGCTGTACCAGGCATAGAAGGCTTCCATCACATAGCCGTAGAACACCACGAGGCCCGTACCCAGCATAAACTTCGCCATCCAATCGAGGTGGCGCATGGTGATGAAGTCCTTGAGGCCGTACCACGCGCGAATGGGGATCGCCAGGATCAGCACCATTGCGAACCCGGCATAGATGGCTCCAGCCACGAAGTACGGCGGAAAGATGGTAGTATGCCAGCCCGGTATGATGCTCACGGCGAAGTCGAAGCTCACAATGCTGTGCACGGAGAGTACGAGGGGCGTGGAGAGGCCCGCAAGGATTAGGTAGGCCGTCTCATACCGGAACCAGTGACCGGCCGAACCCCGCCACCCCATGGAAAGAATGCCGAAAATAATCTGGGCGAGGCGGTTGCCGGCTCTGTCCCGAAGGGTGGCAAAGTCTGGAATGAGGCCGATGTACCAAAACAGGGCCGACACCGTCATGTACGTGGACACGGCGAAGACATCCCATACGAGAGGACTGCGGAACTGCGGCCATACGCCAAGCACACTGGGATAAGGAAAGAGCCAGTACGCCACCCATGGCCTGCCGGTGTGGAGTAACGGAAAGAGGCCGGCGCACATGACGGCGAAGAGGGTCATCGCCTCGGCGAACCGGTTGATGGAATTGCGCCACAACTGCCGCATCAAGAGAAGGATCGCCGAAATAAGCGTCCCGGCATGACCTATACCGATCCACCACACGAAATTGATGATCGCGAAGCCCCAGCCTACAGGGATGTTGATGCCCCAGATGCCTACTCCTTTGTAAAGGAGCCAGGTAAACGCCAGCATCATCACCTGAAGCAGGCCGAAGCCTATGGCGAAGGTGACGTACCACGGAAGGGGATGCTTCCGCTGATCAAGAACGACCTCGCCGATGCGGCGATCAATCGTTCCATAGGAGTGTTCGCCGGTAAGGATGCGCTCGCTAGGCAGATTACTCAACGCTCTTCTCCGTGCGGATCTCTGGGTTCAGGTTGCGGAACTTGGCCAGATATGTCGTGCGCGGCCGGGTATTCAGTTCGCCGAGAAGTACGAACTTAGCCGGCTCTTGCCTTAAACGGGCTGCTTCTGCTCCGGCATCATGGATGTTCCCAAAAACGATCGCCTTAGTGGGACAAGCCTGCTGGCACGCTGTTTGTATCTCGCCGTCCCGAATGACACGGTTCCGCTCCTTGGCTTTGATGCGCGCTTCGTTGATGCGCTGCACGCAGTACGTGCATTTCTCCATAACCCCGCGGCCGCGTACGGTGACGTTGGGGTTCGCCATGAGCTTGAAGGTGGGATTGTCGTAATTCCCCGGCGCGTTGTTGGGCTGGCCGGCGGAGAATTTGTAGAAGTTGAAACGGCGCACCTTGTAGGGGCAGTTGTTGGAGCAATACCGCGTACCCACACAGCGGTTGTAAACCATCTGATTGAGCCCCTCGTGGCTGTGGGTCGTGGCACCCACGGGGCACACCGGTTCACAGGGAGCCAATTCACATTGCATGCAGGGTACAGGCTCGAAGAAGGTGACGGGGTTCTCGAGGTCGGCTTCGGATGTCCCCTGGTAGTACCGGTCAATGCGGATCCAGTGCATCTCACGCCCGCGGGACACCTGGTCCTTCCCCACTACGGGGATATTGTTCTCCGCCTGGCATGCCACGACACACGCGTTGCATCCTATGCACACATTCAGGTCTATGGTCATTCCCCAGGCATACCCGTCGTACTGGGCGTACTCTGCAGGAGTTTGGAACATGCTCTGGCTGGGGTTGCTCTCCTCTTCCGCTGCCACGGGGGCATAACCACTCTTCACAAAATCGTCGAAGGTGCGCCAAAGCACCGGTTCGCGGCCTTCCATGTCTATGGCGCTGTGGTAATGCGTAGACACCAGCTCGTAGCGGTCTTGTGTGGGGCGTATTTGCAGCCCGGTATCGAAGTTTGGCGCGTCGGACGTTTGGAGCGCATATGCATTCACCCCCTTGCCGGCGCATACGGACCCGCCTCGGCTGCGCCCCCAACCGAGATGAAGGGTGACGCAATCATCGGCGTGCCCAGGCAGGATAAAGAGAGGCGCCTTCAGCCTCCGCCCCTTGTAGGCAAGCTCCACTACTTGGCTGTTGGCAACATAGGCCTTCCCCGGTGAGGCCAGCCCCAGCCGCACGGCTGTAGCCGGGCTCATGAGGGCTGCGTTGTCCCATGTAAGCTTCGTAAGCGGCCGCGGAAGTTCCATGAGCCAGGCGTTGTTGGCGAAGGTGCCGTCCAGCAGATTGGGATCCGGCCGAAAGATGATGTCGTACCCGCCCGCGGCAGCCGGCGACTGCGCAGGTATTTTGGCTGCCGGCACCTCGATCGGAGGCGAAGCTGTCCCGGGAACAACCCCGTCATTGAGCCACTTGCGCCACGCATCTTGGAAGTTGCGACCGGTCCCGGAGAACTTCTCCTTCCAATAGTTCTGCACGATCTCCAGTCCCGGCGCCGGTTCCCCCATGAGCTCCGCCAACACCTCGTGCGCGGAACGCGTAGAATACAGAGGCTGAATGAGGGGCTGCACGATGGACGCTGTACCGTCGAAGGCCCTCACGTCGCTCCATGCTTCCAAATAATGGCTCTCAGCCAGATGCCAGAGGCATGCCTGGGACGTCTCATCCTCATAGCGGCCCAGATGCACGCTGAAGGGCACAGCGCCCAAAGCGGCTGCGAACTCCAAATCCGCCGGGGCGGTATAGGCAGGGTTGCCCCCTATGATCAGGAGCACCTTCACTTTGCCTGCACGCATATCCGCCACGAGTTCCTGCAGCGACGCCAGATGGTCTACAGGATCCGCTTCTGCCGGCTCCACGAAGGTCACGGTATTACCTACAGCGCCCAACATCTGGTTCATGGCATGGGCAAGCGCGTGCACGGCGGCGGGCTGACCTTGCCCTGGAATGACCACGCTCGCGCCGCGATGGGCAGCCAAATCTCGGGCCACCGCTGCTGCCCATGGAGCATCCGGCGCGCCGGAGCTCGACCCCCCGGCCGGCCCCAAAGCTGCTGCCACGGCACGGGCGTACACCTCAACCTCAGCGGGACGCACAGCCTTGCGGTGATCCGCCACGGCGCCGGTGATGCCGGGGGTGCTTTCCAGCGCGTACAACCGGCTCATCTCCGTAGAACCTCGCCTCACACGCCTGCGCTGGGCAAAATCTCTGGCGTACCGGACGTTGGAAGGCGGGCTCTGCAGGAAATCGGCATCGAGGGCCAGAATACGGGATGCCTTATCCAGATGGTACAGGGCCATTACCGGCTTGCCGAATGCTGCAATGGTGCCTGTGCGGGCGTTGTGATCCCCAGCCGGATCGTACCGGTGCCATCGGGCCGCCGGGTACTTGGCCAATAGAGAGGCCATCTGGCGTGCCAAAGTTGGAGAGGTTACGGTTCCCGTAAGCACGCGCAGCCCGTCGCCGCCGGAACCGAGCCCGCCCAGCGCCTTGCGCGCTTCGGCAAAAAACGCATCCCACGTTGCCGCTTGGCCCTTCCTGGACACGTTCTGGGAACGTTCCGGATCGTACAGATCCAGCAGCGTAGCCTGCACCAGCGCATCCGTGCTTCCCAAACTGGCCGGGTGCCCAGGGTTCCCCTCGATCTTCGTGGGTCTTCCCTCGTGGCTCTCTACGAGCACGCCAACACCGTAGCCGCCGATTACCGCCGCCGTGGCATAGTACACGGGCACACCCGGGATGAGGTCCTCGGGAGCCTGCACGTAAGGCACGATCTTTTCTGCCGGCAGGAAGCGACAGCCCGAAAGCCCCGCGAGAGCGATGGAAGAGCCCATCAGGGTAAGGAAGCTCCGCCGGTCCATTCGCATGGCCTCCAGCAGTGAGGAGCGGTTGGGGAATTCGTCGTCTACGAAGCGGCGGAACTCGGGAGTATCTGCAAGCTCCTCCAAACTGCGCCAATACTCTTGGCCCTTGCGACCGGCAAGGCGGCTTTTCATCTTGTGGAGCCCATCGGTGTCTTGGGCATCGTTGTGGTTGTCGCCAATCATGAAGCGTCCTCGCCCGTCCTAACGATGACAGATCCAGCAGTCCGTAAGCTGGGCCTTCTTGATCCCATATTCCTTCACGAGCTCACGGCCCTTGGCAACCTGCGCCGGCGACGGCACATAGTCGGGATCATCCAGCATCCTTCGGTCCTCCGCAGAAATATCGCCCCGCTGGTATCGCACATAAAGGTTGAAAACCTCGTTTCGCGGACGCAGATAGCCTTCCGGGTTTCGATGGCAATTGAGGCAGAAGGACATGAAGAAGGGCTTGCCTTTATAGGTAAGTTGCATGCGGTGAACGGGCCCGTGGCACACGTTGCAGTTAATGCCCCGATTGATGTGAATGGAGTGATCGAAGTAGACGAAGTCCGGCAGCTTGTTCACCCGCACCCATTGCAAGGGCTCGCCATTCGCCAGACTGTCGCGCACGGGCTTGAGCAGCGGGCTGTTGGTCCAGATTTGGGAGTGGCAGGACATACAGGTGTACGTGGGCGGTATGCCGGCGAAGGAAGACTTCGTCACGGACGTGTGGCAGTACCGGCAGTCAATCCCAAGCTCATTCACATGATGCTCATGGCTGAATGGAACGGGCTGATCCTGAGGCACATCTACTTTCGTGTTGTAGCCAGAGCGGGTGACGGCTGACCCCGTGAGCAAAATCCCCAAGGGCACGACCACAACGCCCAGAAGGCTCACTCTGGCAAGCGTATTGGCGCTACGCGGAAATACCTGGGCCATGGCTGCTCCAATTACGCACGTCTCTTCAGAAGCTAATCCGACATCCCCCGAAGGTCATCGCGGGTTCCCAACATGTAAAGCGACTGGAGATGTGCCGAACGTTCCCAAATCGGCAAGTTTTGTGGTCTTTTTCACGATCCAAGTTACGGCAGCGCAAAAACGATGAAAGCGTACCCCAGCCCCGAGAGCTGAGTCAAGGGGAAGCTGTTATATCTGTTGGAAGTTTGCCGCTCCCAGCTCCGGGCAAAGAGCACGATCCGCCCCTTGCGCATAAAACTTGAGTAATGATATAATTTAGGTCAGTTGAACGGATCGGCCGCGCATGCCATTCCGCCCGCGCAGGGGCAATGAAAGCCGGATCTATGACGTCGAGCTCGAGCTCAATCAAACAGCCGCTTCCATCCCTCCTCGATCTGGTGGGGAATACGCCCCTGATCCGCTTGGCACGGGTCACGCCCCAGAACCGCCGCGTGGAGGTCTGGGCTAAAGCTGAATGGTTCAATCCGGGAGGATCCATCAAAGACCGTCCTGCGCTCAACATGATCCGTGACGGAGAACGCACGGGCCGATTGTCGCCAGGCAAGACGATCCTCGATGCTACTTCAGGCAACACCGGCATCGCCTATGCCCTCATTGGCGCAGCGCTTGGCTACAAGGTCAAACTCTGTTTGCCCCTCAATGCCAGCGAAGAGCGCAAACAGCTCCTGCGCATCCTCGGGGCCGAGCTCGTGCTTACAGATCCGCGCCTCGGTTCTGACGGCGCCATCCTTAAGGCCCGCGAGATCTATGCGGCGGGCCCGGAACAGTACTTCTACCCGGATCAGTACAACAACCCAGCGAACTGGCGGGCTCACTACACCACAACAGGACCGGAGATCGTGAAGCAGACCGAGGGCGCACTCACTCATTTCGTATGCGGCCTTGGAACTACCGGCACGTTTACCGGAGCGGGCCGATACCTGCGGGAACACGTCCCAGGCGTGCGCTTAGTGGCCGTGCAGCCCTCCTCGGCTTTCCACGGGCTTGAAGGGCTCAAACACCTGCCTACAGCCATCGTACCCGGCATCTTCGATCCATCGCTGCCGGACGAGATCATGGAGGTAGACACGGAAGAAGCCTATGCGGTGACCCGCCGGCTCGCCCGAGAAGAAGGGTTCGTAGTAGGCATCTCTTCCGGCGCCGTGCTGGCCGCAGCTCTGCGCCTGGCCAACCGACTGGATCGCGCGCGCATCGTCGTCATATTCGCTGACGGCGGCGAGAGGTACCTGAGTTCTCGCTTCTGGGAGGATTTCGATGCGGGTCCAAATATCTAGGAGTTGTCATCGCGCCATACTGCGCCACGCCCAGGAGGTCTATCCGCACGAATGTTGCGGCCTCCTATTAGGAAGCCACAGCGACGGGGTCAAGACGATTACCCGCATCCGCACAATCCCCAATGAGCATGCCGAGGACCAAACGCACCGCTATCTCATCGCGCCCCAGCAGATGCTGCAGGTGGAGCGAGAGGCCAGGCAAGCCCATATGGCGATCTTGGGCATTTACCATTCCCATCCGGACCATCCGGCTCAACCAAGCGTTTATGATTTGGAGTGGGCATGGCCATGGTACAGCTATATGATCGTGTCTGTGTTCAAGGGCGAAGCAGAACGCGTTACATGTTGGACGCTGTCAGACGACCGCACCAGGTTCCTTGAAGAACCTCTCACCCTATCCGCATCCGGAGATGAAGCATGTCCGCAAGCATCCTAGTCCCATCGGCCCTACAGGCATACACCCAGGGTCGAGATGAAATCGCAGTGGAAGCGGCGACGGTGGCGGAAGCGCTCGCCGCCCTTACGGAACTCTACCCGGCCATCAAACCGCACCTTTTCACGGATGACGGCCGCCTGCGTAGCTTCGTGAACATTTACGTCGGCGACCGCGACATTCGGCACCTGGATGGGTTGAACACGGCGCTGAGCCCCGGCGACGAAATGATGATCGTGCCCTCCATCGCCGGCGGCACCGGCACCCTCGATCCGACAGCAAAGGCATCGGAGCACCTTAGTGCCGAAGAGCTGCTGCGGTACAGCCGCCATCTCATCCTGCCCGAGGTAGCTCTCGAGGGCCAAAAAAAGCTCAAAGGAGCCCGGGTCCTGTGCGTAGGCGCCGGGGGTTTGGGATCCCCCCTGGCTATGTATCTGGCGGCAGCGGGCGTGGGAACGTTGGGCATCGTGGATTTCGATGTGGTAGACGCCTCAAATCTGCACCGCCAGATCATCCATTCCACCCTCGATATCGGCAAACCCAAGCTGCAGTCTGCTCGTGAGACCCTCAGCGCCCTCAACCCCAATGTGCGCATCGAGGAGTTCCCCACAGCCCTAACCTCGCACAACGCGTTGGAGATCGTGCGCGAATTCGATGTAGTGGTTGACGGAACCGACAACTTCCCCACCCGCTACCTCGTCAACGACGCCTGCGTCCTGCTGGGTAAGCCCAACGTCTACGGAGCCATCTTCAGGTTTGAGGGCCAGGCATCTGTGTTTTGGACACAGCGCGGCCCATGCTATCGCTGCCTCTATCCCGAGCCTCCGCCGCCAGGTCTGGTTCCGTCGTGTGCCGAGGGAGGCGTTTTGGGCATCCTGCCCGGCCTTGTGGGCGTGATCCAGGCTACTGAGACCATCAAGCTCATCCTCGGCATCGGAGAGCCCCTCATCGGCCGCCTCCTTATGGTCAACACGCTGAAGATGCAGTGGCGCGAGCTCAAACTGAAGCGCGATCCCGGGTGCCCGATCTGCGGAGATCAACCGACGATCCGGGAACTCATTGATTATGAAGCCTTCTGTGGGATGAACAGACCCACCCCAGACGCGAAGGCGCAAGACGACGTGCTCGAAATCTCCTGCACGGAACTTAAGGAACGGCTGGATCGGGGCGACCCCATCGTGGTGGTGGACGTGCGGGAGCCCTACGAGGCAGAGATCGCCCGGATACCCTGCGCGCGCCTCATTCCGCTGGCAGATTTGCCCGAGCGCTGCTCCGAGCTGGATCCCGGCGCCGAGATCGTTCTCCATTGCCGTTCTGGAGTACGGTCTCTCAAGGCTCTGCGCTTGCTGCAATCGCGCGGGTTCAGCCGATTGAAGAACCTGAAGGGCGGCATCCTGGCATGGGCAGACGAAGTGGATCCCTCTCTGCCCAAGTACTGACTCGCCCCGCTAGCGAAGTACGTCCGTAATGGGCGTCAGGATGAACGGGAAGAGGCCGAAGATCACGGTTGCGGCTGCAGACACAATTAACGTGGCTACCGCACCAAGCCTGGCCGCTCCCGGGCTCGGCGCGGCACGTTTGGGTTCCTCGAAGGCGATGACCCACACCACCTTGAGGTAGTAGTACACGGCGAGGGCGCTAGCCAGTGCCAGAACGATTGCCAGCCCCAGCTCACCGGCCTTCAGGGCAGCCAGAAAGATCATCCACTTGCCGAAGAAGCCCATGGTAGGAGGGATCCCTCCAAGCGACAGCATGAAGAAGAGCATGGCGTAGGCAGCGAGGGGCTCTCGCCGCACCAGCCCGCGAAGGTCCTCCAGCGTTTGGCAATCCAGGTCGCGGGCGCTCAGATAAATCAGGACCCCGAACGCTCCGAGCGTCATGAAGAGATAGGCAAAGAGGTAGAAAACGATACCGCTGGTCGCCATGTCGAACGCCGTAACGCCGGCCACAGATTGCCCCTTGTGGGCCATCGCAGCGACTGCCACCAAAAGGTATCCGGCGTGGGCAACGCTGGAGTAGGCAAGCAAGCGCTTCACGTTCCGCTGCTGCATCGCCAGCAAATTGCCGAAGACCATCGTGAGGATTGCCAGGATCTGAACGGGCGGCAACCATGCACTCCACAACGGCACCAAAGCCGCCATGATGCGCACCAAGGCTGTGAATGCACCGATCTTGGCGCCTGCCGCCATGTAGGCGGTGGCGGATGTAGGGGCTCCCTCATACACATCAGGGGTCCACTGATGGAACGGCACAACGCCGGCTTTGAAGCCCATTCCCACGAGGATGAGGCCGATGCCCCCAAGGATCATCGGGCTTCGCGTTCCTGTTGCGGCGGCTGCCCCGATTACCGCAAGGTTCGTAGACCCTGTGGCACCGTAGAGCAGAGCCACGCCGTAGAGGAAAAAGGCTGATGCAAAGGCGCCTAGTAGAAAGTACTTGAGGGCCGCCTCATCGCTCCGCTCCGAAGTCCGCTCGAAGCCTGCGAGCACATAAAGTGTGAACGACAAAACCTCCAGGCCCAAAAACAGCACGATGAGATCCTGAGCGGAAGCCATGAGAATGCCTCCGCACACGGAGAAGAGGAGCAGTGCATAGTACTCGCCGTAATTGAGGCTCCTGTTCGGCAGGTACGTCCAGGCCAGCAACACGGCCAACAGAGCGGTAACGCAAAGCGCAACAGCACCTGCGCCTGCCAAACTGTCCTTCGCGAGGGCCCCGGAAAATGCGGTGCCTCCTTCAGAAAAGGGGATGCGATGGGCCAGTACTGCAAGAGCCCAGAAAGCGCCTGCCAGCGCTACCAATGCGCTGACCGTCTTTTGTCTGCGCCACACGAACGCATCTCCCAGAAGCACCACACAGCCCGCTGTGCACAGGATGAGTGCAGGCTTGATTGCTGCCATATCTGCAGCCATATGAGCCGATGTTAGCATTACCCCTCTGCCGCCTCCGTATCGAAACCACGCGTCACCCTGCCGACACTGCCCTTTGAAACGCCGCGAGTTGCTCTTGGGACGTCTCGGGAGGTGTCGGCACTGCGCACCCCGGCGCCAAAATGAACCCCTTGCCTCCGGCCTCCGCCACCGCGTCGCGCCCCTGAGCCACAATCTCTTCCGGCGTCATGGCCGCAAATTTCGTCTCATCTATGCCGGTCATGAGGCACGTCTTGGTACGTACGCGCATCTCACGAATGGAAGGGTTCCCAGGTAAACGGTTGGACCAGCTATAGATCCGGAAGCCCTTCATTTCCAGGACGATCTCGGGATAGATGCCCACGCCGTGATGGTGTGCTACGTTGACCCTCCCGCCGGATGCTGCGTCCAAAATCTGCTGATCGTACCGCGCAAAGTGCTGGCGGTACGTAGCCTCGTCCATCGTGTCACGAGCCGCCCCCGAGATTGCCAAGTAGATACCGTCGGCCCCATGGCTCACGAGAGCCGAAGAATAGTTGGCAAGGGATGCAGCCAACGCCCGAAGGCCGGCATGAAGCGCATCAGGATCGGTCTTGAGGAACTCTAACGTGCGGTTTCCGCACACCTTCTGCGCCGTGGAAAAGATGCTGAACACCGTGTCTATCACCGGAACGTCGCCGTTACATTCCTGGATGATGCGCTGCACGGTTCCCAATTGTGCTCCGAAGTTCCCAGACACGCCGTCCAGCACCGGCAATGCCCGCCAGTCTTCAGCAGACTTAACTACGGGCATGCCCTCGGGCATTTCGTAGGGGATATCGTGCATCACCTTGAACAGGTCCGGCGTGTACAGGCGATAGAATTGCAGCTCGGCCTGGGCCATGTTCTCACCAGCCGGCGGATCCAGCCGGAAGTGATACCACAGACTGTAGGGTACCCGGTCTACAGATCCCCCAGCACATGCAGCCAGAACGCGCTCTTTTGAAGTCATCGGTTCCATCCTTTCAGGCTCCCCATTGCCACGGGCATCCTTACTGCGCTGCGAGCTATTGAAGAGTTCGCTCCTACGTAGCCCAGCAGCGCGCCCACCGGCCGGTCAAGGTATCCGGTCCACGATGTTACGTACATCCCGAACCAAAAGATCATCACCACTAACGGTGCAAGAACGGCGCGTTCCCGAATGCCTAAATCGGGCATCGAGCGGTTCTCTTCTACGAGCAGCGGGCCGGTGAAGACCCTCTGGAAGAGCCAGAGCATATAGACGGCGGAGAGCACCATGCCTGTAGCCGCCCAGGCAGTATAGGCGAACCCGTGGCGCAGATAACTCCCTTGCAGGATGGTGAACTCTCCCACGAAGCCGTTTGTAAGGGGCAAGGCGATGGAAGAGAGCATCGCCAGCAAGAAGAAGGCCGATAGAACCGGCACCGATCTCTTGATACCGCCGAAGGCGGCGATCTCACGCGTGTGCCGCCTGTCGTACAGCATCCCCACCAAAAAGAACAGCATGCCCGTAGACACACCGTGGTTCAGGCTCTGAAGCATTGCCCCCGTAAGTCCCAGGGTGGTAAACGAGAACACCCCAAGCATTACGAACCCAAGGTGGCTTACGCTGGAGTACGCTACCACTTTCTTCATATCGGGTTGGACGGCCGCAACGACAGCCCCATATATGATGCCCACAACAGCCAGGGTGAGAAACAAAGGAGCGCTCTGCAAAGCCTGGGCGGGGAAGAGCGGGATGCAAAACCTGAGGAAGCCGTAGACGCCCATTTTCAAGAGGACACCCGCCAGGATTACGGAGCCGGCTGTGGGGGCCTCCACATGCGCATCGGGAAGCCAGGTGTGGAAGGGGAACATCGGCACCTTGATCATGAAGGCCAATGCGAACGCCGCGTACAGCCACATGAGCGTACGAGGGCTCATCGCAGCGAGCTGTGTGTGGGCACTGGTGCCGGGCGTCGTCAATTCCAGGAGGCTGAACGTACCGGTGTGCGCGTACAGATACACAATCGCCACCAGCATCAGGATGCTGCCCACGAATGTGTAGATGAAAAACTTCACCGCTGCGTATACTCGGTTGTCATGGCCCCATACCCCAATGAGAAAATACATGGGTATGAGCACAGCTTCCCAAAACACGTAGAAGAGCACAAGATCCAGAGCGCTAAAGACGCCGTTGAGGGCTGCCTCCAAGATCAGCAGAAAGACCATGAACTCCTTAATGCGCGTCTTCACCACGAACGAGTAAAGTACTGCCAGAACGGTGGTGAACGTTGTCAGAAGGACAAACAGAAGTCCGATGCCGTCCAGGCCCACATGGTAATGGACGCCGTATTGTTGGATCCACGGGAATGGGCCCTCCACGTACTGAAAGTCGCCATGCCCGGGATGGAAGCCTCTCATGAGCCCCAGAGAAGCCCCAAAGTCCGCAAGAGACACCAGAAGGGCAAACCATCGCACTGCGATGCCGCCTCCCCGCCCCTGTGCGGGCGCCTCCCCGCTCGTACCGTGGGCCGTGCCCGCCGCCTCGTCCGGAACGTGCGGGAAGAGCATCAAGAGGATGGCTCCCACCAAGGGCAGGAAGATCACAAAGCTAAGCAGATTATTGCTGAGAAGCTGTTGCATCGGTCCCTCAACTGGTTGGCATTGCCTCCGCGCAACGCCGGCATTCTCCTACCGTGTCGCCGCTCCGTGCGCTCCCCAAAGGATTGCTACAAGCACTGCGATTGTACCCAGAACCATCATAAGGGCATAATTGCGCACGTATCCCGTTTGAATGCGGCGCAGCACCTCACTCAAGAAGCCCGTGAAGTAGGCCACGAACCGCACGGTACCGTCCACAAGTCCTGCATCAATCCACTTCCAAACTCGGGTCGCGACGCGACCCCCCATCGTCACGAACACGCGGTAAAAGAAACCGTCCACATACCAAAGGTTCAGTGAGCCACGGTAGAGTAGGCTCCGCTGCCGCTGTTCCGGTGCAAGGAGCTCGCCGGTGTCTGCGCGAGCACTATAAAGGCGCCAGCACACCGTGATGCCCAACAACCCTGCCAGCGTCCCTAGGATCATTCCCGCAACCGGCGTTATGGCTTCCCGCGCTTCCATCGCTGCCACAGCAGGCTTCAGAAACTCCTCGAACCGGTTCCCCCACGGCGTGCCGATCCACCCTCCAACGAAGGACAGCACCGCCAAAATGACGAGGGGAACCAGCATAGATGGGGGCGCTTCGTGCAGCGAGGCGTGCCCGTGCCCGCCGGAATGCTCGTCGAAACGGGGTTTCGTGAAGAACGCCTTCATCATCAGCCGGGTCATGTAGAAAGCTGTAAGGATGGCCGTGACCAGACCGACCGAATACAGCGCCATGCCGATGCCTGGGAAGGCCATCGCCCTAGCCAGGATTTCGTCCTTGCTCCAAAAGCCGGCCAAGGGCGGGATGCCGGATATCGCCAGCCACGCGACCGCCATGGTAGCGAAGGTAACAGGAAGCTTGGTGCGCAATCCTCCCATCTTGCGGAGATCTTGCTCGCCGCCGAGGGCATGGATTACGGAACCCGCTCCCAAGAAGAGGAGCGCTTTGAAAAAGGCGTGCGTGGTCACGTGGAACATCCCCGCGCTGAAAGCTCCTACGCCGCACCCCAGAAACATGTATCCAAGCTGGCTCACGGTGGAGTACGCCAGCACCTTCTTGATGTCGTTTTGAGTGAGGCCAATCGTCGCAGCAAAGAATGCGGTAAAGACACCGACGGACGCAATCACGGTCATGGCGGCGCTGGAATGAACGATGAGCGGGCTCACCCTCGCAAGCATCACGACGCCGGCCGTAACCATGGTGGCGGCATGAATGAGAGCCGACACGGGTGTGGGGCCCGCCATTGCATCCGGAAGCCAAACATACAATGGGAACTGGGCCGATTTGCCCGTTGCCCCAATGAATAAGAGCAGCCCGATCAATGTCGCCATGGACACTGTGAGCGGCCCGTGCGCCACCATCCCCTTCGTTGCCAAATCCAGGAAGCCGCTGCCGTCCGGCCGATAAAAGGAAAGGGTGCCGAAAACGGCGAAGATGGTCATCACACCCAAAGCGAAACCTACGTCCCCGATGCGGTTCACAATGAAGGCTTTGTTGCCGGCCTTGGAGTTCTCCACGTCCTCGTACCAGAAGGCAATCAGCAAGTAGGAGCAGAGCCCAACGCCCTCCCACCCTACGAACATGAGCAGGATGGACTCACTGAGAACCAATACGAGCATGAAGAAGATGAAGAGATTGAAATACGTGAAGAAGCGGGCGTAATCTTTGTCCTCGGCCATATACCCGGTTGCGTAAAGATGGATCAGCCCGCCTACCCCCGTAACGATGAGGCACATGAGGATCGAGAGGGGGTCTACGAGAGCTTGGTACCCCACCTGCAATCCGCCGATGGAAATCCAGGGTACCCAGGAATGCCCCGGCACGAGGCTCACGATCACGCGGGGCGCCTCGCCCAAAGCGCGGAGGTCCATCATGACACGCAGGCTCAGGGCGAAGGATGCAAGCACCAGAAGCGTGGCGAGGGAGCCCACGAGCCGCCTGCCCGTCTTCGCTCCCAACCGCGCGATAAGCCATCCCCCCAAGAAGGCGTGGAATAGAAAGCCCATCAGCGGAAGCCCTGGGATCAGCCAAACAAGGTTCTCACTGGCCAGACTGTTGCTCACCTTCCCCACTCCGATGCGCAGGCTAGGTCCCGCACCATAATCGCAATTAGAACTTCAGCAGGTTCACTTCATCAATGTCTATGGTTTCCTTGGTGCGGAAGATCGCCACGATGATGCCCAGTCCGATGGACACCTCCGCTGCTGCGACCGCCATCACAAAAACCACGTACATCTGCCCGTTGGCATGGCCGAAATGGCGCCCGAGCGCGATGAATGTAAGGTTCACGGCATTGAGCATGAGCTCGATGCACATGAAGATCACGATTGGATTGCGCTTTACGAGCACACCCGTTACCCCGATCGTGAACAGGACGGCCCCCAAGATCACGTAATAGTCGGTAGGTACTGGCAAGACCAATTCTAGAGCCTCCGCTTCGCCATTACGATCGCGCCCACGACCCCTACCAACAAAAGGAGCGAGGTCACTTCGAACGGAAAGAGCCAGGGTTGATTGGCGTCGAACAGGGCCAATCCCACGGCTTGAACCGTGCCGCCCGTTTCCAGAGTGGCCCGTGTGGCATGGGATGCCGCCATGCCGGCGCTCACCATACCCGTACCTGTAAGGATCGTAACGAAGGCCAAAGCCAGCACCACAGCCGTAGGCTTCTGGATGGAACGCTTACCGACGGGAGCCCCTGGCGCTCCTAGGTTGAGGAGCATGATCGTAAACAGGAACAGGACCATGATGGCGCCGGCGTACACGATCACCTGCACAGCCGCGATAAACTGCGCGGAGAGTGTTAGGTACAAAACGGCAAGGACAAAGAAATTCACCACGAGGAACAATGCGCTGCGCACCGGGTTTCGATGAAGCACCACCAATACCGCGGACACAACCGACACCAGCGCCAACAGCCAAAAGAGTGCAATCTGGCCGGACATCGTTACCTCACCCCCTGTGGCGCAGCCAGCATGGGCATGTGGACGGGCCTGTGAACCTCTGCAATGGGCTGCTGGCGCTGGATGCCTAGCGGCGTCTGAACGGTGTCAATCGCTGCCACCAAGAACAGCACCACGAGGGCTGCAGGGAGCATGCGCTTCCAGCCGAGCTTCATCAACGCGTCGTATCGAAGCCGGGGCAGCGTCGCGCGAAGCCATACATAAACGAAGATGATCGCCATCAACTTGCCCACAAACCACACGAAGCCGGGCACCCAATCCCATACCACCCACCGGAAGGGAGCGTACCAGCCGCCGAACCACAGGCAGGTAGCCAATCCTGCCGCAACCAGCATGGAAGCGTACTCGCCCATGAAGAACATGGCGAACTTCATGGACGAATATTCGGTGTGGAACCCTGCGATCAACTCCGATTCCGCCTCGGGCAAATCGAAGGGGGCGCGATTCGTTTCGGCTACCATTGCGATCAGGTAGATGAGGCTCGCAGCCAACCCTGGGAGCGCAAAATACCGGACGTTGATGAAGTTCCAGTGGAGCAGATGCGGTCCTTGCTGCTTCACGATGTCTACGAGGTTCAGCGACCCCGACATCAGGATGCCGGTCAAGAGCGCCAGTGTCATTGCGAGCTCATAACTGATCATTTGTGCCGATGAGCGGAGCCCGCCTAATAGCGAGTACTTGTTGTTGGAAGACCATCCCGCCAGCACGATACCGTATACCTGAAGAGAGGCCATGGCGAGGATGAAAATGAGGCCGATGTTCACATTCCCGGCCACCAGAGGCACCTCAGTAACGGAACCGCTCTCCAACCGCACCCGGATGGTTCCGAAGGGAATGGTGGCGCCGGCCGACAGAGCAGGGATCATGGTAATGACCGGGGCAAGGTAATAGATGGGCCGGTCTACACCGCCGGGTTCGATATCTTCCTTGAAGAACAGCTTGATGCCGTCTGCGATGCTCTGCAAGAGCCCCCTTGGCCCCACGCGGTTCGGGCCGAGACGGTCCTGCATTAAGGCCATCACCACGCGTTCGATCCAGATGAGCCCGGGCACAATGGTCAGAATGAAGCCGATGATGCACAGCACTGCAACGTAAGGTGCCGCTGCGATAACGCTGACCGGTCCAACGTGTTCCGGAAAGATAATCATAGTTCCATAAGCCCCATGGCGTTACGAATGCGCGTTCTGCCCGCGGCGCCCCTGCCTCCCCGGCGAACGTAGGCACGATGCGTCAAACCGGCGGCTCCAGCGCCACGTCGGTCCTATTCTGCGGCGGGTACTCCCATCGTATTCCTTCATCCCCCATGGCATCGAGGGTACATCCCTGGTAGCAGGGTACACTCCGATTGATCTCTTCCAGGAGATCACGGAAGCTGTACACAGGTGCCATGCCGCCCATGCGTGTGGCAAGAAGCGAAAAGATCAGCCAGTCCGGCCGAGCCTCTCCAACCGGCTCAAAGCACTTGTAGAAACGCTGCACGCGCCTCTCGATATTGGTGAAGGTGCCGTCGCGCTCAGCAACGCTCTGCACCGGGAGTACCAGATCGGCGAATTCCGCAGTCCGCGTGAGCGCTAGTTCGTTCACGACCACGAATGGGCACGCTTCCAAGGCGCGCGCCGCCAGGTCCTTATCATGGAACTGCTGTACCACATCCTGCCCCACGATCCACAACACCTTCAGGTCCCCAGACGCCGCTGCTTCGAGCATCTGCTGCGTGTTGAGGCCGGCTTCCGCCGCAGGTTCGTACCCCGGAAGGACGTCGGGGAGGATGCCCATGTCCATTGCGCCCTGTTGGTTGCACTGCGCAACGGGCACATTCACGTTCCCAGGATTGCCCGTAGCCGCAGCGAGGTTTCCTAGAGCCGTAAGCAACCCTCCCGCTTGAGGGTGGGTCGTCACGTCGTGCCCGGCAATCAACGCAGCCTCTCCGGACGCCAACAGAAAGGCAGCCCGGCGCAGGTCAGCCTCATCCACCCCGCATTCGAGGGCGGCCCGGCCAACAGTCCAAGGTTCGAGCCATTCCGGCACCGGCGGTTTTCCGCTCCCCTCTTGCTGGTCCAACACAGCGCGAAGGAGCCCGTTGAGCAGGGCAAGTTCTGCGCCTGGCTTGTGGACGAGCGACACGGATGCAAAGTCACTCACTTCGGATTTCCGCGTGCCCGCCTCAATGATTTGGGCACCCTTGAAGCGCCATGCCTTGCGCACGCGCAGGAAAAGGATCGGCTGCTCATCTGCAAGGCTCGCACCGAATACGAAGATCGCCCGCATCCGCTCCATGTCGGCTATGGCATTGCCCATGGTGTGGTACCCGAAGCGCCTGTACAATCCGCCGTTCGTCGGGAGAAAGTGAGGGCCCATGCGGTGATCCAGATTAGGCACGTGAAGCACTTCACGGAAGAAGCGCTGCCACTGAAACAGATCTTCGTTGGGCGTGCTGCACCCTCCGATGCCCCCCACGGCCCGCCCCGCCTGTTGGAGCCGTTCAACAAGCAGCGCATCCGCTTCAGCCCACGAGATCGGCCGGAACGCCCCTTCCACCTTGAGCAAAGGCTGCTGCAGACGTTCCGGTGCCGACACATAATCCATCCCGAACTTGCCCCGGTCGCAAGTCCACTCTTCGTTAACGGCCTCGTTGAGGCGTGCGTTGACGCGAAGGAGGCGGTTGTCTCGGTGGTCTATTTTGATGTTGCAGCCATTGCCGCACTGGGTGCAAATGGAGCGTTCTGTGAGGAGATCCCAGGGCCGGGCAGAAAAGCGGTAGGTACGCGAGAGCAATGCTCCCACCGGGCAGATTTCGATGACGTTGCCGCTGAACTTCGAGGTGAATTCGGTGTGCTGGAAAGTCGCCACCTCCATATCGGCGCCCCGGAACAGAAAATCGAGCTGATGGTCTCCAGACACATCCCGGGTGAAGCGCGTGCATCGCGCGCAATGGATGCAGCGCTCCCGATCGAACACAACGTACTTGGAGAGCGGATAGGCCTTGGGAAAGTGACGCTTCTCCTCCACATAGCGCGACGTGGGCGGTCCGTAATAGAGCGTATTGTTCTGCAGCGGGCATTCGCCGCCGCGGTCGCAGATGGGGCAATCCAAGGGATGGTTGATCAGCAGGAACTCCAGGACGCCACGCCTGTCTCTCGCGATGGCCTCCGTGTCCGTCTCGATCACCAGACCTTCCGAAGCGGGCAGGCTGCACGCCGTTTGAGGCTTGGGCATCTTGCGCACGGAGCCGTCGGGCATCGTCGTCCCTACTTCGACGAGGCACATGCGGCAATTGGCCCCGCCCTCATCCATCGAAAGCCGCGGATGGTAACAGAAGAATGGGATCTCAACGCCGATGCGGCGCGCAGATTCGATGATCTTCTCGCCCTTGGGTACCTGCAGCCTCACACCATTGATCGTTATGTTAACCAGTTCCTGTTCGGGCATCGTTTGCAATTCACCGGCATGCGATTTGGGGAAAGAACATTTGTTACCAATTACGGCTCAGTCTCGGAAGCACCGGGTTGAGCCTTTCGGGTACCGGAGGGACGCAGTCGGGCCCCAGAGGCGACGCCTTGTGCTGGATCCAATATTCGTATTCGCTGCGGAACTCCTTGATGCTCGCCCGTATGGGCCATGCGGCTGCGTCGCCGAGCGGGCAAAAAGAGCGGCCGTCCATCTGATTACAGATATCGGTCAACAGATCAATGTCCGAGGGCCGGCCGCCACCGGAAATGATGCGGTCAAAGATCTTGAGCATCCACCGGGTACCCTCACGGCACGGAGTGCACTTTCCGCAGGACTCGTGGGCGTAAAATTCGGCGGTCCGGCGCATGAGGAGCACAATATCCGTGTGCTCGTTAAAGACCATGAAGCCCCCCGAACCGAGCATCGTACCGGCTGCTTGGCATCCTTCGTAATCGAGGGTTACTGCGCCGCACTTTTCTGCCGGCAGAATAGGCACCGAGCTTCCCCCGGGAATGACTGCCTTGAGTTTGCCGCCTGTTACTCCGCCGGCCAGTTCAACCAGTTCCATGAGCGGCGTCCCCATCTCGATTTCGTAATTGCCGGGCCGCTTCACATGGCCGCTCACAGACATTACCTTCGTCCCTTTGCTTCGTTCCGTACCCATGGAGGCGTACCATGCGCCACCATGGACGATGATGTGCGGCACCGTGGCGTAGGTCTCCACATTGTTGATGAGCGTGGGGCTCCGCCACACTCCTTCGATTACCGGCAGAGGTGCATGGGGCATCTTGAGGCGAGGCTGGCCACGCTCCCCCATTAGGCTGCTCATGAGGGCCGTCTCTTCACCGCATTCATAGCTGCCGGCACCCATGTGGATGTCCAAATCGAAATCGAAGTCCTCAACTCCCAAGATCTTACGGCCCAGGTATCCGCGGGCATAAGCTTGGTCAATGGCCCGGCGTATAGATTGGGCAGGCTCGGTGAATTCGCCTCGGATATAGATGTAGCCCTGGCGGCTCAACGTTGCGTAAGCCCCGATGATGATGCCCTCCACCACCATATGGGGTAGCCGAAGCATGAGCTCGCGGTCCTTGAACGTACCGGGCTCCCCTTCGTCTGCATTGCAGAGCACGTAATGAGGGCGCGAAGTGTCTTTGGGGATACCATTCCATTTGATCCAGGTTGGGAAGCCGGCGCCTCCGCGGCCGCGCAAGCCGGAAGCTTTCACTTCGTCTATCACGGCCTGGCGTTCCATTCCAACGGCCTTCCGCAATCCTTCATATCCGCCATGCTGTTCATACACGGCGATATCCGAGATGCCTGGAACATTGCGGTTTTTGAGCAGCACCAATCGTTCGGGCATAGGCTGTTACTCTGTGCCTCCATGCTTATCAGGCTCGTCGGGTGTGGCGCTGCGCCCGCGTAAGTGCATCCTCACGATGGTGTCGGCCTGTGCCTGAGGCGTGCGATCTTCGTCGCGCTTCAGCTCCTCCAAAAGCGCATCCACGTTATCCGGCGACACGTTCCCGTAATAACGGTCCCCCACCTGCACTACCGTGGCGGCCTCACACCAGTCCAGGCACTCTACCTCGGCCAGGCTGAACTCGCCATCGGGGGTCACCTCACCCAGCCGGATGCCTAATCGCTCCTCCAGCTTGTGCACTACTGCATAGGCGTTGGTTGCGCCGCATGTGAGGCACGTGCAGACCTCCAGGTGGTGGCGGCCCCGGCGCTGGAAGTTGTACATGGAATAGAAGGTCGCTACGCCCTCCACTTCGGCGTAGGAGCGTCCAAGGCGATCCGCAACCTCTTGCAGCGCCTGGGGCGTCAATACTCCCCCGTACTCGCGCTGGGCGATCCAGAGCGCCGGAAGCATGGCCGCTTTCTTCTCGGGATAGTGGCTCATGATCTCGTTGAGTTCGCCGATCGCCTGTTCCGAGAAGCGATATTCTTTCGGCGGCGCCGGTTGAGGTTCGGCCACACCCCCAACGATGGGCAATCGCGGTCCCGTTCCTGCCATTTGTACCAATGCCCCCAATTGCCGCATATTTCAGGAGCCGGAGGGCTCCCGGCATCAGCGGTCTATCTCTCCCAATACGATGTCAATGCTGCCGATTATGGCTACTACATCTGCGATCAGGCGCCCGACGCACAAATCGGCGAGAGCCTGCAGGTTCATGAACGAAGGTGGCCGCTCGTGCATCCGCCACGGATACGCCGAACCATTGGACACCAGGTAAAAGCCAAGCTCGCCCTTTGGAGACTCCGTAGGAACATAGGCTTCTCCTACGGGCGGGCGCATCCCCTCGGTCCACAGGAGGAAGTGGTGGATCAGGGATTCCATGGAGCTGTCCAACTCTTCGCGTGGAGGAGGCACGATCTTGCGGTCGGCTACGTTGATGGGCCCGTCGGGCATTCGCTCGATGGCCTGCCGGGCGATCTCACGGCTCTGGCGCATCTCAGCCATGCGCACCCGATACCGGTCATATACGTCGCCAAACTCACCGACCGGCACTTCAAAATCGAATTGGTCATAGCTGGTGTAGGGTACGGCCTTACGAATGTCGTGAGGAACCCCGCATGCTCTCAGCGTAGGTCCGCTCACACCCAACGCATAGCAGCGTTCAGCCGTTATGATGCCGATGCCCTGCGTGCGCTCTCGCCAAATGGGGTTCTGGTCTATCAGCGTCTCGTATTCGTCAACCCTGCGGGGAAAGTCGTCCAGAAACCTTTTGCACGCCTCAAAGAAGCCCTCGGGAGCATCACCGCGAAGTCCTCCCGGGACGATCCAGGAAGGCATCATGCGCACTCCGGACATCATCTCGTTGAGATCCATGATCTTCTCGCGCTCGCGGAAGGCGTAGAAGAAGACGGTCATGGCTCCGATGTCCAAAGCATGCGTACCCAACCACACCAGATGGCTCGCGATGCGCTGCAGTTCCGCCAGCAGCACGCGAAGGTATTGGCCTCGCGGGGGCGGCTCCACACCGAAAAGCTTCTCTACCGCGAGGCTATACGCGAGGTTGTTGCAGTGGGCGGCCAGGTAATCCATCCGGTCCGTGATGGTAACGGCCTTCAGGTATGTTTGATACTCCCCCTCTTTCTCGATACCCGTGTGCACATAGCCCATGTGAGGGGTGGCATTGACGATTGTTTCGCCATCCAGCTCGAGCACGACGCGCAAAACCCCGTGGGTGGAGGGATGTTGCGGGCCCATGTTGATGACCATGGTGGATGCATCAATGGGATCCAGCGAAATCCCTTGCGCCTGCATCGCAGCTGTGGTGCGTATCTGCTGGTCGTGTGCCATGTTGCGTTGTGCCGATCAGTCTCTTTCGCCGAATTCGCTGGCGGTCTTGCCGAAAAAGCTCTCTCCCGGATGCGCCACGATGCCTTCGCCAACAGAGGGTCCGCGCTTGCCGCCTGGAAACTGCACGCGTTCCCCTCCCAAAGGGAAATCCTTGCGCTGGGGGTGACCGATCCAGTCGTCGCTCATCAGGATGCGGCGGAGATCCGGATGACCCTCAAAACGAATCCCGAACATATCCCAGATTTCCCGCTCGGGCCAATTCGCGCCGGGATAGACCCCGGTAACCGTGGGAACTACTGGGTCCTCCTCCGGGACACCCACTTTGATGAAGATGCGCGCGTTGCGTCCCCGCCCCGTCCGCACGTCCTTCAGTGAATATAGGTTGTACACAACTTCGAAGCGGTGAGGCTTGCCCAGAATATAGCGCCGTGTCTTGGGATCGAGATAGTCTACCCCAAGGCATTCGGAAAAGAAGTTGAACTGGAGATCCGGGTCGTCGCGGAGGAGCTGCAGAATGGGAACAATGAGTTCGCGCACCACGGTGATACGCGTGTCCCCTCGAAAGGTGTTGACCTCCACGACGGCTCCCGGAAAGCGCTCGCGGATGCGCGTTACCTCGATGCGCTCGGCGGCGCCCGGTTCTGCGTGATCCGTCACGACTGTCATCACGCAGCCGTCCTTTCCTGAGGCTTCGGAACGTTCCCCTTCGCGCCGTCCAACCGCACGGGCGCCCCCTCATTGCCGAAGCGGATCGGCGGGCGGGGAGCGAGCAGCCGCTTCTCCGGAACCGGAAGCGCAGACGTAGCTTCATCCCATTCCAGAGCGCCCTTGCCCAGTATGTAGAAGTAGCCGATGAACAGGATGATCACGAATACGGCCATTTCCGCCAGAAGAAACACTTTGTCGGCGTAGTCGCGCCCCGTGCCGCGAAAGACGACAGCCCAGGGGTAAAGGAACACCGTCTCAATGTCGAAGATGATGAAGAGCATGGCCACGAGATAGAACTTCACAGGGAAACGCTCCCTGGCAGATCCTACAGGGGTCATCCCACATTCGTACGCAGCCTGTTTGAACCGCGTAGGCCGCTTTGGTCCCAGCAGAAAAGAGGCAGCAACCATTCCTCCGGCAATCACCGCCGCCAGAACCATCATAACAACGATCGGTACATACGAACCCAGCATCTGTTTGCTCCCAAGCGCTGCGTGAAATGCGTCACAAGCAGATCCACGCATCCATTTGCAGGGCTGCCGTCGAGGCGTATTGTACCCGATTTTTGCTTCGCAACCGGATCAATGCGCCTGCGGTCATCGGGGTGTATCGGCCGGCTTCATTGACCTCATCTATCTGATGCCGCTATAATGCACGCCGTATCACGTTCTCAAAGGGAATGCTTCTATCGTGCCTATGTTCACACTCCTGTGCGCCGCCGCACTCCTGGCACCCCCACCACTCCACTCCCCCTTCACGGGGATAACCTCCGATGCTAAGGTGTACGATGCCGATGTGGCCCCCGGCATCCATTTGACCCAGCAGATCATTCCTCCGCCACGGGGCCCCTTGGTGATCAACGCGCTGACGGTGAACCCCAGGGCTCCGGGGGTTCGCATGGAGACGGCCTTCGGTCAAGACGTTCTGCTGGCCGACGACCCCACGCAAGGCAGGGAGACCGTGGGCTCCATGGCCACCCGCCACGGCGCAATGGCGGCAATCAACGCGGATTTCTTTCCTTACACGGGCGACCCGGTGGGATTGGCCATCCGCAACGGGGAATTGGTTCGCGACAGCTTGCCCAACCGAGCGGTGTGGGGCATCACGGCAGAAGGGCGCTGCGTGTTCGGCATCGTGCAATGCCGCGGTGCCGTGCGTGCAGCCGACGGCGCGGAATTCCGGATATCGGGTGTCAACCGGCCGTTGGGAGATCAAGAGATGGTCATCCTCACGCCGACGTTCGGCGCACGATGCCGCGTGCCGTCTACAGCAGTCATGATCCCCCTGTCCGCGCTTTCAACGCCGCTTGCGCCCGGCCGAGAAGTACGAGGCATCGCCGGTGCGTGCACCGCAGGGGATCCTTCCGCATCTATCCCGGCGGGAGGTGCCGTGCTGGCTGCTTCCGGAGCGGCGGCAGAATGGCTCCGGACCCATCTGCATATAGGGGATTCCGTTACCGTCACGTTCGACTTGGAATACTCCTCGGCCGGGAACCTCGAGCGGTCCATCGTACCCGAACGCCCCAACTCGTCTGCAGCACGAGCGCGGCAATCCGTATGGAACGACGTTGTGCAGGCCGTGGGCGGCGGTCCCTGGCTCGTTCGCAACGGACGCATTGACGTGGACGGCACCGACGAAGGCTTCAACCCCAAGACGTTCGTGGATGCCCGCCATCCCCGCTCCGCAATCGGGTTGAAAAGCGACGGGCAGATCCTATTGGTTACGGTGGACGGTCGTCAGCCCCAAAGCCGCGGTGTGACGCTGACCGAATTGGCGGAAATCATGATGCGGCTTGGAGCTGTAGACGCCATCAACCTGGATGGCGGAGGCAGCACCTCGATGTGGCTTGCGGGCGGATACGTGAATGCGCCGTCCGATGGGCTACCCAACGCCGTGGCTGAGGCGATCCTCGTATACGCCAACCCAGGGGCCAAATCGCCCGTCCCGCCCACAAAGGTGCAGGAAGCGTCTCAACCGGAGCCGTCCACCCAGCCTCTGGTGCGCCTTCAGGCTGGAGAAAGCGTTCCCCTTGCGGCACGAGATGCCGCGTTGAAGGGGAATGTGATCTGGTCCACTCTGGAAGGCACGGCCTTCGTGGATCAAGGAGGTGTTCTTACCGGCAAACATGCCGGGACCGGCACGGCTGTTGCCTGGTGCAACGGAGCAGTTGTGGCCAGGATCCCGTTCGCCATATCGGCAGGGCCACCGGCATCGCTTCGCGCATCCCTGGGCCCGGCACCCAACAATCCCCCGGACCGATCCATCCTGCATATCTCTGTTATGGACCGCTACGGCAATGGTGCAGCAGCGGTTCCGGTCGCCATCGCAATCCATTCCGGAGCCGCCGACCCTCCCCAAGTGGTAACGGGCCCAGACGGCCGAGCCGAGGTCGAGGTCGTATGGGACGGAGCGCAGGGTGCGATCCAAGTGACCGCCGGGAAACTCACCGCCCACCTGCACCGATAATGCATCGGCACCCGGCCGAACCATCTACTCGGCCGGACGCATGTCGTCCCCTTCAGGCAACAGGCTCCCACACCGGGCGCATGTGCGCGCCGTGATGAAGTTGTGGAAGCCGCATATGGGGCATGGCAATTGAGCCCATACACCCGGAGGATGTTCCAAAGGGTTCGCAGCGCTCTTCACCACAGCAAAGCCCTCCGTAGTGTGATCCCTTAGAGCGCGAAGATCCTGTGCCAGATCCTCTTGGAGCTGCTTGGCCTCAACGTTGTGCGGATCGAGCAGCAGCGCTGCTTGGACCTCCTGGATTGCGTAGTCGTACTCCTGCTTCAGCTTCAGCACCCGCGCCAATTGGAGGTGCGCCCGCGGTCGTTGAGGCTCCAAGATCGTGGCTCGTTCCAGGGCATCACGCGCCTGAGCAAGGTTCCCTGCCTTGAGCTGGGCGGCGCCGAGCCATTCCCAGGCCTCAGCATCCTCCGGGCTGAGCGCAACAATCCCACTCAATTGAGCCACGGCAGCCAAAGCATCGCCGGCAGCCAGAGCCGCCCGTGCTCGATCCAAGGCACACACATTGGGCTCCGTGTCGTCAACCACGGCATGATCCCCCCTCATGCGTAGACTGAGGCGCGCAGGCGTTCCGCTTAGATTTGGTTCTCGGCAAGTGCAGGAACGGCGGGTGTTTGTTACCTCAGCTTTTCCGCCAGATCGGTGCGCTCCCACGTAAATTGCGGATGGCCGAAGTGCCCATTCTTAGCCGTCTGCAGGTATGACACGCGCTTTCGGTCCAGCAGCCCCAGGTGTTCGATGATGGCCCTGGGCCTCAGATCCATTACTCCGCTAAGGCGCTTGACGATCTCTTCGTTGGGGATTGTGTTGGTCCCGAAGGTCTCAACGTAAAACCCTACCGGCTCCGCCACACCGATGGCGTAAGCCACCTGGATCTCCACTTTGGCAGCCAGGCCGGCCGCAACGATGTTCTTGGCCAGATACCGCGCAAAATACGCAGCCGACCGGTCCACCTTCGATGGATCCTTGCCCGAGAATGCCCCCCCGCCATGGCGGGCGTAACCTCCGTAGGTGTCCACGATGATTTTGCGCCCTGTAACGCCGGTATCCGCTTGAGGACCTCCGATTACGAAGCGGCCCGTGGGATTGATATGGTATTTGATCTCGCCGTTATCGAATTCGCAGAACTCTGCCAGCACGGGTCGAATAACGTGCTCGCGCACGCGGGATTCTACATCGCACTGAGTAAGTGTCTCGTCATGCTGAGCAGAGAAGACGACTGTGTCTATATATCGCGGCTTGCCGTCCGCATAGGCTATGGTAACTTGGGATTTTGCGTCGGGCCGAAAGCCCAATTCAGGATGTGCCTTGCGCACTTCTGTGTACTGGCGAACAAGGCGGTGAGCCATCGTTATAGGAAGCGGCATGAGTTCTGCCGTCTCGTTGCAGGCAAATCCGAACATCATGCCCTGATCCCCCGCGCCCTGATCCTCGGGATTGCCCCGATCCACTCCCATGGCAATATCCTCGGACTGGCGCTGGATCGCCACCATCACGCCGCACGTCCTTCCATCGAAGCCGTAGTCCGTGCTGGTGTATCCTACGTCGCAGATAGTCTTGCGGACGATGTCGGGTACTTCTACATATCCTGTAGTGGTAACCTCTCCGCCCACTACGCAAAGGCCGCGGGTGAGCAAGGTTTCCAGGGCAACGTGAGCGTTGCGGTCTTGTTCAAGCAATTCATCCAGGAGGGCGTCGCTGATCTGGTCGGCCAGTTTATCGGGATGGCCCTCGGATACACTTTCGGACGTAAAGAGATTGATCACTTGAGGAGCTCCTTTTGTCGCTGCGCTGTTTGCCGAAGCTGAAATTGAGGGCGGACGCGGGGAAGGCACGAACGAAACAAAAAACCTCTTCCCGCAAGGAAAGAGGCTTGTATCGGCGCTTCGGCCGCCTGCGCACTCTTATCTTGCAGTGGTAACACTGCCCGGATTTAGCACCTGCCCCGTCGGCGGTCGGGGTGGTTGTTGTGGCGTCATCGGGCCGGTCCCTCAGCCACTCTCGATAAGGCCCTTATTCAATTGATTGTCTTTATACCATGCTTTGGCCTAGTGCGTCAAGTGGATGTTTTGGCTGAAGGCAGAGGGAACTTAATTGTGCCCGGCTGCGTTGTAAAAGATGGTTGGGGTGAAGCTCGCCGTGAGACTTCCGCGCCGGAGCCGCAAATCCCTGCGGTATCGTGCGGCGTCAAGAAGGAATTTACCGCGGCGAGCTCGAAATGGTATAATTGACAGCCGGTTCGCTCCTCTAGCCGGTTGCAGAAGGGCGTCAACGCACCGGTGCATCGCCGTCCCTGTTCGGCACTGCACCAGGCGCATGAAGCCCAAGCTCTTGTCGTCGGAAGGACGCGTCTGAGAAGCTAGGACTGCGTACTACGAGAGCGTATGAAAGGAGCAACTAGGATGAGCGTTAAGGCAAGCCTCTTGAAGCGTGCCGCGCTGGCGTTGGTAGCAGGCGTGGCGCTCGCGCTCCCAACGGTGGCCAAGGCCGATCTTTTGGGTGGTCTAAGCCTCCGTGTAGGAGGGTTCTTCCCGGTGCATAGCGACCTGCGCGACGTCACCGACGTCGCCGCATGGGGTGGCGGCATCGACTACAAGATCCCGTGGTTCCCGCGCCTCCTCAATGGGGAAGCCTGGTCCACGAGCATCTCGGCCGACTTCTACTACTCCGAGAGGATCCCCGGCATCTACCGGTACTTCCCTGCCGCCATCAACCAGGTGTACACCTTCGAGGAGCGCAACGGGATTGCACCGTACGCCGGCTTCAGCGCCGTGGTCGCCACCTTCGGCACCTCGGGAACCGCACCCAAGCAGCCTATGGTGACCCGCTTCGGAGCAGGCCTCATCTTGGGGCTGAACTTCGGCAAGAACCTGTACTGGGAGAACCGCTACGAGTGGATTGATGGGCACGACGCCCTCTTTGTTCCGGAAGGCTTCCGAACTTCCATCGGATACCGCTTCTAATGCGTGACTGCGGTGCGTTCTCTGCTGCCCGAAACTTAGGAAAGGACGGTTGGAGAATGCCGCAGTCCAGCAACGAAGCACCGGAAAAACAGGCGTCTTAGTCCATCTACGCCGCAGATAGCGACGTACCCCAATTGGGGCCCCTGGTTTAATCCCGGGGCCCCTTCTCTTGCCGTTCAGAATGCGCCGCAGCCCAAGGTCACCCCCGCACATTTCATTGGGTCGGCACAGTCGCCGGCAGTGCTTTGCGCCAAACCCATGCATCCCCAGATGTCCGGCGGACGGGAACTAGGTGGGCCATTTCCTGAACACTTCGGATTACAAGCACCTGATCCGGGGATGAAAAAGCAGCCAGATCAATGTGGATTGCAAGGCGATCCCCCTGCAACACGAGCACCTGCCCGCGTCGCTTCCAGTGCAGAACCATGCCCCCTACTTCATCCCACGGCATGGAAGCCGCATCTTCTCCACGGCGATATGCCACGCCGCGCCCGTTCAAGCGTATCTCAGATCGAAGCGCTTCATACCCGTAGCCGGCAGCGCAGGATGCAAGGGCTATGCCCGATATAAGAAGCAACAGATAAACCGTCCTTGCGGCAGCGCCCGATGCCGAGCGCAGCAACACTGCACAACAGGCAGGCGGGATCAACGTAATGAGGACCAGAAAACCATACAACATCATCATGGGCCGGCCGGGCGTCACCACGATTTCCCAATCCGGCCCGCCACGACGCAGGACATAATGCGCCGCAGAACCGCGTGTCAGCTCCAGCACCACCCATATGGAGCCAAACGCTGTTAGTGCACCCGCCACCCGAATTATCGCCTTCGCTCGATTGGACATCGGATCCCACTCCCAGCGCTTGCGGCGCCGCACTCCCGCCTGCTACAACGAGTTGCAGCGATCCAAAAGCATTCTACCAGCATCCAAAAGACGCATCGCAACCGCCTGCAGCACTTTGCCGACGCGCAACGCCCAGCCTGCGAAGAGGCCCGGAACGACTGCAATGCGGGCGCACAGGCCGCCGTCCCGCTTGCAATACGGGGGACTTCCCGGCAGGAGGCCGCAAGCTTCTCAGACGGGCTGGGCAGCCATGCGCCGCCGCTGCTCTACGATCACAGCAAGCACCTGTACGTCCGCCGGGGTTACTCCAGGGATGCGTGACGCCTGTCCAATGGATGTTGGCTTGATGCGTGAAAGCTTCTCCCTTCCCTCCATGGAAAGCGCCTTAATCCCTTGCCAATCCAGGTCCACGGGTATGGGGATTTCCTCGAGCCGGGAGGCCTCCGCGACCTGCATCTCCTGCCTGGCAATATATCCTTCAAACTTCGCGTGTATCTCTACCTCCTGCCCATCCTCAGCAGACAGAGGTTTATCGGGCGGAAAGTTACGCGCCACCCACGCATAGTCAATATCGGGCCGCTTCAGGATCTCCCGCAGGCTCACTTTGGTGCCGACGGGCGCAGTCCCAAGCTCGATCAGCCTCTCGTTGTGCCTGGGTGTTACGAAGAGGTTGGATAGGCGCTCCAGCTCACCATCAATGGCCGCCTTGCGCCGCAGGAACCGATGCCATCGCGCGTCCTGCACAAGGCCGATCTCCCTGCCCAAAGGGGTAAGCCGCAGATCCGCATTGCCATGACGAAGAAGCAAGCGGTACTCCGCGCGCGACGTCAGCATCCGATAGGGATCCTCGACCCCCTTCGTCACGAGGTCATCTATGAGGACGCCGATATAGCTCTTGTGTCGAGACAGCACAACCGCCTCTCGCCCCTGAACACTCAGGGCCGCATTGATGCCGGCGATCAACCCCTGAGCCGCTGCCTCTTCATACCCGGAAGTGCCGTTGATCTGGCCGGCTAGGAAGAGGCCGCGAACCGTCTTCACTTCCAGCGTAGGCTCCAGTTGGTCCGGAAAGACCATGTCGTATTCCACTGCGTAACCTGGCCGCAGCATCACGGCACGCTCGAGGCCGGGTATCGTGCGGAGGTAGAAGAGCTGTACATCCTCCGGAAGGCTCGTGGACATCCCCTGCACGTAGATGGAGTTCGTGTCCCACCCTTCCTGCTCCAGAAACACGGGATGGGATGCCTTGTGCGCAAAGCGGACCACCTTGTCCTCGATGCTCGGGCAGTACCGTGGGCCCACTCCCTGGATGTGCCCGCCATAGAGAGCGGACCGGTGCAGGTTGGCGCGGATCACCGCATGCGTTTCCTCGGTCGTGCGCGTCGCCCAGCACGGCAGCAGAGGATGAGCCGGTGCCAGGTTGTCCGTGCAGTACGAGAACGGACCGCATTCATCGGAAGGAATAACCTCTACCTTGTCGAAGGCGATGCTCTCCTTGGCTATGCGCGGCGTTGTGCCCGTCTTGAAGCGGCCCAACCGGAGCCCCATCCGGGAAAGAGCCGCCGAGAGCCCGGTGGCGGCGCCTTCTCCGTATCGCCCGCCCACAGTCTTTCGATCGCCGCAATGCATCAGGCCGTTCAAAAACGTGCCGGTGGTTACGACTACACATTGTGCGCGAAGAAACCCGCCGCCGGCGGTTACGACACCCGTCATTCTTCGAAGCGTTCTCACAACCCTGATGGTGGGCCCGTCCAGAAGCGTGTCGCAAACATCCCAGAGGAGATCCTCCACCCGGTCCTCCAACAACCACAGATTGGGCTGCTGTTCCAGCACGCGCCGCATAACCTTGGGGTAGAGCGACTTGTCGGCGTGGGCGCGGAGCGTGCGGACCGCCGGACCTTTCCCGGTACCCACGGTGCGAAGATGGGTCAGCGCCTCATCTGTAGCGAGGGCCATCTGGCCGCCAAGGGCATCAATCTCACGGACCAAGTGCCCCTTCGCCGGCCCCCCGATGGAACAGTTGCACGGCATGTGGGCGATGCGGTCCAGCTTAAGAGTGATGAGGGCGGTGCGGCAGCCGAGGCGCGCGGACGCCAGAGCCGCTTCACAGCCGGCATGGCCTCCGCCGATCACGATTACATCGAAGTCAGGATGATTGTTCATGATCGCACGCACGCGGTTAACGAGGAGGTCCGCAACGGAATGGTCCCGACGGTGTCAGAAGAAACGAGGGCAAAACCGGGGCGGCGCTGCCCACGGCACGGGCGGCGTGATGCACCGCACGAGGCGATCGGGGTGGGGAGATTTGAACTCCCGACCTCACGGACCCGAACCGTGCGCTCTACCAAGCTGAGCCACACCCCGAACACGTGGTATCAGTATAACCGTGCTCCAGACAATCCGTCAAGCCGCAAGAGATCCGTTGGCGGCCGTCGCCCCTCCCGGTAGAATTTCATCCAATACCTTCCAAGCGCGCCGGAGCACTCCTAACGGGTACCCAACTGTTTTTGCCGGTAGTGCTCGTCCGGCCGGGTATGGATGCGGGCTACGTTCTCGGCAGAGAGAAAATGAGGCCCGCCCAACGCGTAGGTCCCCAGCAACACGCGTGCTGCCTTAACGTACATCGCGGTCGCCACCTCCACATCCCTGGCCGTAGCACCTGTGGCGATGAGCCCATGGTTCTGCATGAGGATCACCTTTGGAGGCATGTTTTCGGCGTCAATGAAACGCTCAACTTCGGCCCGCAACTTCCGTGCAAGCGGAATGCCAGGATCAACGTATTCCACGAAACAAACCGAAGGCCCACAACAGACGATTTCATCGGGGAAGAGGCGGCCGCTTACCGCCTCCTTCGCCCGGGACGAGCATAGGATCGCATTGACGGCAGTGGGATGCGTATGGCCCACGAAACGGATACCCGGCAGCGACAAGAGATAGGCATGCAGAAACGTTTCTACAGACGGCATCCGCACATCCGTGGGGTCGCACTTGCACGACGTGAGGGCCGCCCGTACCTGTTCGTCGGTGAGATCGCCCCCATCGAGCACGCTGAGAGCTCGCGTGAGGGACACTGCCACGAATGTTCCCTCCCCGGCCGTTCTCAGTTCGGTGCCACTTGCCTTAACAAGGAAGGTATCCTCATCCATGCGGGCGGATGTGTTTCCTTCTCCGAGGATCGCTAAGTCCCGGCTGGGATCGCCGAGAAACTGCGAAAGGGCGATCAACTGCTGCAACACAGGTGACGACGATACCATCGTAACAGGAGCATTCCCTTCTGCGTATTGAAAAGCGCGGCCGGCTTTCCATCGTGCTTATTGTAGCACGTCGGCCCAAAGAGTAGTAGACCTCAGCGCCGGCGCAGCCTGTGGCACAACATGTGTGCCGGCGAGGAGCCCACAGGGTCCAGAATGTTCATAGATCAGGCAGAGATCGAAGTGCGGGCCGGCAGAGGGGGCGATGGCGCCGCCACCTTCCGCAGGGAGAAGTATGTGCCGAGGGGAGGCCCCAGCGGCGGTGACGGCGGCCGGGGCGGCAGCATCATCCTAAAAGCGGATCCATCGCTCACCACCCTCATGGACTACCATTACCAACGCCGCTATCGCGCAGAAGACGGCGGCATGGGCCTCAGCAAGGATCGGTACGGCAAGGACGCCCAGGACTTAGTCCTGAAGGTCCCTGCGGGGACGGTGGTCTACGACGCTGCCACCGGTGAACTGCTGGGCGATCTTTCCCATCCGGGTGAGCGGCTGCTCGTAGCCAAGGGCGGAGCCGGCGGCCGCGGCAATATCCACTTCGCCAATGCAGTGCGTCAGGCACCTCGCTTCGCAGAAAAAGGCGAACCGGGCGAGGCGCGTACCCTTCGGCTCGAGCTCAAGCTCTTGGCCGATGTAGGACTTCTCGGATTGCCGAACGTAGGTAAGTCCACGCTCATCGCCGCCATCAGCGCCGCACGCCCCAAGATCGCGGACTATCCGTTCACGACACTCGTGCCCAACCTCGGCGTCGTGTCCGTTCAACCGCATCAGTCCTTTGTGGTAGCAGACCTTCCCGGGCTCATCGAGGGCGCTCATCAGGGAGCCGGTCTTGGACTGGGGTTCCTGCGCCACGCCGAACGAACGAGGCTCCTCGTCCATGTCCTCGATGCATCCGGCCTTACTGGGCGCGACCCCCTCAAAGACTTTCGTACGATCAATCGCGAACTGACGATGTATGGAGGCCGCTTGGCGGATATTCCTCAGATCGTAGCCCTCAACAAGATGGATATCGCGGCAGACGCAGATCTTGTGAGCCACGTGGAAGCAACCTTGCGCAATGAGGGGTATCCTGTATTTAGGATCTCTGCCGCCACTCGGGAAGGGCTTCAAACTCTCGTCTATGCGATGTGGGAGCGGCTCCAGAAGACCGAGGTTCCCGCGCTATCCGGCACGAACGAAGTGGTTCGCATCGTCGCCCCGAAATCCCGAGACCTGCACCGCTGGGAAGCTGCAAGCGCCGGACCGAACCAATGGATTATCAACGGAGCTGGGCTTGAGCGCTTGGTGACAAGGACGGATCTCAACAACGAATATGCCGTCCGCAGGCTGCAGCATATCCTGGACCGTATCGGCGTCAACCGCCGACTGAAGGAACTTGGCGCCTGCCACGGCGACACGGTGCGCATTGCCGATGCGGAATTTGAGTATGTAGACGAAGACGCGCTGGCCGAAGGCTTCCGGAGGCAGCGATAGAACGTCCCCGAAACAGAGCCTAGAAGACCCATGCTCCCTCAAACCGTGCGCCGGCTGGTGGTGAAGGTCGGAACGAGTACCCTCACGGATGCGGCCGGCCGCCTGGACCGAGCGTACATCGCGGATCTTGCCGCCCAATTAGCCGCGCAGCGAAGCCAGGGGCGCGACGTGCTTCTGGTGACCTCCGGAGCCATTCGGGCGGGCCGCGAGCGCCTCGCATCCTCGGGGCATTCCGACAATGCAGGCACGGCCGGCAGCTCGAACGATTTGGCCCTTGCGTACAAACAGGCCGCGGCTGCCGTAGGCCAGGGGCTTCTGATGCATACCTACACCGAAGCCTTCGCATGGCGCGGCATCACGGTGGCCCAAGTTCTGCTCACACGCGATGATCTGGCCGACCGGCGCCGCTTCCTGAATGCGCGCAACACATTCCGAGCCCTCTTCGATTTGGGTGTGACCCCCATCGTCAACGAGAACGACACTGTGGCCGTGGATGAAATCCGCTTCGGCGATAACGACGTGCTGGCCGCACGGGTAGCAGTGCTCACGGAGGCGGACCTCCTATTGATCCTCTCCGATGTGGATGGCCTCTACACGGACGACAGCCGTTCCAGGGTCCTTGCTACCGTTTCACGCATCACACCCGAACTATGGGCGATTGCAGGCGACGCCGAAAGCGACGCAGGAACGGGAGGGATGCGCACGAAGGTAGAAGCAGCCAAAATCGCTACAACAGCAGGCATCCGCACGGTGATCGCTCGCGGCAGGCTGGATCGCGTGATCAGCCGTGTCTTGGCTGGTGAACCGATCGGGACGACATTCCTGCCCTCTAACGAACGGCTGCGCGGCCGCAAGCGCTGGATCGTGGCCGGTTCCCGCCCCAAGGGAAGCATCACCGTCAACGAAGGCGCCGCCCACCGGATCCGCTCCGAAAACGCGAGCCTTCTCCCCGTGGGCATCTTGGAGGTCCAAGGTAGTTTCAGAGAAGGCGATTTGGTAGAGATCGTAGATGAGCTTCGCCGCCGGGTGGCACGCGGCATCGTGAATTACTCCTCCAGCGATTTGCAGCTCATCCGCGGCCTTCGGACCGATCAGGTTCGGGCAGCCATCGGCCAGAAAACGCACGACGAAGTAATCCATCGAGACAACCTCGTCGTGGACACCTAGCTCCATGATTTCCGCACCTAGGCGCCCCGTGGAACCCCGCGGATTGGATTGGGCCCATGCCAAACCAATCCACGGTCCGTCTGACGGCCAACCCCCCCCAATCCACGGTGCGCCGTGCCTCGCTTGCGGCAAAAGGAAAAGGCGGCGAGGGATTGCCTCACCGCCCATCCGAAGCGCCTATGCCTTGACGGTACCGCTACGGGCGTTCGTCCATCGGTTGCCACTTGAGCCCCCGAGGCCCCACATATACGGACTGGGGCCGGATCAAGCGGTTATCCTCCATCTGTTCGATCATGTGGGCCGTCCACCCAGCCGTCCGCCCCACTGCAAAGGTAGGAGTGAACAGTTCAGACGGGATGCCCACTTCATGCAGGATCAGCGCCGCATAGAGTTCGACATTGGCATAGAGATCTCTGCCCGGCTTCACTTCGGCGAGGACCTCCACAGTCGTTTGCTCGACCGCCCGCGTCAGATCCAGAAGCTTCCGATCGCCGGTAACCTCCACCATCCGTTCGGCAGCCTCGCTCAGGATGGCGGCCCTGGGATCACGCACTTTGTAGACGCGATGGCCGAAGCCCATGATCCGGCGACCCTCAGCCAGCTCGCTGCGGATATAGGCTTCGGCGCGATCCGGAGTCCCGATGGCGCTGAGCATCTTGAGCACCGGCCCGGGCACCCCGCCGTGCTTGGGCCCCTTCAGTGCGCCGATGGCAGCGGTTTGTGCGGACACCATATCGGCATCTGTGGATATAACGACCCGAGCGGTGAATGTAGAAGCGTTAAGGCCATGCTCGCTCACTGCCACAAGATACGCATTGAGGCCATCCACACGAGCCGGGTGCGGTTCCTTTCCTTCCAGCATGTATAAAAATCCCTCCGCAAGACCATGTTCCGGCTTGGGAGGGACGATCGGCAATCCATTGCGCAGCCGCCACATGTGTGCTACGATGGCGGGCATCTGGGCTGTAAGTCGCGAGGCCCGCCGCCGTGCGGCTTCTATAGAGAGGCTGTCTATATCATCATCACCGAGGGAAAGCATGGATGCGCCTATGCGCAAGAGATGCATCCCGTCGGCATGCGGAGCTACTTCCTTCAGTGCATTTAGGGCGGCGGGATGAAGTTCCCGCGCCGCACTCATTTCTTCCTTCAACGCCTGGTACTCTGCCCGATTGGGCAGCTTGCCATGCCATAATAGGTAAGCTACTTCCTCGAAGGACACCTTGCCGGAGAGTTCGCGAATGTCGTACCCCCGCAGAGTGAGGCGGCCGAGTTCTCCGTTGACCTCCGCAATGTGCGTTGCGGCCGCAACAATCCCTTCGAGCCCTTTGGCAACGCGGGGCGCGCCGATGTCTTCTTGTGCCGACACGTGTCAACCTCCATGGTTTCGTTTGGGTCAGCGCGGCGTCGCGTGGGGCGTCGCGATGGCTTATTATAGCCTTTGGAGACGGGCTAATTCAATACGCATCCCCCTCGACGCGTACCATCAATTTTCAACAATTGAAAATGCCTAACAAACTTTATGCACTGGTTTTTCTGTTGATCGCCGCCGATTGCGCGGCGAATGCGCCGGCTCTCGCCTTGCCTCCCGCTAAGCCCATCACTCAATGGCGCATCAACGAATTTGCAGCCTATTGCCTAGAGGCCCGCATCGCCCTAAAGGGCCTCAAGGCCGAACCGCTGCCCGGGGAACCGGCAACCTCCTACCGGCGTCGCATATCCCGTTATTTTGCGGCCTTGGATTTGGCGTGTCACAGATTGGCGCCGCTGAGAAGTGCGCCCCGCCTGCAGGACCGGAGTTCACTCAATATACTGCTATGGAGCCGGATCCGCGCGCACAGCATCCGGCTTCCGGTAGACGTGGCCGCCGCACGTGCTACATGGCACAATGGCCGGCCCCTGGGCTCACCCTCGGTTTTGGGATCCAAACTGTTGACCGCACTCGACACCCTGATGGCGCTTCTCAACGACCTGCGCAACGCCCGTCCATAGCCGGATATTGGGAAGAGGCCGCATTCTGAGGGAGTTCCTTCCACCCTCCAGAGGAGAGCAACGTTCTTGGCAACAACAGGATCCGGGGGCAGGATCGTATGCCCGCGGTGTGGAGCGAACAACTTCGACACAGTCACCGTCTGCTGGAAGTGCGGGGCTCCCCTCTCGGCACGCCGCGCAGCAAGCCCGCCTCGCCCACCTGCGGGAACCGTTCCGCCTGCAGCAGACTTTCCGGGAGCCATGGGGTATGCCGTGTCCTCCCACGCAACGGATTCCAATCGCACCACGGCGAACCGGGCGGCGTTATGGTTGGGACTGTTGATGCCCTACTTCGGGCTTCCGATTGCGCTTGCCTTCCTTATGTGTGACGATCCGAGGCGGCAAGAGGTAGGGCGCATCTGCCTCATGTGGAGCCTCATCTCCGGGTTTCTGCACTTCCTGTTCGGAATGGCGACCCTATTGGGGCTGCGAGAGTGGTTTCAGATGGCCTTTAATGCGTTCCAGGGGCAAATGGGCCGGCGCAGCGGTTTCGGATTGGAAGCGATCCTCGTTTGCGGGGTAGGGCGGTTACCCCGTCTGTTCTAATGCGTAGGCGGCGCGGGGACCGTTTGACCCACCCGCCGTCCTTGACACTCGCCCTTGGGAATGCTAGAATATGCCCGGAGTTTCCAACGTGTATCTTCGGCACCGCAGGGATACAGGCTGCATCCCCGCACCGGCGGCTTGCACCCGTATCCTCTCTTTTTGGCCGCATCGCCACATCCTTCCGCTGCAAAGGAGGTCCCATGCAGGTCACCAGGGAACAGAGCGACCCCTGCATGATCACGCTCACAATTGAAGTAGATCCCGACACCGTCCGCCAAGCCCGCGAGCGCATCGTGCGTCAAATGGCCAAGAGCGTGGAAGTGCCTGGTTTTCGGCCCGGCAAAGCGCCCCGCCCCTTCGTGGAACGATATCTGGATCCCGAGAGGGTCAACAAACGCACGGCCAACTTCCTGGCCGATACCGCCTACTCCGAGGCTATCCGGCAGGAACAGATCGAGCCCTATGACCGGCCCGACATCGAATATGACGACTTTGAATTAGGTCAGCCTTTTCGGTTCACCGCCAAAGTGCCCCTTCCACCGAAGGTAACCCTCGGCAACCTGGAGGGCATCACGGTAGAGCGGCCCGTAGTCCATGTGACAGAGGACGACCTAGACAACGCCATCCGATCCATGCTGGAAGAGAATGCCTCCCTCTCCGCCGTCACAGGACGAGGGGTAAAAGAGGGCGACGTGCTGGTGGCAGAGATCTCCATAACGCCCGAAGGCGAGCCTCAAGGCGAAGTCAAACGCAGCCTCATCCGCATGGGAAGGAATATTCCAGGATTTGACGATGCAGTCATGGGCATGGAAGTGGGCGAGGAGCGCACCTTCGAGCTTGACTACCCGAACGACTACGAAGACCAGAACCTCGCCGGCAAAAAAGCCCGCTTCCTTGTGAAAGTACTCGCCATCAATGAACGTGTCCTCCCGGAACTTACGGATGAATGGATCCAGAAGAACACGAGGTATGCGTCTGTAGACGAACTTCGGTCCGACATCCTAACCAAGATGGAAGAGAATTTGCGGGAGCAAAGTGACCGCATCACCCTCCAGCGCATCCTCGATGAACTCCAGCGCCGGTCGGAGGTGCACTACCCGGCCATCCTTCTTGAGCGGAAGATGAAAGATGAATATGTTCGCCTGACGCAAGCGTTGTCCGAAGAAGGGCTCACCATAGATGAATACATGAAGCAGAACGGCATCACCGAGGAAGCATTGTTCAACCAGATCGCCCAAGCAGCCGAGCGGCGCCTTGTGCGCACACTGATCCTCAACGAGATCGCGGCTGCCCACGAACTTTTCGCAAGCCATGAAGAGCTCGAAGCGGAGCTGGATCGCCTCTTGGATGCCAATAATGTATCCGGTGAAGTCCGCAATGACCTCAAGAAGGATCGCGAGGTGAGGCTCCGCACCTATACCAACCTGCGAGACCAGAAGATCCGGGATTTCCTTTTCAGCAAAGTAGCGATCAAAGACGTTCCCGTCCCGGAGGACGCAGCGCCATCCTCGGCTCCCGATCAAAGTGCCTGAGGCGAGGAGGTCCTTTTTGCAAGTAAGGCACGCACCGCAGTCGGCAACAATGCTCTCGCATTCAGAGGAAGCGCCGCATCCATCCGATCCGCGGCCGGGAATGGCGTGAGATTGCTCGCTCGGGCGAGAGGATATAGAACCACACGATGAGGTACTCAGTATGAAGCCTGCTAAGATAGACGCCGTCATCCCGATGGTTGTAGAACAGAGCGCCCGGGGAGAGAGAGCTTATGATATCTATTCGCGCCTCCTGAAGGACCGCGTGATCTTCATTGGAGACGCCATTGACGACCACCTAGCCAACCTCGTCATCGCAGAACTTCTCTTCCTGGAACGCGAAGATCCGGACAGCGACATTGATCTTTACATCAACAGTCCGGGCGGCAGTGTGTCCGCCGGATTGGCCATCTATGACACCATGCAGATCGTCAAGTGCGACGTAGCCACCATCTGCGTGGGGTGGGCTGCGTCCATGGGAGCAGTGCTTCTGGCCGGCGGAGCCAAAGGAAAAAGGTATTCCCTTCCCCACGCCCGCATCATGCTCCACCAGGTGGCCGGAGGCTACCAGGGTACCTTCGCCGATGCCCGCATCCAGCTCGAAGAGATGAACAAGGCGCACGAAACACTCATGCAGATTATCAGCGAGCACACAGGGCAACCCATCGAAAAGGTACGGAGGGATTGCGACCGGGATTACTGGCTTTCGGCCCACGAAGCGGTGGAATATGGCCTGATTGACAAAGTGTTCGAGAAGGGCGACCGGTAAACCGATGATTAAGGGATGACGTTGCCGGCGAGGGATGGCTACCGCGCCGCCCGGAATTCTCCCCTGAAGGGGAGGAAGATTGTGGACGCACATCTAATCCGCCCCTTACGGGAGGACGAAGACTTTGGCGAGGATGCACGAGCTGGGCGAAAAACGCTGTGTGCTTTGCGGGAAGAGCCGTGAGCAGGTCAAGAAGCTCATCGTAGGGATCTACGGCGGTGTATGCGTGGAGTGCATCGCCCTATGCAACGAAATCATTCGGAGTGAAGAGGACGCCGCCGACCGTTTCGGCACGCTCGGAGCCATCCCCAAACCGAAGGAAATCTACCGCATCCTAAGCCAGTACGTTGTAGGCCAGGAGCGTGCCAAGCGCATCCTCGCTGTGGCGGTATACAACCATTTCAAGCGCATCAATGCCCCAGCCGGCGACGTAGAACTTCAGAAATCCAACATCCTCCTCATCGGCCCCACTGGCTCCGGAAAGACGCTCCTTGCCCAAACGCTCGCACGCATCCTCAACGTGCCCTTCGCCATCGCGGATGCAACGTCTCTTACCGAGGCCGGGTACGTCGGGGAAGACGTAGAGAATATCCTTCTGAAGCTGCTGCAGGCCGCCGACACCGGGGGATCCATCCAAGAAACCGTGCGGAATGCTCAGCGCGGCATCGTCTACATTGATGAGATAGACAAGATCACGCGCAAGTCTGAGAACCCCTCCATCACAAGGGATGTAAGCGGCGAGGGGGTGCAGCAAGCCCTCCTCAAGATCCTGGAGGGTACGGTGGCAAACGTTCCTCCTCAGGGGGGTCGGAAGCACCCGCAGCAGGAATATGTGCAGGTAGACACGTCCAACATCCTCTTTATCTGCGGCGGCGCCTTTGAGGGGCTCGACCGCATGATCGAACAGCGTCTCTCCAAACGCGCCATGGGCTTCCGCGCTCATCCCGAAGCGAAGGCCGTTCGGGACGAGAACTTAGGAGAGATCCTTGCTCAGGTGATGCCTGAGGATCTTCTCCGCTTCGGCCTCATCCCCGAGTTCATTGGAAGGCTTCCCGTCGTAGCCACGCTCACTCCACTGGACGAAGATGCCCTCGTGAAGATTTTGGTCGAGCCCAAAAATGCTCTTACCAAGCAGTACAGCAAATTCTTCGAGTTCGACGGCGTCGAACTGGTGTTCCAGGAGGAGGCCCTCCGTGCGATCGCACAAGAGGCTATGAAGCGGGCTACCGGGGCCAGAGCCCTGCGCACGATCGTAGAGGAGGTGATGATGAATATCATGTACGAAATCCCCTCCTCTAAAGACGTCAAGCGCTGCATCATTACCGAGGGAACTGTGCGCGGCACGGAAGAACCTCAGATCCTTACCGTGTCGGATCTGCGCCAAGCAAGCTGACGCGTTCGGATCCCGCATCCCTGGGACCGCCTGGCGCGCACCCGACCCGGTCCGTCACTATGCTTCCATCGGCTGCGACGGACTCATCCACGCCCTGGGGGCAAAGGCGAGAAGCCCAAAGCGGTTCCACCCTCCACCCCGTGCGTCCGCCTTCCCGTGCAGAAGGAGAACTATCTTCGTCGGGCGAACTTGCCCAATGGGCGACCAAGGTCCGATTGTGGCGCTACACAAGACATGGTTCTAGGGACAAAATCTCTGGAACGTGTCATAGGGGCACGGAGGCTTTGAGAAATGATCTCACGCCGGCAACTTATCGGGCTGGGCGCCGCGTCGCTGGTCCCGGCAGCGCAGCCCAAGTTCGACCCTTCAGGGAGACGAAAGATGCATGGACGTCAGCCCAACGTGGTGGTCTTCTTTACAGACCAGCAGCGGTGGGACACCTGCGGATGCTACCATGACACTCCGCTGAACCTCACACCAAACCTGGATCGGCTGGCAGCCGAGGGAACCTTGGTTCGGCATTCCTTTACCGTACAGCCTGTTTGCGCACCGGCGAGAGCGTGCCTGCAGACCGGGAGGTATGGAACCCAGCACGGTGTGTGGCGCAACGGTCTTCCCCTAACTCCGAACCATAAAACGCTGGCCCACTATTTTGCCGAAGCAGGGTATCACACGGCGTACATCGGAAAGTGGCACCTGGCCTGCACCGGCGTCAAGCCGGTCCCGCGCGAATTGCGGGGAGGATATGCGGAGTGGCTCGCAGCCGACGTCCTGGAGATGACGTCCCATCCCTATGATTTCCGCGTGTTCGACACTGAAAATCGGCCCTATCACCGCCCGGGTTACCGCGTGGATGCCCAAACCGACTGCGTGCTGGATTTTCTCCACCGCCAGGCAGGCCAGGCGACCCGTCCCTTCTTTCTCTTCGTAAGTTACCTAGAACCCCACTTCCAGAATGATATGAAGCGCTTTGTGGCGCCCAACGGATACGCGGACCGCTACAGGAAGAACCTCTACGCGCCGCCGGACCTCGTGCATGCCGGTAAAGGAGACTGGCCCCAGGAGCTTCCCGATTACTACGGCATGTGCGCCAACCTGGACGAGAACCTCGGGCGCGTCGTAACTGCCCTGGACGAGCTTGGCCTCCGCAAGGATACCATCCTTCTCTTTGCCAGTGACCACGGCTGTCATTTTCGCACCCGCAACGACGAGTACAAGCGAAGCTGCCACGAAAGCTCCATACGCGTGCCCACTGTGTTTGCCGGGCCCGGCTTCGCAGGCGGCCATATAGTGAACGAACTCGTCTCCATTCCGGACTGGTCTGCCACCCTTCTGGACGCAGCGGGGATCAAGGTTCCTACCGACTTTGTAGGGCAGAGCATCCTCCCCCTCATCCACGGCCGGCGAAAGAGTTGGCCGCAGGAGGTTTTCATCCAGATTAGCGAGAGCCAAGTCGGCAGGGCCGTCCGAACGAAGCGCTGGAAATATGGGGTCACTGCGCCCGGCCATGACGGGTGGAGGGAGCCCTCGGCTCGTGCGTACCAGGATCAGTACCTGTACGATCTGAAGGAAGATCCCTGGGAAACCCGCAATCTGGCGGATCAACCGGAATATCGCACCGTGCTGGAGGAGCTGGCGGAAACCCTTATACGACGCATGCAGGCGGCGGGTGAACCCGTGCCCCAGATACGCCGAGCATGGGCTTAATCCAGGTAGTGGATGCGGTGGCGGTTGGCAGCAAGAAGGCGCGCATTGTGCTCGTCCCCTCCATCGAGGTTGGCGCTGATAAAGACCGGCGGCTCGATCCCCAGTTCCACCAGGCGGGCCACAGTCTCGGCAACCAAGGCATTCACGATGGCACAACCTGTGACCGTAGAGAGAGGGCTCACCTTTTGCGGGAACCCGGCTATTTCCACTGCGGCATCTCCTGCCGGCGCGCAGTTATCAATCACGACGTCGCACAGGTCTATGAGCTTCTTTCCGGAGGCGTGCCGACTGGACACCTGCTGGGTATAAGCCACCGAAGTAATCCCCACGATGCGCACACCCCGTTCACGCGCAGCGAGGGCCAGATCCACAACAACGGGATTACGCCCGGAAGTAGATGCAATGATAAGCACGTCGCCAGCTTGAACGGGTGATGCCGCTAGAAGCTCAGCCCCGAAGCCGGGTAGCCGTTCCAGGCGCGACGTAAGGGGCGCCGGCCGAACCATCAAACTCATCCCATGAGGATAGATGGGGTTGATCAGCATGAGGCCGCCGGTGCGGTAAACCATCTCCTCGGCGATGATGAAGGAATGGCTGGCGCCGAACGCATAAATGCTTCCGTCGGCGGCAATGACCTGGGCCATCATCCCCGCGGCCTCCCGGATTGCCTCGGATTGAGTGTCCCGAGCGCGTTCGATGGCTGAAATGGCCGATTGGAAGTACGCATCTGCAGACATGATGTCGGTGCTCCTTTACTGTGCAAATTCCCCGTCCGCCTGTCCATGGGGGACCACAGAGGGCAAATGCCCGACCGCGATGTACGGGCCCGTCGTTGTGCGGCCCTACTCCCGGATGAACGTTTGGAACGCCCCGCTTCCCCGGCAATGCCCTTCCCCATACGGTTTGGCCTCTCCCAGCAACCTGCGAAATATCCTCACGACGCTTGAGAGATCCCCTCCCGCACCTCTGCGTCAATAGCCCACCTCATCGTACCGTTGCAAACTCCGTTTATAGTGATCTTCCCCACCAGGTCGGTTCACGCTCATGAACACCGTGGGAGGCTTCCCCACGGCAATCATCTTCTGCATCGTGCGCTCCCAAAGCATCCAGCCGCACAAGGCGAATGCCACGCCGGACACGGGCAACACGGGCACTTCGAGGCCGGGTATCTCCACGGCGGCATCCCCAAAGGGTGCGCCGATGTCAATCACCACGTCGGAAACATCACAGAGCTTCCTGCCCGATGGGTGTAAACTCTCCACTGCCCGGGTGTACTCCATTGAGGTTAGACCCACAACGCGGACACCCATCTCGTTGCACGCCAGCGCCAGCTCCACGGGAACCCGGTTCCGCCCAGAAACGGATCCGATCAGCATCACGTCCCCAGCCCGCAGATTGCTGCACCGCACCGCGAGGCGCACCGTTTCCAGGTCGCGCTCCACCGGCACGCGCCGCGGCCGATCCTTAAGGCACTCTGCAACCGCGTCGTTAAGTGTAAAGCCGTAGGAGAAGGCGCGTACTGCGGCCAAGCCCCCAGCCCGGTTCACAAAATCTCCTTGGATGCCGTGGCCGATATCCGCACAGAATACTGCTTGCTTGTTGGTAAGAGCCTCGCACACCAGATCCGCAGCAGCGTCTATCGCTGGCGCTTGCGTGGATCCCAAGTGATCCATCACGCGGCGTACGGCGTTAAGATATTGGAATTGCTCCATCCTCTCCTCCTTGGCGATACGTTGCGGCATCTCCATTCTGCCCGGCTCTCGGAGTAGGGCACCCGCGCCCTGCAGCCCTGCTGCGGTTTCGGAGCAAAGCTCCGTTTCCAGCCTCCACGGATGAGGTGATGGGCACCACGTGGTCTAATGCAAAAGCGCGACGCGATGCGCCCCTCCCGCGCCTACCTGCCGGCGAGAGCCCCAAGCAATCGCCTGCGGATCAGGTCATCCACTTTACCCAAATGTTTCAACCCGAGCAGGGCCACTCCGGCCACCAGGGGACCAGGCGCCAGACGGGGTTCCAATCCGGGAGCGAACTCTCGGCACCGCAAGCAGAAATGCTCCCAATACAGATGCGATCCGGTAATCACGCCTCCCGTTCCTACAAGCGGCAGCAGCTCCGAGGCTATGTTCAGCAGGTCCACTACATCGCGCAGTGTCTCGGCCAATTCATCGGCAGCTGTCTCGAGGATGGATCGCGCATGCCGATCACCGGCTTCCGCGTGCGCGTTCACCAACTCGGCCAGGGAGGCGACTTCCGCGCGATCCGGGTTGCCCAACATGTAGGCCACCAAGTGGAAGCCCTCGGATTGGCCGGAAAAAGCCTGGCACGCTTCGAGCACCGGCACCTCCAGAGACGTGGCGTGTCTTGGATGCCACGAAGCCTTCGCCGCCGCCCGAATTGCCATCAACCCGATGTGATACCCGCTTCCATAATCGCCAAGCAGGGGTCCCAGCGCATCCAGATGGACCTCCTTGCCGTCCGGCCGACGCCCATACACGAAGGCGCCTGTCCCAGCCAGCGCCACAACGCCTGCTTCGATGCCGGCCAGGGCCATGGCCGCATCACATTCCCGTACGGATTGCACACCACCGGCACGCCCGGCGAACTCGGCCAAGTCCTTCGGAGAGGCGCCGTAGCCCACCACGTGCAGATCCGATAGACCCTTCGCCTGGCGTAAGGCCTGCTGCACCGCCCGGCGCACAGTGGCACCGGAACGGCCGCTGCCTCCTGTCCCACGCCCGCTGCCCGCGTCACGTACACTCCATCGGCCCCACCCGATTACCTCCCCTGCCGGCGTTACCAGGAGGGCATCGCACTTGGAGCCGCCCGCATCAATTGCAAGGACACCCTTCATTCCACGCCAAGATCCGCGCCAAGGATCAGTATCCGCCGGGAGCGCCTGTTTCCAGCCGGCAAAATCAGTACGGGCCTCCCCATGCCCTGGTACAGGCGCCCTCCCTCATTCGCTGCCATCTGCCGGCCGAACGAAGGCAACGGCAGCATCCCACGGCTCGAGATCGGCTGACACCAACAGCCTCCCATCGCGAACCTGTACGCTCGCGTTATCGCTGCGGTACCGCATACCAGGGTCCAACCCAACCTCGCCTAATCCGATGGCGCCCGCGACGGTTTCGGGGCGATCCGAAAGGTTGAAGAGGACGATCACAGCCGCGTGCTCGCGAGGCAGCACGTGAAGATGGATCTGGGGATTGATGCCGAAAAAGTCACCCCGTTTGAAGAAGCGCTCCAGGGACCGGTACCGCTTCATTGCAGCCTTTTGGGCGACCGCCACAGTCGCATCGGCATGGGTCCCTCCGATCCCAAGATGGCGGCATGTAGACGCATACCACCAAAGCACCAGGCAGTGGCGGTTGTCCTTGCGAAGGTCAATGTGCAGGTACAGAGGCACGTTACATCCCAGATTGTAGTCGTAGAGCGCCTCTGCGCGTCCTTCTTTGATATCTGCCATGGGATCCCACATCAGCTCGAAGCCCCAGTTATCGTTGTAGCTTCCGGGCTGGGAATACCCGGCATAAACAGGCGTCATGCGCACTGGGCTCCCGCCGGCAAGCATATCGTGCATCTCGATGAACACGCGCGGGAAGTGCGCATGGATCCTCCTGGCAAGGGTCAGATTGGCCTGGATGTGATCTTCCCATGTATAGGGGACGGGGTGACCGTGATCCGGGTTGATGCAGCCGCCATTCCACCAGTTGCCATCGAACATCAGGAACACTGCCCCATCGGAACAGAGCTTCAGCAGCCGCTTCTCCGCCTCGTCCAGATATTGGCGCGAACCCAGGCAGATCAGCGGTCCGTCTGACGCCGGCTTTGGGGCAGGTCCGCGCCGGCATGATCGTTCGAAGGCGGCCGCGTCCGCTTCGGAGCACGGATCCGCCTCATACACCTCGATCTCATCCAGCCGGGGCAGACCCTCGTCCGCGGCGAGGATTTCCACGCGCACCCACTGCGCCTCCCGGGGCGGAAACGAAATCACCTCTGTTCCCGCCAGCCGGCGGCCGGCAACGTCTGCGGCCAGTTCCCAGGCGAGATCCGAACTAGACGGCATATGAGATTGGGCAGTGTAGATCCTGAGGTGGGTAGCAGCCCGATCGGTGTACCTCAGAAAGTGTTCATTCCCCAATGCCACAGAACCCACGCGATACACTGCTCCAAGATCCACTTGAGCCCAAGCAGGCATGGCTCCCGCGATCCAACTCCTCTCGTTGCCGTACCATCCGTCGTTAAGGTGGGCAACTTGGTGGATCTCCATGCGGCCATTGTCGTAGACCGATGACGCCTCGGCGCGGGCCGCCGGCATCAATGCGAGGTTCCGGCGTCCATTCCGCACAGCAGGCACTCGGAACTCGGCATCGGAAATTTCGGGCGGAATGCGCTTCGCTGCGGGAGGCCACGTGTCTACACCGCTGGGACCCATAATGAAGGGCACCGACATCCAAGTGGCCAGCGGACAATGCAGCGCGAGCGCCAAATCGTATTTGCGCCGCAGTTCGCGAACGAAATCCGCCTGGGCCCCCAAGCGGTCCTCATCCCAAAGGAAGGTCGCGAAGGCAGTGTCCCATCCTGGATCCAGATAGAGCGCCTCACAAGAATACTCTCGGCCCTTCTCCGCCTCTCGCTCCAGAGCCGCAAGAGTGTACTGTTCTTTGCGATGATCCCAAGCGCCCTCCATATCGTAGAGCTGCTCCCAATGGATGGGCGGATTGTACCCCCGCGGGAACCGGCACCCATGCGCGTCGAGGAATGAGCGGTAGGCATATGCTGCTTCTTTCCAGCCGCCCGGGACGCACACATATCGTGTAACCCCGGTGTCGGCCCAGGCTCCAGGTACCAGGCGTGTCAACACGGCCGGCTCGCCTGCCACCATGCGCAGACCCCCAAAGTGCATCACGCCTCCGTTGCCCTCGCGGCGTGTCGTGATGACGCTGAAGCGAAGGTGGTCCGCACACCACGCAAAGATGCCCATTGCCATGGAGCCGTGGATCCACGCCCATCCGTCGGCGATGCGCCCATCCCACGGTACCTGCCGATACCGCTGGAAGCCGTCAATCTGCGGATACCACCCAGGCTGAGCAAACAATTCGTCCAACGAAAAATCATTCTGGAACCCCTTCGGATCCGTGGCGCGGTGCCGCAGCGGAACCGCAGCGAAGCGGTCGCCGGTTAAGCCCGCCAGGGAATGTCCATCCTGATCCACCACTGGACGCTGAAAAGACACTTCCAGGTCTGTGAAACGGGCCGGGTGCGGACTGGTGTTGCGCAGAACAATACGCTCCTCCATCTGCTGGAGCCCCTGGGGAAGGTCAAATGTCTGGATCATCCGGACGCTGCCCAGCATACCCTGGACCACGATCCGTCCGGGCTCCGAACGCAGCTCTGGGTTTTGGAGGCCGACCGACACCGCCTTTCCCTCCGGCCCGGATATTTGGGCCCGGTACACCATGGGTCCTTCCGCCGCGATAAAGCCGCCTTGAAGGATCTCCAACCGGGCGTGCACGGATCCGCGGACCACACGCATGGTAAGGCGAAAGCCTTGGTTCTGGGCCGTCACCTGCCCCGCCGAACGATCCCCTGCCGAAATCCCCGCACAGGCAACTGCCGCGACCCCCACAAACACCAGTGCCAGCGATATCTCCATGGCGCCCAATCCTACAAACGGATGTCGTAACGGACTGTTGGGCGCCGGTGCCAATCATTCCTGCATCCGAACCTGCGGCGCTTCCATGCGTCTGATTTGGTGGCGTTCCAAGCGGTATTCCAAGGGAGGATCCTATGAAGGCACATTCGGCCATCGCACTTGCATGGGCCCTTGTTGCGCTGCCGGCGACAGCACAAACCCAGTCTCCAGCCGCGCAAGGTACGGCGCCGCGGCCGCCCGCCCACATGCGCAGCCGCGCGCAGCACGCGATCCGCGGCAGGCTGTGGCAAACTAGAGCGCTGCACCGCCGTCTCATACTTCGACGGGTTGCCCGGGCTCTCCACCTAACGCCCCAGCAGAGGCGTCAAATAAGGACACAGGTGCGAGCAGCTTGGGCCGAGAGGCGCGCCATCTGCCTCAACACCGCCCTAACCCCGGCGCAGAAGCGCGAGCGGCTGCAGGCCTTGCGCCTGAAGGTGCTGCGGACAATCCGGGACACGCTTACGCCCGATCAGAAAGCCCAGTTGCGCTCTCTCAGGCGGCGCGTCGCCCAGCGGCTGTGGCGGCGCGACCTCTAGCTGCTGCCGGGTCTAGTCACCCATGTGAAGCGGTCCGGCAAAACCGCGCGGCACTGTGATGAACGTGTCCTCGTATTCGTGACGCTTCCGGAATGTAGCATCTCCGATAGCCGGATGCACATTCGGATCGAGACCCGAAACTTCTGCGGCGTATTGGCCGGCAGGAACCTGCATGCTGTTCACACCGAACGGAGGGACTGCCAGTTGGTAGGCGCGCCCATCGCTTCCTATCAGGGTAAGGGTCAGGATATCCGAAGTGTCGTTCCGGATCCTGACGGTGGGGGTCTCCAAAGCGCTTGGTCGCTCGGTGAACATCCCCGATGCTGAAGGAGCTTCATTGCCTGGGCGCTCTGTGGGCGAGGCTGGGGGCGGTGAAGCAGGCGACGAATAGATCGCAGTAGGGTTCCACGGTGCGGCTGCCGGCGATGCAGGAGGTGTCCGCGTTCCAGGAACTGCCCTGCCCGCCCTGGCCCTTTCCGGAGCAACGAGGCCCGGTTTCACAGGCGCTGCAGCGGTAGACCATGGCGCCAGCAACATCGAGCCGCCCGTGCCGGCGCTCCGCATCATCCCCCATGCAAGGAGGACTGCTGTGACTATGCCGCCGGCAGCAACGAGCCGCCATAGCCGCCGCGGCGGTGCAGGCGCTGGTCCAAAGGCCGGCTGCCTTGGGTTCTGCATCATCCCGGGACCTCGACTCGACACCGGAATGCCGGATCCTGCACGGCTTCCGGCGCCTGCGCCAGGCGGCTGCCCGACACTCTTATCTGCCGGATGAGCACCTTGGGCACCCCCCATGCCCATTGGATCCTCGCCCATCGCTCTCCCCCGCCATGGAACTGGGCGCCGCTTTGCCCCGCGCCGGTCCTATCGAGCATGCCGTGGGGCTCGACACCGCTTCCTACGCGCACACAGACCTGGCGCCGGAGATGCCTGCATCGGCCGGCGCCGGCGAGCTGCCCGTTTGCGCATCACTTCGCGCTCATTGCGCGCATTTCCTGCCAAAAGCTGCTCCGAATGCAGCTCTAGGCACGCACCTCTCATGCAGAATATGTCAACTGCGTTCCGACCCACCTATGGGGGAAGAGACGATATTCCAAAGATCTCGGCCGCCGCCCACAAACGGTACAAACCTCATTCGAAGTTGGAACGGCTCGGCATGCAAACGATACTGCGGGAGCGGACCGGGTCCGCAACTTGCGCTGCCCAGACCACATTGCTTCGCGTCCAGGTTGAGAGTGATAAAATCCCGCGGTACGAGATCACACGTATGAAGCGCCCGGTCTAGGTCTTGAGTGGTGAAGCGATGCGCGCTGAAGTCGAACATGGGCAGGCCGACCACGAGAAGCCCCCTTCCTTGCCAATCTGCGAAGGCAGCCCAACGGGTTCGGTGGCGATTGCCGTTTTCTTGCGGAAAGATATAGGGAGTGTAGAGATCGTCCACCGGTGCAGACCACACACCCACCCGCTGGGCCTGGCAGCTATCCACGTAGCTTTCGCCAGGCCCAAGGCCATACCATGTTACGCACTCTAGTTCAGGCGGCAACTCTGCTTGCACACCCACCCGGGGGATCATCTCCGGCCAGTCTCCTTGCGGTTCCCCCTTGATCTCAAAGAGGATTTCACCCGAAGGAAAAACCGTATAGGCAAGCACGCATTTCCACCCTCGTGGCCAAACGGGCGGAGCAGCCCGGCCCACCGCGACGATGCGCAGGGAAGGGTCCTCTCCGTTGTCTATCGCCAGGCTGTCCAGCCGCCACTGCATGGCATCGAGACCGGCCTTACGCCATTCCGCCTGGACGCCTCCACGATTTCCGCCGTCGTTATCTGTGGGAGCTCTCCAGAAGTTCGGATGCGGCCCACGACGCAGGACGGTACATCCCGCCAGCGTCCAGTCGTACAATCTTCCGGTCGCGCGGTCCACGGACACGGCAAAATCCGCGCCGCGCACTGTAATGGCCAGCGGCGAGTCGTGAACTGCGAGCGGCGCCCCGCTCCCAACCTCCCGAGGGACCCGGGGAGAGAGCGGCGCTTCCGATTGCTCCTCGTGCGGATCCTCGAGGGGCGCTGCGCCCATGGGGAACTGCCCCCAAGCCACCTCGTGGCCGGCTTCCGCCCAATCGGTCCCGTGTCTCAACCGGAAGCTGACGGTCAGCCATGCATCGCCAACGTACTGCGTGCCGGAAGCATCCGGAACGGGTAACTGCAGGTGCCCTTCCCCGCCCGGATCAATGCGAGGAATGTCTACTACTCCGCCGGCCACTATACGTCCGCGCCGCTCCAAAGACCATTGGGCCACCAGGTGATCCAGGTTGAGGAAGTCATAGCGGTTGGTAACCTTCAGAAGACCCTCTTTCACATCGAGCGCCTCGAGGTGCACAGGTTCCAACACCTTCTTGTATTCCAAGAGCCCCGGCGAAGGGGTGCGATCCGGGCGCACCAATCCGTCTATCACAAAGTTGCCGTCGTTGGGTTCGTCGCCAAAATCTCCTCCGTACGCGTAATACTCACATCCATCCGGCGTGCGCTTGGGGATGCCGTGATCAACCCATTCCCATACGAAGCCCCCCGCGATGCGCGGATATCGGTAATAAAGGTCCCAGTACTCCTTCAGATTGCCTGGACCGTTGCCCATAGCGTGAGCATATTCGCACTGCATGAACGGTTTGTTCCGGTATGTTTGGGCGCTCAGCACATCTCCGTTCCAGTAGCGCACATCCTCGGTACCCTCGGCAATCCGCTCCACCTCTTCTACAGACGCATACATGCGGCTGTAGATATCGGCCGTCTGCATCTGATAATCCCCTTCGTAATGGATGGGGCGCGTAGCGTCAAGAGCCCGAGCTGCCGCAGCCATAGACAGATGGTTCTTCCCAAAGCCTGCCTCGTTACCCAGCGACCACATGATCACACACGGATGGTTGATGTCCCGGCGAACCATGCGCACCATGCGATCTACGCAGGCAGCCTCCCATTCGGGATCGTCGGTGGGGTTGGTACGATCGTGCTGCATGAGGAAGCCATGCGTCTCCAGGTCGCATTCATCTACCACGTAGATGCCGAATCGGTCGCACAGGTCATACCACCGGGGATCGTTTGGATAATGGCTTGTGCGCACCGCGTTGATGTTGTGCTGCTTCATCAGGCGAATATCCTGCAACATGGTCTCCACCGGCACCGTTCGCCCGCCGCGGGGGTGGAATTCGTGACGATTGACGCCCTTGAGCTTTACGGGAGCTCCATTGATTGTAAGAACACCATCTACGATCTTCACGGTGCGGAAGCCTACCTGCAGCGGGATCACTTCCATCACTCCGCCGGCTCTGGTCCGGACCTTCACGAGCAGCGTATACAGGTACGGCTCCTCAGCAGACCAAAGGCGGGGACAAGCAACAGGCACTCGGAGGGTTCGTACCCCATCGGCGCCGATTTGAACGCCTTCCTCCCGATCCGTGCCCGCGATGCTTCCATCAGATGCAAGGAGCCGCGCTTCCACAACCAAATCCTCCCCGCTCGCAGCCTCGACCCCAACTACGGACACGTCCACTTCCAGAAGACCGCGCCGGTTTCCATCCTCCAGAAGCGTGCGGACAACCAGATCGCCGACGTGCACAGAGGGCGCAGCCAACAGCCAAACATTCCGGAAGATGCCGGAAAGCCACCACATGTCCTGGTCTTCCAAATAGCTTCCGTCGGACCATTGATACACCCGGACGGCGAGCACGTTCTCGCCTGGGCGGATCGCGTGCGTTATGTCGAACTCTGCCGGAAGGCGGCTGCCTTTGCTGCACCCAATCTCGATGCCGTTGACCCACACCATGAAAGCGGAATCCACGCCGTCGAAGCGCAGCCGAACCTGCATCCCATGCCACGCGTCCGGCACGAAGAAGACACGGCGGTAGCTACCCGTAGGGTTCTCGACAGGCACACGCGGTGGATCCAATGGAAAGGGATAAACTACGTTGGTGTAATGCGGGATGCCGTAGCCGGCCATCTGCCAGTTGAGGGGAACTTCGATGCCCGCCCACCCGGATGCGTCGAACTCCGGCTGCCGGAAGCCCTCCGGTGCGTGAAGCGGTGTGGGTGCGTAATGGAACTGCCACTGCCCGTTCAACAGCCGGCACCAAGGCGATGCGCCAGGCTCAAGCATCATCGCCGTGGCCTCATCAGGATAATGGTGAAACCAGGACCGAGGTTCGAGCCGGCCCTGGGCAAAAATGCGAGGGTTTTCCCAGAAGTTCATGCCGCCGTCCTTTCCAAACCGGAATTCGCCAATCATCTTCACCTACTCGGCGATCAATTCCTTGCACGTTGCCCCGCCGGGCCGGTGGTTGATGCAGGCAACGATAATTGCCCGGCGTTGAATGGCCGGCCGAAGCATGCGCTTGGCGACGCTGTGTGCGTTCCCACGCGCCTTGCAAATGAAGGGAAGAGCCGGGCCCGTAGTTAATAGAAGAATGCATGGTTCTGAACTACCTACAGGTTCGCGGGACGCGCTTTCAGCCGAGGGATGCCCACGGTGAAGCCGCCCATGCAGGCTGGTCAGAGTGAAAGAGGAGGTCAACAGATGGCAAGAGAACCGGTACGCGTGTCCCGGCGCACGATGTTGGGAGCTGCCGCCGGCGCTGTTGGGATGATGCTCGGTGCGGAAGGAAGCGCTACTTCGCAGACACCCGCCCTCAAGGGGCGCATCAAACAGTCCGTATGCCGATGGTGCTATGGCCGAATGTCCTTAGACGACCTTGCCGCCAACGCAAAGGCGATGGGACTAACGGCGATAGACCTCTTGAGCGAGAACGAGTGGCCAGTCGTGGCCAAGCATGGGCTCATCTGCTCTATGGCCAACGGTCCGGGCGGCATCGCAGACGGATGGAATACCATTGCCAACCATGACCGCCTCGTGCGTGAGGCCGAACGGTTGCTTCCCTTGGTAAAGCAGGCAGGGTGCCCCAACATGATCATCTTCTCGGGCAACCGTAGAGGCATCTCCGATGCCGAGGGGCTCGCCAATTGCGAGAAGGGCATCCGGCGCATCATCAAACTGGCCGAAGATCTGGGCGTGACCCTCTGCATGGAGCTCCTGAACAGCAAACGGGATCATCACGACTACCAGTGCGACCATTCCGCCTGGGGTGTGGAACTGTGCAAGCGCATCGGTTCCAACAGAATGAAGCTCCTTTACGACATCTACCATATGCAGATCATGGAAGGCGACCTGTGCGACACCATCCAGCAGAACATCCAGTACATCGCGCATTTCCATACCGGAGGCGTCCCAGGCCGAAATGAGATAGACCAAACGCAGGAGATTAACTACCCGCGCGTGATGCAGACGATCGCAGCCGTAGGCTTCCAAGGCTTCGTGGCCCACGAATTCATACCCCGGCGTGATCCTATGACGTCTCTCAAGGAAGCCATTACTCTCTGCGACGTCTGAGGTGTAACCGACACGCTTAAGGAGCAACCATGGCCGGCCCCGTCAAGATCGGCGTCGTAGGATGCGGCAGCATCGGCATACGCGGCGCCCTGGACCATCTCACTTTGCCCGACGTGCAAGACAGAGTGCGGGTTACCGCAGTTTGCGACCCGGCGCCTGGCCGAGCGCAGGCAGCCGCCGCCAAATACGGCGTGCCCGAGGCCTTCGAAGATTATGAACAGATGCTCGCACAAGGCGACGTGGACGCCGTGACCCTTTGCACCCCCATCGGAATTCATTACGAGCAAGGCATCAAGGCCGTGCGCGCGGGTAAACATGTTCACTTCAACAAAACGATGACGGTAACTGCTTCCGAAGCGGATCACCTGATCGCCGAAGCCCAAAACCACCGCGTGCACCTGGTAGCCTCGCCAGGTCAAATGCTCCGACCGCACAATCGCAGGATCCGTGAGATGATCCGGGAGGGCGTGTTGGGCAAGATCTCATGGGCGGTAACAGGTGCCGCCTTCGGCGCGTACCACGAGAATGAAAACGTGCGCCAGGGCGACGATCCCCTGCACAACATTGACCCGACGTGGTACTGGCGCACGCCCGGCGGCGGACCGCTCTACGATATGACGGTCTACGGCCTCCATGCCCTCACAGGTATTCTGGGTCCTGCGAAACGGGTTACCGCGCTTTCCGCAGTGTCCATCAAGGAGCGCGTGTTCCGAGGCCGCACCTATCCGTGCGATGCCCACGACAACACCCTCCTGTGCGTGGATTTCGGGGATGCCGTCTTCGCCTTCGTATACGGCACATTCGCAGGGATGGTGGCCCCGTTCGGTATGCCCAGCTTCTTCGGGCAAAAGGGCAGCATCGTAGGGCTGGAACTCAACGGTCAGCCCTTTGATTACCCCGGCCGTGAAGAGGCTCGCGCGGCGGCTCAAGGGGATCAGGTATTGCTGCCTCACGTCAAGGGGCAGCATCGCGAAATGGGCGAAGCACACGTTTTCGAAGATATTATGCAGTTGGTAGATCTCGTTCGCGAGGGCATCCCCACACCTGCCACGCCCGAACATGCACGCCACGTAATCGAGATTATCGAAGCCGGGTACCGCTCCGCAGACACCGGCCAAGTGCAGACGCTGCGAACTACCTTCCAGCAACTGTGACGCATCATCCTTGATGAAGTCCATGGGGCCTGCCTGCTCTGTAATGGCGGCTCCTTGCCTAAGGCATCCGGACGGCCTCTAAGAGGCACCTGCGCACACGGCGCTCCAACAGCGACGGCGCGTTTGGAAGTGCCTCTCGAGCAAACGCCGTGAAACCCGTTCCGCACGCCCCGCGGCAGAACGGGGGCAGGCGCAAGCGGGGCACGCCGGCCGCGACGTGCGGCTCCGAAGAGGCATTTGCCCGAGGCGGAAATGATCGGGCTCCCGGCAAACGAACGGCCACCGGCGACAATAGCCTGCAAACGACGCAAAACATTCGCAGGTATTGACGGATGACAGATATTGCTGCAGCGAGGGGGACACCATGCTTCCCGGCCGGCAGAAGCAGATAGGCGAAGCAGATGCCTCAAACCGATCGCTTCAGGTCCCAGCCAAGGCTGCGAGCGCGGTGAGTGCGCTATCCTGGCGGGGCGTGGCCGTCGGTTTCGTTTGTGTGGCCATTACCTGCACAACCGTCACATTTGCGGAACTCGTCGTGGGCAAGATCCAAATCGGGTTCTTGCAACTTCCCCCGGTAGTCGTAGGGTTCCTCGTGATCATCTTGGGCATCCAGACTGGTCTCCGGCGCATCGGAGCCCGCTTCGCGCTGGCACCCCACGAGCTCTTTACCATCTACGTACTCTGCCTCCTCGCGTCCATGATCTCTTCGCGAGGGCTCCTGGAGAAGCTCATTCCGCTTCTGGTGGTACCCAACTATAACGCCAATGCCGCCAACAACTGGCAAAACCTCTTCTTCCCGTGGATCAAACGCTGGGCTGTACCCTGGGATCCGCACGGCCCACCTCAACAACCGGTAGCCGAGCGCTTCTACGACAGTCTGAAACCCGGCGAGACCATCCCCTGGCACGCGTGGATCGGCCCACTTTCGGCGTGGGCGGTATTCGTCGCACTGATGTTCGGCGTTTACTTGTGCCTTGCCGTACTCCTTCGTAAGCAATGGGCAGACAACGAGCGCCTTGCATTCCCCCTCACACAGCTTCCTCTGGAGATGATGCGCACCGACGTGGGTGGAAGCTTTCTTAGGAACCGGGTGACGTGGATCGGCATCGCGATCCCGGCAATCGTCTTTGGCTTCAACGGACTGCACCAGTGGTATCCCAGTTTTCCGGAGATCACGACCGACATCAACATCAACCAGTTCTTCCAGACACCGCCGTGGAACAACCTGCTGTTCTTTCACGTGTACGTGTCCTTCGCTGCCGTCGGGTTCTTCTACCTGCTGCCCACCGATCTCCTTTTCTCGCTCTGGTTCTTCTATCTGATGACCCATGTTGCAGACGCCATATCCTTCATGTTGGGCTACCAACCCCAGGTAATGCCTATGTACGGCGAGCGGGAATACATCGGCTACCAAATCATGGGCTGTTACTTCGTGCTCGTAGGTTACGCAGTATGGGCGGCCAGGCCCCACCTCGCCCGCATCCTAAGCAGTGCCTTTGCTCCAAGAAGCAGAACGAACACAGACGACGAACTCCTTCCCTATCCCGTGGCTGCCTGGGGTCTTGCTGCCTGCCTGCTCCTTGCCGTGGTGTGGATGAGCCTGCTCGGCATGACGTGGTGGTTGGCTCTCTTCGAGCTTACCATCTTGGTGTTCGTGATTGCTCTCTTGATGGCCCGTTCTACGAGTGAGTCAGGAATGTTGATGACCGAGACATGCTTTCGCCCCGTAGACGTCTACCGGATGTTGGGCGACGTGCGCCGCTTGGGAGGGTCCAATCTTACAGCCATGGCGTTCTTAGACGCCTTGTGGATGAGGGATCAACGAGGTCTCGTGCTGACCGGGTTTCTAGACTCCATGAAACTGGCCGACGGAGCGCGCGTACGGAGAAGTTCCCTCCTGCCGGTGTTTGCGCTCGGCATCGTTATAGCGATCCTCGTGGCGGGGACGCTCCAGGTTGTACTCCCGTACAAAATCGGGGCCGTGCAGATGTACTGGTACGTCTATCAGGGCAACCCGGTGTGGAGCTTCAATGACGCGGCCACGGTGCTCAATAACTCTCGACCGCCTCTTCCCTGGATAGACCGCCTCAATTTCCTGATCGGCATCGTTGGGACCCTGGCCATCGTAACCTTGCGCACTCGATTGCTGTGGTTTCCTCTACATCCCCTAGGCTATGCCCTCTGCGGAAGCTGGACGATGATGGTGTTTTGGTTTTCATGCTTTGTGGCGTGGCTGTGCAAGGTGGTGATCCTGCGATACGGAGGCATGCGCCTTTTCGCCCAGGCCCGCCCGTTCTTCCTAGGGATGGTGCTCGGAGAGTTTACGATGGCTGTACTCTGGACGCTTCCCTCGCTCTTCTGGCGTACCCCCACGCCCGCATTCCCGTGGCCATAAACAAGCGTGGGGCCGGATCCCTGCATCCAGCCCCATTGTTGTGTCTCCGGCGGTGCGACACGGCCACCCATGTGCTCCAAGAGACGGGCGTATCGCGCGGAATGCCGGCTCATACCGGAACGACTTCCTCTTCCTCTTCCTCCGGCCGCATGGAAGCCAAGCGCTGTTCCGCGTCCACAGGGTTGGGAACCAGTTCATCGCCCACCAGGTGCCCATCCTTAAAACGGATGATGCGCTTGGCATGCTCAGCAATATCCTGCTCGTGCGTCACGATGACGACCGTCTTACCCTGGCGATTGAGGCGCTGGAAGATCGCCATAATCTCCTCACCCGTCCGCGTGTCCAAGTTTCCCGTAGGTTCGTCGCCGAAGAGTATCGGAGGGTCATTCACCAGTGCCCTCGCGATGGCAACGCGCTGCTGCTGGCCGCCCGAAAGTTCATTGGGCTTGTGGTGCAGGCGGTCTCCCAACCCAACCGATTCCAGGCAGCGCCTGGCAACCTCCTCGCGGTTCCTGCCTCCGCTGTACAGCATGGGGAGCTCCACATTCCGAATGGCCGACGTGCGCGGTAACAGATTGAACGTCTGGAATACGAAGCCGATCTTGCGGTTGCGTATCTCTGCAAGCTGGTTGTCGTTGAGGCGGGCAACCTCTACGCCGTCCAGCCTGTAGGATCCCGAGGTGGGCTTGTCCAGACACCCAATGAGGTTCATAAAGGTGGACTTGCCGGAGCCTGACGGGCCCATGATCGCCACGAATTCTCCGCGGTGGATCGTAAGCGTTACATGCCTCAGGGCGCGCACCTCCATCTTGCCCATGCGATACGTCTTGCAAAGGTCGCGAACCTCGATGAGTGGTTCCGGCATGATGATTTCCTTTCTATCGCAACGGTGAAGCCGGCCGAATCCTGTGCCACTGCGTTAGCCGTCGCACTGCAGCGCCACCGTCAAGCGCATCGCTTCTCCCGTGCACGCAAGCGCCCCATACGCATATTCCCGGTTAGGAGCAGGCGGATGCTCACCGTTCGAGGGAGGCGTTCGCCCTTCCGCCGGCGCCAAGGGAAGATACCGCCGCGTATGAAGCGCCTGCGATCTCCTAAGGTATCTGCCCTCGCTCCTACTTCGCCCGCGCCTCCAGCGCCTTCACGAATTCATCCATCCCTTGCTTGATGCGCGAGGCCATCTGCGGGTTCGCCTTGGCAAAAGGCATGGTGGCCGGGTTCAGCGGATTATAGTCCTGCGGATCCGGGAAGCGGCTAGGATCAAACCGAGGACCTCCACCCGGCCTGGGGCCCCCTCCAGGTCCACCTGGTCCTCCAGGTCCGCCTGGCCGCATTCCGCCGCCGAATCCGCGCCCGCCGCGGCCGAACTGGGGCGTCGTAGCAATCACGAGAAGCTGATCGCGGGTAAGCCCCGCCGTAAGCTTCTTCACCACAGCGGCTGCCTGGTCATCCGTCATCTTGGGCTTGTTCCGCCAGGCATTGATGACACTCAGGATGTTGCGAGCCTGAGGCTTGGTGAGGCGCGTCTTGGGGTCCCTTTCCATGGCTCGCAAGCCCATCATTGTTTGTTGAAGCTGGGTGATGTGCTTGTGGTTCTCTCGCCATTTTTGCCAGGCTTTCATCTTGGCCTGGATTTCTGGGGGCATGCCGCCGAAGGGACCCTGCGCCCAAGCTGCCGGTGCCCCCGCACTCAATACGGCCCCGAGCAAAACCGTGCCTAACAACCTCTTCATCGTACTCTCCTCTCTCAAGTGACAGCTCCGGAAGCGATCCGATCGCCCGGAACTTTGTTTGTGCTCCGGCGCACCGGGCTACTCGTAGCGCAGCGCCTCGATGGGATTGAGTTTGCTCGCCTTGAGCGCCGGGTAGAAACCGAAGAACACGCCCACAAGTGCCGAAAAACTGAACGCCAGGATCACCGTTTGCGGGCTTTGCACAATGGTCCAGTTGTTGATTTGTCCTACGAAATAGCTGCCGGCCAACCCGAAGAGTACCCCCAGCAGACCTCCGGTGAGGGACAGGAACAGGGCTTCCAATAGGAACTGGGCCAGGATGTTGCGCCTTTTTGCGCCGATGGCCTTCCGCACACCGATCTCGCGCGTGCGCTCGGTAACCGACACGAGCATGATGTTCATAATTCCGATGCCGCCCACGAGCAACGACACGACCGCCAGATAGGTGATCAGGGCCGAGAAGGTGTCTTGCTGTTCGTTTTGGGTTTGGATGAGATCGGCCTGGTTGAAGATGCGAAAATCGGCATCGCCCATAGAGGGAAGTTTGTGCCGCTTCCGCAGTACCTGGTCTATCTCGTCTTGCGCCTTGTCCATCATGTCTGCGGAGCGTGCCTGGCAGGTGATTGTCTGCACATTCTCCAAGCCGAAGAGCCGGCGCATTGCCGTAGTGACCGGTACGTACACTCCGTCGTCGGGATTGCGGAAGCCCATGCCGCCCTTCTCTACGAGCCTCCCTATGACCTCGAACATAATGCCGCGGATGCGGATGCGCTTGCCGACGGGCGACTGCTGATCGAAAAGATCCTGCGCGGTAGTCGAGCCAAGAACGGCGACACGCTTGAAGGCTTTGACTTCGGCCTGCGTGAAGTAGCGGCCCTCCGCAACGGGATGGTTGGATATGACGGGATAGTCTTCACCGGTTCCATTGATGGTGGTGCTGTCGTTCTTGTCTCCAGCCTTCACTTGAGCTCCCCGGTTCACCTGGGGAGACACGCGCGCAACGGATGGGCAGTCCCGAAGGATCGCCGTGGCGTCATCGAGTTTGAGCGTATTGACACTTCCGAAGCCGAAGCTCACGCCGCCTGCCCGCTGCTGGCCGGGAAAGATCGTGAGCACGTTCGTACCCATTCGCTGTATGGACTGCGCCACCGCCTCACGGGAACCCTGCCCAATGGCGATGGCGATAATGACGGCTCCCACGCCGATGATCACGCCTAGCATGGTGAGGAATGATCGCAATTTGTTGGCGCTCAACCCTCGGAGCGCCATCGTAATCGTTACCAACCTCTATCCCTCCAACCGCCGCCACAAGCGCTCAGGACCATGGTGGGCGCCCTCCGCTTCACAAAGGCCTCCAGCAAAGGTACGCCGACACCAAGGAAGCCGCCGGTGCATGCACCGGGCCGTTATCTCCTTCCTCCGCCGCCAAACATGCGCCCTCCGAACGGGCTCCCGGCAGTCTTGGGCGCGGGTTCTATCTTCTGCGTGACGATGCGTTCGCCCACTTTGAGACCCCCGGTTATCTCCGTCGTGTCGTTACCCTCCAATCCCACCTGCACATCCCGCCGCATGGCTTTGACCTGAACGAGGGTATCCGCGTCCGGCGGCGTCTTGCTCCCGGCAGGGATGTACGGCTTGCCTCCCACAGCGATCTCTACATACTGCCCTCGATCATCTGTGTGGATGGCTTCGTTTGGAACCGCGATCACGTCATCCTTCTTGTCGTGCACGAACTCGCAGGTGGCGTTCATTCCCGGCTTGAGGAGCGCATACATCGGCGATGAGTTATCCAGCTCTACTCGCACATGGAACATCGTGACGTTTTGGATCACGTCGGCCGAGGGGTCAATGCGGATCACCTTGCCCTCGAAGGGGATGCCCGGATAGGCATCCATGGAGATATCCACATGCTGGCCTGCGCTCACGTTGGCGATGTCCGTTTCATCTACCGTGGTGTCCACGTACATGCGGCTCACATCTCCCAGTTGGAGCAGCGTGTTGCCCGAGGCGGCAAACGAAAGGGCCGAGGGCACGATCGTACCTTCATCCACCAGTTTCTTGAGGATGATGCCGTCGCTGGGCGCCGTCACGATGGTTTGGTCCAAGGTGCTTTTGGCATTGACCATCGTTGCATTGGCGCGTTCGATGGAGGCCCTCGCCTGGGCCACGTCGAGCCGGCGAATTTGGTTGTTGGCGCGGTTGGCTTTGGCCTGGCGCAAAAGCTCCCGCGCGGCGGCCACCTGAGCATCCGCCTGCTTCAGCGATGCCAGGGCCTGTTGTAAGGCGTATTTGCGGTTCTGGATATCCACCATTCCCGCCTTGGCGTTGTCCAATTGCGCTTGCGCTTGTTTGATGCGGGCATCCGCTGCCGCTACGTTGGCGGCCAGTTCCGCCTGCACTGTGTCCAGCTTTTTCTTGGCTTGGCTCACCTGGGCAGCGGCCACTTCATCGGCAGCCTGGGCAGCATCCACAACCTGCTGAGACACGAAGCCCCGTGCCAGCAGGTTCTGTTGGCGAATGAAATTGGCGTGGGCATTGCGGGCGTTGGCGACAGCTTGATCATAGGCGGCCTTTGCCGTAGCGAGTTCCTGCGGGTTTGTGGCATCCAGCGCCGCCCGCTGTTGGATGGCTTGGTTCAGATTGGCCTGGGCCGTTTCAATGGCTGCCTGCGTTATCTCAGGCTGTGCCTGGGCGTTGGCGCGAGCCGTCTCCACTTGGGCGGCAGCGACGTTGCGGCTGGCGATGGCCGCCTGCAGTGAGGCCTCGGCATTGCGTACTGCAATCTCGCTCTGTTGTACCTGCAGCCGGTACGTGGCGTCTGTTTGGGCGATGCGCGCCTTGGCGGTGTCTATATCCGCTTTGGCAGTATTCACCGTAAGGAGTGTGTCCGTGGGGTCAATCTCCGCCAGGCGCTGCCCCTTCTTGACGACGCTGCCGACATCCACGTAGAGCTTGAGCACCTTGCCGCCGGCTTTGGATTTGATGTCAATCACCCGCCATGCCTGGAGCGTCCCCGTGGCGGACACGCTCTTCTTCACGGAACCGAGGGACACCGTGGTTACTTTGTACTGCGTCTCGTCAGCCGGATCGTCGGTGTGAAGGCGCCGCGCGAGGACGATGCCTCCCGTCACCAGCACAGCCGCTATCACTAGGGCAATGATTGCACGCTTCACTTGCTGCTCCCTCCCCCGGCGAATACATCGTTCTCACCGAGAGCGCGCTTCAAATTGGCATCAGAGGTGTAGTAATCATAGATCGCCTGAACCTGGTTCGTCTCGGCCACTACCAAGGCATTCCGTGCCGTGATTACGTCCAGGATGGACCCTGCTCCCTCCTTGCGCGATGCAGTTGCTGCATCGTAGTTTTCTTGCGCAGCGCGTACCGCCGCCAGAGCGGCTTGCACCCGCGAGCGCGCCTCTTCTCGAAGCAGATACGCTTGCTCCACATCCAGTTCGATGGCGTGCTTGGTGAGTTCCAATTGCTTGCGGGCTTGTTCCAAAGAAGCTTTGGCCTGGCGCACCTGCGCCCGTGTCAGGCCTGCATCGAACAATGGATACGAAAACGTCGTGGTGAAGGTCCGGTTTTCGCCGGGGCTCGGGTCCACGCGGTACCCTTCCGTGACGTCAGCCTCTACCTGGAGCCCTGCGTTGATGGAGGCAATCTTCACCTGATGGCGGCTGGCATCCACTACCGCCGCGTCCCTGCGGGCATCCATGCGGTTCGCCAAGGCAACCTGAACGTACTTCTCCACGGGTTCGGGATCCGGTGTGGAGGGCGGCGCAGGAAGCTGCATCTCGGGAACGTTGATGGGCGCCATCGTCAACAGACCCATGGCATGCATCAATACTACAGTCTGCACGCGCACGTTGTTCTCGGCCTGGATGAGCTGCACCTTGGCGTTGTCGAGGTCGGCCTGAGCCTGAAGAATGTCCTTGCGCGGAGCGGTCCCCTCCTCAGCAAAGGCTTTTGTAGAATCCAAGGTTGTCTGAGCGCGGTCTACATTGGATTGGGCCACTCTCACAAGCTCGCGGGTGCGAAGCAGTTCGTAGTACGCCGTTGTTACGTTGAGGATCACGGTCTGTCGGGTGTCCAAATAGGCGTATTCGCTGGATTTTGCGGAGTACCGGCTGGACAGAACTCCCTCTTCACGCTTGCCGGTGTCAAAAATGAGCTGACGTGCGCTGATCTGCGTTACGCCCTGCTCTATAGTGCCTGTGCGCGATATCCCGCCGATATTGGCACTGCTGAGTTGTGAGCTGTACGTGTAGCTGGGCGCGATGGAAGGAAAGTAACTGGCCATAGACTGCGTGACGCGGGCGGTGGCAGCAGCAACCTGGCTCTTGGCAATGCCGATGGATGGATGGTTCTTGAGGGCAATCTGGATCGCGCGTTCCAGAGTGATCGGCTGAGATAGGTCCAGTTCGTTTTGCGGGTTCTTGGCCTGAGCCAGTGCGCCGGCACAAGCAGTGCCTAGGGCCATGGCCGCGACGGCCCAGCGGGGAAATGCCATATTGCAGACATCCTTTCCAAGGGTAATCCTGTGCGTCGCATTCCTTCGGGTATTGACGCCCCGCGGCCCAACTGGTTTCACCCCAACGTCGCCCGGGGTGCGCAGTTTAGACCGAGGAACTGCATCCTGACCGACGCACCTATTACCAAGGCGCGGGTCTGGGCATGGTGGCATCATGAGGAATGCCCATCGCGCATCCCGCCGCAGACTTCCATTCCGGCCCCTGGCATAGTCCACACCAAAAGGGTCAGCGGCTGCGCATTCTCCGGACTTCGCCGACGATGCGTTGGGCGGCGCGATCCACCTCGGCAGCAGTGTTAAACCTCCCAATGCTGATATGGATCGTGGAGAGGGCGCGCTCGGGAGGAATGCCCAATGCCAGCAGTACGGGAGAAGGCTCCATGGTGTCCTCTTGCCATGCAGATCCCGCCGAAAGCGCGATGTCGGGAAGCGCTTCCAAGAGTGTGCGAGCCCGCACCCCTTCGATCGAAATACTCAGGTCGCCTGGCAGCCTCCGCGTTGGATGCCCGTTTACCTGCACACCGTCAACTTGTTGGCGAAGGATGCACAGAAAGCGCTCCCGCAACGCGGTGAGCCTCTCCCCGGCTTCTGCCATCTCCTCCGCGCAAAGTTGCAGCGCCTTTGCAAACCCGACGATCGCCGGGACATTGAGAGTGCCCGCACGCAAGCCCTGCTCTTCCCCAACTCCATCCAACTGCGGTCGGATGCGGTGCGGCGCGAGCCCTTCCCGAACGTAAAGAGCCCCGATGCCTTTGGGCCCGTAGATCTTGTGAGATGTAAGGGAAGCCAAATCCACGCCAAGCGTCCGAACGTTGAAAGGGATTTTGCCCACGGCTTGAGCCGCGTCGGTGTGAAAGACGATGCCCCGTTCCCTACAAACCGCGGCAAGAGAGGCAACGTCTTGCAGAACCCCGATCTCATGGTTTGCACTCATTACAGACACCAAGATCGTGTCTGGGGTCAGTGCGTTTTCAAGATCCTCTACAGACGCGAGGCCATGCCAGTCTACACCGAGGTAGGTAACCCGAAACCCCTCGCGCTCCAGTCTGCGGCACGGCTCCAGCACGGCCGGATGCTCGGTGACCAGTGTTACCACGTGGTCCCCTATCTCGGCACAGGCTTCCGCAACGCCTTTGACGGCCAGATTGTCGGCCTCAGTTGCGCCTGAGGTAAAGACGATCTCCCTGGGGTGGGCGGCTCCGATGAGCGAAGCAATGGTGCCGCGGGCATCCTCCACTGCCGTCTTGGCTTTGGAACCGGCAAAGTGCGTGCTTCCCGCGCTTGCGTAGAACTCGGTGAAGTAGGGCAACATGGCCTCCAACACCCGAGGGTCCGTGCGCGTGGTGGTGATGTTATCCAGGTAGATCATCCGATGGTCCATGCCGACACGCGACGACAAAGTCGCCGCAGGGTCGGTCGCCGGCGCAAACTCAAGCCCGACCGCAAAGCTCAGCTTGGTGCAGACGTGAAGCAGCCTTCGGCCCTACCTAGCGCCAACGCGGCCACGGAGCCGGGCGCGCGCACCCCAATTCACTTCAGCCTGCCATGCGCCGGCTGGTCTCGACGGCCACGAACCAGAGACACGCCTCCTGCGCCATATCGGCTGTGTCGCCCCCTTGCGCGGGAACCTTTCGGCTGTTGAGGACTAAAGGGGCACCTTCAGCCGGGACAGCTCTGCCTTCAGCCGATCTATACCCGGGATCACCGTGGGGTCCTCCCGATACAAGAGGGCGAGGTAGCAGCTCGTAAAGTCGCCGAAGTACATGAGGCTGAAAAGCCGCGCCATGAGGGATCGGCCACGCGAATGCACATCAATTTGGGGCACTTTTCGACCAATCAATCGCCGTGTAACGGCAACCCGGCGCGCAATGCGCGGAGTCGTACTTTCTTCGTCGGCATCCCTCAGATACACCACGGTCCAGCGACGGGCCTGCCGGGAAGGCTCCTGCCACGCCAGGATCTCGTTATGGTTCATCTCCGGGAAGGCGCCCGCAAAAGCATGGCTCTTTGCATTCTCGTTGATTTGCGTTTTCCACCGAAGCGCAGCCACACCTGCGTAGTCCAAAGTGCCATAGATTACAGGCACCCGGCGGAAAAGAGACGCCGCTACCTTCTTTGCCGGATTGACCTCCAGCTCCACATCAGGTCCCCACTCTGCGGCGAGCTCTTCGAGCAGACCGGCGGTTTCCTCGGCGTCGCCCGCAAGGGAGTGCTCCAACACACCGGAGTGCTCAAGCACATGCACCATGGGGAAGAACAAGTATCCGGTGGCGGCGCGAGGAGGAGGTCCCGCCGGCACGCGGATTGCAGGCACGCGGTCTGCCTCAGCCCTGCGCCAAAGTTCGCCTCCGCTGGTGATGCAGACCACGTGCGCTCGGCGTTGACGAGCCACCGTGTATGCAGATAACGTCTCCTCAGTATTCCCGGAATAGGACACGGCAAGTACCAGCGTATCCGGGCCTACAAAGCCGGGAAGGGTGTAATCACGGTTGACCACGATGGGCACGTCGCAATGAGGCGCCACGACGGAGCGCAGCATGTCTCCGCCGATGGCCGATCCGCCTAACCCCGTCACGACTACAGAGCGGATCGGGCCGCGGCGCACACCCGCATCATAGAAACCGGCTATCTGAATGGCCTCGCGACATTGGCCGCCGAAGGTTTCAACAAGGTGCAGCATCCCCTTTGGGTCCAGTTGCGAACGCACGCGGGGATCGTCCAGCACCCGAGAATTATGCTCTTCGCTAGAAGCGTATGTTCGAGATCTCATTGCCGAATAGATCCTCTTGCCCCCAAATCCATTGAATGAACAACGCGGTTTGCGGCTATTTCGACGGCGAAGAACGTTTCTCCTTGCCCGCCAAGACCAGAAGCGGCGGGCCAGAGGGAGGCGCACCTCCGTGGCTTTTGGAGAACCCAACCTCATTCCGTTGAAACGGTCCACAAGCAGGAAGCACAGCCGGAACCGATCAGAGCGTCCCCACCGCCACAACTCCCGTGGAACCGGCGGCGCCGGCTAGACAGAGCAGGTGAACCGGCACCAGTTGCGCCGCCGCCCTCTGCCGGTTCTGGTGGGCACGATGTTGGATACGGTTGCGCGGCGGTGCAAAGGCCGAACGACAACAGTGAAGGCTTCCGCGTGGTGCGAAAGCCTTCACGCATCCGCAGCCGACACGATCTGCAGACACTCGTGCCGACCGCAAGCACGCTTCATGCGGAGGAGCAATCAGAAGCTACTCGGCCACGAAGGGCAGAAGCGCCATGTGTCGGGCCCGCTTGATGGCCGTTGCCAACATCCGTTGATGCCGTGCACACGTTCCGCTGGTACGGCGGGGAACAATCTTCGCGCGGTCTGTAAGGAACTTGCGCAGCTTGAGGTGCGCCTTATAATCAATAGAAGCAGCCTTCTCAACGCAGAACGCGCACACTTTGCGCCGCGGGCGCCGAAACCGTGATGCGCTCCGTTTACGCGGCGCCGGTGCATTATTGGTGATCTCACGCTCCAAAGCAGTTCATCCCCTTCTTCGATCTCACATTCGACGCATCTTGAGGACGCGCCCCGAGGGTCATGGGCACCCGTCCACAGGCTCTCCAAGAGGCGCGCGCCCTCGGCAAACTCCCGCCGCCAGAGAACCGGCGCTATTCATCCCGGAAGGGATCGCCCTCTTCATCCGGCTCGTAAAAGTCCTCGTCCGCCGGAACTCCATGGGCCGGCGCGATGGGCTTCTCGGTGACGTCACCAGGCGCAGCATCCGGCCGCCGGTCCAGCGTTCCCACGTTGTCTGCAACAATCTCGTAGGCTATGCGCCGGTTCCCGTCCTGTGCCGTCCATGACCTGCTCTGCAAACGCCCCTCAACGTAAACGAGGCGTCCCTTCGTAACATACGAGTTCACGAAGTCGGCTGTTTTGCGAAACGCCACCACATCCAGAAAATCCGTCTCCTTTTCGCCGGTGTCCGCCTTCTTGGTCCCGCGATCCACCGCAAGGCGAAACTTCGCGATGGAGATGCCAGACGGAGTATAACTGGCCTCAGGATCCCTCGTGAGACGCCCTATGAGCACGATGCGGTTCAGCATGAACCTGGCCTCCTGAGCGGGAGCCGGCTCCCGCCCTACTCTTCGTCCTCGTCCTCTCGCACAACAATGTGGCGAAAGACATCGTCACTGATCCGAAAGACGCGATCCAGCTCCTGCGGGACATCGGGGCCGGCCTCGAACTTCATGAGGACGTAGATGCCCTCGGTGCGGTCTGCAATCTCATAAGCAAGCTTCCGGCGGCCTTGCTCCCATTTGCCCGCCTCAGTCACCACTCCGCCCATATCGGTGATGACCTTCTTATACTTCTCGATGATGGGCTCCAGTTCCTCGTCTGAGAGCTCAGCATCTACAATGTACATCGCCTCATAGCGACGCATAACTCGGTAACCTCCCTTCGGTCTCTGGCTCCGCAGATCTACGGAGCAGGAAGGACGCCGGCTTACGGAACACGCCCGGCCGAACGTTCGCTCCATTATACCCTAAGGCTCCCGCTCCTCCCGCACCGCCTGGATGGAGGATCCCGCCCCTTCACCGCCGAATTGACCTCGCGGCTCGTCTGGGAGCCCCTAGCCGTGCGCCACGCGACGCGCGTCACAGCCCTATGTTGATGGAGGCTTCACCGCCCCCATGGAACCCGCATCCGGCGAAGAACAACTTGTTTCCTTCATAAAAGCGCTCAAGAACGACCATCGCGGTTTCTTCGAAGCCGGCATCCCCATCACGGTTGCGCGGGCGCCCGGTCGCCTGGACGTGCAGGGCGGCGTGACGGATTATTCCGGGGGTACGGTTCTCGAGCGCACCATCTCCGAAGCCACCTTCGTAGCCGTCCAACTCGTACCGAACGAATGGATCCACATCTGCTCAACGGCTACGGCCGTGGAGGGAGATGTGCGCCTTCCCCTAGGCGTTTTGTTCCCACCGGGCCGGCATTTGACGGCCGAAGAGGCCAAGCAGGTTTTGGCTGTACCCCCAAAAAGGCGATGGATCGCCTACGTTGTAGGAACACTGCTTCTGCTCATGCAAGAAGGGCTGATCCCTCCAAGCCACATGATGGGAGCCAATGTCTGGGTCGAGAGCACCGTCCCGATAGGAGCCGGAGTGTCCTCTTCGGCTGCCCTCGAAGTGGCTTCGTGCACCGCCTTCGCGGCCTCTTACGGCGTAACGCTGGAGGGACTGAAACTCGCGACCCTCTGCCAGCGTGTGGAGAATGAGATTGCCGGCGCTCCTTGCGGCATCATGGATCAGGTTACCTCTGCGCTCGGCCTGGGCGCCCACATCCTTGCTCTAAAGTGCCAACCTCACGAAATCCTGGGCCACCTTCCGGACCCCCCAGGCTGGCGCTTCCTTGCAATAGACAGCGGAGTAAAACACTCCGTGGGAGGCCGAAGTTATATCCGGGCGCGCGTGGCGGCATTCATGGGGCTTAAGATTGTTCAGACCCTCACGGGCAACACACTCGGCGGGTACCTGTGCAACCTGATGCCTGAAGAGTGGCATGAACTGCGTCCCCACGTTCCCACCATGCTGAAAGGCTCCGAATTCCTGGAGCGCTACGGGCACCTTCCGGACGCAGTCACCCAAGTAGATCCCGAGGAAACCTATTTCGTACGGGATTGTGCCGAACATGCCGTTCTCGAAAACCAGCGCGTCCATCGCATCATGGAGATCCTCCGCCAGGGCTCATGCGACCCAGATGCCCTGCGCGAGGTAGGCGAGCTGATGCTTGCGGCACATACGGCGTACAGCAACCTCCTGCGGCTGGGATCCCCCGAAACCGATCTGATCGTGGCCCTGGCCATGGAACGGGGGGCTTCTCACGGCATCTACGGAGCGAAGATCACCGGCGGAGGCTCCGGCGGAGCTGTGGCGATTTTGGGGCTCGGCGAGGATGCCGACGCCGCTGCCCGCCAGATTTGCGCAGAGTACGAACGCCGCACCGGGTTGCGTACCCATTTCATGGCGGGCACATCGGAAGGTGCCCTTCAATTGGGGACACGGCAGTTCACATGGTAGGGACCATCAAGACCCGGCCTGCGCCGCGCTAAGCTCCAACTGCCGCACCCTACCTGTGCTCACCTCCCGAGGCAGGAAAAGACGCCGTTGCCGAAGAATGTCCCGAGGGTTCACTGTGGCGCTCTACCCCCTTCGCACCGAAGCGGAGAAGGGTCGGCGCAAAGGTCCCACCGGCGCATGCGCCACATCAAAGTTTGCGGAAGCCTGCGGGCGCCCGCCACAGCGCTTCATCCCATCGTTTGAGTGAGGGAAGGCCACCTTAGCCTCACAAGGAGGAAAACACATGCTCACCATACGGAGGCTCCTAGCTGCTGCCCTCATCGGCTGCACGTTTGCGACGGCATCCTGCAGCAAGCAACCAACCGCACCCCGGAGCAGTGAGACGTCGGGCGGAGGCGCCTCACACTATACGATTGCCGTGATCCCCAAGGGCACAAGCCAATCCTTCTGGTTGGCTGTGAAGGCCGGCGCCGACGATGCAGGCCGCGAAGAACATGCCACCATCGCCTGGGAAGGCCCCAGCCAGGAGACCGACGTAGACCGGCAGATCCAGATACTCCAGAATGCCATCACCCGAAAGGTGAGCGCAATCGTGATGGCGGCGTGTGACGCCAAGGCGCTGGTGCGTTACGTGCAGCAAGCCCAGCAGGCAAATCCTCCCATCCCGGTGGTCACCATCGATTCCGGGCTGGATCCTGATATTAGCCAGGCGTACCTTGCAACAGATAACGTCAAGGGCGGCATCGCGGCTGCAGATGCACTCGCCGACGCTATCGGCGGAAAGGGCAAAGTGGGCGTGATCCCGTTTATCAAGGGCGCCAAGTCCTCGGACGAGCGTGAGGAGGGCTTCAAACAAGGGCTCAAGAAGCACCCCGGCATGGACCTGGACAACCGCATCCTCTATTCTCAGGCCGATGTCGCCCAGGGGTTAGACAAAGCCAAGGCGATGATTACGGCCACCCCGGATATCGCCGGTATCTTTGCAGCAAATCAGGCCGGCGCTGAGGGCGCCATCAAAGCCGTGCAGGAACTCAATAAGCAAGGCCAGGTGAAGCTCGTCTGTTTCGATGCTTCGGCCCCGGAGGTAGACGCCCTTCGGGACGGGACCGTGAGCGCCTTGATCGTCCAGAACCCGTACCAAATGGGCTACCAAGGCGTGAAGATTGCCATTCGACTTCTGAAGGGCGAAAAGGTAGAACCCCACACCATAGACACGGGCGTCACGGTTGTAACGAAGTCGAACTTGGATACACCTGCCATCCGCAAACTGCTGAACCCGCAAGAGAAGTAACGCAACCTCCCCGTGGGAACGGGCTGCGCGGACCACGATCCGCCCGATCGGGCGTTCCGGCGGACGCCTTCTGTGTCCGGGACAAACCCTTCCCACGTCCTAAACCGGCAGTGAGCCGCTGCCGAAACCGGCCGCGCGCCCAACCCCACAAACCCCGGGCGACCATTGCCCAGGATCTCACTTCTGCACCGCGTGTCGGTCGGAGGTTTCACGATCATGGCGGTTCACACGACAGTAAGCTCGGTAGCGCTCCGAGTGAGCCTCCGACATCCGTCGGACGTAACGAGCACATCCTCCTCGATGCGTACGCCTCCCCATCCCGGCACGTAGATGCCAGGCTCTACCGTCATCACCATACCGGTCGCCAGCACCAGTTCGCTTCGCTGGCTCAATCCAGGGCCGTCATGAACCGACAGACCCAAACTGTGGCCGAGACCATGGCCGAAATGCTCGGCGTGGCCGGCCTCCGCAATTACGGACCGCGCCGCCTGGTCTACCGCCTTACCCGCCACCCCGGCAGCCATCAGCTCTAGTGCGCGCTGCTGGGCCCTAAGGACTGCCGTATACACGCGAACCTGTTCGGTGGATGGCCTTCCAACAACTACGGTGCGGGTGATATCGCTGCAGTACCCTTGCACGCGCGCGCCGAAGTCCATGGTAACGAAATCCCCTGCTTCCAGAGGCCGCTGGGAGGGTTTGCCATGGGGCAAGGCTGTGCGCGGCCCCGAGAGCAAGATCGTGTCGAAAGCCACATCTGCGCCGAAATCCTTGCGGATCTTCCATTCCAATTCCAGCATCAGGTCGCGTTCTGTGACGCCGGGCCGGATCTGGGGGAGAAGGGCTTCGTACACCTGATCGGCTATACGGCATGCCTCTTCGATCGCGGCGATCTCGGCCTCATCCTTAATGAGCCGCAAATCGTCCAGCAGGGACCCCGCAGGCAGCAGCTCCCGATCGGAACCGAGCGCGTCCACCCAAGTGCGGTGCTGCTGAACTGTTACGTAGCCGGCCTCGAAGCCTATCCGCGAGGCACCCGCCCGCTCAACGATCCGCACAATCTCGGATGCGGAGTATGAAGGGATCTGCTCTACGGGGAGCCATGGGCATTCCATCCCGGCCTGCTCCACGTACCGGCTGTCCGTGGCCAACACCGCGTTTTCGTCGGTGAGCACCATCAACCCCGCAGAGCCTGTGAAGCCTGTGAGCCATCGGATGTTGATGGGTGAAGTAACCAGGAATGCGTCCATCCCCGCAGCCTGCATGGCCGCACACGCCGAAGCGACACGGTGGCGGAAGGGCTGATCCCCTGAGGCCATCACCGGCGGGACTCTTCCACGAGGGTACACGCGGCCTCGATTGCAAGCAGGTAGCCGTTTGTTCCGAAGCCTATGATCTGCCCATGGGCTACGGGCGCTATCACGGAATGCCTGCGCCACTCCTCGCGCTGGTGGATGTTGGTGAGGTGCACTTCGATGGTGGGAAGGCGTACTGCCGCGATGGCATCACGAATGGCATACGAATAATGGGTATACGCGCCGGGATTGATTACGATGGCGTCTGCCCATTGCAGGGCTTCGTGGATGGCGTCAATAATCTCACCTTCGCTGTTGAACTGGAAGATGCGCACCTCCACATCCCGCTGCTTGGCGCGCTCCTTGATGCGGCGGTTCATCTGCTCGAAGGTGTCCTCGCCGTACACGTCGGGCTCGCGGATACCGAGCAGGTTGAGGTTCGGGCCATGGATCACGCAAATCTTCACGTCCGATCTCCTCCTTCGTTCGGGCGGTCAAAGAATTCGAAAACGGTGCGCCTATGCAAGCAGGAAGGCTCCATTTCCTCGAAGCGCTTTCGACCCTACTTCACACCGGCGCACGTGGACACACCGCCGCCTTTGGACACGCCGTCAATCCTCTTCCGGGCCGAAGCCCGGCTCGAAAGTCGCTGCCTCCACCAGCATCTCCGGAATGCCGTCACGGATCGGGTATATGCGGTGACACCGATCACATACCAATCCATCGCCAACCAGTCGTACAGATGGGCGGTCCTCGCAGGCCGGGCAGGCCAGCAGCGCGAGAAGGTCCGCATCCAAGGCGGGTGTCGGCTCACTCATTGCGTTTATCCTCCAGCCCCAGCGCCCGGTAATAGGCGCGGAGTGTCTTGCGCGTAGTCTCCTTCCAAGAAAAACATGCTGCCCGGGCCCGGGCCCGCTCGCTCCAGCACCGGCGCACGCGCTCATCGGTCAGCATCGCAATCAACCCGTCCGCCCAGGCGCAGGCGTCCATCACCGGTAACACCCACGCGCCATCGCCCACCACTTCCGGCATGGCCGGTGCATCACTTACCAGGGTCGGAGCGCCGCATGCCATGGCTTCAAGGGGAGGCAGTCCGAAACCTTCATAAAGGGAGGGATAGGCCATCACGTCCGTTGCCGAATACAGGAGCGGCAAGGCGTCATCCGGAACGTAATCGGTAAAGATCATCCGATCCAGCAGATCCAGTCGGGCGGCCAGCCGAGTGATCTCATCCACGCGCCATCCGCGCTTGCCGGTCAACACCAGCTTGTGGGGAAGCGGCTTCTTTCGCAAGGCGCGTGCGCAGGCTTCTACGAGCAATGCGAAGTTCTTCCGCGGCTGAAGCACGCCCACCGAGAGCACGAAGGGATCGCTGATGCCGAAACGCTCCTGCACGTACCTCCGCGCGATATCCGCAGGAACCGGAACGTATTCCGGCGCCGCAGCGAGATGGATGGCTTCTACCTTGTCGGGCGCGAGGCGGTAGATGCGAAGGATATCCCGGCGGGAACTGGCTGAGTCCGTGATTACGATACGCGCCCTGCGCATCGCCACCGGTACCGAAAGGTTCAAGAGCATGCGATGCTTCCGAGGGAACCATTCCGGATAGAGGCGAAACGAGATATCGTGTACCGTGGTAATGAGCGGGCACGGAGCACGCAGTGGGGTTGTATACTGGGTATGGGCTATATCAATCCCGTCCGAACGCAGGGCTCTGGGAAAGTGGAGCATCGTCCACAAGCGATCGTTGGCTGCCGGCACCATCCGAACGACGCAGCGCCTTCCCGCCGGTAGCAGGCCCTCATCCAACGGCAGCCTCGTGTAGAGCACGAGGTCATCTTTATCGGGCACACTTTCCAAAAGCCCGCGCACCAGGTTCAGCCAATACGTGCGGTCCCCGGTCCAGCGGCCCGTGAGCGCTCGAGCATCTACCCCGATCCTCATTGCACCTCTCCACCCAGCACGGATCGGTAGACGGCAACGATGTCCTTTGCAGCGGCGGCCCACGTATGCCGCGCGGCGTATTCCTGCGATGCAAAGGCCATCTCCTGCAGCCGCTGAGGGGTGTGGACCAATTCTGTGATGTGCGCGGCGAGGTCTAGCGCATCCCCTGCACGAAACAGGGCCATTCCCTCACCCATTTCCCGGGCAATCTCCACATTCGCCGGAATATCCGACGCCAATACCGGCCGGCCGCATGCCAAAGCCATCGCGACGGAACCGGATCCCGAGCCGCTTATGAAGGGCGCCAACACCAGATCTGTTGCAGCCATCACCTCGGCCACGCCCTCCGGCGGAAGATACCCCGTGATGTGCACGCGCCCGCGCAGGTCCAAATCCTCGATGAGGCGCTCCAGATTGCGTGCATAGGACGACCGATCGTCGGGATGGCGCCCGCCGGCCAGGAGCAAAAAGACGTGCTGAGGCGTGGATGCCAAGGCGCGGAGAGCATCCCGATGCCCCTTATTGCGGGCCAGGAAGCCAAAAATGGTCACTACAAACCGACCCTCGAGTTGAAGAGCGCGCCGGGCTTCAGGGCGGCATGGGAGATTAGGTGCAGGCGGAACCGGATGGCGAAGCACAGTAACGGATGTACCGGGACGGATCCACTGTTTGAGGCGGCGGGCATCATTCTCCGTGTGAACGATGATGTGGTTGATGGATGGGTGGTGGAAGGTTCGGCGGTTCGTCAAAGAAATGAGAGCGCGATGCACGGGCGAACCGGCGGCATCCACGATTTCGTGAGCCGTAACCACAAAGGGAGCCGCAACGGAACGCACAAGGCGCGGGAAGGAGTTCCTCCAGGGCGCCACGCCTCCGAACAGAGAGTACTGATGCTGAAGATGGATCACGTCTGCTGAATTCATCTCAGGGCGGAAACGATCCGGGTGTTCCAACCAGACGACGTCTACCAGGCGGTCGAGCTCGGCTGCAAGGTACCTTGTGTAATCCGCGACACCGCAGGGCGGCTGCACCGGTGCTAGGAGAGCGATCCTCATACGGATGTCTGCACTGTACCCCAAAAAGCGTAGCTCATGGCACCTTCGCCGTGCTCGAAGGATCACGGTCCGCCAGAACGTTCCGGTAAAGGGCAATCGTTTGGTCCGCTACCCAGTCCCAACCGTGCTGAGCCGCGTATCTCTGGCCACGCTCTGCCATCTCTGCACGGCCGATCGCGTTGTGGAACAGGGCTTTGACGCACGCGGCAAGGTGATCGGCGTCGCCCGGCCGCACGAGGCGGAGGCACGCCTCATGCCTCTGGATCTCACGGTACCTATCCGTGTCCGGCGCTGCTACGGGGATGCCCATGGACAGCGCCTTCAGCACGTCCCTTGGCCCTCCTGCGGTCTCTCCCGACGCCACCAGAACGTCGGCAAGCGCCATCGCCGTGAAAGAACCAGGAACCTCCGGCACATAGTACACAGCCCGTCCGCCGGCCGTCCCCGACACCGTCTTGGCTTGCCTTACCCGGTGCGGCGGCCAACCCGATAGAAGCAAGCAGATGTCCGGTTCCAGTTCTTGAAGGATGCGCAGGGTGACCCGGTATTCGTTGGAATGGATTTCCTGGAACAGGACGCGCTTTCCCTCCAGGTGGAGAGACCGGCGCAACTCGGCGCCGTCCGGCCGAGGAGCCGGGGAAGGAGCACCGGCGGGGATTACATGAAGGATCCCCTCTGGGACCCCCCGGCCCACAAGCAGATCCCGATCTCCAGAAGACAAAACCACACAAGCATTTTGGATAAACGGCTCTGTGTCCACAGTGCGGCGAAACCTGGCGTCGAGGAGCGCCTGTATAGACTGGAGTCTGATCGCCGCGGGGACCGGCAACTCGCGCGCAACTTCGTCGGCCGGTGCGGCCGTATGTGCGGTGACTACCACAGGCCGTTCGATGGCGTTGCGCAACCTGTCGAACCACAACGCTTCGGGCAAAACGCCGCCGAAAAACTCGGGATGATGCTGAATATGAACGATATCGCCATCATTGAGCCTCGTGGCGACCCTGCGGCATTCCTCATCATCCACGTGCCCAGGCGGGATCGGCACATAATCCAGATGCACCCGGCGACCGATGTGCGCTGCCAGGTCTGCACAATAAGCAGCGATGCCCTCCGGTTCCCACTCGGGACCGAGCATTGCAACGTTCATCGGCGCTTCTCCCCGCCATCAGTATACCCGCGGGTAATCGCTCGCGCCGTGGCGCGGTTTTCCCGTGAACGCCGGTAGGTGCAACCGGCAATGGGGTGGTCTCATCTAAGCAGGAATCGGCAGCAAACCGAAGCAATTTCACGTGTCGAGGAGATTTCCCGACGTCACCGAGAGTGCGGGCGCACTCACACGCCCAGAATGGAGGACGTACGATGGCTCAGTCTAAACCGCCTAAAGCCCATGACGAATTCGTAACGCATTTTCCGAAGCTCGGAGAGGCTTGGGGGCTCATCGCAGAAGCAGGTAAGGCCGGGCCCTTGGACGAACGAACGTGCCGGCTGGTGAAGCTGGGTATCGCGGCGGGTGCCATGCAGCAGGGAGCATTCCATGCGAGCGTGCGCAAGGCGTTGGATCTCGGCATCGAGCCTGAGGCAATCGAACAAGTCGTGGCTCTGGCTGCGGGCACCTTAGGACTTCCCTCCGCGGTAGCCCTCTACACGTGGGTGCGGGATATCACCGAGAAGCGGGGATAGAGACCGTACGGCCATCCTGAGGGCAACCGGTGGAGCGTCAAGCCGAAACAGAGCCCGTCGCGGCGGCATCCCATTCCCTTCTGATCGAGCGCATTAGGGTGAGGCACAACCCTGCGCTGTTGCAAGGGCGCGCAGATCCGCGCGGAACGCATCCAGCCCCCTCACCAACTCTCCGATGCGCGCACTGAAATTGAAAGACGCGGCTGGCCGATTGCTGTTGAGATGCGCCAGCAACTCCTTCGCAACGGAGCATATCTGGGCCCTCAGCACTTTCAAGTCGGCAAGAGCGCGCCGGCGGGCGGCTTCGGTCGCAGCATCCCGGCATGGGATCTTCGCGATCGGATCGCGGAAATACTGCAGCGCCGCAACCGCAAGCGGCTCATATGCCAGGTGCCAGCACTCCTCCCTTGGAACTTCAACATGTGGAGACAACCCGATTGGCACACGCGGCGGCGGAACAAAGCACGGCGGCAACCTCACGACATCGGCAGCCGCCTGAACCATGGACAGCCCCTCGCACGTGCTTCCACCGTTGAACGCAGCCTCCGCCCGCGCCATGAGGGCACGAGCCAGCTCACGAAAATCCCTATAGTACGCGAATTGCTCCGGACGAGGCATCGGCGACGTCCAAACGGAAAACCCCGAGAAGTACGCTGTTACCTCCGTAGAAGACCAACGCCTGACCAGGAGACGATTTCGTACCTCTTCAAGGTCCACGGCCTTGCCGTCTGCGAGATCCTGTGTTACACCCCGCATCCACACGCCTAGAGGCTGCGAGCCCGTGCCTGCCGGCTTTCCGTTGAGCCTGGCCTGTGCCTGCAAGGTTGCGGGCAAAACGGATGCCACCAGGAACCCAAGCGCGGCCCACCTACGGCAGTTCTCCACGAAGGCCACCCAAGCGCGGCACAGGGCTCGGCCACACAGCCGGTAGTGCGAAGTCGTTCGAACCTTCCCGCTCATCCTGCACCTCCAATGGTTTCCGGACGATGGCGAATTGGCGACCCTGCACCACCTATCCCGTGCACAGTTCACAATTCGCGTGGCACTTATTCGTCTGAAGCCGGCACTTTTCCCATCCGCTGGGCTTGGTGGTCATAATGCCGGTACCACAGTTAACCGGGCGCCGACCTTTGCACGGTGAGATGGAAGGCAGAAGCTTGTGAAGATCGCCGCCCTGAAGGTGCTGCGTCCTTGATGAACGTGCTCACCCCGCCGTCTCGCGAGCCATCCACCACCGGCGGAAGCACGAAGAGAGAGCCGTGCCGCTGCAGTAGCCTGCGATGGAGCCTATCAAAGTCACCGTGAGCGGGCGTGCCGACGCCCGAAGCATCCCTGGGCTACCCCAATAGGCCGAAAGGGCTTCCAATGCAACAAACGTTGCAAAGACGCCCATCAGAACCCAGTCCAACCGCCGCCTGCCTCCGGGCGCCATCCAGAGACCCCAAGCCAAGAAGCCCGCGGCGCTGGCAATCAACATGGGATAGACTACCTCGGGCAGCGGCGGCTTCCGCGACAGCAAGTTCACCGTGGCACGGGCAGAATGGGACGCCGCCTCTTTCTGCGCCCACTGCATGAATGCCTCCGTGTCGCGCTCGAACGCACGCATGAACCCGTATGTCACCACGCCATACATCGTGAACGCGGCAAGTAAAACGCCTACACTGCGCATCGCGCACCTCCGCTCCCAGCTCACCCGGAGAATGCTAATCCTCTTCGAGGCGTTTTTTGTAGCATTCGTCTTGGTGCCGCCAAGCCCAACCCATACATTCGGAGTACTTTATAGCGCACCAATAGTGTCGTATCCAGCCTATGATGCCGGACGTGCACTTCTGATAATCCCGTACGCATTTTGCCCAATCGTTCAAGTACTGCCGATGGCACCGGTC
>JBMFSQ010000007.1:0-143236 GCA_049967475.1 Chthonomonadales bacterium | reverse complement strand
GCGCAGACTTGCTATAGCTCACAAAAAGGTCTACCGCGTCGTTCAGCCTATACGTTGACCAGTTCTCATTGGGACGGGTCTCGATCAGGCGAAGCGCCACCGGCTTCTCCGACCGAAGGATTTTGGTCAGTACCGCCCCGTGGTACAGTTCAAACTCCTTTACAGACATCGCTACGCTCCCTCAAACGATTTGCGACGAACCCACGCGTCCACGTGCTTCGGAGGCCAAAAACAAGCTGCCGGACCCGTACCCACCAGCGGGCGACACATGCGCACCGGAGCAACGTCGGGCACACACGGGTGTTATCCCGCCGCCATGACTTCTTTGTACGCACTTGCGAGAATACCGTTTTCAATCCTCAAACAAGGAATACCGCCGACTATCGGATAGACCACCAATGCTTCCGGACTGAAGAGCATGTTCCCAATCTCCTCCAGCGGTGTTTTGAACCTGGGGCACGCAAGAATGTACGACGGGGGCACGGCGTCTTCGTTCTTCCTGATTATTGTTATTGCAGTCGGATTGAGCGGGTTTGAAGTAAAAGCAAAAAAGGCGATGCTCCAGAACATCGTAACCCAGCGATTGAGCAATACCTTTCAGGTTCTTACAATATCCATGAGAATCCATTCTTCGCTTTGCTTCATCGTCGGCAAGTTCATAGCCGGGCTCGAGCAGGATGAGGAATCTTCTGGTGACTCGGAATAGCTCCTGCAGAATGGGTTCTTCATTTCCACCGTTAGGCTCTATCGAATGCGACGTATGGACGACATCAATGGAATTATCAGCGAAGGGAATGTGAAGGAGGTTCCCGGTGCAGAGCGTCGTATCAAACACACCTTGACTGTGAAGCCAACGCTTTGCATAGGCAACTCGTGACCAGCTGAGATCAAAGCCGAAACTGCTGACCTCAGATTGCAGGCCGCGCAACACGCCAGAAAGAGTGGTAGCTTCCCCAACGCCGGATTCCAATATTGACGCCGGTTTGCACAAAGAGAGAACCGTTTTGGCTATCTCTCACGTGTAATGCCTCTGGTGCTCTGCCATTTCCGCATTTTCCATCGAGGCAATGTAACTTCCTGCCTGCAAATCATAGGCGATCTCAATGATCTTATCCGTGTTCTGCTGAAGTCCCATCTCCTCACGCAACAGTGCGCTGATATTTCTCCCTTGTTCATACAAGGATTTTAGCTGGCGAGGTGTTGTCGTCATGTCCTTCTCCTCTTCAAGCCGGCGAACGCCTGCAGCTGCTCCGCGCCGTCTCATCCCCGGCCGGCAAAGGCCTCCCTTGGGCATCAAACAGGTTCTCGAGCGTCCCCACAAAGAACCCGTCGCACCCCAATCCCTTCGCCGTAACCGCATCTTCGCGCTGCTCCTCGGGAGATGGCGTGATAATCCTGAGACTGGCATCTCGTGTGAAAGACTTTGCCGCTGAAACTTGATAGCTCGTGAAGAACCGGTGTTGCGTGAAACAGACCAACGGAACGCGCGCGCTTTCATGGGTGCGCAAAACGAACCTGCCTTTCAGTCACCACTACGAATTGGTTTGCCAACTGCCCTGCATAGCGCGCGAGCAACCGTTGCAGAGCAGCCATCTTATTCGCCGCCCGCTCATCCTCAAGACGTAGAAGCACAACACCCTTATGCGGACGTCGCTCTCGGTAAACTTTCTCGCCAAAATCTTTGTCATTCGTGATCAGGATCCAATCCTCGGCGAACGCTTTCGCCACGACGTACTCGTCACTCATGCCGCGTGCTTCTTCGTACACCGAAAAAACTTCGTGGCCTTGACCGCGCAACCAATTTGCTACTGCAGGGCCAGTGCATTCATCCACGAGGAAGCGCATCTACGCGGGCTCTTTGACTAACGGCATGAATGTCATGTCTGCCAGCGACTTCGTGGCAAACATCAAACACGCCTGAATGTCTTCAGGTGTCAGCCCCTGGTATTCTTCCAGGATCTCTGTGACTGTCACACCATGAGCCAGCAGATTAAGGATGTATTCTACAGTCAGGCGCGTTCCCCTAATGACTGGCTTGCCGACCATAACTTTGGGATCGAGGGTAATACGCTCAAGAAGTTGCTTTTCTGTCATCGCTTCATCTCCTTTGTAGCCGCAGCCAATAACCAGATCAATGTAAGGGAACTTTACATCCTTATAAGTATTGAGCCTTGCACCGAAGCTGTGGCGGATGGTTCCAACCCATGCCCTCCTTCGTTCCTCAAACCAGGCCGCATGGGTATACCTGCCGAACCCGTAAGCCCCACGCCTCCGCATCCGATACGTTCTCGCTGCCCATGGCGGCCAAGAAGGCGACCTCCAGCCGTCCCCCCACCCATGCCAGCACAACCCAAAACCCATCCTGCGCTACAACGGGCGGCCGGCTCTCCACGCCGCAATCAGCCTCGCCGTCTCATCCCCGGCCGGCAAAGGCCTCCCTTGGGCATCAAACAGGTTCTCGAGCGTCCCCACAAAGAACCCGTCGCACCCCAATCCCTTCGCCGTAACCGCATCTTCGCGCTGCTCCTCGGGAGATGGCGTGATGGCGATCTCCCCAACCACCCGCACCCCCAACTGTTGCAACCCCCGGACCTCGGCCCGGGTCTCCCATCCGGGGACGGACGAAGTCTGAACCACGTCTGCCATGCCGAGCTCCCTCAGGCGGCGAATGTACTCCAGGGGGTAGCGCGCTGCGTAATGCCGCTCGGGGTATTTGATGAAATGGGCCATCCAGTACCAGATGCGCGGACGAAAATACCGGCGCACCACCCCGGCGTAGGCGAGTGCGGCATCGAGTAGCCCCTGTTTGTAGAATTCTTCAAAGGTGTGGCACTCCAGGGTGTCCTGCCAATGCTCCGGAGGGGTAATGGCATCGAAGGACGGGTAGTGGGTTCCCCAATCCCGGTTCAATTGAGCGATATCTTCGCCGTAGATGCCGGTGAGGTAGCGCCGGTAGGCTCGAACAGCCCAACGGTCCGAGGCCCGGTACGTGTCCCAAAGGTACGAGAGCTGCCCCTCCATTCCTACGCCAATCTCCACACCATCCACCATGCCAAGCAGATGTGCTTCCTTCAAGTGCTTCAAGATAGCCGCCATATTGTGTTGGATGGCCGCCCGGACAGCGGGGTTCCACGGCGAGGGATAATCCTCCGTAAATCTGCCTTGGGCATCCTGGGGCCGTGCGTCCGGATGAGCTTTCCAAAACCACTGGGGAACGCCGTGGTTGAAGAAGTGGAGGATCACCTTGATGCCTGCGCGGTGAAGAGCGCGGATGTTGGCATCTGTGGCGCGAAAGTCATACCCGCCGTCGGCGCTGGGCCACCCTACCGGGAGCCGATGGAGATTGATGCCGATACGCGCCGCCGTCGGTATGCGCGCCCCCGCACCAATGCCGCCCCAGGACACGAACAAGGGGACCGGAACTCTTGCTGCGCCCTCACCGGCTCCCCCTAGCGGTGCCGCCGGAACCAAACAGACCGTAAGCACCCACAACCCAAAACCGGACCGAACCAATCTACCCGCACACCTGCCCCATGCCATCCCCGCTGCCTCCCTTCCGGCCATCGGCGCCCGAAGGCATCCTCAACCCGATCCCTTAGGCAATGCCGGGCGCCGCTTCAGAAAAACTTACGGCTTCGAAGACTTCCACAGTCGTGTCCCGGCGCGTCCAGAGCCTGCCGGTGGGGTCGCCCGCTTTGTGGCTAAGGCTCGTCAGAAAAGCCTCCTTCGGGTCCGCCTTGTCGGCGAAAACCTCCCACACCTCGGGCAAGTATACAGCGGATAGCGGACCATTGCGCAGCACCACGCCATGGACACCGGGCACTAGGAGGGACTTGAGTTCGTCAATCCCGTTAAAGTGAAGCCTCCGCGGGGGCGAGAGCACGGAAATCTCGATGACGATGTCGGGCAGCTCACTTGCGTCCACTGGGTAAAAGCGCGTGTCACGAATAGCAGCAGCGATGGCACTCTGCATTACGGCAACGTATAGCGGCTCCGATGCCACCATGCTGCCCACGCATCCCCTCAATTCCCCATTTTCCCGAAGCGTCACGAAGCAGCGCGCCGGCACCAACAATCCCGGGCTCAGCTCCTCGGGACGCACGTGGGGCAATCTGCCGTAGCGCAGGTATTGTTCCAGAGTGCGCCGGGCAAGCTGCAGGAGGAAGCTCTTCTCCTCCGAGGAGAGCGAGGTTATCGTGGATTGCGCATCCGGTTGATCTTCGGCCATGGCCGCTTACTTCCTACCTTGGAGCGTCGCCCCAATCGGGCACGGGAAGCGCCTCACCGTCGCGCAGGGCCGATTGGTGTGCCGTGACGCCCGCCGCCATGTAGCGTGCTGCCTCCCATGCGTTGATGAAAGGCATGCGATCCTCCACTACCGCCGACACAAACTCGTGAACCAAGTATGGGTGAGATCCGCCGTGCCCGCGGTACACGCGCTCCGGACCGGCAAAAGAAGCAAAGGCCTCGTGCACTTCCGGCGGCAGCGGATCCCGCATCTCTTCAATCGTCTTGCGTATGGGCTTTTCGCGCTCGTACCACGTGCCGAATTCATAAGAAGCCTTCGTGCCGTACACCCGGAAATCCTCCCGAATGATGCTGCACTCACGGTGCTCGCAGATGCGCATGGTGGCTCCATTGCTCATCCGATAGAGTGCGGTAACGTTGCCGAAACCGGTGAGCGTGTCGTGGAACCAGGGGTCCGCCGAAAAAGGCCGGGTACCCCATGCGGACACCTTTACCGCGTGGGCCTTCATCACGCTGATGGGGCCAGACGTGGAATGGGTTGGATAATGCATGGGGCTGTCCAGGTCGCCCCGCGCCCGATACTCCTCCAGCTTTGCGCGCCACATTTCACCTGCCCGCCCCGTAAAGCGGTGCCGATAAACCTCCCTCAAATCGCTGCCTGGGCTGTCGAAGCTGTGCAGGTAGTCGCCCTCCGCGTGGATGAAGTGGCCAAAGGCTCCCTCACCCGCCTTCCGGCGGCAGAACATGGCGTCGGCGTGATACACCGTCGTCTCGCCCAGCATATAGCGCATCCCTGTGCTGAGGCACGTCTCGATGATGCGGTGGCACCAATCGAGCATCTCCATTCCATTGGGCAGCATCACCACGGGCACCGCACTGTACACATGCTTGCCGCGCTCCATGGCCTCCACAGCCTGCTCGGCGTGAAGCCACGGCTGGGTAAACAGGGCAACGGCGTCCACGTCGCTGTTCAACAGATCATGGAAACTCGTGTAGAGGCCGTTGGCCCCAAGCTTTGCTGCAAAGCGCTCATCCTGGGCGAAGCGTGCAAGCCGATCGCCTTCGAGATCACACAGAGCCAGGCGATCAACGAACGGATGCGTCAGGAAGAGCCCTGCGAAGGCGCTGCCGAACTCGCCCAGACCCACCAACCCCAATCCGATGCCCACGGCGATCCCTCCTCCTAAATCTGCGTGTCCGCCAGAATGCGGCAATAGGTCTGCGCATCCACGTTCCCTCCGCTGATGACGCAGCACACGCGCTTGCCTGCAAAGTGCCCAGCATCCGCCAGGAGCGCACCCACAGCCAGGGCGCCGGTGGGTTCTGCCTTGAGGTTCCCATCATGGAAGAGCATCGCCACAGCCCGTGCAATCTCCGCTTCAGGCACCTCAACGATGCCTGCCAATCCTCTTCGCAGCACCTCCCAGGGATGGCGCCCTACACTCAGCGTTCTCGCTCCGTCCGCCAAAGTAACAGGCTCCGCATCGTTGGCCACGATCGTACCGGCCCTAAGGGAGCGGGCAGCGTCGTTACCCGCAAGGGGCTCCGCTCCCACTACTTCGGCATGGCTGCCTCCCTCCCGAAGTCCTCTGATCACTCCTGCCGCCAAACCGCCGCCGCCAACCGGTACGATCACGGCGTCGAACCGATCCTTACAGGCAGCCAATTCCCTCCCAAGGCTGGAGTTTCCTTGGATCACCAAGGGGTCATCATAGGCAGAAGCCGCATAGGCATTGGGATCTTGCGCAGCCAGTTCCGCTACGCGCTGCGTGCGGGACACTTGCGCTACGTCTATCAACTCCACCGTGCCGCCATAGGAGCGCACCGCCGCTATCTTAACGGCCGAGCTCTCGGCAGGCATCACCACCGTGCACTCCTTGCCCAGCAATCTGCAGGCATAGGCGAGTGCCTGCCCAAAGTTTCCCGAAGAAGCCGTGATGATGCGGCGATGGGGCACGTTCTGCGCTAGGTGATAGGCTGCGCGGATCTTGAAGCTTCCCGTAGGTTGAAATACCTCAACCGCAAGGGTCACGGCCAGTCCCAGCCGCTCGCACAGGCGGTCGGCTTCCACCAGCACAGTCGGCCGAACGACCTCCCCTCCATCCATCCGGCGGCCGTCCTCCTGCATCATCGCTTCCTCTAGACGGACCCAATGTCGAACAAACCCACATGCCGCATCACCGCTTCCCCCCGGCTCCGAAGAACCGTCAGGCGCACGCCATCTGCCGTGATCCGGTCCACAGGATCCAGCTTCTTGTGCCCGATGGTGGTTCCTCCCGCAACCGTGCGCCAGGCTCCCTCCACACGTGCATCCACCCGATATTCCTCCACATGCTGCCCAAAGCGGATCTCTTCCTGCGTCATCACCATGTTGAAGGACACCGGTGAAGTGAAATCCAATTCCACCGTCGCCGGGAAATTTCGCAAGATCCATGGTGTCGCCGGCAGTTTGCGGGAGGGCACGGATGCCTGGTCCGCTAGGGACACCCGCCCACGCGAAGCCAGATCCTGAGCAAAGGACCTCCGGATAAGGCGGCCGAATTCCTGAAGGCGCTGTACGTCGGGGTCCGAGAGAAGGCCCTGATCGTTGGGCGGCACATTCAGCAGTAAAACGCTGTTGCGCCCCACGGACTTGGTGTAAATATCCCAAAGATGGGCCAGGGACTTGACCTGCCCATCCTCATTGGGGTGCCAAAACCAGCCTGGGCGGATGGACACATCGCATTCCGCCGGCCACCAAACCTTGCCTCCCGCAAACCCGTGGATTACGGGATCGGCAGGCTGTACGCTCCACTCCGTGTCATGGGCCAGGCCGTCTTCATTGCCCACCCATCGAATGTCGGGCCCCATGATGGCGATGAGCGCCTTGGGCTGGTACTTGCGGATGGTGCGGTAGAAGCCCTGCCAATCATAATCCTGCTTGCGGCCGTTGGGTCCTTCGCCATTGGCTCCGTCGAACCACACTTCAGCCACTTCCCCGTACCGGGTGAGAAGTTCCTCGAGCTGGCGGATGAAATGTTCGTTGTATGCGGGGGTGCCGTAAGTGGGTTCATGGCGATCCCATGGGGACACGTACAACCCCATCTTCATCCGCGCCCGCCTGCATGCATCAGCGAATTCGCGTACCACATCCCCTTTGCCGTCGCGCCATGGGCTGCTGCGCACGCAATGGTCCGTGTACCGGCTGGGCCACAGGCAGAAACCGTCGTGATGCTTCGCCGTGAGGATCAAGTACTTGAAGCCCGCCTCCTTGGCCACGCCAACCCATTGGGCGGCATCCAGCCTCCGGGGATTGAAGAGGCGCGGGTCCTCTGTTCCGAGCCCCCACTCTCGGTTGGTGAAGGTGTTCATTCCGAAGTGCAGAAACATGCTCAGCTCGGCTTCCTGCCAACGAAGCTGTTGGGGCGAAGGGCGGGGATCTTCCGTCACAGGCAACCTCCCAGACCACGCAAATCCCATATCCTTCCCGACCCCTGCTGCGAAGCTCGTACAGGCAAGCATGAATTCACGCCGGCTGAGATGCGGTGATCCTTCCATCTTGCTGCTCCCTGCGCGTAAGGTCACGCGCCGTGCTGGGGGGCACGCTCAACCCCGTCTTCCGGCGCAGATGTGCGGTGCATCCGCCACAAGATGACGAGGAGCACCGGCAACGCCGCCGCACTGAACACTTGGGCGTGTGTGAAACCCGCAATAAAGACATCTGCCGTAGCGCCCTTTCGGAACTGTTCATCAATAAAGCGGTAAACGCAGTAGAGTGCCAAATATCCCACGAAGATCTCTCCATCGCGGTGAGGACGGCGGCTCCAGCGATCCAGCAACACGAACCACACCAGGTTCATTGCCGTAGCGTAGAGCTGGGTAGGATGGCTCGGCGGCGTCAGGACCCCCGGCTCTCCTTCCTTCTGGAACCTCACTGCCCAGGGCAGGTTACACGCCGCTCCGTAGCAACAGCCGTTGAGGAAGCATCCCACACGGCCTATGGCGTACCCCAGGGCAAACGCCGGAGCACAAAGGTCGGCAAACGCCAGGAAATTGAGGTGATGCCTCCGGCTGTACCACCACACGTAGGCGATGCCGCATACAATGGCCCCGTGGATGGAGAGCCCGCCCGTCCATACTTTGAACACATCCATCCAGTGCCCGCGAAACTGGTCAAGGTCTAGAAGAACGTAGAGCGCTCGGGCGCCCGCAATGGCCACGAAGAGCCCTACCAGCGCCATATCGGCAACATGATCCGGGCTGACAGCGCGCGCATCGCCCTCCGGCAGAGTGCTCAGGCGCCTCCGGGCCGCTGCCGAGGCGTACCATAGCCCCATCAGGAAGCCCACGAGGACCATCACCCCATACGAACGCACAGGGAAGGACCCCAGATGGAAGAGTATGGGATGCATCGCTCCTGCCTGCCTACGGGGGATCCGACGACGGGGCGGCCTCTTCGCCCTTACCGGAGGTAAGAAAACCCCACGCCAGAAAGATGATGCCCACAGTGATGGCCGCATCGGCAACGTTGAAAACCGGCCACCACCTTAGGTCGAAGAAATCCACTACGGAACCGAAGCGCAGGCGATCCGCCAGGTTTCCTGCAGCTCCCCCCAAAGCCAGGGCGATCGCCGCATCATGCAGAAGGTCTGTCTTGCGCGAGCGATGATACGCGAAGATCAGCGCTGCCATCGCCATGACCGCTACGACTTCGAAAACGGTATTGCGTGCCTGAAGCAGGCTGAAGGCGCCTCCAGTATTGCGTGTATGCGTGAGGTAAAGAACGTGGTCAATGGCCGGGATGGATGCCCCAACAGGGATGCGAGACGACACAGCCCATTTGCTCACCTGATCGCCGGCCAATATGGCCAGCACTGCCACATAGAAGAGGACCGGTCTCACGAGGCTTCGATCCTTGCCTGGCACGTTACGCACAGCGCAGCATAGGGAACCACATCCAGCCGCGCCTCGGGGATCGGCGCCCCGCATCGGTCGCAAACTCCGTAGGTGCCGGCATCCAGCTTCACAAGGGCGTCATTCACCTGAGCCAGGATGCCGTCCACGTTCTGTGCCAGAGCTACATCCTTCTCCCGCTCGTAGAGTTCGGTGCCATAGTCCCCGGGATGGTTCGTGTCGAAATCACCGATATCGCCTGAGGCGTCGGCCATCGTGTCGCCATCGTGGTTCCGCAGGCGGCGATGTTCATCCTCCAGTTGCGCCTTCAGCTCGAGCAATCGCTTGCGATACTTTTCGAACTTGTTCTTCGCCATGGATGCACCTTCACTTCTTCCTACGCACTGCAGGCACTAGAACGAACGGACCACGCGAGCGCATCTTCCGCAGATATCTGGGTACGCTGCATCGGAACCCACATCCGCCTTCACCAGCCAGCAGCGGGCACACTTCACACCCTCGGCACGCGCAGCCTCGATGCGCGGTGCGCCGCTCGCCTCCTTCAATACGACCTGCGACACCTTGAAGATTGCAGGCAATTGCGCCTCGTAGAAGCGCAGAGTGTTCAGCAGAGCGCCCTCAGCCCATATGCACACGGCGGCCTCCAAGGGGTTCACCACGACGCCGCTCTGTCTGGCCGCCTCAACAGCCAGGTTGACTTGCTCTCGCAGGTTGATCACGGGCTCGATGCGGGCCATCGCCTCGGCATAGGGGGCAGCATCGGACTCCGGAAAACGAGCCAACTGCACACTGAGCGGCTTGTCGGCAATTCGAAGGTACCCCCAAACTTCTTCGGCGGTATGCGAAAGGATCGGCGCCAGCAGTCGAGCCATCGTGTCGGCCAGCCGATGGAGCGCCGTTTGTGCGGACCGCCGTTCTACGGAATGCTTCCCTTCACAGTAGAGCCTGTCCTTCAGCACATCCAAGTAAAAACTGCTCAGTTCCACGGCGCAGAACTGGTGCACGGAATGGAACACGCGATGAAACTCATACACGTCGTAGGCTGCCCGGCTTGTCGCCACCACCCGGTCTAACGCCCCCAGCACCCACAAATCGAGGTCGAGCATCTTGTGGAGTGGAACGGCATCGGAAGCGACATCGAAATCATGCAGATTGTTCACCAAGAAGCGGAAGGTGTTGCGGATGCGCCGGTACGCCTCGGCTACCTGCTTCAGAATGTTCTCCGAGCAGCGCACATCCTCAAAGTAATCCGTCGAAGCTACCCAAAGACGCAGAATGTCGGCTCCGTACCGATCCGTTACATCGCTGGGGGACACGGCATTCCCCCAGGATTTGTGCATCGCCCGCCCTTCCTCGTCCAGCGTCCATCCACATGTGACCACTTGTTCATAAGGTGCGCGCCCGCGTTCCGCCACGGCGATCATCAAAGAAGAATTGAACCAGCCCCGGTGCTGATCGGATCCCTCCAGGTACAGATCCGCAGGCCACCTCAACTCAGGCCAACGCGGGTTTTCGAGCACTGCCAAGCTCGTGGACCCGGAGTCAAACCAAACGTCGAGGATGTCGGTCTCCTTGTCGAATGTACGCCCTCCGCAAGAGGGGCACCGATATCCTTCCGGCAAGATCTCCTCAGCGGGCTTCGTATACCAGGCATCCGATCCCTCACGCGCCACCAAGTCCCGCACGGCGTCTATGGCGCGTCGGTCCAGGATCTCGCGACGGCAAGACGTGCAGTAGAAGGCGGGTATCCCCACACCCCATGCCCGTTGCCGGCTAAGGCACCAATCCGGCCGCGTTGACACCATTGCACTGATGCGATTTACCGACACAGGCGGGAACCAGCGCACCCGCTGGATCGCCTCCAGGGCACGCCTGCGATGATCTTCGTGATCCACACTCATGAACCACTGCACCGTGGCACGGAAAATGAGGGGATTGTGGCACCTCCAGCAATGAGGATAACTGTGCCGAATGCTCTCCTCCTTCACGAGGTTCCCCGCCCGCTTGAGCGCCTCGATCACACGCCCGTCGGCTTCCCCGCCCAAAATGTGCGCGCCGGCGAACTCCTCGCCCGCTTGCTCGGTAAATACCCCGGCGGCATCCACGGGACACAGTACCTCCAGCCCGTACCGCTGCCCCGTGTCGAAGTCCTCCTTGCCATGCCCCGGAGCCGTATGCACGAGACCGGTACCGTCTTCCATGGTAACGTAGGATGCCAGAACCATGGGTGAAGGGCGATCGAACAGAGGATGGCGCGTAACCAAACCTTCCAAATCGGCGCCCCGCTGCCGGGCAAGAATGGTCCATTCCGGGCGGCCCACGGCGTCCATCACGGACCGAACGAGATCCGCAGCGAGGAGCCAGGTCTCGCCGCCTACCTCAACCCAGGCATAATCCGCATCGGGATGGGCCGCCACTGCCAGGTTTGCAGGGATCGTCCAGGGTGTGGTAGTCCAAATGATCACCGAAGGCTTCGCGGCACGCCCGGGGACCACGCCTCGGGGATCCTCCATCACAGGAAAGCGAACCCATATGGAACGGGAATTGTGCTCCGCGTACTCTACCTCCGCATCTGCCAGCGCCGTTTCACATCGGCCGCACCAGAGCACCGGCTTGAGGCCCCGGTAGATGTACCCCTTCTCCGCCAGATCTCCGAAGATCTCTACAATCTTCGCCTCAAACTCGGTGGACATCGTGAGATACGGGTTTTCCCAGTCACCGCGCACGCCCAACCGCTTGAACTGCTCCTTCTGCTGTGTCACCCATTTGGCTGCGTACGTGCGGCAATGCTGGCGCACCGTTATGCGGTCGCCGTTCATTCCCTTGCGCCGCAGCTCCTTGGCTACTTCATTCTCGATGGGCATACCGTGGTTGTCCCACCCGGGAACGTACGGAGCGCGGTACCCCTGCATCGTGCGAAACTTGACGATAATGTCCTTCGCAATCTTGTTGAGCGCGTGCCCCAGGTGGATGTCACCATTGGAATAGGGCGGGCCGTCGTGGAGGATGAAGGTGCCTAGCGGCGCTTCCTTCTCCAGAGAGAGGTGGTAGAGATCAATCTCGTCCCACCGCTTTTGAATGCGGGGCTCCAAAGCCGGAAGGTTGGCGCGCTGGGGCATGGCCCCGGGATCCTTGTCGCTCAGGGTTATATTCAGCGTCTTCTTGTAATCCATCGCCACCTCCGCCGGTCCACACCAACCATCGGCCGCCACAGATGCTAAGGCACTCCATTCCGCTCCCGGGCACTTGCCGGGGCCCGACCACCGCAGGAAAGAGCGCGCCCCTGCTGCAAAAATCCCTCACATCTTCCACGCGCGGTTCGGCACCCGCCAGACAAAGGAATTCCGTTCCGGATAAGGGAAGACCCCGCAGTGGCGCGGGGTCCAAGGGCGAGCCAAACGTATTATAGCATCCGGCCGTGAGGCGGGGCAAATCGGGGCGGAGCATGGGCGCCCTCGCCTATGCAGGACGGCAGAGCAGCCTCACCAGATGGAAGCCGACACGCGGCGGGCACAGGTCTCAGAACCAGGCCTTCTTTCCGATGATGTACTCCCGGTAGAAATCGGCGTCACTCTTGGTGAGGTAGATGATGCCCTCCACAAAGCCCACAATCCCCATAGCCAGTGCAGCCAGTCCGAACGTAAGGAGGCCGCCCACCAGCGCCACAGCAAGCATGATCGCGCCGGCGCCGGCTTGCCCGATGATGAACTTGTGGATACCCAGCCCCCCAAACAAAATGCCGCAGATGCCGGCAGCGATGCGGGTGCCGTTCACCGAGCTTGGTGCCGCAGACGCGCCGTAAGGCGCCACAGACCCCGAACTTGCCCCAATCATCGTCTGCAGACCCGGCGGGCGGTTGAACACCATCTGAAGGTCAGGTATCTGGCCCGCAGTCAGCACCTGGCCCGTCGTCATGTCCCGAACCGTCGTACCGGGCAAAACGCGCTTCTCATTCGCCCACTGAAGCAACGTCCCCACGTCTACAGGACCGTACTCCCGTCCGTCCATCCCGATCACCGTATACACTGCGTCCTCCCCTTCCGCCGCACCCTGCACAGGCAGCGAGCAGGAAGCAAACCTGCCGGCGATACGCCACCACAGCCGCCAGCCCGAATGTGCCTCAATATCTTCCTTCGCCGGCCCCGCCACACCTTCCTGCTGCGCCGTTGCGCCCGCGGGCATATGGACACAGCCGTTGCTATTGCTTCGCAAGCCGGGCGAGCTCTTCTTTCGCTTCATCAGCAAAGGGCCCAGATCCGGCATCGTAGATCACGCGCTGGAACATTCTCTTCGCGAGCCTCACGAGCCCCAGATCCCGATAGATCTCGCCTGCACGCAATTCATTGGTGACCAGCTCGAGCTGGGCGGCTTTCCATTTCGCAAGAAACTCGGCCTTTTCCGTTGGGAGCTTCCGTTCAAACGTATTCAGAACCCAAAGGCTGATTAATACCGGCATGCCATCATCCCCATAGAAACGGTCCAAATAGTGGGTAGACGTATTGTACGTGAGCGTCGCGTACTCCGGCTCGGCGAGCCCTCGGGTCTGGTAATACTGCACATCACGAGAAGCCTTCGAAATCTTATCCAGGCACTGCTGGAGCTCGGCCCAAAGCGGGTCGTTCTGGAAGCGGCGCATCCAGATCTCGTTGGTGATGGAGATTGGCAGTTCTTCGGCATAGTAGGCTGTGCCGTCGGCAGCAAGGGCCACGGCTTCCACCGAGCTGTCTCCGCTCGGCACGTCCTTGAGCGGAATATCCTCCTCCAGCACCGTAAGCGCTCGTTCGGCCACCTTTACATTGTTCAGGCGAAGCCGTATTTTCGCGATCTTCGCATCGGCGTTCGCTGTAACATGAACGCGAAGCGAGGATTTCTCGTCCACCACGCGGATAAGAGAGCCGCTTGCGGGGTAGTCGAACGTAATGCGATGCGGTATCTCGATCCGCTGGGCAACCGGCGGACAAATCGTTCCATCGTCAAACTCCGGAACCAGGACGAAATCATAGATGCCCGGGCAGAGCGGCCGGGCGTCTATCGAACGCATGGACCGCAGATCCACCCTGCCCGCCATTTGCCCATCAACGAACACGCGCACCGCTGCGACATTCGGGCCGATCCCGGTGAACACAAGCCGCTCACCCCGAAGTTGGATGCCGATGTCGTTTGAGTGCGCTTCGGCTCCGCGCACCGTATAGGAAAGGGATCGCAGGGGATCATGTCGCGAGTTGATGGATACCAGACGCACGCGCAGAACGGTCCCCGGTACTTCTGGAGGCTTCAGGTGGAATACCGGGGGATACTTGTCGTTGAACCCGACCAGCGCGCCGTTGATGTACTCCGCCGTAGTTTCCAATTCCCTGCTTTCGGGGAGAGCCGGAGGGATCAGATCCAACGTCTCGAATTGCCTGATGCGAAAACTGCCCGAAGGAGCGAAAACGATGAGCTGGCCATCCTTCCCGATGCGGACGTCCTGGGGCTTCCCGCCACTTTCCAACGCCCGCATGAGCGGAACCAGATCCGGCAGGGTTGTAACCGGATGATCCATGCCTAAGACCATCAATCCAATCACCGAGAGCCAAAGGCCCATTGCCGCTTACCTCCTCCGTGGCATTGCTCACGCGAATTTGGGGTCCAGCAGGCCGCGCAACGTATGAGCGCGGAACGTCACGGACCCATTTGTCCGGCGCCGCAGTCGGCGCTATTATAGAATTCTGCGTCACTTCGTGCAACAGTTACATGGGGACAGCAACCTCGACACATCCAACGCACGTAAAGATCCCTGGCCGCAGCAGCAACGGAGCATCCTCCACCGTCCAGGGCCGAGGCGCGTTGCCGGCTGCCTTCGGCGTTCCTGCGGCCTCCTGCGAAGGCACGCTCGTGTATGCATTCGTACAGATATAATCGCGGCATCACGCATCTACCGGAAATTGGGAACGCTCCGCGCGTCTTCGGAGCCTTCTGCCCTGTGTCGCCTTGCGTGGAACGGGACCCCGGGGTATAATAGCGCGCGGCGCTGCGGGGTGGTGCAGCGGCAGCACGTCTGACTCTGGATCAGAAGATCCTAGGTTCGAATCCTAGCCCCGCAGCCAGTCTCGATGTCCTGGGAGCCTGCGATGCGCCATCTACTCTGCGTGTCCGCCGCCGCAGGGCTCCTCCTCGCCGCGACCATCTCCAGCGCCGCATCGGCTCAGTCAAAGAGAGGCGCGGGGCTCCGTATCGAAGCTACCTTCATCCAGTATCAAACCTGGATGATGGGGTTGACCCCCCAACAATGGCACCGCGAGCTGGACGCACTGTACCGCGCCGGCATCCGAACAATCATCCTTCAGCGCCTCCAAGCCGGCTCGACCTCTTTTCTTCCCCAAAGCCCTCACGCGCCCGATGCTACGCGCATCATCCTCGATTATGCTGTGCACCGCCACATGCACGTCTTCTTAGGGCTCGCTGAGGATGAGGGCTGGTGGCGCAGCCTCCTCGACCCCGATTACCTTGCCCGCCTCCGCCAAACCAATATCCGCCTGGCCCAATCCTTGTGGCAGAGGTATGGCCGATCCCCCGCATTCGCCGGATGGTACATCCCCCAGGAGCCGTGGGATGTCCATGCCCAAGAGGACCAAATCATTGCCCTCGCCGCCTATTTCGCGGATGTGGCTTCCGCCTGCCGTGCCCTCTCCAGCCGCAAACCCGTGGCCATCGCCCCATTCTTCAGCAGCATTCTCCCCCCCGAGCGCTTCCAAACGCTCTACACTCAATTGCTTGCCCGCGCCTCCGTGGATGTGGTGATGCTCCAAGACGGCGTCGGCGCCCGAGGCTGGGATCGCGATCTGGAAGCCCGCATCGTCCCCTACTTCGCCGCCATGCGCCATGCCTGCACCGCCAACGGCTGCGAACTTTGGAGCGACCTGGAGATCTTCCACAACTCAGGTAACCGCTTCGTTCCCACGAATGTGGGGCGCATTGAGAGGCAGATGGCAGCCGAGGCGCCCTTCGTATCTTGCATAGCCGCCTTCGATGCCTTTCATTATCTCAGCCCCTTCCGCGGAGCCGCTCAGCGCTCCCTGTACACTGCCTATCTCAACGCGGTGGTTCGCAAACCCTTCCTGCCGATCTACGGACGCAGCGTGGAGATAGACCCCACCTTCGCCTATTACCGAGGCCGTTCCGCCCAAAGCATCGCAAATGAGATCCGCGCCAATGGATACTCCACAGTCCACATCATTCTCACGGCCGACAGCTTCGCATCGCTTCCCCTGCTGCACGCCTTCCACCGGCAAGGCATGGGCACGTGGTACGCCACATTCATCAACGGAACCTATTCCACGAAGGATCTTCCCCGAGGATGGCAGGAATGGCGCATGGTGACACGGAGCGATCTGGAAGGGCGCCCTCTTGCGGATGGCTTCACACGCCTCTGCCTCAATAACCCTGGATACCGGGCGTGGAAGAAGCGGCAGATCACACACATCCTCGCCGCCTACCCGTTCCAGGGGGTGGATCTCATGGAGCCCCACTGGCCGGATTATCCCGGGCCGTCCTCGCCGGCATATGGGTGCTTCTGCAAACACTGCCGCGCTGCCTTCCACCGGATGTTCCCCGAAGAGACCTCCCTGCCGGATATCCTTCACCCGCAGTCACCCAACTCGCCCCAGAACAATCCGAAGCTTTGGCAGGAATGGCTCTCCTTCCGCCGCGCTTCCCTCACGCAATTTCTTAACGACCTGGTCAACGGAACCGAAGGCATTCGCCGCAAGACCCCCGCAGCCAAGGTTTGCGTTTGGACCCTAGCCCTTGCAGGAACGGACGGCATGCGCAGTGTGAAGGAGGACACTGGCGAGGATGCGGCAGCTATTGCTCGAACCGTAAGGCCGGACCTGTATTGCTTTCAAACCCACTGGCCCGACTGGACGCGCGCCGGCCTGCCTCCCGACTATGTGACGCAGTATGAACCCTACATCCAAGCGGTGCGGAGTGTCGCGCCGTTGTTGCCCATGATGATCCAGGCAGATATCGGGTCGCAGCGGCAGAACCGTCATGGTTGGCATTGGATCCACGCCTTCGAGGATGCCTGCCTGGCAATGGGCGTAACGTCCACAACCCTGTACGAATACTCCATCGGCGGGTATATGTACACGGATGCGCCGGCTATCCTCCAGGCGCGCCGTGAAGGCAACACGATACGGCTTGTATGCAACAAGCGGCTGGATCCCGCCTCGGTGCTGCCTGCCGCATTCCGCATCTCCAAAGGGCGGGTCCTGTCGTCCGCCCTGGATGGCAGCACCGTAATCCTCCATGTAGATGCACCTATGGAGCCGCTCTCGCTTACGGCGGGTCCCCTGCGCGACGATGCCTCGCTGCGCCTTTTCCACGACGACCCGAGCATGATCCAGCCGGAACAAACCGTTGGGGTGGCCTCGCCGGTGCGATGCACGAATTGAAGTAACGGCAAGTGCCCTTAGGATGTTTCCCACACGGGCACCCCGGCTTTGTACACCCGCCGTATCCGGACGCCAGTTGCCGCGAGTTCGAACAGAACCAGGTCCGCAGGCGCTCCCGGCCGCAGTCCTGCTGCTTGCGGCAACCGAAGGAAGCGGGCAGGCCGCACCGAAGCAAGATCCCAAGCCGTATGGAGAGAAGCCAGACGCCACCGCATCAGTTGTTCCACGCCGTCTAGAAGCGTCCGTGCGGAACCGGCAAGAAGCCCTGATGACGCGTGCGGCTTCTCCGATGCCAACCTCAGCGCCCCCGATGAAGTGAGTTCCACCCTCTGACCGGCAGCAGTTTGGTAGGGCCCCGGCTCGAGCCCGGCTAATGGGCTCACGTCGCTCACCAAAAACGTCCTCCGACCTTTGACCCGCAGAATGCTCTTTACCACAGCGGCAGGCAGGTGGAAGCCATCCGCAATGAAGCTGGCCCACAGACGATCTTCGGCCAGTTGATCCCACAGAATGTTCGGATGCCTGGGCAGCAGAGGCGCGCAGCCGTTACCCAGATGCGTCGAGAGGCGGGCTCCGGCATCCACAGCCGCAGCAATCTGCATCGTGGATGCATTCGTGTGACCGATTGCCACACGGACACCGGCCCTGCGCAGTTTGCAAATGAACGCCGGTGCATCGGTCCATTCCGGGGCAAGGGTCACCAGCCGGATCATGCCGCAAGCTGCGTGCTGCCACTGCCGGTAAAGGTCCCAATCCGGAGCACGCACGTATCGGCGCGGATGTGCGCCCCGGGCACCGCTCTGCGGAGAAATGAACGGCCCTTCCAAATGAATGCCCGCCACAGCAGAGGATAGCATCCCGTCCCCGCGACACTCCGCCGCAATCGCCGATAGTGCCCGCCGGATGGACGAAACAGGCGAGGTAATCACCGTCGGGAGTATCGTAGTCACGCCGCGCTGCACCAGCGCCTTCACCACATGGGCCGTCGTTCCGTCCCCGGCACACGTAAAGTCGTGCCCGCCGAAGCCATTCACCTGCAGATCTACCAGCCCCGGCGCAACCCACATAAGGTACTCAGGCGCTGCAGCAACCTCCTCAATGGCGGAGATTACGCCGGCCTCGATCTCCAAATGCACGGGCCGCCCTGTAGCGTAGTGGCGCGCCGTCAAATGCATCCCGTCACATCCTCAGCCGATGCTGCATCCAGGTAGAGCGTGCAATCAGGATGCGTACGCAGTATGGATGCGGGGCAACTTGTCGTGATGGGCCCCCGCAAGGTCCGAAGCACCGCCTTGCGCTTCGCCGACCCCGGAACCGTGCAAAAGAGCCTTCGGCCGCTCATAAGCGCAGGAATTGTAAGGGTAATCGCCTGCCGGGGTACATCCTCCAGCGAGGCAAAGCAGCCGTCATGCACCTGCTGCGCGCGGCACTCCTCGTCCAGATCCACGACCTTGGCGGTCAAGGGATCGCAGAAATCAGCGACAGCAGGATCGTTGAACGCGATGTGGCCGTTCTCCCCGATGCCGAGGCAAACGATATCAATAGGGGCCTCTTCCACCAGCTCCGCATAGCGCTCGGCCTCGGCTGCGGCATCCGCGCCCAATCCTATATAATGGACAGCTCCCGGCTGCACCTTATCGAAGAGATGCGCGCGGAGATACTTCCGAAAGAGCTGAGATGAGCCGGGAGGCAGTCCCACATATTCATCCATATGGAACGCCGCGACCCTCTGCCATTCGATGCCCTTCTCCCGGGCCAGTGCCGCCAGGAACTCATTCTGAGAGGGAGCCGCCGCAAACACCATGCGCACCCACGCCTGATGCTCTTGAAGGGTTTTGAGGGCGAACGCCACGTCGGACGCGACCGCTGCACCCATGCTCTCCCGGTCCGGATACACGCGAACATGAAGCCGATCTACGGTGAACTGCCGTAGAGCATTAGGCATCACCCGCCTCCTTTCTAGGCCCCGCGGTTTTGCATTGCACCAGAAGCGTGCCGCAGCGCAGGGTCAATCCTTATACGGGTCGAACACATCCTCTCCGGCCATGGCGACGCCGATGGGCCGAAGGGTGTGAAGGATGCGAACCGTTCCGGCGTGCGCCCGAAGCACGTCCGGGAGGCGTTTGTAGCAATGAGGCGACTCATCGGTTCCTGCTCCTCGAAGCTCCACACCCTTCTCCCGGACCCATTGCAGCATCATCTCACGACTGATGCGGCCCGGATGGACGACGCGGCCGCTCCGACGATCTACCTTTCCCCGCGCCTCGGTGCGGCTCATTACCCGCCCTGCTCCATGGACGGTGGAGTACAGCGCCTGGCGGGCCTCCTCACTCTCCACCCCCTCCAGGATCACCGAGATGTCGCCCATGGAGCCGCCTACGAAGCTCTTTTGGCCGGGGAACGCCGGTGTAGCCCCCTTGCGCACAACCCACAGATCCCGGCCGCCATGCTTCTCGCGCCACGCAAAATTGTGGTGATTGTGCACTTCGTCCACGATGCGGGCTCCGAGGATCTTCGCCACACGCTGGCAGACCCAGTCCCGCCCGGCATAGGCATAACGCCCGGCAAGCTGCATGCAGGCGATATAGTCCTGCCCGAGCGGGCTGTCCACGGGCAATACCAGGGGCTCCACATCCATCCCATCCTTCGCCCCACCGGCCTTAAGGAAGAAGCTCGCCGTCTTGTAACCCAAGCCGCGGGAACCGAAATGAACCCCGATCCAGATGCGGCCCTCCTCGTCCTCCAGCAGGTCCACGTAATGGTTCCCGCTGCCGATCGTGCCGAGCTGCTTGCGCGCCATTTCCTTAAGAGAACGCATGGGTTCTATCTTCCAAACGGGGTCGTCGAAGAGCTCATGGTCCACGCGTTCGTTGTTGTTGAGGCCGATGCCGAACGAGAGCGTCTTCCAGACATCGTCCATGATCTTGGAGATATTGGCGTGAACCTCGGAAGCGTCGGCATCCGTAAGCACAGCCTTGTTGCCGCATGCGATGTCGAAACCTACGCCCGAAGGACTGATATGGCCTTCATAGGCGATCACCCCACCGATGGGCACGGCGTACCCCTTGTGGCCGTCGGCGCAAAGCACACCCTGAACAGCGGCATCGTGCCGCACACTCCGATCAATCTGCTTCAGTGTGTCTTCATCATGATCGCCGAACACGACCACGGGCTTCGCAGCCGCGCTCACCCCGCCATTCCGCCTGGTTATATTCGCCTTCTTCTTCCCCGACATGGCTCTCGTTCATGCTTCATGGACGCGATGCATATTCCATCCTTTTTACCATACGAGAAGGAACGGGCCATCCTCATCCGTAAATCACCGTTGGCCCGCAATGCGAGCCCACAGACACCGTTGTGGAGGATGCCCCTAATGATGCTCATCACAGCCATGACGCCCGCCCATGCGCGGTACCTTCCAGCCGGATCCTTGCGCATCGAGCGCGTATTCGGCCCAGAAACCCCCACGGGGCGGTACAAGCACCCTGCTTCCATCACCGAGCTGGCCAACGGCGATCTATACCTTGTTTACTACGGCGGCACCGGCGAATATGCCGTGGACACCGGCGTATTCGGCGCTCGATGGAATAGGCGCACCCGGTCATGGTCTGCTCCACGCCTCATCGCGCATGATCCCTTCCGGTCCGTGGGGAACGGCGTTGTATGGCAAGCTCCCGACGGCACGGTTTGGCTCTTCTACGTCGTCCGATGGGGCAGCACCTGGTCCTCCTCTCGCATCCAGGCAAAGGTGTCTCAGGATGGCGCCCGCACCTGGTCCGACAGCTTCGTCATCACGGAAGAGCCGGGAACGATGGTGCGGGGACGCCCCATCGTGCTGGACACCGGCGAATACCTACTGCCCATTTACCACGAAACAGGACACAATCCTGATTGGGTTGGCGCCGACAGCACATCGCGCTTTCTGCGCCTGGATCCCCGGGCGCCCATGAAAGAATGGAAGGCCAGCGGCGAGATCCGCTCCCCAAAAGGGAACATCCAACCCGCGGTCATCCAGCTTGATCATGACACCCTCGTAGCCTATTGCCGGCGCGGCGGGGGATATGAACCGGTTACCGACGGATACATCGTGCGCTCGGCCTCCCACGACGGCGGGCATACATGGGAGGAGGGGCGCGACACTTCCTTTCCGAACCCCAATGCTGCCGTGGATCTCCTCCGCTTGAGGAACGGACACATCGTGCTCATCTATAACGACAACATGAACGACCGCACGCCCCTTACCGTGGCCCTTTCCACAGATGGCGAACGCACCTGGTCCTACCGCAGGAACATAGCCACGGGCCCCTTCGATTACGCCTACCCCTTCGCCATCCAAGCCCGCGACGGCAAGATCCACGTGGTCTATACCTCCCATGAACGCACCGTCGTGAACCACGCAATCTTCGACGAAGAATGGATCAAAGCAGGAGAGCCCATCAACGTGCCGGGATCCGGCGGAAGCCCGTAACACACCCGCAAGGCACATGCGGCCGAAGGAGGACACCATGACAAGCCGAGAACGCTTCGCACGTATGTTTGCCCATAAAGAAGCGGACCGCGTCCCCATCATAGACGATCCCTGGCCATCTACCATCGAACGTTGGCACCGCGAGGGGATGCCCGAAGGCGTGGACTTCCGCGACTACTTCGGGCTGGACAGGGTAGCCGGCATCAGCGTAGACAACAGCCCGCGATACCCTGGAGGCATCCTCGAGCAAACGGACGAATACATCATCCACAAAGATGCCTGGGGCGTCACCATGAAGAATTGGCGGCACAGTGCTTCTGTTCCCCAGTATCTGGACTTCACCATCCGCGATCCGGACACATGGCGTGCAGCGAAGGAACGCATGGTCCCTTCAGACGACCGCATCCCGTGGGATTACCTCAAAACGAACTACCCTCAGTGGCGCCGCCAGGGAGCTTGGATCCAGGGATATGCATGGTTCGGCTTCGACGCTACCCATGCCTTCGTAGATATGACGGATCTCCTTCAGGCGCTCCATGAGCAGCCCGAATGGTGCAAGGAGATGTTCGATCATGCCTGCGACGTGAGCCTCGCACTCCTGGAGCGCGTTTGGCAGGCAGGTTATACCTTCGACGCCCTCTTCTGGTGGGACGATATGGGTTACAAGCACAAACCCTTCTTCTCGCTAAAGACCTACCGGGAACTCCTGCGCCCTGCCCAACAGCGGGCCATAGATTGGGCTCATGCCCACGGCATCAAGGCGCACCTCCATTCCTGCGGCTATGTGCGCTCGTTTGTACCCGACTTGGTGGAAATGGGCCTCGATGCCCTCAATCCCCTCGAAGTAAAAGCGGGTATGGATCCCGTGGAACTGAAGCAGTCCTTCGGCCACCGCCTTCTGCTCCATGGCGGCATCAATGCCGTCCTTTGGGATGATCGCGACGCCATCGAGGCCGAAATCCGGCGTGTCCTCCCGATCCTCAAAGAGCATGGAGGGTATATCTTTTCGTCGGACCATTCCGTGCCCAGCAGCGTGAGCCTCGAGAACTTTCGGCACATCGTGAACCTTGCAAAAGAACTGGGCAGCTACTGACTGCCGCTGGAGGAACAGTGACTGTGATGCTTCTGGCTGCGCTCCTATTCGCAACGTCGTGCCCTGCAGACCTCGGCCGGCAGGACCGTATCGTCGTTCATCTGTCCGACAACGGCCAGCCCCTCGTCAACCCACAAATGGGCTGGACTTTCCACTTCTACTCCAACATCCCAACAAACTACGGCTCCAAGCTGGCCCCGTGGGACACTTTGGATGATTTTCCCGGCCTCTCCACGGTATACCTGCGCATCCCATGGGCGTACGTAGAACCCGAGGAGGGCCGCTTCAATTGGGCAATCCTGGATACGCCCGCCCAGCGGTGGATCAGCAAAGGCAAGAAGATCGCCTTGCGCATCACCTGTTCGGAGAACTGGATGCGCTATGCTACACCGGAGTGGGTCAAAAACGCCGGCGCCAAAGGCACCTTCTACACCTTCGGCAAAGGTCCCGACGCCAATGGCGCCTCATGGGATCCCGACTTCGGAGACCCGATATTCCTCGAAAAGCTGGATCATTTTCTCGCAGCCATGGCCGCCCGGTACGACGGCAACCCGAATGTGGCGTTCATAGACATCGGCTCCTACGGCCTTTGGGGCGAAGGCCATACTCTGATGAGTAGCCAGGTGCCGCCCGAGAGAGCCCGCCCAATCATCGAGAAGCATATTGACCTCTACGTAAAGCACTTCCCGCACACCCTCTTGGCCGCCAATGACGACCTGGCAGGACCGACCACACCCGGCGCTCATCTGCCCGAAACGGACTACGCTCTTGCGAAAGGCGTAACCCTCCGCGATGACAGCATCCTGGTCCAGCCTCCGCCCCATTCGTGGTACCATGCCCAGCTTGCCCAGGCCTTCTGGCCCCGCTACCCCGTAATCCTCGAACACGAACACTATGGCGCTTCCAAACAGAGAGGCGCCTGGGGAGACGGCTCTTTGCTCCTCAGAGCCGTAGAGGAGTACCACGCCAGCTATCTCTCCATCCATTGGTGGCCTCGCGAAGAGTTGGAGCAGAACCGGGGTGTCATCGAACGCATCAATCGCCGGCTGGGATACCGCCTTCTACCGCAGGAAGTAAGCTGGCCCGCCAAGGTCCCCATCGGGACGCCCTTCACCATCAGCACAATCTGGGTGAATGAAGGCGTCGCACCATGCTACCCGGGAGGCTACCCGGCCATCACCCTAAAGGACGCCGAAGGCGGCATCGTGTCGGTCTTGGTGGATGAAGGTCTCGATATGCGCCGGCTTCGGCCTGCACCTCCCGGCCAAGCACAACCCGTCAAGAGCGACTTTCAAGCCGCCGTGGGCCTCTTCGGACCTGCAACGAAGCCGGGGGAATACGACGTGTACCTCTCCGTGGGACAAGCCGACGGCACCCCAAAAATCGCCCTCCCGCTAGCCGGCGACGACGGCCGGCACCGATACCGATTAGGCCGCATCACACTCTTGGAGGCGCATTGATGATCGGATTGATCGCCGCGCTTCTGGCCATCTCACCAGCCCAGCAACCCGGGCTTACGGTGGCACGAGGGGTTCTCATGAAGGATGGAACCCCCTTCCGGGGCATCGGCGTCAACTACTTCAATGCCTTCATGCGCACCTTAACGGACGCCGAAGACCACACCTATGACGCCGGCTTCGGGCAACTCCAGGCGCACGGCATCCCCTTCGCACGCTTCATGTGCTGCGGGTTTTGGCCCGCGGACATGCGGCTGTACCGAACAGATCGCGCCGAGTACTTCCGGCGTCTGGATCGCGTGATCCAATCCGCCCAGCGCCACCACGTGGGCCTCATCCCGGACCTCTTTTGGAACCTTGCCACCGTGCCGGATTTGGTTGGAGAACCCTGTAACCAGTGGGGCAATCCCAAAAGCAAGACGCGGGCGTTCATGCGCACCTACGTCCGTGAGGTGGTTACCCGATACCTCCGTTCACCGGCAATTTGGGGATGGGAGTTCGGCAATGAATACAACCTGGCTGCCGATCTCCCCAATGCGGCCCAACACCGCCCGCCCGTCGCTCCTCAGTACGGAACCCCTTCCTCTCGAACCGAACAGGACGAAATCAGTCACGAAGTGTTTCGATCGGCATTGGCAGCCTTCGCCCGGGAAGTGCGCCGCTACGACACCCGACGCATCATCGTCAGCGGCAACGCGTTCCCGCGCCCCTCAGCTTGGCATCAAATGCATGAGCACTCATGGACGCCCGACAATGCCGCTCAACGCGACCAGATGCTTGCCCAAGACAATCCCGACCCCATCAACACCCTCTGCGTCCATGCCTACGAAGATTACAACCGCATTCCCGAGGCCGCCGCATTAGCCCGCAAGTTGGGCAAACCCCTCTTCGTAGGCGAATTCGGAGTACCGGGACCGCCCAGTCCAGAGGCACGCCGGAAGTTCTCAGACATGCTGAAGGTCCTCCGGCAGGAAGGCGTTCCTCTTGCTGCCCTGTGGGTGTTCGATTACGCACCGCAGGACGAATGGAATGTCACCGCCGCCAGCGACCGGGCATGGCAGCTCCGCGAGATTGAAGAAGCCAACAAGTCCATGCATGCAACGCCCATAAGAGGAACGCGCTGAAGCAGGCTTGGCCCTCAAAATGGGCGCGCCCTGGCCGTCATGCGCAGCCGGCGGAGGGCCCGGTACCGCCTCTTGGTGGCCGCCCATTGGGTGACGCCCAACGCAGCCCCCACCTGGGCATCCGTGAGCCCTTCCAAGTAATACATCCGCAGCACCCGCCGGTCGCCCTCAGCCAGGCAGGCAGCCACGAGGAGCTCGGGCAGCGATGCACGAACGACGCTGGTGCGGCTCGCTTCCTGTTCACTCCCCGCCGCATCTTTGCGGAATTCATCCGCACATACCGCCCTACCGCGCTGCCGCCGTTCGTCTCCGAGCAGACGGAACACTTCGCGCCGGATCGCCCGGTCGTAGTACGAACGAGGCGAACGCACGCGCCCGGATGAACATGTTGGGGTCCTGCGTGAGCGCCTTCAGGCGGGTAAACTCATCCGGAGCCAAATGTCCCGTTCGCCACGCCTTGCGCTCCAGGTCCTGAGTTGCAAACAGGACCGGCGGGTCGTATCCCAGCTTGCGCAGGAGCTGCACGTCCGCGCTGTAATGGCGCGGGTAGAGGTACAGCGTAAGAGCTGCCGCCAGCGCCACTCCCGCAGCAATCCCAACAACCCACCGGAACCACGGAGGCCGCATTTTCCCCGCCCCGTCATGATGCCGTTGCATGGATGGTTGCGCTACACTGAGGTGTCACAGCACGCATAACACTGTGCCCTTTCGCCGGTCGAAGGATCAACGCCGATGGGGCACACCTCCTTCGAATATCGAACAGCTCCGAATTCTTCCCGAACCGAGGGCGCCTTGCGGTGGAATGGCCGGCTGCGCCGGGGCCGCGCCCAAGGAAGCCCGGCGTCTCCTCGCCGCAGAAGGATGTCAGTTTCCCTGAACGTATCGTTCTGCGTAATCCCTCTCCCATTCCGTTACATAGGGCATCAGCTTCACGTGGTAATCCGCAAACAGCTCGTTCTTCATCCAGTCGAAGAGATTGGTGCCTCTGTGGGCCCCATATTCCCCCATTACAATGTTGCCCGCCGGGTCAGGAAAGAAACCTTCTCCTGCCCCCAGTGCTGGGAGCCAATACCCGTACCAGTAGGACGTTCCCGCAGCGACGTACGTGGAGACACTTTCCCCAGCACCGGGCCGATCCGAAGGGCAGCGCCATAGCTCGAGGGAAGCGCCATAGGGAAGCAGAAGGTCGCGCAGGTCGGCCATAGCAAGAAAACGGTCGCGATACTTGGGGCCCTTCTTATGCCCGCCGTCCTCGTGGCCAGACTGCCATTCGTATGGATCCAGACCAAACGGGTAAATGCCGTCGTAATCGCTCATGTAGAGAGCCATGGCCTGCCCACGCTGCCTGAGGTTGGACTGGCAACCCGCAATGCGACCGTTTTCCCGCGCCGCAACAACCGCAGGCACCACCAGCCCCAGCAGGATGCCCAGAACCGCCACCACTACCAACATCTCGATTACGGTGAATGCAGCGCGCAGCTTCATCCGTTTCATCGCACCCCACCCCTCTCTCCCCGACTCGGCTGAAAGGACCGCGGCCATCCCCGGAACATTCCGGCGATGGCCGCTACGATGCGTGTTTCTATTATCTTAGATGCTAGACCTTTACCGAAATTGGACTATCCTCTTGCATACACGGAGCGCCGCAGCGAAAAGCGCGGAGCCTTCCCCTCCCGCCCCGCGGCGCCTTCAGCCTTTCGGCCTATTCGTATTTGTCCGATCCCTTGGGGGGCAGCGGAAGCACCCACACGTTGCGGTACTCCACCTTGTTGCCGTGGTATTGCAGAATGATAGGCCCGGGCTTGCCCACTTCGTTGTCAATAGGAGCGCCGGTAGGTCCATTGATCTCGGTGTTGTTCTGAATGGCGATGCCGTTCAGAAACACCGACACGCGGGCTTTCTCAACCACTTTGCCCGTGTCGTCTACGCGGGGGGCCCGGAACACGATGTCATAGCTCTGCCACTTGAGCGGCGGCTTGCAGGCATTCACAAGCGCGGCAGCCTGATTATACACAGCGCCGCAGTCCCCCTTTCCAGGTTCCGTCTTGCCGTACGAGTCCAGCACTTGGATCTCGTAGCGTCCCTGCAGAAACACCCCGCTGTTGCCCCGAGCCTGGCCGTGTGCCTCAGGCATGTAGGGCACCTTGAACTCAACGTGGAGTTGGAAATCCGTAAACCGCTCCTTGCTCATGATGTCCGCATCGCGCGTCACCATGGCCCCCTCTTCATTCACCTGCCAGGTGGCAGGCTTGTTGGGATCCCTCTGCGTCCAGTGGGCCGCAACGTCCTCTTGTTTGCCGCCGAAGAGAACCACCACACCGGGAAAGTTGGGCGCCGGATGGGGAGGCATATCGCTGTCGGCGGAACCTCCCTGGGCCAAAGCCATGCACGGTAGTGCCGCGAACGCACACAAAGCAGTGGCAGCGCAGACCGCTCTTAGATGCAGACCGAACATAACCGTTCTCCGTTCCTTTGATGAGCAAAAGCCCCGTGGGATGCAGCCTTCAGACCTTAGGCGCCATTGAAGTTTGCATCCCTCGTACCCTTGCCTGTGCCAGTATACCCAACCGTTCATGAACAGCCGAGCTGTTTGATAAACCGCTCTGCTGAAGCGTCCCGAGGCAAACAAGCCTATTTCGTGGTATCAATAGTGTGTCGCCGGTGCGTATAGTATCCCCGGGTGTGCGGCTCGGCAGGGCTCCGGCCCAGCGAGCCGCTGCGCCTGTTTCAAGTAATCAAACCGGGTTCTTTGCCCGGAAGAATACCGAGAATCATCTCGGTAAGGATGCCGGCGACCCAAGGAAGATGCAAGTAATCATAAGGAGTGCTCTTCATGCCTCAACTGCGTAAAGATCCGGTCACACGGGAATGGGTCATCATCGCCACCGAACGAAGCCGCAGACCCACCGACTTCAAGCTTAGTGAGGAAACCGAGGGCAAGCCCACCTACAGCCCCAATTGCCCATTCTGCCCCGGCAACGAAATGATGACGCCGCCGGAAGTCCTCTCCTACAGAAGCCCGAACACAGCCCCTAATACCCCAGGTTGGTGGGTTCGCGTCGTCCCCAACAAGTTTCCCGCCCTCGCCATCGAGGGAGATCTGGATCGCACAGGCGTCGGAATGTACGACATGATGAACGGCATCGGTGCCCACGAAGTCATCATCGAATGCACCGATCACGATAAGTCCATCGCTACTGTGTCTCCAGTCCAGGCACAAGAGATCCTTTGGGCTTACCGGGACCGCCATCTGGATCTCATGAAGGACCGGCGCTTCAAGTACATTCTGCTCTTCCGCAACCACGGCAAAGTAGCGGGCGCCTCCTTGGAACATCCCCACAGCCAGATGATTGCCCTCCCCATGATCCCGCAGGATGTCATGCTCCAGATCGAGGGGGCGCAAAGATACCTCGAGCACCACGAGCGGTGCATCTACTGCGACATGGTGAGGCAGGAACTCAATACCGGTGACCGCATCGTCGCCGTCAATGATGCATTCGTAGCCTTCACGCCCTTCGCAGCAAAGTACCCCTTCGAAACCTGGATCTTGCCGCGCCACCACTCCCCATCCTTCGCCCATGAAGACCGCCCGACAGTGAATGCCTTTGCAGCGCTCCTCCAAGACGCCCTGCGCCGCATCGCCACCGTGCTCAACAACCCTCCCTACAACTTCACCCTCCACACTGCGCCCATCAATCAGGATCGGGAGAGGGATTTCCACTGGCACATGGCCATCATGCCGCGGCTTACCATCGCAGCGGGCTTCGAAATGGGGACCGGCATCTACATCAATGTCACGGCGCCCGAAGACGCGGCCAAGCACCTGCGCAATGCCACCGCGCCGGAAATCGAGGGAAACGGCACCCACGATCTGCACGATGTGGCATCGGTGCCGAACCGGTAACCGCACACCATCGGACGTGAGCGACACCAGCACTCAAACACTCCGCCGCGATTGGGCTCTCTTTGGAACGCTCACCTTCCTGTTCGGGTTCGGCTTCGCTGTCTACAACGGCGTTTTTCAGAACTTCCTGCGCGATGTGATCCGTGCCGATGCCCTGCAGCTCGGCGGCCTTGAGTCCCTACGGGAAGTTCCCGGTTTCCTTACCGCCATCACGGCAGGCGGCCTCGTAGCCTTTGCCGAAGCCAGAGTAGCGGGCTTGGGCCTCGCCATCAGCGGCATCGGCATCGGCCTCACGGGCGTCCTGCACAGCTACACGGCGCTGGTTCTCACTTCGGTGTTTTGGTCGGCTGGATTTCACCTGTACGCAACGGTGTCGCCAGCAATTACCTTGGCGCTGGCAAAAGGAAAAGAGGGTGGAAGGCATCTCGGCCGCATCTCTGCCATCGGCTCAGCAGCCACTCTAGCTGCCCTCCTCTTTTCGTGGATCGCTGCCCGCATGCATCGCCATCCCAGGTATCCCGGCTTCTTCTTCCTGGCCGGGGGCCTCATCCTGGTTGCCGCTCTGCTCTCGTTCCGCCTCTCCCCTCACGCTCAAGGCGCGCCTCGCAGCCGCTTCGTCATCCGCAAGGAGTACGGCCTCTACTACCTGCTGATCTTCCTGGAAGGATGCCGAAGGCAAATCTTCTCCATCTTCGCCTCCTACACGCTCATCCTCGTATACGGCGTCCCTCTGCGCACCATGCTGGCCCTGCAACTCGTGAATGCCGGCCTCATCTGGATCACCGCGCCTGCCATCGGCCGATTGGTGGACCGTCGGGGTGAGCGCGGTCCGCTCACCTTCTACGCGATGGCTCTCATCGCCATCTTTGCCGGGTACGCTTCAGTGCGCCATGTGGGTGTGCTCTACGCGCTCTTCCTGATGGATAATATCTTGTTTACCTTCAGCATAGGGTTCACCACCTATCTTCACCGCATTGCGCGCCCGGGAGATCTCACTCCCTGTTTGGCCATGGGCACCACGATGAACCATATGGCGGCGGTGATCGTTCCCATCAGCGGGGCGTGGATGTGGCAACACTGGCATAACTACACCCTCCCCTTCTGGCTTGGGGCTGCCATCGCCATAGCTGCACTCGCCGTAACACGCCTCCTTCCATCGGGCCCACCGGCTCTTAGAGAACCCTCTGTACTCCAGGAAGCCGCCGGCACTTAGGTCGCGATCGGCGGCAGGAGCCGCACAGCTTCAACGCATAAGCCCACAATGTGGTAATCCAACTTCCAAAGATGCCCCTTCGGGCCCGCAACCGGCCCATCGGCAGGGTCCACGGCCTCGAACCATCCGCCGTAGAAGGGATCCAGAAAACGCGTGCGCACGAACGCATACACGTGTTGTGCAGGCGTGAGCAAATCGGATCTTGCCCGCACCGTCGCAAAATGGATCAACGCCCGGAGCGCTTCGCACTGCACCCAGTAGATCAGCGGACCCGGCCGTGCCGTCCCGTCCGGTTCCAAAACGCTGCGGATTGCGCCGATTTGGCTATCCATGCCCTGTTCCAGCGCCCCGTTCACAAGGTGCTCGGCTTCGGCAATCCACGGCCGGCAAACATCCAACTCGGCAGCGCGTGAGAGAAGCCACGCCCATTCAAACTGATGCCCAACCTCGAACCGGCCTCCATCCGAAGCCGAAGCCGGCTCCCACTCATCGGTGAACGTCTCCGGGAGCAGACCTCTGCGCGCATCCTTGAGGCTCAATGCAAAAGCGGCCAAACGTTCCGCTTCCCGGTGCAACTGCGGCTCACCCAAAAGATCCCCGGCCGCAAGCAGCGCTTCGAATAGATGCATCAACGGATTGATGGACCGACCCGCCTGGACCACTCCGAAATCTGCAGACGTGGCCGAACAGAACGCGCCCCGCCGGTCACGCAAATGGTGCGACACGGCCTCCCATCCCTGCAATGCAGCTTCTCTCACCTCGGGTTGGCGAGCTGCATCCCATGCGTGGGCCAGTCCGAACAGGGCGAATGCGTGTCCATACGTGTTCTTGGTTGCATCGGCCACCCGCCCGTCCGCCGTAACGGACCAGTACCAACCTCCGTTCTGCCGATCCGTCATGTGCCGCACCAAGAACGCAGCGCCTTTAGCCACGGCTTCCAAATAAGCGGATTGGCGGGTCTGGCGCCATCCCTCAGCAAAGTTGTAGAGCAGCCGCCCTTGGCTAACCAGTGTGGCGACGCTGCCTGATTGCCGCTCCCACCTGCCATCGAGGCGCGCCTCGAAGAAGCCGTTGACCGCCGGGCTCTTATGGAGCCAACGCGGAAGGATTTCGCCTGTCAGGTGATGCTCAAACCAGGTTCTGCACATGGGTGGGCATGTGTTGCCCATCGCTCAACGGATGCCGGGTTGCAACCCCCAGCCGCTCCTTTTTCCGTATTAGGTTCGCCACTCCATCCCGCCTGTCAAGAGTACGTGTTTCCAGCCGTTCCGATGAAGAACCCGCATCCTTTACAGTACCTCGCCGCGCTCGAGGGTGATAGCATAACGCCGGCGTATGAACACGATCCTAGTGGTGGCGTGCCGGAACTTACCGACACAAGGAGTGCTCAGAGCATGAAACGCATCACACACTGCCGCAGAATTCTTCTTTCTGCCGCACTCATTTGCCTGCTGGCGGTGCCCCGTGCTCACTCCCAGATCATCGCCTACACCGACCCTGTGGCCTTCGGTTCCGTCAGCTCGGGAATGACGACGATTGACTTCGCTTCGCTTCATCCTCCCGTCGGTGGGTCCCTCGCCTACCCGAGCGGCCTTACAATAAGCGGCGTCAACTTCTTCGGCAAACTCACAGGGCCGGACTACCAGGGTGTGTACCTCTACGTAATCCCGCCCACATATGCGCCGACCACCTATGCGGGATGGAACACGAACCCCACGGTGCTTCAGGGTCCGGGCGGCATGGGTTCTCACTACAACGGATATTTGCAGATCACCCTGCCGGCAGGCATCACCGCCGTTGGCTTCAACGTGTATACGATCCATGCAGGGGGAGGGCCCAATGGAGCTCCCATCACCGTTACAACTCCCTCGGGCCAGGTATTCAATTTCAGCACCTTCAACAAGCCGGATCTGGCATTCGTAGGCTTTACAAGCCCCAACCCCATCACATGGCTTCGCGTAACCCAGCCCGGAGCCGATTTCGCGAACATCTCTCACTTCACGTTCGGATACGACCCGCCGCAAACGCCCGTGCCTGCAGCGCCTGTCGTCGTGCTCATTGGATCTGCGGTTTGGGGTGTTCTGTTCCGCAGACGCGCCGCAACGCGCACAGGCGCATGAACTACCGGAGCCGCCCAGCCTGAACGAAACCCCGGATGCGCGGAGCAACGGGCTTCGTTCAGGCGCTCGGGAGGCACATTTTCAGCTCGAGGGCGCCCAGCCGCCCGCACACGGCTTTCTTCCCCGGCACCTGCTGATGTTTTCGCTACGGAACGCGCTCCCCTCGCGCTGCCACCCAAAGCCGGTACCAATCCACCCGCGAAAGCTCGATCTGCGCAGCGCCGGCAGCTTCGCGTATGTGGTCCGGGTTGTTGGAACCCACAAGCGGAATGATACCGGCCGGGTGCCTCAACAACCACGCCACAGCCAATTGGGACGGCGTTGCATGGCCATACTCCGGGGCCAGGTCCCGCATCGTAGCCAGGATGCGCTCGATGCGCTCTGCCCGCATTTGATCTGCCGGCAGCTCGCGCCGGCCTGTGAGCCACCCGCCACCCAATGGGCTGTACGCCAGGGGAGTGATGCCCAACTCCAGGCACTGATCCAGTACGCCATCCCCGGGACCGCCAGGAGCGCCCTCATAGACGGCATCCAGCCGCAACAGTGAAATGCTGATCTGGTTGCACACGATAGGCGCCTTCAGGTACCGCTTCAGCGCCAGAAGCTGATGGGGATAGTAGTTGCTCACCCCCACGTACTTCACCAACCCCTGCTCTATCAATTCATCCAAAACCGCCGCCGTCTCGGCTGGATGCGTCAGGGGGTCCGGCCGATGAAGCTGATAGAGATCTACATACTCCACACCCAGGCGATCAAGAGATCCTCGGATGGAACGCCGTATGTAGTCCGCCGAATGGTCGTAATAGCCGGACCTTATGCCTACTTTGGTGGCGATGAAGATGCGCTCGCGACTTCCGGGAACAGCCCGCAGGCAGTCTCGAAAGATCGTTTCACAGGCGGTCCCGCCATAGATGTCTGCATGGTCGTAGAAGGTGATGCCCGCCTCCAGCGCTGCCTCGAACGCTGCAATCGCCCGCTTCCGATGCTCAGGGCCCACTTCCGAAGGGTTCCACGTACCTGCAAGCCCCATGCAGCCGAGCCCGATGCGGGACACTTCAACGCCGTCTGGGCCCAATCGTTGCGTCTTCATACCAGATCCTCCTCAATCCACCGGGGTTGCTTCCACCGGCCGGCACTCCTTTGTCCCTCCTCTTCACCTTGCATCCATCGAAATCCTTGGATCAAGTAGGATTCCGCAGGCATGAAGCCGAAGCAGATAAACAGTCAATATGGTAGCCCGGCGTTACGCCGCACCCTAATCGCTGACTTCCATCCTTTTCTTGGAGAACCCGACTGTGCCGAACGACACGCCTCCATCCTACAAGAACCCGGATCTTCCTCCCAGCCGGCGCGCAGCAGACCTAGTGCGCAGAATGACTCTGGAAGAAAAAGTAAGCCAGATGATGCACGATGCGCCTCCAATCCCGCGCCTCTCCATCCCGGCTTACAATTGGTGGAATGAATGTCTTCACGGGGTTGCCCGCGCAGGCATCGCCACCGTATTCCCCCAGGCAATCGGCCTCGCTGCCGGCTTCGACGAACAACTCGTTGCACGAGTAGCAGAAGCCATCTCCGACGAGGCTCGTGCCAAGCATCATCAGGCCTGTAAAGACCACGGCGGCGCATCGCCCCAGTATTTCGGACTGACCTTTTGGTCCCCTAACATCAACATCTTCCGCGATCCGCGCTGGGGCCGTGGCCAGGAGACGTACGGCGAAGATCCCTACCTTACAGCACGCCTCGGCGTTGCGTTCGTGCGCGGGCTCCAAGGGGACCATCCCAAGTACTTCAAGACCATCGCCACACCCAAACACTTCGCCGTTCACAGCGGCCCAGAGAAGGACCGCCACAGCTTTGATGCCCGCGTGAACCCCAGAGACCTCTGGGAAACCTACCTACCGGCGTTCAAAGCCTGCGTGCAGGAGGGGAAGGCAGGCAGCGTCATGGCCGCTTATAACCGGACCAACGGCGAACCCTGCTGCGCTTCGAAGACGCTCCTCCAAGACATCCTCCGTGACGAGTGGGGCTTCACGGGATACGTCGTGTCCGATTGCGGCGCCATAGACGATATCTTCCGCAACCACCGCGTGGTCCTCACTGCCGAACAAGCTGCAGCTCTGGCCGTGGCCAATGGATGCGATCTCAACTGTGGAGACACCTACAAAGCACTCATCGGCGCAATCCTCAACGGCCTTCTGGACGAAACTGCCATCAATCGCGCCGTAGAACGCCTCTTCGAAGCCCGCATCCGCTTGGGAATGTTCGATCCACCCGAAAGCGTCCCCTACGCCTCCATCCCTATCTCAGTTAATGACAGCGAGGAGCACCGGGCGCTCGCTCTGCAAGCGGCCAGAGCCTCCATCGTGCTCCTCAAGAATGACCGCAGCGTCCTTCCTTTCGGCTCCGGCATCCGCAATATCGCGGTTATCGGCCCCAATGCGGATGATGTGGACGTGCTTCTCGGCAATTACCACGGTACGCCTTCCCGGGCCGTCACGATCCTCCAAGGCATCCTTCACCGCGCGGGCAATCACGTCACGGTGCGTCATGCCAAAGGCTGCGACCTCGTCGGCGGCCATCGAGGAGGATTTGCCGAGGCCGAAGCCGCCGCCCGATCGTCAGACGTCGTCGTGATGGTGATGGGCCTTTCGCCGAAACTGGAAGGCGAGGAAGGGGAAGAAGGCCTCTTGGACAAGAGCGGAGACCGCCGCGACCTGGGCCTGCCGCCCATCCAAATGGAACTGCTCCACGCGATCCACTCGGTCGGCACGCCCATCGTGCTGGTTACACTCTCCGGGAGCGCACTCGCCCTGGGTTGGGCAGCTCAGAACGTCGCTGCCATGATGCATGTTTGGTACGGTGGCGAGGAAGCAGGTACTGCCGTAGCCGAGGCGCTATTTGGGGACTTCAATCCGGCCGGCCGCCTGCCTGTAACCTTCTATCAGACTTCGGAGCAGCTCCCACCCTTCACCGACTATTCCATGATCGGACGCACCTACCGGTATTTCCATGGCCATCCTTTGTTCCCGTTCGGATATGGCCTTAGCTACACCACGTTCGAGTACTCCGGCCTCACCATCACCCCCGCCACCATCGCCCCAGGGGAGAGCGTTCAAGTGCGCGTGACGGTGCGCAATACAGGCGGGCGCCCCGGAGACGAGGTCGTGCAGCTCTATCTGGCCCACCCGGAGGCCTCCGTACCGGTACCCATCCGGTCCCTCCAAGGGTTCCGACGCATCCATCTGGTGCCGGGTGAAGACCGCACGCTGGAATTCGCCCTAGATCCCCGCCAAATGGTGTGCTGGAGCGACGAGGGAACCCCCTTCATCGAACCTGGCCGCCTCCTGATCAGCGTGGGCGGCGGCCAGCCGTCTGCCGCAGCATCGGGACGAAGCGTACTTACAGGCTCCTTTGAGGTACGGGGGGCGCGCGTGAACCTTTCCCGCCGCGAGGTTTGATGCGTTATCCCAAGCGCGGGCGGATCCACAACCGGTAAAGCATCCCCGGCAAGCCATCGCGGTACGCCACTTTTACCCGAGGGTACTCCATGGGATCGGCGCCCCGATACGCAAGGCCGCTCCTCGTGGTGCATGCTGCGGTATACCCGGCTCTGCGCACCAACTCCTTAACGGAGGCATTGTACGTGCCGAACGGATAGCAGAAGGTGCAGGGTGCAATGCCCAGCCGTTCCTGCATGTCCCGCCGGCATCCGGAAATCTCTTCCCACGCGGTGTCCTCCGCCAGAAGCTCCAGATGCGGGTGTGTGCGGGTGTGCGCGCCTATCTCCCATCCGCGCGCGGCCAGCTCGGCCAGAGCATCCCAACCCATGATCGGCTGGACCGGGCGACCTTCGGCCTCATCCCACTCGTTGCGACGCCCCGCCCAGGCCGTGGGCACGAATACTGTGGCGGGCCAATTCAGCGCCTCCAACACCGGAGCTGCATTCCGGGCAACGCTGGCATAACCGTCATCGAATGTGATGCAGATGAGCCGCCGGCCAGGCCGATCGCGTGCGGCAAGGGCCCTAGCAGCCTCGGCGAATGACACCGCCCGGTATCCGGCGCGGGCAAGAAACCGCATCTGCCGAGCAAAGGTTCCGGCGGTCACATTGAGAAAGTGCTGGGGCCGATTGCGCCATTCTGCCCCCACATGATGGTACATCAGGATCGGCAAACACCAATCGCCCGAACCGCCCTTGAGCCCCATCCCTCCCTATCCTCCTTTCGGCCGCTCCACATCCTTGTTGGGATGGTACCCGTAGCACCGGTAAACGTAGAGGCGGTCCACCGGCTGGCGATACACGCCGGGCCGGTATACCAGAACAGGCGGCGGAGTGTACACCACCCGGTGGAAGATCGCCCGGAACGGGGGCAAACACGCGTCGCTAGGGCCGCATCCATCTACGATTACGGCGTTGCTTCCCGGGACCAGATGGGCTTCCTTGTTCCAGAGCACATAACTGTTCATCCGTGTCCCGACGAAGATGCAGGCCACATGGGGTTTGCCTCTCATGTAATAAGCCATCCGGCTTGCCGTGTCATAAGTGGCGGCAGCCAATACTACAGGGCCGGCCCCTTCGGCTTCCATCATCCTCTTGGCCCTCTCGGCGGCGTCTGCGATCTCCCGACCGCCAAACAGCTTGTTGGTTTGGTCCCACCGGGCCGGCACCCGCATCCCCATCGCAGTGCGCAGTTCCGGCGCTACCAGCAGAAGCGTGAGCATGCAGCAAACAGCTACCGCTGCACCGTCCAATATCGTGACCAGTTTGCCTCTTCGCTCCTCGCGCGCCGCGTCCTCCAACCATAAAGCATATACAAGGGGCACGCTCACCCAGCCCATAACAGCCCAGTTCGCCTGAACCTTGGATTTCAAGGCCAGAAGGCAAAAAAACACGAGCACGGGAGCGGCCATGGAGAATAGATACCAAACGCGCGCTTCCCCGAGCTTCCAGCCACGGCGCATGGCATAGATAAGAGAGGCGACAAACCCCGCGAACAGAAGCGGGGAGATCAACCCTGCCTGCGATCCTATGTATTCTCCCAATCGGCGCCACGGAGTATGGTTGTCTCCCGCCGTGAGCAGAAACAGGTGCCGAAACGTCATCCAGTGATGGAAGGATTGCCAAATGAGGTTCGGGAGGAAGACCGCCACGCCCACCACGAGAGCTACCCATGGCTGAGGCCGTCGGAACCAGTGCCGCCAATCGGGGTGCAGCAGTGCCACTCCCAAGCACAAGGCGAAGAGAGCCATGGAGTGTTTGCTCAGCAGGCCAAGACCCCATAGCACTCCAACAAACACCCACCACCTGAAGCCGGAGGATCCCAAAGCCCGTAGCCCGGCTGTTATAGCTCCACTCCAGAAAAACACCAACAGGGGATCGTACGTGGCTATGAAGCCGCCGGCAAATGAGAGCGGAGTAATGATGCTGAGCACCAACGCTCGGAGGGCAACCCTGGGAGCGGCCACCTGAAGACCCAGGAGGTAGACCAGCAAATGCGTGCCGGCGGCAGCGAGCACGATGCCTGCGCGGATGCCCAAGGATCCATCGCCCAACAGCGCAGTGGATGCCCGGATCCACCAAGCGATCATGGGGCCTTGATCATAGTAGCCCCAGCCGAGATGACGGCTCCACTCCCAATAGTACGTCTCATCTGCGGCAAGGGGAAGAGCCCAGGCAAGGTACGCCTGAACCCCGGCAGCAGCCGCGATGAGCACACCGGCAGCCCAATGCGCCCTCGCCGCCGACGCTTTGCCCACTAGAGCCCGCAACTTTCCAGCACGCGGCGGTAGAGGCTTTCCATATTGTGCGCCATCACATCCGCCCTGAAGAGCGCCCGTGCCCGATCCCGGCCGGCACGCCCCATATCGGAGCGGCGTGCCGGGTTCTGCAACAAGCTGATTACCGCGTCCGCTAGCGCCCTGGGCGTCCGTTCCACAAGAACCCCGGTCTCGTTGTCCAGAACCAACTCCGGGATGCCTCCCGCCCGCGTGGCTACCACGGCCTTTCCCAGAGCCATGGCCTCCACAATCACCATGCCGAAAGTCTCCGTTAGAGAAGGAGCGGTCACCACGTCTACAGCCGCCATCAGCCTCCCCACGTCGTTGCGAACGCCGGTGAAGCGCATGCGGTCGGCCACCCCTTCGGCAGAAGCCAGTTCCCAAAGCCCCTGTTGAATATGGGGCTGCGCCGGACCAACAAAAACAAAGTACGCCCGAGGGCATTTCGCCACGATGGCCGGAGCGGCTCGCACCAATACCCCATGCCCTTTGAAGGCATCCACACGCCCGAATAGCCCTACGATCTGAGCATCGGGAGGAAGGCCCAGCTCCGCGCTCACACTCAGCTCGCTGGACGAGCCCTCCAAATCCTCGCCCTCGCCCAGGTCGGTCCCATTGTACACGGTCTCGACACGGGAAGCGGGCAATCCACGGGCAATCAGGGCGTCTCGAGCGTAATTGGACACCGCCACGAACCAATGGTTGTGTGAAGGCAGATACCGATAGGCGAAATCCCTACTCCAAATGTGGACCGTCGAGATAACGGGCACATGGGCCAGAAGTCCTGCCAGATACCCCATATACGTAGCCCGCGTGAGGTGTGTGTGGATGATGTCAATATGCTGCTTCTTCGCCAGCGCTCCCAAACTGAACACGGCCTTCGGTGCCAGAAGGCCACGCATGGGCATCTCCACCGTGGGGATGCCTGCAGCATGGAGTTGTTCCGGCAGCCAGCCTCCAGGCGGACATACGGCGGTGACGTTGTGCCCCATCCGCTGAAGCCAACGCGAAAGGATCACCAGGTGCTTCTCCGCGCCCGAGGTCCGCGAGCTGGATACCACCTGAAGGATATTCATCCCTGCTTCAACACCCCTGATGCGCCCCGCGTATCAAAGGCCATAGGCGCGAAACGGAACCCTATCTGGCCATACGGCGCCCCTTCCCCAAGAGTTGCCGGCAGTTTCGGAATCATTCCTCACGACACCGCGGGAGCCGCAAAGGAGATCGTCCTTACACGGGTATAAGCGGCCACGGCCTCGGCATCGAAGCTGTAGGAAAAGCTCGGCTCGCAATGGGGGGATCGCGCCGGCCCGTTGATCGCCACAGACTGCAAGCGCATTTCGTCTGCCAAAGCGAGAGCTCCATCCACATCGCGCGGGTACAACGATGCCGCGCGACATCCTTCGAGCCCATTTAGCGCAGCAAGCCCCTCATCCGCGTCGTCGAATGAGGCTACAACCAGGGCCGGCCCCAACAAATCCGGCTCCAGATGCAGGTGTCCCAAATCCCGGGCCGCCAACACCGCCGGGGCCATAAAACAGCCCTTGGCCAAGCGCTCGTCCCCGAGGGGCTCTCCCCCAGCCACGAGTTCCGCACCCGATCGCCGCGCCTTCGCAATCCACGCAATCACGCGATCTCGAGCTTCGCGCCCTATGAGGGGGCCAACTTCGGCCCGGCCGTCGTCGCCCATTCCCACCGCGAGTGTGCGCACCGCCGTCTTTACGCGTTCTAGAAACTCCGGGTACCTCGATGCGTGCACTAAAGCCAATGCTACCCTGTCCCAGCGTTGTCCGGCACAGGCGAAGGCGCCGTGCACGGCATCCCGAGCAGCTCGCTCCACGTCGCCTCCGGCCGCCACCAACAAAGCGCTCCACCCGTGCGTCTCCAGATGGAGCCTCCGTCCCGGAGCAGTACACCATTGCAGCATCGCCGCGGCTGTCCGCGGGGAACCTTGAAAAGCAACTGCAGCCGTATCCGCATGGGTCCCCAGCGAACGGCCGGCCATGGTGGGCTCCCCAAACACCACATTGAATACGCCCGCAGGAATGCCTGCCTCTTCAAAACATTGAAGAATGTTCCAGGCCGCCTGCGGTGTCCATTCTGAAGGGTTGAGGACCACCGTATTGCCCAAAGCCAATGCCGGAGCGGCCTGACGCAGCGGCCCTGCGATGGGATCCAGCCATGAGGAGACGACGGCACACGGTCCAACCGGCAGCCTCTGTGTGAATGCCAAGGCAGAACCATCCGACTGCGGCAAAACCTGCCCCGTCGCCAACATCCCGAGATCGGCAGAATGCCGAAGGATCGCCGACGCCGCAAGGACTTCCGCCTTCGCATACCGTGGGGGCTTGCCTTGCTCACGTACGAGGTCTCGGGCCACTTCTGTAGCGCGCTGCTCCAGAATGGCTGCCGCCCTACGCAGAAAATCGCTGCGTGCGCCCGGCGGCAGCCCTGCCCAAGCACGAAAGGCACTCTGTGCTGCTTCTACTGCGCGCGCTGCATCGTCTGCGCTCGAATTGGGAAACTCACCGATCACATCAGCCGCATCCGCCGGATTGATATCTATCAGGTAGAGGCCCGATGCCGGCGGCGCGCGCCGCCCACCGATGTAGTTGGCATAACGAGCTTCGTGTGCCATGCGTGCCGACCCCGCCGGCCTTCACCCAGAGCCGTTTTCCCACCCGTTGCAGACGGCCGGCGCTTCCACGTGATATGATACACCTTTTGAGCCCTTCTCCAACCTCCCGCGTCCACCGGCGAGAGGGGAAGGCCCGCCCCGCTTTGACCGCGCCGGGGCCGATGTGTTATAATGCGGGCGTTGCGCTCGTAGCTCAGTGGATAGAGCATCTGACTTCGGATCAGAAGGCCGGGGGTTCGAATCCCTCCGAGCGCGCAGCCCCTGCCCGCCTCGCGAGCCCGCACACCTCCGATTGCAAGCCCGCAAAGCATATGCTATAATGGTTCACGGGCGCTTACTAGCGTGCGCTTCGCGTCTTGAACGCAGCGGGCTCAGGCATCGCGATAGGCCCATCCGGCGGAGTAGCTCAGTCGGTCAGAGCGAACGGCTCATAATCGTTAGGTCGTGGGTTCGAGTCCCACCTCCGCTACCGGGAAGCTGAGGGCTTCGGGCGCGGCACCCGAAGCCCTCCTCGCACCGAGAGCCCGCGCGGGGGAGTGTCGGTCCATGCCCCGGTGCTTCGTCGTCCTCACCGCTCTGATCTGCCTCGCTGCGCTGCCCGCTTGCGGCGATGAGCTCGTTTGGGCCACAGGGCGCGTGATCAGCCAAGACACCAACAAGCCCATCGCCGACGCCACGGTGGCCGTTTTCGATGACCAAGGCCACGTGCTGGATTATGCCCGTACCGATGCCGACGGCACCTACACCCTCGCGATCCCGCGATCAGCCCTGCACCTTACCTCCAAACACGGAGGAGGCTTTCTGCACGAAGTGGCGGGCGGTGTAGGCAGACTCATCGGCGGAGCCGCAGGCCCCATCAAATACGGCATCCGTGCCGCGGCCTCCGCAGCCTCCGTGTCCGACCCTCTCGCTAAGTTCGGAGTGGGCGCTGCAAGCGGCTTGGCTCAATCCGTAGTGGATAGCTTGGCGCCGTCCGGCCATCCGGCTCCCAAGCCTTTATGGATGCCCGGTTCCGTGCTCATGCGGGTGACTGCGCCTGGCCGCAACGACGCAATCGCCGTCGCTCACGTCTATTGGATGGAGCAAGAGGTGTTCCGCGTGGGAGGCAAAGAGACACGCGGCCTCTGTGCCTGGTTCGATCCTGCCCGCCTGAGTGGCGCATCGGATAACCAGCCGTCAACTGTAGCCTCACCTTATCTGCTCTTCGCCGATGCCCGCATCGAGCCCGGCATCGCACAACCCGGGGATCGTGTAGTCCTTTCCGTGCGCCTCCCCCTGCCTCCGCAACCCGCTACCCCCGTGGTTGTGGTTGCTAGAGACGCCCGCATGGGCCGCATCTACCAGCTTTATCCAGACGGCCAAGACACCTTCCGCTGCGATTTCGAGGTAGACAAGCGCTTCCCAAAGAACGACCACACGTTCTGCATCCTGGCCTACGCCGCCCAACCCGGCCAACCCGGCCGCAGCAAGAAGGTGGAAGCCGCCATCGAGCGCGCCGGCTTGTGGGATCCGCGCAAACCCTACCGCTACGATCCTCTGCTGGTGGCAAGCCGGAACCGCGCCGAAGTCACCATCACCGTGGTGCCTCCCCTTCGCGATGGACGCTAGGCAGGCGCAAAAGCGAATGGCCGTCGGAGAGGGGCGCCGCGTTCCGTGCGCCGTCGCCGGCGCGGAAGGCGGAGCGGACGCACTTACGGCGGCCGCCCTTCAGAAGGGGTATGCGGTGCCATGCCCGCAATGTTACGATTTGATGAGGAGATGACCTTATGCAAAACGATGAGCCCCCGGCGGAAGTAGCCGCGCAATCCGCGGCCCTGCCGGAGGACACCCCACCCGGCGGCGACGGTGGCACTGCCCCCTCTCGCCCAGCCACACGTCGCCGCTCTGCTTCCCAGGCGCCCAAACGGCGAACCAAGGCCGCCCAGGCTGCCCCACCCGAACCATCCCATACCCCATCAGAAGAAACTTCCCAATCCGGCGCAATTGCCGACGAAGGAAGTAGAGACACGGCGCCCAGCGCCCCAGCAGCCGAGCCTGGAGCTCCATCACGGCGCCGCGCCGCCCGGCGAACGCCAAAACCCCATCCGCCAACCGCTGCCGAGGAAGCTGCAGAGCCCGAACCAGGCGGCCTCGCCCCTGCTGCCGAGGAAGCGCCCGCCCAAGAGCCCCCTAGCCAAACTCTGCCGGATGGCTACGGCGCTCCCGTCGCGGTCGGCGCCGACACAGAAAGTAGGAGCATCCCAACCGAGGAAGAAGCATCCCGGCCCGCCAAGCGCGTCCGGCGCACGACTTCTGCCAAAGCGGCCGATGGGGCCGGATGCCGCCTCGTTACGCGACGCGGGCTCATCGAGCTGCACATCGCCGGTCTAGCCCGCGCGCCGATCTTCTTCTTCGGCAACACCGATGGCGCCAAGGAAAGCCGCCGCGTAGCCTCGCAAGTGCGCCGAGCCGCCCAGGCAGGGGTGCACCTCTTCTCGACACTCGTCGAGCTTCCATGCCCCCTGCCCCCGGATGACACCGTATACGACGAGTTGGACGCTCGCCTCGCCGTGTTCTTTGAGGCCGATCCTGAAGCCTATATGCTACCCCGCCTCGTATTCGTGCCGGCGCCCGGCTGGCGCAGGCAATATCCCGATGAGGTCATCCACTATGCAGACGGTACCACCGGAGATCCCTCTCTCGCTTCCGACCGCTTCTGGTTGGAAGCGGAACATGCCCTCCGCGGCATCGTGGAACACCTCGAACATACACCACACCGAGACCGCATCATCGGCTTCCATCTGGAACGGGGCGAATGGTTCCATCCCGTAGACACCGGCTTCGACCTCTCCTTCGCCAATCGGGAAGCCTTCCGGGAATGGCTCCGCGCTAAGTACAAGAACAGCGTCGTAGCCTTGCGCGCTGCATGGTTCGACGGCGAGGTGCAGTTCCATACCGCGGAGATCCCTCCACTGCCTAAAGCCCTCACCGGCTTGAACATCCTTTGGGCTCCACGACGCGAGCGGCGCATGATTGACTTCCTCGAGTACACCTCCGACATCACAGCACAGCGCATCATCTCTCTGGCGAAAGCGGCCAAGGAAGCCTCAGCTAATCGCGCCCTCGTGAGTGTCTGCTACGGATACACCTTCGAATTTGACCACACGTTCTCGGGCCACCTTGCTCTAGAGAAGATCCTGGATTGCCCCGCGATAGACATCGTGGCAGGGCCCCCTTCCTACCGCGATAGGCAGATCGGCGGTGCAGCCTCTTTCCCCGGCCCGGTGGATGCCGCCGCAATCCACGGGAAGCTCTGGGTGTCCGAGGAAGATATCAAAACCCATTTGGCGCCGCAAAATGGCGCCCTGGATGATTTCAACCCCCGGCTCCCGGCCAGCTCGGCCACCCACCACGCCCAACTCCGCAGCATGGGCAAAGCTCTAGCCCACCAGACCGGCGTGTTATGGATGGACCTTTGGGGCGAAGGCTGGCTGGATGCTGCGGACATCTGGGACGGCATCGGCGCCTTCCACTCCCGCTATTCCGACCTCCTCAAACACCGCAAAGCCAAATCCCCCGAAGTAGCCGTCCTCGTGTCCGAACGAAGCCTCATGCACGTTCGCCGGGATGCATCCTTTCTGCGGCGCCTCCTCGCCCAACAGCGTGATCTCTTTCAAAAGCTGGGAGCATCCGTAGGCTTCTACCTTCAGAGCGACGTCGTCCACCGGGCATTCCCCACAGACGCCAGGCTCTACGTATTCCTCAACCCCTACCGCATAACCCCCGAGCAGCGCCAGGCAGTGAAAGAGAAGCTCCAAAACGGCGGCAAGACGCTCGTGTGGCTCTACGCCATAGGAGTCTGCGAAGACCGCGGCCAGCCCGAAGAGAGCGCCAACGATCTCGTGGGAATGGCGCTGCGCCCGCAGTCTTGGGGTTCACCCGTCGGATCGCTTCTGGTTCAGCCCCACCATCCCATCACTGAAGGCATCCGCACACGCGAGCTCGGCGTGCAGGAACGCATCACTCCTTCGTTCTTCGTAGATGAAGAAGACCCAAGCATTACCGTCCTCTACGAATACGCCCAAACGGGACTGCCCTCCGTTGCTGTAAGGGATCTCGGCACGTGGAAGTCCGTCTTTTGCGGGGAACCCACACTCTCCCTGGATCTGTTGGAAGGTCTCTGCCGATATGCAGGCGTGCACCGCTACCTTCAAACGAATGAAGACTATGTGTGGGCGGGTCACGGATGGGTAACGGTTCATTCGCCGCGCAATGCCGTCCGGTCCTTGTGGGTACCGGATGGTCTGGGGCTTTACGACGTCACGAACAAGATGCTGGTGGCCGAAGCGCTTAAGGAATACAAGATGGCGGTCCACGCCGGGTGCACGCGCATCTTCTATGTAGGCACCATCGAGGAGATGCGGCGCCTCAGCCTCCCTGGAATTCCGAGGATGCGCCCCCGCAGGGCCCGTCCGCTGGAGGTGCAGGATGTGGTGATCGAAGCAGGTCTCCGACCCGAAGCAAGCGCACCTGCCGATGCAAACCCGGAAGCGCCTGCCGTGCCGCCTGAGGAGGCACAACCCGACACGAAGAAGCGTCGGCGCCGTCGGCGCGGCGGGCGCGGAAGAAGCCGCAAACACCAGGAAGTCCCGCAGGGCGCAGCTCCGGACGCGGAACCCGGCCCGCAACCTGCCGCCTGATCGAAGGAATGGAACCATGCCTAGCTCTAAGGAGATGATTGCATTCAAGATCGGAGCAAGAGCCCGCAAGATGGCCGCCGAGGAGTGCATCGTGGAGGGATACGAAATCCTGGAAGGTGCGATCCGTGGCGCGGGCGCCCAGGGCGATGCGGAACTCGAGGCGCTGTTGCGGGCAGAACTCGAGAAGTATGAACGCCGCTTCTTGCCGCAATTCTAAACGCCCGGCTTGGGGCCGGTGCGATTGCGCTGTCTTAGGAAGGATGCGTTCCGAGGATAGGTGTCCGCAGATCCCAGGCGGCGGGTCAATTTCCGCCTTGCTACGATACGGTTGATGAGGCCGACGCGCCGGAAGCCTACGCGCCGCGGCGGCCTCGGATCCAGCATGATGCGCAGGATCTGCCAATACATCCGGGCCCGAGACATCGTCCCCCGCAGGAAGCCCAGCTTCTCTTCCTTCATGGGATGCGTTACACCCGGCAGGAGAACGCTCACCGTGGGTACGCGGTAGTACCGGCAGAAACGCGTAATGGCCATCTCCACTCCGTACCGTGTGTGCGCCAGGTTCGGTATCTGCTCGAAGATGTCCCGCCGGATGGCGCGCTGCCCGCTGATGTTCGGCACGAGCCTCTGGGACCAATCCGTCAACCTTCGGCCACCCTTGAACCGGCCTACCGCCATCTTGCAATCGCCGCACTTCACCGGGGCAATGAGGCGCTCGACATGTTCCACCTTGAGCCCTATCAAATCCGCATCCAGAAACAACAGGATCTCGGCATCCGTCGCCTGGGCGCCGGCGGTCATGGCCCCGCCTTTACCTCGGTTCACCGGCAGATCTACGAGGTAAACCCCGGGGATGGAGCGGATTACGTCGGCCGTGTGATCGGTGGAGCCGTCGTTCACAACGATCACTTCGTCTACAGAGGGCGCGCGCATCACGGATCGCAGCACATCGAGAACGCGGGTGCCTTCGTTATAAGCCGGCAACACGGCAGCTACCTTCAATGCGTGTGCACTCCTCCCGTCAATGGCCAAAGCGGTAATCACCGGCTTCGATGATCTTCCGGGCCCGATTGATGCGTGCGGGCGTAAGGGGGTGCGTCAACAGAAACTCCGGCTCCCGTGCCCCTTGCTTCTCCAAAACTTCCAGCTTCTGGAAGAAGCGGATGAGCCCGTTAGGATCATACCCCGCTTTGTATGCATACGATAACCCTCGCGCATCCGCTTCGTACTCATCGTCGCGGCTGAACTTCAGCGTCAGCAGCTCCTCCGCCAGCCCTGCAAGGTTCTGGACGGATGCACTCTTGCCTCCCAAGAGCACCGTAAGAAGACCCTGAAGTTCCAACTCTTTGGTGTACTGGTGCGCGATATGCCTCCCGTTGATGTGGCCCATTTCATGTCCGATGATGCACGCGAGGGCATCCGTGTCGCTCCCTACCAAGTCGAGCAGCCCGCGGTAAATGTAGATGGGCCCGCCCGGTAGAGACACGGCATTCACCTGCTTGGTGTCCAGCACAGTAAACGAGTACGGAACTCCGGGCCGCTCGTCCGAGTGGGCCAACAGCCGCTCTCCGATGCGCTGAACACGCCGCGCATCGGCCGTGTCGTGCTCCACCCGGTATTCATGCTCTACCTCCTTGGAGAGTTCCTGGCCGATGCGCACCTCATCCTTCGTGGACCACACGGTGCCCTTGCCGCATCCTGCAGGTGCCCCGGCCATTACCACGCAGGCGGCAAACGCCACCAGGCAACGAAATCGCTTGATCCTTCGGGTCATTGATCGCCTCCCCACACCGACGCAGGTTCCGTCAACGGCCCGCCTGCCCGGCCTGTTTCTGATCCTGCGAGCCGAGGTGAGCCTGCACCTGCTGCAGCAGGTTGGCAGCCTGTTCGCGCACCCTGCGCACCGCCGGCGCCGCTTCCTGCCCAATCGTCCGTCCCAGGTTCTCCAGCCCGGTCTCCGCGCGCTCTAGAGCCGTACGGGCATTCCGCCAGTCCGCATGGGCAATGGCATCCTGTGCTTGGGAGATCGCCCGCCCTACCGCCGAAAGCGCCTGGTCGTTCTCCGCCGCCCGCGCGCGGTCCTGCTCCACGAGGGTCCTGAGCTCATCCACGCTTCTCCGCATCTCATGCGTCTGCCAGATGTTGTAGGCAGTGGCCGCTAACAACACCAGTACAAGGAGTACGAAGATCGCCTTCATCCCGACCTCCTACTGCCCCGAGCTTCGACAAGGGCCTTGGCTTTGCGCTCCACCGACCTCTCGATGCGGTTGATCGTCAGCAGCGCCCGGGACCGGGCACTCCTCGGATGAGACAGAAGCACACGCTGGTTGACACGATGGCTGGAGGTCCACCTGTATTTATACGCCTCGTGGCCGCGAAGAAAATCAAACTCTTTGCAGCCCTCGTTCACCGCGCTGCGGATAGCTTCCGCCGTGAGGATGGTTCCGGGACTGAAACGTGCCAGGTTTGGAGCGAAGCCACCCAGGTAATAGTAATACCGATCCCGGTACCTAAAGCAGTAGAGTGCGGCGATGGAAGTGCCATCCACTTTCAGCACGTGAAGGCGCAGCCATCCCCGCTGGGCAAACCGCGTGGCGACAAGACGGTGAAACTGCCGGACGCGGCCCCCGCCCAACACTCCCGGAAGAAGCCGGGCATTCCAGCGCGCCTGATGAAGGCAGAAGAGGGCTTCCAGAGCGTCGGACACCTGTTCTTCCCCCGCCACGAAGTGCTCTACATTGCCATAACTGCGAGCAAGAAGGCGCGGATAGTAGCTGATGTTGGAGCGCATCTTGCGGCCGAGCTGCCGCTGGTAATCCTCCCAGGTTGCGGGCAAAGCCACATAGGGGCAAGGTTCCATATCCAGCACAGAGAGGGTGTGTTTGCGTATCCGCTGTTCTGCGGCGGCACAGGCATACCGGTACACCAAGCTCAGAGGGGACACCTGCTGCAGGTCCGCCAGATCGAAGCCCTGGGCATCGTCCAGGTAATCCAGAAACGCTTGCACCACGCGGTCCGCCGACGACGCGTCTGCGAGAATGTCCAAATAGTCGGATACTCCCGTGCCCAGAAACGCCAGGCGCCGAAGCGGGGTGTTGTAGTGGCGGCTTACATAAAGGGGAGCAATGCCCACGACGCGCGCATCCTCGCGGGCCACAAGGAGGCGTAGGTGCTTCTGGCCGCCGAACGTGCGCCACCATGCGTCATTCCATTCCCACGTTTGGTAGATCGTTGCCGGCGCACATGCATCTGCAAGGCGGTCCCAATCGGATCGAAGCGCCTGGAGCCCATCGTGGTCGTGGATTTCCTGGATATCCACCACGCCTCCTCCTCGCGCGCGTATTATAGCACGCTTCCCCGGCCTTGTAAAATGCACGCAACGCCCGGCCTCCGCATCGGGGCTGCGCCTACCACACACTGCCTGGAGCGCTCACCCTATGCCGCCGAGGTGGCACGTGTCATTCATCAACTTTACCCACATGCGCTCCCCCTCATACTCCACGATGCTCAGGGATGCGTTATCCAGCCAGATCCGCCGAAAGCACTCTACGGTAGATCCGAGGGCATGGCACAGGATCGCCCTCATGCTCCCGCCGTGACCCACCAAAGCAACATTCCCAGAAGGATGCTCCCGGCGCAATTGCTGTACTCCCTGCAGAATGCGATCCCACACTTCCTCCAGGCGCTCGCCCCCCGGCGGCCTGGTTGCCACGGGGTCCGCCCGATACGCGCGCCATGCGTCCTCTTGGCCCAGCTCCATGATATCGGCCTCCGTAAGGCCTTCCCACGCGCCGAAACCGCACTCCCTCAGAAGCGGCGTTACATGAACGCACAGACCGTGGGGAGCCGCGATCTCCCGAGCCGTGTCCCATGCCCGTACGAGATCGCTGCTCCATACAGCATCCAGCGGCTCCCGCGCCAGCCTGCAGGCGATGAGCCGGGCCTGCTCGAAGCCCTCGGGCGCAAGGTCAATGTCGCTCTGCCCCTGCATCCGTGCCTCGTGGTTCCAGCGCGTTACGCCATGTCGTATCAAGTAAAGCCGCAGCATTCCCCGTCCTTTCTTTCCCGCACCGTGGCCTAAATCTCCCCTGCTTCCAATACTCCCAGCTCTCTGCCGTCCCACATGACGCGAAGCCGGCCGAAGGCCACCAATCGGACCGCCTCTACATTCCGCACCGGCGTATGCACTTGAAGCAGGCGGCTGCGATAGTTGATGTATTCCACCGTGCCGATGCCAAGGAACCCGTGGCCGTTCGAGAGACCCACCACCAGATGCTTCAATCTGCTTGCCACGCTCAGCGTGATGCTCTCAGTCCGAAACTGCTCGCGGATGGTGTCCAATGATCGGCCCTGCGCGGGGAGAGCGTTCACCACCACGCCCAGGTCGCGCCCGGTAAGCTCGGCGTGAAGCACCGTTACCCCCAGCTCCCCTGCCATGGCCCGCAACACGTGCGGCTCCAGGGGTCGGCCGGTGTTCAGCCATCCGCCGCACACGGCAAAATCCTCGAAGCGCAAGGTGCGCATCTGAGCGCCCTGAAAGTACCTCACGAAGCGGGCGGCACGCCTCTGAGCCCTTATGGATGCCGGTTTGCGACCCATGAAGTCCGGTACCTGAAGCCGGTCAACACGAGCGCGCAGCACGATCTGGGCAAAGCGTGCCACCGCTTCACATTCGCCGGCCCGCTCCAGCACGACTACGTGATCGGGGCGCAGCATCTGCATCTCCGCATGCCGAAGGCGGAGTGCTCCGGGCCCGTGCACAAAACCCATGGTGTCCACAAACACGACGTCGGGCTCTGCTGCTTTGACGCCCTGCAGCGCCGCGTCCAAGGCCACCATGTATTCCGCCAGTCGGCCCCTCGGCGACGTGGAACCTACGAATGCCAACCCTGCCGGCCGCAGATCCAGCAGACTGTCGAACTCCTGCGTAGGCGTAGCCCAACCCAAACACGTAGGCGGCCCGATTTCCGATTGCCCCAAATCGGCATCCAAAATCGCTACGCTCCGGCCGGATTTCACCGCGATGTTCGCCGCGAGCCGAAGAAACGCAGTCTTTCCGACGTCCAGATCCCCCAGGATCAACACCGTGCCCTGCGCCTGGGCCACAGCCTCGGCCGCAGCCTGCCACGGCTCATAACCCTGCAAATCTATAGCGGTTGACGTGCTCATGCAAACAAAGTAGAATGGGCCACGCGCTCACAAGGAGCGAACACAGCCCGTGAGGTGCAGCCCAATGCATCGTTCATCACGCATCGCGCTCACCATCGGCCTCCTTTCCCTGGCAGCGGCGCTGCTCCTTTACAGCGCACCCGCGAGGATGCACGCTCCACCTCTATCGGCAGGCGTGGCGCTTCGCATCGTGAACACAGGGGCGGACGCCCTCCGTAGGAGAGACGTGGAAGGTGTAATGCGCCTCTTCACTCCCACCGCTAGAATCCTCGGCGCTGATGCCGACCGCATGCGCGAAATCCTAAGGTTCTCGTTCCCGCAAATGCGCGGGCCCCTGGACATCTCCGTACGCAACCTGCGCGTCCAATCCATCGGCGGCAAGGGTGAGGTATCATTCCACATGGATGTGGGCGAACATACCCCTCGGATGGATGCAGTATACTTCCCGAACCTTGCCGTGAAAATGACCCTGGTCAAGACGCGATCCGCGCGATGGCTCGGCCTCACCACCGTGGATGAGTGGAAGGTCGCCGAGATCACCCTCACGCCGCCCATAGAGCTTCCGCAACCCTAACCCCACGCAATGACGCATGATTGACGGCTTCTACGCTACCGATCTACAGGTGCACTCCAACAGGTCTCACGACGGCCGCGCTACCATCCTCGAGCAGTGCGAACGCGCCGTCCTCTTGGGGCTCGACGTCATCGGCTTCTCAGAACACAAGGACTTCGATCCGCAAGATCCTGTGGTGGATTACTTCGATTACGAGCGATACCGCGACGAGATCGAAGAAGCCCGCGCCCGCTTCGGCCATCAGCTTAGTATCCGAATGGGCGTAGAGATAGACTACCAAAAGTGGTTCGAGGACCGCATCGGCCTGTGGCTGGAACACCACCCTTTCGACTTCGTCATCGGGTCGGTCCATTATGTGGACCGGGCCATGCTGATGACACCCGAATATGTTGCCGGCAGGACGCGTGAAGAGGCCTATCGCATCTACTTCGAGGCCGTGCGCCATTCCGTAGAGAGCGGCCTCATTGACATCGTGGGGCATCTGGAGTATGCCAATCGGCGGGGAGTACCGCTCTATGGCCCCTACGATCCGTCGCCCTATCGTGACGAAGCCCTCCGCCTCTTTGAAGCGATGATCGCCCGCGGCGTGGCCCTCGAGATCAACACGGCCGGCCTGAGGCAGGGCGCCGGGCATACCTATCCCTGCGACGCGCATATCAAGTTGTACGCGAGCCTCGGCGGGCGCCTTTTGACCATCGGGTCCGACGCCCACCATCCGGAAGAGTTGGCCGCCTCTTATTGCACCGCAGCAGACCTGGCCTTGGCGGCAGGGTTGGATTGCGTCACTGATTGGCAGGACCGCCAACCCGTTCAAATACTTCTGCGCCGCTGAGTTCCCACCAGGTTATCGGCCGAATCCGGAAGGCTTCGGACCCAGTTTGAGAGTGATGCGGGCGCGCACGCCATTCGCACGTACGACGTCCAGCGTGACACGTTCCCCCACACGCTTGCCGGCCAGATAGCCCCGCACATCCTGCGTGCTCGTAATCGGGTACCCGTCCACCGCCAACAAGATATCGCCCGCCGCCAGCCCAGCCTGCGCTGCCGCGGTGAGCGGAACTACCCCCTCCACCTGCACCCCCTGCCCGGGAGCAAGGCCAAGTTGCGCCGCGGCACTGGGGTCCACGGGACCATACTGGATGCCGATAAACGGTTGATCTGCCTGCCGGGTGCGCGGGCGGCCGTTGGAGATGATGCGGCGCACCACTCCCTTGGCTGCGTTGATCGGGATCGCAAAGCCAATCCCGATGGAACCGCCCCGGTTCTCAGACACGATGGCCGTGTTGATGCCTACAAGTTGGCCATTGAGGTTGGCCAGAGCGCCGCCGGAATTGCCCCGGTTGATGGGCGCATCCGTCTGAATAGCCAAGCGCAGGCGATGCCCCTCGCTGATCTCCAGATCGCGCCGGTCCGTAGCCGAAATGATGCCATGAGTTACCGTAGTGCCTAATCCCAGAGGATAGCCGATGGCGAGCACCACCTCGCCCACACGCAATTTGGAAGAGTCGCCCAGTTCCGCAGCCGGGAGATTTCGGCCGTCTATTTTCACAACCGCGATGTCCGCATCTTCGTCGGCACCGATGACGCGGCCCTCATATTGCTCTTTGGAGGGGAGCGTCACCTTGATGATGTTGGCGCCGGCAATCACATGATTATTGGTGACGATGTATCCATCGGGTGTAATGATGACGCCGCTCCCTTTGCCCTCCAGAGCATAGGGGCGCGAATATTCATTCCCAAAGAAATCGTACGACCGCGCCTGCCCGGTTACCAGGGTGTCTATGTTGACCACGGCCGGCTCGATGCGGGCGGCAGCTCGGATCATGGGGCCGTCCGGTTCTGGGGTACTCGGCGCCGGCCGGTCCAGAATGGCTAGTGCATTCCGCCGGGCGACGCTGTCGTCGGCAGCGCCCCAAAGGCTCACGCGGCGCAACAGGAGGGCGCTCGCCCCAAATCCCAAAAGGAACACCAGCACAATACCGGCAGCTCTGCGCATGGTTCGGTACTACTCCATGTTCCTCAGCAGATCCGCCATCTCGATGGCCGCCATGGCAGCTTCTGCCCCCTTGTTCCCGGCCTTGGCGCCGGCTCGGTCTATGGCTTGCTCCAGGTTCTCAACGGTTATGATGCCGTAGGTCACGGGGATCCCGCTCTGAAGAGCGACCTGGGCAATGCCTTTGGTCACTTCCGCAGCCAGATAGTCAAAGTGCGGCGTCTCCCCGCGTATCAAACAGCCGATGCAGACCACGGCCTGATACCTTCCGCTTTGCGCCATACGGGCTGCGGCAACGGGGATCTCCCACGTGCCGGGCACTCGAACCACATCCGCATCCTCTTCCGAAGCGCCGTGGCGCACCAGCGCGTCCATGGCTCCAGCCAACATCCGCTCGGTGATGAAGGAATTCCACCGTGACACGACCAGCCCAAACCGCAGGCCGGAAGCGATCAACCGCCCCTCGTACATTCTGCCCATCGCTTCGTCCCCATGAAGACACGGCGCCGCCACCCTCATTCATTCTCGGGCGGCAGGTCCGTGTCCGGAAATATATGGCCCAGCTTGATCCGCTTCGTCTCCAGATAGCGTCGGTTGTGTTCGTTGGGCTCCACCCTAAGAGGAACCCACTCTACAATCTCCAGGCCATACCCTTCGATACCGGCTACCTTGGAGGGATTGTTGGTCATCAGGCGGATCTTCCGCAAGCCCAGATCCACCATAATCTGCGCGCCGATGCCGTAATCGCGCAGATCCGGTTTGAAGCCCAGTTCCAAATTCGCCTCGACCGTGTCCGCACCTTGATCCTGTAAGGCATAGGCCTTGACCTTGTTCACGAGGCCTATGCCGCGGCCCTCCTGCTCCAGATAGATTACCGCGCCCCGCCCTTCTTCGGTAATTTTGCGCAGCGCCATGTGGAGCTGATCGCCGCAGTCACACCGCAGCGACCCCAAAAGATCTCCGGTGACACAGGAAGAATGGACGCGCACCAGTGTGGGCTCCCCGGTGGACACGTCACCCTTAACAATGGCGATGGCAGGACTGGTGTCTATGGTGGGCTCGTAGGCATGCACGGTGAGGCTTCCGTAGGAGGCCGTGGGGATTACGGTGGTGGCCACCCTGTTCACCAGCCGCTCGGTGCGGCGCCGGTACTTGATGAGGTCGGCAATCGTGATAATCTTGAGGTGGAAGCGCTGCGCAAGTTCCTCCAGTTGAGGCAGCCGCGCCATGGAACCGTCATCCGCCACAATTTCGCACAACACTCCGGCGGGGTACAGCCCGGCCAAACGCATCAGATCTACCGTAGCCTCCGTGTGCCCTGCCCGCTTCAGCACTCCCCCCTCCTCCGCTCTCAAGGGGATAATGTGCCCCGGCCGCATGAGGTCGGCGGGGGTGGCGTTGGGATCCACGAAGACCCGTACGGTGCGCGCCCGGTCGTAGGCAGAAATTCCGGTGGTCGTCCCGTGGCGTGCGTCCACCGTAACGGTCATAGCTGTGCCTAGCCGTGCCGTGTTGTGGTCCACCATCATCGGGATCTGCAGCTCTGCCAAGCGTTTGGCCGTAGTCGGCACGCACGGGATGCCCCGCCCGTACTTGATGATGAAGTTCATGGCCTCAGGCGTGCACTTCTCCGCGGCCATGATGAAATCGCCCTCGTTCTCGCGGTCTTCATCATCTACAACGATGATGATCTTGCCTTGGCGGATATCCTCGATGGCCTCCTCGATGGTGCTGAAGCTCATAACGCGGCTTCCCCTGCATCCAGAAACCCCGCAGCCAGCAACTGATCCATGGTAACGCCGCGGGGCGCCCGATCCGCAACGAGGCGCTCCAGATAGCGTGCTACTATGTCCACTTCCACGTTGAGTTCCGCTCCCGGCGTGCGATACCGAAGGTTCGTGGCCTCCCAGGTGTGCGGGACGATCCATACCCTGAATGCTCCATCGGCGGTGGCAGCTATCGTGAGGCTGATCCCATCCAGTGCTACGGAACCCTTAGGAGCCAAATACCGAGCAAGTTCCCGTGGCGCCGAAACCTCCAGGATACGGGCGTTCCCATCCTCCTTGATGGACAGGATCTCGGCCACTCCATCCACATGCCCCTGCACAAAGTGGCCTCCCACTGCATCGCCCACCCTCAGCGCCTGCTCAATATTGACCTTCTCTCCTGCTCGAAGACGCTTCAGGTTGCTGCGATTGAGGGTTTCTGCCACGGCGTCGAATACCAACACAGGGCCTTCCCGTTGCCGCACCGTAAGGCATACGCCGTTGACGGCAATGCTGTCACCCACCTCTGCGCCTCGGGCAGCACCAGGAGCCGCTACGGCTACCTCCGCCGAGCTCCCGCGCCGCACAAACCGTGCCACCGTTCCCACTTCCTGAATGATGCCGGTAAACATCCCATGCATCCCTAATCGAGACACTGTGCCCCAACGACGCTGGGCCTGCCCCCTCAAAATTCATTGTACCCGAACCATCTCGCCCGGGCCGGGGCGCTCAATCTCTCAGCTTAGCGCCGGCTGGATCTGCTCGGCGTAACGGAACGACCCAGATGTTCCGAAAGCGCACGCGGGACCGGTGATCTTGCAGCACCACGGGACCCACCGCCGTGATGGGCAAACCCTTTCGGCTCCCTGTGGGACCAAGAAGAGCGCGATCGCGGTGGATTTCGGAGCCGTTGAGCCACACCGTAACGCAGGCCGGCTGGAGCATCTTCCCGGCAGCATCGAAACGAGGCGCCCGAAACACCACGTCCAGCGACTGCCATTCGCCGGGCGCCTTGCAGGCATTCACCTCAGGAGCTGCCTGGCGGTAGATGGCGCCGCAGTCCCCGCTGCCGGGACGGTCCCGACCAAAGGAATTGATGATCTGAACCTCGTATAAGTTGTGCAAAATCACGCCGCTGTTGCCGTGTTCCGGGTCGTCTGGCCCAGGACTGGGAAGCTGGAATTCCAGATGCAGCCGGAAATCCCGGAAGCGCCTTATTGTGACGATATCTCCGGTTCTGGGCTGAACAACCAGTGCGCCGTCCTCCAACAACCATTGCACGGGTTTGCCGGTGCGCAGGTGCACCCATTCGCGTGCGTCTCGCCCGTCGAAGAGAACCAGCGCGCCCGGGGGCCGCCGACCTTCATCTGCGCCTTGCATCGCATAAGTGGGAGCGATCCGTTGACTTCCAAGTAGGAATGCCAGCGCCATTCCACCGGTTGCGGCCCGGCGCACCGGTATAACAGCCAGCCGAGGCATGCTGAAAAACGTCCAAGCCTTCATCGAAGCAACCCGTCCCATGAAAAACCGAGCGCAGTCCATCTGCACCCTCAACGGACAAAACGTGTACGGAGTAGGTGTTCAGTGTGACACCCGCTGCGTGCACTTCCACAGCCCTCGCGACGTTGTTGCCGTCCGCTTCTTCTGCTGCAATGCCTTCTATGCCTGCCGGCTCTGTCACGATGCCTTGGCCGATCATCCTATTGCGCTGTGGCCCCGGCAAACCGCCTCAACGGAACCCGTGCTGCTCTGCGGAGTATGCGGAACGATGATGAGCCTCGATGAGTATCTTTCCGCGCCGTCACGGTGTCCGATTTGCGCCGCAGCCTTTAACCCTGGATGTTTGGGCCACTTGCACCTCTATTTCCAGTTATAGGCGTAGCAGGCTTCAGCGCTCCGAAGCCGCATTACCCCGATCTCCAGCCCGTGTAACGAAATTGAGGCTGGCTGAATTGATGCAGTATCTCAGCCCGGTCGGCTGCGGCCCGTCCGGAAAAACATGACCCAAATGGCCCCCGCAGCGGCTGCACACCACTTCGATGCGATGCATTCCGAAGCTGAAATCATCCCGCGTCTCAATGCTCCCCGCCTCTGCGACTTCGTAAAAGCTGGGCCATCCGCAACCGGCGTCAAACTTAGCATCGCTATGGAAAAGGACCTGGCCGCATCCGGCACACGTATAGTCGCCCTCCTCGTTGAGGCTCCAGTACTTGCCGGTAAAAGGCCGTTCCGTACCTCCTTCGCGCAAAACGTAATACTGTTCTGCGGTAAGGAGATTGCGCCACTCCGCATCCGTTTTGATGATCCTCTCCATGGCTCCCTCCACCTCGAGGCATGCTGCCCGTTGTGCCGCGCGGGCCATCACGTGAGGCACGGCTGCCTCTATTGTAGCCGATGCAGGCGCGGAAGGTGCAGGGAACGCAATCGCACGAGTTGGGATCAGTTGGGGAGGAATGGGTCGGGGTAGGGATGGGTCCGGTGCATGGAGGTAGGTCGCGCAGCCGGCGCGGGCGCCAATCCGAAGGCGTGGGCGTGCTCCCGCCACCAAACGCGCCACGGCGTGTGCCCCCGGTAGATGTAGTAGTATTCGATGAGCAGGCGCGTTCGCTCAGCGGCCGCCTTACGATGGTTCGTGCCGAGTGAGTGGATCAGTGCCAGTTGCGTGTCGGCGTCGGGGATATCCCCAAGAACGGCGAGTTCGATCTCCGGGCGCAGAAGGAAGATGGGCGACACCCACGCACAATTGTAGTCCGCTACACCCCAGCCGCGGTTCTTCACAACAGTGCAGGCACTCTGACGCCAGATATGGGGATGCTGAGGATCGAGGCCGTGGAGCGGATCTACATGCTGGCGGTACCATTGCGTCATGGCGTTCTCTTCTACCCGGGTGTAGCTCACTCCGTAGCGTCTGCCTGTGACGCGGATGGCCCGACAAAGGATGCAGCCCTCTTCATAGCGGACTTCGCCCGTAAACAGTTCGGCAGAGTAACCCGCTGCCAGCATGACCAAACACAATGTTAGCGTAGATGCTAGGATGCGTCGCATGGCGCCGCCGATCCGCCGTACTGAAGCTCTCCCTCGAGGAGCAGATCCTTCCCGATCCGCCGGACCGAGAGACCCGTCACGGACGTGGCAGCGGACATGCGGTCCACGCCTACGCCCTCCACAGGGGAAGGCGCATCCGCGCCCCCTACCAGGCGCGGAGCCACGAACCAATGGATGCGGTGTGCAGCCTGCGCCTCCAAAAAACTGGCATGCACCTGACCGCCCCCTTCCACCAACACACTGATGATGCCGCGCCGGCCGAGCTCCTCCAGCAGAGCAGGGAGGAATAGCTTCCCTTCTTTATCGGCAGGAAGCACCAAAATCTCAACGCCTATTTGTGCCAGCCTCCGGGCCCGGTCGTCATCGGATGGAACGGCCGTCGCCACCCAGAGGGGCGCGTCGCCGATACTCCGAACTAGATGCGAACCCAGCGGAATGCGCAGATGCGCATCCAATACGATGCGCACGGGCTGTCGCGGAACACCAGGGATGCGGGCTGTGAGCAAAGGATCATCCGCCAAAACGGTACCGATGCCGCAGAGCACGGCTCCACTTCGCGCACGAAGCGCATGGGCATAGGCGCGCGCCTTGGGCCCTGTAATCCACCGGCTGTCGCCGGTGCGCGTGGCAATCTTCCCGTCCAGCGTCATGGCGCACTTGAGCGACACATAGGGCATCCCTGTGGCATGGTAATGGAAGAAGGCGGCATTGAGGCTCCGAGCCTCAGCCTCCAGAACGGACACCTGCACCTCGATCCCCGCAGCGGCCAGTTCCCGCAATCCCCTCCCGCGCACCAACGGGTTGGGATCCTCCACAGCCGCAACGACACGGGCCACACCGGCCGCCGCGAGGGCCTGCGTGCACGGAGGTGTCCGTCCGTGATGAGCACAAGGTTCGAGCGTCACGTAGGCGGTGGCGCCTCTCGCCTTGCCGGCCGCTGCCTTCAAAGCTGCTACTTCCGCGTGATCCTCTCCTGCGCAGCGGTGATACCCCTCCCCCACCACTACGCCGTCTCGAACCAAAACACAGCCCACCATAGGGTTCGGCGGCGTGAAGCCCTTGGCAGCCAGCCTCAGCGCCCGGCGCATCCAACGCACGTCTTCCTTGCTAACCTTGGCCATCGCCGCGCCGCCTCCCTAGGCGCTCCCGAGCCTGCCGCGCTGCATCCTGCCATACTTCCTTTCTGGCTGCATAGAGCGTCCGCTGGACTTCCCGGATATCGAGCCACGCCAAGAGGAACAGCAAAGACGCCAGCAGAGAGCAAACAATCCAGTAGAAGCCTACGAACAGTATGCGCACCTTGATCTGCCGGCGGACCAGGGGAGTGAGAACGGCCGGATGGATCGGGTGAAAGAGAGGGCTTGTGGCACCGAACACGATCATACCTGCCACTACCACGAGGATGATCGCAGAAATCCACCTCAGCCGCCGCTGACGGGGCGTCAGGCGGAAACGAACCTGGGGAGGCAGCGCATCAGGCGCCATTCATCCCTTCCCCCACAGCCGCTTCGCGCAGGGCCCTAATGCCCGCCGCTGCCCCGCCGGGATGGCCGAAAACGCTCGTTCCCGCGACCAATGTGTGGGCGCCCGCCCGTACTACCCTGGCCGCATTGCCGGGTTCCACGCCTCCATCCACTTCCAGCTCGATGCACCTCCCGGACGCATCCAGGAGCTGCCGTGCCTGCTCGATCTTGCGCATCATGGCAGGCAAAAAAGTCTGCCCGCCGAAACCCGGGTTCACCGTCATGACCAGAACGAGATCCACATCGTCCAATAGGTAGTCCAGTACATCCAGGGGTGTGGCAGGGTTCAATGCTACGCCTGCGGCAGCGCCCGCCTGCCGTATCTGCGCCAGAATTCGCTGCAGATGGATGCATGCCTCTGCCTGGACGGTCACCACATCTGCCCCGGCTTCAACAAAGGCTTCGATGAAGCGCTCCGGCTGAACCACCATCAAATGGGCCTCGAAGCGCGCAGGAGACGCAGACCGCAATGCAGCCAGAACCTGGGCACCGAACGTGAGGTTGGGAACGAATTGGCCGTCCATCACGTCGAAGTGGAGGCTCTCGGCACCGGCATCGTGGCACACGCGGGCTGCCTCGGCCAACGCCCCAAAATCTGCAGAGAGCAGCGAAGGCGCGATGCGTACGTTCATCGCTGCGCCCCCGGCGATACCGGCACCGTCTGCTCTACAGCAGGGTTCACATCATCATTATAGTAAACGCGCACCGTCATCGTGGGTCCTGCCACCTCCACACGTTTGGATACCACATCGCCCTCATTGTGGAGCTCATCAATGGGTGTGTGGGTTCCGTTGGCGTCATCGTATTCCACGCGCACCCTGCGCGAACCGTGGCCGTCCCTAGGAACCGTCACCCGGATGCGCTGAATGCTCACCTGGTTGCCCGCGCCAATCCCCTCCCCGCCAGGGGCGGCTTCAGAGGGCGGGGTACTGGGCGCCGCCTCATTCGGTGAACCCGTGTCCGACGGAGGCGTCTCAGCCTGGGGCTTGGGGCCGTCGCTGATGGTAAGGTTCACCGGCTGATCCCGCGGAACCCGTTTGCCGGCCCTTGGGTTCTGCGCCATGACCTCCCCAAAGGGGAACGTGTCACTGTATTGGCGGTCTACTTCCCCCAGAGTGAGCCCCTGGGCCTTCAAGGTGTCCTCGGCATCCTGAGGCGTCTTGCCAAGAACGCTGGGGACCCACACCATGCGCGATCCCTTGCTCACCCATACCGGGATGGTGCGCCCAGGCGCAATGGGCCGGCCGGGAGCCCAATCGGCTTTGAATACCACGCCGGGGTCGTATTGGTCGTTGTACTCTTCGTGTTCCAAAAGGCGCACGTTGGCCTTTTCGGCGATTGCGCGCACCTCTTCGATCCTCTTGCCCACCAAATTAGGAACCCGCTGCTCTGGAGGCTTCGTCATGATCGCCATCCACGCGGCGACACCGGCAACCACTGCCGTGATGATGATGACGACCACGGTGGCTAGTGCGATCTTGAGCAGCGGAGACACACCTTCATCCCGTGCCGAGCTTCCGGCCATGGCTGATACTCCTGTTGCGCTGCGGCGCGGTGCCTGGGTGGGTTGCAACTTGGCGGATTCCGCCTGCGGCGCTTGGGGCGCCGGGCCGCTTTGCGGCGCCGACACGCCTGATGGCGACCACGAGAGGGATCGGCCGAACCGCAAAGCATCCCGAACGGACTTGAGGTCGCTCAGGAAGTCCGCTGCATGGATGTAGCGATCTTCGGGCCGCTTCTGCAAGGCCTTCATGGCAATCCCCTCGACGGAGCGCGGCACACCGGGGTTGAGCGCCCGGGGCGACGGAACGACATCCCGGGCTGCGCTCGCCGCAATCGCCTGGGGAGTGTCCCCTGCATAGGGCAACGCCCCGGTGATCATCTCAAAGAGGATCACTCCCAAGGCGTAGAGATCACCCGATAGGCTCGGCGGGGTTCCATCAACCGCTTCCGGAGGCCGGTAGGGAGCCGCCCGTGGAAGGTTCACGGCAAAGGCTGCAGGCGAGGCTGCCATCGCCGCCGCCATGCCGAAATCCGTCACCTTCACAGCGCCCTCCGGGCTGACGATGACATTTTCGGGACGCAGATCGCCATGAACCATGCCCAGTCCATGAGCGTATTGGAGCGCCTCACCGATGGCAATGGCGAAGTCCACCGCAACGGAAAGCGTAAAGGGGGCGATGCGGGCAATGCGCTGTTTGAGGTTGATGCCCCGCACGAACTCGACTACGACGTAGGGCGCTCCCCGCTCCTCACCCACCTCCAGCACGCGCGCGATCTGGGCATGATCGAGGATGCGGACGCTCTTTGCCGCCTCCACAAGCGCGCTGCGAAACGCCTGGTCCGCAATGAAGGCAGGTTGGAGGGTCTTTACCGCAACAACGCGGCCCGTCGTCCGGTCGCGCGCCTTGTACACCTGGAAAAAGGCGCCCTCCCCAACACGCTCCAGGACTTCGTACCGCATATTGATCGGACGACTGATCAATCCTTGCCGCTCCTGTAACCGCGCCATGAAGAGTGGGTGTCAGCGGCCGCGGCGATCCAGCAGTGCAAAGAGCAGGGTAGCTGCCAGCAGTGCCGAATACCAGGGAGTGAGGTCCAGGTCTGCCAACCGGGAAAGCGACGGCTGCCCCAACAGCCCGGCGCGCACCAAAGTACCGGCGTATTGTATGGCTGGAAGCACCAACCAGAGCGATGCGAGCCCCATACGCAGCGCATCAGCAGCGCATTGCGCCGCGCCGCCTGCAGGTCCACACGAGCCGGCCACGTTGCCGCCCTGGCTCATTCCTGAAGCTCCGCCAAAGCCCTGCGCACGCAGCCAGGATCCACGCCGTCCACAATCACTACATCCCCGATTCCGCGGGGAAGCACCATGCGCAACTTCCCGCCTACAGCCTTCTTGTCCCGCGCCATGGCCGCCAACAGGTCCTCTGCTGCAACATTTGCCGGAAGCGATGTAGGCAGCCGGAGGGACTGAAGCACGCGCACAATGCGTTCCCGGATGCCGGCAGGGCCAATTCCCAACAGTTCACCCACGCGCGCGGCCGCTACCATTCCGGCGGCCACTGCTTCCCCATGCCTGTACCGGCGGTACCCTGTACACGCTTCTAGCGCATGCCCCACCGTGTGCCCGAAATTCAGCACGGCGCGCGGACCGCGTTCGGTCTCATCTGCGGCTACGATGCGGGCCTTGATGGCGCACGAACGCTGCACCACATGCGCCAAAGCCGATGTATCGCGCCGAAGCAACCGCCCGGCGTGCGCCTCCACAAATGCCAATAAGCGTTCGTCGCTGATTATACCATACTTAACCACCTCGGCAAGGCCGCATCTGAGCTCGCGCGCAGGCAGGGTGGCCAGGGTGTCCGTGTCCGCATACACCCCCAGCGGCTGGTAAAAAGCGCCGATCAGGTTCTTCCCCTCCTCCAGATCCACGCCCGTCTTTCCGCCTATAGACGCATCCACCTGCGCCAGAAGGGTCGTGGGTACCTGGATGAAGGGAATGGATCGCATATAGGTAGCCGCTACAAACCCGCCTACGTCGCCCAAGACACCGCCGCCCACTACAACGAGGAGGGTCTGCCGATCCGCTCCTGCTTGCACAAGGGCTTTATAGAGCCTGGCCACCGTCCGCAGGTTCTTGTGTCGTTCGCCGGGCGGCACGGTCACATTGCAGGTGCGCACGCCGTGGGTCCCAAAGCCTTCCGCAATGGGCCGGGCATACCAGTCCGCCAATTTTGGGTGGCTGATGAGAACCACACTCGATGGTCGAAGCTCCTCCAAAACATCGGCGGCAATGTGGCGGAGGATGCCCGGCCCAATCCGGATATCGTAGCTCCGCGCCGCCAATCGAACGCGAACGCGCTTCATTGCGTTTGCTCTCCCGGTTCCCCCACAGCCACGCCGCCGCACGCTCGATAGGCATCCAGCACGCGCTCCACGGCGCCGGCCAAATCCAGTCCGGTGGTGTCCACAACAGCGTGGGCCGCTGCGGTATAGGCGTCCCGCCGGCGGTGTAGTAGCTCACAAATGCGCTCCAGGGGATCCGCTGCCCCTTCCAGCAGAGGCCTGCCCGCTCCATGGCGCGCGCGCCGCAAAATCTCCTGAGGGTCGGCTTGGAGCAGCACCACTACCCCTCTCCGGCGCATACGCGCCACGTTGACCGCGTTCAAGGCGGCGCCGCCGCCCGTGGCCAGCACGATGCGCCGAAGGCACGCCAGCCTGCGGATTGCCGCAGCTTCCAGCGATCGGAATGCAGCCTCTCCCTCCTCCGCAAAGATCTCGGGAATGGGCTTGCCCGCCATGCGCACCACTTCCTGATCGCTGTCGTAGAAGCGGAAGCCCAATACCCGCGCGCACCGGCGCCCGATGGAAGACTTCCCCGTTGCCATGAAGCCGATCAACACCAGGTTGGGAGGGTCGCTGCGGCCCGGACCTTGCGGCGCATCCGGCAGTACCTTGCCTATGGGATCGGCCTGCCTCATGGCCGGTATCCGCGCCTCCCCACAGCCTCACGGTATCCCGAAAGGTTCCGCAAAAGCTCCTCCATGCTGTCTCCGCCAAACTTCTCGAGCACGGCCTCGGCGAGAACGATGGCCACCATCGCCTCACCGATTACGGCTGCGGCTGGAACTGCGCATACGTCCGAACGCTCGAAATGGGCTTGGACCGCCTCACCTGTCTGCATATTGACGGACCGCAAGGGCTTCTTCAGGGTTGATAACGGCTTCATGGCGGCGCGCACTACTACAGGCTCGCCGTTGGTCATTCCTCCCTCCAAGCCTCCTGCATTGTTGGTGCGCCGCATGAAGCCGTGGCCGCCGGTAGGAAAGATTTCATCATGAACTTGGGAACCCGGGCGCCAGGCTACGCCGAAGCCCATACCGATCTCCACGCCCTTAATAGCCTGGATGCCCATCAAGGCGCCGGCGAGCCGTCCGTCCAGCCTTCGATCCCAACTCGCGTGGCTGCCCAAACCCGGCGGACATCCCAGGGCCACCACCTCAAAGACGCCTCCCAAGGTGTCTCCCCGAGCGCCCGCTTCATCTATGGCAGCGAGGATGCGCTTCTCCGCAGCAGCATCGGCTACACGCACGGGCGACGCCTCGGCGGCCCGCTCGAGGGCGGCGTAATCCACAGGTTCCGGAAGCTCAACCTGAATGCCGCCGAGGCAGGTGACGTGGCTCATGATGCGGATCGAGCATTCCCTCAGCAGGCCGCGGCAAAGGGCCCCAACCGCCACCAGCGACACCGTGTTCCGCGCACTGGAGCGCTCCAAAATGTTCCGGAGATCGTTCGTAGCGTACTTGAGCATCCCGGCGAAATCGGCATGGCCTGGCCGCGCTTCCACCACCGGCGGCGGTTCGCCTTCCCTTGGCTCGACACTCATGCGGTCCAGCCAATTTTCAAAGTCGCGATTGCGCACCAGCAGAGTAATGGGGCTGCCAAGCGTTCGCCCTAAACGCACGCCGCTCACGATCTCCACGCGATCCTTCTCGATCTGCTGGCGGGCGCCCCGGCCATAGCCTCCCTGCCTGCGCCGCAACTGCCGGTTGATCTCATCGAAATCCACCGTAAGCCCTGCCGGGAGACCCTCCACAATCGCCGAAAGCGCAGGTCCGTGCGATTCTCCGCCGGTCATAAAGCGTAGCACTGGTCCGACACCTCCTTAGCCGCTGCCTCCGCTACAGATGGGAACACAAAAAGGGGAGCGGTAGCACCTGGCCGCCGCTCCCCCACTGACAGCCTGATCTCCAAACTACGGCGATACGCCTCCGCTCACTGTGGGGCCTGCAGGCGGGGTGTCCCGGATAATATGCGGCGTCACGAAGATGAGCAACTCCTCATCATTCACAGTCACGCTGGTGGACTTAAAGAACTGCCCAATCAGCGGCAAATCCGCAAACAGGGGCACCTTGTTGATGGACGTGGTGTCGTTCTTCGAGATCAACCCACCGATCACCATGGTGTCATCGTTCCGAATGCGGCGGTTCACGGCGATGTCTTGCGTGGTGATGATGGGCGCCGTCGTACCATCGGGCCCTGTAACCGTTCCCACGATGTCTTGGAGGAACGGCTCTACATACATGGAGATGCTGTCATCCCCATTGATGCGCGGCCACACCGTCAAACCGCTGAAGACGCCCACAGGTATGAGGGCGGTCTGCAGCACTACGGTACCGTTGCCGGCAGCGATGGGGCTGGTAACGAATACGGGAACCTCGCGGCCAATCTGAATGGTCACCGGCACGTTATTCAACGTCGTCACCATAGGCGAGTTGATGATGCGGCCCTTGCCTTCCGTCAGAGTGGTGCGCAAAGCTGCCACCACGTTGCCCGTAGCGTAGTTCAGGAAGACCGGCCCGCCGGCGAAACCTGTTGTACCCGCTTGGAAGTCCGCACGCTGGATCTGCCAGTCAATGCCGAAGGTCCGAAGATCATTCTCGGATACGGTCACGAACTCGGCCCGGATCTCCACCTGTTTGGGAGCGATATCAAGCAGATTGATGCGCTGCTTCATCTCGCGGATGGCGTCGTCGGTTCCTACGACGATGATGGAGTTATCCACGTCATAGCCGATGATGGCCTGAACGCCTTCCGGAACAAGGTATTGGGCAAAGCCGCCCCCTTGACCGCCGAAGCCGCCACCGATGCCGCCCTGCCCCCCGAAGCCTCCAAAGCCGCCCCGGCCGCCGCCGAAACCACCCTGGCCACCGAAGCCGCCCAAGCCGCCTCCGAAGCCGCCGCGCCCGCCGAAGCCGCCGCCGATACCGCCAATGCCTCCGAAACCACCTCCGTACCCCTGACCTTGCTCTGTGCCGGGAGCCGAACTGCGGTTCTCTTGAGGTGCGGGGCCTACCGGGTTCGTCGTAGGCACCACAGGCGGAACCTGGGGAGTGTTAAGGTTCTGGATGGTAGACGGGCTCAGGTTCTGGAGCGACGGCTCCGTACCGAAGCGCTTCTCTGCGATGCGATAGGGGTTGATGCTGTTTGCAAACCGCTCGTACCGCGCCTGCTCCTCTTCGCCGAGAGGGCTCTGGTCCACCCCGAAGTACCGAAGGATCTCGGTAGGGCGGCTGTTCTGCAACCGGATCTTCTCCACTCTGGTGCGAAGCCGCGGCGCAGGCGTTGGCGGTGGGGCTTCTGCCTGAACGGGCTTGGGCGCTTCGGCCTGCTTCGGGCCGATGATGTAGACGCCGTTGTCCTCACGCACCGAGGCCCCGGCAAGCTCGCACATGCGCTTGAGCACGAAATCCAGCGGCCGGTTCTCCAGTGTGAGGGTAATCCGCTTGTACGGTTTATCTCCGGGCTCAAAACCGATTTCGATGCCCGTCATCTTCACGAGAGAGTTCACGGCCTGTTGGAGATCCGCGTCCATAAAGTCCACGCGCTCAAGGATCGTCTGGCCGGCGGCCTTATTCTGCGCCCTGCACGCCGGCGCTGCCGCCATCAGCACACAGCACAACGCCAGCGTTGCGATGGAAGCAAGCAGGCCGGCGGTGTAACCGCGGTAGCCCATTCGATTGCCCTCCTTTAAAGCCCTACCCCCTGCCCGCTAAAGGCAGGACTGTGGTTCCTTACTTCGTGCGGGACCGGCGGGTGCACTCCTGCTGACGCGCACCCCCGTTCCCTGCGCATTGTCGTTGTCTTTACAGTGCCCGCGACGTTCGTTCGAGGCCCTGCCGCGGGCCACGCGTTTTAGAAGCCGCGCCCGCCGCGGAAGCCGCCTCCACCGAAGCCGCCGCCGAAGCCGCCGCCGAAGCCGCCGCCGCCAAAGCCGCCTCCACCGAAGCCGCCCAGACCGCCGCCGCCGAAGCCGCCTCCACCGAAGCCGCCAAGGCCGCCGCCGAAGCCGCCTCCACCGAAGCCGCCCAGACCGCCGCCATATCCGCCGCCGCCGAAGCCGCCGCCGCCAAGGCCGCCGCCATATCCGCCGTTACCCGATGTGGAACTGGAGAAGCGGCTCACGATGACGCTGCCCCCGAAGGCGCTCGCCGTGTCAAACACGTCGGCATAGTTCAGGGGGATCTTCACAAAGCGATACTTCGGCTGCGTTGTGGTGTTCTCCTCCTGATTTCCCGGCTGCGTCTCAGTCGTCTGCTCCTGCTTCGGGCTGATGATGTAAACGCCGTCCTCTACCCGATAGGTGAGCGGATTGGTAGACTGGGTCGAGCGCAAAACGCTCTCTAGGGCCGTGCGGAACGACACGTCCGTAAGCGACACCGTCACCGTTCCGCTTACAGATTGGTCCAGCGAGTAGTTCACGCCGGCCGACTTGAACAGGAGCTTGAGGGCATATTGAATGTCCGCATTCTCCAGATTGAGCGTCACTTTCTTGCTGGTGTCGCTCGGGTTAACCTGACCTTCGGCAACGCCGCTTCCCAAAACGGTAAAGAGCGCTGCCACGCCAATCGCCGCAATCCAGCCGGCTGTCTTCCTGCAATGCATTCCAAAGATCCTCCCGGGGCCCTTTACGCCCCCCATACATGAGAATTCGCGGTTCAACCGGCTGAATCCTCTGGCCTCGGCAGGCGGCATACCGTGCCACCCGCCGTCATTCCACACGAGCTCCACCTCCGAATTTGCCGCCTCCACCTAATCCCGGAAAGATGCCCCTGGGAGCTCCAGGGCCACCCGGGCCTCCGTAGACGGGACCTCTGGTTTGGCCGCCCATGCTCGTCCCCACATCTGTAAGGGGAACGACCTGAGTGAAGGTTTGCTTCAGCGAGCCCACCTTCACTTCCTTCTTAAGCACCACCGAATCAGGGTTGATTGCGGCGACGCGGTAATCGTCAATTACATCTCCCGGTTTCACAACGGTCTGGCCTTCCGGGCCATCAATCAGCGCATACACGCCATTGCCGCTGAGGATCCCCGCTACCCGCCGGTTCGGCACCTCCTTGATTTCGATGCCGGGCTGGTTCTGCTTTGCTGCCGAATCCGTGATGGCTACGCGCACAGGCGCCACCACCGAAAGAACCGGCGGCGGCGGCGGGGTAGTGTCCCACCACGGCATAAAGGGATCCACGCGATGTGCCGGCGGCGTCGTATTCTTTGGAGGCACGGCTGCTGTCTGCGCTGCACCGTTGGCGCCCCCGCCGCCCATCATTCCGCCCATTCCACCCATCATGCTGCCGCCCATGGGGCCGGTAGGGATGCCCATACCCGATCCCCCCATGGTCGGGCCCATCATCGGGCCGGTCGAGGCGCCTGCCCCAGTTCCACCGGCTGCGCCGGATGAGGCCGTCTGCTGGGTACCCGTGTCCCCGCCGCCGCTGCAACCCGCAAGGAGAGCGATCAATGCAATCGCCCCTGCGGCTCTGGACACCCCAATGATGAACGCTCTTCTCTGTTTCAACATAGTACCCCTTTCGCCCTGAGGACCATCATTCGACAGCAGCCGCGCCGCCACGCTTGCCGCCGCCAGGACCCATCCCGGGCATGGAAGAGGGCTGCCCCATCATCGGCATGCTCCCTCCCATCATGGAGCCGCCCATCGGCCCGCCGGGACCAAACATCATCCCGCCAGGTCCGCCCATGGCGCCGAAGCCGCCGCGTCCTCCGCCGGCACCGCCAACCCGAGGATCGGTCGGCGGCACCTTCTCTTTGAGGATCACTGTGAACGTTACGGCATAGCTCGCTATCAGCTTCGGGCTGGTACCCGTGAGCGTGACACCTTCCACGGTAGGTACGCCCAACCCGCGTACAGAAGTCCAATCCTTCAGGTGGGCCATCACCAACGGATAGCTCTTGGCCTGCACCGATAGGGCGTACGGACCGAACTTAAGCGTGTTGTTGGCGTCCCCCATGTCTATGCTGTTAGGATCCGGGCCGAAGGGGCCCATGGTAATCACCTCGGGGTTTAGCCACTGCACCCCATACTTCTTACGCTCCGCATCCATGAAGCGTCGCACACCGGCGATAAACCGCTCCGGCCATGATTTGCCGTTGTTCGGCCACCAAACGCGCGCCATAGTGGTAACGCGATCGTTGGTATAGCCGAGTACCGGCATGTAGTTGGCGTTGTAGAAGGCGTAGTCCCGTTCGGTGCGGGCCTTGTCTTCCTGGGCCTTCTTGAGAGCCGCCTTGGCAGCGGGCAGCTTGTCGGCATCGGCCTTTACGGCTTCGTATTCCTGTTGGTTCGTCTTGATCTGTTCTTGCGCCTTCGTGATCACCAAAAAGTAGAGGCCCAGCCCAACAACGATGGCGACGAACAACCCAATCAGATGGATGTGGAGCAGTGTAAGCCGCGACATGCTACTGGGCCCTCCTTCCGCGGGCGCGCCCGCCCATCATTCCGCCCATGGGCATGCTCATTCCACCCATTCCGCTACCGCCCATGGGCATGCTCATTCCGCCCATGCCGCTGCCGCCCATCGGACCCATCATTCCTCCCAAGCCTCCCGCCGCGCCTGCAGCCTCGCCACCGCCGGCTGGGGGATATACCGGCGCTGCCGGCACGGGGTTCACCAGGGTTAAGGTGGCAGTAAAGTCGTGACCGATCCCTCCGGGCAGACGCGGTGTGGAAGCCGTTTGCTGCCCTCCGCCGCCGAAGCCGGGCATCCTTGCGCCCATTCCACCCATTGGAGGCATACCGCCCATCATGCTCCCACCCATCGGGGGCATGCCGCCCATCAACGGCGCTCCTCCCATCATGGAGCCGCCCATACCGGGCATTTCCATCCCGGTCATGGGCCCCATCATGCCGCCGGCAGGCTGGTTCGAGGCCGCTTTGCTCACAGGAAACGCAGGAATGGTGTTGAGTGCGATGCTCACGTTGGTGATCTTCGGATTACGCTCCATTGCGAGTAGATAGTGGCCTACATCTGCGAGGCTCGGAGCGTATGCGGAACAGGTGATGGTCTGGTTCGCCGGGATCACGCTGCTGTAGAGCACGCGCGAAATCGTGTAATCGCGAACATTGTTGAAGAGGGTGGGATAGGTGTCCACATCGTAGTGGAGGGCGTCGCGCACGAAGTCGGCCTTCGCCTTGAGGCTGGCGATCTCGGTGTTGATTGCATCGGCTTTGGCCTGCGTCTGCTTCGCTTCAGCCTGCTGCGGCTGGAGGGCCGCCGTGTCTTCTTTGATCTGCTGCGCCTTTTTGTCCAACTGAACCTTACCGAAAACGGCCCCGCCGATCACCAGCGCAACGATGACGCTCCAAAGCACGATCGCATTGCGCCGTTTCGCGCCTTCGTAAATGTACGGCGGCAGCAGGTTGATCCTGAGCATTCCCAGCCTCCTTACCTCTTCTTCCCGCGCTTCCCGCCCCCTGCAGGAACGGGTCCAGCAACCATATCCCGCGCTGCCAATCCGATCGCTACCGCCAGAGAGGGAGCGAGTTCCGCGAGATATTCCTGCGAGAAGTTCCGCGCATTCACTGTAACGTATTGGAGCGGATCCGCCACGCGGGCCGGGATCTGCAGCTCTGATGAAAGAAATTCGGCCAAACCCTTCAGCCGCGAAGATCCGCCGCACAGGAGGATCTCATCAATCTGCCCGTCTGATGTGCGCCCTCGGTAGTATTCCAAGGAACGCCGCAGTTCCGTAAGCAGCTCGCCCAGCACAGGCGCCATGGCGCTGAACATCTGCAGGGTCGTGGGGTCATGCTGAGCCACAGGCGCAGGAACCGGCGCATTCTCGGCAGGCTCTTCCCCAAGGTCGAAGGCAGGAGCCTCCGCCGGTTGCGCCGGCTCCGTAGTAGCGGTCGAAAAGTCGAAGGGCATGGGAGCGGATGGCTGCTGAGCCTCTTCCTGCGTGGGCTGTGCACCAAAGTCTAGGAAGGCGTCCGCCGGCGGAACCGCCTGCTGGATCGGCTGATCCATAATGACTTCGCCGTACTTGAGCTTGAGCTCCTCGGCCTGATCCTCGGTCACCCCCATCTGAGCAGCAATGGCCCGCGTGAGGCTGTCCCCCGCAAGAGGCAGCGTGCGCGGGAACGCTAGAATGCCGTCCCGGAAGATGCCGATATCGGTATTGGAGGCGCCGATGTTGATGATGGCAATCGTCCGATGCCCGTAAGGATCGGGACCCAGCTCGATGAGGCTCCTGGACACCGCCAACGGTTCCACATCGATTGCGGAGGGAGAGAGCCCGGCCGCGAAGAGCATCTCCACATGGCGGTCCACCATATCCTGCTGGGCCACAGCCAGAAGAACCTCCATATTCTGGGCGTCTGCAGGGGTGTCCTCACGCTCGATGGGCTGGAAGTCCATGATCACTTCACTCGCCGCAAACGGCACGTGCCGTTCCACCTCCCACTTCATCGTCTCGGCGAGTTCCGACTCCGACATACGGGGAACCTCGATTACGCGAACCACCAGAGCGGTTTGGCCCGAAAGGGAGCTTACGGAATTCTTGGTAGAAATGCCGGATTCCTTGAGAAGCTTCTTTACCGCCTGCCCCAGCAACTGCGGATCTACGATGACGCTGTTTTCCACGGCCTCGGCGGGGGTAGGCGCCACCCCAAGCGCACGGAGGGTAGGCCCGTTGCGCCCTGGTACCAACTCAGCAACCTTGATGTGCTTCGATCCGATGTCCAGACCTACGGTCGGCCCGCCCGACTTTGCCATTCTCAGTGTTCTCCCGCTTCAAACGCGCCCACGATCCTCAGGCACCCGCCCATCAGGCACAAAACCCTCCGGGATGCCTGTGGTCTGCGGAGAAGATGGATCGGCCCACTACTCCTGATTGTAGCAACTTTGCCTGCCTGTGTCAAGCGCGCATGCGCTTTACGGCTCGCTGCCATTAGACGGCGCCCTGCCTGCACGCGTTACGCAGGGCGCCATCCTTATCATTCGCCATTCAACCTTCAATAACCTGCCCGCCTGCCGGAATTCATTACGGCGTAACAGGATAGAACCGCGGGCTCAAGGTGAGGAAGTACAGATCCGAGATCCCAGCGCGTGTGCTGGACCAGAAGACCCACACTTTGTCTTGGAACGGGTCCTTGAAGGCGCTGATGGAGCCCTCGTCCACACTGGCATCTGCAGGCAAGATCGTCTCACCCGTCGTCTGGTCGCCGGGCTGGGCGGCCACGGTACCTTCATCCCGCCACGCCACGCGGTACGTGGTAGCCGGATATGTAACCGGATTGCCGTTGGCATCGCGGGCATAGTCGAATTCAACGGAGAACTCTCGTCCCTCATCCGCCTCGGTAAAGTACAGGCGCCCGCGGACCCAGTCCACCTCTACAGGACCGTTGGGAGCAGGGGCAATGCGCACGTGGTTCCCGATGGTATACACGCCATTGTTGAGATCGCGGATTACGCCGCGCGGCAGCCGGATCATCAGGCGCATGGTTTTGTAATAGACGCCTGCCGTGGTTGCAGCATTCGTACCTTCCTTCTGGTAGAGGAGCCACAGCCGCGTAACAGGCATTTGCGCCGGGTTGTTGGTGTTGATGATGTTGGCCCACCGAACCTGCGGTTGCAAGGCGTTGTCCAGAAACGCCACCGGAGCTACGTTATTCCCCGGCGATGCCACGTAGGGAAGCAGCGCCAACGCATTATCCGACGGCGGATTGGGGCCTACTTCGGCTCCGGTGTCGTTGTGCGTTACGGTCATCCGCATAGTCTGCGGAGTATAGCTGGCGATGACCCGGTCTGCCGGGCCAGGCGCTACGCCAGGGAAGGTAATGGTGCCGGCTTGAGGATCCACCACCAACTGGCCCCCGAGGGCGGAATTCCAGTACAGGCGTCCGGTGGCCGTGTCGAAGGACGGCCGCCCTTGGAGCAAACTGATTACCGTTCCATCCGCTCTCTGCACCCAAATCGTGTATGGTGGGTTCCCGTTGGCGTCTACGTACCCTCGTGTCACCGGATCCAGATACACCCAGGCCAACCCGCGGGCCGTCCAGGTTTGAGTGGTGCCATCCCGCACGAGCAGTTCGTTGTCCACTCTCGGGAGAGGAGCCACACCCAGGCTGCCGTTGGGCTGCACCCGATACCGCGTCATCAAAATCTCGGCCTGGCGGCGATATCCCAGCATTCCCGCATAGTACAGGTCCACGTACTGCGTACCGTTGATGTTGCGCAACACCGGCGACGGATTGGCTACCCACTCCAGAGAGCCCGGCGTGGGCAGGGCTGCGTCACGGCTCCACCGCGAGGGATTGGTTAGGTCGGTGCCGTTGGCATTGAAGAAGATGCGCGTGCGGCCTTGATCGCCTCCGTACCAGAAGAGCAGTGCCGTATTGGGCCCCAGCAACAGCGGCTTCGGGCCGAACTTCGGCATCCGCGGGTCGTTGGGGAAGGAATAGGGACCGCCTGCCGGCGTTTGGGGGGCGCCCGTTGCAGGATCCACGGGGGTGTAGAAGGTCCGTGTGTCCAGGGTATAGCTGTTGGAGCCCGACGTCTTGTACACTGCACCCTGCCAGAAGAGCCACGCGGCAGCCTGAGAGCCCGGCGGAGTTTCAGCTAAGGCAGGAAGGCCGTGCCGCTCCGTGGACGCCACGATCTGGCCCGGAACCACGGGCGAGGTGCGGCCCGCCGGAACGTCGCCCGGCGCGGACGGGAAGAGGTTCTGTACCGGCGTACCGGCATCCGGGTATCGCGGGTCCGCGGCCAGCGGGTTCCACCAGCTCGCCTTATTTGCAGGCTCGAATTTCCAGTCGAAGAGCGTGGCCTGCACCGCCGGTACCTGGTTCGTTACAGCACGCAGCACACTGTAATTGAGATACCAAGGAGAATCCGGAACGGTAGGCGCAGGCGCGTTGCCGGGAAGCCGGTTGCTGGCCCATACCAAAAGGATATTCCCGGTAACCCAGTCCCTTAAGGCCGCAGCCTGCACATTCGCCCCAAAGGCATTGGCTGCGGGATTGTTCGGCCAGAGCCCAGGCACCCGCACATCAATCATCGGGTATCCGCCATCCGATTGCAGGTAGGTATTCCCTAAGGCCGCCGCCGGAGAATTCGTGAGGCGCGCCTCCTTCACCGTTACCTTCAGCGTAAACGCCGGGTTCACCACAGCCTCTAGAGGTTGAGAGGCGCCGGCCTGTGTCTCGAGGATGCCATCGTTTCCGTAACCGGCGTATGGGTCACTGCCATAGTACGCCGCCAACCATTGCCGCCACTGAATGGGCATCCAATCCTCAAACACATAGATCGGCGCCGAGTAGGTGCCTGCCGGCGTTCCCAGGGGTATGGCCACCCCAACCTTAGGCCGAGCCGCAGAACCCAACGGTCCCAAGAGGTTGTTCGGATCCCCGTATGCAACGTCCGGAACAGACAGTACCGTAGGACCGGGGTCCCCTGGACGCGGCTTGTGGAGGGTGGGTTGAGGCAGCGCTCCGGCTGCGTATGGAGCGGGCACATCGGGCGCACCGGCAGTTGCCAGGGGATTGGACGCCGAAACATAGGCATCGGGCACAGGCCAGAAGTTGGGTTTGCCGAATGCACTGGTGTAATCAATCTCGAACTGAGGATTGGGTCCGCGGGAATGATCCAGTACGCTCACGATGCCTATGTTGCCTGTGCCTCCCTGGCCGGAGAGCGGGAAGAACGGCACCGCCGAAATGGCTCCAACCCCTGTGGAGGGTTCTACCTGGTCGCTCGCCAACTGCGCCCAAAAGGCCGGGTTGGTTACATCGGCGCCTGCGGGCGCAGCAATCTTCGCCACCCGCAGGTTCACCAGGTTCACATTGCCTTCGTTCTTTACCGTGAAGGGTACGAAATAGGTATGCCCATTAGGATCATCGAAGGGCGACACGAGGCCGGACCACGGTCCCACTTGGCTTGGCCCAAAGGGAAGCACAGGGGAGTATCCCAGGGAATGCGGCGCCTTCCCAACGTCCAGGGTGGCTTCCTCGGTGCGCATGCGAAGGTCAGGGAGCACGCACACCCCAACGTTCATCTGACGGAACACTTCCTGCACTGCCGATCCGCCAGCCTGAACCGTGCTGCCCGTATTGGTCGTGCCGTCGAAGCGCCCGTTGTTGTTGCTGTCCACGTACACAAGCACGGGGGCCACGTACCCTGCGCTGGGCTGCATGAGCCTCTTGAGGTTGGGATCCCCCGAAACGTCCGTCCCAGTGCTGATTTTGAGCGGCGCCACCAGCTTCCTAGGGTTGAGCACCGAACCGGAGCGGGTGGTGTTTATATCGTAATAGGCGGTATTCACATTCGCCGGCTGGTACTTGGGTACATCAACCTGAAGATCCAATCGCATCGGGCTCAGGATCTTGTTTCCGCCGCTCACCGTTGCGTTGGGCAGCGCCAAGGCGTTCTTGGAGAGGTCAATGCCGTTGCCGCGGATCACCAGCTTGGACCGGTCTATGTTTGGGTAGTCCGGCGAAGTGTTGGGGATCGTGTTGGGGAACACTTCCCATGGGAGCGGGTTCATCACATTGCCGGTGGCCTGGTGCACGCTGTTGCCGTCGGCCAGGTTCCAGAACCACTCCAGGTCCCGCGCCTCTGCCCGAAGGAGCAGGGGTTGCTTGAGCTTGAACAGGTTGCTTCGATCTGCAGCGAACAGAGCCGGCACCGCATTGCCGTTGTCGTCTACGCCCATATACATCCCGGATGTGCCGTGGCCAAGCGCACCTACTGGAGCAGCGATATCTTTGAAATTGCCGGGCGTGATGTTACCCTGGTTGTCCAGCGTGCCGAGGCGGTTGCCGTTCTCGATGAACTCCGAGATATCGCCCTGCACATTATCGGGCGGCGTATTATTCGACCAGCCTATAGCGTTAAGGAAGCCTGGGCCTACCCCCAGATTCGCCGGGGCGCCCCGAGTACTGAGAGCCAGCGGGTTGGCCACGACCACCACCCTAGGTTTGCCCGCGTCATCGGGGCCGTTGGTTATGGGCGGCTCGGGTGAGAACGGCTGCAGGCTCTGCCCCGCGGCAAGCTGGTATGTGGTGAAGATAGACCCGCCGGAGTTGATTTGAGCTTGGGCAAACACCTCGTACTTGCGCCCCGGGGTTTGAGCCATCACCTGGGAGCCTCTGCCAAGCTGAAACACGGTCTTGGCAACCCAAGGAGCGGCAGCCTGGCCGTTGATGGTTACATTCTGCACGAAGGCCGTGTCCGGAACCGCCATAACCTGCTGCTGCACATTCTGTGTCCCGCTCGATAGCCGGAAGGTAACCTGCGGCAGCACACTTCCCGTGTAGGCACCCCAGGCTGCTACCTTGATGCTGTCTCCCCATTCATAGATGGTCACGTTCCCTTGCGTGCTCGGTCTTGCGTTTGCCCATTCGTTGGCGGGAGATTTGGCATTGTTCGTAGCGCCAAAGTCGTCAAAGGGCCCGGTGGGGTTATCGTTGGCGCCGTTCCACAGGTTCACCAACCGAATGTCCACCTGGTTCTGCTCGGGGTTCACCCCAGGCTCGCCGGGCGTCACCGTGCCTACACTGGCATTCCAGTAGGCCCGCATCTGCCCGAAGATTTCGCCTGCATCCTGGTTCCCTTCGGTTCCCTCGTACATCCAGTTATTGGCCAGCGTCGCATCGGCCCCGCGCCATACGTTCCCGGTAGCAAACTGCTGGGCGTTGTAGGGGCCGTTCTGCGGACCCAATTGCAGCGGAACCGAGCCGATAGCCCCATCCGGATACGTCCACACGAGGCGGCCCGTAGTAGCATCGAAGGCGCTGATGATGCCCGTGTCATAGGGCTGGATGAGGGCCGGCACCGGCTGTGTCTGGGGAACGCCCGGCCGAACCTGAGGCACCCACCCCGGAATGTATACCGCCGACGCCCGCGTGGTGCCCTGGGGAAGGCTCTGCCACAGAACCGCAGGAGCCGCTCCGCCCGTTTGGGTCGCATCGAGGGCGTAGAGGGTGCCGTCCGTGTTGGCTACGAATACAACCTCGTTGCCGTTGTTGAATGCCGGCGTCACCTGGCTCACCCAAACCGGAGCGGTAAACGGCGTCGTATCCCCAGATTGGTCCCCAGGGTTCGGCTGACCAGGCGGCGTGGATGTAAAGGGATACACCCATTTCAGGGTGGGCACTCCATTGGTAAGGGACGCCGTGTCTATGGCGTAAACCCGCCCTCCATTGGGACCAAAGGACGAAAAGATGAACTTGCCTTGGGGCGTAAGGGCGCCGGGATAGGTAATCGGATCCAAAGCGGTCTGCGGTCCCGGGTACTGCCACACCGGCGAACTGTTATTATTGGGATTGGAGATGCGCACCGAAGGATCCAGGCTCTGTAGGTCCACGGCATACACGTGCCCATGGTTGCTGCTTTCCGCTGCAGGTGCAATCACCAAGGCAGTGGAACCGTTGTTGTCCACAGCAGCCGTGAGGGATGCGGTGAAGCTCCCCTTGGAAGGTTGATCGGGATACTGTAAGGGCCAATTCTTCGGATCAGGCTGGCCGAGTAGGAGCCCGCCCTTCTGCAGCCAAACGTCGCGCCCCAGGGTAGGCCAGGTCATCAGGCGCCGCGTCGTGCCCGGTATCCCCGGGTTGTTGGGGGCCGCGGCGAAGGTTGCGGGGAAGGGCTCGTTTACCGGCCCGATATTGGGATCCTGGTTCGTGCGACCTGCCGCATCCAGCGCATAGATGCGTCCGTTGGAGTTGCCGATGACGATGAGGCGCAGCCGGGTATTCCCTTTGAGTACTTCCACGTAGAGCGGTGAAGACGTGAACGGGCCGAGATCCGGGGCTTTGGTGGTCTGGTTGATCACCTTTCCCGTGGAGCCGGCCTTCGGCTCCAGGTCGCCGTCAATCCCCTGCTGGGGTCGGTCCGAAGTAGGATCCGGCAAGTAATTGGGATCCTTGTCCGGAGCCACGTATTGCCCAGGATTGGGTAGCTGGTTCCGGACAGCGGGGTCAGGGTTGTCCACAGAAGGGTACACCCAGTACACCGTCGTGAGGGTGGTGTTGGCCACTCCGCCGGCATCCAGTGCCCACACATGCCCGTCCGTTGTGGCAAAGTACACCACCTGCCGCTGCGTGCCGGAGGGCCAGGTCACGTTGGCTATGAGAGGCGCCGCCACGACGCTGTTGGCAGGTGCGGTGTCGGGAACAATCTGGATGGCATCCGCCACCACAACCCGGTTGTTCAGCGCATCCCCAGACGGGTCCTTGTTCGGATCGGTGCTGCCGTCCGTGGTAGGGTGCACGTTGGTAAGCGTAAGGACCGCCTGGGACACGCTCTGCCCATTCACCACCGCAGTGGGGAACCGAACCCCCTGCGCCAGCCGGCGCCATGTGCCTACGAGCCCTGCGTTAGGGTTCGCCAAGGGATCCGTATTGCGCTGATCCAGCACATAGGTCTGGACGCCGCTATCCGTTGCAAGGGTATAGGTGGCAGCATGAGCAAAGTTCGGATTAGGGCCTGGACCCGCCGGGATCCAAACGAACACCGAATACGAGGTATTCATAATCGGCAGGTTCGCCGTCCACGTTGCCGTAGCAGCCTGCTGCGGGTCCGTCGTAGACACTGCCGTTTCGTATGTGCCGCCATAGGATTGAAGGGGTCCCGGATCGTTCACCAGCGTCCAGTTTCCTTGGGCGATGAACGGATCGCCGGCACCATAGGGAGGCCCGTGGTCGTCTATGATGGCGGGCGCCGCAGGGCTCGAACGGGCTACATACCTCCACCGCAGCTTGCCGTAGACCCCGTTGAGCACGTCATCCTCGAAGCAATAGAAGACGGCGCTGCGGATGCTCGTAGTGGGATCGTCAATTTGCGGGTTGTTGCCATTGGAAGGCGTCGGCGCCTGCCCTGGGTCGAAGGGGATCGGAAGGAAGGTGCCCGTAGCCGGTGCCTGCTGCGCCTGCTGCAGCGTCCAAACGAGTTGCGGGGACACGGTCTCATCTCGGCCGAAGTAGGTGCGCAGCACGGATCCGGGCGTTGTTACGGGGTCACTTCCCGGAGGGAATGCCGCCGAGGCAGCCGGCGCGTGGATGTCGCCCCGCATGGCTTCCGGCACGAGGCGCACGGCATCGGCCGGAATAATCGTCTGGACACCCAATTCGTTGCGATCGGATGTGGTAACAGCATACAACGTAACGGTGATAGGATGCACGCCGTCATACGGGAAGTACCGGTCCTCGTTCGCCGAGGAGCGCACACGCTTCCAATACCCACCCGTGTCTCCGAAGTTCAGCATGAAGATGCGGCTGTGGACGCGGTCGTCAGTCGGGTTATTGACGTCGCCCCAGCTCACACGCACAAAGACCCAATCCGAATTGGGGTGCGGCTGGCCATCGTTGAACACCGTATTGGTGCTCGTACTGCTGGAAGGATATCGGATATACACGGCGTAGCGTTGGCCGGCCTTCAGAAGCTGACCGCCTACATTCCGAGTTCCCTGAAGGGTTGGATCGGGATAGGCCGTTCCGAAGGACCACCGCGCGTAGGTAGGAGCCGCCCTCAGCGCATCATCTACAGTTCGATAGAAGTTTCGCCCATTAAACGGAGCAGCGGGCAGGGGTTCTTCCAGAAAGCCGTCCACATTGGGAAGCTTCTGAAGCTCCGCGAGGCCGGTGAAGGCGCCCCCGTTGAGGCTCAGGTTGGCCAGGGCTGCCAGCGTAGGATCCTGAACCGCCTTGCAGTAGTAGTAATCTCCCGCCTTGTTGGGATCGCTCCATGCAGGAGGCCAGGCCCCTACCCCACGGTCCGCGGTTGCCGGATATTGCCAGGGATTGCCGCCCCCCGTGTCCGTCAGTTGGAAGCTCTGACCGTATAGCTTCACTACTACGTTCCCAGGCGTTTGGACCGGCTGGGGATCGTTATCTACTACGATCTCCGCCGGAATGTCTGCTGTAGGGGGCCAAACCCAAGTGAGGCCCTTTTTCATAGGCTGCGGATGATCACCCCCATTGGCTCCCTGCCGCGTCGTACCCGCACGATGCATGGGCCAGTCATACTGCGTCCACGGCTGCTGGGCCCAGGACCAGGCACTCGCCACTCCCAAGAGGGTGATCGTCCAGAGTGTCTTCTTCAACATTCCATGCCGCATTGCTCTCTCACCTGTCCTGCCTGGGAGTTAAAAACTTCGCTGGGCGCAGGCCGGCTGTTCCAACAGCGATGTCGAGGTACTGCGCGCCGGGTCCCCTATGGTTCTTCGCATCACTCCAACCTGGGCGCCGGGTGACGGCACAGTTTCGATGGGGCATCTCCATACGATGCTTGCGCCGGAGTTCGGAAGCAGGAATACTCCGCCCGCAACTGCATAATCGGGAATGTACCCATGAAGTGGAGCCGTAGGATCAAACGCCCTGGGATCCAACTCGAATACCTCTCCGTGGAAATCTGTGGGTCCGGAGATGTTCCCATTCGCCGGGTTGCCTGTGGTATTGTACGGAACGCCGAATACGGAAGGATTGTCCGCTCCTGTGAAGCGGTTCGTGATGAGGAAGTGGTGCAGCCGATGCTGTGCGGCATAGCTTGGGACCACATTCGTTTGTGTGCTGAGCCTCTGGATCGAGCCGGCCAGAAGCGGCTTGCCCGTCATGCGATAGTAATCTTCGCCGCTCAGCAGCCATTCGACGTCCATTAAGGAAGGATCATTGGCGTCCGGCACCATCTGATAGCATCCGTTTTGGTCCGTAAGCAGGTAGTGGGTTATCCGCTGGCCCGTGTTGGGGTCTACGTCATCGAACTTGGAAAAGCTCGTTGGGTTCACAATAGGCTGGATGCGGTAGCCGTTGGGCGCTGCTGCATCGGGAACCCTCAGGTTGCTCACGATGGCCAGGGGATTCCCGGCCTCGTTCATTACTACAAGGGAACCGCCGCTTGAATTGGCGGCCGCGCCGGCGGCGTTCACCTGCGTATTCAATCCGCCCGGTGTGGCTACTCCCACCAAACGTTGGTTCGTCACCAGAGATAGGGTGAGGAAGCGGATTGCCGTCGGCGGAAGCAACTGGCTCGGGTTGGCGGGATCGAACTGCCATGCGGGCGGCAGATCGCCGTTGCGCATCGTCACGCGCTGAACGCCCCTATAGCGCAACCGCTCGCCGGTGAGCCCATAGCTGCTGCTCACAAAGTTCACCTGCCGGTACATCACAAACGGAGCAGGGTTACCGCCTGCGCTCGGCTGTACGATGCGTCCCGCTTGGTCATACACGTCCACCAGTTCGATGACGCGGTAATTGCCGGTGTCCGAAATGAGGTAATGCACAATGTATCCCGGCCCGTCGAAGCGATACGTTTGCCCTCCGATGGGGACCGCGATATGAATGGCGGGGTTGAACTCCGTCCAGTACTGCACGTCGGTGGGTTCGTTGAGGGTCAGCGGATCACCCGGCCGCAGGGTTCGCTTGAAGTCATCCTGCAGGCGGTTGACCTCCCAAAGCACGTTGCCGCCACGATCCATCTCCACCACACGGTTGTTGCCCGTGTCCACCACAATCAGATTGTTGCGGCCCACGTACCGTACAACCGACGGGCGCGAGAAGGGTACCGTTTGAACTACAGGAACGCCGGTTGCGGTGCTCGGATTGATGGGCACTACGTTGCCGTTCTGGTCCACCATGTATTGCGGAAGCTCACCGCCGGCTACGCCGAAGGAGCGCGTGCCGTCACACGTCCATACGGCCTCGCCTGCAGCGTTTACCTCCACCAGGCGGTTGCTGTCGGCGATCACGGTGCGGGTGTCCTCCAGCACCTGGATGCCGTCGGGCGTTGCCGCAGCCAACAGTTGGGCAGTGCCCGAAGGGGCATCCAGCACATGTGTGGAGGTGTTGGTGGTCACTTGTCGGATCCAGCGAAGGTGCCCAGGCAAAGTTCCGTTGGCAAAAAGGCGCACCTGACCGCCGTTGTTCTGAACGGTGGGATCCGTTCCTCCCGGGTTTGCATCCACCGACACAATGAAGCCGTGCTCAAAGCCAAGCCAGACGGCATCTCCTTGGACCTTCGGCGAAGAACTGGCCACGCCAAGGGCAATAGGCGCACCGGGCAAAACATCGAGGGCCGGGATTACATAGTACCAAAGGAGATTGTCGGCGCCGGGCGGTCCCGTGATGCGCACCGATCCGTCCGGATCGTTGAATGTTCCCGAAATCATCTGCTCGGGCCCGTTACCGATGGTCACGAGGAACGGCAGAGATCCGGACACGAACGTAGCGACCTGGCCGGGAGGCGACATCGTGGTGATGCGCACCAGTCCTGAGTTGTAGTCCAGGGTGTATTGTGCCGGGTTCAGCTCCACATACACGGGCGACGCGTTGCCGGACGTTCCTCCGGCGCCCGGCAAGTTTTGGGAAAGCACCGGATTGAGCTGCCGGATGCGCACGGGCGTACCCGGATCTATAGTCGTGTTGAGGCGGAGCACAATTTCGGGGTTCGCCTTGAATGCGCAGAGCACGGACACCGGGTACGTGGCAAACGCGGGACCCTGGATGCGTGCGTGCGCTACCGAATAGACCGTTCCATTGGCGTAGGCAGGCGAGCCCACGAACTGCACGTCGGTAAGCGATTGCCCGGAATATGCAGCCCAGCGCGGATCCGTGTCAATGAAGCGTAGCCGCGGCGGGATCGTCGTCGCCTGTCCGTTCACCGTGAGCGTGAACCCATTGTGCATCACATAGGTCCACTTCAACGCCGTGCGCAAGAACTGTTCCTCTGCGCCGAAGACCACGCCTGCGCCCGCAGAAGTCGTCAGCCCTGCCGGCGGCACCGTGCTCACGTTGTAAAACAAGAGATTGTCGCCGGATAGAGCCGGTGCTCCGCCGATATGGGCGCCGGTTTGTTGAGGATCCGGAGCAATCAGTACACTGCGGGCGTTTACTTTCTGCTGGTTCTGAACCTGGGGATCCCAATCCAGCGTGTAATCGGCATAGTAACTGTCTAGGTTGGGATCTCGCGCAGCCGTCCCTCCGCCAGGCCGGTTCACCTGAGTGCTCAGGATTACCTGGACTGGAACCTTGGTAACGTCCACGGAATAGGTGTTGGTGTCCAACTGGTTGATGTTGCTGAGGGGGATGTACCTCAGTTCCTCGATAAGGGACTGGCCGGTCACCGGGTCCGTATAGCGGTGGAATACCCGCTGGCGTAGAGCCTGATTGTCGTTGCCCGGCGCGTTGGGATCGAACAGAAACCAGGGTTTGTCTGCACGAGACACATAGTAAGTCCGGGCGGGCGACGCGTTATTGTCATCCCGCAGGAACCGCAACGGCTCACCCTTTGTGGCGAACCAAAAGGCCCGTATCGTTTCGGGCAGCATGGGCCCATTCTGGGGGCGCGGAACAGCCACGTACACCATCTTGTCCTGAGCGCCTGTGGCTTCGTCCCGCTGGTAACCCACGGTAGGTGCACTCAGGATGGAGGGCATTCCCACCGGCACATCGGGAACCGCGCACTTGTCCGCCGTGTCGCCGTTCGCGCCCAGAGGTCCCGGCCGGAGCGCGCTCAACCCTTCTCGAGGATCAATAGCCACCACTCGGCCGCCATTGGGAGTGTTGATGCCGGCGAATACCACACCCTCGGAAAAGGCCACGGAGGGCACGGGCGCCATCCACGTGGGGTTCCCGGTGTCGTCAACGGGCGCGCGGCCGTCGAAGCTCATGGGGTAATCGGCGCCGAATTGAACTACCCACTCTACGTTTGTGTGAGGAGCAAGCGGAACACCGGGCGTCGCCAGCCGGGGGAAGGCGCGCAAGGCCACAATCGTCCCGTCAGAAAGCGTAACGGCCACCAGTTCCCGCTGGTTGAAGTTCGCAAGGTCCCCCGTTGTGGCGCCGTGCCGGTTGATGTAATCCGCATCGTAGAATTCGAACACGGTGGGAGTTGATGCCGCTTGGGCGTTGGCGTCTACCGACTTCAGCGGGAACCTCCACACCTCATCGTACGGCTGGCCCGCGATGAAATCGGGCAGACCGTCATCTGGGTTCTGATCCCCGTCCAAGTCTTCGTCGGGCCGCGCGTCGAAACAGTGAAGAACCAGGTCGCCATCCACGGTGAAAACGCAGTTTTTGTAGTACGTCACTCCGCCGGACTTGGCCGTTCCGCCATTCTGCGTAGGCCACGCCCACTTGTCCGAAAGCACGGGTGCGACGGTTTCGGAAGCGCTGCTCGTTCTTCGCGCGTTGGCCAGCCCCGTCATGTGGGCAGTAGCCCATGTGGCCATGTTGTACACGAATTCCAGGTCCATGGGCCGAGCGGCGAGGAAGTTGTCTCCCGAGATGGCGCCGCTATTGCCGCCGTAACCCACGTTGACCCCTCCCACGTAGTCGTTGATGGAGCAGCCGCTATCCTGTGAACTTACGACGAGGCGCCCAGCCCCAACCTGACCGGCGAGGATCATGGCCCGCCACGATGGCGCCGGAAGATAAAAGCCCCCCGGCCCCTGCTGAGGCGCGTTCCCCAACGTGTTCCAAACGATGGGAGCCAACGTCTCGCGCCCAGGCACCGAGTTGGGGTGCGCAGCTCCATTGGGATCTGTAATGTCGTATACGTAATAACCGGCTACCCGCTTGTCCCCGAGTTGCTGCACTTCCTGAGGGCTTAGAACATACGGGTACGTAAGCAGAGGGTGATTGGGGGTCGCGATGACGGCTCCGGCGCCCGGCGCGTTCCCCGAGTGCATCTGAATGTCGAAGAGGAACGGATCGTTGGCGCTGAAGCCCATGTTGCCGCAATTCTCCACCCACAGCGTTCCTCCCTCATCCATGAAGCGGCGCAACTTGGCCAGAACGTCCGGAGTGAAATGAATGGCCGGCATATGCGAATGAATATAGAGCAGGTCGAATTGCCGCAGATCGTCATCGGAGGCCGTGTCCACGTTGACCTCCCAATAGGCCCCCATGTTCTTGGTGACGCGGTTCCCCACCTGGAAGAGTGCGTATTGGGGCGTCCCCTGCACGAACGCCGGGTCCGGAAAGCCGGGCCGCGGGCGGTTGCGCCAGCGCTGGTAGATCGCAGGAGTGATTACGGCCGGAGCCATGGGGTTCACAAATTCCATCCCGGCCGGCTTTAGGTCTGTGCGCGAGTCCAACACGTAGAAAACGTGCGGATCCGGGTTCTCGGATCCCAGCGTTCCTCCGGCATCCAGCGCCTGGGACACGACGATGCCTACTCGTACCTGTCGGCGTTGGCTGGCATAAAAGTGGGCATCAGCAGATGCGCGCCCCCCCAGGAATAACCCCAGCAGCGCCACAACGAGCGCCTCACGCATCGGCCGGCCGAAAAGCCCCGGGCTACTGCTCGGCCGAACCGCCCTATCCCGCAAAATCCCAAACCATAGAGCAGACCATCGCATCCCGCGCATCATTGCCTCACCTCTCCATAGAACACGAAACCGGGACACAATGGAAGCCGCGGCGCCGGCGGAAGCGGCCGGCCGTAGTCATCCTGGCGCACGGCGCCGCCCAGCACGTGGTTCCACGAATTCAGCACCAGAGGCTGGCCGCCGGCAGGATTGTAACCTGCATAGGGCATACGCAACAAAGGATCGTAAAGGAAGCGCAAACCGCGGGTGATGCCCGCATTCTTCTCCATGGTGGTGCGGTAATCCGTGGCCAGCGAACCGCCCACTTCATCAATCTTCAGATGGGCATCCGGAACCGCATCGGGGTTCCCGCCCCCGGGTCCTTTCCCCGTGGATCCGTTCACGCTGGGGATGTATCCCCAAAGCCGCATCCATGCTGCCTGATCCGCGATGCTGGCTGTTCGGTTCTCCGCCACAGCCCCCACGATGGTGATGCGGCAGTCGTACGGCTCACCATAGAAGGGATACCGGTCGCTGGTCCCCGCGGGGCGAAGCATCGTGCCCTGAGGCAACCCAGCAGCCGCAGCCCGCCGAAGAGCCGCATCCCGCGTGTCGCTCGGATCCATGTTGAGCGAGTACCCGGGGATCACAAAGAAGGATCCGTTCTCGGCGTAGATCACCGCCTCGATGCGCACGTCCATGGGCTCGATGGCCGCCCGTGAGAAGAGATAGGGTTGCACCGGCGTATTCTCTGCAAAGTTTGGATCCACACCGGGCCGGACCGTGTTGGCGACACCCGGCGTGGCAAAGACGGTATACGTTGCATTGTTCGGCTGGGGAAGGAACTGAAAATCCCGCTGTTCGAACGTGACCAACGGATACGCATACGGATCCAGCGCATTAGGCGCAAACACATACCGAGACGCACTTGGCGCTGCGCCTGGGAATTGCTCATTCACGAATAGGTTCAGGTACGTAAGGGGCTGATTGGTCCCATGGCGAAGCATCAGGTACAACGGTACCGCACTCCCATTCACCGTGTAGCCGGTGGGGTCGTCCCCGAACAGAAAGCTCAATGCAAACGGAGGTGTCGCGGCGGCCTCCCCTACATCAATGGCCGTGTGGAACGGCGGCAATTGGTCCTGGTCTGAGGAGGCAAAGTACATATTCTTGTTGGGCGCCATGAAGACCGTCGTGTTCACCGCTACAGAATTGAGGGCCAACAGCGCCAGGCTGCTGCCGGGAACCGTGCGCCCGCTCACCTTCTCGGTATAGCTTTCGCGAACCAAGCTCCCCTCGATATAGATGGTCGCAGCCGACACCAGCGTGATTGCCGGAGGGTTCGCAGCATCGCGGATCTGATCATCCGTCAGGTTGTCGGGATCCCCCGCTTCATGCACAACGGGCATGTTGGTTTTGGAGGGCAGGAGGCCCCGTGTGCGCACATTGCCCTCGGCCATGATCACGCCATCGAATGCCGGCAACAGGCGGTTGATATCCTGATCGCTCAAACCCAGCCGCGTGCGCGCAAAGTTCCGCAGCAGCGGGTTCTCGAGTTTGATCACGGGTCGCTGCCCGGCAGGCTTGTAAATGAAGAAGGTCCACACAACTTCTCTGGGCGACGTAGCGCCGCTCGGGTCGAAGAAGGGGCGATCGCTGGGGTCCCGCACGATGCGGAAGCCCGGCAGCGCTGTGTAATTGTTGAAGTCCACGTTCCCCTGCGCATCTATGGGATGGGAGATGGGGTACCCAAACTCAACGATGGCTCCAGGCGGCAGGAAGTAAGGGCCGTTCCAATACTCCGGGTAGGTTTGTGGGTTGAGCCAAATAGACCGCAGCGTCTTGCCGCCTGCCACCCCTTGGCTCTCGCGTTCCTGGTCGTTGAAGTTATTGATCCATATCCCCGCGCCCATAGCGATGCGGCCGGTGTTGAAACCCCCTGGTCCGCCGAACCAGCGCCCGGAATCGCGGGTCAGAGCCCGGTACCGGTCTACATTCGTCGCGGGATCCACGGCATCAATCAACGGGGGGTTGAGGCGCGGAACGCCCCGCACATACCCGTTGTTGTCCGGCACACCCGCGGCATCCCGGATGTGGCCCCCGAAGGTGTCGAACAGGGGATCATCACTGTAGCGAATGATGGGCAGCACCGTGGGATCATGGTTGGAACTCCACGCAGCCGGCTGGTTGGAAAGATCTACGTATCTGGGGAATACGTGCAGGGGATCGGAGCCGTTGTCGGGCGGGAGCTTGCCCTCACGGTGCCACTGAGTGTCAATCTTGCCTGCTGCCAAAACGGCCTCGGAATTGCCGGGCTGTATCGCCAGCACCAGATTGTACAGCAGGTTCACATCGCCATTCACCATGATCGGCGCGCCGGGAACCTTATAATTGGGATCGTTCAACCCAGGGGTGCGTACCGGCAGCTCGCCGTACTCGGTGAAGACGGGAACTCCCACAGGCGGCACGCCCAGATCCGCCTCGAATTTGGGCTCGTTGTTTTTATTGGTCACAAACCGAACGAAGTCTGTGATGCCGATGGCCTTGTATCCCACGAGTTCCCGCCGCAGCCGCGGTGCCGGCGTATTCAGAAACGTAGTGGGGTCGCTGGGGTTCAGGAAGCCGCTTCGTCCTACGGACTCGATCTTGATGTACTTGCCCAGCGGGTTCACCACGCCTCCGCTGTACCCAGGCTGGTAACTCACGCGGATCAGCGCGCGGCCGTTGCCCATATCAATGCGCGTGAAGGGCGGATAGGTGATTGCCGGATCCAGCCAGCGGCGGTCGGGATCGTTGGGGTTGATGGGCGGCGTAGGCGCAGGGCGCCAGTCCGCCCCTTCCGGGCTGTTTTGAAGGTAATACTCTGCGTATCTCAGACCCGCCATGGCGAAATCATAGGCGCCCAGTGTTTCCCGAGCTCGGCCGGTGTTGAGCAGATTGCGCGCCACAAGCCCCACGAAGATGCCGCCGACAAAAAGAAGCACGAACATGACGATTACGGCAACGACCAGGGACTGGCCCTTTTGCCGCTTTCTGAAGCCCCATAGTTCCATCTGGTGGTTCTTCTTCATCGCATGCCTATCCGGATCCGCCCAGCGCTATCTCTGGATATTGCGAACCTTCACCTGCTGCGTCAGTGTTGCCTGTTGAGGCTGTCCCGAATTGAGGTCGAAAAGCCGCACTCCAACGGACACGGTCATCAACTGCCGAGTGAGGTAATCGGCCTTCACCACATCGCTGGGCAGATTGTTCTGGATCTTGTACGTAACCTTGATCTTGGCTGCAGGAGCGGTTAAATTGCCGTTGTTGTCGTAGGCAAACACCGGCAGCCAATGGACCCGGGGCTTGCCGTCGGGATTGTTTGGATCTGGCGCCGGATCCGGATCCGGTTGACTATCGAAGATGATGGTGCCCGCTGCCTGCAGGGGGTCATTCGTTGTGTTGTTGGGCCCATCGGTGTAGTTGATCATGTATTCATTGGGCCCCAACTTCATGGGATCGTTGCCCCAGCGCGGTACACGCGTGTAGGTGATTTCCTGGCCGTAGTGCGGGCCGGGGCGCATGTCGGGCCCAGTCACTACCTCCGACCCCGGAACGATGCGCACGTTGGGGATGTAGGTGCGCCCATCCGCCTGCTTCTCGAGGGGAGGCCGGGGTGGTGCCGGCGCCTGCCCGATATCCGGGTTGTCCTTGGGATCCAAGCTCGCAAGGCTGATGTATCGGTAAACGTTGTTGTTGGCTCCCCCCTGGGATTGAACTGCAGCGGCGTATCGCGCATTGATATCCGCGGTGTTGTATACCGAAGGAATGGGCTTCCCGTTGGCATTGTGCAGTACCACCCAATCCGGGAAGATGAAGTTCACCATTCCACGGTTCACGTCTACCGTGAACATCATGTCGGGCCGCTTCCCCAATGGAAGTTCACCATTCGCGTCCAGTTGGAAGTCCGTCAGCGTGTCCGTGGTGCCTCCTGTCCCCGTGTCATACGTTTGATGGTGGATGGTGCCGTCGCCCGTCGCCAGGAAGTAATTGAGCACCGTCGCATCCAAGCCCGATCGAAATACAAACACCCGGTAGGGGGTAACCCACGCCCCATTGGTTTCGATCCATGATGCCGGCGCTACGACGGGGCTCTCGTTACCCACGTCTCCCAAAGCCGAAGGAGCGCCGGCGTCATTACCCACGTAGGCCGGCTGCAGGCGCACCTGGGTCGCCGGGCGAGGCAATCCCGTGTTTGCATCGTAGAGTACGTTGCCTTGGTTGTCTCGTTGCAGCAATACTTCGTCTGCTCGGTCTACTGGAACCACGGGCCGGGCTATGGCGCGCCAGTTCTCGCAAATCTCCGCACGCCCATCGCCGTTGTCATCCTTCCACCCGGGCACGGCGGTCGACGCAATCCCGCCCGGCAGCAATACGGCGCCCGCGGGTGAGCTGTCGCAGAAGAAATCCGGATCGTAAAGGATGGGCCGCCCATTGGCGTCTACATGGAAAAGGCGCCGATCCACCTGGCCATCCGGCAGATAGGGTGACACCACCGCCCGATAAAGGATCATCGGATTGTGGAGCGACACGGAATTGACGAACGGGTCCCGCGGGTTGTCGTAATAGTCGCCGTAGGGGATCGCAGGTCCGCTCCCTTGAGCAGCATTGGGCGGGGTGTGATTGTCTCGCAGCCCTAAAAAGTACCGAACGATTACGCGGCCCGGAGCCACCGGCAGCGCCAGGTCCCCCCGATTGATGGGCAAACCGGTAGTAGGATCTATTTGGCTTACGGGCACCGCGGCGTTTTGGTCATTCGCACGCGCGGGAGGAACAAGGTCCATCATGGAATAGGGCAGCAGCATCGAACGCATCGTCCCCGTATTGTCGCGCACCCAAAACCGGATGCTGTTGGGCAAGGGCGCTTCGCCTGGTTGCAGTTGCCCAGGGGATGGGATCTCGTCGAATACAAAGACACCGTTGGCCAAATCCCGCTGCAGGATCTCCATCGTGGAACGTGCCGTGTCCTGAGCCAAAACCTGTACGCGGGCGCGGTTGGTGAGGTTGAAGCTCTGAACCAGCGGGCCGAAGATCAAACCCAGCAGGATGGTCGTGATCGCCATCACTACCAAAAGTTCAATCAGCGTGAAACCACGCCCTACCCTAGCCTGTGTCCTCTGCGATCTCATCGGACCCGTGTCTCTCAATTAGCCGTGCGTGTAAGAAACGTGTCTAAATCTATCTTCCGCCACCGCGTATGGACCACATTGCCCACGGCCACCTGAGACACCGTGCTTCCGTTGGTCCAAAGTACGCGCGATTTAAAGGAGATGCCCTGGACGCCGTTGGCGGCGATGCCGGCGGGCGCCGTGTCCCACCCGACGGCGTCGGGATGCTTCTCCGTGAGGTCTATGTACGTCAGCACCCGCCCCCCCACGGTCTCGAAGTTGGCGCGCAGAGGATTGATGCGGTATGCCTCGTTGGTCACGTGGTGAGAAGTGCCGGAGCCGTCTTTGTACCAAAGATCCCGAATTGCCACGGTCTTGCCCGCATCCATCAAAGGGAAGTACATGCGGGTGGGCCGGCCAGGGTCTGCCGCCTGCACGGGCACGTAGTATTCCGCAAATGAGATGTTGGGAGTATTGCGGTACCGGTAAAGATCCGGCGCTTTCTGAACCTGGAGTGCCCAATCTCCATGCGCCTTATAGAAAAACCGAAACACGCCGCCCTGGTTCTGCGATCCGAACGCATCCGTAAAGGTTACGATGCCCTGCTTGTAATCCACCATCCAGTTGCGTTGGTTCGTGTTCGGATCCACCTGCGGGATGCGCGCGCCTGTGGCTACGCTGTAGACCAGCAGGTCCACACGGTTCGCTGCGGGGATCGCAGGATCCCGGAAAAGACCGATATATTGGGTTTGGTCGTCGTCCGTGTCGCCCAGCTTCTTGATGTCCTTGAGTGTGAGGCGCACCTCGTAGGGCGCTGCCCCGGGCATAGGCCGATCCTCCCGGATGATGCGCCAATCCAAAACGTCGTAATCAATCCGTGCGCTCAGGGGTTGGACGCCGCCCGGTGTGCTCTCGTTGAAGTTATGACCCAATGGGTTGAATACCAAAACCCCTACGTTGGCAAACGTGCCGTCGTTGGCAGAAAGAACATCGTATTGGTATGGGTCGTTCGGCGACCAAGCATATCGGCCCGTGTTGGGATCAGGCGTGATGCGGATGAATTTCCGCGAGATCGTGTCACTGCCGGGCACCAGGGGCCGGCCGTTATTCCCGGTGAACGGAACCCAGCCAAAGGTCCCCGCCGGGATCGAAATTACTTCATCCACGATGGTCTGCACGATGTTGTTGGCATCGTAGTAGCTGTACGTGGCTAGGAATTGCCGATCGTAAGGTTGCGGGAAGAAAGCCACCTGTGCGTCGTCGTAGTCTATGGCGTACTGCTGCGGCCGGGAAAGATGCGGGCCGTACGGGTCGTTCACATCCTGAACGGACCGGAACATGGGCGCCCCGTGCACGAAGATGCTTTCCGTTTGGCCGTCCCACGGAACGTTGTACACTGGCCCGGAACTCAACATGTAAACAGACCCCTTCCCCGCTGCGATGGGCGTAGGGATCGGTATCCGCACGAATTCGCCGATGATCCGGCGGATCTTGTTCACGTTGGAATAGTAGTAGGGATCCACCCCAGGGATCCCAGGTTGCCCTTCGCTGAGGTCATCCGGAGTGGCATCGGTGTCCACGCGGAAAGCATAGCCAAAGGCGTTATTGGCCGGCACAGGGAGGATCGGAACCACGGCGCTCATGAGGTTAGCGGAATTGTTGCTGAAGCGATCCACTTCTTGCTGTGCCAGGCGGGCGGCCAGCGTAGCGGCTTCCGTCTCCTTGTTGATGAGGAAGCCTGGCGGAAAGAGGCGGATCACCGAGAAGATCCCGATGAGCAGCAACACCATCACCACCATCACTTCGATGAGGGATATTCCTGCTGTGTGTCGTCTGTTCGCCATGGCTTTGCTTCCGCTGCTTCGCACTGCAGGCTGCTTCGTTGCTCCGTGAAGAACCGCCATCCGGCGTACCCGCACTACCGGTTGAACACATTCGCTCCGTTGGCCACAATCTGACCCACAGGCACCTTCTTCGCCGTTCCCGCAAGGTTGATGCTCGTGACGCTGCCGGTATTCGCCACCACGCTATGCCACGTGCAGTATGTGAGGATCGTCTTGTCCGTGGGCGGATTGCTGTACTTGAGCTGCACGGGCAGATCGAACATGCCCGTGTCGCCCGTCCAGTTCAGGCTGTAGTGAACGTCGTAAACGCGCTGTCCGTTGATGAGGAACGGCGTACCGTCAGGATTGATGCGGGGCCCGATGTCGTAGGAATCCCAAACATAGTAGTATTTGGGCTTCCCCTGGTTGGGGCCGGATGTGAAACAGTCTATGAGGCCCGCCGCATCGCTCCCGCACACGTTCACGGGCGCGTTGGGGTCCGAGCTGGCATCGGTAATGTATCGGTAATTCGCAGGCCAGTTGACGGGCTTCGGCGGGAAGTGGGCGATGGTCACCAGGTTCTTGGTGGGTTTGGGAATGTTGTCCGGGCAAAGAACCAGGTTGCTGTCGTTGAACTGCTCCGGATACATAAAGCCGTTTACAAGCCGATCCAGATTGGCAGCGCATCCGTTATTCACACCCGGATCGTACGGATCGCCCGTACTCACCGTGCCCGTGCAGACCCCGTTGTTATCCGGCACGCCCTGTTCCGCATACCCAAGAAGGGCAGGAGGATAGCCTCCTTCGTCCTGACGATACACGTTGGCCGCTACCCATAGCTGGTGGAGCTGGGTCATGCAGCTCGAAGCCCGCGCCTGCTCCCGCACCGTGCCGGCAACGGGAAAGATTATGGCTGCAAGCACCGCGATGATTGCGATGACGGTGAGCAGCTCGATGAGCGTAAAACCGCTTTGGATCCGTCCTCTATTCATGGCTTCTTTCCCCGCCACCCCGGCCACCCCGGAAGTGGATCTGCGTGCGTGCCGGCACCTCTGCTTGCGTTCCGTCCGTCTGACGACGCGGCCCTCCGCAGTGTTCCGCCTCCCCTTGCCGAACGTCCCGCGGCCCCGGCAAACGCTCCGCCCCGCTCATCCTATTCCAGCCGCGCCCAGTGCAGATACCAGCGGATCAGCGGCTCCGCCACAAACACGGCGGCCAGCGCTCCTACAACCATGTAGGGACCAAACGGTATATGCGTCGGACCGGCCACAAATTCCTCGTCGGCTCCCTCATCCGTGCTGCCGAACAGGTTCCTGGTCCACCTCAACGCCACAGGAAGCCGTACCAGGGAGGCCAAATGCAGCGCCACATCCAAGCACGCTGCGTAGAGGAAGCCGTACATGAGGATCGCCGACACGGACGTACGCGCGGGTTCCGCCTCTCCCTCCCCAGCAGACGGGTCTTCTTCCTGCTCCTTTTCGCCATGGAGAAGCAGCAGCGTCCCGCCGATGAGCGCCCCCGCCGCCACTGCCAAAAAAAACGACACCAGCGCCTGGGGCAGCGGCAGCATGGCGCCGATGGCGCGGGCCAGCTTCACGTCCCCATCCCCCATAGCATCCCTGCGGAACAACACCTGCCCGATGAGCTGAATAGCTACGAACAGCAGGGCGCACACGCCCCCCGCCGCAATGGAACGGGGAAGCCAGCCCCAAATAAGCCGATGCGCAGGATCGCCTGTGTGGGCAAGCCAAAGGTCCAACGCCACGCCCACGCCCCACGCAGATATGTTGAGCTCATCGGGGATGATGAAGTGGTCCAAATCTATGAAGAATGCCGCAATCAGGGCCGCGCCGAAGAGGCAATAGGCAGCAGCCTGGATCGTAGGACCAAACCGAAGCACGAATACAAAAAAGAGGAAGCCGGTAAGGGCTTCTACCACGGGATACCTCACCGAAATAGGTTCCTTACAGGCTCGGCAGCGCCCCCGAAGAACTAGGTAGCTCAAGACCGGGATATTCTCCCAAGCCGAAAGGGAATGGCCGCAACGCGGGCAATGAGACCCCGGATGAGAGAGGGATTCGCCGCGCGGCAGCCTCCAAATGACCACATTGAGGAAGCTGCCGATCACCGCGCCGAGCACGAACGCCATCGTGCCCCAATAGGATAATGGAAGGTTCACCAAGGGGATCCCTAAGATGGAAGGCCGGGTCCGAAGTGGGGCAGCTTCGGACCCGGCTTCAGAGGTCTATTCCGCAGAAGTGGCCTCTCCGGCTCCGTGATCGCCGCCGCCGCCCGAGGTAAGGTTCTGGATCACCTGGATGAGGGGCATGAACATGGAGATCACGATGAAGCCCACGGCAAAGCCCAGAAACACGATGAGCATGGGCTCGATGGCCGCTGTAAGGCTCTGGAGCGTGGCATCCACTTCCTGCTCGTAGAAATCCGCGATCTTGGTGAGCATATGGTCCAGTGCACCGGATTCTTCCCCGATGGACACCATGTGCACCACCATAGGCGGAAACATGCGGCTCTTTTCCAGAGGATCGTTGATGCGGTCCCCTTCACGAATGCGTGCCCGTGCCTCCATGATGGCGTCGGCGATGATGCCGTTTCCAACCGTGCCGGCCACCGTCTCCAGCGCCTGAAGGATGGGCACGCCGCTCACCAGGAGGGTCCCCAGCGTCCTGGAGAAGCGGGCCAGAGCGATCTTGTGGTGCAGTTTGCCGAACACAGGCACCTTCAGTTTGACCCGGTCAATTACGCGCCGGCCGATCCTTGTGGTACCGAAGTACTTCAACGCCATGTACACCGCCACGACGATGATGAGCCCCATCCACCACCGGTTCTTGAGGAAGTCGCTGAAGTCCACCAGCATCTGCGTCATGGTGGGCAGCTCCTTCACGCCGAGGTCGCGGAAGAGTTCCACGAACTTGGGCACGATGAAGGTGCACAGGCCCAGCACGATGCCCACCGCTACGATCACCACGATGGTGGGGTAGGTGAGGGCAGCTTTCACTTTGCGGCGCAGTTCCATATCCTTCTCGAGGAAGCCTGCAAGCCTCTGCAATGCTTCCTCCAAAACGCCGCCCACTTCTCCTGCCCGCACAAGCCCCACATACAGCGGTGTGAAGGTCTTGGGGTACTTGGACATCGCCTTCGAAAGGGTCTGGCCCGACTCCACTTCCTGCTGGATGTCCATGATGATGCGTTTGAGTTTGGGGTTGGCCGTCTGTTCGCCCAGCACATCCAGAGCGCGCACAAGCGACACGCCGGCGTCAATCATGGTGGAGAACTGGCGCGAAAAGATGGATAGGTCTGCCAGCTTAACGCGGCCCCATCCGCCTCCGGGCGCTTTCTTCTTGCCGGCCGCCGTCTGCTTGATATCTGCAACGGTAAAGCCCTGTTCCTGTAGGCGCCGCCGCAGGATCTCCACGTTCTCCGCTTCGGACGTGCCCGTGCGGGTCTGCCCGCTGGCGTCTCTTACGGTATAGCTGAAGGTTGCCATGACTTCTTCCCCCTCTTTGGGAACAGCTCTCCCCGTGCACTCTTACCGGATCGTCCCTCCCGGCCCCGGCATGGTAGCCGTGCGGATCATCTTCTCCAGCTCTTGCGGGTTCATGGCGCGTTCCATCGCCAACTCAAAGGTTATGAGGCCCCGCACGTACAAATCCCGCAACGATTGATCCATCGTTTGCATGCCCAGGTTGGCACTGGTCTGGATCATGGAGGTAATCTGATGGGCTTTGTTCTCGCGGATCAAGTTTCTGATGGCGGGGCTGGCCGTCATGATCTCCATGGCGCAAACGCGCCCGGGTTGGTTCGCCCGCGGCAACAGTTGCTGGCACAGAATAGCCTGAAGGTTATTGGATAGCTGCAACCGCACCTGCTCCTGCTGCCCCGGCGGGAACGAGTCCACAATGCGTTCCACGGACGTAGCGGCGCTGTTCGTGTGCAGAGTGGCAAACACAAGGTGCCCCGTTTCTGCTGCCGACACCGCGTTCTGCATCGTCTCAAGGTCACGCATCTCGCCTACGAGGATTACATCGGGATCCTCCCGCAGCGCGGCGCGGAGGGCATTGGCGAAGCTCTTGGTGTCCTGACCGATCTCACGCTGATTGATAATGCTGAAACGATGCGAATGCAGGTACTCGATGGGATCCTCGATGGTAATGACGTGCACCGACCGTTCGTTGTTGATCTGGTTGATCATGGCTGCCAGGGTGGTGGACTTGCCCGACCCCGTAGGTCCCGTCACCAGGATCAATCCGCGCGGGAGGCGCGTAAGCTCTTCCAGGACTGCCGGGAGCTGCAGCTCTTTGAGGGTAGGGATGCGCGCGGGGATCACCCGAAACGCCATCGCAACGTTGCCGCGGTCCCGGTAAACATTCACCCGAAAGCGTGACATCCTTGCCAGGGAGTATGAAAAGTCCAGCTCGAAATTCGTTTCGAAGCGCTGGATCTGCTCATCCGTGAGGATGTCGTAGATCAGCCGCTGGCACGTCTGTGGGTCTACGCGTTCGTAGTTGGTAGGAAGGAGCTGGCCATCCACACGAATGATGGGAGGCACTCCTACGGACACGTGCAGGTCCGAGCCGCCCTTCTCCACCACGATGCGCAGAAGGTCGTCTATGTGGGCGTCGTCCAGGGGCCGCGGGCGAGCGCTGGCCTGCGGAGCCCCTTGCGGAGGGATCGGTTGCGTCTGCTCAGACAATTCCCATTCTCCAGCGATTGCACTCCATGTCTGGAGCCGTATTAGTGGCCGGCCGTGAACACCACGCGCATCACCTCTTCCGGCGTGGTGATCCCTTCCAGCACTTTATTGAGGCCATCCTCCCTCAATTCCAGCATTCCGTTCGCCTTGGCGGCGTCGCGGATATCGTTGAGCGGAGCCCGCCGCACGATGAGTTCGGCGATTTCGTCATTCACCCGCATCAGCGAGAAGATGCCCAGCCGGCCTTTGTACCCCGTCTGCCGGCATATCTCGCACCCCCTGCCGCGCCACAGAGTGATCTTCTGCTCGGGGTGCTCGGGGCGGAAACCGAACCGCCTCAGCTCCGAAGCCTCCACTTCGTAGGGTTCCTTACAGTTCGGGCAGACCTTGCGGCCAAGGCGCTGAGCCAACACTCCAATAACCGTTGCAGAGATGAGGTAGGGCTCCACACCCATATCCATCATACGGATCACAGCCGAAGGGGCGTCGTTCGTGTGCAGCGTGGAGAGCACCAGGTGGCCCGTAAGTGAAGCCTCGATGGCGATCTCAGCCGTCTCCAAGTCGCGCATCTCGCCCACCATGATGATGTCCGGGTCCTGGCGAAGGAACGATCGAAGAGCGTTGGCAAAGGTGAGGCCCGCCTTCCGGTTCACCTGCACCTGCGTCACGCCGCTGAGCTGATACTCCACCGGGTCCTCGATTGTGAGGATGTTCTTCTCGATGGAGTTGAGCTTATGGAGCACGGAATACTGGGTCGTGGTCTTTCCTGAACCCGTAGGACCGGTGGAGAGGACCATGCCGTTGGGCTGGATGATGAGCTCTTCCAGTTGCGCCTGCGTCTCCGCCGAGAAGCCCAGCTTGTTGAGGCCGATGAGGATGGAGGTCTTGTCCAGTATGCGGCATACGATCTTCTCGCCCCAAATGTTGGGCAAGCAAGACACGCGCAAGTCGTAATCTTTGTTCTCATACCGCACGGGGATGCGGCCGTCCTGAGGCACCCGCCGCTCAGCAATATTCATCTCGGCCATGATCTTGAAGCGCGAGATGAGGGGCGGCTGGATGTATTTGGGCATCGTCATCGTTTCGTGGAGCACGCCGTCCACACGATATCGGATGCGCAGGCCCCGGCGGTCCGGCTCGATGTGAATGTCCGAAGCGCCTTCCTTGATGGCTTGTTGGATGATGGTGCTGGCAACGCGGATGATGGGCGCTTCTTCCGCCATGGCGATGGCGCTCTCTTCATCTTCATCGAGCGCCGCCTCGCCCGTGGCTCCGTAGGAGGCGATGTCCTGCCGGATCTGCGACATGAGGTCGCTGCTCCCTCCGGGACCGGGGACCCCTCCCTTCATGGGGTTCATACCCCCCTTCGTCCCGCCGTTGCCCGCGGTGTCGGCAGGGGCCAGGCTCGCCGACGTACCGCCGTAGACGCGTGCGATGGCGTCCTCGATGTCGCTTGGAGCCGCCAATACACCTCGGATGTTGCAGCGGGACACGAGCCGCAGGTCATCCGCCGCATAGGGGTTATTCAGATCCGCCATGGCCACATGGAGCGTGTTGGTGGCGGTGTCTTTCTTTACCGGGATTACGTTGTGGCGCTTGGCGATGTGCTCAGGAACCACATTCACCGCGGCAGGTTCGGGCGCGTATCGGGAGAGGTCCACAAAACCAACGCCCAGCTCCTGCGCCTTCGCGCGGTATACGTCGCGCTCACTTGCGAAACCCTGTTCCACGAGGACCCTGGCCAAATCCGTCCGCGAGGCTTTGGCCGCTTCCTGGGCCTGCTGGAGCTGCTCCCGCGTGATGTAGCCCTCCTGAACCAGATACTCGCCCATGCTTTTTCTGGTCATTACCATTTTCGCCCCACCTTGCCTCTCGTTGAGAACCGCGCGCCATTCCCACAGCGCAATCGCGGCATTATAACATACCCCCGCCGAGGACGCAAGCGCCCCGCTTGCCTACATTATTCTTCGCGCCCTGCTGCCCCCAATCCTTCCAAGACTGCCCGTTCCATTACGTCGGCAGGCGCTTCGATCCCCGTCCACAGGCGGAAGGAAGCTGCTCCCTGCCCCACCAGCATCGCCACACCGTTGATGGCCACCGCTCCAACCCTTTTGGCTGCGCTGAGGAGCCTCGTCTCCAACGGGTTGTAGATCAAATCGTAAACCACCATTCGGCCGCGCAGCCGCTCCACAGGTACCGGCGGTTCCGCATCTTCGTGAGGATGCATCCCCACCGGCGTCGTGTTCACCCACATATCCGCCGCCGATGCCCGCCTGGCAAGCTCCTCCGAGGCATCCAGCGGCAACCACTCGGCGCCGGCCCGTAGGGAGCAGTTCACACTCTCCACCAGGGCTGCTGCACGCTCCGGGTTCCTATTGGTAACGATTACGTGGGCGCCCTCATGCACCAATGCATACACCACGGAGCGCGCAGCCCCTCCGGCGCCCACTACCAGAACCCGCATCCCCTTCACGGAGATGCCTCGAGCCCGAAGCGGAGCCAGGAAGCCCGCGCCATCCGTGTTGTAACCGACGAGCCTCTCACCTGCCTGGCATAGGGTGTTGACGGCACCGACCTCAAGCGCATCCGGTGCCACCTCGTCCAGGAAGGCGAGCGCCCGTTCCTTATGCGGGATCGTCAGGTTTACCCCAACGATGCCCAGCGCCCTGATACTGCGGATCGCCGCGCCAAGTTCAGCGGGCGGAACGGAGAATGGGATATAAACGTAATGAAGACCCAGGGCTGCGATGGCCGCGTTGTGCATCGCAGGCGAAAGGGAATGGGCCACCGGGTACCCGAATACACCCAGAACCTTCGTAGCTCCGGTAATTCCCGCAAGGCAAACCCTCTCTGGTCGGTGAGACGACATCACCTTAGGGATTGTTCCCTATTCCTCATTATATCAGAACACCGCAGTTTCGCCGGCAGCGCTTTCGGCCGGTCCGCCGCCGTCCTCGTCCAACAATCCACGCCGCCGCAAAACCGCCAGTACGATGCCCTCGGCCAAACGACTGACTTTGGTTCCCACGAATTCCCGCCGATGCATCGGCCGCACCAGAATGGTGGCCACACCCGCCCGGTTGCCCCCAAGCACATCCGTGAACATCTGGTCCCCGATCATTACCGCTGCTGAGGGTGCCACACCCAACTGCTCCAGAGCGGCCAGGAACCCTCTGCGCCCAGGCTTCAGCGCCTGCCGTACGAAGGGAACTTCCAGTTCCGCCGCCAACGCCTCCAGCCGCCGCGGATGGCGCGTGTTCGACACCAAGCAGATCCTCAGCCCCTGTTGCTTCAGATCCCAAATCCACTTCCGCACCGCATGGGGGATGTCGGTTCGCTGCCAGCCAACCAGGGTGTTGTCCACATCCAGCAGCACAGCGCGGAAACCCGCTTTCCTCAATTCCTCCGGGGGGATCGAGGTTACACCTCCACTGCAATAGCGGCCGGGGCACAGCAGGTTCAGCACGCGCATCATCCGCTGCCCCCGGCGGCGCTCCGAGCGCGCAGGGCGCGCATGCGGCCCACGCATTGCAGATGCTCCGCTTCCGTACGCGAGAAGATATGCGCGCCGTCGGGCCCCGCCACGTAGTAAAGGTAATCGCTCCGCTCAGGGTGAAGCGCTGCCTCCAAAGAGGGTAGTCCCGGGTTCGCAATGGGGCCGGGCGGCAGCCCTCTGCGTCTATAGGTATTATAGGGCGATGCCACCTTAAGATCCGAATAGAGAACGCGGCTCTTGTGATGGCCTAAGGCATACAGAACCGTCGCATCTACTTGAAGCGGCATCCCGCGTGCCAGCCGATTGTAGATTACGCCGGCAATCTTGGGCCGATCTTCATCCTTCTTTGCTTCACGCTCTACCAGTGAGGCAACCGTCACGATTTCCGCGAGGGTCCGACCCGATGCCGCAATGTCCGCCCGGTTAGGCAAATAGAAGCGGCGCACGAAGGTGTCCACCATTTCCTGAGCCGCACGTTCCGGCCGAACGCCCCGCGGAAACCAGTACGTGTCCGGAAAAAGAAATCCTTCCAGACCCGCTTTCGGAATTGGGAACGGCGCCTGAACCCGCCCTCCCGGATGCCGCGCAACGTCCAAAAAGCCCGTCCCCTCGCTCAGAATGCCGTGGCGCACCAAAGCCGCGGCGATTTGGCGCACCCCGTAGCCCTCGGGTATCGTAACCCTTATCTCGTTGATGCCCGTGTCCCCGCGCCTCAGCCGATCCGCTATGTGCAGCGCAGACATTGCCGTTGAGAAGGCGTAGCGGCCGGGACGGGGCTCATCAGGAACCCCTTTCAGCCGCGCCGCCCACAGGAACACCGTCGCGCTGCGAATAAGGTGGCGGCGCCGCAATACTGCGGCCACTCTCTCCAACTTCGTCCCCGCAACGATGTTGACGATAACGCGCCGCCCCGCGGGCGACGCAGGCCGCAACTCGTGCGCCACCCAGATCCCTGCGCACAGCGCCGCCGCACCTAAGACCCCTGCTGCCGCCCGCACCCGGCGCCTAAGGCCCTTCAACGCTCTTGCCCATCCTTCCGAATGGCATCCAGATACGCCTGCAAGATCACCCCCGCCGCCACTCCGTCCACTACCTGCCGCCGCTTCTTGCGGCCCACATCCGCGTGCAACAACATCCGCTCGGCCTCGACCGTGCTGAGCCGCTCGTCCACCTCAAGGACCGGCACCGCCACGTATCTCCGTAAGGCCTCTGCGAACTCTCGGGCTGCATGCGCGCTTGTTCCTGCCGAACCGTCCAAATGAAGAGGCAGCCCTACCACCACCAGTTCTACATTGCTCTCCTCAACAAGCTGCCGAATACGCCGCATATCGGCCCGGTACCCTTCCTGCCGCTCCAGGGTTTGCTGCACCGCCGGGAAGGTCTTCATTTCATCGCTGAAGGCCAAACCGATGCGCCGCTCACCTACATCCACAGCCATAACGCGTCCCATAGAACCAGGCATCCCGTGTCATTCACACGTCAGCACAAGAGTGTGCACCGAGCACGGCGGAAGCTCCAGCCGCACAGCGCCATCCGCGGGCCGTACCTCATGCCGGCGAATGGCCACCCGCTCCGGATCTTCTGCAGAATTGACGGCAGCCGGGCTGTCGGCCGCCAAACTGGCCGCCTCACACCAGGCTATCCTCCCCTCATCCAGCCGGAACTCTACCTCCACTGCGCGAGAGATGTGCCGGTTGGAGACACTTACAGCAATCCCGCCTCCCTGCGTGGACGCCGTCGCAGAAAGGATTGGAAGCGGGCCTGCCGGCGCATCGGCCAACCCCGGAGCATCTACCGTATCGCAATCCACCTCGATACCCAGCCGAACGGCCCCTCGGTGAACGCGGTACAGGTCGAAAAGATGATAGGTCGGCGTTACCCAGAAGCGGTCATCCCGGGTTTGGACAAGGCACTGCAGCACATTCACCACCTGGGCGAGGTTTGCCATGGAGAGTGCATGGGCCCAACGGTGGAACGCATCCAGCACTCCGGCAGCCGCCACGGCGTCGCGAAGCGTTGAAGGCGCCTCATACTGCGTAGCACCCGTTGCCTCCGGATGCCAAATGCCCCATTCGTCAAAGGCAATCTTCACCTGTTTGCGCCCAGCGCAGAAGGAACGCACGATGCCGTAGGCTTCGGCTACGTCCAACCCCACGAGTTGCCCCGCCCGCATGGACGCATAATATTCGCTCTCGTCGAAGTCCAGGGCGCGCCCTGCAGCATAGTACCGGTGAACCGAAAGATGGTCCACGAGGGCCAGATCGTCGCGCAGCACTTCCATCACAGCGCGGTTCCAGTTGGGATCGGTATGCCCGCATGCGACGAGTTCCACATTGGGGTCCGCCATCTTGATGAACGTAGCATAGCGGCGAAACTCCTTGGCGTAATCCGCTGCGTCGTAATTCCCGCCGCATCCCCAATTCTCGTTGCCTACTCCCCAATACCGCACATTCATGGGCTCGGCGCTTCCGTTGGCTGCCCGCTGCCGCACAAGATCGGTGTCCAGGGTACCGTTGCAGTAGTGCACCCAATCCGCCATTTCCTGTGGAGACCCGCTTCCCACGTTGCCGGCAAGGTAGGGCTCCGCCCCCACGCGCCGGCACAGGTCAATGAATTCATGGGTCCCCAACCCGTTCTCTTCCGCCACCCTCAGCCCGCAGGACTCGCCCAGTGTACGCGGGCGCCGCTCCCCCGGCCCGATGCCGTCGCGCCAATGGTAGGTGTCGGCGTAGCAACCTCCGGGCCACCTCAAGACGGGCAAGCCGAGCCTGGCTAGAGCCCGCAGAACGCCTTGATGGAAGCCTGCTTCGTTGGGGATTGAGGACCGGCGCCCTACCCACAATCCGTCCACGCAGCACCGGCCAAGATGCTCGGCAAAGTGCCCGTGCAGCATGGGTGAAAGGAAAGATCCTTCCTCCTTGGTTAAAACGCGAACACGGCATGCACCCATAGCATCCTCCCGTCTCTTTACGCCGCCCTAGCCTCGGCCCCTAGGGTTTCCATCGCAACTTGCCTATAATCACCGTTGGTTCGAGTTCACCTTCCTTCCCACAGCGGCGCGGCGCTCCCCCAGGCGCCCGCCGCTCGTTTTTTGGGTCCGTCACTTCCCGTCCAACTCGAGACGGCATTCCCGCAGAAGACCATCTACCGTCTGCCCCAAAACCGTGAGGGCATCTTGGATTCGGGCGATTTCAGCGCGGGACCTTCCCATGATGGCCAGACCCATCAAAAACGCGTGGAATTCGTGTATCCGTTCTGCCGCACCCGGCACCGAGGGCATCTCGCCGGCATCCACCCCAGCATGCGCGGGTGCGGTTTCTTCGGCAAGCAGGCGCTCCAGATCCTCTCCCGCGGCCTCCAGGATCTGCGCTGCACGCTCGGGCCGCCGCTTGATCGCCGACACAAGCTTCCCGGTGCGCTCGCCTGTAATGCGCTCCTCTTTGATCTTTTCCACCACGGCATTCTGCAGATCAGGCTGCTCGTTGAGCAGTTTGAGGAACCGGGCGTGCTTCTCCGTAATCTGGCCGTCCGCCGGACGGTTCGGGCTGGACACGACTTCCCGCGCGATGGGCTCAGGGAGATCCAGCAAATCCAGCAGATAACCCACCGTACGCTCGGATAAGCCGATGCGCGCCCCCAGCTCGCGGTTCGTAGCGCCCAAAGCATCCTTGATATGGCGGAGCGCCCGAGCCTTCTCCAGCGGCTGAAGATCTTCGCGCTGAAGGTTCTCGATAAGCTGCTCGGTAACGGCATCCTCGGCCTCGAGCTCCTTCACCAAGCACGGGATCTCGGTGAGACCCGCAATCTGCGCAGCCCGCCAGCGCCGCTCCCCTGTAACGATGCGGTACATGTTCACATTGGGCAGGGGCGTCACCGTAATCGGCTGCAAAATGCCGTGCCTCCTGATGCTTTCCGCTAGACCCATAAGGCTCTCGGGATCGTGGAATTGCCGCGGCTGGTCAGGATCCTCTACGATCTGCTCCACAGGGATCGAGTGTATCTGCAACGATGGCTCCCTCCTGTATGGCACTCCCATGGGTAACACGGAATTATACCTGCCAGGTAGACCGCTGTTGCCGCTCAGCGCTACCGCCTCCGGCCCTTCGTCGTCCTCTCAAAAACAAGGATGCGGCGGTATGCATCGGTCCCCGGGATGGCCGTCTGCACATCCTTCGCCAAAACAGCGCCCAGGCGTGGGAGAAGCGGGCGGACTTCGAGCAGTTCTTCATCTGCGGTGCGGCTCTTGAGGGCCACCACGGAACCGCCGGAACGTACGAGGGGCAGCATCCATTCCAGCAGCTTCGTGAGGCGCGCAACGGCCCGCGCAGTTGCGGCGTCGAAGCCTCCGGCAGCCAGGGGGTCCCGCACCAAATCCTCGGCCCGGGCGGCAAGCACCTCCACCGCGCTCAGGCCCAACTGCCGCACCACCTCCCGCAGAAAGGCTGCCTTCTTCTGGGTCGCTTCGATGAGCGTTACCTCCAGATGGGGAAATGCAATCTTGAGGGGAATGCCGGGGAAGCCCGCGCCGGAACCCACATCGGCAAGATTGCGCAGCATTCTCACGTTGAGAGCGCGGCAGACGGCCAGCGAGTCCAAGAAGTGGAGGGGTACTGCTTGCTCCGGAGGGATGCGGGTAAGATTGAGCCCCTTATTGGCCTCGTAAAGAAGGTATGCGAAACGCTCGAACTGGTCGAGCTGCGCCCCATCCAACGGAGCACCCAGCTCGAATGCGCCCTGCTCGAGGAGTTTACGCTCGTGGGGCTGCACCCTGTCCCCTCCCAAAGGCGGCACGACACCCGCCGCCCGGGAGATTGGCCGGCGCAGACAGCGGTTCCTGCCTGCCGCTAGGCGCGAACGTCTAGTCGCCCCGGCGGCGCCGGCAAGAGCTGTTCTACCATATCCTTCTCAGCGCTGATCGCTTTCTTCAGAAGAAGAACCTGGCGGCTCATGCCATCCCCTTGTGATCGGTCCATGGCCGCCGCCACGGTGTCCATCGGCGAAATCGTGTCTACTCCAATCATAACCTCACCCCCTCATAGAAGCATTCCTCGAGCGCAAGCCATTCATTCCGTTCTTTGGTAAAACCCGGGATGCAGCTCTACGAAGCCGAAAGCGCTCGGGTCGCGCAGCCGTTCCGCAAGTCCCAAAAAGAGCACCCCGCCCAAGGCCAAAGCGGCCGAAAAGCGTTCGTATATCCGGTTCTTCGCATCGTCGCTGAAGTAAATCAGCACGTTCCTGCACGCAATAAAGTCGAAGTCCTCTTCGAAGGGGTCCGCAAGCAGGTCATGGGGCGCGAAGGTTACGCGCCGTCGGATCCCCGGCGCCACCGCCAACCCCTCCTCGCAGGGCAGCAGCCAATCCCGATACTGACGGGGCACGTAGCGGAGATCGTGGGAGCAATAGATCCCCTCCGCCGCACAGTTCAGTACCTGCCGGTCCACATCTGTAGCGAGCAGGAAATGGGGCACCCCGGGAGAGAGGTCTTCCAGAAGCATGGCCAGAGAATAGGCTTCCGCGCCCGAAGCACAGCCGGCACTCCAGAGCTTCAAAGCGCGTCCGGCGCCCAGCAGGCCCGGAAGCACATGTTCCGCCAGCCATGCCCAGCAGGAAGGATCCCGAAAGAACTCGGACACGTTGGGCGTAAGACTGTCTAGAAACGCAGCCCGCTCCTGAGGGCTGCCCTCCAGGAGCCTGCAGTAATCATCCAGGTCTGTCAGGCGAAAGCGCTGTGCCCTGGCCCGCGCGCGTTCATAGACCTGAACCGGCTTGTAATGCGTCAGGTCCGAACCCGCGATCTTCCGGAACCCGTCCATGAAGCGGCCCAGCTCCGCTCGAGCGCGTTCGTCCAGGTGGGCCGGCGCCTTCCACCAACGAGACCGCCCTTTGCTCTGCCTCCGCAATACGCTTTCTCCACTCACCCTTGGCCCGGTCCCTTCCTAATGTGCTGCAAACACACTCATGGCGCGCTCTAGCTGGCTGTTCATCTCGGCGGCGATCTGCTCCACATCCTCTTCCTTCAGTTGAAGCGCATCCAGAGCCCGAGCATCGTAGCGGGGCGGCGCCGTCCCCTCATCCAGCCCCATGGCATCGAGATGCGCAATGCCGTCCGCGACGTTGATGACGGCGGCTAATTCAGGTGCAGAGGATCCCCGGTCCAGAGAATGGTGCCCGCCGATGGCGGCGCACAGATGTTCCGGCAAATTCCACTTCTCGGCCACGCGCGCCCCTACCTCGGCATGGTCATAGCCCAGGACTGACTTCTCCGCCACATGGAAGGGGAGGTTGTCCAACTCGGCCAAAGCTCGGATTACCTCAAATTGAGGGCCTACATGAACGTTGAGCACCACCTTGCCCACGTCGTGCAAAAGACCCGCCACAAATGCTTCCTCATTCCGAGCTGCCCGCGTGCGGCCGGCGATGATCTGTGCCGCAATCGCCGTCGCCATAGAATGGTGCCAGAGCTCTCCGGCGCGCAACCCATACCCGGCATACTCGCGTCGAAGAGTGTCGTACGAAGCAGCAGCAAGAGCCAGGCTCCGCACAGCCTGCATTCCAAGGATCACAACAGCCTCGTTGATGGTGCTTACCGACCGCGTAATCCCATAATACGCCGAGTTAGCAATCCGCAGCAGACGCGCCGCAAGGGCCATGTCTGCAGAGATCACGCGGCTGATCTCCCTGGCGGACACGCCCGGATCATCCGCCATCTGCAACACCTTCAGGGCCACGTCCGGTAAGGAGGGCAGCTCGTCAACGGACTGCACCAGCTGATCCAAAGTAAGAGTGGCCACGTGGTACTTCCCAGGTGCGCACGGTATGCAGGTTTGGGTACAGGCGCCGCCCTGCTCCTTTGATGGTATTATCGGAGCCTGGTAATCGTCCGTGCAGGGCACGCGATCCCCTTTACGACGCTGCGCCAAAACGCCTATAATACAGCCACACTTCCCATCGAGAGCCCGTATGAACCTGAAACTCTATCTCGGTGACCGGCGCGGGCTGGTTGAGGCCGCGTTGGACCGGTACCTTCCCCCCGAAACTCAACGCCCCCAGAGCCTCCATCAAGCCATAAGGTATAGCGTCCTTGCCCCGGGGAAGCGCATCCGGCCCATCCTCGTGATCGCCTCTGCCGAGGCCGTGGGAGGCGCCGGCGAGGACGTCCTTCCCACTGCGTGCGCCCTCGAATGCATCCACGCCTTCTCCCTGGTGCACGATGACCTTCCCTGCATGGATAACGATGACTATCGCCGCGGCAGACCCACGAGCCACAAGGTCTATGGCGAAGCCCTTGCCATGTTGGCTGGGGACGCCCTGCTCGCCCTGGCCTTTGAGCTGATTGCCGAGAATGCCCGCACCGCTCCGGTAGAGCGCATCGTGCCGGTGCTTAGGCTCGTCGCCCATGCCACCGGAACGGCTGGAATGGTGGGGGGCCAAGTCGTGGATATCGAATCGGAAGGCAAGGAGATCGGTTATGAAGACCTGCAATTCATCCACGAGCATAAGACGGGAGCTCTGCTGACTGCCTCCGTTCTATCCGGCGCCATGCTCTGTGGGGCCAACCAGCAGCAAATCGAAGCCCTTTCGAGCTACGGACGAAGCGTAGGGCTAGCCTTCCAAATCGCCGACGACATATTGGATATCACCGGAGACGAGGCCAAAATCGGCAAACCCGTGGGGAGTGACCTCAAGCAAGACAAGGCAACGTACCCTAAGCTCTTCGGGCTCGACGGGTCCCGAGAACGCGCCCGCCTCGAAGTCCGCCACGCTCTAGATGCGCTCGCCGGCTTCGATGCCCGTGCGGACCCTCTGCGGGCCATCGCTCAGTACATTGTAGAACGGGATCTTTAGCATCCCCGGGCGTGGATACCCATGGTCCCGCTTGAAGCACAAACGGCGCAGACGGAACCCATGCCGGCGAGGACCAGCCGCGTCGCATCTGCCTCGGCACGGCGGCTTCAGGCGGTTACGTGGCGTTCCTGCCTGGTCGCGTTCCTCCTGCTGCCCGTCAACGCCTACTGGGTGGTGCAGATGGAGCAGATCCGCTACTCGGCCCACCCCACTACCATCTCGCTCTTCTTCAACCTCATCTTCATCATCCTGGTGCTCACACTCCTCAACCGGTTGGTGGAACAGCGCTTCCCCAGGGCTGCCCTTACGCGCGGAGAACTCTTGTTCATCTACGGTGTCCTGGCCGTGGGCTCGTGCCTCTGCGGACACGACATGTTCCAGATCCTGGTTCCGATGCTCACCTGGCCCTACCGCTTCGCCGACAGCTCCAATGGATGGCAGGACCTTTTCATTAAGGGAACCCTCCCCAAGTATCCTTTCACCCTGGGCGAAAAGAACATCATCCAGGGATATTACATAGGCAACGACACCCTCTACCGCATCGCCTACATCAAAGCCTGGCTCCCTGTAGCCCTCACGTGGACAGGCTTCATGACGGCACTCCTCTTCGTCATGCTCTGCATCAACGCCATCCTCCGCAAGCAATGGACGGAGAACGAGCGCCTCACCTACCCCATCGTGCAGTTGCCCCTCCAGATTACCCACGCACAGTCCTTCGCCCCACGCACCGGGCTCTTTCGCAACCGCCTCTTCTGGATCGGCTTCTCCATCGCCGCCTTCATAGACACGGTCAACAGCCTCAACGTCTACTATCCCGCCATCCCTACGATCTTTACTCCAGGCCGCGGCCAGAGCTTCTTCGACTTGCAACAATGGGTTACCGAGAAGCCCTGGAACGCCATCGGATGGACGCCTCTCTCCTTCTACCCCTTCATGATCGGCCTAGGCATGCTCATGCCGGTGGATTTCCTCTTCTCCTGCTGGTTCTTCTATTGGTTCTGGAAGGCCCAACACATCATCACAGTCGCAGCCGCGTGGGACCAAGACCCGCGCTTCCCCTACGACAACAACCAAGCCTTCGGAGCCTACATTGCGTACTTCGTAGGCGCCCTTTGGCTCTCTCGCCCGTACCTCGCGCAGGTGATCCGGCGGGCGCTGGGCCAACCCTCCCAATTGGATGACGCCGACGAACCCGTGCGATACCGCACGGCACTGGCCGGCATCGTGGTGGGAATGGCTGTAGTCCTATGGTTCTCGAACCAGGTGGGCATGGGCCCTTGGTTGGGCATCGCCTTCTTTGCCATTTACTTCGCCCTGGCCCTCGCCGTCACGCGGATGCGCGCCGAATTAGGTACCCCTGTGCACGATCTGCACTTCACAGGGCCGGACTGGATCCTCTCAGAAACGTTGGGTCAGAAGGCCTTTACGCCTGCTCAGCTCACGGCCTTCTCATTGTTCTTCTGGTTCAACCGGGCGTACCGGTCCCATCCCATGCCGCACCAGTTGGAGTCGTTCAAGCTCGCCGAGCAGACGCGGAGCGACTATCGCCGCTGGTTCTGGGGGATGGCAATCTTCGGCGCCGTCGCCTCTATGGTGGCCTTCTGGGCGATGCTCCACCTCAATTACGCCTACGGCGCCCGAGCCAAGGCTACAATCAGCTTCGGGGACGAAGCCTATACGCGCCTGCAAGGGTGGCTCCAAACGCCCCATCTGGGAAATTTCACCGCCACCATGGCCATTGCGGTAGGCTTCATCACCGCGCTTCTGCTGCAGATCTTTCGCGTACGCTTCACCTGGTGGCCGTTCCATCCCCTGGCCTATGCCGTCACCGCCAGTTGGGAAATCAACCTTGTATGGCTCCCGCTCTTCATCGCCTGGATCCTCAAAGTCGTCATCCTCCGGTACGGAGGCCGAGTAGGCTTTCAGCGCTCCATCCCCTTCTTCATGGGCCTTATGCTGGGGCAGTTCGTGGTAGGGAGCCTCTGGAACATCTACGGAATTGCAGCCCAGGTACCCACCTATCAATTTTGGCAGTGAAGACCTGTCCAGCCTCAGCCGCAGTGGCGTATAATGGTGGCCGAGGACATTCTGGAGTGGGAGCAAGTGCCGTGGAGAAGCAGGACGTGGTGAAGAGGCTCCTCGACGCGTGGCGTGGAGAAATCCGCGCCGGCCTCGTCTATCGCACCCTTGCCGAAAGGGAAACCGATGAGCGCCGCGCCGCCATCATCCGCCAAATGGCCGAAGTCGAGGCCGTCCACCGCCGCCGCATCGAAGAGCGCCTTGCACAACTTGGCGTGGCGCTTCCGGACCCCGCAACGGTGCGCATATCGCCCTGGTTCCGCCTTCAGATGCGCTTCGCTCCCGCGGAACGCATCCTGGCCATGCAGGAAGCTGCCGAGACAGACGAGGTTGACGACCAGTACCTGCGCCCTACCGGCGACGAAGACACCGATCGCCTCCTCGCCGAGATACGCCGCGACGAGCAGAACCACAAGGTCAACGTGCGCGCCCTTCGCCAGGACGAGCTCCACCATACCCCGGAAGCCCCGCAAGCCGCCGCTCTGGATCGCATCCTCTCCCAAGAGACGTGGCACAAGCGCGGCGCCGGTTGGGTGTCCGGAGCCATCTACGGCGCCAATGACGGCCTCGCCGCAGTATTCGGCATCGTGTCTGGAGTGTCGGGAGCAACCAGCGGGCAAGAAAACTTCGTCCTTACGGCGGGCCTTGCCGGCGCCCTGGCTTCGGCCCTCTCCATGGCCACGGGTGCCTACCTCGCCGAGAAATCCCAAACAGAAGTGGCGGAAGCCAACATCGCCCGTGAGCGCCACGAAGTGGAGACGCACCCGGAGGAAGAGAAAGAGGAACTTTCACTCTTCTACCAGCTCAAGGGTCTTACCAAGGATGAAGCCGACCGGCTGGCCGAAGAACTCGCCAGGCACCCGGATGTTTTCCTCAAAGTCCTCGCTACAGAAGAGTTTGAAGGGCAGCAAGAGGGCGGCAACCCCGTGCAGAGCGCCCTGGCAGCCGGCATCAGCACGGGCCTGGGAGCCATGATCCCGGTAATCCCCTTCTTCTGGATGCATGGAACTCCGGGGGTAATCGTCGCCGCCCTCGTGTCCCTCGTAGCCCACTTTGCCGTAGGAGCCGCCAAATCACTCTTCACCCTTCGGAGCTGGTGGGCCGCAGGGTGGGAGATGACGCTCGCAGGCATCATTGTGGGAGCCGTTACCTATACGGCAGGAGCCCTCTTCCACGTTGGCTGAAGAACCTCGCGCAGTGAGTGTACCAAGGAGATAACCCATGAGGACCGCCGCCCGCATCGTGGTCGTAGGAAGCAGCAATACCGATATGGTGGTACGCACTCCCCGCATCCCCTCACCCGGCGAAACGGTGTTGGGCGGCGAGTTCGTGATGACGCAGGGCGGGAAAGGCGCCAACCAGGCCGTGGCAGCCGCCAGGCTGGGCGCCGAGGTGTCGCTTGTAGCGCGCGTAGGGCAGGACGTCTTTGGCACGCAGGCCATCGCGAGCATCGGCACCGCCGGTGTGAACACCGCGTACATCGTGCGTGACGACACGGCCCCCTCCGGCGTAGCCCTCATCTTTGTTGACGGCAGCGGCCAGAACTCCATCGTGGTGGCGCCAGGCGCCAACAGCCGCCTTTCGCCCGCAGATGTAGACGCGGCACGCCCGGCGTTTGAGGCCGCCTCGGTAGTTGTTTTGCAGCTCGAAATCCCTCTGGACACGGTGACGCGCGCCATCGAACTGGCCAAGGAGTTGGAGAAGACGGTGCTTCTGAACCCGGCTCCCGTGCCCTCCCAACCCCTCCCCATGGCCGGCGTGGACGTTGTGACGCCTAATGAGGTGGAGGCTGCCATGCTCCTGGGGCACTCCATCCAAAGCCCCTATGAAGCTCGCGACGCCGCTGTGGCCCTCGTGAGGCGCCTGGGAGTGGGCGCTGCCGTCGTAACCATGGGGGCCCGCGGCGCCGTAGTGGCGACCATGGATCGGGTTCAGGAGATCCCGGGCAAAAAGGTGAATGCCGTGGACACGACCGCCGCAGGCGACTGCTTCACGGGCGCCCTGGCAACAGCCCTCGGTGAAGGGATGGCCCTGGGGCCGGCCGCCCACTTCGCCAATGCCGCCGCCGCCCTCGCCTGCACCCGCGTGGGTGCGCAGGCATCCATGCCGTACCGCAATGAGGTCGAAGCCTTCATCGGGCGCCGTTAAGTGCCCTCTTCAGGGGCGGCCTCTTTTACCAAATCCACAATCTGTTTGAACTCCGCAGTGCCGGCCCGCACCATGAGCTCGTAGAGCACGCCTTCCGTAGAAACGGTGAATGCCCCTCCCTGCTCTATCCGCTTCAGGCCCAGGCGCCAGTTGAGCTCACCACGGGAAGACACCGCGTCGGCCGCCACATGCACTTGATACCCGGCCTGAACCAGATCCAGCGCGGTTTGGCACACGCAGATGTGCGTTTCTACCCCGCAGAGGATCACCTGGCGCCGGCCCGCACGCTCCAATCTGCCCACAAAATCGGCGCTTCCTGCACAACTGAAGCAGAGCTTGTCCACAGGATTGCATCGCGGCGGCAGCACCCCAGCAATCTCGGGTATCACACCGCCCATGCGGCGGGCATACTGAAGCGTAGGAAGGACGGGAACGCCCAGGATACCGCACCCCCGTATCAACAGACCGGCGTTACGCACCACCCGCCCGCGCTGCCACACGTTGCGAAGGAAGGGCTCCTGCAGATCTATTACCACCAGCACAGACGCATCAGGCTGAAGAAGCAAAGGATGACGATTGTGGTTTGCCGGCACGCCGCTACACCTCCCGGGAGTTTCGTTCGCCGCCCATTGTTGCCTTCATTGTACACCCGCCGTCCTTCATGCGCCGCCTTCCTCGGAGCACCTTTGCCGGCAGGCAGCGGCTTCTGGTAAAATAGATTGCCAGACGCGCGTCCGGGCCCGTAGCCTAGCGGTTAAGGCAGTCGGCTCATAACTGACGGATCGTAGGTTCGAATCCTACCGGGCCCAGAACACCTCTCCCGCTTCCTGCACCCCCTGTCTGCGGAACGTTAGCTCGCGACACCCGGCTTCGGCCACCTTCCTTCAGGTATACTATGATACTGTGACTACGTACGCCTCCACGCTGCCCGATCTTTGTGTGGGGCGGCGTCCTGGCAGAAGGGAACCACCATGTTGCAAATACCTGCCTGGAGGGCCATAGGATGAACCCGCAGACAGCGACGTCTACAACCGATGTCGTCATCCGGCTCGTTGGCGAGTCGGGCGAAGGAACCGTCAGCCTTGGCGATCTCCTTGTGCAGATGTTCACCGCCATGGGACTGGACATCTACACATTCCAAACATTCCCCGCCGAAATCAAAGGCGGTACCGTAATGTACCAAGTTCGAGCGCGCTCCGGCATCGTGCTCTCCCACGGGGATGCAGCCGACGTGCTGGTGGCGCTCAATTCCGAAGGCTTCGGCCTCTTCGGCGACGGTCTGCGCGAGGGCGGCATTCTCGTGTACAACTCCGACGTCTTCACGCCCACTCCCGACCCATCGCGCACAGATTACGCACTCCCTATAACCACCCTGGCGCGCCGCGAAAAAGAAAACGTGCGCCATGAAATAGAAGGCGAAGCGCTCAAGCGCCTACCTGCTCCCGTCAACATCGTGGGGCTGGGCGCCCTGCTCCGGTTGGTGGATGCGCCGCTCCTCCCGGCCGAACAATACATCCAAGATCTCTTCGGCCGAAAAGGGGATGCCATCGTCCGCATGAACATAAGCGCCCTGCATACAGGCGCGCAGTGCATCGCGGAACAGATGGAGGGCAAGCGCACACCCCACGTGTATCCCGTCGAGCGGCCGTCGCCCGTGTTGCGCGTGAACGGCAACCAGATGCTGGCCATGGGGGCTATCGCAGCGGGCATGCGCTTCTACGCAGGGTATCCCATCACACCCGCTACGGAGATCATGGAGTTCCTCGCTAAGGAGCTTCCGGCCTTCGGAGGCGATGTGATCCAGGCCGAAGATGAAATCGCCGCCCTCGGTATGGCCATTGGAGCGGGCTACGCCGGCAAGAAAGCCATGACGGCCACCTCCGGCCCCGGCTTGAGCCTTATGGTGGAGCAGATCAACCTTGCCGGTCAAGCGGAAATCCCTGTCGTCATCGTGGACGTCCAGCGAGGAGGCGCATCCACGGGCCTCCCCACCAAAACGAGCCAGGGAGATCTCAACATCGCCCTCTACGGTGTCCATAACGAGTCTCCCCGCATCGTCATCGCCCCAACGAGCATTGAAGACGCCTTCTGGACGATCGTGGAAGCCTTCAACCTGGCCGAGGCTTACCAATGCCCCGTCATTGTTCTTTCAGAGCAAGCCCTGGGCACCCGCATCTGCACCGTGCCCCCACCAGACCTCACCAAAGTCAAAACCGTCAACCGCCTCATGCCCACGCTGGAAGAGCGCCAAGACGGATACCTGCGCTATCGGGACACGGAAACCGGCGTGTCGCCCATGGCCATCCCCGGAATGGAGAAGGGCGCCTATACCACCACGGGCATTGAGCATGACGAAGAAGGGAACCCCGGGTACACGCCCCAACTTGCCGCCAAAATGAAGGCCAAACGCTTCCGCAAGCTGGACACGTGCAACCGGGAGCGGGGGCGCGACTTTGTGCACTTTTGGGGTGAGCCCGGCGAGGCTGAAGTGGGCATCATTGCTTTCGGTGCTACAGAAGGCGTGATCCGGGAAGCAACGGAACGCGCCCGGGCCGAAGGCTTCCGCGTAGCCCACCTGCATCTTAAGATGCTCAATCCCCTGCCGGTAGAGATCATCGAAGAGTTCGGAGCCCGGTGCCGCAAGATCCTGGTTCCTGAACTCAACTGGAGTGGCCAGCTCGCCAACTGGCTGAGGGTGAACACGTCCCTCAAGTTGCATAAGTTCCACAAGGATGAGGGCATCCCGTTCATTCCCAACGAAATCTACCAACAGATCATTGCACTGGCCGCCCATTAGGAGAAAACAATGGCCGTTTCCAATATCGTTCAACATGCACCCAAGGACTACAAAAGCAGCCTCAAGCCCATCTGGTGCCCTGGGTGCGGGGACTTCGGAGTGCTCAACGCCCTTTACAAGGCGATGAGTGTCTGCAATCTGGATCCGGATAACACGGTAATCGTGTCCGGCATCGGCTGCTCATCGCGGCTCCCCGGGTTCGTGGCAACCTACGGCTTCCACGGCGTTCATGGCCGCGTCCTCCCTGTGGCAACGGGCATCAAAGTAGCCCGCCCGGAACTCACCGTGATCGCTGTAGGCGGCGACGGTGACGGCTACTCCATCGGCGGCGGCCACCTTCCCCACGCCGCACGCCGCAACCCCGACATCACCTACCTCATCATGAACAACAACACCTACGGCCTCACCAAAGGCCAGGTGTCCCCCACGTCTATGGTCCCGCTGGCCTCCGTTCAGGCCAAACTCGACCCCAAGCGATGGAAGACGACCCCTTACGGCATGTTCGAAGAACCCCTCAACCCCATCGCCATGGCCATCGCCTACGACGTGTCCTTCGTAGCCAGGGGCTTCTCGTACAAGCCCAATCAACTCACCGACATCCTGGTCCAGGCCATCCACCACAAGGGCTTCGCGCTCATTGACACCTTCTCGCCCTGCCCTACCTTTAACCAGGACCAGACCGACGATTACTATAAGGACCACACCTACGACGTGCCCGAGGACCACGATCCCACCGACCGGGTGCGGGCATTCGAACTGGCGCTCAGAACAGACGGTTTCCCCATCGGCGTGATCTACAAGCACGAGAACAAGCATTCAATGCTGGACGAACAGGCCGCACTCAAGCGGCGCTTCCCGCAAGACACGCCGGCGTCCCTGGAGAACGTCTTCAAGAAGTACCATTAGCGGAGCAGGTCCCTTTCCTTTGCGCCCCCGGGACTGGTGCCTGGGGGCGCATCTGCATAAGGAGGTTGCCTATGGTCTGCCGCCTCGTAGCCGCCCTCTCGGGCGCAGCGTGCGCCTTGCTCGTCATCGGCGATGCGTCGTCGTCAGCCACCCCTCAGGCACCCGGCATCGCGGCGCAGTATCCGGGCGATCGGGGCATCGAACGCCATCCCGCCGTCCTCTTTCACGAAGACTTCGAGAGCCAAAACCTACGCCGATGGGACGAAGTGAACGGCACTGCCGCCCTCACATCGCTCCGTCCTCACGCCGGCTCCGGTTGTTTGGCGATCCCCATGCAGCAAGGTCAGAACACGGGCGGCAGCCTAATCAACTGGTTCCTGCCGGGGAAAGACACCGTGTTCGTGCGCTTCTACGTGCGCTTCTCGTCCAACTACCGGTATGCCCACCACTTCGTAACGCTCATGGCGAGCCCGCCCGACGATCGCTGGCGCCCCTTCGGTAAGGCCGGTCTCAAGCCTGACGGCAGCTATTTCTCCACCGGGATGGAACCCTGGTTCGCCTGGGGCAGGAACCCATCACCCGGCGAAGTGAGCTTCTACAGCTACTATCCGGACATGGAGATAGACCCCAAGATGAACAAGTACTGGGGCAATCAGTTCTTTCCGCCGGGTCCGGGCAAAGGTCAAGCCGCAGGACCACGCCGCCTGATCCCGCCCCTCGACAAGTGGCAGTGCTGGGAATTCATGGTGCAGGCCAACTCCTCACCCGACAAGGCGAACGGGCGGCAGGCCATGTGGGTGGACGGGAAGCTTGTCGCTGAATTCCCCGGTATCCGGTGGCGCACCCGCACCGACACCAGGATCAACTGCTTGTGGCTCCAGCACTATGGCTACGATGATAGCGATCCCACACGCGCCTACTGGAAGGATGAGCAGACCGCTTGGTTCGACGATATCGTCGTGGCCACACAGTATATAGGACCCATGGCGCCGGGCGGGCAAAACGTTCCCCCATAAGCGCAGGATCCCTCGCTCGGTGGGGTAGAATGGCTGATGAGCAGGCAGACGGGTAAAGCCTTTTTCTTCATCCTACGTGCCCGCGCCAAGGAAATACCCTCTCACTGTGCTCCAGATCCGTACCCGCACGGCGCACATACGCAGAACCACCAAGCTTGATGAGCAAATCTCTCCTCGCCTGCATGACGGCAACAATCCTGGCTGGGAACCCAGGCGCATGGGCCCGCGCCGGAACACCCAATAAGCCCAATATGCAGGAGTACCGCAACCGGCGCATCCCTGCCGTGCGCATCACCAATCCGCCCGTCATAGACGGAGACCTCTCCGATGCTGCCTGGGCGGAAGCCGCCAAAGCGCACACGTTCATAGATCGCCAGCGCAGTACTCTCGCTGCAGATCAAACCACAGCCTACATTTGCTATGATGACAAGGCCATCTACGTGGCCTTCCGATGCACCGACAGTCAACCCAATGCCGTCGTCGCCCGGGAAACCATCCGCGATAGCCGCTACACAAACTGGCGCGGACCCAGCGAGGATTCCGTGGAGGTCGTCTTCGACTTCTTCAATTCCCACCGGTGGGACGACCTGACGCGCTTCTCAGTAAACGCAATCGGCACGCCTTCCGCCCGGCTGGGCGGCGGCCGGGCAGGCAAAGCGGAATGGAAGGGCCAATGGGAGGGCGCGGCGCGGCGCACCCCTTTCGGGTGGACAGCCGAGATGCGCATTCCCTGGGAGATCCTCAACTACCCGCCCAGCCGCGAGGCCGCCTCCTTCGGCATCAACTTCTGTCGGTACCAGGAACACACCAAGACCGAAACCTGCTGGAGTGACACAGGGCCGCAGGATTTCCTCGAGTATGAAGGCCTTTGGACCGGCGTCATCGTACCGGCCTCTGCCTTCCGTCCCGTCCTCTCCCTGCTTCCCTATCTGCTCTCCACCGAACAAGACGGCAGGTTGGGCACGCGCTTCGGACTGGATGCCCGCTACCCCGCAACACCCGAACTTACGATGGTAGGATCCGTCAACCCCGACTTCGCCACGGTCGAGGGAGCAGTGGAGGGCATCGCCTTCTCCCGAAGCGAACGCTTCGTGCCGGAACGCAGGCCTTTCTTCCTCGAAGGGAGAGACTACGTGTCCATGGGACAGGAATACGAACTGGGTCCGCTCTTCTATTCCCGGCGCATCGTGACCTTCGACGTAGGCGCCAAGGTATACGGCAAAATCACCCCCAAGGACACCCTGGGCATTCTGGACGCCATGCGCATCGGCCGGCGCAACGACCTTGTCCTCAAGCTCCGCCACGACTTCACCGCTACTTCTTCCGCTTCGGCGTTCCTCATCCAGAAAAGCTCCTTCGACAACCACAACTCCGTGGGCGTCCTCAATCACAACATCCGGTGGGGCAAGTTCTCCATCGGCTCCCTCCTCGCCGGCTCTGCAGGACCTGGTGCCGGAGGAAGCGCCCAGATGGTCACCTGGTCCTACGAAGACGTGCGCGGCTTTACGGCTCTCTCCTACGTGCATGTGTCCCCGGACTTTGTAGACAGCGATGGGCTCATCTTCTTCACCGATCGCCGCGGCCTTCAGCTCTTCCACGAGTGGGGCAATGAGTGGCGCAAAGGCTACTGGAGGGCGTTTCACCTCTTCCTAGACCCCCACTACGAATGGCACACCAATGGACGCCCCTTCCGCCGCGGCGGGAGCATCAACTTCGGGGTGGAGACGCGCTCCGACTGGGCTTTCAACGTACACTGGGGGCACGACAAGTTTGACGGCCAAACCGATGCTTCCTGGGGATTAGGCATCCGCTCTGGAGTGTCCAACCGCTTCCGTCAATGGGGCATCGGCTTCGACACCGGCAAACGCGCCGACGAGCCCTACACCTTTGTAGGACCGGGCGCCTCCTTCCGCATCCTGCGCAAGCTTGACCTGGGGTATTCCGGCGCCTTCGAGAGCTTTGAAGGCGGGCGCCAACAACATATCGTTACCCTCAATTATGAGCTGTCGCCTACCCGATCCTTCAGCGGCCGCGTCGTGACGCAGCAGGCCAACACCAACTGGTACCTTTCCTACCGAAGTGCAGGAGGACTGGGTACCGAAGTCTACGTGATGATCGGCGATCCCAACGCCGCGCGCTTCACCCGCCGCCTCACCCTCAAGCTTGTCTTCGCCCTGTAGCCTCCACCGCTCGGGCACTTGCGGGCCCGATGGAACTCTTGGACGGAATTCTCCAACTTAGAGCTTCTTATTCTCCTCCACCCGGGTATACTCGTCACCATCACCGCCGGAACGAACGGCTCACGCCCGCGCCGTGCAAATTCGGGGTTGGGCCTCAACAGATCGGAGGATCGCATGAGCCGCATCCGCTTGCTCGTGGGTACCCGCAAGGGGGCTTTCATCCTCACTTCGGATGGAAAACGCCAAGAATGGAACCTGCAAGGCCCCATCTTCGCCGGATGGGAGATCTTCCACGTGAAGGGATCACCGGTAGACCCCAGTCGCATCTATGCATCGCAAACAAGCCCATGGTTCGGGCAGGTCATCCAAAGGTCCGATGATGGCGGCGATAGTTGGTACCGGCCCGGAACCAAGCCCGGCGAACCCGCTGCAACCCCGGACGGCATGCCCATAGCCCAGAACAATGTCTTCCTGTACGACACATCCCCCCAAACCGGGAAACCGCTCACCACCCACCAGTGGTTCGATGGCTCGCAACACCCGTGGGAATTCAAGCGCGTATGGCACCTGGAACCTTCCCCGTCCGATCCGGACACCGTCTTTGCCGGCGTAGAAGATGCGGCCCTCTTCCGCAGCAAAGATGGCGGAGCAACCTGGCACGAACTCGCCGGACTGCGCGGCCACGGAAGCGGATCCCAATGGGCCCCGGGAGCCGGAGGGATGGGCCTCCACACGATCCTTGTGGACCCCTCCAACGAGGACCGCATGGTCGTCGCCATCTCCGCAGCAGGCACCTTCCGCACCGACGACGGCGGAAGCACATGGCGCGCCGTCAACCGCGGACTTCGCTCTCTCTATATCCCCAATCCGGAGGCGGAAGTGGGCCATTGCATTCACCGCATCGCCATGCACCCTTCCCGACCCGAAGTCCTCTTCATGCAGAAACACTGGGACGTGATGCGCAGCGATAACGCCGGGGACACCTGGTATGAAATCAGCGGCAATCTGCCTAGCGATTTCGGCTTCGCCATCGAGGTGCACGCGCATCAACCGGACACCGTATACGTAATCCCCATCAAGAGTGACGCCGAGCGCTTCCCACCGGAGGGCAGATTGAGAGTGTACCGTAGCCGCACAGGGGGAGGGGATTGGGAGCCGCTCTCCAAAGGCCTGCCTCAAAGCGACTGCTACGTGAACGTGCTCCGCGACGCCCTGGCCGTGGATCAACTGGATCCCTGCGGCGTCTATTTTGGAACCACGGGAGGGCAAGTCTACGCTTCATCAGACGAAGGGGACACATGGAACGCCATCGCCCGCAATCTCCCCGCCGTGCTCTCAGTAGAAGCTCAAACACTCGATTGACGAAACAGCCCCTATGATGGTCCGTGTGGCGCTCCCCTATCCTTTGCAGATGCTCGCAAGCGTCGCATCCGAAGTGCAAGTGGAGGTTCCGGGTGTTGTTACGCCGCGCGCGATCCTGGATGCCCTTGAGGCCCGCTATCCTGCCCTCAAGGGCACCATCCGCGATCCCCAGACCGGCCACCGACGGCCCTATCTGCGCTTCTACGCATGCCTTCAGGATTTCTCCCATGCAGACCCCGACGCAGTGCTTCCGGCAGAAGTAGCATCCGGCATCGAGCCCTTCACCATCCTCGCCTCCATCGCGGGAGGTTGAAGCGCGCATCCCGCAGCAGAAAAACCCCTTCAACGTGGCGAAAGTGCCTTTCTCAGCCGCCCTCGCGGTCCCACCGGCAGGTGTCTGCATCCTCCGTGGCGAAATGAATTATGTGCCGCAGCGACGCATCCGCACCTGCGGAACACGAGGAGGTAGGCGCCATGCCATTCGTCATCACCCTGGGTTTCGCCACGGAACACGATCGGGATGAGTTTCTCAACCGCACCCTCCACCGCATCCGCGGGCAAGTGACAGACCCATCCATCGTTCCATCGGAACCCGACGGCCTCCATCGCATCGGCATCGCAGTGACCTCGCCTTCGGCCGCACGGGACGTCTGCCACCAGGTGGTGTCGTTCCTGGCCCACGCCAAGAATGACCGGGTGAACCTTGCATGGCCAGGAGCCAACGGCGAGCCGCAGCATGGCGAAGTCGCCGGCTCCGCCGTGAAGGATGCCGAAATCCTGGCCGTTCGCGTAGGCGCAGCCGCAAAGGTGCATCTCGAACGCGAAAAAGAGGCCCAACCCGAGCCTCATTAGGCTCGAAAGCCCGCGCCGCACTCCCGGACGTACGGACACCCTGCCATGCATCTACACGCGTTCTTCCTTATAACGATCGCTTCCGTTGCCGCGGCCGGCGGCTTCGATGCGGCACATGCCGTTCCTCGGGCACACATCCACACGGCGCCCATGCTCCATACCGCCCAGGCTCCCCGTGTTCCTCGCGACCCCCTTCGCCGCCTTCACCCCGGGCATCCCCGCATCATCCTCACCGACGAGGGACTACAGAACCTGCAACGTACCATTAACGCCGACGACGCAGCTCGCGAGATGCTCCGCGCCATCCGCACCCGGGGGGAGCGCATCCTCCACGAACGCCCGGTACGGTACGTGCTGGAAGGCCCGCGCCTCCTCACCCAAAGCCGCCTCTGTCTGGAACGGGTGTACACACTCGCGTTGCTCTATCGCCTCGATGGCCGATCCCAATGGCTGGAACGGGCCAAGCAGGAACTCAAAGCAGCCGCCGGCTTCAAGGACTGGCATCCAATCCACTTCCTGGACACTGCCGAGATGACGCACGCCGTAGCCATCGGTTATGATTGGCTCTACCCCGCCCTTACAGCGGAGGAGCGTGAAGTCATCCGCCAGGCGATCGTGCAAAAAGGCCTGCGCCCCGGACTGCAAGCCTACGAAGGCAAGGCTCCATGGAAATGGTGGACCACCGTGTCCCACAACTGGAACCAGGTCTGTAACGGAGGCATGATTGTGGGCGCCTTGGCCGTTGCTGAAGACGAGCCTGTCCTCGCCCGCACCATCCTCACAAATGCCCTCGCGTCTCTCCCCAAAGCCTTAGCTTCTTATGCCCCTGACGGAGGCTGGGTCGAAGGCCCGGGCTACTGGTCCTATGCCACGGAATACACTGTGGTCCTGCTGGCAGCGATGGACACGGCCTTGGGTACGGATTTCGGCCTCTCTCGTGCGAAGGGCTTTGACCGCACCGGCGGCTTCCGCATCCACTTCGTAGGTCCTACGGGCCGCACGTTCAATTACGCCGATGCCCACGACGGAGCCGGTAGTGATCCCTGGATGCATTGGCTCGGGGAACGTTTCCACCAGCCCGTCTACCATTGGGAGGCGGCAGCTTCCGCAGGCAACCACCCCACCGCCCTCGATCTTGTGTGGTATCGTAAACCAGTCGTGTCCGTGGCAGCCGCCCACGTTCCCCTGGACGCCCTCTACAAAGGCGTAAATGTGGCCTTCTTCCGCACCGCATGGGAAGATAACAACGCCCTCTTCGTCGGCTTCAAGGGTGGCGACAATGAAGCCAACCACGCCCATCTGGACCTGGGCACCTTCGTGCTGGACGCCCTCGGCAAACGCTGGGCGCTGGACTTGGGTAGCGATAACTACAATCTGCCGGGATACTTCAGCGCCAAAGAGCGATGGACCTACTACCGCCTCAGCACACCGGGTCATAACACCCTCACCCTGGACGAGCAGAACCAGAACGTGCGGGCGGTGGCCCCCATCATCGCATACCGAACTTCGCGATCATCGGGTATGGCGGTGGCGGACCTCACGGAGGGCTATGTGCCCAAAGCCACACGCGTTTGGCGCGGCATCCAGGTCCTGAAGAAGCGGCACGAGGTGCTGATTGAGGACGAAATAGACGCCGCTGATGCGGTGCAGATAGGATGGACGATGCACACGACGGCCTCCATCAGCCTCCGCGGCGCCGAAGCCGTCCTCCGCCAACAGGGCAAGATGCTCGCAGCGCGCATCTTGAGCCCCCAGGGCGCCCTTTTTACGGTTGCACCGGCCGACGCTCCCCCGCCTCAGAGCCCAAACGAAGGCGTGGTGCGCCTCATGATACGCCTTCCCTCTGCTTCCGGCCGAACGCGCATCGCCGTCGTCCTGCAACCCGGGGCGGAGCGCGCCGCACCCATTCCGGTTAGGCCCCTAGCAGAATGGATCCGCGGTGCCGAAGGGAACGCACCTCCCTGGCATGATCCCGCCACCCCACCACGCATCCATGACTGAGCCCGCACCCCGAAACCCCGCCAACGCCGCAAGGATCCGCGCCGTGGTCTGTGACCTCGGGCAGGTGCTCCTCCGCTTCGACTTTTCCGGCAGAGACCGAATGCTCCGAGCCCGGTGCGCACAATGCACAACGGACCCCGTGGACACCCTGCTGCACCTGCACGAGCAGATGGGCCTCACCCAAGGACGCAGTACCGGGGAAGAGTTCTTCCAGCAATTCACGGCGGCCACGGGCATGCGTCTCTCATACGAAGAGTTCGAGAGCATCTACTGCAACCGCTTCTGGGAAGATCCCGTGGTCACCGGCCTCATCGCCAGGATCCCGTCCGCGACGCGCATACTCCTCACCAACACAGACGACGTCCACTTGCGGTGGATCCGCAGGCACTATCCTCAGGTGATCGCCCTGTTCCACCACGTCGTTGCCTCATGCGAAGTAGGGATGAGCAAACCGGATGAAGCGATCTTCCGGCACGTGGAGCACCTTACCGGATGCGCCCCGGCCGAGCATCTGTTCATAGACGATGTGGAAGCATACGTGCAAGCAGCACGGGAGCGCGGCTGGCGCGCCGTCGTTCACGAAGGGGCAGAACCGCTGGCTCGCGAATTGGCATCGGCAGGATTGCTCGCCTGATCCAGCCACGGCGCGCCGGCGAGTGCTTTGCGCTTGGCATCCACCTGAAACACTTCCGCAGCATTCCCGCGCATAAGAGGATCCACCAGATCCAAGGCGTCCCGCCGATCAAGGTAGCCCTGGCCTACGAGGTTAGAGAGAGCAGCCGCCACACCCTGGCGCGCCATCTCGGCATGGCCCACCACGGGCTCTACGGGGATGAAGTCCCCGCCAAAAACCAGGATCTTGTTGGCAGGCACCGTCACGATGAGTTGTTCCAAGAAGCGCCGGGAACTTACCGGGTCAATGATCCACGCCCAACAGAAATCGAGGTACGCATTGGAATAGTGCTTGGCCAGCGCGGCAAAGGAGGATTGATACGGATAGCCTATGTGCATGAACACGAACTTCGTGTCCGGAGCACGCCGCAGAAGATCGCAGGCATGGCGCGCATTCTGCTGTACCCAATCCAGGTTCATGGAGCCATGTCCTGCGTGGTATCCCGTATGCAGCTTTACCGGAAGCTGCCGCTCGGTTGCCAACCGCACACAAAACCAAAACAGGTGATCCTCCACCTTCTTCCGCTCGGGGCCGGGCACAGGCTCCCCCTCCACGATCTTCCTGAAGATCGGCGCTGCGGCTTCCGCCGGCATCTCTGCATAGTCCAGCTTGCGGCCATAGGCAGCCTGGCTCTTCACAGCCACTGCATAGGGAGCGAACGCGTCAAACCACCACCGGATTACAGCATGCCAATCGGCCAAATCTCGTACCTGGATGGACGCCGGCTCGGCTAGAGCGCGCGAAGCGGGATCCATGTGCATGCCCAAAATGGAGAGATCCTGCATCAGGAGCAACGGCTGGCGGGTGCGGCAAAAGGGCGCTTGCAATGAGTTCACTTGGCAGTACTCGATGGAGGCCGCTTCACACAGAACCTCCCGGTAAAAACCCGGCCGCACGCGGGATGCGTAGGCAGCCTGGAGCCGCCCTATGGTCTGCGCACACACATCCCCGATCCCATACAGCCGCTCCACAGCGATCCGCACGGCTCTGCCGTACCCCGTGTTCTTTACGCGAGGCCACCATGGTTCCAGATACCGCCACTTGCTCTCGGGATCATCCGACGGAGAAAAGAGGGCCCGGTGGTCTTCGGCCGGCATCCCCGCCACGCGCAGGTCCGCGTCCAGATAGTGGGAAAAAAGGGTCGCCCAATCGTCGCAGGGAACCAGCCCGGGTCCCTGGAATGCCGTACGGGCCTCCTCTTCCACCAGGTGTTCATGCGTGTCCGCCAGCGGTGTCGCCCAAACGCGCGAAGCAATCTCCGCATCCGCCGGTACCGGTAAAGGTGTCATGGATCCTCATCCACTTTCGGCACAAAGTCCCGCAAGTACTCGGCTGTCTCTTCGGGCACGGCAGTCGTAATGTAGATGCCCGTGCCCAATTCAAAGCCCGCCGGTGTCGTGAGGCGCGGCAGAACTTCCACATGCCAATGGTAGTAATCCTCGCACGAGTCCCTGAGAGGTGTAGTGTGGATCACCAGGTTATAGTCTGGATTGTTCGCCGCCAAATAGAGAAGGCGTACGGTACGATGCAGAGCCTCCGCGATCCACGACGACCCGTTACGCTGCCCTCCCAAATACGAAGGGGAATGTTCACGGGGCAGGATCATCAACTCAAATGGGAAGCGGGAGGCAAAGGGTGCAATCACGATGTACTGCTGCGCCTCCATCACCACCCGCCGGCGATCTGCCAGTTCCTCGGCAAGGATCGTGCAATACACGCAGTGCACCCGGTCGTCGTAGAAGCGGCGCGCTTCCTCGATCTCGTTGCGTACATCCGTAGGCACGATCGGCGTCGCAATGATCTGCGAATGGGGATGCACCAGCGAGGTGCCCGCAGCCGCCCCATGGTTGCGAAACTTAGCCACGTAGGCGAAGCGCCGGTTGCGGCCAAGAACAGCCAACCTGTGGAAGGTGGCAGCCACGATGTGCTCTATGTGGGCTCGGGGCATAGTCGCCAAAGTGAGGTTGTGCTGGGGCGCCTCGATGATTACTTCATGCGCTCCATACCCCCCGATGCTCGTGCAGATGTCCGGCCGCCGCACCTCAAACGGAGTGTCCGGAGAAAGCGCTGCGAAGCGGTTCGGCACGATGCGCACACTCCATCCTGGGCCGTCGGCGGAACCGTCGGAACGCAGAGCGTACACCTCCGGCGGGGTCTTGTCTTCATTCCCAGGGCAGAAAGGGCATGCAGGATCATACTCAGGCACGGGTGCCCGATCTGCCGTCCGCACGAATTGGTGAGGTCGGCGCGCGCGCTCACTGGCAATGATGACCCACCGCTTCGTGGCAGGATCTTGGCGAAGTTCCGACATTCCCCTCCCTCCTGATAAACAAGAGAGCGCCGCCCGGCCTACTGCATCGGTTCTGCGCATCTACCCGTTAATCTTACCCCCGAACCCGCCATCCAGGCAATCTGGTTGCCGGCGCCCCATCACCCCAGCCGCGATGCGTGCATCCAAAGCAGAAACGTACACTTGAACCTACAAACTGATGCCGCAGGTTTACGATGGTGCGGTACGACACTCCAGGAACCTATGGCCGCTGCAAATACGTATAAACGATTGTTTGAACGTTGATACGTTGACACGACCCCCGAAGGAGCAATACGGATGACGCGTCTGCCGCTGAACGAACACGCAGATCTCACATGTGATACCTACAACGATGACCCTACCCGAGTTCGCCGTGTAGCAGCCCTCTTGCCGCCGCGCGAGACCTTCTACGAAATGGCATCGCTGCTCAAGGTCCTCGCCGATCCCGCCCGCGCCACCATCCTGGCAGCCCTAGCACACGAACACTTGTGCGTATGCGAACTCTCGGCTCTGCTGGGAATGTCCACACCCGCCGTGTCCTATCACCTCAAGATGCTTGCCGTCGCCGGTCTTGTGCGCGCCCGCAAGGAGGGCAAGTTCGCATGCTACCACCTGCGGGACGAACGCGTGGCCAAGATCCTGGGTGCCCTCCTCGAGGGCTTCGGGTATCTCAGCCTCCCTGCTCACTCCCGGCAAGCGGAGCCTGTGGCTCCCGCGCCGAAGCCGACAAGCCGGGCCGTCCGGTAAATCCATCCCACAATGCATCGTGAATGCGTCAAAAAGGAGATGCTCTATGACCCAAACAACCTTCGCCGACTTGGTGATCTTGGGATCGGGATCCACAGCCTTCGCAGCCGCACTGCGCGCCCAGGAATTGGGCAAAACCGCCGTCATGATCGAAGAGCGCATTGTGGGCGGAACGTGCGCCAACCGCGGATGCTTGCCGTCCAAAAACCTGATCGAAGCTGCCCGCATCATTCATGAGGCGCGCCATCCGCGCTACCCCGGCATTCAGCCTGCCGCGCTCGCCGTGGACTTCCCAACGCTCATTGCCCAAAAGGACGATGTGGTGCATCAATACCGATAGAAGAAGTACGAAAGCCTCGTGGAAGGCAAAGTGCGCATCGTCCACGGGCACGCAGAATTCGTAGACGAACACACGGTCCTGGCCGGCGGTTTGCGGCTCAGAGGCAACAAAATCCTCATCGCGACGGGTTCCCGACCCGTATTACCTGAGGTTCCAGGCCTCGGCAGCGTGCCTTTTCTCACAAGCGACCTTCTGGGAGATGAAGAAGGCGTCGAGCTGAAGGAACTTCCGCGATCCATTGCTGTCATCGGCGGAGGGTATATCGCTCTGGAATTGGGCCAGATGTTCCACCGCTTCGGGTCGGATGTAACAATCATTGAGCGCAGCCCGCAGATGCTTGCCCACGGCTATGAACCGGAAGTGGGCGTTGCGATTGAGGCCGTGCTTCGAGCCGAGGGCATCCAGGTGTTGACCGGCGCCGAAGCCGTCGCAGTGCGCCAAGACGGCAGCGGAGTGGTTGTGCAAGTGCTTCAGAAGGGGAAGCCCGTAGAAGTTCGCTCAGATAAACTCCTCGTAGCTACCGGTCGCAAACCAAACACGGACTGCATCGCCATCGAGAAGGCGGGCGTAGCCCTCGACGATGGCGGGGCTGTGCTCGTCAACCCCTATCTGCAAACGAACCAGCCCCACATCTATGCGGCAGGCGACGTCATCGGCCGGCAGGTCGGCAGCCAGATGGCTACGCCGGTCGGAAGCCAGGACGGGGGCATCGCCGCGCACAACGCCCTTTCAAGCGAAGAACCTCGTTCTGTGGACCATCGCCTCATCCCCAGGGCCATCTTTACCGATCCGCCGATTGCAACGGTTGGAAGGACCGAAGAAGAGGTGCTCGCCGAAGGGCGCCGGTGTTGGTGCAACGTGGTACCCATGGAACTGGTCCCTCGGGCGGGCGCCATCCGGAACACCGAGGGCTTCGTAAAGATGGTTGCCGATGGCCGCACGGAAGAGGTTCTTGGGGTTACCATGGTAGGCCACGGAGCAAGCGAAGTAATCCACGAGGCAGCGATGGCTATGCGCTTCCGAGCCAAAATCGCCGATTTCGTAGACCAGATCCATGTGTACCCCACGATGGCGGAAGCGCTCAAGATCGTAGCGATCTCACGATACAAGGACCCTGCGCGCCTCTCGTGCTGTGCCCAATAGGAGAAAAGAGATGAAAAAGGTTTTCGTACTCGCTGGAGCAGTGCTGGCCGCCATTGCGGCATCATCCTGCTGCATCCTGCCCTTGATCCTGGGGGCAGCAGGAGCAGGGAGCCTTGGGTTCGCATCCCTGCTTGCACCCTACCGCCCCTACCTCACTGCCTTGACCCTTGCGCTTCTCGGTGCAGGCTTCTACTTTGCCTATCGCCCCGCCAAGGAGTGCGCGGGGTCCTGCACTACGCGCCTGCCTGCAACCCGTACGACCCGCTATGTGCTTTGGGTCGTAACCCTCTTCACTCTAGCTACCATCGCATATCCGCAAGTCGCGTTGCTCACCCTGAACCGCCGGCCGCCGTTGCGCAACGTCGCCGTACCCGCCTCTGCCCAAACGGTAACCTATTCCATACCCTCCATGGACTGCCCGGCTTGCGCCGCCAACATCGAGAGCCGGCTGCAGCATGCGCCCGGCGTCTATGAGGCACGGGTGGATTTCGGAACAAAGCGTGCCGTGGTGCGCTACAACCCCGGCAGCACCAGCGCCCGAACCTTGAAGCAAGTGATCGCCGAAACAGGTTTCCTGCCACAAGACACGGTGCCGGCAGAATAGCCTAGAGCCTGGGCGTGAATTGCCTTAGATCGTAGATGCCCAGGTGCTCTTCAATCTCGGCGACCTCGGCCACGCTTCTCTCGAACCCGCCTTCACCGAGCACGCGGCGCTCGTCCTCTTCCATGCGGTCGCCCAGGTCTGCTACCATGCGGGCGGATACCAATGTTCGCAGTGCCGGAAAGAGCACCGTGTCCTCGCGCGCTTCGTGGGGCCGATACATCCGGATGAAGCTTTCCACACTCGCCTCCAGCTTCTGCAGGTTCTCTCGCCTGCCGAATTCGCCCGGGCTGGAAAGCTCCAGAATGCGCGTCGTGAGCGTCCTGCCCGCTTTGTGCTGCGCCTCCAGTGTGTCCACCAAGTCCGTCAGCCTGCCCTTCTTGCGGAATACAGGAAAGATGTACCGCTCCTCGTTGCGCTCGTGGTATTGCTCCACGAACGTACGCACGAGGCTCGCTGTGTGGTGGAACACTCCCGGCCAGATGGCACCTCCCCCGCGCAACCGCCGCAACCCTTCCTCGTATATCAGCAGGCACCGATTGAGTACGCCATGCTCCTTCATCAGATCTTCGGGCGCGGTGACCCCTGCCTCCGGGTTGTCGGCCCCCTGCGCCGCCGCGCCTCGTGTCACGGAAGTGACGGCCGCAGCAATCCCCACAACCACGATGTCACGCCGGCGCATTCCTTCCTCCTTCCGTACCCCTCGCATCCTCCAGCACCTCCTCCATCAGCTCGCGGATCTTGGGCCGCGCCGCCTCGAGCACCTGCCGGCCCAGTTCGGTTGTGCGATAGTATTTGCGCGCTTTGCCCGCAATCACCCTTCGCTCACACTCCAGGTATCCCTGCGCCTGAAGCTGGTGAAGGACCGGGTAGAGAGTGCCGGGGCTCATCCGATAGCCGTGCCGCTGCAGTTCTTCCAGCATCTCTACCCCATAGATTGGGGCATGGGCCGCATGGTGCAGCACGTGCAGGCGGATGAAAGACACGAAGATCTCGCGAGCAAAATCGGGCATCGTTATCGGTATACGATATCAACCTGTTAAAACGTGCCCAAATTATCGAATGCCTTGGACCGCCTCGTTCCGGGGAACTAATCCCGCTCCGTGAGCGCGGCCCGCCCCGGCTTCAGTTCATGCATCGTTCCGGACGGCAGCACCGCTACGGCCTGGATCCCTCTTGGGACCTGAACCTCCAGGCGGAACTCCCCTCCCCTGCGGCGCCAAGCACAAGACACGGTCCCCCTGGGCGTTTTGATCGCTGCTGATGCTTCCGTGAGCGGTCCCGGATTGGGCTGAATGACGATGGCGCGCCACCCTACGCTGCCCTGCGCCTGACGAATGCCTGCTACATATCCGTAGAACCACTCCATCACATGCCCCAACATAGCGTGGTTCAGGGACTGGTAGCCATCCATCATGGCGTCCCACGTTTCCGGCAGAGATGTGAGCCCCTTGGCCAGGATCCCGCCATAACTGCCCAGGCCGGTGCGCGAATACACCTTGTGAAGCACGTCGGATCTGCCTGCTTCAGCCAGCGCGCGAATGAAGTACACATGCCCTACGTCGCCGGCTGTCTGCTGCCAGCCGCGCCGCTGCAAATCCGCTACGATATCCTCCACGAGCCTAGCGCGGTCCGCCTGCGGAACCACCTCGGCACAGAGCGCCATGGCGTCGGCACACTGGGGGCTGCCCAGGTGCTTCAGAAGGCGCGTCGCAGGATCTTGAAAGGCCCTCTGGAACCTTTCGGCGATCCGCGCATGAAGAGCGCGGTATTCCCGAGCCGCGTCTTCGTCGCCCACTGCCTCCGCCGCCCGTGCCACCGTGAGCGCGCAAAGAGCCCACGTGGCAGTGGCCGAAAGCTCCGGGGGTGTGAAGCGCGACGGGCCCGGGCCATAGCCGTGCCCGTAGTCGTACCAGTCGCCCAGTCCCCCCGGAGCTACGCCATCTCGGGATGCCGCCGTAAGATAATCTACATACCTTCGCATAGAGGGCAAGAAGGCGCGCAACACCTGGGCGTCACCGTACCAACAATAGTGCTCCCACGGCACCATCACGGCCGCAGCCCCCCACTCCACCGTGAAATCGAAGGCGCCCGGAAAGCGGCCGGCAGGATAGCTCGGCGCAACCGTGCGCACCATTCCCGACTGCTCCTGTGCATCCGCGATGTCTCGGGCGATCTTGGCGAACCACGCCCGCCCATCGTACCGATAGAGGTATGACCGTGCCAACAAATAGGCGCACTCCAACCATCCCAGCTTCTCGCGATGGGGGCAATCGGTCATGACCCAGCTCATGTTGGACCGAAACGACCAGTCAATCATCGTGTGGATGCGGTTGTACAGATCCGAAGAGCAATGGAACCGCCCCACTTCGGGCAGCGCGGCATGGGTGTGGACCAGCTCCATGGCATCCACAACGGGAAGTCCCTTGGGGTTCGGGGTCCCCTTGGGCACGGCGCCGGACACTTCAACGAACTGCATACCCAAATAGAAGAACTGCCACTGCCGATCCACCCGCCCCCCATCTGTGGTGATGCTGCAATCCACAATGTAACCGCCAAACAACCGGCCAGCCGAATTCCGGTGTTCGCCGCACCGAAACACAACCCGATCGCCGGAATGCCCCCCACGCAAGCGCACCCGAAGCTGCGCAGCCATGTTTTGGGGGAATGCATAGCCGAATACGCCGGCTGCTACCTCGCGCACCTCCGACGGCTGGAAGCGTTGGAAGAGGCCGAACCCGGGCATAGCGCGGGGGAGCAACCGCGCGGCGGGAGGCGCAACCACGCCGGATGCCTGCCAGCCCGTCGTAGCGAGCCCCGGCTCGGCCCAGCCCTTCACTTCTAAACGGGCATCGTAATCCTCACCGGCGTATACATGGGTGAAGGTAACCGGTCCCGGATGCCACGTCCATGAAGCGTCGGATCCCAAGAGCACGGTTTCCCCATTCTCAAGGGTCGCTTCCAGTTCGGCAAGCATCAGGTAAGGGGTTTCGACTGTCCGTTGGGGCCCGGCCTTGTTGTACCGGCCGGGAGGTGCATCGGGATTGTGCCAAAAGGAAGCCCCGAGTGCCGCGCCGATGCAATTGGCGCCCGCATGGAGCCGGCGCGTAACGTCATACGAAGCGTAATAGAGCGTGCGTTCGTACTGGGACCAAGGTTGGTTGATGCCCGTAGGCGCCACGCGGGATCCGTTCACCGCAAGAGCGTAATCGCCAAGCCCCACGATGCGCAACACGGCCTTGCGGGGTTTGCTCGCCAGCATAAACTCACGCCGCACGAGTACCGAAGCCAAGGGTTCAGAAGCACCCCGGTATCCCGGTGCGATCCAGCGGGCAACCCGGAATGGACCCGATTGTGTCCCCGGCGCGCCAGGGGCGGCCCAAACGAGCAGACCCAAGATCCCAGCCATATGGCCCTCCTCATCGCCATTCGTCCGGCGCAGCCGGCATCCGTTTCCGCGTCGCGCCAATGGGGTTCTTCCACCGGGATGCGCATACATCCTCCCTTACACGCCGGCACGCGGGAATGCAAATAGGGTGTTGCCGCGTATAAACCTGCGTCAGATTGGTGATTGCGGTCGTGCCCCATCGGCCTCGACCGCTTACTTCGATCCTTTGTGCCCAGGAGGTTCTTATGCGTGCTCTATCCACTCTCAACCTCTTGCTGTGGACGCTCGCTGCGTGTCCCTCCATCGCAGCGGACTTGGGCGTGGGGCAACCGGCGCCGGATTTCGCCCTGCCGGATCAGGACGGCAAGATCCACCGTCTTGCGGACAGCCGAGGAAAGATCACGATCCTGGCGTTCTATCCCAAAGATATGACGCCCGGCTGTACCTGCGAAATGGAGGCCCTTCGCGATGAGCTTGCAACGCTCCAGCAGCGCAACGCCGTGGTCTACGGCATCAGTGCGGACGACGTTGCCTCCCACCGCAGCTTCGCTGCCAAGTACCACTTGAATTTTCCCATCCTGGCCGATCCGGGCAAACGAGTGATCCTGGCCTACGGCGTCCTCGGCAAGAGCGGGGTAGCGGACCGTGTAACCTTCGTGATAGATCCCGCCGGGCGCATCATGAGCATTGACCGCGCCGTGAATGCCCAGTTCGTGCGCCAGGGGGGAGTTCTCATCAGCCGCCACGCCCTCAACCTGGCTCTCGCCCTCTCGGATTGGAAGGCCGAGATCGGTAAACCCGTTCCCGACTTCTCACTGCCGGCAGTCGGAGGACGCACAGTGCAACTCTACGCCGAGCCCAAAAAAGCCTATGTGGTCGTTTTCGTCAGCAAGAATTGCCCAGTGTCCAGAGCGTATGTGGGCCGCCTCAAGAACCTTGCCGCCGATCCTGCGTACGCCGATGTTGCCTTCCTTGCGGTAAACTCCAATTCCGACGAGCCCATGGCCGAAGTCGAAGCCGACGCCCGGCAGAACCGATACCCCTTCCCCGTCGCCAAAGATGAAGGCAACGTCATTGCCGACCACTTCCAGGCCAAGGCAACTCCTACGGTGTGGGTGATGAACAGCGACCGTGTCGCCGTATACCGCGGCGCCATAGACGACAATCAGGACGAAGCCCGAGTGACGCGCCGCTATCTGAAGGATGCCCTCGATGCCCTTCTCGCGGGAAGATCCGTGCCCACGCCCAGCACGCTTGCCTTTGGCTGCGCCGTGCACCGGGTACACCGGCCCACGCGATAGCGAACGCCCATGTCCCGGATCCCTGCCCCCTTCGTGGTATAATGAGGTGCATTAGAGCCGCCGCTCCGCCCGCCCCGGGTTGGCGGCGGCTTATTCCGTAACAAAGCACGGCTCGAGCGGGCCTGTACGCCTCCCGCCCGACATTCGTTTGCGCCGGGAACAGGCGCCCTACAACGTGCTTCAGATGTTGACACGGCCCAACTTCAGCCGCACGCGCCTGCACCGGCCTCTGGCCGATCCTAAACATTCGAGGTGTCCATGGTCGCCATCCTCCGCAAACTCTTCGACTCGAACGAGCGCGATATCGCACGCTACCGCATGGTAGTCGAGAAAATCAACGCCCTCGAGCCCGAGATACAGCGCCTCACCAACACCCAGCTCCGGGATAAGACCGATGAGTTCCGCGCCTACGTGCAGAGCGAATGGGCCAAGAAGATGGCCGCCCTCGAGCGTGACGGCATCCTGGAATCAGAACGCCGGGACAAAACCCGCCGGGCGCTGGATGAAGTTCTGGACGCCATCCTGCCCGAAGCCTTCGCCGTAGTGCGTGAAGCCGCCAAACGCACGCTGGGCCAACGCCATTTCGACGTGCAGCTCATCGGAGGAATGGTCGCCCATGACGGCCGCATCGCCGAACTCAAAACGGGTGAGGGCAAAACCCTCATGGCCACACTCCCCTTGTACCTCAACGCCTTGGCAGGCAAAGGAGCCCACCTCGTAACGGCAAATGACTATCTTTCCAAAGTAGGCGCCGTGTGGATGGGGCCCATCTACCACCTCCTTGGGATGACCGTAGGCATCATCCAGGGCCAAAGCCCCGAAACCGGAGACGAGGGCGGCTCCTATATCTATGACCCCGATTATGAAGATCCGGACCCGCGCTTCACATACTGCCGACCCATCACACGCCGCGAAGCGTACGCCTGCGACATCACCTACGGTACCAACAACGAGTTCGGCTTCGACTACCTCCGCGACAACATGGCCTTCGACAAAGAGGATCTCGTCCAGCGTGACCTCCATTACGCCATCGTGGACGAAGTGGACTCCATCCTCATAGACGAGGCCCGCACCCCCCTCATCATCTCAGGCTTCGTGGAAGAGGACACCTCCATGTACTACGAGGTGGACAAGGTCGTGCGCACCCTCCGCGCCGGAAAGGAAGCCAAGGACCAAAAGGAGCGCGACGACCCGACCCACGACCGCAACAATCCCAACATTCACTACTTGGTGGATGAGAAGCAGAAAACGGTGTCGCCCACCGATGCAGGCATCGCCAAAATCGAGATGATGCTGGGCGTGAAGAACTTGGCAGACGATCCGCGCCTGATGCACTACGTTACCGCTGCCATGAAAGCCCATGCCCTCTTCAAGCGGGATATTGACTACGTAGTGAAGGATGGCGAAATCATCATCGTTGATGAGTTTACCGGCCGCCTTATGTTCGGCCGCAGGTACTCCGACGGCCTCCATCAAGCCATCGAAGCAAAAGAAGGCGTGCCCATCAAACATGAATCCCAAACCCTCGCCACCATCACCTTCCAGAACCTGTTCCGCCTCTACCTGAAGCTCGCCGGTATGACGGGCACCGCCAAAACCGAAGAAGATGAATTCCGCAAGATCTATGGCCTGGACGTAGTCGTAGTGCCCACGAACAAGCCCATGATCCGGATTGACCATCCGGACGTGATCTATAAAAAGCAAGAGCACAAGTTCCGCGGCATCGCCGCCGAGATCCTTCGCCTCTACGCCAAGCAGCAGCCCGTTCTGGTGGGCACCCGCTCCATCGAAATGTCCGAGAAGGTGTCCAACCGCATTACATCCACAAGCCTCCAAACCCTCGCCATGATCTCCCTCATCCGCCCCAAACTGGAGGCTGCCAAAGGGCTGGACCGCGAGACGCGCGACCGCTACACGGCTCTGCTCAATCAGGATCTGGACACCCTGACCGTGAACAAACTTGCGCCGCTGGCGCGCCAATTCGGCGTGAACCCCGATCCCCTTGCCGAAGAGAACCTCCGCGCCATCGCACAGATGCTGGAGCTCCCCGATAGCGAAGAGGTCCTAGGCCGCATAGACGAGGCGCTGCGCCATACTATTCCGCACAACATTCTCAACGCCAAGTTCCACGAAAAGGAAGCCATCATCATCGCCGAAGCCGGTCGCAAGGGCGCCGTAACCATCGCAACAAATATGGCGGGCCGAGGAGTAGATATCCTCCTGGGCGGCAAACCCCATGAGCAGGAACTCCCGCCCCCGGAAGCAACTTCTCAATCCGCCGAAGGAGAAAGCGAACCCGCGCTGAGCTATCGCCGCGGAGGCAAACCCTCCGTGCTGGACAGCGTTACAACCTCACTTACCGGCGAGGAGTGGCAAAAAGCCGCCGACGAAGTGCGCGCACTGGGCGGCCTCTACATCCTGGGAACCGAGCGCCACGAGAGCCGCAGGATAGACAATCAGCTCCGAGGCCGCGCCGGCCGCCAGGGAGACCCCGGCGAAAGCCGCTTCTTCGTGTCCCTTGAAGATGAACTCTGGCGCCTCTTCGGAGACCGCAGCCAGCACCCCCTCCTGCGCACCTGGCCCGAAGATCAGGCCATGGATGCCAAGATCCTTTCTCGTATGATCGAACGCGCCCAAAAGAAGGTGGAAGAGTACCACTTCGAGGCGCGCAAACAGGTCCTTCAGTATGACGATGTCATGAACAAACAGAGGGAGGTGATTTACCGGGAGCGGCGCCGCATCCTGGAAGGCGCCGACCTCCGCGAAACCATCGTCGGCTTCCTCCGCCAAACCGTGGCCGATGCCGTAATCATGTTCTGCCCCGACCCCTCCAACCCTGCCGAATGGGATCTCCACGAACTCTATGAAGGCCTCGACCAATACTTCCCACTCTCCCTCTACGCAAAACCCGCCGACCTGGAGGGGAAATCGCGCGACGAACTGACGGACTTCCTCTCGAACCTCATCGAGAAGGCCTATGAAGATAAAGAGCGCGAAATCGGTGAAACCCTGGGCGATCCCAACGCCATGCGGGAGTTGGAACGCAGAGTAGCCCTGCAGGCCATCAACAACAAGTGGATGGAACATCTCGCCAACATGGACTACCTTAGGGAAGGCATCGGCCTGCGCGGTTATGCCCAGCAGGATCCGCTGGTGGTTTACCAGAAAGAAGCCTTCGAAATGTTCGAGAATATGCAGCACGCCATCCAGGACGAGATCGCCCGCTTCATGTTCCACGTGCAGATCGTACAAGAGCAGCGTCCCCGCCGCCAATACCAAAGCTGGACCAACCTCGAAGCCGAAGCCCAAGGGTCCGGCCAGGCGACACAAACGGTCCGACAGAAACGCAAGCCCGGGCGCAACGACCCCTGCTGGTGCGGCAGCGGCAAGAAATATAAGTTCTGCCACTATCCGGATTGAGGGAATGATGCCCCTTGTAACCCCCCGCAGCGCCTGCTGCCCGCCGATGGCCGCCTGTCGGCATTTGCGCAGTGGCACGCCCTTGGGGTTACCCTTGCGCGCTCAGCGGAGCCGCCCAGCCCAACCTGATGGAGCGATGCTCATGACGCGCCTTCTGCCTATCCTGGTACTCGTCGCATTCGGCACAGCCAAAGCGGCATCCGCCCTGAGTGTGGGCAACCTCGAGTGCGAGCACCTTGCCGATCCGCTCGGAGTGGATGTTCCTAGACCTCGCCTGAGCTGGATCCTGCATTCGAACCGGCGATGCCAAATCCAAAAGGCCTACCGCGTGATCGTCGCCTCGTCCCTCGCCGGCCTCGAGCATCTGCGCGGCGACCTATGGGATAGCGGCCTCGTTCGAAGCAGCCGATCCGTGCTCATTCCCTATTCAGGAAAGCCCCTGGCGAGCCGCCAAACGTGCTGGTGGCGAGTTCGAGTTTGGGACGCTCACGGAAGCCCTTCGCCCTGGTCGGCCCCGGCCCGCTGGGAAATGGGCCTGCTCGCTCCAGGAGATTGGAAGGCAAAGTGGATCGGCTTGGAGCGCGGCGGCGACCCCGAAAGGCGCCTCCCCGCACGCATGCTGAGGCGCGAGTTCATACTCCAGAAGCCCGTGACGCGGGCCCGCGCCTATGTATGCGGTTTGGGCCTCTTCGAACTCTATCTTAACGGGCGAAAGGTCGGCGACCATGTGCTGGATCCGGCCCTCTCCCAGTACGACAAACGCGTGTTTTACGTGGAATTTGACGTGTCGCGCTTGCTGAAGAAGGGCGCCAACGCCGTGGGTGTTGTTTTAGGTAATGGCCGATACTATGCTCCCCGCCTTACAGTGCCCATTGCCACGCGCAGCTTCGGGTATCCGAAACTCCTCCTCCAAATCGAAGCGCAACATCCCGACGGGTCTCGCACGCTCGTAGTAAGCGACGAACATTGGCGCGTCACCGACGATGGCCCCATCCGCGCAAACAACGAATACGATGGCGAGCAGTACGATGCCCGCAAAGCATTGCCGGGTTGGTGCCGCCCCCATTTCGATGACAGCTCCTGGCAGCCCGCTCAACGTGTGGAGGGCCCGTCCGGAGTGCTCCGATCGCAAATGGCTCCGCCGATCCGGGTGGTTCAAACGTTGCGCCCCGTTCGCGTGAAGCGCCTTACCGCAGGCTCCTGGCTGGTGGATATGGGGCAGAATATGGTGGGCTGGTGCCGCATAAGCGTGGCCGGTCCCAGGGGAGCCACCGTCACACTGCGGCATGCAGAAAGATTGAACCCCGACGGCACGCTCTATGTGGCGAACCTGCGCTCAGCCAAAGCCACCGACACGTATACCCTGGCCGGCAAGCCCACCGAAACTTGGGAACCCCGCTTCACCTATCATGGCTTCCGGTATGTGGAAGTGTCCGGCCTGCCTCATTCCGAGCGCCCGCCCTCCATCGTCGGCCGCGTCGTCCACGACGCCTTGCAGCCTGCAGGATCTTTCTCATGCGGCAGCAAACTCGTCAACCGCATCTGGCGCAACATCCGCTGGTCCTTCCGAGGCAACTACCGCAGCATCCCAACTGACTGCCCCCAGCGCGATGAGCGGCAGGGTTGGCTTGGAGACCGCTCCGCCGAATCGCGGGGCGAAAGCTACCTGTTCGACGTAAGCACCTTCTACAGCCGCTGGCTCGACGACATCAGAGACGCACAACGGGCCGACGGCAGCATCCCCGACGTGGCGCCTACGTATTGGACGCTCTACAACGACGACGTTACCTGGCCTAGTACCTTCATCATCATCCCCGGCATGCTCTACGACCAGTATGGTGACGCCGCCGCAATCCGCGCTAATTATGCCGCAATGAAGCGCTGGGTGCATCACATGGAGCGGTACCTGGCCGGCGATTTGATGCCCAGGGATAGTTATGGGGATTGGTGCGTCCCCCCGGAAGCGCCGAACCTTATCCATACCCTTGACCCTGCACGCCTCACCGACGGCACGCTCATCGCAACGGCCTACTATTGGTACGATCTGAAGCTCCTTGCCCGATATGCGAAGCTGGCGGGAGCCCCTTCCGATGCACAGGCCTACGAGGATCTGGCGCACCGAATTCAGCAAGCCTTCAACCAGCGCTTCTTCCAGCCGGTCCTCGACCGCTATGGCAACGGCTCCCAAACATCAACACTGCTGCCCCTCGCGCTCGGTCTCGCGCCCATCCAAAACCGGCAACGGCTATGCGCTCAACTGGTCCGCCAGATCGAGCACAAGGGTTCCCCTGAAATCGGCGTGGGATTGATCGGATGCCAATGGCTGATGCAGACACTCTCACGATGCGGGCACGCAGATGTGGCCTGGGCGCTGGCCAACCGCATGCAATACCCGAGCTGGGGACACATGATCCGGAAGGGCGCCACCACAATATGGGAACTCTGGAACGGCGACACCGCAGACCCGGCGATGAACTCGTACAACCACGTCATGCTCGTAGGCGACCTGCTCACATGGCTCTACGAGGATGTGGCCGGTATCGCGCCGGATCCGGCACGCCCGGGGTTCCGGCACATCCTGATGCACCCCCGCGCCGTGATGAAAATCGGCAGAGCTTGGGCAGTGCACTTCTCTCCGTATGGCCGTATAGAAAGCCGCTGGAACGTCCATAACGGCCTCTTCCGATGGGATGTGGAGGTCCCCGTGAATGCGACGGCAACCCTTTGGATCCCCGCAGCGAAGAACACCGTCGTCCTGGAGGGTGGCCGCCCGGCCTCGCGAGCAGCGGGCGTTCAATTACTGAGAAGCGAACCTGGCGTCGTGGTGGTGGAAGTAAGATCCGGGCGCTACCACTTTACTTCCAGAACCCCATGATACGGACCTTGATCCCGTCGCGTGTTGCATGGAGCCTTGAATGCCTTTCCCATACGAAGGGTTTGGAGGTAACCGGATCAACCCAACCGGAACGGCAGCGCCCGCCGCGATCCTCCGCTGCAGGCAGCGCCATGGCCGCGACGCATCAAGGCAGGTCGTGACGGTCTAGGGTTCAGCGGGTGCGCAAACCGGCCAACGGAGGCAAAAGTGGAGGATGAGATCGTTCAACAAGCTTCGGGGTTCCCGTACATTCCATCACGCGTCTTCAGAACGCGCCTGGGAACTCCCTACCTGCGGGCCCCTGGCGTACACCTCATTGCCAAGCCCGAAGTTTCCATAGAGGGTCTCCGCGAATTCCTAGAAGGGTTTGATGTGAGCTTAGGTTTCAGCACCTACTTGCAGGATCCTGATGTGTTGCCGCCGGGAGCACAACTCTGCAAGTTGGCCGGACAACTTTGCTACATGAGCTTCGGGCCTAAACGGACCCCCAACGCCCGAGCAGGACGATACTTCGACAACATCAAAGAGAGCGGTCACGGATCGGTTCTCGAACACGCGAACTACACGTTCTTATTCTACGGCATCTCCAGAAGCGTAACCCATGAGCTGGTGCGCCACAGAGCCGGGTTCGGTTTCTCACAGGTAAGTCAAAGATACGTATCGGGGCGCGTTCTGAGGTTTGTCGAAAGGCCGGAATACGCTCAAGAAGAAGATCTCCACGCTCTCTTTGAAGCTAGAATAGACAGAGCCTACCAGGAATATACCGATCTGGCTGAAGCTCTGCTTAAGCGGCAAAAAGAAGGTTCGGCAATCCTCAGTGCGGAAGCCAAAACGGATCTTCGCAAGAAAGTACAACAGGCTGCACGTTCTCTGCTTCCCAACGAAACGGAAGCCCCCATAACCGTAACGGCAAATGCCAGAGCGTGGCGTCACTTCATAGAGATGAGAGCAAATCCCCACGCCGAGATCGAAATCCGCACCTTAGCTTTTAGGACCTATCAATGCCTCTCCCAAATAGATCCCTATTTATTTGGGGACTATGACGTTCTGGAGCTGCCCGACGGCACCTACGCCGTCAAGACTTCCTGGCCTAAGGTGTAGTCGGCGGGCAAGCCGGCGCGACAATCAGCGCTTCCCGGATGGTTCTCCACCACCCTGTGTCACGGGCTTCCCATCCACCAACGTCTTCTCCGATAGCTCCACGCTCTTGCGAAGCTTCCATCCTGCAGATGTGCGAACCCATGTGTCCACAGACACGTTTGTAGAGCTGAGAGTGTGCGTCTTCTGATCCTGCCCTAAAATCACTCCCGACAGCGTTTGGGTCATCTTCACCGTGGCCACGTTGCCCTTCACCTTCAAGTCGAGAATACGCCAGCGGCTGTCCTTGATCTCCTTGATCGCAGCAAATTCCTGCTCCAACAGAGCCGGAAGCTGCTTCGCAGTAAGCGTTTGCCCGGCGGCCGTCTTCACCGTAAAGTCCGGCGTCACCATCCCCATAAGCACGCGGGCGTCTTTCTTGCGCAGGGCGGCATCGCTCGCAGCGTACCGCGCGGAAAGCGCCTTGCGCACCGCCGTCACATCCGCCCTAAGACCCTGTGCGCCAAGAACAACCATCAATACCGCGCAAACACCCAATCGAACTCCTCGTTCCATCGTAATCTCCTTTGAAGCGAACTCTTGCCTGCAACGGAGCGCACGCATCGCGCGGATTAATGGTTCAATCCCGGTGAAGCCTAATCCTTCATGAGGAAAAGGACCTGCCCCGTATACGTCCGCCGCACCGAGCCCGTGCTGCCCGAGCAAGCCTGCCCATGCGGGCCTCCACAGTCCGCAGATCGCCCTCCCATCACCCGCAGC